>NZ_JBFAJS010000010.1:0-236462 GCF_040655355.1 Mycobacterium sp. NPDC050441 | reverse complement strand
CCGGTCCCATCCCGAACCCGGAAGCTAAGCCTGCCAGCGCCGATGATACTACCCTGTCGGGTGGAAAAGTAGGACACCGCCGAACACAAATTAAGAATCGCCCCCCACGTTTACGTGGGGGGCGATTCGCTTTTATTCTGCAAATTTCCATATCGAATTGAATAGATATTCGAGCGATTCTCGCTGCGTCGGCGCTCACATAATTATGTCGGCCGTGGCTGCTGCCAGTATCCTTTGCGGGAAGGGCGGGTAGAAAGGCACACGTGGTCGGAGACAGACAGGGCGACGCAGAGCGGCGCCCGCGGCGTGCATCGAACGACCGCGCATCGAGCAATAGTTCAGGCCCTCGCCGGCACTACGATCAGCGCGGGCGGGATCAACGTGCCGGCGCACCCCGGACCTCCGGGCCGGGCCGGGCGCGGTCGGCGCAGCCCACCGAGGATGGCGACCCCAGGAACGACGGCCCGAAATTGCCGGCCGACGTCGAGGCGAAAGAACTGGCGCCCGATGTACGTCGGGAACTGATCACGCTGGACAAGACGACTGCGGATTTCGTCGCCCGTCATCTCGTGATGGCCGGCAAGCTGTTGGATGAGGATCCCGAGACGGCGCTGGCCCACGCTCGTGCCGCCCGTAACCGGGCCGGACGGATCGCGGTGGTGCGTGAGGCGGTGGGTATCGCGGCGTATCACAGCGGCGATTGGGCCCAGGCGCTCGCCGAGTTGCGTGCGGCGCGGCGGATGGGCAGCAAGTCGGCCCTGCTGGCGATGATCGCCGATTGCGAACGAGGTGTCGGTCGGCCCGAGCGGGCACTGGAACTGGCTCGCAGCGACGAGGCCGTCGCGCTCACCGGCGACGATGCCGACGAGCTTCGCATCGTCACGGCTGGTGCACGTTCAGACCTCGGGCAATTCGAGCAGGCGTTGGCGATTCTGTCCTCCCCGCCGCTGGACCCGACCAAGGTGGGACCGACCGCCGCCCGGCTGTTCTACGTATACGCCGACACTCTGCTGGCGCTCGGGCGTGGCGACGAGGCTCTGCAATGGTTCGTCCACGCCGAGCAGGCTGATATCGACGGGGTCACCGACGCGGAAGACCGGATCACGGAGCTGTCCTGACGTGACCACGCTTGCACGGCAACATGATTGCCTGCTGCTCGACCTCGATGGCACGGTGTTTCGCGGGCATGAGCCCACTGCGGGTGCACTGGAGAGCTTGGCCGGCGTGGACGCACGGGTGCTGTACGTCACCAACAATGCGTCGCGAGCACCTGAGCAGGTCGCCGAGCATCTGCGTGAACTCGGCTTCGCCGCCGAATCCGACGATGTGGTGACCAGTGCGCAGAGCGCCGCGCACCTGCTGGCCGCCCATTTGCCGGCGGACTCAGCGGTCCTCGTCGTCGGGACGGATGCGCTTGCCGGCGAGGTGACCAAGGTCGGGTTGCGGCCGGTTCGAACGTTCGACGAGGGTCCGGTCGCGGTGGTGCAGGGGCATTCGCCGACCACCGCATGGCCGGATCTGGCCGAGGCGGCACTCGCCATTCGCGCCGGCGCGTTGTGGGTGGCGGCCAACGTGGACCTGACGCTGCCGTCCGAGCGTGGGCTGCTGCCGGGCAATGGCTCGATGGTGGCGGCATTGCGGGTGGCGACCGGCCGGGACCCACTGGTGGCCGGAAAGCCCCAACCGACTCTGATGAACGACGCCCTGAGCCGTGGGACGTTCGCGACTCCGCTGGTGGTGGGGGATCGGCTCGACACCGATATCGCCGGCGCCGTTGCGGCGGGATTGCCGAGTCTCATGGTGCTCACCGGCGTCAGCACGGCCGGCGAGGCGGTGCGGGCGGTTCCGGCCGAGCGCCCCGGTTACCTGGCCCCGGATCTGCGGGGGCTGCACGACGACGCTGACGCGCTGCGCATCGGGGCGCAGCCGGCCTGGCGGATCGACGTGGACCGGAACGCGGTGACCGTGCATGCGACCGGGCAGAATCCACGCGACGACCTGTCGGTGGTACGGGCCACGGCGCATGCGGTCTGGGGTGCGGACCTGGACCACGCCTTCACGGTGTCGGCCGGCGACGACACAGCGCATCGAGCGCTGCAACGTTGGTCCTTGCTGTCGGCACCCATCGACTAGCGTGAGTGTCGCTATGAGTACCGATCCCGACGAACTGCGTGCCCAGGTCGCTGCGGTGCTGGCCGATGTGCCGGATCCCGCGACTGACCCCTCTGCACTCGAAGGCATGGACATCGACGTGGTGGCCGCGCGACTCGAGCAGGCCCACGATCTGCTGGTGGCTGCCCTTGAATCCGTCGACAGGGGGCAACCAGGCGGACCGCAGGCGACCGGAAGGTGAGCGTCGGTGGCGCGGCGCGCTCGCGTTGATGCCGAGCTGGTGCGGCGGGGTCTGGCCCGGTCACGCCAGCAGGCAGCCGAGATGATCGAGGCCGGCCGTGTACGGATCGACGGTATGCCGGCGGCCAAACCGGCCACCGCGGTCGCCCCGGACACCAACATCACCGTGATCGCCACGGCGGAACGCACCTGGGTCTCACGTGGCGCGCACAAGCTGATCGGTGCGCTCGACGCATTCGATGTCACTGTTGAGGGTCGGCGCTGTCTTGATGCCGGGGCCTCCACCGGGGGCTTCACCGAGGTGCTGCTCGACCGCGGAGCCGCGGAGGTGGTGGCCGCCGACGTGGGCTATGGACAACTGGCCTGGCCGCTGCGGTCCGATGAACGGGTGCACGTGCTGGAGCGCACGAATGTGCGGGAATTGACTGCCGAGGCGATCGGGGGTCCGGTGCAGCTGATCGTGGCCGACTTGTCCTTCATCTCGCTGGCCACCGTCCTTCCCGCGCTGACGGCCTGCGCGGTCGCCGACGCCGATATCGTTCCGATGGTGAAACCCCAGTTCGAGGTCGGCAAGGACCGGGTGGGCGCCGGCGGTGTGGTGTCCGATCCCGAGCTGCGCATCGATGCCGTGTGCACGGTCGCGCGCAAGGCGGCCGCATTGCAGTGGCATGCTGTCGATGTGACGGCTAGCCCGCTCCCGGGGCCATCGGGCAATGTCGAGTACTTCCTGCACCTGCGTGCACAGAGTGATCGTTCGCTGGATGGCGAGGCGCTCGAACAGGCAGTACGGCGGGCGGTCGAGGAGGGGCCGCAATGACGTCTGAACGCACGATCCTGTTGGTGGTGCACACCGGCCGGGACGAGGCGACTGAAGTTGCCCGCCGGGTGGAAAAGGTGCTCGGCGACAACGGCATTGGTCTGAAGGTGCTCTCGGCGGAGGCCGTCGACCGCGGCCCGCTGCATCTGGCGCCCGACGACATGCGCGCCCTCGGTGTCGACATCGAGGTGGTCGATGCCGAGGAGCGCGCCGCCGAAGGTTGCGAGCTGGTTCTGGTGCTCGGCGGGGACGGCACCTTTCTGCGGGCCGCTGAGCTCGCGCGCAATGTCGAGATCCCGGTGCTCGGAGTCAATCTGGGCCGGATCGGATTCCTGGCCGAGGCTGAGGCCGAGGCCATCGACCACGTGCTCGACCGCGTCATCGGGCGTGATTACCGCATCGAGGAGAGGATGACCCTCGACATCTCGGTGCGGGTGGGTACCGATGTGGTCAATCGCGGCTGGGCGCTCAATGAGGCGAGCCTGGAGAAGGGCCCTCGGCTCGGAGTGCTCGGCGTGGTCTTGGAGGTGGACGGACGGCCGGTGTCGTCGTTCGGCTGCGACGGGGTGCTGGTGTCGACCCCCACGGGATCCACCGCCTATGCGTTCTCGGCAGGCGGCCCGGTGCTGTGGCCGGACCTGGAGGCGATTCTGGTGGTGCCCAACAATGCTCACGCACTGTTTGCCCGTCCGATGGTCACCAGCCCGCTGGCCAGTATCGCGATCGAGATCGAGGCGAGCGGCAACGACGCCCTGGTGTTCTGTGACGGTCGGCGCGAGATGGTGGTGCCGGCCGGCGGCCGGCTGGAAGTGACCCGCTGCGGTACGCCGCTGAAGTGGGTGCGGCTGGACTCGGCACCGTTCACCGATCGGTTGGTGCGCAAGTTCCGGCTGCCGGTCACCGGATGGCGGGGGCAGTAGATACCTGTGCTGTCGGAGATTCGTATCGAGTCATTGGGCGCGATCAGCGCTGCCACCGCGGAGTTCGACCGTGGGTTGACCGTGCTGACGGGTGAAACCGGCACCGGAAAGACGATGGTGGTGACCAGCCTGCACCTTCTCGGCGGGGCGCGGGCGGACGCGACCAGGGTTCGTTCGGGCTCTGACCGGGCGGTGGTGGAAGGCCGGTTCAGCACAATCGAACTCGGTGAGGACGTGTCCGGGCGGGTCGAGGAGATCCTGGAATCCTCCGGTGCTGAGCGTGATGATGACGGCAGCGTGATCGCGGCTCGCTCGGTGAGCCGGGCCGGACCGTCTCGGGCATATCTGGGCGGCCGCAGCGTGCCGGCCAAATCCTTGAGCAGTTTCACCGCCCAGGTGCTGACGTTGCACGGCCAGAACGACCAGTTGCGGTTGATGCGGCCCGACGAGCAGCGGGCGGCACTGGACCGGTTCGCCGAGGTGGACAAGCCGCTGACCCGCTACCGGCGCATCCGCGACGAGTGGCTGGCGGCGCGTCGTGACCTGACCGACCGTCGGCGGCGGGCGCGGGAACTGGCCCAGGAGGCCGACCGGCTCAGCTTCGGTATCCAGGAGATCGACGCGGTCGCACCGCAACCCGGTGAGGACGAGGCGATCATCGCTGACATCCGTCGCCTTTCGGAACTCGACGCGCTGCGCGAAGCGGCGCAGACCGCCCGCTTCTCATTGTCCGGCGAGCTCGACGAGCCCACGGAGTCCACCTCCGCGGCCGACGGTGTGGGCCGGGCGCAAGCCTCGCTGGAATCCACCGACGACTCGGCGCTGCAGGCACTCGCGGTCAGGCTGGCCGAGGCGATGGCGGTGATCGGTGACGTATCTGGCGAGCTCGGGGACTATCTCTCCGAATTGCCCAGCGATGCCAGCACTTTGGAGACGAAGCTGGCGCGCCAGGCCGAGCTGCGCACGCTCACCCGCAAGTACGCCGCCGACGTCGACGGGGTGTTGGAGTGGTCACGCGACGCCGCGGATCGGTTGGCGCAGCTCGATGTGTCCGAGGAGAGCCTGGCTGCGCTGGACAGCAAGGTCACCGAGCTCGAGGGTCAACTGGTTGCGGCGGCAGGCGAACTCACCAAGGCCCGGTCCAAGGCGGCCAAGGGACTGGCCAAGGCGGTGACCGCGGAACTTGCCGGCCTGGCCATGGCCAACGCGGTGTTCACCATCGGTGTGGGTCCGATGCCGGCCCGGGCCGACGATTCCGCGCCGGTGACAATGCCCGACGGCGAGCTGTTGCACGCCGGTCATGACGGCGTGGACGCGGTCGAGTTCGGGTTCACCGCACACAGCGGCGCGGACGTGCTGCCGCTGGCCAAGAGCGCCTCCGGTGGTGAACTGTCCCGGGTCATGCTCGCTCTCGAGGTGGTGCTGTCGGCGTCGACGGCGGGCACCACGATGGTGTTCGACGAGGTCGACGCCGGGGTCGGCGGCCGGGCCGCGGTGCAGATCGGCCGACGGCTGGCCCGGCTGGCGCGGACCCACCAGGTCATCGTGGTGACCCATCTGCCTCAGGTCGCGGCTTTCGCCGATGCCCACCTGCTGGTCGACAGCGGTAACGGCCGCGCCAAGTCGAGCGGTGTGCGGCGCATCGACGACGAGGACCGGGTCGCCGAATTGGCCCGGATGCTGGCCGGATTGGGGGAGTCCGACAGCGGCCGGGCACACGCCAGGGAGCTGCTCGAAGCGGCCCAGCAGGAACGTAGCGCGGGCTAGCCCGGGTTGGCCGGGGACAGCTCGCCGGTGCTCCACCGCAACGGGCTGACGTGGGTGAGCTCGACCACCTCGGAGACCGTGAAGTCGATGGCGCACTGCGCACCGGTCGTGGAATCGACTCCCTCCCAGCTGATTTCAGCGGTACCGGTGAGCTGGACGGTTGATCCAGAGGACCAGTCGACCACCAATAGTCCGCATCTCGGATTGGCGCTGATGTTGCCCAGCGTCATGAACATCGAATTCCCGCGGTAGTCCGGCCAGCGCAGGCGCCGGGGTGAGAGCACCTGCAGAAAGCCGGGATTGCCGCCGCGGTGGGACGCGTCGGCATTACCCGCCGTATCCGCCGACCCGATGAAGAAGGCGTCGGCGGTGGCGATGAGCTCTTGCTGTCGGTCGGTGAGTGACTCGCCACGGTGCACGTCGGGCAACTCCGTCGAGGACCGCACCTCGGCGATGTCCCTGCGCGAGATGTACTTCGGGCAGTTCGAATACACCTGATCGGTGTTGATCCGCAGGCCCGTCCCCGCCGGTTCGGCGGTGCCGTTGACCCGCATCCGGCGCCGGGTCTGCGGCTCGATGGCGATCATCCCGATCTGCTGACTGCTGCGCAATACGTCGTGGAGGGGATCGCCCGGCGCGGGCAGCGCTTCGAGGAGGATCGTGCGCGGATCGTCGGCGTGGACGAAGCCGGGTGGGCCGGCGATCAAGCTGGTCCACACCCGGCCTTCGTCGTCGGCCGCGGCGACCACGATCATCGGCTGTTCGGCGAGGAATGCGGCGGCGGCCGCCGGAACTTCGGTGCGGATCATCCGGCCGACGCGTGCGGCGACGGTCTCCTGACCCATCTGTCGCTGTACCGCCAACTCACCCGAGTGATACATGGTCACCGCTCGTCTCAGAAGAATCCGCAGGTGGGGGCCGCTCCGTTGGGTGCGGGAGCGCTCTGCGCCCCATTCGGCGCGTACACCTCGAGCCGGGTTCCGTCGGGGTCGGTGAAGAAGATGCCGCCGGATGCGGTGCCCTCCCCGTGCGCGACGACGCCGTCGTGCGCGAACTCGGTGCCGAGTGCTTTCAGCGCCGCCTCGACGGTCCGCACCTCGTCGATGCTGGCCGCTTCGAACGAAAGGTGGTGCAGGCCTGGTGTTTCCGTGGAGAACCGACCGTTGCTCTGCTGCCAGAGGGTCAGCCGCAGTGTCCCGCCGGCTCCCAGGAAGGCGTACCGGTGCTCGCCCTCGCTGTGGACGGCCAGCGGTTCGAAGCCGAGGGCGGTTCGGTAGAAGGCGACGGAGCGGTCCAGATCGGTGACGTTGATGCCGACGTGTCCGGTGGCGAGCTGGGGGGTGGTGGTCCCGGTCATGCAGTCCTCCTGAATGGCTAACCGTTGTGATTGCTTATGCAGGTTAGAACTCCTGCAGCGCCGGCGTCAACCTCCTAATCGAATTTCAATGGTTAGTTCGGCGGGTGGCCCTTGGTGTCGGTGGCGCGTGGTTACCCTCAGGTATGCGTGATCCGCGCCCGCATGTGGGCGAACCTCTTGCGCTGGATCTGCTGAACACCCGGTGGATGACGGCGGATGGTCCGCAGGACCTTCTCGCGGACGTCGAGGGCCTGCGGTGCTGGTTGCTGACCAATGGGCTGGATGATCGCTGCGAGGCTGACGAGAAGGCCCGGGTCGCGCTGGTCGCGGCTCGCGAGGCGATCCTGCGGGCCCTGCAGACGGGTTCCGTCGACGAGGTGAATGAGGTGCTGGAACGAGGCCGAATCCGGCGCATGCTCACGGCGTCGGGCCCCGCCGAGGCCGCCGAGGTGCAGCAACCGGAGTGGCTGGCCGGCTGGCTGGCCGCGGGGGACCTGCTGCGGTTGCTGGGCGAGGCGCCCGACCGCATCAAGCAGTGTGCACACCCGCACTGCATTCTGTGGTTCCACGACACCTCCAAGAACGGGGCACGACGCTGGCACTCGATGGCCACCTGTGGCAACCGCGCCAAGGCGGCGCGGCACTACGCGGCGAAGCGGGATTGAGACCGATTGGTTGTTACTGATGTGACAAAAGCCAACTTGTGAGGCTGGTGTTACGGCGCGCCTCCGCCTCCTGACCGGCGATGCCCGACAGAATCGGCGCATGAAGATGTCCACGCTGCTCACCCGCAATGCCAGTACGCGTCCGGGAGTGACCGGCACGGCGCGAGTGGACCGCGACATCGATCGGCTGCTGCGCCGCGTCGGCCCCGGCGACATCGTCGTCCTCGACGCCCAGGATCTGGACCGGATCACGGCCGATGCGCTTGTCGAGGCTCAGATCGCCGGTGTCGTCAACGCCTCACCGTCCATCTCGGGGCGTTATCCGAACCTGGGTCCGGAGGTGCTCGTCGCCAACGGCGTGGTGCTGATCGACGAGGCCGGGCCGGATGTCTTCAGGAAGATCAAAGACGGAGCGCGGATCCGCCTGAACAACGGCGGCGTCTATTCCGGTGACCGACGCATCGCGGTGGGTACCGAGCGCAACGATCAAGAGATCCACGAGTTGATGCACGACGCCAAGAGTGGTCTGGTGGCGCACCTGGAGGCGTTCGCGGGCAACACGATCGAGTTCATCCGCAGCGAGAGCCCGCTGCTGATCGACGGCATCGGAATCCCGAACGTCGACGTGGACCTGCACCGTCGCCACGTGGTGATCGTCGCCGAGGAACCCGACGCGGCCGAGGACCTCAAGGCACTCAAGCCCTTCATCAAGGAGTACCAGCCGGTGCTGGTCGGCGTCGGGGCCGGCGCGGATGTCCTGCGCAAGGCCGGATACCGTCCCGCGCTGATCGTCGGCGACCCGGACAAGATGAGCGTCGAGGTGCTGCGGTGCGGTGCCCAGGTGGTGCTCCCCGCCGACGCCGACGGCCACGCCGCCGGGCTGGAACGCATCCAGGACCTCGGGGTGGGTGCGATGACCTTCCCCGCCGCCGGATCGGCGGCTGACCTCGCGTTACTGCTGTGCGATCACCACGGTGCGTCGCTGATCGTCACGGCCGGTCACACCGCCTCGATCGAGGAGTTCTTCGACCGCTCGCGCCAGCGCAGCAACCCGTCGACGTTCTTGACCCGGTTGAAGGTCGGAGAGAAGCTCGTCGACGCCAAGGCGGTCGCGACCCTGTACCGCAGCCGGGTGTCCGGCGGGGCGATCGCGCTGCTGGTGCTGGCCATGCTGGTGGCCGTGGTGGTCGCGCTGTGGGTGTCGCGGGCCGACGGCGCCCTGCTCGACTGGGTCGTCGAGTACTGGAACCGCTTCACGCTCTGGGTGCAGGGCCTGGTCAGCTGAGTGGGGCGGTGAGCTGTGATCACGCTACGCGCGCACGCGATTTCGTTGGCGGCAGTGTTCTTGGCACTGGCCATCGGGGTGGCCCTGGGTTCGGGACTGCTGTCGAACACGGTGCTGTCGGGACTTCGTGACGACAAGAAGGACCTCCAGCATCAGATCGAGGCGCTGAATGACGGCAAGAATGCGCTGAACGAAAAGCTCAATGCCGCAGGTGAATTCGATGCACAGATGGCGCCGCGGATGGTGCACGACGCATTGAAGGACAAGTCGGTGGTGGTGTTCCGCACGCCGGACGCTGCCGACGGTGATGTCGACGCGGTGTCGCGGTTCGTCCGCGACGCCGGCGGCACCGTGACCGGCAAGGTGTCACTCACGAGCGAGTTCGTCGAAGCGAATTCGGCCGACAAACTGCTCTCGGTGGTCAACTCGCCGATCGTGCCGGCCGGCAAACAGTTGAGCACCGCGGCGGTGGACCAGGGCTCCCAGGCCGGCGACCTGTTGGGGATCACGCTGCTGATCGACAAGAACCCGGCCGCGGCGCCCGTCGACGACATCCAGCGTCAGACCGTGCTTGCTGCCCTGCGCGACACCGGGTTCCTGACCTATGACGATCCGCACATCGGCGCGGCCAACACGGCGCTGATCGTGACCGGAGGCGGGCTCGGCGAGGACGGCGGGAATCGCGGCGCGACCGTGGCACGCTTCGCCGCCGGGCTGGTGCCGCACGGCACCGGGACCGTACTCGCGGGACGTTCGGGGTCGGCCTCTGGAACCGGTCCGGTGGCGGTGACCAGGTCAGATGCCGGGTTGAGCGCCATGGTCAGCACGGTGGACGACACCGATTCCAGTGCCGGTCAGATCACCGCCGTCCTGGCGCTGAGCGACCTCGTGGGCGGGGCGAAGCCCGGCCGGTACGGAACCGGGCAGGGTGCGACGTCGGTCACCGTCCCGCAATAACGAGACTCGGCGCGTCAGCGACAGCTTGTCGGCGTCGGTGTTAAGGTGAGATTCCGTGGGTCGGCAGGCCACAAGCCAGTTTCTCGATTCCCTGCCAATCGTCACGGAGGATGCTTTTGCCCGCCTTACGCAAGCACCCGCACACCGCCACCAAGCACCTCTTCGTCACCGGAGGTGTGGCGTCATCACTCGGTAAAGGGTTGACTGCCTCGAGTCTCGGTCAGTTGCTCACCGCGCGGGGGCTGCAGGTGACGATGCAGAAACTCGACCCCTACCTGAACGTCGATCCGGGCACCATGAACCCGTTCCAGCACGGCGAGGTGTTCGTCACGGAGGACGGTGCCGAAACCGACCTGGACGTCGGACACTACGAGCGCTTCTTGGACCGGGACCTGTCCCAGTCGGCCAACGTGACCACCGGTCAGGTCTACTCGTCGGTCATCGCCAAGGAACGTCGCGGCGAGTACCTGGGCGACACCGTGCAGGTGATCCCGCACATCACCGATGAGATCAAGAGCCGGATCCTGGCCATGGCCGCGCCCGATGCGGCCGGTCGCCGGCCCGATGTGGTGATCACCGAAATCGGCGGCACGGTGGGCGATATCGAGTCGTTGCCGTTCCTGGAGGCCGCCCGCCAGGTGCGCCACGAGGTCGGTCGGGACAACTGCTTCTTCCTGCATGTGTCGCTGGTGCCCTACCTCGCCCCGTCCGGTGAGCTCAAGACCAAGCCGACCCAACACTCGGTGGCCGCGCTGCGCAGCATCGGCATCAGTCCCGATGCCCTGATCCTGCGGTGCGACCGGGATGTTCCCGAACCACTCAAGAACAAGATCGCGCTCATGTGCGACGTCGACATCGACGGCGTGATCTCCACCCCGGACGCGCCGTCGATCTACGACATTCCCAAGGTGCTGCATCGCGAGGAGCTCGACGCGTACGTGGTGCGCCGGCTCAACCTGCCGTTCCGCGACGTGGACTGGTCGGAGTGGGACGATCTGCTGCGCCGGGTGCACGACCCGCAGGAGACGGTCCGGATTGCCTTGGTGGGCAAGTACATCGACCTCTCGGATGCCTACCTGTCGGTGGCCGAGGCGCTGCGCGCCGGCGGTTTCAAACACCGCGCCAAGGTGGAGATCCGGTGGGTGGCCTCCGATGACTGCGAGACCGACGCCGGTGCGGCGGCCGCGCTGTCCGATGTCGACGGGGTGCTCATCCCCGGCGGGTTCGGCATCCGCGGTATCGAGGGCAAACTCGGGGCGATCTCCTTCGCCCGCAAGCGCGGCCTGCCGGTGCTCGGCCTGTGTCTGGGTCTGCAGTGCATCGTGATCGAGGCGGCCCGGTCGGTCGGCATCGCCGGCGCGAACTCCGCAGAGTTCGATCCGAAGACCCCTGACCCGGTGATCTCCACGATGGCCGACCAGGAGGACGCCGTTGCCGGCGAGGCCGACCTTGGCGGCACCATGCGGTTGGGTGCCTATCCCGCCGTGTTGGAGGCCGGATCGATTGTGGCGCAGGCCTACCAGGCCACCGAGGTATCCGAACGGCACCGGCACCGCTTCGAGGTCAACAACGCCTACCGGGACCGGATCGCCGAGAGTGGGCTGCGGTTCAGCGGCACCTCGCCGGACGGACACCTGGTGGAGTTCGTGGAGTACGACTCGAAGATCCACCCGTTCCTGGTCGGAACACAGGCTCACCCGGAGCTCAAGAGCCGGCCGACGCGGCCGCATCCGCTGTTCGCCGCGTTCATCGGCGCATCACTCGCCTACAAGGCGGAGGAGCGGCTGCCCGGAATGGAGCTTCCCGAACAGTTCGACGAGGACGGTCGGGAAGTGGAAGCCGGCGAAAGTCCTAAGGACGAAGCCGAAGCCGCTTCTCTTGGCTGAACACGACTTCGAGACCCTGGCCAGCGAAACCGTCTACGTCGGAAACATTTTCGCGCTGCGCGCGGACGAGGTCAGCATGCCCGGCGGCGGGTCGGCCCGGCGTGAGGTTGTCGAGCACTACGGCGCGGTCGCCGTGGTGGCCCTCGACGAGGACGGCAACGTGGTACTGGTGTACCAGTACCGTCACCCGCTGGGGCGTCGGCTCTGGGAACTGCCTGCCGGCCTCCTCGACCTGGGTGGGGAACCTCCCGAGGTGACCGCCGCACGGGAACTCGAGGAAGAAGTCGGCCTGGCTGCCGCGCACTGGCGGGTCCTGGTGGACCTCGATTCGACGCCAGGGTTCTCCGACGAGAGCGTCCGGATCTTCCTGGCCACGGGGTTGACCGACATCGGCCGTCCAGAGGCTGAGCACGAGGAAGCCGACATGGTGGTCGAGCGGGTGCCGCTGGGGGAGGCCGTGCGGCGGGTGTTCTCCGGCGACATCGTGAACGGCATTGCGGTGGCAGGCATTCTGGCCGCGCACGCGCTGCCCGACGCGGAGGCGTTACGACCGGTCGAAGCGGTGTGGACCGACCGGCCGACAGCGTTCAGGCGGCGCAAAGGTCTGTTATGACCACACCGTCGCCCCTCCGATCGGCCCTCGACGACCAAGTACAGGGCTACCTCGATCACCTGACGATCGAGCGGGGCGTGGCGGCCAACACCTTGAGTTCGTACCGGCGCGACCTGCGCCGCTACGCCGAACACCTGACCCAGCGGGGAATCGACGATCTGGCCGCGGTGGCCGAGTCCGATGTCAGCGACTTCCTGATCGCGCTGCGTCGGGGCGACCCGGAATCAGGAGTGACCGCGCTGTCGGCGGTTTCGGCGGCCAGGGCCGTCGTCGCAGTCCGCGGACTGCACCGGTTCGCCACGGCCGAGGGCATCACCCAACTCGACGTGGCCCGCGGGGTCAAACCGCCCACCCCCAGTCGTCGGCTGCCCAAGAGCCTCACCCTCGACGAGGTGCTCGCGTTGCTCGAGGCCGCCGGCGGGGACAGCGAGGCCGACGGCCCGCTGACGCTGCGCAACCGGGCACTGCTGGAACTGCTGTACTCCACCGGCGCCCGCATCTCCGAGGCTGTCGGGCTCGACGTCGACGACATCGACACGCACGCGCGTTCGGTGCTGCTGCGCGGCAAGGGCGGTAAGCAGCGGCTCGTACCCATCGGACGCCCGGCTGTCACTGCGCTCGACGCGTACCTGGTGCGGGGGCGTCCGGACCTGGCCCGCCGGGGCCGGGGCACCCCCGGAATCTTCCTCAACGCCCGCGGCGGCCGGCTTTCCCGCCAGAGTGCCTGGCAGGTGTTGCAGGATGCGGCCGCGCGGGCCGGGATCGCGTCGGCCGTCTCACCGCACACATTGCGGCACTCGTTCGCGACGCACCTGCTCGACGGCGGCGCCGACGTACGCGTCGTGCAGGAACTGCTGGGCCACGCCTCGGTGACCACCACGCAGATCTACACCATGGTCACCGTGCACACGCTGCGCGAGGTCTGGGCGGGCGCCCATCCACGGGCGCGTTAGTCGCCCAGGTACTCCGACTCCAGCACCAGATCGGGCAGCAGCGTCTGGTACTCGGCATGCGTCTTGTGATGGGTGGTGTCCCAGAGTGAGCCCTGATGCGCGCTCACGTAGGCCAGGTACTTCGGGGCTCCCGGCAGCTTCACGTTGTCGGCCACCACGATCGAGCCCCGGTGCAGCCAACCGCGGTCCAGCAGGCTCTGCAGGTCCGGCAGGTAGGCGTTCTTATCGTGATCGAGGAACACGAAATCCAAACCGCCGGTGTCGAACCCACTGGCCGCGAGGGCATCGAGCGTGCGACCGCCGTCGCCGATGGTCCCGACCACGCAGGTGATCCGGTCGGCCACCCCGGCGTGCGTCCAGATGCGTCGCGCGATGTCGGCGTTGGTGGGGGAGAACTCCACCGAGAACACCCGGGCAGCGGGCGCGGCGCGGGCGATGCGCATCGCCCCGTAACCGCAGTAGGTGCCCAGCTCGAGGGCCAGCCGCGGGTTGGCCCGGACGACTGCGGCGTCGAGCAGCGCACCCTTCTCGTCGCCGACGTTGATCAGGAACGACTTCTCGTAGGCGAACTTGTCGATGGTCGAGATGACGTCGTCGAGGTCGCCCGCGCGGGCATTGGCCACGACGTAGTCGGCCGCCGCGGCCTCCCGCCCGTCACCCCACTGCCCGGTGCGGGCGAAGTGTCTGGCGCCGATTCCCATCCGGATGAACGACCACCGCAACAGCGGCAGGCGCTGTTTGAGACTCATGACGCACACCATATGCGCCGGTTTGCCCGCGGGTCTGCCCGTTCTGGCTGCATACCGACGTTAAACTTGCCGAGATATGTGCGCCGAGACTGCGGGATACCTGACCAGGGGTGGTAGGGGTATGGCCGACGAGCACTTGCGCGAGGAGCCGACGTGACCGACGACGGCGGACATGACGGGCTGTTCGAACACAGTTCACCCGAACTCGGCCTGACCGGCCGGCCACCGCGAGACATCCCCGAACCGCCGGCCCGCTCGACGCATGGCCCGGCCAAGGTCATCGCGATGTGCAATCAGAAGGGCGGGGTCGGCAAGACCACCTCGACCATCAACCTTGGCGCCAGCCTGGCCGAGTACGGCCGCAGGGTGCTGCTGGTGGACCTGGATCCGCAGGGCGCGCTGTCAGCGGGCCTCGGGGTGCCGCACTACGAGCTCGAGCACACCGTGCACAACCTGCTGATCGAACCGCGGGTGTCCATCGATGACGTGGTGATCAAGACCCGGGTCAGCGGCATGGACCTGGTGCCCAGCAACATCGACCTGTCGGCCGCCGAGATCCAGTTGGTCAACGAGGTCGGCCGCGAGCAGTCCCTGGCCCGGGCCCTCTACCCGGTGCTCGACCGCTACGACTACGTGCTGATCGACTGCCAGCCCTCGCTGGGGCTGCTCACGGTCAACGGGCTGGCCTGCGCCGACGGTGTGATCATCCCCACCGAATGCGAATATTTCTCGCTGCGCGGGCTGGCGCTGCTGACCGACACCGTGGCCAAAGTGCATGACCGGTTGAACCCGAAGCTGTCCATCAGCGGCATCCTGGTGACCCGCTACGACCCGCGCACGGTCAACGCACGCGAGGTCATGGCCCGCGTGGTGGAGCGGTTCGGCGACCTGGTGTTCGACACCGTGATCACCCGGACCGTGCGTTTCCCGGAGACCAGCGTGGCCGGCGAGCCGATCACCACCTGGGCGCCCAAATCGGGCGGTGCCGTCGCCTACCGCTCGCTGGCGCGTGAAGTCATCGACCGGTTCGGCGCGTGAACGATGTCCTGAACAACCCGACCACCGATGGTGCCGAAGCGGATGCCGCGGTCGGGGAGGAGCCGACCACCGGTGATCAGCAGAATCGCTTCCAGGTTCGGCTCACCAACTTCGAGGGGCCGTTCGACCTGCTGTTGCAGCTGATCTTCGCGCACCGCCTTGATGTCACCGAGGTGGCATTGCACCAGGTCACCGACGACTTCATCGCCTACACCAAGGAGATCGGCGCCCGGCTCGAACTCGACGAGACCACGACGTTCCTGGTGATCGCGGCCACGCTGCTGGATTTGAAGGCGGCCCGGCTGCTGCCGTCGGGCGAGGTACACGACGAGGAAGATCTCGCCCTGCTCGAGGTCCGCGACCTCTTGTTCGCACGACTGCTGCAGTACCGGGCGTTCAAACACGTCGCGTTGATGTTCGCTGAGCTCGAGGCCGCGGCGCTGCGCAGCTATCCGCGCGCAGTGTCGCTGGAGGACCGCTTCTCGGACCTGCTGCCCGAGGTGATGCTCGGCGTCGACGCCGGCAAATTCGCCGAGATCGCGGCCGCCGCTTTCACCCCACGCCCGGTGCCCACGGTTGGCATCGATCACATCCATGCACCCAAGGTGTCGGTGCCCGAACAGGCCCACCGGATCATCGCCCTGCTTGAACAGCGCGGTATCGGCGAATGGGCAACTTTCTCCGAACTCGTGGCAGAGTGCACCGACGGACTCCAGATCGTCGGCCGCTTCCTGGCGCTGCTCGAACTGTTCCGGGCCAGGGCGGTAGCATTCGAGCAACCAGAAGCGCTTGGAGTGCTCCAGGTTTCGTGGACCGGAGATCGGCCGACCAGCGAACATCTGGCAACCGCAGATGCGGAAGAATAGCGAGAACAATGACTGACGAGATCTCCGATTCCGGAGAGCGGTCCGATGATGCCCCGGGTGATGTGATCCCGGTCGGAGATGACCTGGGCATCGATGTGGCGACGGTACCCGAGCTTGAAGACGGTGAACTGGGTGCCGTACTCGAAGCATTGTTGCTGGTGGTGGACACGCCGGTGACGGTTGATGCGCTGGCCTCGGTGACCGAACAGCCCGCCTATCGGGTGATGGCGAAGCTGCGGCTGATGGCCGAGGACTTCGCAGCCCGCGACAGCGGCATCGACCTGCGCGAGGCCGCGGGCGGCTGGCGGATGTACACCCGGGCGCGCTACGCCCCGTACGTCGAGCGGCTACTGCTCGATGGCGCCAGGTCCAAGCTGACCCGGGCGGCCCTGGAGACCCTGGCCGTGGTGGCCTACCGGCAGCCGGTGACCCGGGCGCGGGTGAGCGCGGTGCGCGGCGTCAACGTGGACGCGGTGATGCGGACGTTGGTGGCGCGCGGCCTGATCACCGAGGCGGGCGCCGATCCGGATTCGGGCGCGGCGGCATTCGCCACGACCGAATTGTTCCTGGAACGGCTGGGCCTGTCCTCGCTGACCGATCTGCCCGACATCGCGCCGCTGCTGCCCGATGTCGACGTGATCGACGATCTGAGCGAATCACTCGGCGATGAGCCGCGTTTCGCCAAACTCAACGGTGGCTCGCCCGGCGGCGATCGGCCGATGGCCTTCGATGTGGACAAGGACTGACATGGCTGAAGAAGGCGTACGGCTACAGAAAGTGTTGTCCCAGGCCGGAATTGCTTCCCGGCGGGTGGCCGAGCGGATGATCACCGACGGCCGCGTCGAGGTGGACGGCAGATTGGTGACCGAGCTCGGTACGCGGGTCGACCCGGCGGTGGCCGAGATCCGGGTGGACGGCTCACGGGTGGTCATCGATGACACGCTGGTCTACCTGGCGATCAACAAACCGATCGGCATGCTGTCCACGATGTCCGACGAACGTGGCCGGCCATGTGTCGGAGACCTGGTGGAGCACCGGGTTCGGGGTAACAAGAAGCTGTTCCACGTCGGCCGCCTCGACGCCGACACCGAGGGACTGCTGCTGCTGACCAACGACGGGGAGCTCGCCCACCGGCTGATGCACCCGTCGTATGAGATCCCGAAGACCTACGTGGCGACCGTGATCGGCACGGTGCCGCGCGGACTCGGCAAGAAGCTGCGCGCCGGCGTCGAGTTGGACGACGGCCCTGCTCACGTGGATGATTTCGCGGTGGTGGACACGGTTCCGGGGAAGACGCTGGTGAAGGTCACCCTGCACGAGGGCCGCAACCGCATCGTGCGGCGCATGCTGGCCGCGGTGGATTTCCCGGTGCAGGAGCTGGTCCGCACCGACATCGGTTCGGTGGCGCTGGGGGACCAGCGGCCGGGCAGTATCAGGGCGCTCAGCCGCAAGGAAATCGGCGAGCTTTATCAGGCGGTGGGAATGTGAGCGGATCTCTGGTGGTGGCGGTCGATGGACCAGCCGGGACCGGAAAGTCTTCGGTTTCAAGAGGTTTGGCACAAGCACTGGGTGCGAGCTACCTGGATACCGGTGCGATGTACCGCATCGTGACGCTGGCCGTGCTGCGCGCCGGGGCCGACCTGGACGATGCCGCGGCGATCGACGCGGTGGCATCGGGAGCGGTGATCGGTGTCGGTTCGGATCCCGGTGAGGACCGCGCGTACCTGGCGGGCGAAGACGTCTCGGACGAGATTCGCGGCGACGAGGTGACCCGCGCGGTGTCGGCGGTGTCGGCGGTTCCTGCGGTACGTACCCGGCTGGTCGATCTGCAGCGCGAGTTGGCGTCCTCGGGTGGACGCGTGGTGGTGGAGGGCCGCGACATCGGCACCGTCGTGCTGCCCAAGGCCGACGTCAAGATCTTCCTGACCGCCTCGGCCGAGGAACGTGCCCGGCGCCGCAACGCCCAGAACATCGCGAGCGGTCTGCCCGACGACTACGCGACGGTGCTCGCCGATGTGCAGCGCCGCGACCACCTGGATTCCACGCGTGCCGTTTCCCCGTTGCGGGCGGCCGAGGATGCACTGGTGGTCGACACGAGTGATATGGACCAAACACAGGTCGTGGCACACCTTCTCGACCTGGTGACCCAGCACGCGGGGGTGCGCCGATGAGCGATTCTGATGGTGACGGCACCTGGTCGGACGAGAGCGACTGGGAGTTCAGCGACGAGGTTGCCGAGGTTCTCGAGGAGGCCGCGGCGCCGCCTCCGGTGGTGGCCGTCGTCGGCCGGCCCAATGTCGGGAAATCGACTCTGGTGAACCGGATCCTGGGGCGGCGCGAAGCCGTCGTGCAGGACATTCCCGGGGTGACCCGTGACCGGGTGTCCTATGACGCGACCTGGCTGAACCGCCGGTTCATGGTGCAGGACACCGGGGGATGGGAGCCCGACGCCAAGGGCCTGCAGCAGCTGGTGGCCGATCAGGCGCTGGTGGCGATGCGCACTGCCGACGCGATCATCCTGGTCGTCGACGCAGTCGTCGGTGCAACATCGGCCGACGAGGCGGCGGCCCGCATGCTCCGTAAGTCGGGCAAGCCGGTTTTCTTGGCCGCCAACAAGGTTGACACGCAGCGCGGTGAGTCCGACGCCGCGGCACTGTGGTCACTGGGCATCGGCGAGCCGCACGCGATCAGCGCCATGCACGGTCGCGGCGTGGCCGATCTGCTCGACACGGTGATGGAGAAGCTGCCCGAGGTCTCGGAAGTGGGCGGCAGCGGTAGCGGTGGTCCGCGCCGAGTGGCACTGGTGGGCAAGCCGAACGTCGGCAAGAGCTCACTGCTGAACCGCCTGGCCGGCGACGAGCGTTCGGTGGTGCACGACGTCGCAGGCACGACAGTCGACCCCGTCGACTCGCTGATCGAATTGGGCGGCAAGACATGGCGTTTCGTCGACACCGCGGGTCTGCGTCGTAAGGTCGGGCAGGCCAGCGGACACGAGTTCTACGCCTCGGTGCGCACCCATGGCGCGATCGACGCGGCCGAAGTGGCGATTATGCTGATCGATGCCTCCCAGCCGCTGACCGAGCAGGACTTGCGGGTGCTGTCGATGGTGATCGAGGCCGGGCGTGCACTGGTCGTCGCGTTCAACAAATGGGACCTGGTCGACGAGGACCGGCGGTACCTGCTGGACAAAGAGATCGACCGTGAGCTGGCGCAGGTGCAGTGGGCGCCGCGGGTCAACATCTCGGCCATGACCGGCCGGGCGGTGCAGAAGCTGGTGCCGGCCCTGGAGACGTCACTGGCGTCCTGGGACAAGCGGATCTCGACCGGTCAGCTCAACAACTTCCTCAAAGAGATCGTGGCGGCAACGCCGCCGCCGGTGCGTGGCGGCAAGCAGCCCAAGATCCTGTTCGCCACCCAGGCGGCCACCCGGCCGCCGACCTTCGTGCTGTTCACGTCGGGGTTCCTGGAGGCCGGCTACCGCCGGTTCCTGGAGCGTCGCCTGCGTGAGCAGTTCGGTTTCGACGGCAGCCCGGTGCGGATCAATGTGCGGGTCCGCGAGAAGCGCGGGGCACCCAAGAGGCGCTAGCCCGTGATTTGGGTGCGTTCAGCGGCGGTGGGCGCCGGTAAACGCACCCAAACCGCGTGGGTAGGGTGGCCTGAGTGTCCGTCACCCACATGATCCTGATCGCGCTGGCCGGTGTCGGGGCGGGCGCGATCAACGCCATCGTCGGGTCCGGCACGCTGATCACCTTTCCCACGCTGGTGGCGCTGGGGATTCCGCCGGTCACGTCGACGATGTCCAATGCCGTCGGTCTGGTCGCCGGCGGGGTATCGGGCACCTGGGGCTATCGCCGAGAGCTGCGGGGCCAGTGGAAGCGGTTGCGCTGGCAGATCCCCGGATCGCTGATCGGTGCCGGGCTGGGCTCGTGGCTGCTGCTGCACCTGCCGGAAAAAGTGTTCGTCACGGTGGTGCCGGTCCTGCTGATCCTGGCGCTGGTCCTGGTGGTCGTCGGCCCCCGGATTCAGGCCTGGGTACGGCAGCGGGCCGAGGGGTCGGGGCAGTCCGCCGACCATGTCAGCCCGCGTCGGATGGCCGTTCTGGTGATCGGCACGTTCGCCGTCGGTGTCTACGGCGGCTACTTCACCGCAGCCCAGGGAATCCTGCTGATCGCGGTGATGGGAGCGTTGCTGCCCGAGTCCATCCAGCGGATGAATGCCGCCAAGAACCTGCTGTCGTTGTTGGTCAACATCGTCGCGGCGCTCGCGTACACGATCGTCGCGTTTGACCGGATCAGCTGGGCGGCGGCCGGCCTGATCGCGGTCGGTTCTCTGATCGGCGGTTTCCTCGGCGCGCACTACGGACGCCGGCTGTCGCCGAACGCGTTGCGCGCCGTGATCGTGGTGGTGGGACTGATCGGCCTGTACCGGTTGCTGAGCCTGTAGGGCCGGGCCTTGCCTGTCCGAAGCCTCAGGTAAAGTCGCGTCAACTGTCGAGCAGGAAGGGGTGACCGGTGGCCGAACTCGCCTACCGCACCGCACCGTCCGCTCTGGCTGCCCTCGAGCCCTTCTGGCCGTCGCGCCGGTTGATGGCTTTCGACGAGTGGTGTCGCGCGGGTCGATAGACACGCGCCCAACCTTCCGTCGGGTCACCCGGGGCGGTGACCACAATCGAAAGCAGCCGAACCAATGCGTTCGCTTCTGATCTTCACGCTCGTCGGCCTCGGGGCCCAGTTGGTCGACGGTGCGCTCGGGATGGCCTTCGGTGTGACCGCCTCGACCCTGCTGGTGCTCAGCGGGGTGGCTTCGGCACAGGCCAGCGCTGCGGTGCATCTGGCGGAGGTCGGAACCACGCTGGCGTCGGGTCTTTCGCATTGGCGGTTCAAGAACATCGACTGGAGCATCGTGCTCAAGCTGGGTGTGCCCGGAGCGATCGGCGCCTTCGTCGGGGCGACAGTGCTCTCCTCGCTGTCGACCGAGGACGCCGCGCCCCTAATGGCCTCGATCCTGCTGGGCATAGGTATGTATGTGCTGTTGCGATTCTCGTTGGGCTCGCCGCCGGTTTTCCGTGCGGGCCGCACGTCGCACACCGCGAAATTCCTCACCCCGCTGGGTTTGTTCGGCGGCTTCATCGATGCATCCGGTGGTGGCGGCTGGGGTCCGGTGACCACCAGCACGCTGCTGTCGCAGGGCAAGACCGCGCCCCGCACTGTGATCGGCTCGGTCAGCGCCTCGGAGTTCCTGGTCGCGGTGTCGGCATCGCTGGGCTTCCTGGTCGGGCTGCGGCAGGACTTCCTGCACAACCTGCCGATCGTGGCGGGCTTGGCGGTGGGCGGTGTGATCGCCGCACCGCTGGCGGCCTGGCTGGTGTCCAAGGTCAGCCCGGCACTGCTGGGTACCGCGGTGGGCGGCGTGATCGTGCTGACGAATGCCCAGAAGCTGCTGAAGTACTTCGGTATTCATGGTGCGGCTTCGACGGTCATCTACGTCACGATCGCCGTCGCCTGGGCCGGGCTCGTGCTCTACGCCTGGCGCACCTCCCGGGCGCCCGAATACCTGCCCGAGGAGCTCGACGCCGAGGAGCCTGCCGAGGAAGAGCTGGCAGACGAGCCGGACACGGCAGCACGGTGACGCGCAGGGGGAGCGATTGGGGCGAAACCGGGTCTCTACGGTAAGCTTTCGACTCGCTGCCGGTGTAAGCCGGAAGCAAGCGGGCTGTGGCGCAGCTTGGTAGCGCACTTGACTGGGGGTCAAGTGGTCGCAGGTTCAAATCCTGTCAGCCCGACAGATGAAGTGGCAGTTCAGAGGCGGTTTTCGAGAAATCGAGAACCGCCTTTTTCATACCCGTTGGCGGCATGGATGCCAATCCGTCGAGTACCTTCCGGTTGATAGTCAGCCCAGGCCAATTCCCAAACCGAATTCGAAGTCCACGTTGACGCCCGGCACACCGGTGACGGTGTCCGCGTTCCCGTTCGGGCTGCCGACGCAGTAATCGACCTCGACGCCGTCAACGACGTCGCTGGTGCAGGTCGCGATCGGTTCGGCCGAGGCACTCGGCGCGCCGACGACGGCGGATAGGGCGAGCGCGCTCGCTGCCATCGCCAGCCGCTCGAATCGTGTCTGCACAGCGGGCTACTACGCGAGCAACGAGTGGTACAGCTCGAATGAGGCCTGTTCGACCCAACCGTGCTGTAGCTTGCCGTCGGCCACAGACCAGACGGCTGTGCCGGTCATGGCGATCGGCTTACCGTTGGGTTCGGTGCCGAGAATGCCGTTGTTGGTCCCCGTCAGTATCCACCTGGAGGTGACGCGGGTGCCATCCTCGTTTTGAAAGGATTCGACTGGGTTGACGTGCAAGTCGTTGACGTGATCGAGGAATTGCTGCACCCAATGTTTGACCTCGTCCAGTCCAGAGATTTTCTGACCGCCAGCTTCGATGACGACGTCGGCGGCGGCGAACCGGCCGACGGCATCGGCTTCGTGGGCGTTCCAGACGTCGTCCCAAAACGCCCTGACGATCTCAGTTGATCGCATGTCTGAACGATCCCACTCTTCTGCCGTGGCCGTAGGGATTTCGACATGTGCGCGCGGCCCGCCAAGACCTACGCGGAACCCGCTACTACAGGGTCGCGTACGTTCTTAGAGAATCAAATCCAAGAACCCAACGCAGCATCCAACGAAAGCCATCATGTCCCAGGATCAGAACACAGACGTCCCACCGAATCACCTCTCCATCGATCCGCGCAGCGCCTTCTATAGCGAAGAGGCGCTCCGCCGCGACGTGGGTATTCGCTTCAATGGCGTCGAGAAAACCAATGTGCACGAATACAACGTGGCCGAGGGTTGGGTGCGTGTGGAAGTCCCTACCGCCAAGGATCGCCGCGGAAATCCGATGGTCGTCAAGCTCAGCGGCACGGTTGAACCTTATTTCCGCCTAGCGAAATAGCGGACGCCCTTGGGGTACCGGGGCGGTTTGGGTTCGTCAGACTCAGTCACGTTTTCCGCCCGCACCGACGCACGTTTCGGTTGCGGGTGTGGGTGCGCAACCGAGCGGAACCTGTGCCCGAACTACCCGGACGCTGCCCGACGGACCTCGGCTTCTCCGGACACCAACTCCAAGCTGTCACCGATGTCCACCGTCACCTCCGCCGTTGCCTGGAACAGACCGTAGAAGTCGTCGGTCCTGGCGAACGTGTGGGCGCGGGAGTACAACGGATGCACGTCGAACACTCGCACCCGAAGCTTCTCGCGCGTGAGTCTGCCCAATTCCCGGCCGGATTCGGGGTCGGTGATCACCTGATCCGACTCGGACTGCACGGCAAAGACCATGCCCGGTGTCACACCCGCCTCAGCTCCACGATTGATGACCAACGTGTAGTCGTCCTCGATGAGGGCGACCTGACCGGAGAGGGTGGGCTCGGTCATGATGCGGCCAGGGAATTGTTTTCGCGCAACGATTTTGACGCGGAGCCGACCCGGATTCGGGGCCGCGAGTCGTGGTCGTCCACGGACAGGAGCGCGTCGACATGGCTCGCTGTGTCCTGCTCCGTCCCGAGCGTGAGTTCGACGGCGGTCTTGGCCTGGAAGAGGGCAATCATCGCGTGTTGTTGACGCTCGGCGCCGAACGCGTTGAGGGCGAGGGTGAGCTTCTTGTCGACGTATTCGATCGACCGCTGCAGGTCCGGCGCCGAGGTGGCCACGGCCGGCGCCCCTACGGCCGTGCTTTCCGCGCGCGGCGCGGGCTGCTCATTGAGCCCGCTGTACCAACGGTGCCCAAGCGCACCGAGGGTGATCGAGCACAGCGGGATCACCACGACGATGCACACCAGGCCGACGGTGCCTTCCAGCGCGATCGCCCCGACGACACCCAGGAGCGTGAGTACGCCCGTCAGTGCCAGCACGCGCACGGCCGGTGGCACCGCATCGATCGCCAGTGCCAGCTGCCTTACGGTGCGGGCGACATATCGCGCAACGCCGGCGATAAACGCGATGATGGCCGTGCCGGCTTTGAGTGCGATCCGTCCGACCTCGTCGGCCTGCTTGCGCGTCACCGGAGGCTTGGGCATCGTCCAGACGCGCTGCTGCTCAGACGGCGAACTGGCAACTGCTTCGGGTTTACCGCGCACCTCGTCGGCTTCCGGCTCGGACGTTGGGGGCACCGGCACGACGTTTGTCACATTCGCATCAACAACCACATCTGCATCATCGCGCCGGTTGCGTCCGACGCCTGCTCCGGCGCGCCGAAGATCTGCAAATCCACGGTGTTGATCTCATGGCAAACGTGAACACGTCCTGGCCTCGGAGCGACGGTTCGATATCTGAACGTCGCGAATCCCTTCCTCGGCACGGCCGGGCCGCGCTATGAATCAATGGTGAGCAACCACCACGTGAATCTGACCCCCCAGGAAAACTCGTTGATCGACGAGAGCCATCCCGAGGCTCTGGCCCGCATGGACGAGAAGTCTCTGAAGGAATTGCTGAGCCGGCTCAGGCAAGCGCGTGAGAAGAACTTCAGCCTGTTGCGGCGCCAGGGTGCGGCGCGGGTGGAGGCGGAAGGTGGCCGTGGCGCTGCCCAACCGGCCAACGAGAAGCGCGGCGAGAAGGTGGACGTCTTCGATGAGGCGCTGGCGAGGGTGAGCGAGCGCCTGGAAGACATCAGCGACGCCGAATAGGAGTCGTCGGACTTTCCTGCGAAAGACCTGTCGGCGCTGTCTTCCCGGGTCGAACCTGCGGTAGCGTCGTTAGTGGTTCTAGGTAATCCTGCGACGATCAGTCGGGAAGCAGAGGGCAGCCACGATGGATCTCGGGATCTGGGGTGACCTCACGATTCTTGCCGGCGTGGTGGCGGTGACGTTGGCCGCGTGCGTGTTCGTCTACCTCCGCCGGTTGGAGAAACGAACCCCGGCTTCATTGGGTGAGAAAGTGGGCGCCCACAAGGCGGTGCTCGCCAAGCTGCGCAAGCGCGAACCGATGTCGAGGGACGAGTTCGACTATGCGACCGAACTGGTGAACGACGCTCGATCACCGCTTGCCTACGCGATGCCGGCCGTCCTTTTCACGATGGGCTTCTTCTACGTGGTCGGCTGCCTGTACATGTTGCACCGAGACGGCGGCAACCCGTCCTTCCGGACGTTCATCGGCGGGATCCCGATGTTGACCTCCATGAACATCGCCGCTCAGCTCCGCCGGGTCGCGGGGCTGAAGGGGAAGCTGCGGGACGTTGAGGTGACGGATGAACCGTCGGACGAGCTCAGTCTTGCTGAGAGAGGCTGACTTTCGTCATTTGTCGGGGTGGGACGGAGCTGCCGCGTCGTCGTCCTCCCACAGCAGGAGCTGACGAACCGCTGCGCGTGATCCGTACGGCTGCAGCATCTGACTCGCCGGCCGCGGCCGCACCCGAAGGGGCCACCAGAACCACCGGCCGAGCAGTGTGGCAATGGACGGTGTCATGAACGACCGTACGATCAGCGTGTCGAACAATAGACCGAGGGCGATCGTGGTTCCGATCTGACCGAGAACGCGCAGGTCCGCGAAGATGAACGAGGCCATGGTGGCTGCGAACACCAGCCCGGCCGAGGTCACCACGGCGCCGGAGCCGGCCATCGACCGGATGATGCCGGTGTTCAATCCGGCGTCGATCTCCTCCTTGAACCGGGAGACGAGTAGCAGGTTGTAGTCCGACCCCACGGCCAACAACAGGATGACCGCCAGCGCCAGCACGATCCAGAACAGATCGATGCCGAACAGGTCCTGCCAGATCAGCACCGAAAGCCCGAACGAAGCGCCCAACGACAGCGCCACCGTACCCACGATAACGAGCGCGGCGACGGCGCTGCGGGTGATGAACATCATCACCAGCAGAATCAGGCTCAGCGCGGCGATGGCGGCGATCATCAGATCGTATTTGGCGCCGTCCTGAATGTCCTTGTAGGTCGACGCAGTGCCGGCGAGGTAGATCCTGGATCCGGCGAGCGGTGTGCCCTTGACGGCTCCCTGGGCGGCATGCCTGATGGCGTCGATGTGCGAAATGCCTTCCGGCGTAGCGGGATCGCCCTCGTGGGTGATGATCATGCGGGCGGCCTTGCCGTCCGGTGACATGAACAGTTTCATGCCGCGCTGGAATTCGGGGTTGGTGAACGCCTCCGGTGGTAGGTAGAAGGAGTCATCGGTTTTCGAGGCGTCGTACGCCTGGCCCAGCGCGGTGGCGTTCTGGAGCGCGGCCTCCGTCTGGGCGTTGATGCCGGAGGTGGTGGCGTAGTTGGTCAGGGTGAGGTCGCGGTTGGTCTGTTGACTGGTGATCTGCGGGGGGATGAGCGCGAGCAATTTCGGTTGCAGTGCATCCAATTTCGAGATGCTGCCCGAGACGCTGGCCAGTTGATCGGTCAGCGCGTCGACACCGTCGAGCGCATCGAACACCGACCGGATGGCCGCGCACATCGGGATGTCGAAACAGTGTGGCTCCCAGTAGAAGTAATTGCGCAGCGGGCGGAACTGGTCGTCGAAGTCGGCGATCTTGTCGCGCAGGTTCTGAGTTGTGGCGACGGTCTGCTGGAAAGCCCTGGCCTGCTCGTCGGTGACGGCGGCCGACTGTTGTTGCAGGGCGTACTGCTGGCGCAGAATGTCGATCGAATTGTTGATCACGTCAACCTGTTTGAGCAGATCGGCACCGCGGGCCTGCTGGAACGGCAGGTTGTTGATCTGTTGTGCGCTGCCCGCGCTGATCTGGAACGGGATCGACGTGTGGTCCAGTGGGGTGCCGAGCGGCCGGGTGATCGACTGGACCTGGGCGATGCCGTCGGTGTGGAAGACCGCCTTGGCGACGCGTTCCAGCAGGATCATGTCGGTCGAATTGCGCAGATCGTGATCGGCTTCGACCATCAACAGTTCGGGATTCAGCCGGGCTTGAGAGAAGTGGCGTTCGGCAGCGGCGTACCCGACGTTGGCCGGAGCACTGGCGGGCATGTAGGGCCGCGCGTCGAAACTCGTCTGGTAGCGCGGCAGGGCGAGCAGGCCGATGAGAGCAACGGCGATCGTCACCGCCAGGATGGGGCCGGGCCAGCGCACGATCGCCGTCCCGATGCGCCGCCAACCCCGAGTGCGCATCGGCCGGGCGGGCTCGAACAGACCGAAATGGCGGCCGATGACCAGCAGTGCCGGTGCCAGGGTCAACGCCGCCGCCACTGCGACCAGGACGCCGGTGCCCGCGGGGACCCCCAGGCTCTGGAAATAGGGGAGCCGGGTGAAGGTCAGACACAGCACCGCGCCGGCGATCGTCAGCCCCGAGCCCAGGATGATGTGCGCGGTTCCGTGGTACATCGTGTTGAACGCTGTGACGCGATCCTGCCCGGCATGACGCGCTTCGTGGAACCGGCCGAGGATGAAGATCGCGTAGTCGGTGCCGGCGGCGATCACCAGGAGTGTCAGCAGATTGGTCGAATACGTGGACAGCTCGATGATCCCGGCGTTCGCGAGCACCGCGACGACACCTCGGGACGCGGTCAACTCGATCATCACCGTGAAGATCACGAAGAACACCGTGGTGAGCCGTCGGTAGAGCGAGAACAGCATCATCGCGATCACCCCGATGGTGATCAGTGTGGTTTTCAGGGTGCCGTGGCGGCCCACCTCGAACTGATCGGTGACCAGGGGCGCGGCGCCGGTGACATAGGCCTTGACGCCCGGTGGCGGTGTGGTCTGGTTGACGATGTTGCGCACTGAGTCGACGGACTCATTGGCCAGCGATTCACCCTGGTTGCCGGCGAGGTACACCTGTACCAATGCCGCCTTGCCGTCGGTGCTCTGCGAGCCGGCCGCCGTCAGCGGATCTCCCCAGAAGTCCTGAATGTGCTGAACGTGTTTGGTGTCCTGGCGGAGCTTCTGGATCAAGCCGTCGTAGTAGTGGTGGGCATCGGCGCCGAGCGGTTGATCGCCCTCCAGGACGATCATCGCCGAACTGTCGGAATCGAACTCGTCGAAGACTTTGCCGATCCGCTTTGCGGCTTGCAATGACGGCGCGTCCTGGGAGCTCAGCGACACATTGTGCGATTCGGCGACGGTCTCGAGCTGCGGCACGAAAACATTCGTCACCACCGCCAGGCCGAGCCAGAACAGCGCGATGAGCGCGGAGAACCGCCGGATGAAGTCCGGAACCCGGTGGGTGTTCATCCGGACTTGTCCAGGCACGAGGTGTAGGCGTTCAAGGTGTTCACCGATCTCTCGTCCTTGATCACGTCGTCGATCTTGATCCGGCACCCGATCGAACTGCTGTCGCCTTGGGCCTGGACGTTGACGAACACCGCGGGCTGCGTGGTGGTCGTGTCATACGCCCACGGCAGGGTGACGTCGTCGGCGCGCTGCGGTTGGGCGTTGACGTCCAGGTAGGTGATGGTGGCCACCGTGCCGGGCGGGCCGAAGACCTCGATGACCACATGTTTGGGGTTGAACGGAACGATGTCGTTCACCGAGCCGCTGGGTGTGGACGTGACGTCGTGGGAGGCGAAGATGCCGTGCAGCCGGTACACAACGAATCCAGCCACCAGCAGCACCACGACGGCCACCAGCACCATCCAGCGTTGACCGAGTCGACGAATGAACGAAACCCGTTGCATCCGTGACCCTTTCGTAAGCGGCGACCAGGCGCGGACGGTAGGGAGAGCTCCTCTAGGACGGCTAATCAACTAGGTTGACGTTATGGCACCCAGCCGGACACCACAACCATGTAGGTCCGGAATGTTCCTGTGTGAAAGCTGGGAATGCGGACGGCAACGCCGCGACCGCAGGGGCTACGTCAGATACGTTTCGTGCCCGGTGGGGAATCCGCCGCCGTTGGTGGCGATGTGCACATGGTCGAAGTGGTTCGCGGTGTCCCCGCCGCGGTCCGACATCATTCTGGGCGCCTTGCCGCGAGAGTAGATGTGCTGCCGGAAGATCACGTGGTTCACGCCGAACCGATCCGCGTTGTCGAGGGCATACGCGACGATCCGGTCTCCGAGCGCTTTACCTTCCGGGGTGGCGTAATTCGGGATCATCACGTCGATCGCAAGTCCATTGGGGTGCCACTTCATCGAATCGGCCCGGACCCCACCGATGTCGAGAATCTGGGGGAATCGCGCGCTGACCGCGCGGGCCGCGAGGATGGTCTCGACCTGTAGGCCCCTTTCGGAGGCCCGGCCGGCGGGCAGTGGGAACCTCATGTTCCGTCGCACGGCGCGCTCGGCCGGCACTGCCGGTGCCGCGGGGGCGGCGGCCGGCGTGACGGCCGGGGCCGCTACAACCTCGGCGTCGCCCTTGGTGGCCGGCCCGGTGTCTGCGCCGACGACGATGAGTGCGGCGGCAGGCACGACGACCGCAGCCATGGCTGCAGATCGGCGGCGCCGATCCTTTTTCAACTGGTGTCTACCCACGAGGACCGGACCCTACCGGCGGGCGGAACGATCCCCGGAATCGCGAAGTTCTCTGGTGCTGTCGATGGCAACCACTTCGGCGGTCATGCGTCAACCACGGCTTGACGCCCTGGGGTGCCGGGAGAACCGGAGGTGAACAATGGGCCAACTCCGGAGAATTAGCAGTTCAGACATCATTGCACAGTCGGCTGACGATCCAATTTTCAGGGTGTCGGTTCGGTGTTGGGGGTGGCCCTGGCCCGGCTCGAACGCAGTGACCTACGCCTTGGGTGGCAAAATTTATGGCATTTACCACATCTGTCGGTCAACAGTGCCTCCGGAGCGGCTGACGACGGCGTAATTTGAGCGAATCTGGCCCGTCGAAAACGGGGAGGGTGACCCATGACAGATGTCGACTGCTGTGTAGTGGGAGCGGGGTTCGCCGGCCTTACCGCGGCCGTGCGACTCAAGCAGGCGGGCCGCTCCGTGGCCTTGCTCGAGGCGCGTGACCGGGTCGGCGGCCGCACGTTCACCGAGGTGCTCGGCGACGGAACGTGGATCGACCGCGGCGGGGCCTGGATCGGACCGGGGCAGGACCGCATCAAGGCCCTGATGGCCGAGTACGGCGTCGAGGAATACAAGGAGTACGTCGACGGCGACGCGATGATGATCCTGGACGGCAAACAGCACCGCTATTCCGGCACGATTCCGTGGGCGATGAGCCCGTGGGCGATCGCCAACCTCGGTGCCGGACTGCTCGAGGTGGAGCTCATGTGTAAGACGATTCCCTTCGAGGCCCCGTGGGAAGCGAGGAAGGCGGTCGAGTGGGACCGGATCAGCTTGGGGGAGTGGATCAACCGTCATATGCGTTCCAAGCAGGCGCGCGAGATGATCGACATGGCGCTCGCCGGCATCTACACCTCGGCGGCCTCCGAGGTGTCGTTGTTGTGGGCGCTGCACCAGATGGGATCGGGCGGCGGGCCGGGCTTCGTCATCTCCAATCGGGGCGGAGCCCAGGATGCGCGGGTATGCGGCGGCATGGGCGCAATCTACGGGCCGATGGCCACAGAATTGGGTGGGGCGCTGCATCTTTCGCAACCGGTGCACCTCATCGCGCAGGACGACGACGGCGTGACGGTCCACGCCGGGGACATGACGGTGCGGGCCGGGCAGGCGATCGTCGCCGTCCCCTTGGCAGTCGCGAGCCAGATCGTCTATGAGCCAATGCTTCCCGTGGATCGAATGTTCCTCCATCAACGGATGCCCAGCGGCGCGGTCTTCAAGATCTCGGTTGTCTATGACACGGCATTCTGGCGCGAGGACGGTTTGTGCGGACAGTCCGCCGCTCCCGGCAGTCCTGCCACGCTGACCATCGACGCCTGCACCGACACCGGCACTCCCGGAATCATGTGCGTCATCACCGAAGGACCCGCTGCCCGTCGGCTCGGGCTTCTCGACGCCGGCGAGCGCAAAGCCGTGGTGATCGGTGAGTTGATCGAGCGGTTCGGCCCGAAGGCCGCGTCACCGGTGAGCTATCACGAGCAGAACTGGACGGTCGAACGGTATTCGGGTGGCGGGATGATCAGTCACGCCCCGCCCGGAGTGCTCACGGAGTTCGGGCCCGCGCTGCGGGCCCCGTGCGGACGGATCCACTGGGCCGGCACGGAGAGTTCGGCAGTCATGTGCGGCTGGATCGATGGTGCGGTTCGGTCGGGCGAACGCGCCGCCGCGGAGGTGTTGGCTGCCGAGAGCGTGGCGGCAGCCTGATTAGCCCGCGTAAGGCGTTGGCGGGGGTTACCGTGCAATTCGGACCTGCCTGCGGCGAGGTGATGTCGAGTGCACAGCGGTGAGTTGGAGAGTCGGCAGACGCTCACGCTCGACGAGTCCGTGCTGGCTGACGCCGAGGAACAAGACCGGCCGGTCCTCGATTTCCTGCGGGCCACGCCGGGCCGGATAGCAGTGCTGGCCGTGGTTCTGATTGCGGCAGTTCTCACCGTGGGCGTCGCGGCGTCGGTGACGGAGTCCAACCGGCAACGCCAACTGGAGACCTTGCGGTCGCACACCGAGCCGCTGGCCGATGCCGCGCAACGGATCTACAGCGCGCTGTCGTCCGCCAACACCACCGCGGCCACCGCGTTTCTGGCCGGTGGCGTCGAACCGCGCGCAGTCCGCGAGCGCTACGACGCGTCGGTCGGGGAGGCATCGGCCGGGCTGGTCACCGCATCGAATGGGGTGTCACCCAACGACATCCAGTCGCTGACGTTGCTGACCGACCTGTCCAACCAGCTGGCGGTGTACACCGGCATGATGGCGACCGCTCGTGCGACCAACCGCGACGGCCGCCCGATCGGCGTCGGGTACCTGAGCGAATCGTCCACGCTGCTGCAGCAGTCCATCCTGCCCGATGCCGAGCGGCTGTACCGGACACAGGCTGACGCCGTCACGTGGTCGGGAAGATCGGCCACCACACCGTGGGCGTTGATCGAGGGCGCCGCGCTGGTGGTGGGTTTGTTGGTACTCGCGCAGGTCTATCTCGCCAGGCGCAGTCATCGGCGCCTCAACCCCGGCCTGGTGGGGGCGTCGGTGCTGATGATCGTGCTCGCGGTGTGGTTGGCGGTGTCCGGGCTGGTGGTGACGCACGCGGTCAGCAGTGCCCGCACCGAAGGCGGTGAGCCACTGGAATCGGCGGTGACCGCCCGGATTCTGGTCCAGCAGGCCCGTGCCGACGAAATCCTCGGGCTGCTCAAACGCGGCTCCGACACGCTCTCCGACATTCGATTCGAAGAGCGCACCACCGATGTCCGTCGGATTCTCGACAAGCACCCGGTGAACGGGGCGCAGGACGCGCTGCGTGGCTGGAAGGAATCGCACGCCCAGGCCCGGAGCCTGCTCGGCATCGGCGACTACGCCGGGGCCGTGGCGATAGCGCGCGATGGTGGGCCGCAGCACTCCACGGCCCAGTTCAGCCGGCTCGACGAGGCGTTGGGGGAAGACATCGCACGATTGCGCGATCGGCAGCGCGACGGCATCACCCGCGCCTATGCGGCGCTGAGCGCGCTTCCCGCAGGTGCCGCGGCGATCAGTGTGCTGGCTGCGCTTGCGGTTGCCGCCGGTGTCGCGCCGAGGCTGAGCGAGTACCACTGATGCGGGCCGTCGCCGGACTTCTCCTCGCCGCGGCCGTCGTGGCGGGATGTTCCACGGCGCAACCGCTTGTCCAGGTGTCCGCCTCGCTCACCACGCTGCCGCTGCCGAGCGGCGCCGCCGTGACGTCACAGGTGCCCGGCGCACCGGTCGAGAGTTGCGATGCCACAGCGAGTTTGCGCCCTTCGGCGGTGTCCGGCCCGGCGGTGCAGGCGATCCGGCAGCGGGGCCGGCTGGTGGTCGGCATCGACCAGAGCACCAATCTGTTGAGCTTTCGCGATCCCGTTTCGGGTGAACTGCAGGGCTTCGACGTCGATATCGCCCGCGAGGTGGCCCGCGACCTGCTCGGTGATCCCGCCAAGGTGGAGTTCCGCCTGCTGACCTCGCCCGAGCGCATCAGCGCTTTGCAGGACGGCACCGTCGACATCGTCGTGAAGGCGATGACGATCACCTGTGCTCGCGCGGAGCGGATCGCCTTCTCCACGGTGTATCTCGACGCGCACCAGCGGCTGCTGGTGCCGAAAGATTCGCCGATCGAGGGACCGGGAGATCTGGCCGGGAAACGGGTGTGTTCACAGGTGGACACCACCTCGCTGGCCACGGTCGCCCGGGTGGCGCCCGAGGCGACCCTGCTCGCTGTTCAGAATTGGGACGACTGCCTGGTGGCGCTGCAGCAGGGGCAGACCGATGCGGTCAGTACCGACGACTCGATACTTGCCGGCATGGCGGTGCAGGATCCCAACCTGCAGGTGGTCGGCCCCAGCCTCGAGGACGAGCCTTACGGGATCGGGATGAACAAGTCCCGGGAGGATCTGGTCCGGGCGGTCAACGGCACGCTGGAACGGACGCGGCGCGACGGCACCTGGTTGTCGCTGTACCGGAAGTGGCTCAACGTTCTCGGCGTGGCGCCGGATCCGCCGGAGCCGAGGTACCGGGACTGACATGGCAGGGGAAGAGGGCACGCGAGCCGTCCTGGTGACCGAATCGGCACCGGTCAAGACCGAGGGCACGGCCACCCGTCCGCGGTTGCGTACCGGCCGGCGGCGCATAGGCGATGGCCTGGTTGAGATCCCGATTCGTGAGGACATCGAACCCGCCAGTGCCATCCTCGCCAATCCTGTTGTCGCCGAGGCGAAACGGGAGTGCGCTGGCTGCGGGCGCCCGGTGGGGCGGGGGAGCGCCGGACAGCCCGGCGCCTGCGACGGCGTGTGTCCCAAGTGCGGCACCTTGTTCTCGTTCTCCCCGCAGCTGGAGAGCGGTGAGTTGGTGGCAGGACAGTACGATGTCCAGGGCTGCATCGCGCACGGCGGTGTCGGTTGGATCTACCTCGCGATCGACCGCAATGTCAGCGATCGGTGGGTGGTGCTCAAAGGCCTACTTCAACCCGGAGGGCAGCAGGCACAGGAGATCGCTGTCGCCGAACGGCAATTCCTCGCGATGGTCAACCATCCCGGCATCGTCAAGATCTACAACTTCGTCGAACACCCGGGGTTTGACGGAAGCCCGGTCGGTTACATCGTGATGGAGTACATCGGCGGAACCACGCTGGAAGCCGTTGCGAAACAGCAGGCTACCTCGGGCGGAGAAGTCGCACAGGTGATGCCGGTGGAGCAGGCACTCGGTTATCTGCTCGACGTCATGCCGTCGCTGTCCTACCTGCACTCACTCGGCCTGGTGTACAACGACCTCAAGCCGGAGAACATCATGCTCACCGAGGACAATATCGAGTTGATCGACATGGGTGCGGTGTCCGGCGTCGAGGAATTCGGATACATCTACGGCACCAAAGGATTTCAGGCACCCGAGATCGTCCGGACCGGACCCACTGTCGCCACGGACGTCTACACGGTCGGCCGTACGCTGGCCAAGCTGACCGTCGACCTGCCCAACGACCGCTACGCCGAGACATTGCCCAAGCGTGACGAGGTTCCGCTGTTCGGACGGTACGAGTCCTTCTACCAACTGCTCGTCCGTGCGACCAACCCCCGTCCAGCACAACGGTTCTCGTCGGTGGATGAGATGGCCGACCAGTGCAGGGGTGTGCTCCACGAAATCCTCGCCGAGCAGACAGGTGCACCGAGTCCCCGGACGTCGACGCTGTTCAGCCCGCCGCATTCCACCTTCGGTGCCGATCTGGCGTTGCGGGGCACCGACGTGTTCGTCGACGGTCGTCGACGAACCGTTGCGCTGGACGCCCGCGACGTCGCCGGCGCCCTGCCCGAGCCCGTGCCGGTCGAGGAATCGGACGACGACTGGCGAATCGAGTGGGACGACGGGATCAGCGGACTGCAGACCGGTGATCTCGGGGAAGCCCTGGCATGTTTCGAGCGCGTGGTCGCCCTGCTTCCCGGTGAAGCCGCACCCAAGCTGGCGGCGGCCGCGACGGCGGAACTGCTGCTGGACACGGACGACGCACCGGATGCGGAACGATTGCGGCACTTGGCCGAACGGGACTACCGCACGTTGTGGCGCACCGACCACGCGATGGTGAGCGCGGCGTTCGGCCTGGCCCGCGCCCTCTTCGGCCGCGGCGATCGGGTGGGAGCGATCGAAGTGCTCGACCAGGTCCCGGTGACCTCGCGCCACTACGGCGAGGCCCAACTGACGTCGGTGGTGCTGCTGCTCGAGGGGCGGCCCGGTGCGGAGATCACGGAGGCAGACTTGCGCGACGCCGCGCGGCGTGTGGGCGGCCTGCCCGAGACCGAGGCACGCGTTCTGCAGATCCGCGCGTTCGTCCTCGGTGTTGCCCTGGACTGGCTCCGCTCGGGCGCTGTGAGTGCCTCCGGCGAACCGCTTCTCGACCATGCCTTCGACCAACGGGGTCTGCGTGTCGGTGTCGAGGAGGTGTTGCGGGAACTGGCGCGACACTCGCCGCGGCGACGCCACCGCTACCGGCTTGTCGACGTGGCGAATTCGATCAGGCCTCCGAGTTGGATGTGAGCGCACGGCACTGTTGACGGCGCGCGTCCGCTGGATCCCGAACCGAATCTGACACAGTGACGAGCATGAAGTCGTTGATGATCCCCGTGGTGGCAGCTGTGGCCGGGCTCGTCTTGGCCCCGGCAGCACTCGCCGATGATCAGGGCTATCTCGCCGAGGTCTCCGCAGTGGGTCTGCCGGTCTCCGATGAGAACCGTGACGTTCTGCTTCAGCTCGGACAGCAGGCATGCCTGACGGCGCACGAAGATCCGTCGATGCGTCCCGATGATCTGGCCATGCAGATCGCCGAGGCCCGGTCGGCCTATCCGTTCGACAAGGCCAGGCTCGTGGTGTCCGCGGCGCTGCACAACTACTGTTCGGATGTGGCGGTGCCGGCAGGCGCCTGAGCTAGTCGCCCGACCGCGTGACCCCGCGCACCACGGCAACGCAGAGATCAGCGCATTCGGCCGCGAGTTTCTCCGGCGTTTCGGTGGGATCCTCAAGCCAGGCTTCGATGATCTGGTTCACGCCGCCGACCATGAACTGTGCCCCGCGGCGCAGCTCGGCCGGATTCGGAACGGCCGAGTTCAGTACATCGGGAGCGAGCTGGACGATCAGACCGGTGATCATCTCCAGAATGTGCGTGCGATGCTCTGTCAGTCCGGCGACGCTGCTGACATCGCCGGTGGCGATGCGGTGGATGTGCGGGTCGGCCGCGATGATGTTCAGGAATGCGGTCAGGGCGGAGCGGAGTTTGTCGGTCAGAGTGCCCGGGTCGCCGACGCCGGCGTTCACCAGCGCTGTCAGCAACTGATCCCGCACATCGTCGGAAATTGCGTACAGCAACGCGTCTCGGGTTTCGAATTGCTCGTAGAAGTAGCGTGACGTCAGCCCGGCAGCGCTGCAGACCGCACGTACGGTCACCTCGGTGATTCCCGATTCGCCCCAGATCTGCCGTCCGGCGGCGAGCAGCTTGCTCCGTCGTTCTGTGCGGCGGTCGGCCGCACTGACGCCGCCGTAGCCGCGTACCACCTGTACGCGCTTCATTGACAGCACCCTACCTGCCGCCTACATTCTGACTACGTACGTAGTCAATCGTGTGGGGTGTGTCCCAGGAGGTCTCCGATGAACGTCCCGGCTCGTCATCCCGAACGGCCCCATGCCGTTCCCGGCGCCATGCGGATGTTCGCGACGATGCTGGGCATCCGTAACCCCGACGCCGAGCAGTGGCGTCGGCTCGGAGAGCGGCTGACCGTCGGGGACGAGCCGATGGACCGTCTGGTCGATTGGATGTCGTCGGCGGGGATGGCACAGATGCGTCCCCTATTCGAGAAGGCGCTCACCGAGGGCATCGGCAATGTTCCCGACGCTCCGGAACCGTTGCGCGAGTTCTTCATCGGCGTAGAGAACGTCCCGGACTGGGTGGACCCGGACAAACTGCGCAAAGGCCGGCGGGCGCTGCTGCGGGGCGGATCGGACGGCATGTCGATCGCGCGCGACGTCTCGCTGCTCGGCGGCTACCAGTTCTCCGGGTTCAACAAGACCCTGTTGCGTACTGGTGCCCTGGAGAAGGGATCCAACAAGCGATTCGCCGAGACGATGCAGTGGGCGATGGACGTCATCTCCGACGGAGGTCTGGACCCGCTGGGCGTCGGCTACCGGTCCACCCTGCACGTCCGCTTGATCCACGCATTCGTGCGCCGGCACGTCGCGGCCATGCCCGACTGGCGCGCCGACGAGTGGGGTTTACCGGTCAACCAGACCGATATGGCGGCGACTTTGGTCGGCGCGCTCGTCGCCCCTCCTGTCGCCTCACTCGCAATGGGAATCGTCCCTGCGCCAGGCGAACTCGACGCCATCGCGCATCTGACCCGCTACGTCGGCTGGCTGATCGGCGTCGAGGACGAATGGCTGCCCCGTAGCTTCCGCGAGAGCATCCGCGTGCTCTATCACACCTCCACCGCCCTGGCTGTCCCCGATGAGACCACCCGGCAGCTGTCGGTTCCGATGGCGCAGGACCCGCTGTCATGGCAGTACCGCGGCGTCCGGGGCCTGCGCCGCCGCCTGGCGTGGGCCCAGCATCTGTCGATCACCAGCGCATTCCTCGGGCCGAGCGCCATGCGCATCCTGGGCCTGCCGGTCTACATGCCGCCGTGGTATCCGGTGCTGAAGATGCCGGTCAACCTGATCCGCAGCGTCGCGGCGATGACATCGCCGGGCGGTATGGAACGCGCGGTCGCCCGTGGGCAACGCGAGCAACAAGCCCTGCTACGCACCATCATTGGCGACAGCGCGACCAACATCGGCGAGTCGGCAGTCCAGGTGAGCAGCGCAGCCTAACGGCTCATCGAACCCAGGAAATAGCTCTCGTGCCCGGTGGGATATCCGCCACCGTCGGTGGCGATGTGCACATGGTCGAAGTGATTGGCGGTCTCGTTGCCGTAGTCCGCGGTCCAGTGCGGTGCGCCGATCCCGGGATAGAGGCCCTGACGCCAGATCACATGCAGCACGCCCCAGCGTTGGGCGTTGGCCAAGGCGAAACCGGCGATCTGATTGCCGAGCGCGATGCCTTCCTTGGAGTGATAGTTCGGGATCATCACATCGATCGCCAGACCATTGGGATGCCACTTCAGCGCATCCTGGCGATACCCGCCGATCGTGGTGATCTCGGGGAACATCACGGCGATGGCACGGGCCACCCAGATCGTCTTGATCTGCAGCCCGCTCTCGGGTGCCGGACCTTTCGGCAGGGAGAACTGGAAGTCGCGTGCGACGACGGGAGCGCTGGCGGCGACCAACTCGGCCTGAGCGGGGACCGGCGCCGGTTGCTGACTGCTGGGCGGTGTTGCCGATGGGACCCCCGGGCAGCACTTCGACTCGGTGTTCTGCGCGTACACCATGCCCCCGGCGAGGGTGACCGAGGCGGCAAGCGCCAGCAAGCGTCCCCGGCCGCCGGCGAAGAGTCGTTTCCCCACGGCAGCAATCTACTGCGGTCGCCGCCGCGGCGGGCAATGTTCGCCATCCGTGTGGTTACTGTCCATTAGCTGTCAGCCCACGCCCTCGGTCGGGTAGGGATACCCGGGAGGGTCGGAAAGCCCCGGGTCGACATAGCTGCGCAGCGCCGCATCGCACGCCGCGTAGCCCCAATTGACCAGTTGCCGACGCAGAGTCGGGTCCATCTTCTTCAGCCGGGTGGGTGCCGTGGACAGGAGCTTGGTGGCCGCGTCGCTCGCGGGCAGCGCCGGACTGTGCTTCGGGAACCGTGCGTACTCGGTGTTGATTGCCATGAAGGCCCCGCGGCGCTGCTTGGAGGCCAGCAGTCCGACGATCTGGCGTCGACGCAATCGGCGGACCTCGACATCGACTGTGTCCAGTACGCGCAACGTGGCCCGCACCCAATCGCGTTTGGGGTTGGGGTCGACCTTGAACGTGCCGCCGCCGTCGCTGACGAAGACGGTGGCACAACGCTTCACCACGGGTTCCAGGCCGAGGTTGTCGAAAACACCGCCGTCGGTGAGCTGCAAGGTGGGCTTGCCCGGGATGTCGAGCAGGTTGGGTGACAGAAACGGCGGAAAGGCCGAACTGGCGGTGACGGCATGGGCGATCGCAAGAGTCGGGTTGGCGATGGATTCGGTGCGCCAGTCACGCATGTACGGTTGGCTGAACCGCCACGCCGATCCATTGCTCAGATTGGTCGACAGGATCACAAACAGTGGTCCCTGACCGTTGTGGGGGAGATCCTGCAGCGTCGCGCCGTGGAACAGGTGTTCGTCATAGGCGCGCTGTACCCGCCGTGAGATCCCCCCGGACATCAGCAGCCCGCCCAGCACCGCCGGACGGTCGACAGTGTGGCCGGCGAGGTCCATGACCGGCTCCTCGACCTCGCCTACGAAATTGCCTGCGACACCATCGTTGTCGAACTCGAGCCGGCGCCAGGCCAAACCCAGGACGGCGGCCGTGATCGAGCCCCCGGACACCGAGGCCACCCGGGTCAGTCGGGCCAGCCACCCGGTCTCGTTCAGTCTGCGCAAGGTACCCAGGTGAAACAACATGGCCCGGAAGCCGCCGCCGGACAGGCACAATCCGACACCATCGCGCGGGCCGACGGTCGGCAGATCGAGTACGTCGGGTAGGTCGCCGTCGTCGGTAATGCTCGTCGGCTCGGTCATGCCGTCGCCGAAACCCGTAGTCCCGTGCGCCCGTTCGCCGGCAGGACGAATTTGGCACCGACATCGGCCGCCCGCTCCTGCCACGGCTCGGTGAACTCGCTGCGGTAGTTGCAGTAGAACGTGGGAAGGTGAGCCGAGCCGACGATGATCCGCGCGATCGCGGCGTGATCCGGATGCGCGAAGTTGTCCCCGTTGGTCGAGATCAGATATCTCTTGGCGGCGATCGCGTCGACCAGTTCCTCGGTGACGTTGGCCCGGCTTCCGTGGTGCGGAAGCTTCACCAGGTCCAGTCGAACCCGTTCTTCACCAACCGTCGTGGCGTACTTGCTCAAGGACTGCACGAGTACATCGGAGTGGGCGTCGGCGCCCAACAAGGCGCGCCGGCCCTCATATTCGACGATGAACGCAATGCTCGATCCGTTGGCCTCCGAGTTGTCGGCGGTCGACGCTGCCGCCATCTTCCGCAGAATCTGGTCGGTGAGCTTGTTCGGCAGCGGCGGGACTTCCTTGTGGCGTATCGGCGGTGTCCGCGCTTCCAGCGGGGTTCCCTCGCCGGGCACCAGACCTGCCGCGGTGACCACCGATCGCCATTCGGTCGCCATCTTTTTCAGCTTCTGCCCGGTGGGGGACAGTAGATGGATGGCGGCACCGCCGGGCAGTTGGATGACGGGGAGCTCCGCAGCCGTCGCCGAAACTACCACCGGCCCACCGACTTTGTCGCTCACCCGGTTGGGGAACGGTTTGTTCCACCGGAACGGACCGTCGTTGATCCGCTGGGTGAGTCGCTCGCCGTCGACGGGCCCCAGCACGCTGCCGCCACGTTCACAGTGCACGAATCCGTTGAACCAGATGTCCCGGATCCGTTGGCGCAGATCAGGATCGGCAAGGATGTGCAGGCTCCCGCCGATGTGATCCTCGTCGACGTGGGTGATGACCATCGCCTCGTAGGTCTGGTCGGGCCGGGCCTTGAGGCGTTCGCGTACGGCATCCCACGAACGTGCGGTGCCGCCGTCGATCAGAATCCGGTGTGTGTCCGCGCTGGTGCCGTACTCGACGACGAGCGCATCGCCGTGACCTCCGGGCAGCATCTCGATGGCCAGCATGATTCTCCTAACCGACCAGCTTGAGGTCGATCTCACCGACGGCGACCAGTAGCAGGCCCACCAGCAGCCCGTTGGCGATCAGGTCGCGTCGGGCTTGGGTCAAGGCCGATCCCAACGTGAGCCCGCTGCCTGCCGCACTTGTGAACAGCGCGGAAACGACCGCGATACCGGCTCGGGAAGCGTGCTCGCCCTTGAACTTTGTCAGGGTCGCCACCACCGCTGCGGCACCCATGAGAATGAATGTCGCGGGCAGCGCGCCGAAGACGTCGCCGGATAGCGCGGAGTCGCAGGCGAGCAACAGCACGATCGGCGCGGGATTGGTGGGGATTCCGAGCTCACGTTCCGAGATGTCCGGTTGGGACAGCGTCGAATGCTCGCCGATTTCGATTCGGAACTCGGACTGGGCCTGGTCCGTATGGCCCAGAACCACCAGCAGTTGCGGGTTGGTCTGCTTCACCGCGGTACGCCACTTCGGCCACGTCGTCACACGCGTGCAATTTGTGTCACCCACCCGCTGGCTGAGCGCGGACTGCAGCAGGGTCGACGGCAATTGATTTTCAGGACTGCCGACGTCGGCGCGATCGGCCGCAGCGTAGACGACAGGCCGCAACGCCAATTCGGCCAGTTTCGGGCGTGATTCGGTAGCGGGTACCGGGCCGAAGCGCACCGTCCGGGCGATGACGCGGTTCATGCCCCAGAATGCCCACGGGCACACCCGACGCCTGGAGCGCCGCCTCGTACACGGTTGATTGGCAGCCTGGCCCACGCAGTCGCAGAGGGACGCAGTCTCGGTCGGAGTAGGGCCGTCGTAGGCGAGCTCGAGGGGCAGGATCGACCCGTCGTATCGCACCATCACGGAGATGGTGCGGGCGTCCCGCAGGCCGAGTTCCCCCAGTTTCTTGGCGAATTGGCTGCCGCGCCGGGCGAGCAGGATCAACAACCTCACCGCTTCGGGGTCGGTGATCGATCCAGGGGCAGAGTCGGTGCCCAACACCTGCGACGCCACCTGCTCGAAAGCCTTCGACCAATTATCCGCGCCGTCAAGGGGAATGCCGTCGGCGTGGGCGGTACCCCGTAGGGACAGCGTCACACCGTCGTCGTTGAGCGCGACGTCCGCACCGGTGACCGCCGTGGGTTCCGAGGGAGAACTCAGGCCGATCGGCCAGAACTGGATCTCGTCGTCCGGCAGCACACTGCTGCGGACGACGGCGACGATCCGGCCGGCGCGGACCGGCCGATTGCGGTACAGGACAGTGATATTCAGCTCCAGAATCGTCCCGTCGTCACCGGCACGCACGGGGAATGCCGCCGTGGTGCTCGGTCGGGTGCGGTCCTGCGGCAAGACCATGGGCCGGGTGGCGTGAAATGTTCCATCGTCGCTGGTGACATCGATGATCAGGTCGGCCGCTCCGTCCGGGTCGAACTCGACGTCGTCTTCGTCGAAGTCGATGCCGCGTTGACCGCGGCGGGGGACGGATATCCGCACCGCGAGCGTGTGGTCCTGTCCCGGCGACAGCACCGTGCAGACCGCGCCGTCGCGGAAGATCTCGGCGATCAGCTGCCGGGGAGTGTCGGTGGCTGGGTCAGTGGCAGGCGGCTGCTCCTGGACGCCGAGTTCGGGTTGGTCCGGGGGTGCGACCTGAACCACCTGGCCGCCCGGCATCGCCCCGTCGGCGACGACGATCTCGGCGCCATAGCCGCCGCCATAATCGCCGGCGTAGCCGTCGACATAGGCGTCCGAGACCTGGATGATGTCACGCCAATCAACGTCAGTGGTGTCGAATGCCGCCGCCACATCCGGCATGGAGGCCATCACCTGCAGGCCGGTGATGTGATCCCATTGCGCCAGCCGAACGGCGTCTTCGGCGGTGGATACCCGGACATAGAGCACCGAGACATCGTGGTCGTGGGCGTGCCTTGCGGTCTTCCGCCACGCAGTATGGAGCCGGGGTGCTATTCGTGCCGTCAATTCCAGATCCGGCGCTACCCAGTACGGTGGCTCCGTTGGCCCGCCGGGGCCCGAATCCGCGCATATCTGGATCAGTTCATCCAGCCTGTTGAACAGTTTGTCGACGTTCAACTGCGGCGCCAGAGAGTCGTTTCCCGTCAGCAATCCGGCAGCGAACAATACGTCAACGGGTATTGCTCCACCGGAGGCCATCACCGGAATCTCCTACTCGACGGGTCGATCAGGAACTGATCAAAGTATCCATGGGAACAGCTTGTTTGTCCGCCATTCAGATGAGGGCAGGACATTCGTCGAAACCATCTGCTTCTGCTTGCAAATAAATGATTGAATGCCATTTATGTGATGCAGGCGAACAATGGCATGCCGCAATTTCTGGTCGGTAACCGAGGCTGTCTCCCGGGCGCGGTGCAATCCGGGTGATCCCAGCGCAACGCTTGAGATCTTCGTGATTCGATCGGCCTGAGCTGAACTCCGTGCAAAGCGCATGGCCAGCAAGTATCGATAATTGACGGCGCTGTTTTCCGCTGGTTCGCGTTGACAGCTAATTGCCTTGTTCCTAATGTCCCGCCCAACCTGGCCAACGATAGGAATGACTGTGGGATCCGCACCGGAGTGCTCGCGCAGCGAGGCAATGACGCCGCTGTTGTCGTCGCGTGTCGACGTCCCACGGCGACCGGGGTAAACCCCGTGCCTCTAATTTTCGGCGCCCGGTCATGACAGCAGTTTCCTGGGCCAAGCCGGCTTTCGCAGTCGGCGATTTCGTCGTCCTCGCGGGTGAAACCTTCGCTGCGATGGTGCGTCGACCGTTCGCCTGGCGCGAGTTGCTTGATCAGATCTGGTTCGTGGCCCGGGTGTCGATCGTGCCCACCGTGGTGTTGTCCATTCCGTACACGGTGCTGATCGTGTTCACCCTCAACATCGTTCTGCTCGAGGTCGGTGCGGGTGATCTGTCCGGAGCCGGTGCCGCCCTGGCTTCGGTGACCCAGGTCGGCCCGGTCGTCACCGCCATCGTCGTCTCCGGCGCAGCCGCCACCGCGATGTGCGCGGACCTGGGGGCGCGCACGATCCGCGAGGAGATCGACGCCATGAAGGTGATCGGCGTCAACCCGGTGCAGGCACTGGTGGTGCCGCGGGTGATCGCGGCGACTTTCGTTGCGCTGATGCTGTATTCGGTGGTCGCAGTGGTCGGCCTGACCGGCAGCTACGTGTTCGTGGTGTACGTCCAGCACGTCACGCCCGGAGCGTTCGTCGCGGGTTTGACGCTGCTGACCGGCCTGCCGCAGGTCGTGGTGTCTCTGGTCAAAGCGCTGTTGTTCGGGCTGTCGGCCGGCCTGATCGCCTGCTACAAGGGGTTGTCGGTGGGCGGCGGCCCGACCGCTGTCGGCAACGCGGTCAACGAGACCGTGGTGTTCGCCTTCATGGCGCTGTTCTTCATCAACATCCTGGCCACTGCATTCGGCGTGAAGGTGGCGCCGTGACAACCACTTCCGAGGACCGTGGACCGGAGATCCTGAACCGGGCCGTCGACGGCACGCGCCGTGTGGGGGAGCAGACCGCCTTCTACGGCCACGCGCTGTTGTCCACCGGTGATGCGCTGCGCCGCTATCCGGGCGAGGTACTTCGCCTGATCGCCACGATGGGCATGGGTACCGGAGCGCTCGCGGTGATCGGCGGCACCGTCGTGATCGTCGGATTCCTGACCCTGACGACCGGCGCCCTGATCGCCGTCCAGGGCTACAACACGCTGTCCAACGTCGGAATCGAAGCTCTCACCGGGTTTTTGGGTGCCTTTCTCAACGTCCGGTTCATCGCACCCGCGACGGCGGGTGTGGCACTGGCCGCCACGATCGGTGCCGGGGCCACCGCGCAACTGGGTGCCATGCGGATCAACGAGGAGATCGACGCGCTGGAAGTGATGGGTATCCGGGCGATCACCTACCTGGCGTCCACCCGCATCGTCGCGGGAGTCATGGCGGTGGTGCCGATCTATACGGTCGCGGTACTGATGTCGTTTCTGGCCACCAGATTCGGCACCACCATCATCTACGGCCAATCGCGCGGCGTGTACGACCATTACTTCACCACGTTCCTGCATCCTGCCGACCTGCTGTGGTCCTTCACCGAGGCGCTGGCGATGGCGGCGGCGGTGATGGCAATCCATACCTACTACGGCTACACCGCCACTGGTGGACCCGCGGGAGTCGGAGAGGCGGTCGGTCGCGCGGTCCGCACATCGATCACCGCCGGAGTATTCATCCTGTTGACCATCACACTGTCCGTGTACGGGCAGTCCGGCAACTTCCACCTGTCGGGGTAGCCGCGATGACCAATTCGCCCCGGCGAGAGAAGGTCGACCCGATCTGGTGGGCTCCGGTTCTGTTCCTTGTGATCGTGGCCGTGACCGCTCTGACCGCGCTGTTGTTCACGGGCAAGCTGCGCCGTACGGTTCCGCTCACCCTGGTTTCCGATCGGGCCGGCCTGGTCATGGAGGACGGTGCCAAGGTCAAGCTGCGAGGTGTCCAGATCGGCGAAGTCTCGTCCATCGCTGCCGAATCGGGAACAACCGGCGGAGCCGGCGCAAGGCTCAGACTCAAGATCGATCCGGACGACTTCGACTATCTGCCTGGCAACGTCGAGGCGGAGATCAAATCCAGCACCGCATTCGGCGCCAAGTATGTTGACCTCATCGTCCCGGCGGTCGGTGCCAGTGCCGAGCCGCTGAGACCCGGTGCGGTTCTGCACTCACGCAACGTCACCGTCGAGGTCAACACCGTATTCGAGAACCTGCAGTCCGTCGTCACCGCGATCGACCCGGCCAAACTCAATGCGGTGCTCTCCGCCGTCGGCGAATCGTTGCGGGGCAAGGGCGAAACCATCGGCCAGGCCATCACCGACGCCAACAATGTGCTGCTTGCGGTGAATCCCAGGATGGACACCATCCGTCAGGACTGGCAGTTGTTCGGCAAGACTGCCCAGGCATACTCCGTTGCCGTACAGGACATCCTGTCGACCCTGGACGCGTTTTCCACGACGTCGAACACCATCAGCACCCACGCCCAGGCGCTGGACCAGCTGCTGCTGTCTGCGGTCGGCTTCTCCCACTCGGGTATCGATACGCTCGGCGCCAATCAACCCAACCTCGTGCGTGCGCTGAACCTGCTCGATCCGACCACCGCACTATTCATGAAATACTCACCGACCTATACCTGCCTGTTCCAGGGAGCCGTGTGGTTCCTCGAACATGGCGGCCGGGATGCACTGGGCGGCAACGGGAAATCGGTGATAATGGACGCGGCCCTGCTGGCCGGCGACGACCCCTACCGCTATCCGGACAACCTGCCGGTGGTCAACGCCAAGGGAGGGCCCGGTGGCAGGCCGAGTTGCGGCTCGCTGCCGGACGTCAGCAAGAACTTCCCGGTGAAGTATCTGGTGACAGACACCGGATTCGGCACGGGACTGGACGTCCGGCCCAATCCGGGCATCGGGTTTCCTGGCTGGGCCAATTATTTCCCGGTCACCCGCGCGGTGCCGGAACCGCCGAGCATCCGCTATCCAGGCGGCCCGGCGCCGGGTCCGTTACCGCCGTTCCCGGGTGCACCGGCCTACGGCGCACCGGTGCCCGCGCCACAGGAGGGACAGCCATGAAACGCGCTACGGTTCGCGTTGCCACGCGGGTGCTGCTGTTCACGGCACTGAGCCTGGTCTTCACCTTCATCCTGGTGACGGTGTTCGGACAGTTCCGCTTCGACTCACGGGCGTCCTACAGCGCGGTGTTCACGAACGTGTCAGGGCTCAAGGGCGGCAACTTCGTCCGCATCGCCGGTGTCGAGGTCGGCAAGGTCAAGGACCTCACCCTGCACAGGGACGGGACGGTCACCGTCGACTTCGCCATCGACAAGACACTGACGGTGACCGAGGGAACCCGCGCGGCGGTGCGTTACGAGAACCTCATCGGCGATCGCTACCTGTCCCTGGACGAGGGGCCCGGATCGGTTCGCAAACTGCAACCGGGGCAGTCGATTCCGCTCGACCGGACCGCGCCTGCTCTGGACGTCGACGCCCTGATCGGCGGGTTCCGCCCATTGTTCCGTGCGTTGGATCCCGACCAGGTCAACGCGTTGTCCGGGGAACTGCTGAAGGTTTTCCAGGGACAGGGTGGCACCATCTCGTCGGTGCTGGCCCAGACCTCGGCGCTGACCACCACGCTGGCCGGCCGGGACCAACTCATCGGCCAGGTGATCACCAATCTCAACACCGTGCTGGGCACGTTCGCCAAGCGAGACGAACAGTTCTCCGAAGGCCTGGACAAGTTGTCGGAGTTGGTCGCCGGTCTGGCCGAACGCAAATCCGACATCGTCACCGGGACAGCCCACATCAACGCTGCGGCCGGTTCGGTGGCCGACCTGCTGGGCACCGCTCGCCAGCCGATCAAAGACACCGTGACCCAGACGGATCGGTTCGCGGGCCAGGTGATGGCCGACCGCGACTACGTGGACGACCTGGTCAAGACCCTCCCGGACGCGTACCAGGTGCTGGCCCGAAACGGCCTCTACGGCGACTATTTCGGCTTCTACCTGTGCGACGCGATTCTCAAGCTCAATGGAAAAGGCGGCCAACCGGTGTATGTCAAACTCGCCGGCCAGGATTCGGGACGGTGCACGCCGAAATGATGCGACTCACGATCAAGCCGCTGGCCGAGCGCAACCGGCCGGTGGTCGGCGCGGTAGCCATTCTGTTGCTCGTCGCGGCAGTGGTGGCGGCCTTCTCCTACGACAAGATCCCGTTCATCAAGGGCACCTCCGACTACTCCGCCTACTTTGCAGAGGCCGGCGGCATCAAAACCGGCAGCGATGTGCGGGTGTCAGGCCTGAGCGTGGGCCGGATCTCCGAGATCCGGCTGCAGGGGACCCGGGTGTTGGTGGACTTCACGGTCCGCGACGGCGTCGAACTGGGCGAGCGCACCGAGGCGGCGATCAAGACCGAGACCGTGCTCGGAACCAAGGTGCTCGAGCTGACCTCGCGCGGAGACGGCACCCTGGCCGGACCGATCCCGATCGAGCGGACCACGTCGCCCTACGACCTGCCCTCCGCGCTGGGTGACCTGACCACCACGATCAGCGGTCTCGACACCACTCAATTATCCTCCGCGCTCACCACATTGGCGCAGACGTTCCGGGATACCCCGCCCGATCTGAAGGTCGCGCTGGAAGGGGTGGCGCGGTTCTCGGACACTCTCAACGCGCGAGACGCCCAACTGCGCAACCTGCTGGCCAACGCCAACAAGGTCACCGGGGTACTCGCCAAGCGCAGCGACCAGATCGCCAACCTGGTGGTAACGACCAATGCACTCTTGGCCGAATTGCTGTCCCAACGCGCCTCGGTCGACGCGTTGATGAACAATCTCACTGCGGTGTCACAGCAGATCTCGGGCCTGGTGGCCGACAACCGCACCCAACTCAAACCTGCGGTCGACAAGCTCAACGGTGTGCTGGAGATCCTGGACAACCGCAAGGGCGAACTGCAGCGCACGCTGTATCTCCTGCGCCGCTATGCGATGTCGTTCGGTGAAGTGCTCGGGGCCGGTCCGTTTTTCAAGGCGTCGGTGGTCAACCTGCTGCCCGGGCAGTTCGCCCAGCCCTTTGTAGATGCCGCATTCTCTGATCTGGGCCTTGACCCGAATGTGCTGCTGCCGTCGGAACTGGTCGACCCGGGTACCGGTCAGCCAGGTACGCCACCGCTACCGACGCCATTCCCACGCACCGGACAGGGTGGGGAACCGCAGCTGAATCTGCCCGACGCGATCACCGGCAACCCCGGCGACGCGCGTTACCCCTACCGGGAACCATTGCCCGCACCGCCGCCGGGCGGGCCGCCACCCGGTCCGCCGGCCTTGGCTCCGGCGCCCGGGGAACTGCCGCCGCCTAGTTTCGGGCCACCTGTTCCTGCCGAGGGTGGGCAGTGACCATGTCGACACGTGCACTGCGGATTGGTATCGCTTCCGTGCTGAGCATCGTTCTGGTCGTGGCGATTTCGGTGGTGGCCACCCCTTGGTGGGACCGGGTCAGGGATAACACCTACACCGCCTACTTCGCCAATACCAACGGGCTCTACACCGGGGACGAGGTGCGCATCCTCGGCGTGGCGGTGGGAACCGTCGAGAGCATCGAACCCCAACCCGACGCGGCCAAGGTCACCTTCACCGTCGACAGGCAGTACCCAGTGCCCATCGACGTTCAGGCGGCGATTCTGTCACCGTCGCTGGTCAGCGCCCGCGCGCTTCAACTCGTTCCCGCCTATGAGAGCGGGCCGAAACTCGCTGACGGCGCGACGATCCCACGGGAACGCACCGCGGTTCCCGTCGAATGGGACGATCTGCGCCAACAATTGGAGAAGCTCACCGACTCGCTGCAGCCCACCGATCCGGGCGGCCCCAGTGCGGTCGGCGAGTTCGTCAACAGCGCGGCTGACAATCTGCGGGGCCAGGGTGACACCGCACGGGATACGGTGATCAAACTTTCCCAGGCGGTTTCGGCGCTCGGCGATCACAGCACCGACATCTTCAGCACCGTGCGCAATCTGCAGCTGTTGGTGTCTGCGTTGTCCTCCAGCAGCGACCTGCTCGCGTCGTTCAACACGAACCTGGCCGATATCAGCACCGTGTTGAGCAACACGCCGGGCGAGGTGTCAGACGCCACCCAGGCCCTCGACACCGCGGTCAACGACCTGCGTGGGTTCGTCGCCGAGAACCGCGACGGGTTGGGCGTTACGTTCGACCGGCTCAACGCGATCACCGCCGCGCTCAACGACAGTCGGGCCGACATCAAGCAGGTCCTGCACATCGCGCCGACGGTGTTCCAGAACTTCATGAACATCTACCAACCTGCGCAGAGTGCGGTGACCGGCATCCTGGCGCCGGTCAACTTCGCCAACACCGTCCAGTTCATCTGCAGCGCAATACAAGCCGCATCCCGTAAGGACTGGGAACAATCGGCGAAGTTGTGCGTGCAGTACCTCGCGCCGATCATCAAGAACCGCCAGTACAACTTCCCCCCGCTCGGGATCAACCCGTTCGTCGGGGCGTCAGCACGGCCCAACGAGATCACCTACAGCGAGGACCGGCTCAATCCGCACCTGCCGCCCCCGCAGTCGTCGGCACCGTCGTCGGCACCGGAGCCCGCGACGATCCAGACCGATCCGGCCCTGGGACTGCCGGGCCTGATGGTCCCCGGGGGCACCCCATGAGGCGGCTGGCGATCACGGCACTTGTCATCGCGTGCCTGTCGGCAACACCGGGATGCGAATGGCGGGGGCTGAATTCAGTGAGTCTGCCGGGCACCGAGGGCAACGACGACGGCTCGTACACCATCAGCGCGCAGCTGCCCGATGCCGTGGTGATCCAACAGAACACCCGGGTACACGTCGGCGACGTCAACGTCGGGAACGTCACCAAGATCGAAGTCCAGGACTGGCATGCCCTGGTGACCATGCGCATCGACGGTGGTGTCCACCTACCGGCCAACAGCACCGCCAAACTGGGCCAGACCAGCCTGCTGGGCTCCATGCACGTCGAGCTCGCCCCGCCGGCCGGCGAGTCGCCGCACGGCGAACTCACCGACGGCTCGGTGATCCCGCTGTCGGCGGCGGCCACCTATCCGACCACCGAACAGACGCTGGCATCGGTGTCGGTTCTGCTCAACGGCGGCGGGCTGGCCCAGCTGCAGGAGATCAACCAGACCTTCGCCAAGGCCCTGGCCGGTCGAGAGAACGACATGCGTAGTCTGCTCGGCCAGCTGGACACCTTCATCACCGCACTCAACGCCCAGACCGACGACATCATCACCGCCACCGAACACCTCAACTCCCTGGCCGGCCAGGTGGCGGCCCGAGACGACACCGTCGACACCGCACTCACCACGATCCCGAAGGCACTCGCGGTGCTGTCCGAGCAGCGCACCAAGATCGCCGACGCAGTCGACGCGCTCGGAAAGTTCAGTGCCATCGCGACATCGACCGTCGCCCAGACCAAGGAATCGCTCGTCAACAACCTGCGCAATATCGCGCCGGTGCTGAGGGAACTGGCCAACGCCGGGCCCGCACTCACCCGCGGTCTGGACTTTCTGTCTACCTATCCGTGGGTCAAGAGCACGGTGGCCAACTGGTTCCGCGGCGACTTCGCCAACATCACGCTGGTGGTCGATCTGACGCTGAGCCGCATCGACAGCAGCCTGTTCACCGGGACCAGATGGGAAGGCAACCTCACCGAACTCGAGATGCAGTGGGGCCGCACGATCGGTCAGATGCCCAGCCCGTACACCGCGGGCAATCCGCTGATCGCTCCCTACCGGTGGGGAGCGTACTGACATGATCCGGCTGTCCCGTCAGGTGTGGATCCAGTTGGCGATCCTCTCGACGATCACCGTCATCGCCTTGAGCGTCATGGCATTCGGCTTCGTCAAGGTCCCCGCACTACTCGGATTCGGCCGGTACACGGTCACCGTCGACCTTCCCGCGGCAGGCGGGCTCTATCCGACATCGGTGGTCACCTACCGCGGAACCGAGATCGGCCGGGTCGAGTCGATCAATGTCACCCACCAAGGTGTCGATGCCGTGCTGACCCTCGACTCGAACATTGCGGTGCCCTCGCCGGTTTCGGCCGCAGTGCACAGCCGGTCCGCGATCGGGGAACAGTTCCTCGAGCTGACCCCGGATCAAGGTGCGCAGGGCACTTTGCGTGACGGTGACGTCATCGGTGTGGACAAGGTGCGCATCCCCGCTGACATCGCCAATCTCCTCGATGCGACCAACAAGGCTCTGCAAGCCATTCCGCCTGACAACCTGCGCACGGTGGTCGACGAGTCGGCCAAGGCCGTCGGTGGGCTGGGGCCTGAACTGTCCCGCATCGTCGACGGGTCGACTGCCCTGGCGATCGAAGGCGGAAAGACGGTGGATCCGCTCGCGCAGTTGATCGATCAGTCGCCGCCGGTGCTCAATTCTCAAGTGCAGACGTCTGATTCGATCGCAACGTGGGCGCGGCGGATGGCATCGATCACCGGACAGCTCAAAAGCCGGGACGCCGAGTTCGCGAATCTGCTCACTGCTGGAGCTCCCGCGCTGGGGGAGGGCAAGGCGCTGTTCGACCGGGTGGCACCGACCCTGCCGGTCCTGTTGGCCAACATGGTGAGCCTCGGTGACATCGCGGTGACGTACCGCAACGACCTGGAACAGTTGCTGGTTCTCTATCCGCAGGGGACAGCCGTCATGTCGGCGATCACCCTGGCCAACGCCGACACCAAACAGGCCTACCGAGGCATCTACCTCGACTTCAACCTGAACCTGAATCTGCCGCCACCATGCAATACCGGATTCCTCCCGGTCCGCCAGCAGCGGTCGCCGTCCGATCAGGACTACCCGGAACGGCCCGCGGGTGAGTTGTACTGCCGCGTGCCGCAGGACTCGGACCTCAATGTGCGTGGTGTGCGCAATATTCCGTGTGAGACCAAGCCATGGAAGCGCTCGCCGACCGTCGAGCTGTGCGAAAGCGACCAGGAGTACATCCCGCTCAACGACGGACTGAACTGGAAGGGCGACCCCAACGCGACATTGTCCGGTCAGGGAGTACCGCAGTACGCCCCGGGCACGGATCCGCGTCTGCCGCCCCCAGAAGGCACCGGCACCGCACCGCCGGCGGCCTACATCCCCTATGACCCGGCCACCGGAACGTATCTGGCACCAGACGGCAAGGCCTACACCGACCCCGACCTCGCCGACAGCACGGAAGGCAAGACATGGCAGAGCATGCTGACACCGCCGAACGGTTAGACGTCGCGGACCCCGGAAACCAGCCCGGTATCCGCGTTCCGATCGCTGTGGCGCTCGTCGCAGTGGCGGCGCTGACGGCGTTGACCGGCTGGCTGGGCTATCGCGATCGGCAGGCCCAAGCCGCCCAGGAGCAGCACAACCTGTTCGTGCAGGTGGCGCGCCAAGCGGCGGTGAACCTGACTTCGATCAGACACGACGAAGCCGACGCCGACGTCCAGCGGATTCTGGACTCGGCAACCGGAACATTCCGCGATGACTTCGAGAAGCGGTCGGCGCCGTTCGTGGAGGTCGTCAAGCGGACCCAGTCGACATCACAGGGCACCGTCGCCGAAGCCGGCCTGGAATCGGAGGTCGATGGCGTGGCCCGGGTCCTGGTCGCGGTATCGGTGAAGACCACGAACAGCGCTGCCCCCGAACAAGAGCCGCGCAGATGGCGGATGCGGATCAGCGTCGAGCAGGTGGGTGATGACGTCAAAGTGTCGAATGTGGAGTTCGTGCCGTGACCGAGTGTTCCCCCCCCCCCCCGAAACCGCAGAGGAGCTCGCCATGACCACCGTCACTGAGCTGGAGACCGACGAGCCCGTCGTCGACGAAACCGACTCCGCCGCACCCGTTGATCCCGTCCAGGACGACACCGAGCCGGCGCGCTGGACGCGGGTGCTCGCCTTCGCCGTGCTGCCGGCCCTGGCGCTGATCCTGGCGCTCGCCGCAGGCTTCCTGAAATGGCAGGACAGCACCGCGAGGTCGGCGCAGGCAGCCGCCGCGGAGTCCGTCCGCGCCGCCGGCGAGAGCACCGTGGCGATCCTGTCCTATCGGGCAGACACCGTCGACACCGAACTGCCTGCGGCAGCGGAGCGGCTCACCGGCGCCTTTCGCGACCTGTACACGCAACTGATCGACGACGTCGTCATCCCAGGGGCCAAACAGCAGGTGATCTCAGCGGTTGCCACGGTGCCGGCGGCCGCGCCGGTAACGGCGTCGGCCCGGCACGCGGTGGTCCTGGTTCTGGTCGATCAGACCACCACGATCGGCACCGGGCCGCCGACCAAGTCCACCTCCAGCGTGCGCGTCACCCTCGACAAGGTCGAAAACCGATGGCTCATATCGCAGTTCGAACCGGTCTGATCGCTGTCGTCGCGGCCCCGATCGCGCTTTCCGGCGCATGGGGTCCGGCGTCCGCGCATGCCGACAACCAGAGACTCAACAGCAGCGTGGTCGTCAACGTCTACACGATCCAGCATCAGGCGGGCTGCACGAATGACGTGAAGTCCGATCCGAAGCTGAGGTTGGCGGCCGAATGGCACACCAACGATCTGCTCGACAATCGCCAGCTGGATGACCATCTCGGCTCCGACGGCTCCGCACCCCAGTCACGTGCCGAAGCTGCGGGATTCCGTGGTCGGGTCGCCGAAACCGTGGCGATCAACCCGGCACTGGCGATCACTGGCGTCGAGATCCTCAACCAGTGGTACTACGACCCGGTCGACCTCGCGATCCTGTCCGACTGCGCCAACTCCGCCATCGGCGTGTGGTCGGCCAACAGCCTGGACCGAACGGTGGTCGTGGCGGTGCTGGGTCAACCGAACAACACGTAGTACTACCCATCCGCGCAGTGCCATGTGACCGGCAGACTGAGGCCATGCCAATCGATGAGGTTGTCCCGACCTCGGACACCGTCGCCCACGACACCAAACCCGACCGCGACCGCGCCGTCGACGTGGCGCGCCTGGGCGCCCTGCTTGTGGTGATCTTCGGGCACTGCGCGCTGCTACTGGCCACCATCGACTCCGGTGGCGTGCGGGTCGGCAACATCCTCGGCGCCTTGCCGTCGCTGGCCCCGGTCACCTGGGTGCTGCAGGTGATGCCGCTGTTCTTCATGGCCGGTGGGGCCGCGGGTGCGTACAGCTGGCGCGACGGACGACCCTGGGGTGAATGGCTGCTCGCCCGCGCCCAGCGGCTGTGCCGGCCGGTGTTCTGGTACCTGGCCGTGTGGACGGTGGTCCTGCTGGTGGTGCGCGCGACGATGGGAGCCTCGTCGGCGTCGGCGCTTGGGCGCGAATGCGTGGCGCTGTTGTGGTTTCTGGGTGTCTACCTGGTGGCGCTCGCCTTCGTCCCGGCACTGATGCGCCTGACCACCGGCCGGTCGTTGGCGTGGGTGGTCGCCGGCTTGCTGGCCGCGTCCGGAGTGGTGGATGCGATCCGGTTCGCGGTGGGAACGCCCGAAGCGGGCACCGCCAACCTGATCATCGTCTGGCTGATCCCGGTCGTGATCGGGGTGGCCTACGCGCGTCACCTGATCTGTGCACGGCGGGCGCTGGCGATTGCGGTCGTCGCGTTCACGGCGCAGGTAATCCTCGCTCTCACCGGCATTTACGACGTGTCCCTCGTCGTCACCGGAACCGAGCACGTATCCAACGTATCGCCGCCGACGCTGCTGCTGGCACTGCACTGCATCTGGATGCCGTGCCTGTTCATCGCCGCCGCAAACCCGATCCGCCGCTGGGCCGCCCGTCCGCGCGTCTGGTATCTGGTGGCGACGGGCAACGGGGGAGCCATGACGCTCTACTTGTGGCATATCCCGGTGATCGCCGTCGCCGCGTTCAGCCTGCATGCTGCCGGCCTTGATGCCTTCGATCCGCATGCGCCGGGCTTCTGGGCCCACTTGGCCTTGCGGGCAGTGGTTTTCGGCGTTCTCATGGCGGTTGCTTTCCGACTGCTGTCGCCGCTGGAGCATCGCCCGCTGCCGTGGTGGGACGGCCGAGTTCAGATCAGCGGAGCCAGGGCGGTACTGACCGGTGCGCTGCTGTGCGTCGCCGGCGCTGCGTTGACACTGATGGCCAAGAACGGTCTCGACGGTGTGCTGGGATGGTCGGCGCTCGGCGGATTCGTCGTCGCGTGCGTCGCTGCCCGGGCCAGCGCGGGGCGGTCTGTCAAGGCCTAATTCCCCTGTGCGGCAGCATCTGTGGATGAATCGTGCGTTGTGGATAACTTCTCCGGGCGTCGGTTGATGGCGCTAGAATTCGAACATGCTTGCGAACGCCGTTTCGAATCGGGAGACGGTGCTGGCCGCCTACGCCGAGTACGACGCCGCGTGTGCCACGATCGCCACCCTGTCCTACGACGCCATGAGCCTGCCCGAACTGCTCGACCTACAGTCGCGCCGCGAGCACCAGCTCCGGTGCGCCCCGGTCGTGGATCACCGCCTGCTCGCCGAAATCCAATCCCGCACCACCGCGCAGGAAATCGGCGCCAAGAATTGGGCCGACGTGCTGTCAATCCGGTTACGCATCAGCAACAAAGAAGCCAAACGCCGCATCAACGAAGCCGCCGACCTCGGGCCGCGCAGCACCGTCACCGGTGAATCGTTGGGCCCGGTGTTGCCGGCCACCGCCGCCGCCGTTGCCGGTGGCCACCTGAACACCGAACACCTCGCGATCATCCGCAAGTTCTTCGCCAAACCCCCGGTACCCCTCGATGCCGCCACCCATGCCCAGATCGACCAAGATCTGACCCGCATCGCCACCGGCAACAGCCCCGAAATCCTCAAACAATGCGTCGAGCGCATCGCGTTCCTGCTCAACCAAGACGGCGACGAACCCGTCGACGAAAAATGCCAACGCCGCCGCGGTGTCCGCCTCGGCCCACAGGACGTCGACGGGATGTGCAGACTTGAGGGTTGGCTGACCCCGGAAGCCGCCGCCACCATCACTCCGATGCTCGCGAAATACGGTGCCCCGGGCATGTGCAACCCGGCCGACGAAACCCCGTGCACCACCGGCACGCCCAGCGCTGAAGCCATCGCCGCCGACACCCGCACCGCCGCCCAACGCAACCACGACGCGCTACTCGCCATGGGCAGGAGCATGCTGTCCTCCGGTGAACTCGGCCAACACAACGGACTACCGGTCACCGTCGTGGTGTCGACCACGCTGCGCGAACTCGAAACCGCCACCGGTATCGGTTCCACGACCAGCGGCATCCAATTGCCGATCCGCGATGTCATCCGGATGGCTGCCCACGCCCACCACTACCTCGCAGTGTTCGACAACCACCGCGTGGTGCCGCTCTACTTGGGCCGCAGCAAGCGCATTGCCAGCCCCGCCCAGCGCCTCGTCCTGCACAACCGCGACGGCGGCTGCACCCGACCCGGCTGCACCTGCCCCACGGACCGCTGCCAATGCCACCACGCCAAAGCCGATTTCGCACAAGGCGGTCGCACCGACGTCACCGACCTCACCCTGGCCTGCCCTAAAAGCAACCGACTCGTCCACGAAGGCGGCTGGAGCACCCGCATCCGCGATGACAGCCGCATCGAATGGATTCCACCACCACTACTGGACACCGGCCAAGACCGCACCAACCACTACTGGCACCCCGAAGACCTCTTCCACGCGCCCGAAGAAGACGGCAAGGAAGACGATCCCTAGGTGGCCTGATCCGTGGCGGGCGCCGACACGCCTCCGGCCCCGATGCCGACCAGGAGGCGGGAGTCGGCGCCCTCGTCGTGTGGACTGCGCGGGTGCGCGCGGAGTTTCGTTGGTGCGAACCAGGACCGTCGCCACGGGTGAGGTCACAAACAGCGCCAGAGCTCAGTAGGTTTGCCGAGCTTGGTATGTCCGGACCGGCTACCGGGTGGCGAAAATCCTTGGCGGAGATCAGGGTCGCGGTGTCACCCCAGGCGACGGGCTCGGCATCGTGCCGCCGGGGCCCATCATGCCGCCCGGCCCCATCATGCCGCCGGGACCCATCATCGGGCAGGAACTCGCCGGCCGGTCATCGGACTGCCCGCGGTACCCCCCGTGGTGATAGCCCTGGCCCGCACCGAGCATCAGCCCGCTGAAGAAGATGACGGCGACGATGAACAGGATTCCGGCGACAATGCCGACCACGGCCGCGGCCTGGCCGAGTCGGCTGGGCCGGCCGTCGGATGTGTCGGTTCGGGATCGAGGTGCTTCGGTCATGTCTGCGGCCCTCCTGAACGAATTCGGCTGTCGCCAGTATGCGCCGACTCGAAGGGCACCAATAGGGACGTTTGTCATCGATTCGGGCCGTACTGACTGGCTCTGGCTCTAGCTCTGCATCGGATTCCAGGGCCGGGTGGCCATCACACATGCGTCAGTGATGCGCCGCTGAACTCCGCGAAAACCGTCAGTCCTCCTTGCGGATCAACCGTCCCAGCGCCTCACGATCGGGTGCCAGCAGTTCGTCGATGCGGGCCTGGTTCACGTCGGCCACGATGATCTCGCCGACCTCCTGGTACACATCGCTGAAGATGCCGTGTGCCTTCATCTTCTCGGTCTGATAGACGTTGTCCTCCGTCGGCGTCACGTAGTAGACGATCTCCGGCTTGAACCGGTGGATCAGCCACACGTGGATCAGGTCCATGAGGCGCTTCTTGCGAAGCTTCTCGGCGAAGGTGTTCTGGTCGCGCACCGTCAGGATGTTGCGGCCATGCCGGTCTTTGATGGGGTCGACGACGACGTTGGCCAGCGGCTCCTCGCCGTCGCCGTAGATACCGAGGTCGAGCACGTCCGACCCGGCGCGGCGCGGCCGCAGCTGCACCCGCAGGTTCTCGCCGATCTTGTAGTAATCGCCCCACATCGCCAGCCACTCCTCGAGGAGCTTCTTGGGCACCTCGGTCTGCACCAGGTGCTGGTGCTGCGTGGAGCCCGCGCCCATCGACTTGGTGGTGGCGGTACGGCCCGACGAGGCGGCCAGCGCGGCGTCGCTGCGCGGACCGCCGACCAGCGTCTGTGGTGTGCGGTAAGGGGATTCGACCAGACGCATCTTGCGTTGCAGCCGCGCCAGTGCCAGCATGCCCTCCTGGCGCAGGGAGGTCGCGAACTCCTCACACGCCACGCCGTCGACCTGGTGGCCGCCGTAGGTGATGAAGTTGAAGACGAACCCCATCTTGCCGAGTTCCTCAGGGAACGCCCGCATCTCGTCATCGGTCATGCCGGTGGTGTCCCAGTTGAACGACGGTGACAGGTTGTAGGCGAGCATCTGGTCGGGGAACTCGGCGTGGATCGCGTCGGCGAACTGCTTGGCGTCGGCCAGGTCGGCGGTCTTGGTCTCCATCCACAGGATGTCGGCGAAAGGCGCGGCCGCCAGCGACTTCGCGATCGCATATGGAATGCCGCCACGGACCTGGTAGTAGCCCTCGGGGGTCTTCACCCGCTCGCAATCCCAGGCCACGTCGGCGCCCAACTCGCGCGCTTTTTCCTGCGCCGTGTACAACGACGCCCGCGCGGAGAAGCCGCGCCAGTCGGCGGCACTCATCGCGGCCGGCTCACCCTCGCGTTCCCGGTACTCCAGAAGTTCGGCGACCGCCTCGCCGTAGGTGTTCAGCCCGGCGTCGGCCTGCCATGCTTCGACGAACGCCGACTCGACCTTGTCGAACAGGGCATCCACCGAGTCCCCGGCGGTGTGCCCTTTGACGGCCTCGGCGATCGTGGCTGTGATGCCCTCGCGGTCCAGCCAGGACTCGGCGGTCGCATACTCGCCGGCCGGCAGCGCGTAGAGCAGGTGGCCGTTGAGCTCGGTGAGTCCGAGGTCGTAGAAGCGTCGCACCATGGCCAGGAAGCACGACTTGTAGGTCGGCACCGACAGGTTCGTCGCCCCGAGCAGGAACGGCTGGTCGCGCTCGTCGGCGCGGCCGTCGATCAGGTTGGCCGCCTCGGCATCGGTACGCGCCACGATGATGCCGGGCACCCGCATGATGTCCAGCTGGAACCTGGCGGTGTTGAGCCGCTTGATCTGCTCATCCGAGGGCACCAGAACCTTGCCGCCCTGGTGGCCGCACTTCTTGGTGCCGGGCCGCTGATCCTCGATGTGATAGCCGGGCACCCCGGACTCGACAAAGCGGCGGATCAGGTTACGGACATGCGGATCGCCGCCGTGACCGGTGTCGGCGTCGGCGATGATGAACGGCCGGTAGTCGACAGACGGGGTCGTCGCACGCTGCTCCGGTGTCATCCGCAACCGCAGGTACTGCTGATTGCGGTCGGCGGTCAGCAGCGCCCGCACCAGGCCGGCGGCCTCGTCGGGCACCTGGCTCAGCGGATAGCTGGCCAGGTCGGGTCCCGGATCTTCACTGATCGAGCCCTTGGCCGAGGTGGCCCACCCGCCCAGGTAGATCCCCCCGATGCCCATCCGTTTCATCACCACCGCCTGGCCCGGTGAATACGGCCCGAAGGTGGTGATGCTCTTCTTCTGGCTGAACAGTTCGCGAAGATGCGGAAAGAACGCGGTCGCGGCCTCGCGGGCAACCGGATAGTCGGACGGGATCGTGCCGCGTTGCTCGGCGACCTGACGCGCCGAATACAGTCGGACGATGCCCTCGAACCGGGGGCTGTCGATGTACGCCTGGGTGGCTGCGACATCGCTCTCGAATGACGAGTCGGTCTGTGCGTCGGCTTCGATGGTGGCCATGTGTGCGCTCCTGAACTCGGGTACCTCCGATTATCGCGGCGCGCGGCGAGCGATGGACCCAGTTGGGCAAATCAGCGCGTGGTCCCTGTTTGCCCGCACCGCAGTTGCCGGTGCGCAATGTCGAAAGACAGCCGAGATCAAGGTGTTTCACAGGTGGTGTGTTTGCCTTCGGTTGATATCGGGGCGGCCTGGTCACCACGGTCCTAGGATCGGTGGATGTCGAAGTTCACAAGGAAGGTGAAGTCACTTTTCAGCAGGCGTCGGCCGGTCACGGCTGAGGACGCCGCCGAGATAAACGACTGGGTAGGCGAGGGCGGTGCGTTGCATCCCGACGGGCCGCCGGAGATCATCGATCCGGAGAAGAACCGCTGACTTTCGACCGGTCCAGGCTCTAAGCTGCACGGCATGTCGATAGACCGGGCTGCGCTCGCCGCCGGTGCCATGCGATTCGCGTCGGGCGTCTCGTTTCTCGTCGACCCGCTGCGGGCCAACCGGCTCTGGGGCGCACGGAACGAACCCGACACCACGGCACAGCTGCTGTTGCGGTCGATGGGATACCGCGACGCGCTGATCGGCGGGCTGCTGCTGACGGCGGGACTACGCGGCAAGGACACCCGCGGCTGGTTCCTGGCCTCCGGCGGTGCCGACGCCGCCGACCTGATCGGCGGCCTGGCGGTCCACGACCGAATGCCACGATCACAGCAGGTCATCGGCCTCGGGGGAGCCGTGGTCGGTATCGCCGTCGGGCTGTGGGGCGCCACCCGCCGCCGGGAGCGCGCGACGGACCGGGCGGCAGACTAGGCCGGGCCTAGGTACCGGCCTCGACGATGTCGCTGCGGTACCAGCGGGCGGCGATGAGATAGCAGCCCATGGCCAGCAGTTGCAGCGCCGGTACCAGGATCAGCAGGGCCCGGCCCAGCGCGTGCACGCCGAGGTCGGCGGTCAGCGCGTCACTGATCAGGCCGGTGACGAACGGGCCGATGGACCCGAGGGTGGCGTTGAAGAACAGGAAGATCGCCGACGCGGTAGCCCGTTGCCCCGGCAGGACCAGACGGTAGATGGCCGCGATGGACGGAGCCAGGTACGCCGTGCCGATGACGTAGCTGAGCGCCAGGAACCACACGCACGCGAGGCGACTTTCGACGGTGAACGCCAACACCGAAGCCGGCAGCAGCAGCGCGGTCGTCGCCACCACGATCCACAGCAGCCAGCGGGCATCGCGCACGGCCAGCCGATCGGCCAGCCGGCCCACGATCAGCAGCCCGAGCACCCCGGCCAGCCCGGTGGCCAGGCCGTACTCCCACCCGACCTCGCTGAGCGACATGGACCGCGTCCGCATCAGGAAGGCCGGGGAGAATGTGGTCAGCGAGTAACCGGCGGCCGAGACGAACGCGGTCCCGCCGATGACGGCCAGGAAGCTGCGTTTGCGCAGCAGGCCCCACCACTTGACCGTCGTGTCCTGTTCCTGGCGTACCGCAACCGGCAGCGATTGGCGGGCACCGACGATCAACAGCACCAACGGGGCGAACACCACACTGAACGCGCCCATCACCACGAAAGCTGTCCGCCACCCCAGGTTTTCGGCCAACAGCCCGCCGCCGATCAGGCTGGCGCCGCTGGCCAGCGGGATCGCGAACGTGATGACTGCCAGCGGTGCCGCGCGACGTTCCGGGGCGAAGTTGCGGGCCACATAGGCATGTGCTGCCGGGGTACTACCCGCCTCGCCCACCGCGACGCCCACCCGAGTGAGCGCGAGCTGAAAACCAGATTGCACGGCACCGCCGAGCATGGTCATGGTGCCCCACAGCGTCAGGCAGGCGGCGATCACCGCGCCGAACGCCCCGCGGTCGGCAACCCTGGCCACCGCGACGCCGAGCACCGCGTACACGATCAGGAAACCGAACCCGTTGATCACCCCGATTGCGGTGTCCGACAGGGCTAGTTCGTGTTTGATCGGCTCGGCCAGGACCGAGGGCAGGAACCGGTCGACGTAGTTGAGGGTTCCGACCAGGGTCAGCAGCGCGACCGCGGCCCACGCGCGTCGCGGTCCGTGTACGTGGTCCGCCTCACCCATGTCGAACGCCGCGGGCAAACCGCCAAAGGTACCGCGGCAGCCGGCGCAGTGGCACAGCCTTCGGCCACTCCTGGGGGCGGAAGAAGGCGTCGGAGCCCCCGTCGACGAAAACCACACTGCCACAGAGGAAATCGGCCGCATCCGACAGCATGAAACACATCCAGTCGGCGAGGTGGCCGGCGTCGCCGTAGCCGCCGATCGGAACCGGGAACCTCCGCACGGCAGCGCCCTCGCGCGGATCCGCGAGTTGAGCCTGCAGGAGTGGAGTCAGGATCGCGCCCGGGGCCAGCGCGTTCAGTCGGATACCGGCACCTGCCCAGGCCGCGGTGACCGCATTGGTCCGCAGCCAGCGGCTCACCGCGATCTTGGACGCCGCGTACATGAGGGCCGACCCGTTCCGGCCGAACAGGCGCAGTGAGCGGACCGCCGTGCCGGTGTCGCGTGCCGACAACGCCCGAATGGTCCGGCGGGGAACCATCGGTACCGTTGTCGTCGAATTGCTGGAGATCACCACGACTTTGGCGCGGTCCGCATTGGCGAGCGCGGGCCGCCAGGCGTCGAGGAGCTCGACCACGCCGAGGTAGTTGACCTCGGCGATCAACCGGTTGCGGTCAGCGCCGGGGCCGGGGCCGAGCCCGGCGGCCAGCACGGCCCCGTCGAGCACTCCGCCGCACGCGGCCAGCGCGCCGTCGGCCGCCGCCCGGCGGCCCTGCGGGGTGGACAGGTCGGCAACCACCTGGCCTTCCTTGAGGTCCACACCGATCACGGTGTGTCCGAGGTCCTGTAGCCGTTGGGTGGCTTGCAATCCCATGCCGGATGCGGACCCGGTGACCGCGTATGTGCCGATGATCGCCTCCTTGCCGCCCGAATCCGGGCCGGTTCGGCGGCAAAAATAGCATCCGGGTGAATTCTCGGTGCCCAACCGGTTACCGATCCCTTCTCCCGGATGCCGATGCCTGCGGGACGACTTACGCTCGTCGCGGCCGGGTGCCGGTCACGCGAGGGGAATCGAGGTCGCAGGGTGAAGACAGTGCTGGGGCTGTCGGTGACTTCGCACGGCATCGCCTGGGCACTCGTCGGCGGCGATGGCCGCACCACAGATCTCACCTCGCTCGACGACGACGCCTTCGACGTCGACGCCACCGGTGACGTGACCACCCGGGCCGCTGCCGCTGCCCGCAGCGCCCAGGCCATCGGTGCTGCCAGTGGCCAGAACGTCGCCGCGATCGGCGTATGTGCGACGGGACTGGTCTCCGATGACGGCCACGATGCCGTGGCCCAGCTCCTCGACCTGCTCGCCGACGCGGGATTCGACGACGTGCGGATCGTCCCCGGACGATCGGACACCACCGCCCGGGCCGCGGCACTGGCCGTCGCGACCGACGCGGTCGCCAGGACACCGAGGCCGGCCGCCTTCCGGGCCCCGGCCCCCCGTCGGCACACGGCGGTGCGGGCAGTGGCCGCCAGTGCCGTGGCGATCGCGGCGGGACTACTCACGGTCGGCTCGCAGTTCGTCGAACCGGTGCCGGACCCGGCCGCCGACGACGCCGACATCACCGCTGCGGCGGAGCCGCAACTCGTCACCGTCATCACCCCGCGGGACGTCACACGGACGGTGGCGGAATCGCCTGCCCAGCCGGCCGCCTCGATCCAGGCAGCCGAACGGGCGGAGCGGGTACCGGTCGCCGAACCGGTCGCGGTGGTCCAGGTGCCCGCGCTCGCGCTCGCACCCACGCCGTCACAGACGCCGACCGTGCCGATTCAGCAGCCCGTCGCGGTCACCGTCCCGCACCTTCCGGCAGCTGAGCCGCACCTACCCGTGCCCGCGGCACAGCCGCACATTGCGGCGGACCCGTCGCCGGGGCCGGCACTACCCGTTGCAGTTCCTGCGGCCCAGCCGAGCCCGGCGCCCGCGGCCGGTCTGTGGTTCCTCGGCGCGATGCCCTAGCCGCGCTACAGAGCCGCCAGATACCGCAGTCCCGACATGCCCGGTAGGAAGAAGTAGGCGCCACCCCGAAGGGTGGTGAAGGCCGGAATCCCCTTGTGCACCTTGCGGATCGGACGTTTGGGGACGGTGAAGTCCAGTGTGCCGTCCTGGGTGCCGCAGATCGGGTCGTGCTCGTTGCCCAGTTCGTGGAACGTCTTGTCGTTGATCCATACGTTCTGTGCGAATTCGAACTGGCGCACCAGGTCGGCGCAGACGATGAACGCGGCGATGCCGCGATCCACACCGTCATCGGGTGCGCCGTCGGGCAGTGCGGGGCCGTAGGTGGCGCCGCGCCGGATCATCCGGCGGCGGTTCATGTAGTGCGCGGTGTCCCGTGGGTTGAGCCGGCGCGCATGCGATCCCAACGGGCAGGCGTAGCCGAACGGATCCATCTCCTTGTAGTTGAAATCGTTGTTGCGCATCGGATCCGCGCCCAACTCGGGATCGTCGTGCTCGGGCGCCAGGACCAGCGGTGCGCCGCTGCGCCACCGGCCCATGAACTTCGCGGCCAGCAGTTCCTCGGCCTCCGGCGAATCGGACCGCTCACGAAGGTAATCCCGGAACTCCCCGACGTGCTCCTCGAGCCGACGGTAGGCCATATAGCTGCCGTTGCGCGACAACGCATCCGGCTTGGGCAGTTTCGTAACCGGGCCGTCCTCATCGGGGTAGCCGAGGATGAACTCACCGGGCTCAAGCGGGTCGCCGGAACCCGGCGTCGGCTCCTCCCCGGATCCCTTCATCACGGGTTGGGACAGTCGATCGCGGAACCCGAAATGGTCGTGGGCGTAGTTGAACGGTGGGGTCGCGTTCAGGTCCAGGTAGGACAGGCTGCGCACCCCGGCGGTTCGGTCCAGCAGTTTGTCGTGTTCCTCGATGGAGCGACGGCACTGCTCGTCTGTGCGCGAGAACAAGATCGCGATCGCGTGCAGATCCTCACCGGCGAGGCCGCCCAGCCAGTGTTCGGGCGCGGCTTCGCCGGTGTCGCCCAGGATCGTGGCGCGCTGGGCCATGCCTTCCCGGAACGCATCAGGAAAGGTGGCCAGCGAATCCTCGTCGACGCCGAGGGCCCGCAGCCCGGTCCACGTGAACGCCAGGGTCACCCAACGGTCGGACTCGTCCATGGTGGCCGTCGCTTCCGTGGCCGACTGCACCTTGTCCAGCAGTTCGGCGAGCCAGGCCCGGCCGCCCTCCGGGGTGTCGAACGTCAGGAACTCGTAGCGTCCGGTGATGGCCGGGGTGCGGGTCAGCAGGATGTGTTGGATCTCGTCGAACTCGAGCACGGCGGGTTACTGCATCTGGTCGAGCATGGTGGAGAAGGCCGCCTTGAGTCGCAGTGCCTTCTTGATCTCGTCGGCGGTCACGTACGGGTACTCGCCGTATTCCAGGAAGCTCGGCACCTGGTGGGCCCGGACGAACTCGATGAACGCCTGCGGGTTCTCCTTCCAGTCCTCCGGGAACCCCTCCAGATTGGTGAATACCGTGGTGATGCCGGTGGCGCTGAACAATTGCACCGCGTCCTCGGTGTACTTGTCGAAGTCGGTGTCGAAGATGCCCTGGTATTGGAAATGCAGGCCCGAGCCGATGTCGAACAGTTGCCAACGCAAATAGTGCAGCCGCAGTGGCGCAAGGACTTCGGGGCTGGCGGCGACGGCGGCCTCGATCTGCTTGCCATAGGCACGCACCGCCTCCTCGCGACCCTCCTTCACCTTTGCGATGATGGAAAAGCCATGGCAGGCAGGCGTTCTAGGATAGGTGGGGCCGTATCGACCCTCCTTGAGTTCGAAGTAGCCGTCCGGTGGGATGGCCATCGCGGCGGGCTTGGTCCAGTCATGGTCGTTGGTAGTCATAGTGGAACCCCCAGGTGCACTCAGGTAACGCCGAACGCTAGCACCGTGGCGCCACCCGAAACATGGATTGCATTGACGTGCCGGGAAATTTGCCAAGGTATTTGGTGGAAAACCCGGAAAACGCCAGTGCTCGGCGTAATGTCCGCTATGTCGTAGCCGTTGAGGGGTTGGCCACGGCCTGTTACGTGATCTGGGCACCGCCCAGAACGGCGGTGCGCGCGAAGGCACGAACCCGGTCCTTGGCGACCTTCCCGTTGCCGGTGAGCGGTAGCGCCTCGGTGAACAACACCATCCGGGGCCTTTTGAAACCCGCGATCATGCCGCGCACGTGGCCGATCAACTCGTCAGCGGTCGGCCGGCGCCCCGGCGACGGGACGACCACCGCGCAGACCGCCTCGCCCCAGTAGTCATCGGGAACCGCGACCACAGCGACCTGGTCCACCCCGGGATGTCCGGACAGGGCGTCCTCGACCTCGCGGGAGGACACGTTCTCACCGCCGGTGACGATGATGTCCTTGAGTCGGTCGACGACGAACAGGCGTCCATCGGTATCGGTGCGACCCATGTCGCCCGTGCGTAGCCAACCAGCTTCGGTACTGGTCCCGTCGGGCCAGTAGCGGGGTGTCACCTGTGCGCCGCGTACCACGATCTCGCCCACCTGCCCGGGCGGCAGCAATCCGCCGTCCGGGTCGGTGATGCCGATCTCGACGTCCCGGTGCGGATAGCCGGCGCTGGTGAGCAACTCGGGACGGTCCGCCGCACCGGCGCGATGGTCGTCGGGGCCGAGAAATGTGATGTTCCCACCGGTTTCGGTCATCCCGTAGCCCTGGTGGAAGTCGACGCCGAGAGTGTCGATGGCCCGACGCAGCAGATCGAGCGGCATCGCGGCCGATCCGTACGCGATCGCGGTGAGAGTGGGCAGATCGGTCCCGGTGCGTTCGAGATGGCCGAGCAGCGAGTGCAACATGGTCGGCGCCAGCGAACACGAGGTCACCCCGTGGGTGCGCACCAGGTGCGCGAAACCCTCGGGGCGGAACTGGGCGCACAGGACGACCGTCGCGGCGACCGCATGCTGCACCAACATGTTGTAGCCGGCAATGTGGCACATGGGAAACGGCAACAGGTACACCCCGCCGGGCTGCACCGAGCGGCCCGCCACCGAGCCCCACACCGCGGTGAGGATCGAACGGTGGCTGTGCACAACAGCTTTCGGAACCCCGGTGGACCCGCTGGTGAACAGCAGCCAGGCCGGATCGTCGGGGACCACCTCGTGGTCCAGGGGGAGGCCGGCAGCCGGTGCAGCCCGCCACTGCTCGGATTCGAACGCGACGTCGGGCGCCCCGGTGTGTGCGAGAGCCGACAGATACCGCTCGTCGCCGAGCAATAGGGTGGGCGCGGCCGTGGCCAACTGGGCAGCCTGTTCGGCCGGGCTGAGACGCTGATTGATCAGGGTCAGGATGCGCCCACTGCGCGGCACCCCGTAATACAGCTGGGCATAGGCAGCGCTGTTGTCGGCGACCACGGCCACCCGGTCACCCGGGGCGGTACGGGCAGCCACCCAGCCTGCGACGCCGAGGGTCTGCCGGTCGAACTCGGAAAAGGTCGCGGTGGTGCCGTCGTCGGTCACCACGGCCGGGCGGTGGGGCGTCCCGGCGGCGGCCGCCGAAACCAGCTCGTGCAGAAGGCTCATGCCGGATCCCCCTGGGGCAGATCGAACCGGTCCAGGTAGCGGCGCACGAAATCCTGCGCCTGGGTATGCCCACGGCTGATCCCCAGCCCCTGCTCCAGCACCAGGATGCGGGCCAGGCTCGCCACGATCATCGACATCACCACGGGCGGGAACTCGTCGGTGTCGACCCCGTGCGCCTGTAGCGCCGAGGACATCGCGGCCTCCTCGAGATCGCGGAACCGATCGGCGTAGCCGGCGATCTCGCTGCGGATGGCCTTGCGGTGGTTGGCCAGCGCCATGAACTCCATCCACAGCGCCGCGCCCTGGGTGTTGTTGAGTTCCCACAGCGCATGCAGCGGGGAGTCCTCGGCGAAGGCCTCCTGCTGAGTGCTCAGGTTGGCCTCGGCGCCGGCCGCCAGGACCGCGATGAACAAGTCGTCCATGCTCGGGAAGTAATAGTGCACCAGTGCGGGTTTGACCCCGGCCTGAGCGGCCACCCGCCGCGACGTCGCCGCGGCGTACCCCTCCTCGAGCATGACCTGGGCGGTGGCCCGGATCAGCGCTCGGCGGGTGGTGCTCGGCGGACTCATCGCACCCTTGACCACGCGCGGCGGCGGCTGCTAGACATGGCCTGAGTGTAATTATTGGGCGATCGCCCAAAATCGGCGGAGGGTGGGCGATGACAGGACGGGTCGACGGCAAGGTCGCACTGATCACCGGAGCGGCCCGGGGACAGGGCCGCAGCCACGCGGTGCGGTTGGCGGCCGAGGGCGCCGACATCATCGCCGTGGACATCTGCGCAACCTTCGACCGGTCACCGGCATCGGGAGCGACGGCAGAGGATCTGGCCGAAACCGCCGATCTGGTGAAGAACCTCGGCCGGCGCATCGTCACCGCCGAGGTCGATGTACGCGATTTCGGCGCGCTCAAGGCCGCCGTCGACAGCGGCGTCGAGCAATTGGGCCGACTGGACATCATCGCCGCGAACGCGGGCATCGGCACCACCGGGGTGAAGCTGGACCGGATGGACGAGGACCTCTGGCAGGAGATGATCGACGTCAACCTCAGCGGTGCCTGGAAGACGGTGAAAGCCGGTGTGCCCCATATCCTCGCCGGTGGTCGGGGCGGGTCGATCATCCTGACCAGCTCGGTGGCCGGAACGAAGGCCTACCCGTTCACCGGGCATTACGTCGCGGCCAAACACGGTGTGGTGGGCTTGATGCGCAGCTTTGCCGTTGAACTGGGCCAACATTCGGTCCGGGTGAACTCGGTGCACCCCACCCATGTCAACAGCCCGATGCTGATGAATGACAAGACCTACCGAATGTTCCGGCCGGACCTTGAGAACCCGGGGCCGGACGATCTGGCGCCGATCTGCCAGACGTTCCACATGCTGCCGATCCCGTGGGTCACTCCCGAGGACATCAGCAATGCGGTTTTGTTCCTGGCGTCGGACGAAGCCCGCTACATCACCGGGGTCACCCTTCCCGTCGATGCCGGCAGCTGCCTGAAATGACCGTGTACTACGACCCCTATGACGTCGGGATCGTCGCCGATCCCTATCCGGTCTACGCCCGGCTACGCGACGAGGCACCGATCTACTACAACGAGCGCTACGACTTCTGGGCACTGTCCCGGCACGTGGACGTAGAGAAAGCACTGTCGGACTGGGAAACATTCTCCAACAGCCGAAGTGACATCCTCGAACTGGTCAAGTCCGACTTCGACATGCCGCCGGGCGTGATGATGTTCGAGGACCCGCCCATGCACAGTCTGCTGCGCGGACTGATGTCGCGGGTGTTCACTCCGCGGCGGATGGCTGAGATCGAGGATCAGATCCGGCAGTTCTGCGTGCGCTGCCTGGACCCGTTGGTCGGCTCGGGCGGATTCGACATCATCGCCGAACTGGCCTCGATGATGCCGATGCGGGTGATCGGAATGCTGCTCGGCATACCGGAATCCGAGCAGATCGGGGTCCGTGACGCCAACGACGCCAATCTGCGCACCAAACCGGGCGCACCGATGAAGGTGGTACAGGCCGACCGCATCGCCGACGGCCGGATCTACGCCGACTACGTCGAGTGGCGGGCCAACAACCCCTCCGACGACCTGATGACGGCCCTGCTGAACGTCGAGTTCACCGACGAGTTCGGGGTCACCCGCAAGCTTGAGCGCAAGGAAGTGCTGCACTACACCCAGGTGGTGGCGGGTGCGGGGAACGAGACCACCGGCCGGCTCATCGGCTGGCTGGCGAAGGTGCTCGCCGAGCATCCCGGCCAGCGTCGCGAGGTGGAGCGGGACCGGTCACTGCTGACCCGCGCGGTCGACGAGACGCTCCGCTTCGAACCCACCGGGCCGCACGTGGCACGTTGGGTGGCAAAGGATTTCGAATACGACGGCACCACGGTGCCCGCCGGCAGTGCGATGCTGCTGCTGTTCGGGGCGGCCAACCGTGATCCGCGCCGCTACCGCAACCCCGACACCTTCGACATCCACCGCGACAACATCAGCCACCTGACCTTCGGCAAGGGTCTGCACTACTGCCTGGGTGCCAATCTGGCACGGCTCGAAGGCCGAGTGGCCCTCGACGAACTGCTCAACCGTTTCCCCGAATGGGAGATCGACTACGACAGTGCGCAACTGGCACCGACCTCGACGGTGCGCGGCTGGGAGAAACTGCATCTCGTGGTTGGTTGACTGTGGTGAACTTGCTGCCGTGAGCATCTGGATCGGGCAGGCCCGGCGCAGCGTCAGCGGTGAGGTGGCCGCACCGCCGGAACAGGTCCGGGCGTTCTACGTCGACCTGGACCACATCTCGCAGGTGCACCCACTGGTGCAGTGGGTGCGCAGCACCTCCCGCGTGGACCTGGCCGACGGATACCGGCAGGACTATCAGGTGCGCGACCGAATCCCGTTGGGGCCGTTGAGTCTTCCGATAACGTATCGGGCCCGGCTGATCGTCCCCGCCGCCGGTGTGGTGACCGCACAGGCCAGACAGTTCCCGCAGGTGCGGCTGGACAGCCGGGTGGACTTCACGCCGATCGACACCGGCACGCGGATCACCGAAGAGCTGACCATCGCCGCGCCCAGGCCGTTGTTGGCGATCACCGTGGAGCAGGCGGTCGCCGCCCACGCCACGATGCTTGCCGCCATCGGGAAGTTGTTCGCGTCCTGAACTCCGGCCTACGGGGTGCTGACCGCCTCGGCGTGCTCGGTGGCCACCGACTTTGCCCATCGGTAGTCGGCTTTACCGGCGGGGGAGCGCACGATCTGCGGTGACCGGACGAACGCCTTGGGGATCTTGTAACGCGCGATCGCGCTCTCGCACACCTTCACGAGTTCCTCGTCGGTGGCCGAAGCGCCCTCGGCGAACTGCACCACCGCGACGACTTCACTGCCCCAACGCTCCGAGGGACGGCCGACCACCACCACGTCGTAGACGGCCGGGTGGGCGGCGATGGCCCGCTCGACTTCCTCGACGAAGATCTTCTCGCCGCCGGAATTGATGGTCACCGAATCGCGGCCCAACAACTGAATCCGTCCGTCTTCCAAGACGTTTGCGCGGTCGCCCGGAACCGACCAGCGCACCCCCTCGATAGTGGGGAAGGTGCGTGCGGTCTTCGCCTCGTCGCCCAGGTAACCCAGTGGGATCAGGTCCCGTCGAGCCAGCCAACCGCCGCCCTCACCGGGCCCGAGAACCCGGGACAGATCCTCGGCGACCACTCCGGTGTCGGACTGGGCGTTGAAGGTGGCGGCCTCGGATGCACTGCCCGCGGTGGAGAAGGTGCTCATCTGGGCGCCCGACTCCGATGCGCCGACGGCATCGAGCAGGGTCAGGTGCGGCAGCGCGGTCAGGATCCGCTCCCGCACGGTCGGCGACAGCGGCGCGCCACCGTTGGTGATCGTGAACAGGCCCGACAGGTCGTAGTCGCCCTTCTCGATCTCCTCGACCAGTGGCCGGGCGATCGCATCGCCGACCACCGGGATGCTCAGTACCCGTTCACGTGCGGCGAGCTGCAGCACGTTGTCGGGACGCATGCGCACCACATCGTCGGGGATGACGAGCTTGCCGCCCATGGTCACGGCGTTGTAGGCGGCCCACTGTGCGGCGCCGTGCATGAACGGCGGGATCATCAGCAGCGACAAACCGCCGCCTGCGTTGGCGGCCCGCTCGGCGAGTTCCTCGTACGAACCGATGAAGGTGTCGCTGCCGAACGGCCGGCCACCCATCGAGGACAGGAAGATGTCGTGCTGGCGCCACAGCACGCCCTTCGGCATGCCGGTGGTGCCGCCGGTGTAGAGGATGTACAGGTCATCGCCGGACGGTGTCGGCATCCCCGCCTGCGGCGCAGGCGTTTTCAGGATCGTCTCGTAGTCCACGGCACCCGGCAGAAGTTCGTTGCCGGACTCGTCGGCGACCTGGATGAGGACCTGCAGGTTCGGCAACTGGTCGCGGATCGCGGCCACCCGCGGCGCGAACTCGGCGTTGTAGATCACCGCGCGGGCGTTCGAATCGGTCAGCAGGTAGAGGAGTTCCTCTTCCACGTAGCGGTAGCTGACGTTGAACGGTGCCACCCGTGCGCGGTAGCTGCCGATCATCGACTCGAGGTACTCGTTGCCGTTGCGCAGGTAGATGCCGAGGTGGTCCTGACCCGATTCGTGCCCGGCCAGCGCGTCGCGCTCGGTGTGCGTGCCGAGGCCCGCCGAGACGAGGTAATGGGCGAAGCCGTCGACGCGGGCGTCGAACTCGCTGTAGGTCAACCGGCGGTCCCGCCACACCAGGAAGGTCTGGTCGCCGATGGCTTTCGCCACCGTCGAGAACACTGTGGACAGGTCGAACTTCACGTCAGCGCTCATGGCACTCCTGGTGTGCACGGATTCGGGCCCCACGACCATACATGGAGCACTTAGCTGTATGGCCGCGGGGATGTGACCCGCGCCTCAGACCGGGAAGAAGCCGTCTCCGGTCAGCACGCCCGGCTGCCACCCTTGCTCGCCGAGGCACAACATCGGCCGGCCGTCAGTCGACTGAGCCGCCTCTTGCGGCCCCGGGCACGGCGACCCGATCTCCTGCACGCCGTTCAGCGGATAGGCGTAGGTCCAGAAGCCGGTGTAAACCGGGGGCCACTGGTTGGGAATCCACTTGCACTGCATGGCCGTGCCGCCCGGGCCACGACCGAAGACGTTGCGTTCCCAGCTGAAGCACGGTGCGCCGTTGGAAGCCTCGTAGCTCATCCCAGGGACATCGGTCGGATAGTGCCCGGGATTGTCCGGATACATATTGCTGTTGTCGTCGGCAAGAGCACCCGGCGCCGCGGAAATCGCTGTTGCCAGTGCCGCCGCGGCGACTGCCGTCGTGGCGAAGAGTTCGCGAATCATGTCCCACCCTCAGCATTGCCGGCCGCCGGTCGAATCAGGCCGGGCAGTTCGTTGACTTTGGGCCAGAATCCTAGCCGGTCCCGAAGGTCGGCAGACGACATTTCGGTCCGTTGTTACTCGCCGGTATCGGCGTCGAGCACGCTGACCGCGATGCCGTAGGGCAGGAACCGGACCCGGCGGCCGGGATCGGTATTGCCGGCATTGGCCCGCAGGGCCTCGAGCTCGCTGGGGTACACCTGCTCGATATGGGCGCCACCGGCCTCGTCGACGGAGTAGATGGCCCATACCCCGTCGCCCTTCTCGCCTGTGGTCTCCGGCTCCGTTCTGGGCTGGGAGAACCGGGCGAACTCATCGAGCAGTCCCGCCCAACCGCCGGCCTGGCCGGGCCTCGCGATGAACTTGCTCAACCCGTCGAGGGCATCGCGCAACCCTTCGCCGGCCTCACGTGCGACGCGGTCGAAGTCCTCAGGGTCGAATCCGAACGGTCCACTGCCACTCATGGCGCTCTCCTCGGTGGTTGTGGGCAATCTCAAGGTGTCAAACACCAGTGTGCGCGCACGCGGCGGCGGGCGGGATGGTAAACGAACCATATGGCCTTCACACGGGACGATCTGCTAGCCACCGTCGAATTGTCACCGCAGGCAGCGGGTGCACACGACCGCCAAGGATGGGTGGGACTGTTCGCTGCGGGCGGACAGGTCGAGGACCCGGTGGGGTCCCAGCCGCATCGCGGACCCGCCGCAATAGAGCGGTTCTATGACACCTTCATCGCTCCGCGCGACATCACCTTCCACCGCGACGTCGACCTCGTCGCCGGCTCCACGGTGATCCGCGATCTCGAGCTCGAGGTCGTCATGAGCCCATCGGTCTCCATGCGGATTCCGGCCTACCTGAGGTATGCCGTCACGCCCGGCCCGGCCGGGCCGGAGATCGGCCAACTGCAGGCGTACTGGGAGCTGCCCACGATGATCGGACAGTTCGCCCGCGCCGGACTCGGCGCCGTGCCGGTCGGGCTGCGCCTGGCCGGGGCGTTGCTGCGCAATCAGGGACCTGCGGGCGCCGTGGGCTTCGCCAAGGGAATGGCCGGTGCCGGGCGGGCAGGCCGGCGGCTGGTCTCCGGGCTGCTCGACGATCTGTGCGCGGGCGACACGGTGGCGGTGCAACGGCGGCTGAACGCTGACACCGACATCTATTCCGATGACGACACCCCGCTGAGTACCTCCGCGTTGGTGGATCGCACCTCGGGTGCCTCCTGGCGCAAGCTCATCGCGTCGGGGCACAGCCTGGTGGCCGGGCTGGACCGCGACGGACGCCGGGCCGTACTGATCGCCGATCTCAGCAGCGGGCCGCTCGCTGTCGCCCGGTTGCGGTACTTCGCCGACGAGGCATGAACGACGCGACGTGAACGCGGATTACGGCCCGGCTTCACCATCGCCACACACCGGCGTGAGACCGTAGAAGGATCATGGCTGATCACGCTTACATCACCTACGAGGAATTCGGGCGCCGGTTCTTCGAAGTGGCGGTATCCGAGGACCGGGTCGGCGACGCGATCGGCTCGATCGCCGGCGACGCGTTCGAGATGGGTCCGATCGGCCAGGGGCCGGGCAAGATCGCCAAGGTCACCGCCCGGGTCAAGATCCAAAAGCCCCGGGTGAGCCGCATTGTGGGCGAAACCATCACGTTCTCCATCCGGATCCCCCTGGAGATCGACATGGTGATCGACCTACGCATCGACCGGCCCAAGTTCATGGTGTTCGGTGAGATCGCCCTGCGGGCGTCGGCGTTGGCCGCCGAGCCGCTCCTGCTGATCCTCGATGTCAAGAAGCCGCGGCCGTCCGACATCTCGATCCACGTCACCTCCACGTCGCTGCGCGCCGAGGTGTTGCGCATACTGGCGGGCGTCGACGCGGAGATCAAACGGTTCATCTCCGCGCACGTTGCCGGTGAGATCGACAGCCCGGCGTCGGAGCAGGCCAAGGTGATCGACGTCGCCAAGGAGCTCGATTCCGCCTGGGGCGGGATCTGACGGACACCGGGGCCGGCCGGCTGGGTGACGGCCCGTAGGATTCTTGCCATGCAGCGCACTGTGTTTCGGTCCGGTCGGGTGCTCGCCGCCGTGGCGGCGATGGGTGCCGCGGCGGCGATGGGTGCCACGCCGGCCCACGCCGATCCGATCGATCAGACCTTCGTCAACGCGCTGAGTCAGGCGGGCGTGGGCGCGGCGGATCCGGCCCAGGCCGTGGCACTCGGGCAGTCGGTGTGTCCGATGCTGGCCGAACCGGGCCAGAACGCCGCCGACGTGGCCGCCAAGGTCGCCGACACCGGCGGCATGTCCCTGGGGCCGGCCACGATGTTCACCGGGATCGCGATCTCCACGTTCTGTCCCGCGATGGTGGCCAGGGCCGGCGAAGGCAATCTGACCGGCGGGCCGGCCGACCTGGCCTGGTCGATCCTGGGCTTCGGTTAGGCGCTCAGACACATCAGGGCCGGCCGCCGGGCTGAACGACCCGTGCCTCCCGACTGGCCGCGAAGGTGACGCCACAGCCACGGCATGAGCATGTTCTGCGTCCACAGCACCTGTGAGTAGGCCCGGGACCGAAACGACTGGGTCTGGTCCGGGCCGGTTGCCAGGGCCCAATCATGGTTACTGTCAGGCAATCCGAGCGCTTCGGCGGCCGCGGCGGCGAACAGGCCGTGTCCCTTCGCCGACCCGTGGACCCGGTCCGGGCTCCAGGTTTCCGGTTCGCGCATCGAGGGGGCCGAGTACAGATCGACGAGGTGGAACCCGTACCGATCGGCTGCGTCGTTGATCACGTCGTTGATCCGGACCACCCGCTTCCCGAGTAGTCGGCCCACCGGCAGGATCTGGGTGATGTCAGGGAACGTCGTGGTGACGACGGTGGCACCGGTTGCTGCGAGCGCGCGGTACGCGGTGTCGAGGTCGCCCAGCGCGCGGGTGAACGAGCGCCCGGGTCGGGTCACGTCGTTCATGCCGATGCAGACGGTGACCAGATCGGGTCGCATCGACAACGCGGTGGGGAGTTGGGTGTTCAGCACGTCGCCGATGCGGTGACCGCGAACGGCAAGGTTGGCGTAGCCCAACCCCGGATAGAGCCCGTCGAGGCGGACCGCGAGGCGGTCCGCGAAGCCCATCAGGCCGACGCTGTCATCGCCATCCCACAGCCCTTCGGTCTGGCTGTCGCCGAGGGCGACATATCGGGTAAAACGTCGCACGTTGGCGACTCTAGCGCGGACCGGCCGGGCCGCTTCGCGCGGACACCAAGGAGGGGCGCCCGAAAAGGACGCCCCTCCTTGATGTTTCGAGATGTTTGGGCTTACTTCACATCTACGTAAACTGTCTTGTTGAGCACGGTCGTCTGCAAATCGCCGCCCGGGCTGCTGGAATCCGTCCGGCTGTAGGTCTGTCCCGGTCGCACGGCAACCACGGTGGCCTTGTCCAACGGGGTGGAACCGACGTGGTTGACGATCACCTTGTAGCCCTGAGCCTGCAATTGACTGATGGTCTGCTGGGCGTTGCCCGGGCCGGTCGGTGCCGCCTGGGCCGGTGCCGCCAGGCCGATCACCGCTGCGGCAGCCGCGCCTGCAAGTGCCGTGGCAAGTCCGATCCTCATCATCTTTGGTGCCTTCTTTCGCTCTTCTGTTGTTTCGCGTGTGATACCGACGTCGGCTGCCCGCCCCAGCGCCGTCGTCAGCTCCGTTTGAGTGTTACTCAATAGTTAACCGGGAGTTCACAATTTAAATTCCGGCTGGCCGAAGATGTTGACGAGTTGTGCGTCACACTTCGGAACTCGGCATCCGCGTAGCGTGCACGGAGTGGCCAAGCTGAGCGCAGGTGTCCTGTTGTACCGTCTCGCCGGGGCGGAGGTGGAGGTTCTGATCGCCCACCCGGGCGGGCCGTTCTGGGCCCGCAAGGATGCCGGGGCATGGTCGGTGCCCAAGGGGGAGTACGTCGACGGCGAGGACCCATGGTCGGCGGCGCAACGCGAGTTCACCGAGGAACTCGGCTCGCCCCCGCCCGCAGGCCCGCGCATCGACCTGGCCCCGGTGCGGCAGGCGGGAGGCAAGGTCGTCACCGCGTTCGCGGTGCGCGGGGACTTCGATCCCGCCACAGCCGTGAGCAACACGTTCAGCATCGAGCTGCCGAAAGGGTCGGGGCGGCTCGTCGAGTTCCCCGAAATCGACCGCGTCGCTTGGGTTTCGGTGGCGGTAGCCCGCATCAAGCTGCTCAGTGGACAGCGTCCCCTGTTGGACCAGCTGATGGCCGCACCCGAGCTGGCCGGCTACGGCGAAGGCGCCTCGGAGGACGGGTAGCGACTCAGAGGTCGAGCGTCAGCGGGTGCCCGGCCTCGGCCCGCGACACACAGGTGAGCAGATACCCGGCGTCGCGCTCCGGGTCCGTCAACAAGGTATCGCGGTGTTGCACGGTCCCGTCCGTTCCCGGCAGGGTCCGAATTCGGCAGGTGCCACAGAAACCCTGCTGACATGAGTACGGGGCACTCACCCCGGCCCGGACCAACGCGGCAAGTAGGGTCTCGTCGGCTCCCACCGTCACGGTGGCGCCGGTAGACGCGACAGTCACCGAGAACTCCGCACCGTCGACAACCGGTGGCGCCGCGAACCTTTCGAAATGCAATTCCACGTCGTCACGGCCGGCGAGCGCGGTCCGGATTCCCGTCAACATCGGGGCCGGACCGCAGGCGTACACCGTGGTGCCGTCGGGGCAGTCGCCGAGAAGGTCGTCGGCTCCGGGCAGCCCGTGGACGTCGTCGGTGCGGATCTCGATACGGTCGCCGAACCGGGCGAGCTCGTCCAGGAACGGCAGGCTGTCGCGACTGCGTCCGGCGTACACCATCGACCAGTCGACACCCAATCGCGCCGCCAACCCGAGCATCGGCAGGATCGGGGTGATGCCGATTCCGCCCGCGATGAAGCGGAAACGCTGGGTGGGTGACCCGTAGCCGGGCACCGTCAAGGCGAACGCATTGCGCGGACCGTGGGTGCACACCCGGCTGCCGACCTGCAGGCTGTCGTGTACCTCGACGGAACCTCCGCCGCCATCGGGTATGCGCCGCACCGCAATTCGATAGCTGTCGCGGACTGTGGGATCACCGCACAGTGAGTACTGCCGGACCCGTCCGCTGGCCAGATGCACGTCGATGTGCGCACCCGGGTACCACTGCGGCAGCGCGCCGCCGTCAGCCGCAGCCAGGGTCAGCGCGATGACATCCTGGTCATGGGCGACCACTTCCCGCCCGGTCACGGTCAATGTGATCGTGCGGTCCAGTTCAGGTGGCGGGCCCGATTTCCGTACGAGCCGCCCCACCGTCCAGATGGTGGCGATGGCGGCGCCGGCGGCGCCGAGCATCGGATCGTGCCGGAACCGGCCCGAGATGCTCGGTGGCAGCCGGCGGTAGCGCGACAGCAGGCTCGGCATACCGGGGCCCGTCACAGGTGGGCGGCCCGTGCCGCGGGTGAACTTGCCAGGTACGCGACCGCCTGGGCCGTCGACCCCATTTCCTCAGGCGAGAACCCGGGCCGGCAGTAGGCCAGGGTGTTGGAGCCGAACATCCGGGAGAACTTGGGCAGCAGCCCGAGCTTGGAATCGCGGATACGAATCTTGTTCATCTGCCACCAACCGATGTCGAGGGTCGGATCGCTCTTGACCATCGCCCAGCAGCCCCGCTGGAAGAACAGGTAGACCGCCGTCGCAGCGATCGACATCGCCCGCACCCGGCTGAAGTAGCTGTCCTGGAAGTACACCGCCACATCGTGGGCCACGCTGCGGTGCTCGACCTCTTCACTGCCGTGCCAGCGGAACAGATCGGTCATCGTCGGGTCGGCGTCGTAATCCTCCCAGGCGCAGTTCAGCACGAAGTCGCCCAACACCGCGGTGTAGTGCTCGATCGCGGCGATGAGCCACAGCCGGTCGCACAGGTGGGACAGCCTGCGGCGCGGATCGGGGGAGTCCGACGGCGCCAGCGTCCTGGTGAACACATGCTCCACCAGGGACAGCACCGGCTGGTAATCCACACCGTGAGTGGTCAGGAACTCGTCGAGCACCTGATCGTGCGTCTCGGCGTGGGTGGCTTCCTGACCGATGAAGCCACGCATGTCATCGGCGAGCTTGGGATCGCGCACATACGGCAGTGCCTCATTGAACGTCGCGACGAACCAGTGTTCGGCCACGGGCAACACCACGTTGAACAGATTCACCATCGACGAGGCCACGGGATGGCCCGGAATCCAGTGCAACGGGATGTCGTCGAGATCGAAGTGCACTTTGCGGGCCTGGATCTGTACCGGGCCCGGGTCGATCTCATTGTCGAACCGCAACGGACGCAACATCGAGAGCCTCCCTGGGATGAGTGGACTCTCAGCAGTGTACGGATTTAGGTGGGAACGGCGGTACCGGGTGGGGTCAGGCGGGGGGCGGAGTGCCCGCGCCAGGGGCGCCGGCGATCGGGACCACCGGAGTCGGCGTCACCGTGGTCACGCCATTGCTGCCGACTCTCGGGCCGCCGGGCACGGCCGAATCGGCGGACTGGTCGGCGGCGGCCGCGCTGCAGTCCAGCATCAAGATCATCTTGCCGCTGGAGTTGATCTTCTGGGAATCGACCAGGCATTCGGCCTGCGGCAGGGCACTGCCGAAGGAGCCGCCGAAGGTGGCCTTGACGCCCTGGCTCTTCAGGATCGCCAGAGCCTTCATGTACGGCTCGCCGACGACGTTGACCGAGGCCGAGCTCGGCTGTGAGGTGGCGGTGCCCGCGGCCATCAGGGCGATCGAACCGGCGGCAAGTAGACCGCCGCCGAGCGCAACAAGCTTCTTCACGTGAACTCCGTCAGTCGGGTGCGTTTGCGAACATATCGCAGCGGTGACGAATGTGAAACCGGAGCAGACGCCGGAAGTGTTACATCCCGGCCCCGTCCAGGTGTCCGGTGATCCCCGCCATCACCTTGCTCAACGCGGCCGCCCGCGGATCGGCGAACACGTCTTCGAGCAGCAGTCGTCGGCCGTCCGGACCGGCCAGCGGGATCCGCCAGTTCGGGTATTCGTCGGTGGTTCCCGGCTGATTCTGGGTCCGCAATTCGCCGACTGCGTCAGCAAGCGACAGCGCCAGCAGCTTCGACGGAGTTCGGGCCAGATACCGGTACAGCGCCGTCACGATCTGATCGGTATCCGGATCCGGTCCCAGGAGACCGACCCGGCGCAGCTCGTCGAGCCAGGCCGCCTGAGCGGCGCGGTCCGCGGCCGACTCCTGATCGGCAGGCCTGGTGAGCAGGCCGAGTTCCTCCCGCAACCGCACATGCTCGCCCGCCAGATAACCGGGCGTCGGCGGCAGGTCATGCGTGGTCACCGAGGACAGGCAGTACTCCCGCCAGCGTTCGGCAGGTAGGGGCTTTCCGGACTCGTCCGACTCGAACCACAGGATCGAAGTGCCGAACAACCCCCGCTCGCGCAGGTAATCACGCACCCACGGCTCAACCGTGCCCAGGTCCTCGCCGACCACGAGCGCGCCGGCCCGGTGCGCCTCGAGCGCGATGATGCCGATCATCGCGTCGTGGTCGTAGCGCACATAGGTGCCTTCGGTCGGTGCGGCGCCCTTCGGGATCCACCACAGCCGGAACATGCCGATGATGTGGTCGATGCGCACCCCGCCCGCGTGCCGGAGCGCCATCTCGACCAACGCCCGGAACGGCTCGTACGCCTGCTCGGCGAGCCGGTCCGGCCGCCACGGGGGCTGTGACCAATCCTGGCCGAGTTGGTTGAACTCGTCCGGTGGGGCACCGGCGGTTACCCCAAGGGCCAGGACATCCTGCAGGGCCCACGCGTCGGCACCGTCGGGATCGACGCCGACCGCGAGGTCGCTCATGACGCCCAGCGCCATCCCGGCCTGCACCGCCGTGGCCTGAGCCGCGGTGAGTTGGTCGTCGAGAACCCACTGCAGCCAGCGATGGAAATCGACGGCCTCCGGATGGGCCGCGGCGAACGCGGCGACCTCCGGGCTCGCCGGATGCTGCAGCGCGTGCGGCCAGGCATGCCAGTCGGCGCCGTACTGTTCGGCCAGCGCGCACCAGGTCGCGAACTCTTCCAAGCTGCGGCCCCGCCGGGCCCGGTAGGCGGTGTACGCCAGTTCCCGGCCGGCTGAGCGTTCAACCCGGTACACCTGTTCCAGCGCGGCGCGTTTGGCCTGCCAGGCCGCGTCGCGGTCAATCGTGGGGTGGCGGTCGGCGCGCTTGTTGACCGTGGTGCGCAGCCCCCGGAGGCGGCTGCGGTGACGGACCGCGGCGAATTCGGCGATGGCTTCCACGCGCAGGTAGAGCGGATTACCGAAGCGCCGCGAGGTGGGCAGATACGGGGAGGGCTCCATCGGCGCCGTGGGGGCGGCCGCGTGCAGCGGGTTGACGAGGATGAACCCGGCGCCGTGCTCGGCAGCCGACCACACGGCCAGATCGGTGAGGTCAGTGAGATCGCCGGTGCCCCAGGAGTTGTGCGAGCGGATGCTGTAGAGCTGGACGGCCAGGCCCCAGGCGCGCCGCTCACCCAGTCGGGTGGGCAGTCCCACGGTGGCGGGGGAGATCACCACTGGCGTCTCGGTGTGGAATTCGCCCTCCCGCAACCGCAGCCGGTGATAGCCCAGCGGCAGGTCGGCCGGCAGTGCGAACGTGGCCTCACCGATCAAACGGTCGCCGAGATCGTATGGGGGCCGGTTGTTCTCGAGTTGCCGCAGGCCGCCGCGTTCGGTGCCGTCCTCGAGCAGCAGCGTCAGCTCGACCGGATCCCCGTGTGTGACGTGGACCCAGAAACTCGACGGCACTCCTGCCCGGCCCAGCACGATCGGCGGCAGGGAGTGTTGCCAGTACTGCCGGTCGTGCGCCGCCAAGGCGTCCGCGCGCTCACGTTCGGTTCCGGCCTTCACGCCCAGCGCGTCCAGTACGGCGACCAGGGTGGACTCCGCGGCGGCGGTACGGCGACCGGTCCAGTCGTCGAACTCCGCGGCGACACCATAGCGGCGGGCCAACTCCAGCAGGGTCGACGACGGGGCCGATGACGAAGTGGTCATGGCGACAATCTTGATGCCCGGAACGCGATCGTGTCAGTCGACATCGCGGGCCAGCAGGTCATCCCAGGTGTCACGGCGCACGACCAGGCGGGCAGTTCCGTTGTGCGCGAACACAACCGGAACGCGTCGGGCGCCGTTGTACTGATTGGACATGGTGTAGCAGTACGCCCCGGTGACCGGTACCGCCAACAGGTCGCCGATCTTCGGTTCCCTCAGCGGTACGGCGTCGATGAGCTGATCGCCGGACTCGCAGTGTCTGCCGACGACGCTGACCGTGTCACCGCCGCCGACCCGGTCGGCGATGGTCGCCTCGAACCGCTGTCCGGTGAGCGACACCTCCAGGTTGTCGCCCATCCCGCCGTCCACCGCCACATGCGTGGTCGCTCCGCGTTTGACGGTGATGACGCGGTAGACCGTGCAGGCGCTGGCGGCGACCATGCTGCGGCCGGGTTCGACGATGATCCGGCTGTCGTGCGGCAACAGGGCGCGGGCCTGGGCCACCATCGCCTCGGCGTAGTCGTCCAGGCTGGGCGGGTGCTCGTCGTAGGTGTAGCGCACCCCGAGCCCGCCGCCGAGGTCGTAGACCTCGAATGTGCCCAGCGCGGCGATCGGCGCCACCGCCGCGGCCAGCTGCTCGACGTTGAGCAGCTGCGATCCGACGTGGGTGTGCACCCCGTCCAGTCGTAACCGCGGGCTGGCCTCGATGCGGGCGATCGCCGTCCGGGCATCCGCGGGCAGCAGGCCGAACTTCGAACCGGCGTGGCCGGTGGCCTGTGAGGCGTGCGTCGCGGCCTCGACGCCCGGAATCACGCGGACCAGACACGGCTGCCGGTACCCGGCGGGAACCAGGCGCTCCAGCCGGTCGATGTCGTCGAAGTTGTCGACCACCACCAGGCCCACGCCGTGCCCGACGGCCAGTGTCAGCTCCTCGTCGGTCTTGGCGTTACCGTGCAGCACCAGCCGGGCGGGGTCGGCGCCGGCCTTGATCGCCGACAGGATCTCGCCACCGCCCGCGACGTCGAGGTGCAGGCCTTCGGAGGCCATCACCCTCTGGACGGCGGTGCACGGGAAAGCCTTTGATGCGAACGCCACATCGCTGCGCGGCCAACGGCTGCGGAACGCCGCGAGGTAGTCCCGCGCCCGCTGCCGCAACGCGTCTTCGCTCACCACGATCGCCGGGGTGCCGAACTGCTCGGCGATCGCGTCCAGCCGGCAACCGCCGACCATCAGGGTGCCGTCGGCGTCGTGCTGTGTTCCCGGTGGGAAGAGCTGGATCAGATCGTCGGCGGCGGTGTCGCTGTGGATCGTCACCGGTTCAGCGTGCCACTGGCGGACTGCCCGCGAGCGCTGTTAGCCTGTCTGTAACGATCCTTACAGACAGGTCGACATGACGTCTCCAGCCACCAGAAGACAACAGCAGGGCGCGGATTCACGGGAGCAGATCCTCGAGGCCACCGAGCGACTGATCGCCACCCGCGGTTACGCCGCGACCTCGATCAGTGACATCCGCAAGGCGTGCGGGCTACCGGCCAGCTCCATCTACTGGCATTTCGGATCCAAGGACGGCGTCCTCGCCGCGGTGATGGCCCGCGGGGCCGAACGTTTCTTCGCGGCGATACCGAGCGAAGGCAGCATCGACGAAAGACTCTCGGTCCTGGCCGAACTGCAGTCGCAGCGCCCCGAATTCCTGCGGATCCTCTACCTGCTGTCCTTGGAACGCAGCGATGATCCGACGGTGACGCAGGTGGTGCGCCGCGTGCGTGACACCGCGATCGCGCGATTTTCCGATGCCGTCCGCCGCCTGTTGCCCGACGGCCTGCCGCCACACCGCGCAGAGCGGGTGGTTGCCGAACTCACCGCCTTCGCCGTCGCGCAGTCTGACGGGGTGTTCTTCGCCAACCACCTCGAACCCGACACCACCGACGTCGTGCGCATGTACCGGAGGCTGTGGCAAGCCGTCACCGCTCTGGTCCCGATACTCCTGGAGGACGAACAGTGACCGACAAGACCGCGATCATCACGGGTGCGAACACCGGGCTGGGATTCGAATGCGCACTGGCACTGCTGGAGTCCGATCCGGGGCGGCACGTGGTGCTGGCCGTGCGCGACGCCGAGCGTGGTGCGGACGCGGCGGCGCGGCTCGGGCATACCGGGCGCGCCACGGTCAGTGAACTCGATCTGGCCTCGCTGCGGTCGGTGCGCGACTTTGCCTGCAGATTGCCGAAATTGGACGTGCCGCCGGTGAACGCGTTGGTGTGCAACGCCGGGCTGCAGATGGTTGCGGGTTCGCAGACGACGGACGACGGCTACGAAATCACGTTCGGGGTCAACCATCTCGGTCACTTCGCTCTGGTACAGCATCTACTCGAGCACTTGACCACACCGGCACGGATCGTGGTGGTCGGCAGCGGCACCCACGATCCGGACAAGTTCACCGGTATGCCGGCGCCCCGCTACACCTCGGCCGACGACCTGCTCAGCCCTCCGCCGGGCGGACTCACCGGCGAAGAGGGCCGGCGTCGCTACACCACCTCCAAACTGTGCAACCTGTTGTTCAGCTATGAGTTGGACCGGCGGCTGGGCCACGGTGCCCGCGGAATCACGGTCAACGCCTTCGATCCGGGCCTGATGCCGGGCTCGGGGCTGGCCAGGGATTACCCGGGCGTTCAGCGAATGGCCTGGCGTCTGTTCATGCCTGCCCTGCGGGTACTGCCCAACGTCAACAGCACTCGACGCTCCGGAGCCAACCTCGCCGCGCTGGTGGCCGGCCCGGACCTCGACGGCGTCACCGGGGCGTACTTCGAGGGGAGTCGCCGGATCCGGTCCTCGCGTGATTCCTACGACGCGGCCAAGGCCGCCGACCTGTGGCAGGTCAGTGAACGGCTGGTATCGGCGGTCGGCTGACCCGTCAGCCGCGCAGTAGTGTCGGCTCAGTGGTATCCGACTTACGCCGGGCCCGCATCGCGGTGGGAGCTTTGTTTCTGACCAACGGTGCGATCTTCGCCAATCTCCTGCCGCGCTATCCGGAGATCAAGACCGACCTTCACCTGAGCAATGCGGTGTACGGGGCGGCTGTCGCCTCGTTCTCCGGCGGCGCGCTGGTCGCAGGATTGACTGCGGCGACACTGATTCGACGGTTTCGCAGCGCACGGGTGGCGGTCATCGGCACCGTGGCGCTGGCCGCCTTCGTGGTCCTGGCCGGCCTGGCGAACACACCGCTGCTGTTGGCCACCGCGTTGTTCCTGGCCGGGGCCTGCGATTCGGTGGTCGACGTCGCGCAGAACGCGCACGGGCTGCGGCTGCAGCGCGAACACGGCCGGTCGATCATCAACTCACTGCACGCGGTGTGGGCGGCCGGGGCGATCCTCGGCGGGCTCACCGGTGCCGGTGCAATCGCCCTGGGAATCCCGCGCGCCGTCCATCTCTCGGTGATCGCCGTGCTGTTGAGCGCGGTGGCCGTGGCCGCCTACGGCTACCTGTTGCCCGGACCCGACCACGACGATCATCCGGCAGCGCACGCCCCGGCCGGGACGGGGGCGGGGCCGCGGGTGTACCTGATCCTGCTGGCCCTGGTGCTGATCGCCATCGCAGGCGCCACGGTCGAGGACGCCGGAAGTTCCTGGGCCACCCTGTATCTGCGCGACAGCCTGCACACACCACCGGCTTTGGCGGTCTTCGGGTACATCGCGCTGGTCGGGTTCATGTTCGTCGGAAGGCTGATCGGCGACCGGCTGGTCGACAGATTCGGCGAGGCCACCGTGACACGGGTGGGCGGACTCATCGCCGCTGCCGGAATGGGGACCGCGCTGGCCTTCCCGAGCATCGCCACCACGATCGCCGGTTTCGCGGTGGCGGGCCTGGGGGTGGCCACCCTGGTGCCGGCCGCGATGCACGGCGCCGATCAGCTGCCGGGGCTGCGACCCGGGACCGGGCTGACCGTGGTCACCTGGCTCATGCGGGTGGGGTTCTTCGGTGCGCCACTGCTGGTCGGGCTCGTCGCCGACGCCGCCGGTTTGCGGGTCGGCCTCTTGGTCGTTCCGCTGGCCGGGATGGTCGCCGCCCTGCTGGCCGGGGTGCTGCCGGGACGGCCGTCGTCAGGGCGCCGTTCCGGGGCCGATGCCGGCCAGCTCGATCGTGAACACACCCGACACGATTAGGGCGATACCGAGCATCATCACCGGGGTCAGCGGTTCTCTGAACAGGAACTTCGCGATGACGGCGACCAGCGCGACCCCGCATGCGGTCCAGATGCCGTAGGCGATGCCCACGGGCACACCCAACGACAGGGCCAGCCACAGCAGATAGAACGACGTCACGTACCCCGCGATCACCGGCGCGATCCAGACCTTGCGGCGGAACCCGTCCGACGCGCGCAGCCCGAGCGTGGCGAACACCTCGACCAGGATCGCCCCGGTCAGGGCCAGCCACATCATGACTCGGCCTGACGCGGGTGCGACCCCAGTTCGACCAGCAGCACCCCGGCGATGATCAGACCGATACCGGCCACGATCGGCCAGGTGAACGGATCGCCGAACAACACCGCGGCCAGCGCGGCCGTCGCCGCGGTACCCAGCGCACCCCAGATGCCGTAGGCGACGCCGACGGGCATGCCCGCCCGCAGCACGAGGGTCAGCAACACGAATGCGGCCAGATAGCCGCACACCACCAGCGCCAGCCACCCCGGATGGTCCTGAGACGCACGCAGCGACAGCGTGGCGGTGACCTCGGTGATGACGGCCGCGATCAACAACGCCCACTTCCGCACCGGACAAACCTATCCGAGCCCACGTCGGTGGGTGAGTACCGTGGGGGAGTTCGCCCACGCTTCACCGAGGAGTCCGCATGACCGAGCCGACACACGCCCGGACCAGGGCTGAGCCGGTCGTAGAGACCGGGCACGGCCCGGTTCGCGGGACCGACGACGGAACGGTCAAGCAATGGCTCGGTATTCGCTACGCCGCCGCGCCGGTCGGCGAGTTGAGGTGGCGGTCACCGCAGCCGCCCCCGCGCCGGCAGGACATCGCCGACGCGACGGGGGCAGCCCCGGTATGCCCGCAGATCACCGACCCGCGGCTACCGCTGGACCTGGGCGGCCGCCAGGGTGAGGACAGTCTGGTGCTCAACGTCTGGGCGCCGGCAGGAACCGAGGCGGGCGACGCCAAGCCCGTCATGGTCTGGGTCCACGGCGGTGCCTATGTCCTCGGCTCGGGGAGCCAGCCGCTCTACAACGGGGCGGTCCTTGCCTCCGAGGGCGACGCCGTGGTGGTCACCGTCAACTACCGGCTCGGCCCGTTCGGTTTCCTGGACCTGTCCGAATTCAACGGGCAGCCGGGTGCCAACGGGCTGCGTTTCGACACCAACCTCGGCCTGCGCGATGTGCTGCTCGCACTGCAGTGGGTACGCGACAACATCGCCGCCTTCGGCGGTGACCCACAACGGGTGACCCTGTTCGGCGAGTCGGCCGGCGGTGGGATCGTCACCACCCTGCTGGCCAGCCCGGCCGCCGAAGGGTTGTTCAGCGCGGCGATCGCGCAGAGTTCCCCGGCGACATCGGTGTACGACGCTGAACGATCACGTGCCGTTGCCGCCCAGTTCCTGGAGCGCCTGGGCGTCGAACGCGACGAGGTCGGGAAATTGTCCGGGGCGCCGGTGCCCGCCATCCTGGCGGCGGCCAAGGAGGTGTTCGACGCGGTCCCGACCCAGACACCCGGCCTGCTGGCATTCGCACCGATCGTCGACGGCGACGTGGTTCCGGACTATCCGGTCGTGGCGGCCAGGGCTGGGCGCACCCATCCGGTGCCGCTGATCATCGGAACCAATGAGCACGAGGCCACGGTGTTCCGCTGGATGAAATCACCGCTGATGCCGATCACCCCCGGCGCACTGCGATCGATGTTCGCTGCGATCGCCGCCGAGCAACCCGGCCTGCAACTGCCGACCGAAGCCCAGATCACGTCGGCCTATGCGGGATTGCGGCCCAAGGCGATCGGGCTGGGTATGGCGCGCGATATCGGATTCCGCATGCCGACACTGTGGTTCGCCGAAGGTCACAGTGCCGTCGCCCCGGTGCACCTGTACCGCTTCGACTACACCACGCCGATGTTGAGACTGCTGCGACTCGGCGCCGCCCATGCGACCGAGCTGCCCTACGTCTGGGGCAATCTCGTTGCCGGACCGAAGGATCCGACATTCAAGCTGGGTGGGCTCAAGCATGGACGTGCGGTGTCGGGGCGGCTGCGCCGCCGGTGGGTCAACTTCGCGGCGACCGGGCAACCCTCGGGAGCGCCGGGGGAGCCGGTATGGCGGCCATATCGCCGCGATGACCGCGCCACGCTGCTCATCGACAAACAGGACAAGACCATCGCCGACCTGGACCGTGATCTGCACGCGGCCTGGGGCAGCCAGGTACTCAATTTCCGCTGACCCGAAGATGCTGACATGGACATGATCCGGTCCGTCCTGGACTTTCTGCCCCCGCCGATGCGGGATCCGGTTTTCTTCGCGATCCCGTTCTTCCTGGTGTTGTTGACCGTGGAATGGGTTGCCGCGCGTCGCCTGGAGCACATCGAACCTCAACGGGAACCCGCAGGCGCGTTCAGCACCCGTGACGCGTGGGCGAGTATCTCGATGGGGTTGGTGTCCATCCTCACCACGGCCGGATGGAAACTGCTGGCGCTGTTGGGTTATGCCGCCATCTACGCGTACCTGGCGCCGTGGCACCTACCCGGGGACCGGTGGTACACCTGGGTGATCGCGATTGTCGGGGTGGACCTGCTGTTCTACAGCTACCACCGGATTGCGCACCGGGTGCGGGTGATCTGGGCGACGCATCAGGCCCACCACTCAAGTGAGTACTACAACTTCGCCACCGCGCTGCGCCAGAAATGGAACAACAGCGGTGAGATTCTCGCCTGGATTCCGTTGCCCCTGCTCGGCATCCCGCCGTGGCTGGTGTTCGCGAGCTGGTCTATCAGTTCTGGGTTCACACCGAGCGGGTCGGAAAGTTGTGGCGGCCAATCGAATTCATCTTCAACACGCCGTCTCATCATCGTGTGCACCATGGGCGGGATCAGCTGTATCTGGACCGCAACTACGGCGGCATCCTCATCGTCTGGGACCGGATGTTCGGCACCTTCCAGCCGGAGGTGTTCCGCCCGCACTACGGGCTGACCAAGCCGGTGAGCACCTTCAACATCTGGAAGCTGCAGACCCACGAATACGTGGCGATCGCCCGCGACGTGCGTCGGGCCCGCCGTCTGCGTGACAGGCTGGGCTACGTGTTCGGCCCACCGGGCTGGCAGCCCGTCGAGTCTGCCGAGTCCCAGCCGGTCGGATGACCCGTGTGGCCCCGGCCGCCGACGGTACGGCCAGAATCATTGGCCGGCAGAGGAATTGACGCGAGTTACTATTCTCTCGAACCCGGCCGATCATGCGGCCGAGCCTCGCTGCGCGACACGCCGTGCGCGGCCGATTCGCGGCTTCTGCCCTGGAGATTCCCAGCGTTTCCCAGTGTTTGCGCGACGTTTGAATTCGAGCCGAGCCGAATAGCACCAAAGCAATCTTGAAATCAGTAAGGTCGACAGAACCCGGGTGCTACAACCCGGATCACGGCCACGAAAGGGGCATTGCGTGGGAGACACACTGACCGAAGGACAGAAGCTGGAGAAGGGGGGGTCACTCACCTCCAACAACGGCGCGTACACGCTGACGTTGCAGGATGACGGCAACCTCGTGTTGGAGGCACGTGGCCAAGCGGTCTGGTCGACTTCCACCAACGGCCAGGATGTGCAGCGGGCGGAGGTGCAGACCGACGGCAACTTCGTGCTGTACACGTCCGAAAAGCCGGTGTGGCACACCGACACCAAGGGCAAGAAGGACGTCAAGCTGGTTCTCCAGGACGACCGCAACCTGGTGCTGTACGCCGCGGACGGGCCCGCTTGGAACTCTGAGACCGCAACCTCCGAGCCGCCGCCACCGGCGCCCGAGGCTGCCGCGCCCGAGGTTGAGGTTGCCCCGGCCGCTGTCGAGGAGCCGGTCGCCGCACCCGAGCCGGCTGCGCCGCCGCCACCCCCGCCGGCACCCGAGCCGCGCACCTACACGGTGGTCTCCGGTGACACCCTGTGGGCGATCGCCGAGCGCTTCTACGGCGATGGCAACCGCTACCAGCAGATCGCCGATGCCAGTGGCATCGCCAATCCCGACCTGATTCACCCCGGCCAGGTCTTGACGATTCCTTGACCTGAACAGACGCACGGCCCGGACCAGCTGGTCCGGGCCGTCGTTGTTTCTGCCATTGGATCTCAAGGGATGTGGGTACCCCCGGTAACAAAGTTGCCGCCCGACCGATATTGATGTCGGTAGGGTGACGTTCACCACGTCCGTACAGCGAGGGAGGCCGGCCGTGAAGAGATGGCTAGGTGGGGTGGTGCGGGCGCTGGCCGGGGTTCCGGTGGCGGGGTTGCTGGTGTATCCGGCACCGGTGGCAGTCGCCGCGGGTTCGCTGGTGTACCCGGGTATGGAAGTCCGGCAGGGCACGAATGTCTGCACGCTGGGCTACGTGGATCCGATCAGCCGCGTCGCGTTCACGGCGGGCCACTGCCGGGGAAGTGGGCCGGTGGACGACCGGGACGGCAACTTCATCGGGCACCTGGGTTCCTTCCAGGACAACACACCCGACGGCGCCACCGTCGACACCAATCACATGATTTCCGATTGGGAGACCATCCAATTGGCGGGCGACGTCGCGGTGAACAACATTCTGCCGGGTGGGCGGATGCTGGTGGAGGATCCGTCGGCGATGCCGACGCCGGGTGCGCCCGTCTGTCACTTCGGTGTGGTCACGGGGGAGAGTTGCGGCACCATCGAGGCCGTCAACAACGGGTGGTTCACCATGGCCAACGGCGTGGTCAGTCAGAAGGGCGATTCCGGTGGCCCCGTGTACATGGTGATGCCCGATGGCCGTGCCGCGATCGTCGGCATGTTCAACAGCACGTGGGGCAACTACCCGGCCGCGGTGTCCTGGCAGAATGCGAGTGGGCAGGCCCGCGGTGGCGGGTCGCCTGCCGGTGAGGTCTCGAATCTGGTCGGGCAGCCCTGACCGGTGTGAACGGACGCCGGTGGGGTGCGGCGTGCGCTCGGAGTTGCGCTAACTAGAACACGTTCTAGCCAACCCGGCGGGTGGGCGATATTCTCATGGCGATGCTTAATCAGACACCTGTCCAGATCGCCTGGGTTACCGCTGATCTGGACGCCACCGAACAGGCCCTGACCGCCCTGCTGGGGGCACGACGGTGGGTGCGTATGCCCGCGGTGCATTTCAGCCCCGAGACCTGCCTCCACCACGGCCGGCCCGCCGATTTCGTGGCCGACATCTCACTGAGCTACGCGGGTGACACCCAACTGGAACTGATCGCGCCGGTCAGCGGCGAGAGCATCTACACCGAATTCCTGGAACGGCACGGAGCAGGCCTGCACCACATCTGCGTCGAGGCGGCCGACCCGGAGGCATTCGAGGCGCGACTGCGCGACGCCGAAGGCGACGCGACGCCGGTGGTGTGTCAGGGCGAGATGCCCGGGGGAATGAGATTCGCCTACCTGTCGGCCGCCGGCGCCGGGGTGCCGTATCTGGAGATCGCTTACATCCCGCCCGAGATCCGGGCGTTCTTCGAGTATGTGAAACAGGAGCAGCAGTGAAGGAAATCCCCGAACTCGTCGAGGCCTCCGAGGTCGTCGCCGTCGAATCCTGGTCCGACGAATTCGATGTCGTGGTGGTCGGATTCGGCATCGCCGGAGGCTGTGCGGCGGTCAGCGCTGCCGCCAACGGTGCCCGGGTTCTGGTGTTGGAGAAGGCTGCCGCGGCCGGTGGCACCACCGCGATGGCCGGTGGGCACTTCTATCTCGGCGGCGGCACCGCGGTGCAGGAGGCCACCGGGCACCCCGACACCGCCGAGGAGATGTACAAGTACCTGGTCGCCGTCTCGCGCGAACCCGATCTGGACAAGATCCGCGCCTACAGCGACGGCAGCGTCGAACATTTCAATTGGCTTGAGGCACTGGGCTTCCAGTTCGAGCGCAGCTTCTACCCGGGCAAGGTGGTGGTCCCGCCGGGCACCGAGGGGCTGTCCTACACCGGCAACGAGAAGGTGTGGCCGTTCACCGAGCAGGCCACGCCGGCGCCCCGCGGTCACTCGGTCCCCGTGCCCGGCGAGCTGGGCGGCGCGGCGATGGTGATCGATCTCCTGCTGAAACGCGCTGAGACGCTGGGTGTCACGATCCGCTACGAGGTCGGGGCGACCAATCTGATCGTCGACGGTAGTACGGATGACCGCGCTGTGGTCGGGGTGAAGTGGAAGCACTTCGGCGAAACCGGGTGCGTCAAAGCGAAATCGGTCATCATCACCGCCGGCGGATTCGCGATGAACCCCGAGATGGTCGCCGAATACACCCCGGCGCTCGGCAAGAAGCGTCGCACCAAACATCACGGCGAGGTGGAGCCCTACATCCTGGGCAACCCCAACGACGACGGCCTGGGCATCCGGATGGGCGTCGCGGCAGGCGGCGTGGCCAACGGCATGGACCAGTTGTTCATCACCGCCGCGGCCTACCCTCCGGAGATCCTGTTGACCGGCGTGATCGTCAACAACCAGGGGCAGCGCTTCGTCACCGAGGACTCCTACCATTCGCGTACCTCGGCGTTCGTGCTGCAGCAGCCCGATCAACAGGCATACCTGATCGTCGACGAAGCCCACATGGAGATGCCGGCCCTGCCGCTCATCCAGTTCATCGACGGCTACGAGACGATCGCCGAAGTCGAAGAAGCACTGGGCATCCCGGCCGGGAACCTGGCCGCGACGCTGGACCGCTACAACAAGAACGCGGCCAACGGCGAGGATCCCGACTTCCACAAACAACCCGACTACATCGCCGCGCAGAGCACCGGCCCGTACGCGGCGTTCGACCTGTCGCTCGGCGTCGCCATGTACTCGGGCTTCACCATGGGCGGGCTGACGGTGTCCATCGACGGCGAGGTGCTGCGTGAGGACGGCAGCGTGATCACGGGCCTCTACGCGGCAGGGGCCTGCGCGTCCAACATCGCCCAGGACGGCCTGGGCTACGCCAGCGGCGTGCAGCTCGGTGAAGGATCGTTCTTCGGGCGCCGCGCCGGTACGCACGCCGCGGCGCGTTAGGCCGGTTCCCCGACCAGACTGAGCTCCCAGCGGCCGTCGCCCAGCAGTTCCAGGCGACGGTCGTGGAGCCGGTTGACGCTGTCCCGATGGCTGATGCTGACGACGATGCAGTCGGGTAGTTCGGTGCGCAGGGTCGAGTACAACGCGTACTGCTGACCGGCATCGAGCGCCGAGGTGGCCTCGTCGAGGAAGACGGCCGACGGTTTGGCCAGCAGAATCCGGGCGAACGCGATCCGCTGCTGTTCACCCGGAGACAGCACCTTCCCCCAATCGGCCTCCTCGTCCAGGCGGGCAGTCAGATTTCCCAGGGCGACCGTGTTGAGCGCGGCCCGCATCTCGTCGTCGCCGTAGGTACCCGTAGGTGCGGGATAACAGGCCACCGTGCGGAGATCGCCCAGCGGGGCATAGGGGAGTTGGGACAGGAACATCACCTCACCCTGCTCGGGATAACGCACGGTCCCGGATCCGTACGGCCACAGGCGTGCCAGGCTTCGCAGCAGTGTCGTCTTCCCGGTGCCGGACGGCCCGGTGATGACCAACGAATCACCCGGTGCCAATTGCATGTCGAGGTCGTGCAGCAGCAGATCGCCGTCGGGTGACCGCACCTCGACATCCTCGAGTTCGACTCCGCCGTTGGCGCTCACCCCGATATCCAATCGTGGTAGCGCCCTTGCCTGTTCGTTGGCGGCGACGAGCCCGTCGAGGCGAATGATCGCGGCCCGGTATCCGGCGAATGCGTCGTACACCGAGCGGAAGAAGCTCAACGAACTCTGCACCCGGTTGAAGGCACTCGCCGACTGCAGGACGTCGCCGTAGGTGAGCTGACCCGCGAACAACCGTGGTGCCTGAATGATCAGCGGAAGCGGATCGATGATCTGGTTGATGGATCGGTTCCAGCCGAGGAACGCCACGCCCCGCAGGACAAGTCGCCGGTAATTTGCGATGACCTCGGCGAACCGATCCGCCAGCGTGCCACGTTCGGTGCGTTCGCCGTGATAGAAGCCGACCGCTTCGGCGCCGTCGCGGACACGCACGAGTGCGTACCGGAAAGCGGCGTTGGTCAGCGAGTTACGGAAAGTCAGCCGGATCATCGGCCTGCCGATCCAGATCGCCACGACCGTCGTGACCGCCACCCACACCAGCGCGATCCAGAACAATGCCTTCGGCACCGTCACGCCCAGAAACGTCAAGGGGCCGGCCAGATTCCACAGGATCGGCGTGAACGCCACGACCGAGACGATCGAGTAGACCGATCCGAACAACAGCGTCTGCGCGGTGGCGACAGTCGGTGTGTTGGTTTCTGGTCCGGTGCCGGTGGTGAAGACGTCGATGTCCTGCTGGATACGCTGATCCGGATTGTCGATCGGAGTACCGCCGAAGCCGCCGATGAATCTGCCGCGGTAGTAGGCCCGTTGGTCCAGCCAGTCGCCGGTGAGCCGGTGGGTGAGCCAGACACGCCAACGAACGATGAAGTACTGCATCAGATACAGATCGAGCAAGGTGCGGGTGATGTCGGTGATCACCAACAGCCCGAAGATCAGGATCGAATGCCAGAAACCGTCGATTCCCGAGCGGCGCACCGCTTCATTGCCCGAACCGGCGCCGGAGAACGCCACCTGCAGCGCCGTGGTCTGGTCGTTGACGTAGTAGCTGAACAGCACGTCCATGCGCACCGAGAACATCACCGACAGGAGCAGCACACCCAGCAGTCCCCACACCGGAATGCTTTCGCGGCCAAGGAAATAACCGCCGGTGACCCGCCAGAACTGGCGGCCCCACGTGGTGATACGCGCCAGCACGGCCAAGGCGAACACCAGAGCCACCGCACCGATCGCCCAGGCCTTGGCGACCCACCACAGCGAAGCCAGGATCTCGTTGCCCCAGTCCAGGGACTGGGTGAACATATCCATACCCCGGCAAGTTACCGGGAACTCACCGCTACGGTTGCTTGATCAGGCCGGCCTCGTCGTCCTCGATTTCGCCCAGAGTCCAATGCCCGCCGCCGTGCAGCTGCAGATGCTGTTCGTGGTGCTGGCCCACGGTGTTGCGGTGGGTGACGCTGACCAGGATGGTCTCGGGCAGCTCGGACCGCACCAGCGCGTACATCGTGTACTCCAGGCCCTCGTCGAGCGCGGAGGTCGCCTCGTCCAGGAACACCGCCCGTGGCCGGGTCAGCAGGATCCGGGCGAAGGCGATGCGCTGCTGCTCGCCGGGGGAGAGCACCTTGGCCCAGTCGGCCACCTCTGCCAGTCGTTTCGAGCACTGCGGCAGTGACACCTTCTGCAACGCCGCGTGCAGTTCCTCGTCCGGGATGCTTCCCGGCTCGGCGGGGTAGGACACCACGGCGCGCAGGTCACCGAGGGGCACATAGGGCATCTGGGACAGGAACATCGTCTCGTTGGTGGCGACCGGATAGCGGAACGTCCCGGTGGCATACGGCCAGAGTTGGGCCAGGCTGCGCAGCAGTGTCGTCTTTCCGGCGCCGGACTTGCCGGTCACGATCAGCGTGTCACCGCAATCCAGCCGCAGATCCAGATTGTCGACCAGCGGTTCCCCGGCCGGGGTGCGCACCTCGACGGCCTCGAGCTCGACCAGGCAGTCCTTGCTCGGCTCGACCGTCAACTCGGGTAGGTCACGGGCCTGTTCGTTGGCAATCACCAGGCCGTGCAGACGCATGATCGACGCCCGCCACCCGGCGAACGCGTCGTAAGAGTTACGGAAGAACGACAGGGAATCCTGGATGTTGTTGAACGCCGAGATCGTCTGATTCACCGCACCCAGTTTGATCTCGCCGGTGAACAGTCGAGGGGCCTGCAGCACCCAGGGCAGCGGGACGATGATCTGGCTGATCGACAGGTTCCAGCCGTAGAACTTGACCGAGCGGTTGATGAACCGGCGGTAGTTGTTCACCACCGGCTCGAAGCGCTCACGCAGCTGGAGTCGTTCGGCGACCTCGCCGCGGTAGAACGCCACCGCCTCGGCGGCGTCGCGCAACCGCACCAGCGCATAACGGAACGCGGCGTTGTACTTCTCGTTGTTGAAGGTCAACTTGATCAGCGGATGGCCGATCCAGAACGCCACGATGCTGGCCAGCAGTACGTAGAACAGTCCGATCACGAACATCGCGCGCGGAATGGTGAAGCCGAACATCGTGAGGTTCCCGGACAGGTTCCACAGAATCACGGCGAACGAAATGACCGACACCACCGCATCGATCGCACCGAACAGCAGCGTGCTCTTGCTGAAGTAGTTGGGGTTGTTCGGCATCGGCCCCACGCCCGCGGTGAAGATGTCGATGTCGGACTGGATACGTTGATCGGGGTTGTCGATCGTGTCGTCGATGAACCGGGTGCGGTAGTAGGCCTTTTCGCTCAACCAGTCGCCGGTGAGCTGATCCGTCAGCCAGGCACGCCAGGCCAGCATGAACCGCTGCATGATGAACAGGTCGAGCATGATCCGGGCCACATAGATGACGGCCAGGACGCAGAAGATGCCCAGCGCCACCCAGAACCCGTGGATCCCCGACTGTTTGATGGCCTCGTCGTTGGCGGCCAGGCCCTGCACGGCGACCTGCGCACCGCTCATCATGTCGTTGCCCTGATAGCTGAACAGCACCGTGAGCCGCACGCCGGTGACCACCGACAGCAGAATCGTGCCCAGCCACAGCCAGACCTTCCCCGACCCGGGGCCGACGAAGTACGCGCCGGTGATGCGCCAGAACTGTCGTCCCCAATGGGTCAACGTGCCGACGGTTATCAGCACGGCCAGCGTGCAGATCGCGGCGATGACCCAGGCGATGGCGATCCACTGCAAGGAGGCGACCAGCTCACTGCCCCAGTCCAGTGTCGGGGTGAACATGTCCATGCGGGCAAAGTACCCCGACGAACTGTAGGCGGGCTCGTCCGAGCCGGTTCGGCGTCGCGCCCGGGGTCACGCTCGGGAGCAGTCGGCGCGTCCGCGTACCGTGAACATGTGCCGAAGACGTCCAGCGCCAAACCGGGCCGCTTGAGCAGCAAATTCTGGAAGCTACTGGGGGCCAGTACCGAGCGGAACGAGGCCCGGTCGCTCTCAGAGGTCAAGGGTGCAGCCGAGTTCGAAGACAAGGCTGCCAAACTCGACGACGAGCAGCTCACCAAGGCTGCCAAGCTGCTCGAGCTGGAGGACCTGGCCGCATCGGCCGACATGCCGCAGTTCCTGGCGCTTGCCCGCGAAGCCGCCGACCGGACCACTGGCCTCCGTCCTTTTGATGTGCAGCTGCTCGGGGCGCTGCGCATGCTCGCCGGGGACATCGTCGAGATGGCCACCGGTGAGGGCAAGACCCTGTCCGGGGCGATCGCGGCAGCCGGCTACGCCATCGGCGGCCGGCACGTGCACGTCATCACCATCAACGACTATCTGGCCAAGCGCGACGCGGAATGGATGGGCCCGCTGCTGGAGGCGCTCGGCCTGACCGTCGGCTGGATCACCGAGGATTCGACAGCCGAAGAACGCCGCGCCGCCTACGAGTGCGACGTCACCTATGCATCGGTCAACGAGATCGGCTTCGATGTCCTGCGTGATCAGCTGGTCACCGATGTTGCCGATCTGGTGTCACCCAATCCCGATGTCGCACTCATCGACGAGGCCGACTCGGTCCTGGTCGACGAGGCGCTGGTGCCGCTGGTGCTGGCCGGCACCAGCCACCGCGAGCAGCCCCGCGTCGAGATCATCCGGATGGTCGGCGACCTGACCGCCGGAACGGACTTCGACACCGACGACGACAACCGCAACGTGCATCTCACCGAGGCCGGTGCCCGCAAGCTGGAGACTCGCCTGGGCAATATCGACCTGTACTCGGAGGAGCACGTCGCCACCACGCTCACCGAGGTCAACGTCGCGCTGCACGCGCATGTGCTGCTGCAGCGCGATGTGCACTACATCGTCCGCGACGGCGCGGTGCACCTGATCAACGCGTCCCGTGGACGCATCGCCTCGCTGCAGCGCTGGCCGGACGGCCTGCAGGCCGCCGTCGAGGCCAAGGAAGGCATCGAGACCACCGAGACCGGTGAAGTCCTCGACACCATCACGGTGCAGGCGCTGGTCAACCGCTATCCGACGGTGTGCGGCATGACCGGTACCGCGCTGGCCGCAGGCGAGCAGCTGCGCCAGTTCTACAAGCTCGGGGTGTCGCCGATTCCGCCGAACAAGCCCAACGTCCGCGAGGACGAGACGGACCGGGTGTACCTCACCGAGGCTGCCAAGAACCACGCCATCGTCGAGCACATCGCCGAGGTGCACGAGACCGGTCAGCCGGTGCTCGTCGGCACCCACGACGTGGCCGAGTCCGAAGACCTGCACCGCAGGCTGGTCAAGGCCGGTGTCCCCGCCGTCGTGCTCAACGCCAAGAACGATGCCGAAGAGGCCTCCGTGATCGCTGAGGCAGGCAAGCTGGGCTCGGTCACGGTGTCGACCCAGATGGCCGGTCGCGGCACCGACATACGGCTCGGCGGATCCGATGCCGGTGACGACTCGCCAGACAAGGAGAAGGTCGCCGACCTCGGCGGGCTGCACGTGGTCGGCACCGGCCGGCACCACACCGAACGCCTGGACAACCAGTTGCGCGGGCGGGCCGGACGCCAGGGCGACCCCGGCTCGACGGTGTTCTTCTCCAGCTGGGAGGACGAGGTGGTGGCCGCCCACCTCGACGACACCAAGTTGCCGGTAGAAACCGACGAGGACGGCCGGGTCACCGCCCCCAGGGCGGCCGGTCTGCTCGACCACGCGCAACGGGTCGCCGAGGGCAGGCTGCTCGACGTGCACGCCAACACCTGGCGCTACAACCAGCTGATCGCCCAGCAGCGCGCGATCATCGTGGAGCGTCGCGAAACCCTGCTGCGCACCGATACCGCACGCCAGGAGCTCGAGGTCCGTTCACCGGAGCGGTATGCGAAGTTGGCCGAGGGGCTGGGTGAGGATGCCGAGGAGAAGCTGACCAAGATCTGCCGGTTGATCATGCTGTACCACCTCGACCGTGGTTGGTGCGACCATCTGGCGTTCCTCGCCGACATCCGCGAGAGCATCCACCTGCGGGCGCTGGGCCGGCAGAACCCGCTCGACGAGTTCCACCGGATGGCCGTCGACGCGTTCGCCTCGCTGGCCGCCGACGCCATCGAAGCCGCCCAGCAGACCTTCGACACCGCGGAGGACATCGAGGACGAGCCCGGTATCGATCTGTCCAAGCTGGCGCGGCCGACGTCGACGTGGACATACATGGTCCACGACAATCCGCTCAACGACGACACCATGTCGGCGCTGAGCCTGCCGGGTGTGTTCCGCTAGGTTTTAGGCATGGATCACGCGCCTGCTCCTGAGGGCAGAAGCGCTACGAGTCGGGCCGCGCCCCGGTCGGATCGGGTGCTGACCGTGCCCAACGCGCTCAGTGCGCTGCGCCTCGTGTTGGTGCCCGTTTTCCTCTGGCTGCTGTTCGGTGCGCACGCCAACGGGTGGGCCGTTGCGATCCTGATGTTCAGCGGCTTCTCCGACTGGGCTGACGGCAAGATCGCGCGGCTGGTCGACAACCAGTCGTCGCGGCTCGGAGAGCTGCTCGACCCACTCGTCGACCGGATCTACATGGTCACCGTTCCGGTCGCCCTGGCGCTGTACGGCGTGGTCCCGTGGTGGTTGGTGCTGACCCTCCTCGGCCGCGATGTGGTGCTCGCCGCCACGCTGCCGCTCTTGCGCCGCCGGGGACTGACCGCGCTGCCGGTGACGTATCTGGGCAAGGCCGCCACCTTCGCGTTGATGTCGGCCTTCCCGTGGGTGCTGCTCGGTCAGTGGGACGCGACGTGGAGTCGGGTCGCACTGGCCTGCGGGTGGGCCTTCCTGCTGTGGGGTGTGGCCCTCTACCTGTGGTCGGCCGTGCTGTACCTGGTTCAGGTGGGCATGGTGGTGCGACAACTCCCCGTAAAACGGGCATGAGCACCCTGGGCGGTTACGAGTCGGGGGCCGGGCTCAATGACCATGAGGCCCACGCGCCCAAGCGGATCCCGCTGCCCTCACTGCTGCGGTCGCTGCTCTCGGAGCACCTCGACCCCGGCTATGCCGCGGCCGCTGCGGCGCGTGAGGCCGGTGACCGGCCGCCCCGGCGGGTCCGGGATTTCGGGTGGTTGGTGGTCGGCGCGGGGGCGATCGCCACGGTGTTCGCGGTGGCTGCCGGCCAGGCCCAGACGGCGGCGCCGGCCGCCCGGGAAGCCCAGCACACCCTGGCCGGGCGGGTGCGCGCGGCTCAGATCGGTGCCGACGAGGCCAGTTCCCAGCGCGATGCACTGGTCGATCAGGTGGACGCCGAGCGGCGCAGCCGGCTCGGTATGGACGAGAACGGCCAGCATCTACTCGGCAGTCTGGACACGGCCAACATCGAAGCGGCCGCCATCCCGATGATCGGGCCCGGGCTGACCGTGACGGTCACGGACCCCGGCCTGTCCAAGGACCTGAGTGACGTGTCCAAACAACGGGTCGCCGGCGGCCAGCAGATCATCCTCGACCGGGACCTCCAGTTGGTGGTGAACTCGCTGTGGGCCAGTGGCGCAGAGGCGGTTTCGGTGGGTGGCGTGCGGGTCGGCGCGGGCGTCACGATCAGGCAGGCCGGTGGTGGAATTCTGGTCGACAATCAGCCGATCACCAGTCCGTATGCCATTGTGGCCATCGGACCACCGAAGGGGATGGCCGATGCCTTCGACCGCACTCCGGGTCTGCAGCGGTTGCGGCTGTTGGAGACTTCCTACGGGGTAGGGGTGAATGTGAGTGCGGGTGACGGTCTGACCGTGCCCGCGGTGTCCGTGCGAGATGTCAACTTCGCCAAACAGATTGGATAGGCCTGACGTGCACAGGATGGACCGTTAGATGATCGGGATCGTCGCACTGGTTGTCGGAATCGTGCTCGGGTTGGTGTTCCACCCCAGCGTTCCCGACTTCGTCGAGCCGTACCTGCCGATCGCCGTGGTTGCGGCATTGGATGCGGTGTTCGGCGGGTTGCGTGCCTACCTGGAGCGCATATTCGACGCCAAGGTGTTCGTGGTCTCGTTCGTGTTCAACGTGTTGGTGGCGGCGTTGATCGTGTACGTCGGTGATCAGCTGGGTGTCGGTACCCAGCTGTCGACGGCGATCATCGTGGTGCTCGGCATCCGGATCTTCGGCAACGCGGCCGCACTGCGGCGCAGGTTGTTCGGCGCCTGACATGAGCGAAGCGGAGCCCCCACCCCAGGACGAGCCGGACCAACCGGACCAAACGGCTGAAACGGCTGAGCCGGACCAGCCCGACACGCAGTCCGAGCCCAAGCCCGAACATCACGCAGAGCAGCATGCCGAGCACCACGGCCGCCATGAGATGCCGGCCGATGTCTCGCCGCGCCGGTTCCGGAATCTGCGGATCGTGCGCCGTGGCCGTGCGCAGTTGGTGTTCGGCGCACTGGGCGTGTTGTTGTGCATCCTGCTGGGCATGGCGATCGTCACGCAGGTTCGCCAGAACGAGTCGGGGGATTCGCTGGAGACCGCGCGTCCGGCGGATCTGCTGGTGCTCCTGGACTCTCTGCAGCAACGTGAGGGCTCGCTCAACACGGAGGTGGCCGACCTGCAGCGGACCCTGCAGCAGCTGCAGGCGTCGGGCAGCAGTGATCAGGCCGCAATCGAGAATGCCCAAGCCCGGCTGGAGGCGCTGTCCATCCAGATCGGGACGGTGGCCGCCACGGGTCCGGGAGTGACGCTCACCATAGAAGACAATGCGCCCGGGGTGCCCGCCGAGACCATGCTCGATGTGATCAACGAGTTGCGCGCGGCGGGCGCCGAGGCCATCGAGATCCGCAGCGGCGACCAGCAGTCCGCGGTGCGGGTCGGCATCGACACCTGGATCATGGGCACCCCCGGGGCACTGACCGTCGACGAGGTGACCCTTCGGCCACCGTATTCGGTTCTGGCCATAGGGGACCCGCCGACACTGGCGGCGGCGATGAACATTCCCGGCGGGGCAATGGACAGCGTCAAGCGTGTCGGCGGCACGATGGTGATACAACAAGCCGAGCGTGTCGACGTCACCGCCTTGCGACAACCGAAACCACGCCAATACGCTCAGCCCGTCAAGTGAGCATCAAATGAGCACAGCAACCAACTCCCCGAACTATTTAGGAGCGCCGTGAGCGAGATCCCAGCCGACCTGTACTACACCTCGGAGCACGAGTGGGTGTTGCGCACCGGTGACGACACGGTGCGCGTCGGCATCACCGATTATGCGCAGTCCGCCCTCGGCGATGTGGTGTTCGTCCAGCTGCCTGACGTCGGCGCCGACCTGGCCGCCGGAGACGCGTTCGGCGAGGTCGAGTCCACCAAATCGGTGTCGGATCTCTACGCCCCCGTCGCGGCGAAAGTCGTTGCGGTCAACGGTGATCTGGACGGCAGCCCTCAGCTGGTCAACTCCGACCCCTACGGCGAAGGCTGGCTGGTCGATCTGCGGCTCGAGGACGGGACGCTCGAGGGCGCCCTGGCCGGTTTGCTCGACGCGGACGGCTACCGCGCCGCTGTGACCGAGTGAGGGATTGTTAGGGTTTCGAAGGCCGGTCGCCAAGACCGGTTCGGCTGTACCCGGCGCGCAGATATCTTCCCCATCGGATCCGGCGGTGGTGGACACAACGATGCCTGATGCGCGGTACGGTCGACGTGAGACCGACGATGGGCTGGGGCCGCGCCGGCCAACGCCACAGCAGCCAGTGAGGAGCAGCGGGTGACGGAAAAGGACAGCAATTTGGGGGCCGACCAGTCGGAAGACGTGACGGTGGAAACCACATCGGTTTTTCGCGCGGACTTTTTGAACGAACTGGATGCGCCCGCAACGGCTGGTTCCGAAGGCGCCGTTTCCGGCGTCGAGGGCCTGCCCGCGGGTTCGGCATTGCTCGTCGTCAAGCGTGGACCGAACGCCGGATCGCGTTTCCTGCTCGATCAGCCGACCACGTCGGCGGGGCGTCACCCGGACAGCGACATCTTTCTCGATGACGTGACGGTGAGCCGTCGACACGCCGAGTTCCGGTTGGAGAGCGGCGAGTTCCAGGTTGTCGATGTCGGCAGCCTCAACGGTACGTACGTCAACCGCGAACCGGTCGATTCGGCCGTACTCGCCAACGGCGACGAGGTGCAGATCGGGAAGTTCCGCCTGGTGTTCCTCACCGGCCCTCGATCTGACGACGACAGCGGCCCGACCAGCTAGCCGATGACTGCCCCCGACAGACCTGCGCTGGCCGGGATGTCGATCGGCGCAGTGCTGGACCTGCTGCGGGGCGACTTTCCGGACGTCAGCATCTCCAAGATCCGGTTCCTCGAGGCCGAGGGACTGGTCACACCGCAGCGCACCGCGTCGGGGTACCGGCGGTTCACTGCGTACGACTGTGCGCGGTTGAGGTTCATCCTCACCGCCCAGCGTGACCAGTATCTGCCGTTGAAAGTGATCAAGGCTCAGCTGGACGCCCAGCCGGACGGTGAGTTGCCGCAGGCCGGATCGGTCTACGCGGTGCCCCGTCTGGTGGGGGTGTCCGACGGTGGCGACCACGGAGGCGACGGGGTGGACGGCACCGCCGGCATATCTGGGGTGGCGCCGACGCAGGTCCGGCTGTCCCGTGAAGATCTGTTGACCCGGTCGGGCATCGACGAGGAGATGCTCGGGGCGTTGGTCCGCAACGGCATCATCACGCCCGGGCCCGCCGGGTTCTTCGACGAACATTCCGTGGTCATCGCCCAGTGTGCGCGGGCCCTGGGCGACTACGGCGTCGAGCCCAGGCATCTGCGGGCGTTTCGGTCCGCGGCAGACCGCCAATCCGACCTGATCGCCCAGATCGCCGGCCCGGTGGGCAAGGCGAGCAAGGCCGGTGCGCGCGATCGGGCCGACGATCTGGCCCGTGAAGTGGCCGCCCTGGCGATCACCCTCCACACGTCACTGATCAAGTCCGCCGTGCGCGACGTTCTGGATCGCTGAGGACTAGACTCGTTTTGACGGCCAGCTCGTCTAAGTCGGGACCCCTGAGGCGAACTGGCGAAGGACGAAGATTCGACGAAACGGCACGGCGGTGCGGAGGGCAGGCACAGATGGCTGAGGTTCGCGTGGTCGGCATTCGGGTGGAGCAGCCGCAGAACCAGCCCGTGTTGCTGTTGCGGGAATCCAACGGTGACCGGTACCTACCGATCTGGATCGGCCAGTCGGAGGCCGCCGCGATCGCCCTGGAGCAACAGGGTGTCGAGCCCGCCCGGCCGCTCACTCACGACCTGATCCGAGATGTCATTGCCGCCCTTGGGCATTCGCTCAAAGAGGTGCGGATCGTCGATCTGCAGGAAGGCACGTTCTACGCCGACCTGATCTTCGACCGCGACATCACGGTGTCGGCCAGGCCTTCGGACTCGGTGGCGATCGCTCTGCGCGTCGGCGTGCCGATCTACGTCGAGGAGGCGGTGCTGGCCGAGGCCGGCCTGCTGATTCCCGACGAGAACGACGAAGAGGCGACCGGCACCGTCCGTGAGGACGAGGTCGAGAAGTTCAAGGAGTTCCTCGACAGCGTTTCGCCGGACGACTTCAAGGCGACATGACCGCCGCCCGCGCCTGGCAGGTCACGGATACGTCTCAACTGGGCATACCGGTGTCGACACGCGGCGCGGGAGTTATTCACCCGGGAAATCGGGCGCCATACTTTCTTCACAGCGAGCAATCAGGGCTCGGCGGGAAGCGTATGCTCGACACATTCGAGCTCGCAGCAAACCGCCGCGGAAGAGATGGCTGCGGTGCAGGACATGGCACTACGGTGCGGGCGAGTTCGATCGGCGAGAGGATTCACAGTGGGTGACACGCCACGGCAGGAAGAGCTGGATCTGGCGACCGGGAGCGGCGCGGAGCCGCCTGTCAGGCCGGCTGGCGAACCCGTGCAGGGTGGTCTGTTCCCCGATGATTCGGTACCTGACGAACTCGTCGGCTATCGCGGTCCCAGCGCCTGCCAGATCGCCGGCATCACCTACCGGCAGCTCGATTACTGGGCGCGCACCTCGCTGGTGGTCCCGTCCATCCGGGGTGCGGCAGGTTCGGGCAGCCAACGCCTCTACTCGTTCAAGGACGTGCTGGTCCTCAAGATCGTCAAGCGGTTGCTGGACACCGGTATCTCGTTGCACAACATCCGGGTTGCCGTAGACCACCTGCGCCAGCGTGGCGTGCAGGATCTGGCCAACATCACCCTGTTCTCCGACGGCACCACCGTCTACGAATGCACCTCGGCCGAAGAGGTCGTCGACCTGCTGCAGGGCGGTCAGGGCGTGTTCGGCATCGCGGTATCGGGCGCCATGCGTGAGTTGACCGGCACCATCGCCGACTTCCCGGGCGAGCGGGCCGACGGTGGCGAGTCCATCCCCTCACCCGAGGATGAGCTGGCCTCGCGGCGCAAAAGCCGCGACCGCAAAATCGGCTGAGCTTCCCTCTCGAACAGACACCTAGGTTCCCCTCAACCGGCGTTGAGGGGAACGTTCGTGTCTGTTCGCGAACACCGGTGCGCGGCCGGTAGAATTGCCGACGCATCGCCCTCGTGCGGGAGAGCTTCGTGACAGCCAGCCACGGACGCCGAAGGAGCAATACCTCTCCGTCAACCTCTCAGGCACCCAGGACCGCGCCAGGCCCCGATGCCTCTGGAAAGTGGTGCCCGCTGGGCACCCGCCCATGGGGAAAAGTCCTGTACCGGGGCTGAATCTCTCAGGCGCCCGGACCGGGTCGACGACAGAGGGAGAGGGACGCCTACGACGTGTCAGCACGTCTGCGCCTCAGGAGAGTGCCGTGTCCGACCAGCATCAATCGCGTTTCGCCGATCGTCATATCGGTCCGGACGCCGCCGCCGTTGCCACCATGCTCGACGTCATCGGCGTGGCATCGCTCGACGCCCTCGCCGCGAAGGCGCTGCCGGCAGGCATTCTCGACGCGCTGGCCTCCGACGGGGTAGCCCCGGGCCTGGAGGGTCTGCCCGCGCCCGCCACCGAAGAGCAGTCGCTGGCCGAGCTGCGTGCGTTGGCGGACTCCAACACGACCGCGGTCTCGATGATCGGCCAGGGCTACTTCGACACCTTCACGCCCGCCGTGCTGCGGCGCAACATTCTTGAGAACCCCGCCTGGTACACCGCCTACACCCCGTACCAGCCCGAGATCAGCCAGGGCCGGCTCGAGGTGCTGCTGAACTTCCAGACCATGGTGTCGGACCTGACCGGACTCGAGGTGGCCAACGCCTCGATGCTCGACGAAGGGACCGCCGCGGCCGAGGCCATGACCCTGATGCACCGCGCGACCAAATCCAAGACGAACCGACTGCTGGTCGACACCGATGTGTACGCGCAGACCGCGGCCGTGCTGGCCACCCGCGCGCAGCCGCTCGGCATCGAGATCGTCACCACGGACCTCCGCCAGGGGCTCCCTGCCGGCGAGTTCTTCGGCGTCATCGTCCAGCTGCCGGGAGCGAGTGGCCGCGTCGACGACTGGACGGGGTTGATCAGCGAAGCCCATGAGCGTGGCGCACTGGTGGCCGTCGGTGCCGACCTGCTGGCGATGACGGTGACCAACCCGCCCGGCGAGATCGGGGCTGACGTCGCGTTCGGGACCAGCCAACGGTTCGGTGTGCCGATGGGATTCGGTGGTCCGCACGCCGGCTATCTGGCGGTGCACGCCAAGCATGCCCGGCAGTTGCCGGGCCGGTTGGTCGGTGTCTCCGTCGACGCGGATGGGTCGCCGGCCTACCGCCTGGCGCTGCAGACCCGTGAGCAGCACATCCGCCGGGACAAGGCGACAAGCAACATCTGTACCGCGCAGGTGCTGTTGGCCGTGATGGCTGCGACGTACGCCAGCTACCACGGCGCCGAAGGATTGACCGCGATCGCCCGCCGCGTGCACGGCCATGCCGCCGCGATCGCGGGCGCACTCGGCGATGCGCTGGTGCACGACAAGTACTTCGACACCGTGCTGGCCCGGGTCCCCGGACGCGCCGACGCGGTGATCGCGGCCGCCAAGGCCAAGGGAATCAACCTGTGGCGCGTCGACGCCGACCACGTGTCGGTGTCGTGTGACGAGGTCACCACCGACGAGCATGTGGCCGCGGTCCTGGAGGCGTTCGAGGTGGCGCCCGTCGATACGGCGGATGCCGCCGGCTCGGGTGCGGCCACCCGTACCTCGGAGTTCCTGACGCATCCGGCATTCAACTCCTACCGCACCGAGACGGAGATGATGCGCTACCTCCGGATGTTGGCGGACAAGGATATTGCCCTGGACCGCAGCATGATCCCACTGGGCTCCTGCACGATGAAGCTCAATGCGGCCGCCGAGATGGAGCCGATCACCTGGCCGGAGTTCGGCCGTCAGCACCCGTTCGCACCGGCATCGGACAACCCGGGCCTGCGCAAGCTGATCGCCGATCTGCAGGACTGGCTCACCGGGATCACCGGCTATGACCAGATTTCGTTGCAGCCCAACGCCGGTTCCCAGGGGGAGTACGCCGGGCTACTGGCGATCAAGGCCTATCACGACTCGCGTGGCGACACCGACCGTGATCTCTGCCTGATCCCGTCGAGCGCGCACGGCACCAACGCCGCCTCGGCCGCACTGGCCGGAATGCGCGTCGTGGTGGTGGCCTGCCGCGAGAACGGCGACGTCGACCTCGACGACCTGCGCGCGAAAATCGCCGAACATGCGGATCGTGTTGCGGCGCTGATGATCACCTACCCGTCGACGCACGGTGTGTACGAGCATGACGTCGCCGACATCTGCGCGGCGGTCCACGACGTGGGTGGACAGGTCTACGTGGACGGCGCAAACCTCAACGCGCTGGTCGGGTTGGCCCGACCGGGCCGCTTCGGTGGTGACGTCAGCCATCTGAACCTGCACAAGACGTTCTGCATCCCGCACGGTGGCGGCGGCCCCGGTGTCGGACCGGTTGCGGTCCGCGCTCATCTGGCGCCGTTCCTGCCCGGCCATCCGCTGGCCGACGAGCTGCCCGACGAGCACACCGTCTCGTCCGCGCCCTACGGGTCCGCGTCGATCCTGCCGATCACCTGGGCCTACATCCGGATGATGGGTGCTGAGGGCCTGCGGGCAGCGACCCTGACCGCGATCGCGTCCGCCAACTATGTGGCCCGCCGCCTCGACGAGTACTACCCGGTGCTCTACACCGGGGAGAACGGCATGGTCGCCCACGAGTGCATCCTCGATCTGCGCGGGATCACCAAGGACACCGGCGTGACCGTGGACGATGTGGCGAAGCGACTGGCGGACTACGGTTTCCATGCGCCGACCATGAGTTTCCCGGTGGCCGGCACGTTGATGGTCGAGCCGACCGAGAGCGAGAGTCTGGCCGAGGTCGACGCGTTCTGCGACGCGATGATCGCCATCCGGGCCGAGATCGACCGGGTCGGTTCAGGGGAGTGGTCGGTTGACGACAACCCGTTGCGTGGTGCCCCGCACACCGCCGAGTGCCTGCTGGTGGCCGACTGGGATCACCCGTACACCCGCGAGCAGGCCGCCTACCCGTTGGGCAAGGGGTTCCGTCCCAAGGTGTGGCCGCCGGTGCGTCGTATCGACGGCGCCTACGGCGACCGGAACCTGGTGTGTTCCTGCCCGCCGGTCGAGGCGTTCGCCTGACGCCGAACAGTCGGAGCGCCCGCCGCTATCGTGCGGCGGTGCGCTCCCACACCAGCGTGTTACCGATCAGCCCAGCATGGTGTTGACGGCGCTGGCCAGTTCGGGTGAGGCCGAGCTGGAGAGATGTTGGTAGGTGCCGCTACTGGCCTGCGCGACGGCCTCCCACGTGGCCCGGTCCGGGCCACTGCCGAAGTCGATCACGTTGACCGCGATCGGACGGGTGGGGTCGAATGCGCCGCGGATGAAATCCTGCAGCCCGGCCCCATCCAGACTCTGATCGGTGTGCGGTCCGGTGGTGATCAGCAGGATCGAATTGCTCTGGCCCTCACGATATTTCGACAGTGCTTCGCTGTAGAGCATTCGGAGCGTGGTGAACGACACCGCGCCCCCACCCGAGGCTGACTGCTCGTCGAGCGTCGAGACCAGCGCATCGGAGCGACGCTGCCCATTGACCGGCTCGGCCAACGGCCCGGTCGAAACCTCCGAGCGCCCCTCGGTGCCGTCGAAGGTCCAGAGGCCGACTGCGGCGGTATCGGGCAGTGCCTTGAGCCGGCTGTCGAGCGCAGCCACGACGTTGGCCAACCGTGACTTGCCGCCCTCCTCGTTCGGCATCGACTGGTCGAGCATGATCGTGACCGCAGGGTTTCCCGACGGTGTGGCGGTGGCGTTGGCCAGTGAGACCCGCATGGCGTTGTCACCGACCGACAACGGCGCGGGGAGCTGGCCGAAAGCCGTGACATCGCTGGACGGCGGCGTCGTCCCCTCGGCACGGAACCCCGCCTTGGCCAGCTCTGCGAGCTGCTCGGGCTTGCGCAGATAGCGGGCGAACTCGCTGGCTGCGGTGATCTGTTCCTTCTCCAGCCAGTCCCCGGCCAGCAGAACCGTCGGATAGTCGGCGGTGGCGGTGGGACCCGGCGGCAGCCAGCCGGCCAACGACGACTTGACCTTGTCGACCGACGTGGCCCGCAGGAACAGCTGCTGCTCGGTGGTGGCCACGGCGTGCACCGGAGCGGTCGCCGCATCGGAGGCGTTGAGCAACGCGTCCAGGGCGGTGCCCAGCTCGGAGTCATCGAGTTTGGGCTGCCCGTGGAACAGGCTGCTCACGCCGCTCATACCGGAGGTAGCCGGCGCGCCCGACGGAGCTGTCGCCGCGGCGACGGCCTCGGCGGCGAGTGGGGCGGCATCGCCATTGCTGTGGGTCGGCAGCGCCAGTTTGAGCGTGCCCCACCCGGGCAGTTTGAGCGCATTCATCGCGGCCGGGCTGCCCTGAAGTTGCGGCAGAGTGGCCCAGGTCTGTTGTGCCAGTGCATCCTTGAGCTGCGGGCGGACCGCCAGCAGGACCGGTGACGTGACCAGGGATCGGCTGTCGCTGACAGTCTTGGCGCCCGCGGTCGCCTCCAGTCGCGCCTCGGCGATGCCGCTGGCCGGAATCCACAGCGCCGGGCGGTCACCGAGCTCGCTGGGCCACGTGTTGGCGAAACCACTGACCACACGGTCGGATTCCGCGGACTGCACGCGTACCTTGACGCAGCGGTCACCGACCGGGCTGACCGACTCGTTGTACGCGTTGGCCAGTCCCTCGATGTGTGTCGAGATCGTCGGGTCGGCGATGACGGCGACGCCGAGTTCGCCGTCGACGCAGCGTGCGGCGGCAGCGTCGCTGCGCCCGGCGAGGACGCCGCCGACGAACTTCCACAGGATCACCGCGCCGACCACCGCCACCACGGTGACCAGCGCGACGATCACACTGACGCTGACACCGCGTCGGCCGGACTGCACTGCGCGATGGCTGCCCGTCCACTCACCGCCGTCCCAATCCCCGCCGTGCTGGCGGCCGGACGGGCCGGACGGCGGCGGCGGTTCGCCCACCGCGCCGAACTGGGCGGTCGGCTGATCGTCCGCATACTCCGCGTCGTAGTCGTCGGAGTACTTGTCGCGGTATCCGTCGACGTACTCGTCGTCGTACGCCTCTTCCTCGGCGTAATCCGCTTCGTCGTAGTCGGCGTACTCCGAATCCTGATAGTCCGATTCGTAGTCGTCGTCCCCGTCGGCGTACTGGGGCGCGCGGTAATCGGGCTCGGCCCGGTACCCGCGGTCGTCCCGATAGTCGGGCTCGCCCTGGTACGCAGGCGCATCCCGGTAGCCGCGATCGGGCTGCCGCCCGGGCGCGTCGAATTCGTCTCCGGCGTACCGTGACTGCTCGTCGCGGGGACGTTCGTAATCGTCCCGGTAACCGGAGTCCCCGGCGTGCCCGTGGTCGGGCTCGTCGGGTGCATCCTCAGGGTCGGGAATGCTGTGCCTGCCCATTCCTAACCCCTGTACGTCTCGCGCCGACTAGTCATCCGGACCCGCCGAAGTCTAATCACTTCCCGGCGGTGCTCGCTTTGAACTCGCGGCGGCGCCGGTGCAGGATCGGCTCGGTGTAGCCGTTGGGCTGCTGGGCTCCGGCCAGGATCAGCTCCTGTGCCGCGCCGAACGCGATGCTGGCATCCGGGTTGGGCGCCATCGGCAGGTAGTCGGGATCCCCGGCGTTCTGCTCGTCGACGACTGCGGCCATCCGGCGCAGGCTGGCCTTGACGTCCTCTTCGGTGATGACGCCGTGACGCAGCCAGTTGGCCAGCAGCTGGCTGGAGATCCGCAGGGTGGCGCGGTCTTCCATCAGCGCGATGTTGTGGATGTCGGGCACCTTCGAGCAGCCGACGCCGGCGTCGATCCAGCGGACCACGTAGCCCAGGATCGATTGGCAGTTGTTGTCCACCTCTTCGTGGATCTCCTCGGGTGACCAGGTCAGCGAGGAGTCCGCCAGCGGGATCGTCAGCAGCTCTTCGATCGTGGCGCGCTTCTTGCCGGTCAGCTCCTTCTGCACGGCCTCGACGTCCACCTGGTGGTAGTGCATCGCGTGCAGGGTGGCCGCGGTCGGTGAGGGCACCCACGCCGTGGTGGCGCCGGCCTTCGGCTGACCGATCTTCTGCTCGACCATGTCGGCCATCAGATCGGTCATGGCCCACATGCCCTTGCCGATCTGGGCCTTACCGGCCAGGCCGGTGGCCAGACCGACGTCGACGTTGTTGTCCTCGTAGGCCTTGATCCACGGCTGGGCCTTCATGGCGCCCTTGCGGATCATCGGACCGGCCTCCATCGAGGTGTGGATCTCATCGCCGGTGCGGTCCAGGAAGCCGGTGTTGATGAACACCACGCGGTCCGCGGCGGCCTTGATGCTGGCCTTCAGGTTGACCGTGGTGCGGCGTTCCTCGTCCATGATGCCGACCTTGAGGGTGCCTCCCGGCAGGCCGAGCACGTCTTCGACGCGGCCGAACAGCTCGCAGGTGAAGGCGACCTCGTCGGGTCCGTGCATCTTGGGCTTCACGATGTAGACGGAGCCGGTGCGGCTGTTCTTCAGCGGACCGTTGGCCCCGTCGTTGTCGGCGGAGTCCTTCAAGCCGTGCATGGCGATCAGGCCGGTGAACAGCGCGTCCTGGATGCCCTCGGGGATCTCGTTCCCGTCGGCATCCACGATCGCGTCGTTGGTCATCAGGTGCCCGACGTTGCGCACGAACAGCAGGCTGCGTCCGGGCAGGCTGAGCTCGCCCTCGCCGTCCGGGGTGGTGAAGGTGCGGTCGGGGTTGAGGACGCGCGTGAAGGACTTACCGCCCTTGCTGACCTCTTCGGCCAGGTCGCCGCGGTTCAGGCCCAGCCAGTTGCGGTAACCGAGCACCTTGTCGTCGGCGTCGACGGCGGCCACAGAGTCCTCGAAGTCCATGATCGTGGTGATCGCGGATTCCAGCACGACGTCCTTGATGCCCGCAGCGTCGGTCGAGCCGATGGGGGAGTCGGGGTCGATCAGGATCTCGATGTGCAGGCCGTGGTTGGCCAGCAGCACCGACCACTGGGGCTGGCCCAGCTCACCGGTGTAGCCGACGAACTGCTCGGGCGTGGCCAGACCGGAGGACAGACCGTCGCCGTACTCGACGAGCAACTGGCCGTCATCGATCTTCAGGCCGGTGGCCTCGGCCCAGGTGCCCGCGGCCAGCGGGACGGCCTCGTCCAGGAAATTGCGCGCGTACGCGATCACCTTGTCGCCGCGGATCCGGTTGTAGCCCGAGCCCTTGTCGGCGCCGTCTTCCTCGCTGATGACGTCGGTGCCGTACAGCGCGTCGTACAGCGAGCCCCAGCGCGCGTTGGCGGCGTTGAGCGCGAAGCGGGCGTTGAGGATGGGCACCACGAGCTGCGGGCCCGAGGTCGAGGTGATCTCGTCGTCGACGCCGGAGGTGGTGATGGTGAAGTCGGCGGGCTCGGGCAGCAGGTAGCCGATATCGGTGAGGAACTGCTTGTAGGCCTCGGGGTCGACCGGCTCGAGCACGTGAGCGCGGTGCCACTTGTCGATCTGCGCCTGCAGATCGTCGCGACGGGCCAGCAGGTCCTGGTTCTTCGGGGTGAGGTCAGCGACGACCTTGTCCACGCCGGACCAGAAGCTGTCCGGGTCGACGCCGGTGCCCGGCAGTGCCTCGTTCGTGATGAAGTCGTGCAGCACCTGTGCGACGCGCAGGTTTCCGACAGTCACGCGATTGGTCATGCGCGTTTCCTCCCTCGGCTCGAGGCACCGTGCGGTGCCTGCCGTTTATCCAGCTTACCCATTGGTAACGTCGGCCTTTCAGCCGTCCGGCCTGGTGAGCAACAGCTCACACCGGTTTGCCAGAGTGACCCGCAACGGAGCCGCCCGCTCGGCGATGCGCTGCTGGGCCCTGACGTATTCGGCACGCCCGGCCGGTGTTTCGATGGCGATCGGCTCGAAACCATAGCGCCTCAAGTCGTATGGGCTGGCACACATGTCGAGTGCCCGCGCGTCGGCCGCCAGATCGAGTGCGTCCATCACCAATTCCGACGGCATCAGCGGGCCCAGTTTGTACGCCCATTTGTAGGTGTCCATGGCGGCGTGGATACAACCGGGCTGCTCGGCGTCGATCTGTTGTTCCCGGCTCAGCTGCCGGTCATTGCGGGGAACGGCGGCGTCGGTGAAAAACCGGAATGCGTCAAAATGGCTGCACCGTAACGGCATCGACTCGACGACGGCGTCCGTTCCGGCGGTGCCCAGGCGCAGCGGAACCTGGTCGTGGCGTAGTTGGGGGGCCCGATAGACCATGGCCCACTCGTGCAGTCCGAAGCAGTTCATCCGGGGTGCCCGCGTCGCGGTCGCGCGCATCAACCGGGCCACGAATCGGACCGTCTCGATGCGGGAGCGCAGGTAGTCGTCCCGCACCGTGACGCCGTGCGGGTGCGGGCCGTAACCGGTGCGGCGCAGATACGCGCCGCACCCGTCGCCGGCGAGTACCACCCCGAAACCCGGATGCCATTGACGTAGCTGGCGGGGGCGAAGGCTGTAGTAGGTGAACAGGAAATCCCATACCGGGTGCGGCTCACCGGCGTGTCGGCGGCGTACGTGCGGTGTGAGGAATTCGTCGACGCGGCGCCGGTGTGATTCTGCTCGTGCAGCCCAGTCCGGGGCCGCCAGAACCTGCTCGGCTTCGGCGGCACCCGGAAGAAGGGTCAGTCGGGCCGCGTCAGACCCAGCATGTCCTTCCATGTCTCCTCCACCAGGTGGCCCGTCGCCGCCCGTCGCCGCCGTGCGGCTCGAGCCTACCTGTGGCAATACCGGCTCAGCCGTGTGCGCCGGTGGTCACCACCAGGCGGCCGGTGGTCTGCCGGGCCTGCATCTTCTCCAATTGCGCAGGCAGGTCCGACCAGGCCACCTCGGCGCCGACGACGGTACGGATCGCGCCGGTGCGCAGCATCTCGAGCAGTTTGACGTGGGCGTCGAGGCCCTCGGAGCGGGCGGGCCAGTTGAACCCGAGAGTGCGCCGGACCGCGAGCGGGTCGTTCACGTAGACCAGGCACACCCCGCATACGTCGAAGTTGCCATAGGCGATCGGCCGCGGCGAGATGTAATCGCCGTCTTCGAGCGTGATGTCCTCCGCCCAGCCGGCCATCAGATGACGCCCGTTCAGGCCCATGCACCGGAAGGTATCCGCTGTCACGCTTCCCCCGACCGCGTCGAACGCGACGTCCACCCCGCGGCCGTAGGTGAGCTCCATGACCTGCTCGACCCAGTCGCCGTTGCGGTAGTTGATGGCGTGGTCGGCCCCGAGCTGTCGACAGAACTCGACCTTCTCGTCGCTGCCTGCGGTCGCGATCACGCGGGCACCGAGCGCCTTGCCGAGCACCAGGGCACCCGAGCCGGTGCCGCCCGCCGCGGCGTGCACCAGCAATGTCTGGCCGGGTTGCAGCCGGCCACGCTCCCGCAGCGCGAACCAGCCCAGGTGGAACGGGTAGTGCAGCGCGGCGCCGTCGACGTCGCTGACCCACTCGGGCAGCTCCAACACGGTCGCGGCATCGACGATGGCATAGGAGGCATACCCACCGAACGCCATCGACGGGATGCCCACGATGCGTCTGCCGACCAGGTGCTCGGCGCCGAGCCCGGCGCTCTCGACAACGCCCACGGCCTCCATGCCGGGGACGAACGGGGGCTGCAGGGGCATGGTCGCGTACCGACCCTGGATGACGTCGATGTCGTTGAAGTTCAGGCAGAATGCGCGCACCGCGACGCGGACCTCGCCGGGGCCCGGTGCGCGCACCTCGACGGTCTGGCGTTCGAGCACCTTGGCCGGGTCGCCGAGGGCGGTGGCCACCCACGCTTCGGCCGAAATCGGTTTGGCTGCAGTATCGCTCACTGTTTCTCCATTTCAGGGTTGTGGTGAAGGGTCGCCGCGGGCGCGACGGTTACCGGGATGCCGTTGAGCGCACCGTTGCCGGAGGGCTCATCGATGAATGTCGGTGGCGACAAGATGTTGGTGTTGACGCCGGGGGAGGCGTTGGCGACTCGTAGCCGGGTGCCCGCTTTCGCGTGGCCCCAGCCGTGCGGCATCGAGACCACTCCCGGCTTGATGTCGTCGGTGACCTCCGCGGGAACGTCGATGCTGCCGCCCACCGACGTGACCGTCACGACGTCACCGCTGCGGACCCCGCGGCTGTCGGCATCGACGGAATGAATCTGCAAGGTGCACCGGCTCTTGCCCTTCATGAGCGGCGGCATGTTGTGCAGCCACGAATTGTTCGACCGCAGGTGCCGGCGGCTGACCAGCACGAGATCGTCGGGTGCGCGGGTGATCCGTGCGGCCAGCCGCGGCAGGTCGTCGGTCAGGTATTCGGGGGCCATTCGGATCTTGGTGTCGGCTGTCCGGAGCACTTCGGCGATCCGGGGCACCATGGGCCCGAAGTTGATGCCGTTGGGTTGCGCTTTGAGCTTCTCGAGGGTCACCCCGTCCGGGTTCTCCCCGTACCGATCGCCGAACGGGCCGGTGCGCAGGGTCAGGTCCAGCATCCGTTCGGGCCCGCCGCCCTGGTACTGCGCGCGCAGGGCGGCGCCGTCGAGCCCCTGGGTGAATGCCATGTAGTCGAAGAACCCGTCGTCGATCGCTGCGACGTCGACGTCCTCGGCCGGCGTGCCGGTACACAGCCCGGTCAGGCGGATGAGGATCTCCCACTCCTCGGGCCGATCGGGGTCCTCGGGAAAGAACACGGGCGGCGAGTAGTTCGCGAAGCTGTTGATGGCGAACCCCAGCAGCAGGTCGTCGTGATGGGGCTGCTCCAGTGGGGACAGGCCCGGCAGGATCACGTCCGCGTGCCGGGTGGTCTCGTTCAGGAAGATGTCCACCGAGATCATCGCTTCGAGGCCGGGCAGCGCATCGTCGAGCCGGTGCCCGCCCGGGGTGGACAGCACCGGATTGCCGGCGACCGTGATCAGTGCCTTGATCTGGCCGTCACCGGGTGTCGCGATTTCCTCGGCGAGACAGGACACCGGGGCCTGGCCCAGTACTTCCTTCGCACCGCGCACCCTCGTGTGCCACCGCCCGAACCCGGCCGCGCCGTCCTCAAGGCCGGGCAGTGTCCCGGTGGTGAGCGTCCAGACGGCCGGACGCGGGAACATCGCGCCGCCTGGCGTGTCGAGATTTCCGGTGAGGATGTTCACCACGTCGACCAGCCAGCTGGCGAGGCTGCCGAATTCCTGGTTGCACAACCCGATTCGGCCGTAGACGACCGCCCGCGGAGTGGCGGCGAGTTCGCGGGCCAGTTCCCGGATGCGGGCCGCGTCTATGCCGCACACCTCTGAGACCCGCTCGGGGGTCCATTCGTCGGCGATGTCGCGCAGCCGGTCCATACCGTCGAGGTAGGTCGTGAGATGCCCGGTGCGCACCAGGTCCTCGTCGAACAAGACGTGCGTGACGGCCATCAGGAGGGCGGCGTCGGTGCCCGGCGTGATCGGCAACCATTCGTCGGCCCGCGCCGCGGTCGCGGTTCGGACGGGATCGACCACGATGACCTTGCCGCGTTTGCGGATCGCGTCGATGAGCCCGCCGACGTTGGGGGCCGACATCATCGAGCCCTGGGAGGCGGCCGGGTTGGCGCCCATGATGACGAACAGGTCGGTGCGCTCGAGATCGGGGATCGGGAAGCTCCACCAACTGCCGTACATGAGGTGCGACGACAGGTTCTTGGGCCACTGGTCGACGGTTCCCGGCGAGTAGGTGGACGGGATACCGGACATTCCCATCAGCACCCCGGCGTAGCGGCTGAGCGAAAACGTATGTCCCAGTGGGTTTCCGGTGTACGCCGTAACGGCGCCGATGCCGTACTTCGCGATGACGGGTGCCAGCAGTTCGGTGCAGCGGCGGAACGCCTCGTCCCAGCTCACCTCGTGCCAGGTTCCGTCGATCTTGATCATCGGTTGCCGGATCCGGTCGGGGTCCTCGTGCAGTGACCCCAGTGAGGCGCCCTTCGGGCAGATATGACCGCGGCTCCAGGCGTCGTCCGGGTTGCCCTTGACGCGGGTGACCCGGCCTCCCTCGACGTGAACTTCCAAGCCGCACATGGCTTCGCACAGTGGGCAGCCGTGCAGATGCCGGCCGTCCTGCCCGCGGGCTGCGAGTGGCAGTAGTGATCCCATCGTGTTCGCACCTCCCTGACGTTTGTTGTTACACGATGTAACAACAAATATGGCAGCATGGCAATAGGCGGTAGCGCCGCCGGCGGTCCACGGTGTGCCAGACTCGGCTGACCGGTCCGGTGACGTCAGGAGGCAGCGTGGAGGCACGTTCGGCCGGTACTCGCCATCGGCGGCAGGGTTCGCGTCCCGACCCCACGATCGACGAGGCCGTACTGAGCACCACCCGCCGGTTACTGGTCCAGCGCGGATACGCGGCGACGTCCATCGACCTGATCGCCAGCACGGCCGGCGTCAGCCGGCCCACGATTTACCGCAGGTGGAAGACCAAGGCGCTCCTGGTCCATGAGGCGGTGTTCCCGGATCTGGACCCGGTAGCGCCGAGTGACGACATCGCCACCGAGATCACCCGGCTGTGCCGCGGCGCGTTCCTGATGTTCTGCGATCCCGCTGTGCGGGAGTCGATTCCAGGACTGTTGACCGATCTGCGCGCGGACTCCGACATCCGCCGGCTGATGACGGACCGACTCGATGCCGCGGCGCGCACCCAACTCGGCTCACTCGTGGCCGACGCCGCCTCGAAGGGGCGAACGCGCCGGCAGGTCAACATCGACACCATCATGGATGCGATCGGCGGAGCGGCCCTGTACGCCGTGTGTGTACGCGGGATCGGCGATACGGAGCAGGACGTCGACCGTGCGGCCACGGATCTGGCCGACCTGATCCTCCGAGGCCTGCTCGATCAACCCGAGGGCTAGGCCGGCCGGTCAGATGCGGTGCGTGCCGTCGCGAACCGTTCCGACCAGATCCTCGACCAGGTCTTCCAGGGCGACCATCGCGGTGACGGTCCCGGACACCTCTCCGTGAGGCCCGTCGCCCGCACCGTCATGCCGCTCGAGCTCCTCGCCGTGCTCATTCGCTTCGACCACCAATGCGAGGTGACTGTTGCTGCGTCGCATCCGGGACAGCGCGTCGGGCAGCGGCAGCGAGGCCGGGACTCGCGGCAAGGGCCGCACCATCGTCACGTCCAGTACCGCATCGGGGTCGCTGATCTTCGGCAGGACATCCTTGATGTGCAGGTATCCGATGACCGTCCCCGACGTATCGGTCACGGGGAAGCGGGAGTAGCCGGTCTCGGAGAGGGCCTGCTCGACCGCACCCACAGTCGGCCCGCTGCCTTCGGCGGCAACGGGTATCGCGTGAATTTCGTTCAACGGCATCGCGACGTCGTTGACCGTGCGGCTGCGGGTTTGCAGGGCCCGCGTCAGGCGACCGTGCTCCTCGGTGTCGAGCAGGCCTTCGGACACCGATTCGGCGATCATCTCCGAGAGCTCGACGGTCGACACGGCCGAGGCCAGCTCGTCGACCGGTTCGACTCGGAATGCGCGCAGGGTGGCGTTGGCGCACCAGTTGTAGAAGGCGATGAACGGCCGGGCCGCGCGGATGTACACCAGGTACGGCGGGACCAACAGCATCGCCGCAGTCTCGGGCCCCGCGATGGCGATGTTCTTCGGCACCATCTCGCCGAGCAGCACGTGCAGGGTCACCACGATGGCCAGGGCGATGAAGAACGAGACCGTATGTAGCACGGTGTCGGACACGCCGATCAGCGCGAAGGGTTTCTCCAGCAGATGGGCGACGGCGGGTTCGCCGACCCGGCCGAGCAGGATCGAGCAGATCGTGATGCCCAGCTGGGAGCCGGCCAGCATCAGCGACAGGTGTTCGCCGGCCCGGATGACGGTCACAGCGCTGTGCTTGCCCTGCTCGGCGAGTGCCTGCAGCCGGTCTCGGCGGGCCGAGATCAGCGCGAACTCGGCCGCCACGAAGAACGCGTTGGCGGCCAGCAGCAGCACGGTCAGCAGCACGCCGAGGATGTCACCCATGGTCGTTCTCCCGGTTGCCGAGTCTGGTCAGCTCGAGCAGATCGATCCGGCGCCCGTCCATCCGCACCACCGTGGCCAGCCATCGAGTCGGTTTGTCCGGATCACCGTCCGGGTCGAACGCGGTGAGCTCCACGGCTTCGCCGGTCTCCGGTATGTGGCCGAGCTGCTGCAGGACCAGCCCGCCGATGGTCTCGTATTCGCCCTCGGGAGCACGGAATCCCGTGCCGGTCGCGACCTCGTCGATGCGCAGGAGCCCGGACACCTGCCAGCCGGCCCCGGCCTGCACCACGTCGGGGGTCGCATCGTCATGCTCGTCACGCACGTCGCCGACGATCTCCTCGATGAGGTCCTCGACAGTCACCATGCCGGCGGTGCCGCCGTACTCGTCGACCACCAGTGCGGTCTGCAACCCGTTGGCCCGTATCTGGGTCATCACGGCATCGCCGTCGAGGGTGGACGGCACCGTCGCCACCGGCAGCGCCAGCGCGGCCAGCCGGGTCCGGTCCCGGTCTTCGCGCGGTACCGAGAACACCTGCTTGACGTGGACGACGCCGATCGTCTCGTCGAGGTCGCCCTCGACGATGGGGAACCGCGAATACCCGGTGCGGATCGCGGTGGACATCAGGTCGGTCACCGAATCGCCGGCGTCGAGTACCTCGATCTTGGAGCGCGGAGTCATCAGTTCCTCGGCGGTGCGCTCACCGAACTGCAGTGAGCGGTGCACCAGCAATGCGGTGGTGGGATCGAGCGACCCGCTGCGGGCCGAATTCCGGACCAGCGACGCCAGTTCCTGGGCCGAGCGCGCCGAGCGCAGTTCCTCGGCGGGCTCGACGCCGAGGCGGCGCACGATCCAGTTCGCAGTGCCGTTGGTCAACCGGATGACCGGGGTGAACAACATCGAGAACAGCAGCTGGAACGGTGCAGCCGCGCGCGCCGTCGGGACCGGGCGGGCCACGGCCAGGTTCTTGGGCACGAGCTCGCCGAACACCATCGACAGCGACGTAGCGATGAGTATCGCCAGGAACAGAGACAGACCGCCGGCGAATCTGGCGGGAATGCCGATGGCATCCAGGCCGGGGCGGATCAGTCCCCCGACCACGGGTTCGGCCAGGTAACCGGTGGCCAGTGTGGTGATCGAGATGCCGACCTGGGCGCCGGAGAGCTGGAACGACAGGGTGCGGTGCGCGCGGCGGACCAGTTGGTCGCGGCGGTCGCCGGTACGGGCGTTGGCCTCGACCGTGCTGCGCTCCAGCGCGGTCAGCGCGAACTCGGCGGCCACGAATACCGCGGTGCCGAGGGTGAGTAGGACGATCGCCAGGATCGACAGCAACGAGAAAACCACGTCGGTAGAGCCGCCCATCAGATCCTCACCAGGCGTACGCCGGGCCCGGGGCCCGGCCGACTAGGAGAGGGGTCGTCAGCTTCGGCGCTCAGAAGCGACTGGTGTTCCACCCCGAAGGCCGGTTCAGAACCGGAGGCCTCGGTGGGTGCCTGCGGCACGTGAACCCTTTCGTTCGATCTGACGCTGTAGGCGACCCGGGCAATGCCCGACCGTCCACGCGTTACTCAGAACCTCAATAGTATCGCGGTCACCATCCGGTCGGCAGCGGATGACCCTCGGCGAAACCGGCGGCCGATTGCACGCCCAGCACGACCTTCTCGTGCAGTTCGGTGATGTTGCTGGCCCCGACATAGGTGCAGGTGCTGCGCACCCCGGAAGTGATGTGGTCGAGCAGGTCCTCGACTCCGCCGCGCCCCGGATCGAGGCTCATCCGCGAGGAGGAGATGCCTTCCTCGAACAGAGCCTTGCGGGCGCGGTCGAACTGGCTGTCCCCGGCGGTACGGGCGGCCACCGCACGTTTGGAGGCCATGCCGTAGCTCTCCTTGTACGGCCGTTCCGCCCGGTCGTGCAGCAGGTCGCCGGGGGATTCATAAGTTCCGGCGAACCACGAGCCGATCATCACGTTGGCGGCGCCGGCGGCCAGCGCCAGCGCCACGTCCCGCGGGTGCCGCACCCCGCCGTCCGCCCACACATGGGCACCGAGTTCCTTTGCCGCAGCAGAACATTCGACGACGGCCGAGAACTGCGGGCGCCCCACGCCGGTCATCATCCGGGTGGTGCACATCGCGCCGGGGCCCACCCCGACCTTGACGATCGAGGCGCCGGCTTCGATGAGGTCGCGGGTGCCCTCGGCGGAGACCACGTTGCCCGCCGCCAGCGGCAGGCCGAGGTCCAGCGATGCCACCGACTTGATGGCGTCGAGCATCTTGAGTTGATGCCCGTGTGCGGTGTCGATGACCAGCAGGTCCACCCCGGCCTCGGCGAGTGCGCGGGCCTTGGCGCCGACATCGCCGTTGATCCCGACGGCCGCGGCGACCCGCAGCCGTCCGGCGGCGTCGACGGCCGGGGTGTAGATACCTGCGCGCACCGCTCCGGTACGGGTCAGAACCCCGGCCAGGGAGCCGTCCGCCGCGGTGAGCACCGCGAGATCGATCGGAGCGTGCTCGAGGAGGTCGAACACCAGTCTCGGATCGGTGCCCACCGGGGCGGTGACGAAGTCCGACACCGCGACGTCACGGATGCGGGCGAACCGATCCACGCCGGCGCAGCTCGCCTCGGTCACCAGACCGATCGGGCGTCCCTCGAACACCGCCACCGCCGCGCCGTGGGCACGCTTGTGCAGCAGCGCCACGGCGTCGGACACCGAGTCGTCGGGGCCCAGCGTCACCGGTGTGTCCACGACGAGGTCGCGGCTCTTGATGAACTTCACGGTTTCGGCCACCACGGTGCTCGGCAGGTCCTGCGGCAGCACCACGATGCCGCCGCGACGCGCGATGGTCTCGGCCATCCGCCGGCCCGCCACCGCCGTCATGTTCGCCACCACCACCGGGATGGTGGTGCCGGACCCGTCGTTGGTGGACAGATCGACGTCGAACCGCGATGCCACATCCGACCGGCCGGGGACGACGAAGACGTCGTTGTAGGTCAGGTCGTACGGCGGGGTGTGCCCCGGAAGAAACCTCACATCAACGAATCTACTCAGGCAGGGACTTCGCTGCGGTCGCCGCTCCAGAGGGTGTGGAACTTCTGGCCGGGCTCGGCGTCGGTACGCCCGTAGGTGTGCGCGCCGAAGAAATCGCGCAGGCCCTGGGTCAGTGCGGCAGGCAGCCGCTCGGTGCGCAGCGCGTCGTAGTACGACAGCGACGAGGCGAAGCCCGGGACGGGAATCCCCAACTCGGTGGCCTTGATCACGACCCGCCGCCAACTGTCGATGCCGGCCTCGACTGCGTCGCGGAAGTACGGCGCGGCGATCAGGGTGGCCAGGTCGGCATCGTCGTCGTACGCCTCCTTGATCCGGTTGAGGAACTTCGCCCGGATGATGCAGCCGCCGCGCCAGATGGTGGCCATATCGCCCAGGGTGATGTCCCACCCGTACTCGGCCGAGCCGGCCTGGATCTGATTGAAGCCCTGGGCGTAGGCGATGATCTTCGAGGCGTACAGCGCCTTGCTGACATCGTCGATGAATTGTGCTGATTCAGAAGGCTTGTCGCCGAGCTCGCCGGACGCCAGTCCGGTCGTCGCCTTGCGCTGGGCGACCGAACCCGACAGCGCGCGGGCGAACACGGCCTCGGCGATGCCGGTGACGGGAACCCCGAGGTCCAGGGCGGACTTCACGGTCCAGCGCCCGGTGCCTTTCTGCTCGGCCTCATCGACGATCACGTCCACCAGCGGCTTGCCGGTCTTGGTGTCCACCTGGCGCAGCACCTCGGCGGTGATCTCCACCAGGTAGCTGTCCAGGTCGCCCTTGTTCCACTCGGTGAACACGTCGGCGATCTGTGCCGCCTCCAGGCCGAGGCCGTCGCGCAGCAGCTGGTAGGCCTCGCCGATCAGCTGCATGTCGGAGTACTCGATGCCGTTGTGCACCATTTTCACGAAGTGTCCGGCCCCGTCCGGGCCGATGTGGGTGCAGCACGGCACGCCATCGACGTGGGCGGAGATCTCCTCCAGCAGCGGGCCGAGGGACTTGTACGACTCGGCGGGGCCGCCGGGCATGATCGACGGGCCGTTGAGCGCGCCTTCCTCGCCGCCGGAGATGCCGGCGCCGACGAAGTGCAGGCCGCGCTCGCGGATCGTCTTCTCGCGGCGGATGGTGTCGGTGTAGAGGGCGTTGCCGCCGTCGATGATGATATCGCCGGGCTCCATGGCCTCGGCCAGCTCGTTGATGACGGCATCGGTCGGATCGCCGGCCTTGACCATGATGATCACGCGGCGTGGTTTCTCCAGGGCGTCAAGGAATTCCGCGATCGTCTCACTGCGCACGAACTTGCCCTCGGAGCCATGCTCGGCCAACAGCGCATCGGTTTTGGCGATCGACCGGTTGTGCAGGGCGACGGTGTAGCCGTGGTGGGCGAAGTTGCGAGCGAGATTGGAGCCCATCACGGCCAAGCCGGTGACCCCGATCTGCGCCGTGCCGGAAGTGCTGGTCTTGCTCATGCAGCAGCCTTTCGTTGTTTTGTTGTGTCAGAACGCCTGTTGGACAGGGGTTTATCCCAGTCCGGCGAACAGGCGGTGAAGCTCGGTGAGCCAGGGGACGGCAACGGCAACAGTAGGCACCACCAGCACGGCGGCCGCGGCCAGATAGGCGGTGGCCGCCATGGGCACACTGTTGGGCTTGCCGCCCAGACGTCGTACCCGGATCACGGTGGTAGGCCCGCCGGCCGCCAGTGCGCCCGACGGGGTGCGGCCGCTCGCGCAGGCGACCAGCGCCCGGGCCAGGGGAGTGGGGCCTGCGGTGCGTACCGCGGCGTCGTCGGCCAGCAGCTCGATCAGTAGCCGGACCGCGTCGAGGGCGTTGGCGCTGCGGACGAACCGCGGGAAGGCGGCGTGCACCGCGGTGAACATCTCCAGGACCAGGTCATGGCGGGCGCGCAGGTGGGCCCGTTCATGGGTGAGGATTGCGGCGATCTCGTTGTCGGACAACGTGGTCAACGTTCCCTCGCTCACCACGACGCGACTGCGGACACCGGGCAGGCAATAGGCGAGCGGCTGCGCGACCTCGAGGATGCGCAGCCCGTCACCGGCGAGCGGGCGGTGCGCCGTACAGAGATGGGCCGGCACCGCGTCGCGGGACTTGCTGAGCAGGTCGACCATCATGCGGTGATGGGCGCGCCGCCGCCGGGTGGCTACCGCCACCTGGATCACGGCCAGACAGAGCCGCCCCCCGATGAACAGGGTGAGAGTGAACACCACGACCAGCAGCACCCACAGCGGCCAACCGAGGGCCTCGATCTCGCTGGTGATGGTCGCGGTCGGTCGGCCGTCCGGCCCCGGTACGAACAGCCGGCTCGCGATCGCGATACCGGCCGAGAAAGCCGAGAGCACAGCGGCCAGTGCGACCGACTGCCACAGCACGATTGCCGCGCGCGGGGCGCGCAGGGGCCACGCCGCACGCGCCAGCACTGCCGGTACTGGCCCAACCAGGGCCAGCGCGACGAGGGTGAAGGCCAGCGCGGACACGCCGTAAGTCTCTCTCAGGCAGGGCCCGAATTGCCAGCCGGTGGGGGCAGCTGGTGTTTGTTCTCCAGTTCAGCGAGTGCCCGGCGTAACGCCCGGGCCTCATCGACGCCGACTCTCTCGACGAAATGGACCAGCGCGGCCTCGCGGCTGCCGGAGTCCGCGGCCTGGTCGAGGGCGTCGACCATCAAGCCGGCGACGAGCTCGTCGCGACCATTTGTGGGCGCATAGCGGTGCGCGCGGTCATCGCGGTGCTGTACGACCAGGTTCTTCTTCGCCAGTCGTTGCAGCACGGTCATGATCGTGGTGTAGGCCAAGTCGCGGCGGGCGGCCAGCGCCTCATGGACTTGGCGCACTGTTTGGGGTTCGGGTGCGGACCACAAGTGGTCCATCACCTCGCGCTCAAGCTCCCCGAGACGCGTCATTTTGGCCATGTTCCGTTCACTCTCCTGAGCAGTAAAGCCAGCGTACTACGGGTTTACTACCGCGCGTCGTATGCCGTTGTGACCAGCCTCCGGACAGCTGTCTACATCGGGTTAGGGCAAGGTCAGCGCCCTTTGTCGGGCGTCTTGTGAATCCAGTCACAGGGGATGGCTCTCGTGCTTCACGTGACTATAGTAAGGCTAACCTAAGTCAAACTGGAGCTTTCGGAGGTGACATGACGGTCTTGATCGAAGATCCGCTGATCGCGGGTATGGCTATCGAGCGGACGCTGCCGTTGCATGAGTCGAGTCGGCGTTTACGCGAGCTGTATCCGGAGTGTCCGCGGGTCTACGGCGTGGCCGTTGTGCGCGACCTGTCGCGCCGGCGATGGTGGCCGCTCGCGGAGGCGTTGTCCGCGGATCGGCTGAGGGGGATGTTCGACGCCGCGATGGCCGAGACCGGGAACCGGGCCGCCGTCGCGCAGCAGTTGGCCGCCACGTTCACCCACGTGGTGATCGGTCGGGTGGTGCCGCTGCTGGTGCTGGAAGGGCGGGCCTGGGACACCGGCCTGGAAAACCTGTGGGTCCATGTCGACTCCGAGGGAGCGATCGACTGGGTCGGCGTCGTCGACCCGACCCTGCGCGGACTGCCCGGGGATCCCTACTTCTCTGGCCGCAGCGCCCACTTCGCCAGCGCCTCCCACAACGGGATGGTCCCGCTGCCCAGTGAGGCCGCGCTGACCACCTGGGTGGCCCATCGCAGCCATCGGGCGCTTGAGCCGTTGTTCGCCCGGTTGGTGGAGATCAGTGATCGCGCGATTTCGGCCGCAGCGATGTGGCACATGGTGGGCGCGGCCGTGGTCGGCGCAGCCACCCAGGTGCCTCTGTTGGCCGGGTCGAGTGAGGTTGTGAGCATGCGGCGCGGCCAGGCGGTGCTCGATGCCCTGGTCGGCTTCGGTTTGCCGGTCCGCGGCTGCGGCCGGGCAGGGAAGGTCTTGCTTAATTAGGATAGCCTTGCCTAGTATGTAGATACGAGACCAACGGACCGTGCCGGAGTCCTGAGGGCTGCAGAGACCCCCGGTCCGCTCGAGGGCGGGTCCCGCGTTTGATACGCGGGACCCGCCCGAATCTTTGTGGCAATGCGGCGTGTAGACACGAGGACTGTGACCATTGATTCCCCTGAAGGCCTGGGCAAAGGCTTCGACACGGAACTGGGCCTGACCTATCTCGAGCTCACGCCCGACGGCGGCCGCGCACAGCTCACGATTCACGACAAGCTTCTGCAGCCGTGGGGCATCGTGCACGGCGGCGTCTACTGCTCGATCGTCGAGAGCCTGGCCAGTGTGTCGGGCCACGTGTGGCTGTCGGAGAACGGTGGCGGCACGGTGGTCGGGGTCAACAACAACACCGATTTCCTGCGTGCCATCGGATCCGGCACTGTCACAGCGGTTTCCACACCGATCCACCGGGGACGCCGCCAGCAGCTGTGGCTGATCACCATCACCGATGAGAATGACAAGCTCGTGGCGCGCGGTCAGGTGCGACTGCAGAACATCTCCGAATAAGGTGAGCCCGCCAGTCGGGCAGGGACGGTGAGCGCTGCCGAAACCTGCTCGCCGTGGCAATATCGCGCACTATGCGTTTGACCCCGCATGAGCAGGACCGTCTGCTCATCTCGTATGCCGCAGACCTGGCGCGGCGCAGACAGGCTCGCGGCTTGCTGCTCAACCATCCCGAGGCTGTCGCGGTGATCACCGATCACCTGCTGGAAGGCGCGCGTGACGGTCGGACGGTTGCCGAGTTGATGGCGAGCGGACGCGATGTGCTGACCCGCGGGGAGGTCATGGAGGGGGTGCCCGAGATGCTGCACGACGTGCAGGTCGAAGCGACTTTTCCCGATGGCACCAAGCTGGTCACTGTCCATCACCCGATTGCCTGAGCGATGATCCCCGGCGAAATCGTGTTCGGCGACGGCAGCATCGTGCTCAATGCCGGTGCGCCGCGCTTGATCCTGGATGTCATCAACACCGGTGACCGGCCGGTCCAGGTCGGCAGCCATGTGCACCTGCCGCAGGCCAACGCCGCTCTGGACTTCGACCGGGCGGCCGCCCGCGGGCACCGTCTGGACGTCCCGGCGGGTACCGCGGTTCGCTTCGAACCCGGTGTGGCCCAGCGGGTTTCCCTGGTGCCGCTGGGCGGTGCCCGCGAGGTATACGGAATCAGTCTCGACGCGCCCGGCCGATTGGATGCCCAATGACCGAACTGACCCGTGCGCGCTACGCGGCGCTGTTCGGCCCCACCGCCGGTGACCGGATCCGGTTGGCCGACACCGACCTGTTCATCGAGATCACCGAGGACCGCAGCGGCGGACCCCGGCACGCCGGTGACGAGGCGGTCTTCGGCGGTGGCAAGGTACTGCGCGAGTCGATGGGCCAGTCGAGGGCGACCAGGGCCGACGGCGCACCGGACACCGTCATCACCGGTGCGGTGATCATCGACCACTGGGGAATCATCAAGGCCGACATCGGGATCCGCGATGGACGCATCGTGGGGATCGGTAAGGCCGGCAACCCCGACATCATGACCGGGGTACACCCTGCCCTGGTCGTCGGTCCGTCGACCGAGATCATCGCCGGCAACGGTCGCATCCTGACCGCAGGCGCGATCGACTGTCACGTGCACCTGATCTGTCCGCAGATCATGGAAGAGGCCCTCGGCGGCGGGATCACCACGATCGTGGCCGGCGGTACCGGTCCGGCAGAGGGCAGCAAGGCCACCACGGTCACCCCCGGCTCCTGGCACCTGGCCAGGATGCTGGAAGCGCTGGATTCCTGGCCGCTGAACGTCGCGCTGCTGGGCAAGGGCAATACTGTCAGCGCCGAAGCGATGTGGGAGCAGTTGCGCGGTGGCGCAGCGGGATTCAAGCTGCACGAGGACTGGGGCACCACGCCGGCGGCCATCGATGCCTGTCTGACGGTCGCCGAAGCCGCCGGGGTGCAGGTCAATGTCCATACCGACACCCTCAACGAGGCCGGTTTCGTCGAGGACACGCTGGCCGCGATCAAGGGCCGCGGCATCCACGCGTATCACACCGAAGGTGCCGGTGGCGGGCACGCGCCCGACATCATCACCGTCGCCTCGCACCCGAATGTGCTGCCCAGTTCCACGAATCCGACGCGTCCGCACACGGTCAACACCCTCGACGAGCACCTCGACATGTTGATGGTGTGCCACCACCTCAACCCGGCCGTTCCCGAGGATCTGGCGTTCGCCGAGAGCCGGATCCGGCCGTCGACGATCGCCGCCGAGGATCTGTTGCACGACATCGGGGCCATCTCGATGATCGGCAGTGACTCGCAGGCGATGGGCCGGATCGGCGAGGTGGTGTTGCGGACCTGGCAGACCGCACACGTGATGAAGCGCAGGCGCGGCGCGCTGGAAGGCGACGGTGCGGCGGACAACAACCGCGTCCGCCGCTACGTCGCGAAATACACCATCTGCCCGGCCATCGCGCACGGTCTCGACGATGAGATCGGTTCGGTCGAGGTCGGCAAGCTCGCCGATCTGGTGCTGTGGGAACCGGCGTTCTTCGGGGTGCGACCGCATGCGGTGCTCAAGGGCGGCATGATCACCTGGGCGGCGATGGGTGATGCCAACGCCTCGATCCCCACCCCGCAGCCGGTGTTGCCGCGGCCGATGTTCGGGGCGGCTCCCGCCGCGGCGGCCGCCACGTCGGTGCATTTCGTGACTCCGCAGGCGATCGAGGACGGTCTGGCAGGTCGTCTCGACATTCGTCGAAAGCTGGCTGCGGTCAAGAACGTTCGGCAGGTCGGGAAGGCCCAGATGCCACTCAATGACGCGATGCCGCGCATTGAGGTCGATCCGGACACGTTCACCGTCCGGGTCGACGGGCAGGTGTGGCAGGAACAGCCCGCGGTGGAACTGCCCATGGCGCAGCGGTATTTCCTGTTCTGATGAGCAGCTTCTAGATGACCAGCCTGGCAACACTTCTGACCCTGGCCGATTCGCGGTTGCCGACGGGCGGGCACGTGCATTCTGGGGGCGTCGAGGAGGCGGTGACCAGCGGTCTGCTCACGGACGTCGACACGTTGCGCGCCTATCTGGTCCGGCGCATCCGTACCAGCGGGTTGGTCGCTGCCTCGGTGGCGGTGGCGGTACACACCGGGGCCCTGGATCCCGGGGCCGCCGATGCCGAGACCGATGCCCGCACACCGGCTCCGGCGTCGCGTGACGCCTCGCGTGCCCAGGGCCGCGGATTGGTCCGGTTGGCCAGGCGGGTCTGGCCGCTGCAATCGTGGGATGTGCTCGGTTCGCGGCCGCACCTGCCGGTCGCGGCCGGTGCGGTCGGGGCGGCGGCCGGGCTGGATCCGGATGAGACGGCACTGTCGGTGGTCTACACCACCATGACGGGTTCGGCCACTGCCGCGCAGCGGTTGCTTGCGTTGGACCCCGCCGATGTCGCAGCCCTGACCTTCGAGCTGTCCGGGTTGTGTGACGAGGTGGCGGCCGAGGCGGTCACCGGGTTGGCCGACCTGTCCGACCCGTTGCTCGATGTCCTGGCACAGCGTCACACCGAACGTGACCGGCCGCTGTTCGTCTCCTGACCCCTGTATGTCACAGCACTCGAAAGGCCCACCATGCCACCGCATTTCCTCGACGGCGAACCGCACACCCACGTGGACCGGCCCAAGCGGGTACGTCGCCCGGGTGAGCCGCTGCGCATCGGGGTCGGCGGTCCGGTCGGATCGGGCAAGACCGCCCTGGTGGCGGCACTGTGCCGGCAGCTGCGCGATGAGTTGTCCCTGGCGGTGTTGACAAACGACATCTACACCACCGAGGACGCCGACTTCCTGCGCCGGCATGCGGTACTGCCCGACGAGCGGATCGCCGCGGTGCAGACCGGGGGATGTCCGCACACTGCGATCCGCGATGACATCACCGCGAACCTGGATGCGATCGACGATCTGATCGAGGCCAACCCGGCACTGGATCTGATCCTCGTCGAATCCGGCGGCGACAACCTCACGGCGACGTTCTCGTCGGGGCTGGTCGATGTGCAGATCTTCGTCGTCGACGTGGCTGGGGGAGACAAGGTGCCGCGCAAGGGCGGCCCCGGTGTCACGTACTCGGACCTGTTGGTGGTCAACAAGACTGATCTGGCACCGCTGGTGGGGGCCGATCTGGAGGTGATGCGCCGCGATGCGGCGAAGGTCCGCGCACACCGGCCGACGGCTCTGGTTTCGCTGACCGAGGATCCGACAGCGGGCCCGGTACTGACCTGGGTGCGTGAACAGTTGAAGGTCGCACAGGCACCGTCGTCGTGATGCATTCCGACGTCGTGATCGTGGCCTCGCCGGGACGGTTGCCCCGGATCGAGGCGCGCGGCGGTCTGGCCGGACGGTGCACCGAGCCCGACACGGTGCACCTGGTCTCCACGGCTGCCACCCCGCTCGGCGGCGACACCATGAGCGTCCGGATAGTGGTGGAAGCCGATGCCCAGCTGCGGATTCGCACCGCCGCGGCGACAGTGGTGCTGCCCGGCGCGGCCACGCTACAGTCTGCGGCGCACTGGGACCTCGAGATCGCCGGGCAGTTGGATCTCGATCCGCAGCCGACCGTCGTGGCCGGGGGTTCGTCGCATCGCACCACCACGCGACTGCGGCTGGCCGAGTCCGCCCGAGCGCGGATCCGGGAGCGGGTGCAGATCGGCAGATCCGGCGAGCGAGAAGGTTTCTGGTCGTCAGCGATGCATGCCGACGCCGGTTCGGCGCCGTTGTTGCGTCACCGGATCGAACTCGGCTGCGGGGCAGTGGCCGATGACGTACTGGCCGCCCCTCGGGCCTGCATCAGCGAATTGCGCTATCCGGCACCCGTATTCGAGGCGCCCGGAACCGTGCTGGCGCTGGCCGCCGGCGGCAGCCTGGCCACTTGGCAAGGTGACCGGCTGCCCCCTGACGTACCAGGGCTCTAGGACGCCGCTTTCTCGGTTTCCTGCACCGAGGCAGCGATCTCTTCGAGCTCCTCGATCCTGGTGCGGGCGTAGGCCTGCTGTTCGGTGATGGTGAGCTGACCGCGCTTGGTGCTCAGGAAGGTCACACCCCACGACAGCACCGTCACCAGACGGCTCTTGAACCCGACGATGTACACGAGGTGCAGCACCAGCCAGCACACCCAGGCGAAGAACCCGGAGAACTCGACCGGGCCGACCTTGGCCACCGCCGAGAACCGCGACACCGTCGCCATCGAGCCCTTGTCGAAGTACTCGAAGGGGGCCCGGATCTTCGGGCTGGTTCCGGCGACCTCGCGCTTGATCAGCTTGGCGGCGTAACGGCCGCCCTGGATCGCCCCCTGGGCGACACCCGGCACGCCCTCCATCGCGGCCATGTCGCCGACCACGAACACGTTGGGATGGCCCGGAAGCGTCAGGTCCGCCCCTACCTTGACCCGGCCGGCCCGGTCGAGTTCCACGCCCGACTGCTCGGACAGATCCTTGCCGAGCGGGCTGGCCGAGACACCGGCCGACCACACCTTGCAAGCCGATTCGATACGCCGCAGCGTGCCGTCGGAGTCTTTGACCGTCAACCCGTTGCGGTCGACGTCGGTCACCATGGCGCCGAGCTGAACTTCGACCCCCATCTTCTCCAGCCGCTCCTGGGCCCGCTTGCCCAGCTTCGGCCCCATGGGAGGCAGTACTGCCGGTGCCGCGTCGAGCAGGATCACCCGGGCCTCGGTGGGATCGATGTGACGGAAGCTGCCGCGCAGGGTCTGATCGGCCAATTCGGCGATCTGCCCGGCCATTTCAACACCCGTCGGACCGGCGCCCACCACGGTGAAGGTGAGGAGCTTGGCCCGGCGCACGGGGTCGCTGGAACGCTCGGCCTGCTCGAACGCACCGAGGATGCGGCCACGGAGTTCGAGCGCATCGTCGATCGACTTCATGCCGGGAGCGAACTCGGCGAAATGGTCGTTGCCGAAGTAGGACTGTCCGGCGCCTGCGGCGATGATGAGGCTGTCGTACGGAGTGGAATAGGTGTGTCCGAGCAGCACCGAATCCACGGTCTGGTTCTCCAGATCGATGTGCGTGACATCGCCCAGCAGCACCTGAGCGTTCTTCTGCTTACGCAGGATCACGCGGGTGGCGGGCGCGATCTCACCTTCGGAGATGATTCCGGTGGCCACCTGATACAGCAGCGGCTGGAACAGGTGGTGTGTGGTGCGGGCGATCAGCTTGACGTCGACGTCGGCACGTTTGAGGGTCTTGGCTGCGGTCAGACCGCCGAAGCCCGATCCGATGATGACTACCTTATGCCGATCCGATGCCGTAGCTCCGGGATGGCTCATTGCTGCTCCTCGCGAACGTGTTTGCCACTCGTATAACCACTAGGTTAGACGGCGCCATTCCGATCAGTGCGGTGAGATGGCTAACCAAACCGAATGTTTACCCGGATATCAGTGGTTTCAACTCCTCGGCCACCGCGGTGATGCCGCCGGGCACGTAACCGCCCATGGTCACCGGACTGAGGATGACCCCGTCGACCCCGGTGTCGAAGAGCTTGGTCTTGAGCTGTTCGGCGATCTGCTCGGCGCTACCGAACACCGCACGTTGCCGGAAGTCGGGCGGGATGGCATCGGCGGTGAACTGCTCGCCGATCAGGGCGATCACGAGCATGCTGGTCTCCAGCGTCGCCGGGTCCCGGTCGATCTGCTCGCACTGCTGCCGGACCACGTCGAGCTTGCGGGGCAACTCGTCGAAGTTCGCGATGATGTTGAGGTGGTCGAAGTGCCGGGCCGCCAGCGGGATGGTCTTCTTCTCACCGCTGCCGCCGATCATCAGCGGAATGTGGTCGCGGAAGCGCGGTTCGGCGAAGGCATCCTGGGTGCGGTAGTAGTTGCCGTCGAGGCTGACGCGTTCGCCCGCGAGCATCGGCACGATGATCTGCAGTGCCTCGTCGAGCTTCTTGAATCGGTCGGTGAAGGTGCCGAATTCGAAGCCAAGGCTGTCGTGTTCCAGCTCGAACCAGCCGGTGCCGATGCCGAGGATCGCGCGGCCCTGGCTGATCACGTCGAGCGTGGTGATGGCCTTGCTCAACAGCGTCGGGTTCCGGTAGGTGTTGCCGGTGACCAGGGTGCCGAGCTGCACCTTCTGCGTGGCGGCGGCCAGCGCACCCAGTGCGGTGTAGGCCTCCAGCATCGGCTGGTCGGGGGTGCCCAGGCCGGGCAATTGGTAGAAGTGGTCCATCACGAAGACGGAGTCGAAGCCGGCGGCCTCGCCTTCCTGCGCCTGGGCAATGACGGTCGGGAAGAGTTCGGAAACGCCGGTGCCGTAGGAGAAATTGGGGATCTGGAGTCCGAGTCGGATTGTCACCACTCCGACCCTAGCGCGCTAACCCAGAGTTGCCATTGAACCGCGGCTGACGTGCATCGTCTGCCCGGTGATGTGGCGTGCTGCCGGCGTACTCAAAAACACTGCGAGACGGGCGAACTCGTCGGCGACCGACGGCGGCGTGCTGCCGAGGCCGTCGTAGCCGGGTTCGGCGGACAGGCCGGGGGCGATGGCGTTGACGGTGATTCCGCGGGTGCCGAAGTACGCGGCCTGGCCGGCAGTCCAGTCGCCGAGGGCGGCTTTGACAGCGGCTTCGATGCTGCCTTCACGCGGGCTCGCGGGCACCACGTTGACGATCGAACCGCCCGAGCGCAGCTGGTCGCCGACGATCTGCACGGTCAGCGCGGCCGAGACCACGGTGGCGTCCAGCGCGTTGCGCCAGGCGCTGGCCTGATCGGCCAGCGTGAAGGTGCGGGGGTCCTTGGCCTCGAACAGCGGGGCCGGGACGTTGACCAGGGTGTCCAGGTAGTGGGGGAACTGCGCGCGGGCGTTCTCGACACTGGCGGGATCGGTGTTGTCGAACACGATCGAGGAGATGTCGAGCTGCTTGGCCGCCAACTCTAGATCTTCGCGGCGGGCGCCGGCGATGATCACGTTGTGGCCGGCTTCGAGGAAACCTGCCGCAATCGCGCGGCCGAGTTCGGTGTCGCCGCCGGTGACCAGCACCTCCGCCATGATGTACCTCCATGTACCTGGGGTCGCCGCGCCGGGCGGGGGCGACCAACGGCCAATGTTACTGGACAGTAGCTAGGTCAGGAAACTCGGCGCGCCCATTGTCGGCTCGCATAAGGTGGCCGAGATGATCCGACCCAGCGCTGCGACCTGCGTCGACGTGGTCGGCACGGGTGTGTCGTGACGAATTCGCCACGGCTTCCACGCTGGATATATGTCCCTGCCGCGGTGGGTGCGATATTCGTCGTGCTGCCCCTGGTGGCGATGGTGGCAAAGGTGGACTGGCCGCAGTTCGGGTCCCTGATCTCCAGCCCTTCGTCGACGGCTGCGCTGAAGCTCAGCCTGGAGACATCGCTGGCCAGCACGGTGTTGTGTGTGCTGTTCGGGGTGCCGTTGGCGTTGGTGCTGGCCCGCACCGGCGGTTCGGTCACCCGAATCGTGCGGCCGTTGATCCTGTTGCCGCTGGTGCTGCCGCCGGTGGTGGGCGGTATCGCGTTGCTGTACGCATTCGGTCGGCTGGGGTTGGTCGGCCGGTACCTGGAGGCCGCCGGGGTGCACATCGCGTTCACCACGGTCGCGGTGGTGCTGGCGCAGACCTTCGTCTCCCTGCCATTCCTGGTCATTGCGCTGGAAGGCGCCGCGCGCACCGCCGGTGCCGATTTCGAGGTCGTGGCGGCGACGCTGGGTGCGTCGCCGGGAACCGTGTGGTGGCGGGTGACCCTGCCACTGTTGGGGCCGGGCCTGATCTCGGGAGCGGTCCTGGCCTTCGCGCGTTCCCTGGGCGAGTTCGGTGCCACGTTGACGTTCGCGGGGTCGCGCCAGGGAGTGACCCGCACCTTGCCGCTGGAGATCTATCTGCAGCGCGAGAGCGACGCCGACGCCGCCGTGGCGTTGTCGGTGTTGCTGGTGGCGGTAGCGGCCGTGGTGGTCATCGGGCTCGGCAGTCGCCGGCTGCGGGCGGGTGGTTGGACATGACGCTGCACGCGCGAATTGTCGTCGAAAACCGTGGCCTGGACCTGGAATTCGGTGTGGCGGCAGGGGAGGTGCTCACGGTACTGGGCCCCAACGGCGCGGGTAAGTCGACCACATTGCACGCGATCGCCGGACTGGTCGGCCTGGATGTCGGGAGGGTGCAGGTGGGGGACCGGGTGCTGACCGACACGGCCGCAGGTGTGCACGTGCCAACGCATGACCGTCGGGTCGGCTTGTTGCTGCAGGATTCACTGCTGTTTCCGCACCTGAGCGTGCTGGCCAATGTGGCATTCGGTGCACGCAGTGGGCACCGGACCGGACGCCGCACTGCCTATGAGAGCGCTCGCCGGTGGTTGGCCGAGGTCGACGCCACGGATCTGGCCGATCGGCGGCCCCGCCGACTGTCGGGCGGTCAGGCGCAACGGGTGGCTCTGGCCCGGGCGCTGGCCGCCGATCCCGAGGTTCTGCTGCTCGACGAACCGTTGGCGGGGTTGGACGTCGCGGTGGCGGCCTCGATGCGCAAGGTGTTGCGCCGCGTGCTCGCCGTTGGTGGCAGGTGTGCGGTGCTGATCACCCACGACCTGCTCGATGTCCTGACGCTGGCCGACCGGGTGATCGTGGTCGAGGGTGGGCGCATGGTCGAAAGTGGTTCTGTCGCAGAAGTATTGGCTTCGCCCAAGAGTCATTTCGCCGCGAGGTTCGCCGGCGTCAATCTGATCGGAGGCACGGCCGCCACCGATGGCGTGCTGACGACCGCGTGGCAGACGAACTGGTACGGCACGCCGGCGACCGACGTGCAGCCCGGCGTGCAGGCCGTCGCCCTGTTCTCGCCGGCGTCGGTCTCGGTATACCGCGACGAGCCGCACGGCAGTCCGCGCAACACCGTCGCGGTGACGGTCGCCGAGCTCGACAGCCGGGGGCCCGGCATCCGGGTGCGGGCCGATGAGCAGCCCGACGGTGCGCCCGGCCTGGCCGCTGACATCACTGCGGAGTCGGCCGCCGAGCTGCGGCTGGCCCCGGGTGACACGGTCTATTTCTCGGTGAAGGCGCAGGAGGTTGCCGTCCACCCGGCGGGACACCGGAAGTGACTCCCGGTCCGCCACGTAACGCGCGCGTGCGCAGGTCCGAATCACCTGTTGAGGGTCCGGCGCGACGAGTGTCGGGGGGCGGGTTGCCAGCTCCGGCGTGGCGCCCGACACACCCGTGTGTCAGCAATCGACCTCTATTGCATCTACCTGGCTATTTGCTGTGAATAGCAATCTCACTTTTGAGCACTCTAAGAGCAACTCACACTTGCGTCACGGCCGTAACACGGTAGTTTCATCCCCATGGACGAGTCGGATGCGATGTCACATCGGCGCAGAGGTCTGTCGAAGAAGCTGGCACTGGTTGCGATGACCGGCGCGACCGCCGCGGCCGTCGCGCTGCCGGCGGTGGCGTATGCGGATCCCGTGCCGGCGCCCCCGGCGCCGGCGCCCGCTCCAGCTGTGCCAGGTGCGCCCGCCCCGGCCCCCGCGGCTCCGGCTCCCGGTGCACCTGCGCCCGCTCCGGCTCCCGGAGCTCCCGCGCCGGCTCCCGGTGCACCTGCCGATCCCAACGCTCCGGCTCCGGCTCCGGCCGCACCTGCTCCCGCGGATCCGAACGCTGCGCCTCCCGCGCCTGCGGATCCGAACGCTCCCGCTCCCGCTCCCGCCGCCCCGGAACCCGGCCGCGTGGACAACGCCGCGGGCGGCTTCAGCTACGTCATACCCGGCGGTTGGAAAGTGTCCGACGCGACCCAGTTGTCCTACGGCCAGGCGTTGTTGACCAAGATCCCGCCGGAGGGCACGCCCGAGCCTCCGAATGACACCAGCGTGCTGCTCGGGCGCCTGGACCTGAAGCTGTTCGCGGGCGCCGAGGCCGACAATGCCAAGGCAGCTGTCCGGCTGGCCTCCGACATGGGCGAGTTCTTCATGCCCTTCCCCGGAACCCGGGTGAATCAGGAGACCGTTCCGCTCGACGCCAACGGGCTCAGCGGCGTCGCCTCGTACTACGAGGTGAAGTTCACCGATACCAACAAGCCCAACGGCCAGATCTGGGCCGGTGTGGTCGGTGCACCGCCGGCCCCTGGAACCCCGCGGGGGCAGCGTGCTCCGGAACGCTGGTTCGTGGTCTGGCTGGGTTCGGCGAGCCATCCGGTCGACAAGGCCGCCGCTGCGACATTGGCCAACTCGATCCGGCCGTGGACGCCGCCGGCGTCGGCCGCTCCCGACCCCAATGCACCGCCACCGCCGGCCGACCCGGCGCATCCGGGTGTCGGGGTGCCGGTGCCGGTCACCAACGCTCCGCCGGAGATGCAGCCCCCGGCCTGATGCCGGGCGCGCACTATTCACGAAAATCCCGCAGGCGAACGCTGATCGTTCCCAATTAGCCAACCGAATTGTTACGTTCGGGAGGTACATCTGGGGTGGTGGCTCAGCGAGCCCGCTGGGCATAGCCAGTGACAGGCAGGAGATCTGCAATGGATGTAATGGCGGCAACCGAAATCCTGGCTCGTTCCTCCACGCTGACCAGCGTCGGCTGGATCGGCTACATCATCATCGGTGCGATCGCCGGTTGGATCGCCGGCAAGATCGTCAAGGGCGGTGGTTCCGGCATTCTGATGAACATCGTCATCGGCGTGGTCGGTGCGCTCATCGGCGGATTCCTGCTCAGCTTCTTCCTCAACACAGGAGGCGGCGGCTGGTGGTTCACCCTCTTCACCGCCATCCTCGGATCGGTGATCCTGCTCTGGCTTGTCGGATTGGTGCGCAAGGGCAGCTGATTCGGCGCCGGTGATGGACACGGGGGCCATGACGGCCTGGCAGGTCGTCACCCCCGGTCCGGTGAGTTCGCGTCCGCTGCAACGGGTGACCGTGTCCACGCCGCAGCCCGGCCCTGACGAACTGCTCGTCAAGGTCTTGGCCTGCGGGGTGTGTCGTACCGATCTGCATGTGGCCGAAGGGGATCTGGCCGTGCACCGGCCGCGGGTGATCCCGGGGCACGAGGTCGTCGGTGAGGTCGTCGCGGTCGGTGCCGAGACCGGTGGCGGGTTCGCCCCCGGCGATCGGGTGGGTGTGGCGTGGCTGCGGCACACCTGCGGGCAGTGTGTCTATTGCCTACGGGGGCGGGAGAATCTCTGTCCGTCCTCGCTCTATACCGGCTGGGATGCCGACGGCGGCTATGCGGAATTCACCACCGTCCCCGCGGCATTCGCGTTGCGATTGCCGACCGGGTACTCCGATGTCGAGCTGGCGCCGCTGTTGTGCGCGGGCATCATCGGCTATCGCTCCCTGCTGCGCACCGACTTACCGCCGGGTGGACGGCTGGGACTCTACGGCTTCGGCGGCAGCGCGCATCTGACGGCGCAGGTGGCGTTGGCGCGGGGGGCTCGCGTGCATGTGATGACCCGTGGCGAGCGTGCCCGCGAACTCGCGTTGGCGCTGGGTGCGTCCTCGGTGCAGGGCAGTGCCGACATGCCGCCCGAACCTTTGGATGCCGCAATCCTGTTCGCCCCCGTGGGGGATCTGGTGCTGTCCGCGCTGGCGGCCCTGGACCGCGGCGGTGTCCTGGCGATCGCGGGCATCCACCTCAGCGACATCCCGACCTTGAACTATCAACGGCACCTGTTCCAGGAACGGGAGATCCGCTCGGTGACCGCCAACACCCGCGCCGATGCCCGTGATTTCCTGGCGTTCGCCGGCGCGCACCGGATGGCGGTCAGCACCCCCGAGTACGCCCTGGATCGTGCCGATGAGGCACTGGCGGATCTGAGTGCCGGCCGCATCGCGGGTGCGGCGGTGCTGCGGGTGTAGCGGCGGCCTCAGAGCGCGGCGAGTGCGGCGCCCAGCCGGCCGTCGAGGTCGCCGTGACCGAAGGCGTACAGAGGGCCGAGTCCGTCGTTGATCACCCGGGTGAGGCGGGCCATCCCGCGTGCGTTGACCGGCAGCGGTGAATGCAGCCGCAGGGTGATGGCGTCGATCGTCGCCTCAGCTTCGGCAATGTTGTTGCGGTGCAACGGTATTCGTGATGACCACACGATGGTGTCATGGGCGCTCTCGTGTACGCAGCGGCGTAGCACGCGGGCGATGGCAACGCGCTCGGAGATCGATGTGAGCCGTGCGGCGCGGGCCGCGATGGCGCTGCCAGGGGGTGTCGGCGTGCCGACGGCCAGCATGCCGTCGAGGCGGCCGGATCGAATCCGTGCGGTCAGGCGGGCTCGGATGGACGGGCGGCGGGGGACGGGTGCACGACGGGTTGTGAGCGCTGGTGTCGCAGAAATTCGGTTGTCGTTCATGGCGATACCTCGTAGTTTCCGTGGTGCCCGAGTCCGGAGATCGTGACTATTCATGACCGTACGCCGGTCATGAATGACTAGTCAAACCAATTTAACGGTCACGGCGGTACGCTTGGTGTCATGACGACGAGGTGGGCCGGCGACACCGAGACCAAACCCGCGCCCGGGCCGCTGGCCCGGATTCAGGCCTTGGTCAACACGATCGAACTGCCTGCCGGAACGGATCGCCTTGCGCATCCCGACGACGCGGCACCGTGGCTGACCGCCAACGGGTTGCTCGCTGACGGTGCCAGCCCGACGGAGGGCGAGCTCGACCTGGTGCGCAAGGTGCGCGAGGCGTTGCGTGCACTGCTGATCCACCACACCGGCGGCCCGGCACCACAGGCCGATCACCTGGCGGCACTGAAGGCACTCACCGATACCTCGACCGTGAAGGTCGACCTGGCGCCCGACGGGCAGGTGCAGTTGTCAGCCGCAGGCGAGGACGTGGGCGAGCGCCTGCTCGAGCTGTTGCTGGTGATGCGAGACGCGCAGCGGGACGGTACCTGGGGCCGTCTGAAGGCATGTGCGAACGACGAATGCACGTGGGCGTTCTACGACCGGTCCCGCAACCACGGTGGTACCTGGTGCGATATGGCCAGCTGCGGGAACATGCTGAAGAACCGTGAATTCAGGGCGCGGAGACGCGCCGGCAGTTAGGTCGACAGGTGCCACACGAGGGCGGCCGCCAGTGCGCCGATCCCGTTGAGTGACCAGTGCAGGGCGATCGGCGCGATCAGGCTGCCGCTGCGCCGACGCAGCCAGGTGAACACGAAGCCGGCGGCACCGGTGGCCAGCACCGCCATCACCACACCGGCGATCGTGCCGAAGATCCCACTGCCGAACAGCCGGGTGAACCCGACGTTCCCGCTTGTCAGCCCGAATGAACTCGCGATGTGCCACAGGCCGAACAACAGCGAACCGCCCGCGGCGACACCGCGGAAACCCCAGGCCCGGTCGAGGGCCCCGTGCAGGACGCCGCGGAACGCCAATTCCTCGGGAATCACGGTCTGCAGCGGGATGATGACCATCGACGCGATCAGCGCGCCGGAGATCGTCGCGTAGTGATCGTTCATGAACATCGGGCGCGTCCATGGCAGCATCGCGCCGATCGCGATCACCGAGACCACCAGGGCGACGGCGCCCAGGGCGTACCCGGCACCCGAGCGCCAGTGCTCGCGGCCAAGTCCGAGTTCCGTCCACCCCAGCCCGCGGGCCCGGACCAGGATCAACAAGCCGATCGCAGCCGCCGGGACGGTGGCGATACTCGCCCAGGGCGTCGTGAAATGGGCGATCAGGTTGGTCAGCGCCAAGATGACGACGACGATCCCGATGTCGGCATAGATACGGAAATGGTGCAATGCAGAGAGCTGGGCCATCAGCGGATGCGGGTGCGCGGCCACGGCGCTCTGATCAGACATAACTTGGCAATCGTACCGGCGTGGCGCAATTACCCAGGTCACACTGCGTTGATCACACCGCTTCCCAGGTCCAGTCGGAGATCGCCGGGTCATCCTCGCCGTGCTCGCGGGTGTAGCTGCGGGCGGCCAGTCGGGCGTCGACCATCTCCTGCCGCAGCCCGGCAGCCCTGACCGCGAGGCCGTCGACCCGGTCGATCACGTCCATGACGAGGTGGAACCGGTCGAGGTCGTTGAGCATCACCATGTCGAACGGCGTCGTCGTCGTGCCCCGCTCCTTGAACCCGCGTACGTGGAGCTGGTCGTGGTTGGTGTGCCGGTAGGCCAGCCGGTGAATCAGCCACGGGTAGCCGTGATAGGCGAAGATGATCGGCTTGTCCGTGGTGAAGATCGAATCGAACTCGCGATCGGACAATCCGTGGGGATGTTCGGACTCGGGCTGCAGACGCATGATGTCGACGACGTTGACCACCCGGACCTTCACCTCGGGGAGTCGGCGGCGCAGGATGTCGGCGGCGGCCAGGGTCTCCAGCGTCGGGATGTCGCCGGCGCAGGCAAGTACGACATCGGGCTCACCGGTCGTATTGCTCGCCCATTCCCAGATCCCCAGCCCGCGGGTGCAGTGCGCGACGGCCTCGTCCATCGTCAGGTACGTCAACGCCGGTTGCTTGCCCGCCACGATGACGTTCACGTACTGGCGGCTGCGCAGGCAGTGGTCGGCCACCGAGAGCAGGGTGTTGGCATCCGGCGGCAGGTAGACGCGCACGACCTCGGGACGCTTGTTGGCGACGTGGTCGATGAAACCCGGGTCCTGGTGCGACGCGCCGTTGTGGTCCTGTCGCCACACATGGGAGGTCAGCAGATAGTTCAGCGACGCGATCGGCCGGCGCCACGGCAGCTGCGAACTGCTGAACAGCCACTTGGCGTGCTGATTGAGCATGGAATCGACGATGTGGACGAAGGCCTCGTAGCAGTTGAACAGCCCGTGCCTCCCGGTGAGGAGGTAGCCTTCCAGCCAGCCCTGGCACAGGTGTTCGGACAGCACTTCCATCACCCGTCCGTCGGGGGCCAGGTTCTCGTCGACGGGCAGTATCTCGGCCTGCCATGCCTTGTCGGTCCTCTCGAACACCGTGGCCAGGCGGTTGGAGGCGGTCTCGTCGGGACCCATCAGCCGGAAGCGGTCCGGGTTACCGGCGATGACATCACGCAGGAATGTGCCGAGCACCCGGGTGGCTTCCGCGGTGTCCGTGGCGGGGCTCTCCACGGTGACGGCGTAGTCGGCGAAGTCCGGCAGGTCGAGGTCACGCAGCAGCAGGCCGCCGTTGGCGTGCGGGTTGGCGCTCATCCGCCGGGTGCCCGAGGGCGCGAGGGCCCGAAGATCGGGCCGCAGCGCGCCGGTGGCGTCGAACAAGTCCTCGGGCCGGTAGCTGTGCAGCCACGTCTCGAGCTGGGCCAGGTGCGACGGGTTGGCCCGGGTCTCCGACAGCGGCACCTGGTGGGAGCGCCAGGTGCCCTCGACCAGTTTGCCGTCCACTTCGTGCGGGCCGGTCCAGCCCTTGGGGGTGCGGAGGATGATCATCGGCCACAGCGGACGGCCCGGCTCACCGTCGAGGCGGGCTGCGCGCTGGATCGCCGCGATCTGGTCGAACGCCTCGTCCATGGCTGCGGCCAACTGCTGGTGCACGTTGGCCGGGTCGTCCCCGGCCACGGTGATGGGCCGATAGCCGTAGCCGTACATGAGCGATTCGAGTTCTTCGGCCGGAATGCGGGACAGCACTGTGGGATTGGCGATCTTGTAGCCGTTGAGATGCAGGATCGGCAGCACCGCGCCGTCGACGACCGGGTTGAGGAACTTGTTCGAATGCCAGCTGGCGGCCAGCGGGCCGGTTTCGGCCTCGCCGTCGCCGACCACGCAGGCCACCACCAGGTCCGGATTGTCGAATGCGGCGCCATAGGCGTGCACCAGGGCGTATCCGAGTTCACCACCCTCATGGATGGAGCCGGGTGTCTCGGCGGCCACGTGACTGGGTATCCCGCCGGGAAACGAGAACTGGCGGAACAGTTTCCGCAGACCGTCGGTGTCCTGCCCGATAGCGGAGTAGACCTCGCTGTAGGTGCCTTCCAGATAGGCGTTGGCCACCAGACCCGGACCGCCGTGGCCGGGCCCGGTGACGTAGACGATGTTCGCGTCGCGCTCGCGGATGATCCGGTTGAGATGGGCGTACAGCAGGTTCAAGCCCGGGGTGGTACCCCAGTGGCCCAGAAGTCGTGGCTTGACGTGTTCCGCGGCCAGGGGCTCATCCAGTAGCGGATTGTCCAGTAGATAGATCTGGCCGACGGACAGGTAGTTGGCCGCCCGCCAGTACGCGTTGAGCTGTTCGAGTTCTGTGTCGGTCAGTGCCGGTGATCCAGTCGCGTCGCTCATATCCCCATAGTGGCGGGTGTCGGTGAATGGTGCCCGCGATCCGGGTACCCGCTTTCGTACCGGTCGACCAACGCCACGCGAAATATGCCGCCTCAGGCCGTCCTACCAGATTCTCAAGTCCATCTACCGCGTCGGCTAGGTTCGTGGGCATGACCGTCCCCAGGGCACTCGACCCACGCACCCCGGTACTGATCGGCTACGGCCAGGTCAACCAGCGGGAGGAGAATCCGGACGTCGAGCCGGTCGATCTCATGGTTGCGGCCGCCCGGGAGGCCGCCGATCCGCGGGTGCTGGAGGTTGTCGACTCGGTACGGATCGTGAATCTGCTGTCCTGGCACTACCGGGATCCGGGGTTGCTGTTGGCGCAGCGCCTCCGGGCCGACAAGGCGGCGACGCGTTATACCGGGGTGGGCGGCAACGTCCCGCAGTCGTTGGTGAACGAGGCCTGCCTGGATCTGCAGGGCGGACGGGCCGAGGTGGTGCTGATCGCGGGCGCCGAGACGTGGCGAACCCGCAGCCGGCTGCGCGCGGCGGGCGTCAAGCCGGACTGGACGCGCCAGGACGAGTCGGTGCCGGAGGCGCCGGGCGCGCATGACGGTGTGCCGATGGCCGGTGAGGCCGAGATCCGGATCAATCTGGACCGCCCGGCCTACGTGTACCCGATGTTCGAGCAGGCGCTGCGCATCGCGGCCGGCGAGACCAGCGATGAACACCGCAGGCGGATCGGCGAGCTGTGGTCACAGTTCAGTGCGGTGGCGGCAGACAACCCGCACGCCTGGAGCCAGGAGGCGGTGCCCGCCGAGCAGATCTGGCAGCCGGGCCCGGACAACCGGATGATCAGCTGGCCCTACACCAAGTTGATGAACTCGAACAACATGGTCAACCAGGGTGCAGTGCTGATCCTGACCACCGTCGAGAAGGCGACATATCTCCAGATCCCCACCGACCGTTGGGTTTTCCCGTACGCGGGGACGGATTCGCACGACACCTACGCGATCGGCGAGCGCGCCGAGTTCTACCGGTCACCGGCGATCCGGATCGCTGGACGCCGGGTTCTCGAGCTGGCGGGAGTGGGCGTCGACGAGGTCGATTTCGTCGACGTGTACTCCTGCTTCCCGTCAGCGGTGCAGGTGGCGGCGGCCGAAATCGGTCTGCCACTGGCCGACCCGGCCCGGCCGCTGACAGTCACCGGCGGGCTGACCTTCGCCGGTGGGCCGTGGAACAACTACGTGTCTCATTCGATCGCCACCATGGCCGAGCGGTTGGTGGCCAATCCCGGGACCCGGGGGCTGATCACCGCCAACGGTGGCTACCTCACCAAGCACAGTTTCGGGGTGTACGGCACCGAGCCGCCGGCCCACGAATTCCGTTGGCAGGACGTGCAATCCGAGGTCGACGCCGAGCCCACCCGTCAACTGCAGGTGGACTTCACCGGCACCGGGACGGTGGAAACCTGGACCACTCCCGTCGGTCGCGACGGCGCCGCGGAGCGGGCCTTCCTGGCGGTGCGCACCCCGGACGACGGACGCACACTGGCCCGGATCGTCGACGAGTCACAGGCGGCGGCGACCATGTCCTCCGACATTGCCGGGGCGAAGGTGCAGGTTCACGCCGACGGCAGTGCGACCCTGCTCTGAGCGGCCAGCGCCAGCACCTCGTCAGTCGTCGGTGGGCTGGGCGGATGGTGTGACAGGCACCAGGGCGTCTGGATCTTGTGAAAGGCATTGCCTTCCAACGCCAGATAGAACTGGCCTGAACGCAGCTTGCTGATGTCCGGCACGTGGCCGCCCTTCACACGGGCCATCTCCCGGGCCACCGCGATCTGGGCGGGGGAGTTCAGCAGACCGTAGAACTGCGTGGTGGCATTGCCCGGGATGTGGTTGTGCAGACCGCGCGGGGATTGCGTGGCGAACACCAACCCGAGCCCGTACTTTCGGGCCTGCGAGGACAGCGCCAGGGTGCTGTGTGTACTCGCGGTCGTGTGACTGGACGGTGCGAAGTTCTGCGCCTCGTCCATCACCAGCAGCCCGCCCAACGGCCGGTCACCGGCCGGGTTCCGCTTGATCCAGGCGAACAGCGCCATCTGCAACTGATTGACGAACCCTTCGCGCTGCTGGTCACTGGTCAGGCCGACCATGCTGATCACCGACACCCGCGCCCGGTAGCCCGGCGACGGCGTCAACAGCACCCCGGGGTCGGCGGCGGTCCCGGTGCCACCGAACAACGGATCGTTGACGGTCGCCGCGCGCAGGTTCTGGGCCAGCTCCGCAGCCAGCTTGTTCGCCCCGCCCAATGCGCTGACCTCGGTGGGCAGATCGGCGAGCAGGTCGATGAAGCCGTCCAGGCTGATCGAGGGCCTCGCCCCGTAGAACCGCAGCGCCTCCCGCAGCACCGCGCGGGACCGCTCGGCCTTGGCCGTGTTCCCGGCGATCAGGGCGCGCGGTTCGAGTGCGGCGACGGCAGATTCGACGGCGTCGGAGAACTCGTCGTCGTCATCGATGACACTGGCGAAATCCGGTAGCGGCTGGAACGACAACGGGCGCCCCGTCGATCGGCGCGGAGTCCACACCACCACCTCGGCGTTGTCGAAATACGCGTCGGCGCGCTCGTCGTCCGCGGGGTTCCATCCCGGCGGATTCTCGGGCCAGCGGGCACCGAGGCGGGACAGGTCGTTGTTGGGGTCGAGCACGATCGACGAGACGCCGCGCAGCGCGCACTCTTCGATCAGCCGCCTGATCAGCACGGTCTTACCCGAGCCTGAGCCGGCGAAGATCGCGGTGTGTTTGCGCAGTGCGGCCAGGTCGACCGAGACCGACCGTCCGCCGGGGCTGTCCAGGCCCAGGGTGATCGCGGTGGGCGAGTGTTCGATGACGGGCGCGGGCGGCTGCACACGGATGGGTCCGGTCGCGAGCTCGGCGTCCACATCAATCTGGGCCGGCGGCGGAGGATCGCCCGCGATGTCCCCGAGGGCGCCACGCAGCCAGCCGATCCCGTGGGCGGGACGGCGCCGGCGAAGCCACTCGGGCAGGTCGGGGTGGTTGTCGTCGATGAGGTCGCGCAGCGCCGTCATCGTGCGCACGTCGTCTTCGCTCATCGGCAGCACGCGGCCACCGGCCGCCTCGAACTCGGCGATCATCACGGTGGTTTTGGCGCCCTTGGGCCACGCGGTGTTGCGCAGCAGGAACAGCTGGCGCCGGTCCGGGTTGAAACCCGTCGCCTCCCAAGCTTTTCGGATCCTGTTCTGCACCGCGACGGCGTTACCGGATGAGATGGCGCGGAACGCCCAGTGCCGCTCGTCGTCGGTGGCGGCGTCGAGGGTCTGGCGGAGCCGACCGTGCAGCACCACCCGCTGACCCGGGGGCGGATCGGGGCGGAATGCCTGTCCGGCCTCGCCGAGTTCGGTGATCCACGCATCCAGCGCCGCCGAAAGCAGGCCGGGCATGGTGGTGTCCTCGCCGTCGGGGTCGAGCGCGGCAACCGTCACCGCGCGGCGCCGGTAATCGGCGAAGCGCCGGTCCAGTTCGCCGGTGTCCCCGATCGCGGTGGCGCCCGTGGCGGCGTCGTGCGAGTCGGTCACCTCTGCGGTGAGTTGGGAGAGTTCTTCGATGGTGTCGCGTTCGAGGCAGCGGCGGACATGGGTGTCGGCGCGCTTGAGCAGCTGACGCGGCGTGTACTGGGTGGCTTCGTCGAACGCCGAGGGCAGGATCGGCCAACTCGCGTATGGCGCCGTGAATCCGATCGCGGCGTAGCTTGCGGTGAACCGGCGTTCCAGGATGGCTCGGCCGACGTCGGGCGTCGGCAGGCCCTGCAGCAACGCGGTGGTGCGGAACCTGTCCTGCACGGTGGCGGTGGCGCGGTCCTGGATCGCCTCCCAAGCCGCGGGAAGGCAGGCCACCACACCGACGGTCCGGCGCATGGTCTGGCGGATCGACATCAGGCCGTGTGCGATGTGCTCGAGGTCGCGGTTGCCAGGGCCGGCCCCAGCGGTATCGGTGCGATCCGCCGACTGGGCCAGCAGCGTGTCGATCTGGTCGAGCGCGAGGACCGAGGGCCCGGCCAGGGCGATCAGCCGGGAGATGTCGCGGACCGATTCCTGCGCGGTGAGCGTCGGCGCGGGCAGGCCCCACGATTCTCGTTCGCCGCTGCCGGTCAGGAATGCCTCGCCGATGTCCTGCAGCTCGAGATCACCGGAGCCCAGCAGGACGAGCGCGCGCAGGGTGTGGTGTGCGCGTTTGACGGTGTGGCGGTGGACCTTGTGCAGCGCGTTGACGAAGTCGCTGAGGATCTCGGGCGTCAGGTCGTCGTCGCCGATCACGGCCCGGCGGCTGGCACGGGAGATGTGGGCGACCGAGGACAGCTCCCACAGCAGGTCTTTGAGTTGGGTTTCGCGCTCGCTGCCGGGCCGGCCCAGGCTTTCCAGGATGCCCGCGCGGGCGGACTGCCAGAAGCTCGCCGCGTCGAGCAGTTCGACAAGGAAGAAGTAACCGCCGCCGGTTTGCACCTGTTCGCGGACCTGACCGAGGAGGTGGGTCTTGCCCGATCCGGCCGGGCCGCGCACCACTACGCCCAGCGGGCTGGAGTCGGTTTCCCGTTCGGCATCGCCGAAGGCGGCCATCACATCGGCCATCGGCCGGTCATGCATCCCGCGTACGTGCAGCGCGCCTTGTGAATGCCACAGATCGTCGGCGGTCGGCGCCCAGGTCAGGCGAAGCGCGCTGAGCGCTTCGCGGTGCTGTAACTCCATCAGGACTCGATCGCGATCAGGTGTTTGTTCTGGTTGCCGATCTCCACCGCGGCGTCGCGGTCGGCGGGGGTGAGCACCTTTTGGTTCTCCTCGGGGATCAGGCTGACGCCGGGTTGCTGGTAGAGGCTGATCAGTGCGGCGTCGACGGTGGGGCGGGGCAGGCCGGGGACCGCCTGGCGCAGCCGCAGCAGACTGACCCAGCCGCCGGGCCGGGTGGTCAGCCCGGCGTAGGCGGTGCGCAACTGGGCTTCGGGGGCTTGGTCGGGGGCTTGGTCGGACGGCACATCGGCAGGCAGGAACACGTCGGCGGGAACGAGGTCGGCGTGTTCGAAGTACCGGTGCAGCGCACCCAGCAGTGTGTACAGGGCCTTGCCCTGCCCGGTGGACCGGGGCGGTGCGTCCGCACCGATCAGGGACCGGCACAGCGCCCATCCTGCGTCGGTGAGTTCGTGAACGAGTGGCCGGGTGCCGGTGGTCTCGATCAGGCCCAACCGGTTGAGTCGGTCGCGCTTCGGTTTGTCGAGTTTGGGTCCGAGCCGCTCCAGCTCAGCGTTGGGCACCGGGCGGGACTCGGCCATCAGTACCAGCAGGACTGCCTGCTCGGTGCCGGTCAGCTCGTCGGGCGCGACATTCACCGGATGCTCACCTTCCTGCCGTCGTGGATAGCGCACGCGGGCGGGGTGATACCTGCACGTGTCTCATGCACGTTAGCGTGTACCCCGGACCGCAGGAGAATGTTGTTGTGCTGCACGGTATTCGCCCGCCCGGCAGGTGCGGCGCCCGCAGCTACCCGGTGGACAGCGGCTGTGACGGGTCGGCGATGCGGTCCGGGTCGACCGGGGTGCCCGATCGGATCAGGTCCTTGACGTCGTCGAGAACGTCCCACACGTTGACGTTCATCCCCGCCAGAACACGGTTGTCGGCGTCGAGCCAGAAGGCCACGAACTCGCGCCCAGCAACGTCACCGCGGAACACCACCCGCTGATATTGGGGGGCGTGGCCCACATATTCCATGCCGAGGTCGTATTGATCGGTGAAGAAATAGGGCAGTTCGGCGTATTCGGCGCTGTGTCCCAACATGCCCGCGACCGCCACCGCGGGCTGCTTGAGCGCGTTGGCCCAGTGCTCGGTGCGGATCCGGACCCCGAACAGCGGATGCTGCGCGGCGGCGATGTCGCCCACCACATAGATGTCGGGATCGCTGCTGCGCAACGAAGCGTCGACGAGCACTCCGCCGTTTTCGGTGGCCAGCCCGGCGTTTTCGGCGAGTTCGAGGTTCGGTGCGGCGCCCACGGCGATCAGCACCGCATCGGCGGCGACGGTGGAGCCATCCCCGAGTCGCAGCCCGGTGGCGGTGCCGTTGTCGGTGGTGATCTCCTGTACCGACTGGTCCAGTCGCAGGTCGACCCCGTGCTCACGGTGCAGTTGCGCGAACACCTCACCGACCTCGGCGCCCAGGGCGGCCAGCAGGGGCAGGCGGGCGGACTCGACGACCGTCACGTTCACGTCGCGGCCACGCGCACCGGCGGCGACCTCCAGCCCGATCCATCCGGCGCCGACGATGGCCAGGGTCGAACCCGGTGTCAGCACCGCGCTGAGGGCCGCGGCGTCGTCGATGGTGCGCAGATAGTGCACGCCCGCGGCGTCGGCTCCCGGGATCGGTGGCCGGCGCGAGGCGGAGCCGGTGGCCAGCAGCAGCTTGTCGTAGCCGACGGTGGTGCCGTCGGGCAGGGTGAGCTCGTGGTCGGCGGCGTTGACGGCGGACACCTCGGTTCCCAGCCGCAGGTCGATGTTGTGGTCGCGGTACCAGGCCGCCGGATCGACGGTGAAATCGTCGAGTTTCTTCTTGCCGGCCAGATACTCCTTGGACAGCGGCGGACGCTCGTAGGGCAAATGGTCCTCGGCGGCGAACAGTACGACGTGGCCGTCAAAGTCGTTGTCCCGCAGTGCTTCAGCGGCCTTGGCGCCGGCCAGGCCACCGCCGACTATCGCAATTGTGGACGACGTTGTCATGTCGATCAAGCCTACTCGCCCGCGACCATCAGCCTCAGCTTTCGGGCGTTGCGTACCGCGTGACCACCGAGATCATTGTTGAAGTACACGACGACGCGGTGGTTGTCGCGGTCCCACCCGCGGACGCGCTGTGCCCACCGGTGCAGCTCGTCGTCGGAGTAGGAACCGGCATACATGCGGTCGTGGTCGTCGCCCGGGCCGTGCATGCGAACGTAGACCAGGTCGCTGGTGGTCACCGGACGGCAGGTCAACCCGGGACCGCTCATCACGACATAGGCGGCGTCGAAGCGCTCCAACAGCCGGTACACCGAGGGCTTGTGCCACGACGGGTGCCGCAGTTCCATCGCCACCCGGACCTGGTGGGGGAGCTGCCCCAGGAAATCGGCAAGTAGGGCATCGTCGCGCTCGAGGGCGGGGTGCAGCTGGACCAGCAGAGCCTCGTTGTGGGGGTCCATCAGTTGCCAGTACTGCTCGAACCGTGGGGTCCAGGTCTGCGGTGACCGCAGCCGGCGAAAGTGGGTCAGCCCGCGGTGCGCCTTGATCGACATGGTGAAACCGGGCGGCAGCTGTCGGCGCCAACTCGTGAACGTGGCGGCAGTGGGCCACCGGTAGAAGCTGCCGTTGAGTTCCACGGTGTCGAACTCATCGACATAGTGGCCCAGCCTCGCGTTCGCCGGGGTGCCCCGCGGATAGAGCACCCCGGTCCAGTGGTCGTACGACCAGCCCGAGGTGCCGATCCTGATCATCTGCCATCGCTAGGGGACGTCGGTGTAGTGCAGGGTGTAGCCCTCGGCCGAGAAGGTGAAACCTCGGCCCGTCACCTCCCGCACACATGACACCCCGGACTGCTCCTGGACGTTGCAGCGGAACCCCGCCACCGCGAGCACCTTGCCGAACGGCAGAACGACCGCGGCCGATTGCGCGAAATCCGGCTGTGCCAGGTTGGCGAAATGCGCGTCGGTATCCCGGTCGAGAACCAGCGCATTCGGTGCCGCGGTTCCGCCGGTCGCATCGGGCACGGTCTCGGGGGCACCCGTCACGCTCATCGCCGACGTGCCGCCCGCCGGTTGGCACCCGGCACGGTCGCGGGGCAGGATCGCGCACTGCCAGCGCCCGCTCGGGGTGCTGAAGTAATAGGCCTTGCGACCGTTGACCTCGATGGCGTACTCGGCCGCGTTGACCAGGTTTGCGGTACCGAACTGCGGCGGCGGCGCGGTGCTGCTCGTGGGTGGGGGCCCGGCGGCATCGTCGGTGTTGACGACGGTTCCCGGCGCGCATCCGGTGAGCGCAGCGGCAGCGGCGGCGGCGATGACGAGGCAAGCCTTCACGTGGCAAGACCCTAGTCAAACGTCACGGCGGCCGGAACGGTAGCGTCGACTTTCCGTGACCGCCGACGCGCGCCCGGCCGATGTCCGGGTCACCTCAGCCCTGCTGACCGCCGGCGTGGTGGCCGGCCTGTTGCTCACCGCAGTTTCGTACACCCTGGCGTTCACCCGTCCCGGCTTCGACCTGACCCGGCACGCCAATTCGATGCTGGTCCTTGGGGATTGGGGCTGGATCCAATCGGTCGACTTCGTCGTCTGCGGCTTGCTGCTGATCGCGTTCGGTGCCGGGGTCTGGCGGGTGGCCGCCGGTGTCCGATCGGGCCGCATCGCGGCGGTGTGTGTGGCGCTGTACGGCCTGCTGGCCGGTGTCGTGGTGGGGCTGAATCCGACCGATCCGGGGTTCGGGTTTCCGCCCGGCGCGTCGCAGGGCTATCCCGGTGTCGAGGAGGTGAGCACCTCGGCGAAGATTCACGGGGTGGCCGGCGGGCTGGGCTTCCTGGCCATGACGTGCGGATGTTTCGTGCTGGCAAGGTATTTCGTGCGCATAGGGGATCGGACCTGGGCGGTCCTGTCGGTGGGGGTCGGCGTCGCGGTGCTGGCGGTGTGTGTCTACCTGGGTGCCAATGCCGGCGCGCAGACCGAGACCTTCAATTATGTGCCGGCCTGGGTGGTCGGAACGTTGTTGTGGCTGTACATCGCGGGCCTGGCTGCGCGGCTGCTGCGCTCACATCGCGACGCACACGTCGGCGCCCAGTAGCAGCACCGGCCACAGCAGTGTCACCTGGCCGAAGGCCACCAGATCGGCGCCGGCCGGAAATTTGGTCAGCAGGCTCGACTCGATCAGCTGCACCTGTTCGGGATGGAAGAACGTCCAGACCAGTCCGATCACCAGATAGGGCAGGGTCAGCCACATCAAGGTCTCGAGCATCTGCTCGACGCTGACCTTGTGGCCCAGGATCCGGTGGATCCGGTTCATCAGATCAGCGCCTTGTCGGCCGCCATCCGCCGGCGCACGTCGGCGAGCAGCAGGTAACTGCCGCCCTGGCGGATGAACACCGGCAGGAACCGGTTGCCGAATGCCACGGCCAGAAACAGCCATTCGAACAATCGCTGCCGGCCCCGGCCCCAACCGAACCCGACGGCGTCCCGGAACACCGGCGCCAGGAATCCGGCGGTCAGGAATTTCAACAGCGGCCGGAACGGTATCCGCAGCAGGGGGTTGATCATCCGCAGGTCCACCAGGTCGTGCAGATACCGCCGGACGACGTCGTCCATCTGTACCCGCCCGCACGCGGTGTCCCAGTACGTGTCGAAATCGGGCCGCGTCGGCGGCCACTGCTGCTCGCTGACCTGCAGGGTGGTGCCCAGCGTGGCGGCGGATTGGTAGAACTGCTCGGCCTGGGCGTCGGTCATCGGGCCGCGCAGCAGTTGATAGACATCCTCGAGCCCGACGAACAGGCAGGCGGCCACCCACATCTGCAGATCGCGGTCGAAGGCGTTGTACTGCACGGGACTTGCCGGCCCGGATCGGACCTGCCGGTGCGCCACATCGACGGCATCGCGGAACGCCGCCCGGTCCTCGGGGTTGCCGAGGATCGCCACCGCCAGATAGCTCAAGGTGGTGCGGGCGCGTTTCCACGGATGCTTGAGCAGATTGCCGGAGTCCACCGTGCTCTCCACGACGCCGTAGCCGACGCCGGGCGCGGACAGCTGCATGATCACGTTGGCCGCGCCCGCGGCGAAACCCCAGAGGTCCATCGCATCGGCGATGGTGACGTCGTCGTCGGACCAGCGCGAGGTGCGCCGGGTCATCGAAATCCGGTTGGCTGGGGTGGAATTCATGTGCGGCCTCCCCGTCAGCTCATGCACACGTTGGTGAACAGCAGGACCGGCCAGGACACGATGGAGCCCAGGAAGGACACCGCGGCGTCGGCACCGTGCATTCCGGCCAGGTGGCTGGTGTGGGTGAGCGACCAGATCAGGCCGATGAGCAGATAGGGGACCGCGAGGATGATGGCGGTTCCGATCCACTCGGCGATGGTCATCTGGAAGCCGAGAATCTTGCGTACTGCAGTCAACATGTGAAGTGCGCCCCCGTCGTTGTCAGGCGGGTTCTATGTTAATGCTGATTCTGATCGGCGTCCCGGAAACTATTTGGGCGGCAGGCTCTTGGCATAGTCGATACCGCGGGCGACCCACGATTGGAGCTGGCGTTTGGTCTTGATGCCCGGGCCGCCGATCCGCAGCCATCCCCGCATCTCCCGGCCACCCATCACCATCGGCTCGACATGGTCACGCTGCAGCAGCTTCTCGCCGTCGTCCCGCGCGACCCGCACCATCAGGCCGCCCTCGCGGCTGGCCGCGACGGCCATGTTGCCGTTGATCAGGAACGCCAATCCGCCGAACATGCGCTTCTCGTCGAGACCGCTTTCGGTTGCGGTCAATTCGCGGATGCGGTCGGCCAGGTCCGGATCGAAGGCCATCAGTCGAGATCGATGCGGAGGGTGAGCAGGTCGCTGCCCATGGCCCGGACCACCGCGCTGTTGAGCGTCGGCAGCTCTTTCAGCCGGGCGACCGGGTCATCGTCGGGCAGCAGGTGCGCCGTCCCGGTCCGCCACTGCCCGTTGATCCGGAGCCGCACAGCGGGGTTGGCCTTGATGTTGAGCACATAGTGGGATCGGTCGCCGTGCTCGGAGACCATCCAGAATTGATCGCCGATCACCCGGCCGCCGACGGCGGTGTGCCGTGGCTGGCCGGATTTGCGGCCGACGGTCTCCAGCATGGTGACGGGCAGCTGGCGCCCGACCGGGTTGACGATGCGGCGTTGGGCGCCATGCACGATGCGTCGCTTGAGATCACGAAGATCTACCATGACGCCACCTTACCGACCGTCAGTCGGAATCCTTCGACTCGAGCTCGGCGTGGAAGGAGGCTTCGCGAGCCAGGTGTTCCGGACGACGCCGCAGTACCAGCCAGGCGATTCCCAGTACCAGGAACCACACCGGCGTCACCAGTTCAGCCTGCAGGGTGTCCTCCTTCAACGCGAACGCCACGATCAGGAAGGCGAAGAAGGCCAGGACGACGTAACACATCACCACGCCGCCGGGCATCTTGAACTTCGATGCCTCGTGGAGTTCCGGCCGGCGCTTGCGGTACACGAGATAGCTGACCAGGATCATCGTCCAGACGAAGATGAAGCACAGTGACGAGATGGTCGTGACCAGGGTGAAGGCCGCGACGATCGAGTCGCCCGCGACAACCATGACCACACCCGACAGCAGGAACACCCCGGACAGGAACAACGCGTTGGCGGGCACGCGCCGGGAGGTGAGCTTGCCGAACAGGCTCGGCGCGTCACCCTCGGTGGCCAGGCCGTAGACCATCCGGGACGTCGAATAGATACCGGAGTTGGCTGACGACGTCGCCGAGGTCAGCACCACGAAGTTGACCACCGATGCCGCGATTCCAAGGCCCGCGAGGCTGAACATGGCCACGAACGGGCTGAGTTTCGGATCGATCTCGCGCCACGGCGTGACCGCGATGATGATGGTCAGGGCGGCGACGTAGAAGAGCATGACGCGGACCGGGATCGAGTTGATCGCCTTGGGCAGGTTGCGCTCGGGGTCCTTGGCCTCGGCTGCGGTGGTGCCCACCAGTTCGATCCCGACGAACGCGAACGTCGCGATCTGGAATCCGGCCACGAATCCCATTGGGCCGGTGGGGAAGAACCCGCCGTCGTTCCACAGGTTGGCGAAGGAAGCCTGGGCGCCGGTGGGCGCTTCGAAACTGGTGAAGATCATGACGAGGCCGATGACGATCAATGTCACGATCGCGACGATCTTGATCAGGGCGAACCAGAACTCGGTCTCACCGAAGGCCCGGACGGTGGGCAGGTTCAGCCCGATGAGCACCACGACCGTCGCGAGCGCCGGTATCCACAGCGGCAGGTTCGGCCACCAGAAGGCTACGTACCCGGCGATCACCACCACGTCGGCGACGCCCGTGACGATCCAGCAGAACCAGTACGTCCAGCCGGTGAAGAACCCCGCCCACGGGCCGAGGAGGTCGGCCGCGAAATCGGCGAAGGACTTGTAATGCAGGTTGGACAGCAGCAATTCGCCCATCGCTCGCATGACGAAGAACAGCATGAAGCCGATGATCATGTAGACGAACAGCACTGATGGGCCGGCCAGCGAGATGGTCTTGCCGGAGCCCATGAACAGGCCCGTTCCGATCGCTCCGCCGATTGCGATCAGCTGGATGTGCCGATTGGAGAGTTGGCGGGAGAGGTGCTGTGGTTCGCCGGACGAGGGCGATTCCGCTGAATCAGCGGACAGGTCACTGGATTGGGACATGACAACCTCGAGGATCTCAGGCGCTATGGAGAGCGCGGGCTGCGGGCGCCTCCCCGCTCTGTCCTTTTGAACCTGAGAGTTTTCACGAACCGCCGCTATCGGCGCTTCACCTGCCCCTTCGGTGAGCCGGTCCTGGTGTGGCCGACTGCTTTCCAGAGGTGCCTAGTCGCGGCGATACGGGGGCCTGAGAGATTCCTGGGGAGGATTTGCTCCTGCGGCGCCCGCCGGCTGGATACGGCGGGACTCTCCCGCCGCGACTCAATGGCGTCTTAAGTTGTGAGCCACCCCGAACCCCCGGAATGTGCCGCGCGTCACGTTAGCAGCCGGGTGCGGATTGCGCACCCCCATGGTCAGCACTCCCCGCCGAGCGACCGTGTCGGTACGGACACATGCTGTCCTCGGCGTACAAACACGGCCGCTCACGACGGTTAGGCGGCTGCCGTTGCGACCCCCGCGACCCCCGCGACCGGTTCCAGCGCCGCCACGATGATGTCGGCGACGTCGGTCATCGGCTTGACCTCCAGCGCGTCGAGCACCTCGGCGGGCACGTCGTCCAGGTCGGGCTCGTTGCGCGCCGGGATGAAGACCGTCTTCAGTCCGGCGCGTTGTGCCGCCAGCAGCTTCTGCTTGACCCCGCCGATCGGCAGCACCCGGCCGTTCAGCGTGACCTCACCGGTCATGCCGACATCGCCGCGCACCTGCCGCCCGGTGGCCATCGACACCAGTGCGGTCACCATGGTGACGCCGGCCGAGGGACCGTCCTTGGGCACCGCGCCCGCGGGCACGTGGACGTGGATCTGGCGGTCCAGCGTCTTCGGGTCGACGCCCAATTGCTCGGCGTGGGCCCGCACGTAGGACAGCGCGATCTGTGCCGACTCCTTCATCACGTCACCAAGTTGGCCGGTCAGCTTCAGGCCCGGTTCGCCGTCGTTCCCGTTGGCCTCGATGAAGAGCACATCACCGCCCAGGCCGGTGACGGCCAGGCCGGTCGCCACGCCCGGCACCGCGGTGCGCTCGTCGGATTCCGGGGTGAACCGTGGACGGCCCAGGTACTCAACGAGATCCGGCTCATCGACCACGATCGGGGCCTCGGTCGAGTCCAGTTTCGTCGTGACCTTGCGCAGTGCCTTGGCCAGCAACCGCTCGAACTGCCGAACGCCGGGCTCGCGGGTGTAGTCCGCAGCGATCTTGCGCAACGCCGCGTCCGTCACCGCCACCTCGGAATCGGTGAGCGCCGCACGCTCGGCCTGCCGGGGCAGCAGGTAGTCCCGCGCGATGGCGACCTTGTCGTCCTCGGTGTAACCGTCGATCTGCACCAGTTCCATCCGGTCCAGCAGTGCGGACGGGATGTTCTCGATGACGTTGGCCGTCGCCAGGAACACCACGTCGGACAGGTCCAGATCCAGGTCCAGGTAGTGGTCGCGGAACGTGTGGTTCTGCGCCGGGTCCAGCACCTCCAGTAGTGCGGCCGACGGGTCGCCGCGGTAGTCCGAGCCCACCTTGTCGATCTCGTCCAGCAGCACAACGGGATTCATCGAACCCGCCTCGCCGATGGCTCGCACCACGCGACCCGGCAGCGCGCCGACGTAGGTACGGCGGTGACCACGGATCTCCGCCTCGTCACGCACACCGCCCAGGGCGACGCGCACGAACTTGCGGCCCAGCGCGCGGGCCACGGACTCACCCAGCGAGGTCTTGCCGACCCCGGGCGGACCGGCCAGCACCATCACGGCACCGGAACCACGCCCGCCGACGACGGCCATGCCGCGCTGGGCGCGACGGGCCCGCACGGCCAGGTATTCGACGATGCGGTCCTTGACGTCGTCCAGTCCGTGGTGGTCGGCGTCGAGAATCTCGCGGGCCCCTTTGAGATCGGTCGAATCCTCGGTGCGCTCGTTCCACGGCAGGTCCAGCACGGTGTCCAGCCAGGTGCGGATCCAGCCACCCTCGGGGCTCTGCTCGCTGGACCGCTCCAGCTTGCCGACCTCGCGCAGCGCGGCCTCGCGCACCTTCTCCGGCAGATCGGCGGCCTCGACCCGGGCCCGGTAGTCATCGGACCCCTCAGGCTCGCCTTCGCCCAGTTCCTTGCGGATGGCTGCCAACTGCTGGCGCAGCAGGAATTCCTTCTGCTGTTTGTCCATTCCCGACCGGACGTCCTCGGCGATCTTGTCGTTGACCTCGACCTCGGCCAGTTGCTCGCCGGTCCATTGGATGAGGTTGCTCAGGCGCGCCGCGGTGTCCTCGGTTTCCAGGAGTTCGCGCTTCTGCACGTCGGTCAGGTACGAGGCGTAGCCGGCCGTGTCGGCCAGGGCGGACGGGTCCGTGATCTTGTTGACCACGTCGACGATCTGCCAGGCCTCGCGCCGCTGGAGCATGGCCAGCAGCAGCTTCTTGTATTCGGCGGCCAGCGCCTTGGTTTCGTCGGTCGTGGAATCGACTGCCTCGGCCGCTTCTTCCACCTCGACCCACAGGGCCGCGCCCGGTCCGGTGGTTCCGGAGCCGATGTGAGCGCGGCGCTCACCGCGGACGACGGCCGCTTCCGCGCCGCCGGGCATGCGTCCGACCTGCACGATCGAGGCGATCACGCCGTGGGTGGGGTAGCGGTCGTCCAGGCGAGGGGCGATCAGCAGCTTGCCGGATTCGCTGGCCTGGGCGGCATCGACCGCCGCGCGGGCAGCGTCGTCGAGTTCGACGGGCACCACCATTCCGGGCAGCACGATCGGCTCGCTCAAGAACAGGACGGGCACTGCGTTTGATTCGGACATCAAACCTCCAAAGTTCAGTCTGATGCGCTCAACCTTGGTGGCGTCAGGTTTGTTCCCGCCACGTCCGGTGTCAGGGTTCGCCGTGAGTGAACGGAAGCTAGGCGGCGCGCTTGTTGACCACGACGTGGACCTCGCGGGTGAGAACCCGCAGGCCTCCGGCTAGCGGGGGTGCGGTGGAGCGGTAGGTCGCGCCAGTGGGGGTGATGTGTTCCGTGGTGTGGCGGCCTGATTCGTCGGTGCGGGTGCGGACTTGCCAGCCGGGGTGTTCCTTGACGTAGTTGCAGTGTTCGCACAATCCCTGGCCGTTGGCCGCGGAGGTCGGTCCGTTCCGGTGATGTGGCTGCACATGGTCGATGTGTCGGATGGGGGCGTTGCAGTAGGGGGTGCGACAGGTTCGGTCGCGGGTGGCGATGAACCGGGCGAGGCCTTTCGGGAATCGTCGGGATCGGGATTCCATGGCGACCAGGGTGCCGGTGCCAGGGGTGGCGTAGAGGCGTCGCAGGGTGGCCCAGGAGTTGTCGTCGACCAGTGCATCGCGGATCATGCGCCGTGCTGCCGCTGCCGGAATGGGTCCGTGGCCCTGCAGGTGGGCGGGTTGGGTACTGCCGGCGAGCAAGGTGTCGTCGGAGAGCACGAGGTTGACCGCGACGGGGACCGGTGTGGTGGTATCGCGGCCGGTGACGCGGGTGACCAGGGTGTCGGCCATGGTCTGGCCGCGGTTGCGTCCGTCGGCGCAGCGGTCGGCCGCTTCGGTGAGCGTGTAGCGCACTGACGCTGCGTCGGTCGCGGGCAGCAGGGCGGTGACGATGGCCATGTTGTCAGCGGCCGGCCGGAACGTGACGGTGCGATCCTCGGGCGCCCTGGTTGCCCGGTCGATGACGGATATCGGATCAACTTGGTAGGCAATGGGTTTGGCGTCGCTGCGGATGTGGGTGTCGCCGAGGCCGATCAGGCTGGCGGGGTCGGCGCAGAGTTCGTGGTCGAGGCGGCGCCGGTCGGCGGGGGACAGGCAGGCGGCCTCCCGGACGATCAGTCGAGCCCGGGCTTCGGTGAGGACGCCGGTTTCGAGGGCGGCCAGAGTGTGGGGCAGGTCGAGCACGAGGATGCGGGCGTCGGAGAGGTGTTGACGGCCGTTGGCGGGAGAGTCCATGCGAGCCAGTCCGATTTCGGTGCCGAGCCCGCGGCCACGCCGTGCGACGGGGACCCTGGTAGCGGCTTCGGCGGAGTGTCGGGCCGACTCCATGGCGACGGTCGCGCGAGCTTGTCCGGCTGCCGCGGCGGCTTTGAGTCGTTCGAGTTCGGCGATGCGGTCCCGCAGTGCCGCTTCGTCTGCATCGGAATCAACCTTCGCGAGTGATTCGAACATGTGTGCGATATTACTCTGCTGCACCGACACTGTTTCCCAGGTCACGCCCCTGGAATGTTTTCAGAGCTGCCGCCGTCGTAGGAGATGTAAATGAAGGAGAAGAGATCATGAGTAAGGCAGTGCAGTTCGACCAGTACGGAGGAATCGACGTGCTGCAGGTGCGTGACGTGCCGCGGCCGGTCCCGGCTGCGGGCGAGGTGCTCGTGAAGGTCCGTGCCGCCGGTATCAACCCCGGCGAGGCCATGATTCGTCGTGGCGAGCTGGAGGACCGGTTCCCTGCGACATTTCCATCGGGCGAGGGCAGCGACCTTGCCGGTGTGGTCGCCGAGATCGGACCGGGAGTGACCGAGTTCGAGGTCGGTGACGAGGTGCTCGGATTCACGAACCAGCGTGCAAGCCACGCCGAGTACGTAGCCGTGCCGGCTGCTCAGTTGGTTCCCAAACCGTCCGGCCTTCGGTGGGAGGTCGCCGGATCGCTGTATGTAGTAGGTGCCACTGCCTACGCGGCGGTGCGTGCGGTGCGGCTACAACCCGGGGACACCGTGGCGATCGCCGGCGCCGCCGGTGGTGTCGGCACCATTGCGGTGCAGCTCGCCAGGCGCGCCGGCGCCACCGTGCTCGGCATCGCCGGGTCCGCGAACGATGAGTGGCTGACAACGCACGGCGCCGTTCCGGTCAATTACGGCGACGATCTGGCCGCGCGGCTCCGCGCCGCATCCCCGTCGGGTCGCGTCGATGCCTTCCTGGATTTCTTCGGCGGCGGATATGTGAAGCTGGCGGTCGAGGAGTTGGGCGTCGCGCCCGAGCGAGTGGACACCATCATCGATTTCGGTGCCATCGAGGAGTTCGGTGTCCAGAGTGCCGGCAATGCGGAGGGGGCCGATATCGCGGTCATCGCCGAACTGGCGGACCTCGCCGCCAACGGGGAACTCGACGTGCCGATCGCCGGGGTGTTCGCCCTCGACGATGTCAGGGCCGCGTACGCCGAGCTGGAAAAGCGCCATACCAGAGGGAAATTGGTGCTGCAGCCGTGACGGATCCCATCACCGGCACTGTCGTCGCCGTTACCGGGGCCAGCAGCGGCATCGGTGAGGCGACTGCGCGCCTGCTGGCATCGAGGGGTGCCAAGTTGGTACTGGGCGCACGACGAACCGACCGTCTGGATCGGATCGCCGCCGAACTCGGGTCCGCAGGGTCAAGCGTGGTCGCCCTGACTGTCGACGTAACCCGTCCCGCCGATCTCGAAATGCTCGTCGACGCGGCGACGCGTGAGTTCGGTGGGCTGGATGTTCTGGTGAGCAACGCGGGGATCAGCAAGATCGGGCCGTTGTCCGACGGTGACGTCGACGGCTGGTCGACGATGATCGACGTCAACCTGCGCGGTGTGTTGCACGGAATCGCCGCGGCAGCACCGGTGTTCCGGCGTCAGGGTCATGGTCATTTCGTCACCACGGTGTCGACCGCCGGATTGAAGATCGTGCCGGGCATGGGTGTCTACGCGGGCACCAAGAATGCGGTGCGCACCGTCATGGAGGCACTGCGGCAGGAATCCACCGACGGCGTCATCCGGACCACGTCCATCTCACCCGGATTCGTCCGCACCGAGCTCGACGGTTCGATCGACGATCCGGTGTTGCGCGCCCGGATACGGTCAGACATGGACGAATTCGGTCTGCCAGCGGAGGCGGTGGCGCGCGCCGTTGCCTTCGCGATCGAGCAGCCGCGCGATGTCGAGATCGGCGAGATCGTCCTCCGGCCGACCGTGCAGGGCTGAGGTGACGGACCCGGCATCCCGTAGCGCGTAGCATCCAACCATGAACAGGGGATACGTTGTGACGTTCGCGGTCGGTGTGATCGTGGCGCTGTTCGGCCTCATCTGGGCGCTGCAGGGATTCGGTGTGTTGCAGGGCAGTCCGATGAGCAACACCGTCACCTGGTCGGTCATCGGCCCGATCACCGCGGTTATCGGCGTCGTGATTGCGGCTTTCAGCTGGCGCAAACTCAAGTCACGGTGAAGCTCACCGAATGCCAACCGGTGGCGCCGTCGGGCACGGTAGGGGCCTCGTCTGACGTCTGCACCGCTCCGGTGTTGTCGGTGGCCCGCACCGTGACGGTGTGGCTGCCCGGGCCGCTCGCCTGCCAGGGCAGGCTCCACAGCCGCCACGTCTGGTCGGAGTAAGCGGCGCCCAGCTGGGCGGGTTGCCATGGGCCGTCGTCGATTCGGACCTCGACACCCTTTACACCGCGGTTCTGCGCCCAGGCCACACCACCGAATGTCGTCGGCCCCGCCGCCACCTGTTGTCCCCGCTTGGGTACGTCGATGCGCGACTCGGTCTTGATCGGGCCGCGCGGCGCCCAGCCCTGTCTGGTCCAGTACGCCTCGGCCCGGTCGAATCGGGTCAATTCCAGGTCGGTCACCCATTTGGTGGCCGACACGTAGCCGTAGAGTCCGGCCACCACCAACCTGGCCGGGTAGCCGTGCTCAACGGGAAGCGGCTGGCCGTTGAGGCCGATGGCCAATATCGCGTCGCGGCCGTCGGTGACGGCGTCGACCGGGGTGCCGACGGTGAATCCGTCCACCGACGTCGACAGCAACATGTCCGCGCCGGGGTCCACCCCCGCTGCCCGCAGCAGATCGGTGAGTCGATACCCGGTCCACATCCCGTTCGAGATCAAGTCGCCACCAACCGGATTCGATACACAGGTCAGTGTCACGGCTGTCTCGACGGCTTCGAACTGGGCCAGATCGTCGAAACTGTAGGTGATCTCGCGGTCGACCATGCCGTGAATGCGCAGCCGCCAGGCGTCGCGGCTCAGCTGCGGAACGCTGAGCGCGGTGTCCACCCGGTAGAAGTCGGCGCCATCGGTGATGAAACTCGGCAGCGCAACGTTTTTCGGCTGGACGTCGGGCGGCGGCGGGGGAGCCGGCACGCGCGGTCGAGGCAGCACGGAGGTGTCGCGTTCGGCCGCGACCGAACTCGTCACCCGGCTGACGACGACACCCAGAAGTCCGGTTGCCGCTCCGAAACCGAGCAGGCCGGCGGTGACCAACCACGTCCTTCTGGAGGTGTCGAGCTGCTCGGCATCGTCGTCCGCAGTGGTCCAGAGACGCTGCACGAGCAGGCGCAGCACCGCCACGCCACATGCGGTGCCCACGACCGTGGGAACGATGTCGACCGCCGTCGCACCGGGCCGCGAGAGCACGGCCGCGCAGGCGATCAGTCCGGCGACGACGAAGATCGCGCTGCCGATCGGACGGTGCCGAGTTTCATACGTCGCGGCGATGGCGGCGGTGGTCGCGATCACCGCCAGCACGACGACGGCGAGGAACAGCTTGTCCAGGCTGCCCAGGGCCTGAATCACCCATTCCTTGACCGGACCCGGTGTCAGGTCCACGACCGCCGATCCGACGGCGTTGCGTGGATCGGCCGGTGCCCCAAACGGAATGCTGACGAGCTGAGCGATGCCGAGCGAGACCGCGGCGGCAGCAACTCCGCCGAGCATCCGTGCGTTCGGCGAGGAACTCGACGGGGACGACGAGGACTGAGCCATCATCACCAACCTACTACCGCAGACAAGACAGGGAGCCTGCCGTTGGGGTGACGACAGGCTCCCCGGGTGGGTGGATCTCTAGGTGGCGGCCTGTGCGCCGAGCACCCGCTGGATGTCGGGCTTCATCTGCTGCAGCTGCTGTCCCCAGTAGCCCCAGGCGTGGGTGCCGTTGGCCGGGAAGTTGAACACCCCGTTGGTGCCGCCGGCGGCGATGTAGTTGTCCCGGAAGGTGACGTTCGTGCGCAGCGTCAGCCCTTCGAGGAACTGGGCCGCCATCAGGTTGCCGCCATTGGTGCCGGTGTCGAGGTCCGACGGGGTACCGGTGCCGCAGTAGATCCAGATGCGGGTGTTGTTGGCGACCAACTGGTTGATGTTGACCATCGGGTCATTGCGCTTCCAGGCCGGGTCGGTCGACGGGCCCCACATGCTCTCGGCGTTGTATCCGCCGGCGTCGTTCATCGCCAGGCCGATCAGCATCGGCCACCAGCCCTCGGACGGGTTCAGGAAGCCCGAAAGCGTTCCGGCATAGATGAACTGCTGTGGGTGATGGATCGCGTAGGTCAGCGCCGCGCTGCCCGCCATCGAGATGCCGACGACGGCGTTGCCGGTCTGCGAGACGCCGCGGTTGGCGGCCAGCCAGGTCGGCAGCTCGCTCGTCAGGAACGTCTCCCACTTGTAGGTGTAGTCCTGGCCGTTGCCCTTCGACGGCTGGTACCAGTCGGTGTAGAAGCTGGACTGTCCGCCGACCGGCATGACCACCGACAGGCCGGAATCGTTGTACCACTCGAACGCCGGGGTGTTGATGTCCCAGCCGTTGAAGTCGTCCTGGGCGCGCAGGCCGTCGAGCAGGTAGACCGCGTGCGGACCGCCGCCCTGGAACTGGACGCGGATGTTGCGGTTCATCGACGGCGAGAACACGTCGAGGTATTCGACCGGCAGGCCCGGCCGGGAGAAAGCGCCAGCTGTCGCCGAACCTCCTGCGAGACCGATCAGCGCGGGCAGGGTGGCGGCTGCCATTGCCCCAGCCGCCAGTCGGCGCGTCCACGCTCCGCGAATCTTGTTGAGGAACTTCATAACGGCAACCAACCGTCCTTTCTGCACGTGTTCCAAGCAGTTTGCCGCTTGCCTCGGTAGTGAAACACGTGCCACATCAGTCACACGCGCAACAACACCGCGCGCACAGATCGCGGTTTACTAACGGTTGGAACTCGGCGCCGAGACCCTTGTGTCAGCGTCCCGCCGCGCCGAGCGCCTGCTTGACGTTGGCCCGGCGCTCCTCGATCGCCCGACCGATGTCCTGCAGCAGTACCGGCTTTCGCGATACCAGGTCCTCGATGCAGTCGCGGTCGAACTGCGCGACGGTGACCTCGCTCAGTGCGTATGCCGTGGTGGTGACCGGTTCTCGGGTCAGAGCGGTTTGACCGAGAAAATCGCCCTGCTCCAAGGTGAGCACCGGTACGAACAGATCGTCGGCACCGGCGACGGCCAGCTGCACGGTGCCGGCGACGACGAACGTCATCCTCTTGGGTACCTGTCCGACGACCTGGATGACCTCGTCGGTGCCGTAACGGGTGAGCCGGGTGTGCGCCAGCAGCTCGCGCTGGTCCTCCGGGCTCAGGCGCAGTGTCGGCGCGATGAGACGAAGTGTCTCTTCGACGCGTTCGGTGGTTGCGAACTCGTCCTCGGCCTCATCCAGATGCAGACCTGCGCGTCGCGAGGAGTACCACGTCCAGCGCAGGAACGTGGATCTGGCGGCGAAATCGTCGGCGGGCGAGTGCAGTGGGATGAGGGTCTTGTACCGCATCGAGCCGGCCGCAACCGTGGACACCGTGCCGTCGCGACGTAGCTGGGGCAGTCGACGGGCCACCTCGTTGAGTACGCGGCAGACCTCGTCGGGGGCATCGTCGACGGCGAACACGGTGATCACCGTGATGGTGTGTGCGCCGAGGGGACGGCTCAGGTTGGCGAACGATCCGCCGGCCAGCACGGAGTTCGGGATCACCTGCAGGCCGCTTCCGGTGTCGATATGGGTCGCGCGCCAGTTCACCTCCACGACCCGCCCCCGCGCCGACGGCGCATCGACCCAGTCACCGAGTTGGAACGGCTGCTCGAACAGCACCAGAAGACCGGAGATGATCTGGCCGACCGAGTTCTGCAGGGCAAGTCCGAGCACGATCGAGGACACGCCGAGTGCGGTGAACAGGCCACCGACGTTGGCGCCCCAGATGTAGGCGAAGATCAGACCGATGCCGACGGCGATCAGTGCGAACCGGGCGACGTCCAGGAAGATCGACGGAATTCGTTTGCGCCAGCTGCCTTCCGGGGCGCTCTGGAACAGTGTCGCGTTGAGCCCGGACAGCAACAGGACCAGGACGACGAAGCCGAACACCGTCGCCACGATCCGCACCGGCGTGGTTTCTCCGGAGATCTGCATCGCCTGGATCAGCAGGATCAGCAGTGCGCCCAGCGGCAGGATGTAGGTGCGGACCAGGTGCACCGGGCCGGCCAGAAAACTGCCGCGTCGGCGTAGCGTGCTGTGCAGTTCGGTGAGCAGCACCAGGCAGACCGGAAAACCGACCGCGACACCGACGGCCCAGTAGAACCAGGGAGCGTCGAGCACGCTGCTCATCGTCGATCCCGCAGTTGCCAGATCGGCTCGTCGGCCCCGTCGACGTGCACCGTGCCGGCCGACTGGAGGTCGCGGGTATCGCCCATGGCCTCGAACACCCGCTCGGTGACGTACACGCCCGGTTCTGGTGAGCCCCGTTGCACCCGGTAGGCGAGGTTGACCGCTGAACCCCACATGTCGTAGGCCAGGTTGGAGCGTCCGACCAAGCCGCTGCTCACCGCACCGGTGTCGATTCCGGCTCGCAGTTCCAGTGCCGTTCCGGCCTCGGCGTTGAACCGTTCGATGATGCGTTCCATTTCGAGCGCGAAGTCGACGGTCCGCCGCACGTTGTCGAGCCTCGGCACGCTCAAACCCGAGCTGGCCCAGTAGCCGTTGCGCAGGGTGCGAACCCGTTCGACGCCCAGATCATCTGCGGCGGCATCGAATTGGTGCACCAAGCGGTTGACGATGGCCAGCGCTTCCTCCGACGGCATTTCCGATGTCAGTTCGTCCAACCCGACCGTGTCGGCGAAGAGGACCGTCACGTTGTGATGGTCCTGCGCGATCGTCTCTTCGCCGTCCCGGTAGCGCTGCACCACCGACTCCGGCATGAGCGTGCGCAGCAGCCGGTCGTTCTCCCGGCGCTGCTCGGCGAGCAGATCCTCCTTGATCGCCAAGTTGCGGCTCATGTCGTTGAATGCTGTTGTCAGATCACCGAACTCGTCCCTCGATTGCACGGGAAGCGAGATGTCGTAATCACCGGCGCCGATCTGCCGGGCACCGGCTTCCAGCCGTCGCAGCGGTCGGACGAACAGCCGCGCCAGCATCATGGCGGCCAGGCACACGATGAAGGTGATGACGACGGTCGACAACACCAGAGTGCGGGTGAACGTCGCGACCGGGGCGAACGCCTCAGCGGTGTCGATCTTGGCGATGACCGACCAGTTCAGCCCGTGCAGATTGACCGGGGCGTAGGCCTGCAGCGTCTCGTTGCCCAGGTAGTCGTCCTCGATCACGGTGCCGCTCTGGCCGCGCAGGGCCAACCGGGTGGCCTCTGTCTCCACTGGCTGCACCAGTGTGGTTCCGTGTTGACTGAGCGATTTCGCCGCCACCGCCGGAGGCGTTCCGGCGTCGATCACGTCCCGCTCGAACTTCTCGGGATTCTGGAGAAACAGGCGTGAGTCCGACCGCATCAAACCGTCGGGACCGGCCACGAATGTCTCGCCCGTCGCACCCATTCCGGCGGTTTCCCACTGTTTGTCCGCCGTCATGATCCGGTTGATCTTGGAGATCGGGAACTGGAGTGCGAGCACCCCCTCAACCCGGCCGGGAGGGCCGACCGGAGCCATCATCCAGGCCGTGGGCTCGTCGGCCGGTTGGTAGTCACCGAAGTCGGTGACCCCGACGTAGTCGACGGCGTTCGACGCCAGGGTCTTTTCGTATGCGTCTCGCAGCAGGCTCTGCCGGTACGGGCCGGTGACGACGTTGGTGCCCAGGTCTACACCTTTGTAGGCGGTGTAGACGACATTGCCCGCAGTATCGAGCAGGAGCGCATCCTCGAACTGGAAGCGTTCGACGATCTCTCGGAAGTAGTCGTTGAACCTCGCGTTCGCGGCCGACCATGCGCTGCCGTCACGGGCATCGTCGACCTTGATCGCCTTTTCCGAGTCGTCAAACGGTGCCGTGTAGTACGCCTGCAGATACTTCTGCGCGTTGGAAGTGGGCAACAGCCGGGAGACGTCCACCGTGTCGCCGGTCTGCTGCTGTTCATCCGGCTTGAACTGGGTGTTGTAGTAGTCGACGATCGATTGCCACTGCTGGGGGTTGGTCGCCGAGGTGTTGAGCTGACCGAATCCACCGGAGAAGGCCTCCACGGCCTCGATGGTCGTCGTCCCTCGGGTGTAGACGATGAGTGAATCCTCGAGGTCGGCGAACTTCGATTCCAACTGCCGGGTCTGCGATTCCCGCACCTCGGTGAGCCGGTCGAATACCGACTGACGAAGCGATGACCTCCCGGACTGGTATCCGATGGCGCCGACGACGGCAGCCGACAGAATGCTGGTCACCAGCAGCATGACCAGCAACTTTGACTGAATGCTGATCCGGGACAACACGCGCCGATGCGCATTCCTGCTGGGAGCGACGCGCTCGACGTCGGCTGTTGTAGTCATTGAATCCCGAAGATTAGCTTGTCACGATGTATTGCGTGAGGCTGCGCGACAAAGTTCGGTCATGAGCGACCCGTTCGACTTGCAGAGATTCGTCGACGCCCAGGCCGGCGCGTACGCCGACGTTCGCACAGAGTTGCGGGCCGGCCGCAAGCGCAGCCACTGGATCTGGTTCATCTTCCCGCAGCTGCGGGGGCTCGGTCGTAGCTCGACCGCCGACCACTACGGCATCGCGTCTCGCCAGGAGGCCGCCGCCTACCTGGCCCACGACGTTCTCGGTCCGCGGTTGCGAGAGTGCGCTCGGCTGGTTGAGCAGGTCGACGGGCGGTCGGCAGAGCAGATCTTCGGCCGGCCGGACTGCCTCAAGGTCCGCTCGTCCATGACGCTGTTCGCCGCGGTCGCCGCCGATCCGGCCCAGCGGGCGGATTTCCGGGCCGTGTTGGACAAGTACTATGGCGGCCTCGGTGATCCGCTGACTCTCGATATGCTCAGTGCGGCTGGATGATCAGCCATCCGTGCGGGGGAACCTCGGTGCGGGTGACGTCGTCTTGCGGTGGGGCGCCCGAACCCGCGATCACCCGGCCCGACGTCACCCCGAGGTCCGGTAGCGACACGGGCAACGGTGCATCGTCGATGTTGAGTGCGACGATCAGGGCCTCGGAGCCGGAGCCGGTCCGATAGACGTAGCCGGTGTTGGTCAGCAGCAAGGGTGCGGTCCGCGCCGTGTGCAGCCACGGATGGCGCCGCCGTAATCCGATCAGATACCGGTGCAACCGCAGTGAATCGGAATCATCTGGGGGAGTGGAAAATTCGGGTCGCACGACGTCGTCGCCACCGCGGCGTTCCTCTTTGATTCCGCGGTAGGCCGACTCGTCGCCGGCATAGATGCTCGGGGTTCCACCGCTGGTCAGCAACAACACCAGTGCGTGCTCGAGGTGCGCGGAATTCTGCAACTGGCTGGCGATCCGGGTCACGTCATGATTGCCCACAAAGGTCAGCGGTACGAAGGTGCCGAGAAAGTCGTTGTGCCGCTTCAGTGCCCAGTCCAGTTCGTGGAAGTTGCCGTCGTTCAGGCTGCTCCAGATCGCCTTCCACAGCTCGTACTGGGTCACCGAGTCGAAGGTGGAGGCGCGGACGGTCGTGGCGTAGTCGCCGTGGATCACCTCGCCGACGAACCAGGCTTCGGGGAACTCGCTGCGCACCGACGGCAACACCTGTGCCCAGAACCGGTCGGGTACCGCGTACGCGGCGTCGAGGCGCCAGCCGTCGGCGCCGCGGCTCAACCAGTGCCGCATCACCGCGGCGGTGTGGTCCACCACTGCGGGTTCGTCGTGGTTGAGCGCGATCAGCTCGTCGTGGCCTTCGAACGTGTCGAATCGAGATGTCTTGCCGCGGCGGCGAAACCAACGGGACGCGGGGTGATCCGGCCCACCGTCGAGCGCCTGCCGGTACTGGCCGAATTCGGTGCCCACGTGGTTGAACACACCGTCGAGCAGGATGCGCAGCCCGCGTTGTCGGGCCTCGGCCACCAGATGGTCGAAGTCGTTTTCGTCGCCGAGGCGCGGATCGATCCGGAAATGGTCGGTGGTGTCGTAGCCGTGGGTGCGCGACGAGAAGATCGGCCCGAGCGCGATGCCGGAGGCGCCGAGTTGCACTGCGTGATCCAGCCAGCCGATGATCCGGCGCAACCGGTGCTCGTCGGCCGACGGCGCCTGGTCCGCGGGAAACGCACCGACGAAACCCAGTGGATAGACCTGCCACCAGATGGCATGTGCGATCCACGCAGGCTCAGGCACGAAACTTCGCCGCGTACAGGTCTTTCATGGTCTCGGCCAGTTCGGTGGCCGGGCCGTCGACGTCGATGCCCGGGGCGACTGTCGTGATGGGCAGTGGCGCCACCGGGCCGGCCGGGACGCCCCATTCGGCGAGCCATCCGCTCAGCTGCGCCGAGGACGTGGCGTAGACGATCCGGCCCAGTCCGACCCAGGCGTGCGCGGCAGAGCACATCGGGCAGTGTTCACCGGACGTGTACACCGTGGCGCGGGCCCGCGCTTCGGGGCGCAGATGCTCGACGGCCCAACGGGCGATGGCGAATTCGGGATGCTGGGTGGCGTCCCCGTCCTTGACCCTGTTGCGGTCGGTGAACACCGTCGTCCCCGCCTCGTCGACCAGGATCGAACCGAAGGGCTCGTCACCGTTGTCAAATGCCTCGCGGGCCAACCCGACACATTTGCGCAGTTGACCGAGGTCGTTCTCGCTGATGGCCACGGAGCCGAGCCTACGCCCGTGCCGATATCGGGAGCCTCAGTCGCCGCCGCAACACGGATTTGCCACGTCGAGGCGGCAGGCGCAGGAGGCCTGCACCGGGACGTCGGCACGCGCCTGGGCCAATTCCAGCTGCCGGCCGATGATGGCGGCCTCGGCGTCGCGGCCCAATCGACGAAGACACTCGTGGTAGCCGTGCAGACTCCACACGTTGTTCGGATGGTGGCTGGACCGGTTGAGCGTCGGATCCAGACCCAGGTCGGCCGCGTAGACAAGGGCGGCCTCTTCGACGTGGCCCTGTTCGAGCAGCAGTGCGCCGTAGGCGTGCCGGGTCGGCTGCATCCAGCCCCACGGTTCGTCGTAGGGCAGGGCGTCGTCGAGTGCGATGGCCCGGCGCAGATAAGCGAAGGCGGAAGCGTAATCGCCCTCCCGGTAGGCGATCTCACCGCACAGCATCTGTTCGGCGATGGCCAGGATGTCCAGGCTGGTGTTGTTGAACAGGTAGCGCGTGTCGGGGATGTTCCGGTACGCCGCACGGAAGTTCTCCAGCTCACCGCGGGCCAGTTGCACCTGTCCTTTGGCCGCGTACGCGACGCCCCGGCCGTAGTGGATGGTCGCCGTCGTGGTGCAGTACAGGTCCGGATCGGCGGGCAGTGGCTCGGCGATCAGGTCGTCCCACCGGCCGAACCGCACCAGCACATGCGCCCGTAGTGGGACAAAGGCCTCCAACCAGTCCGCCATCGGTGGTGACGCGACCGAGAGCACCTCGGGGGTCAGTTGCGCGGCGAGTTCGGCTGCCGCGTCCAGCGCGATCTGTGAACTGCCTTCGAACATCGCCGAATACACCACGAAATGCAGGTCGTGCGCACGGTAGAGCGAATAGAAGTTCAGCGCGCCCTCACGTGCGACGAACTCTCGGTCGGCCTGTACCGCGGCGAGGTTGGCGATCACCGAACTGCGGTAGTCGCCGCACAGCACGTCGATGTGGCTGGCCATGTGTTGCAGATGCCCGGCGTCGGGCACCAATCCGCGCAACAGATCGGCGGCGGGCAGCGCGGCCTGTGGTGTCGTCGACATCTCCATCGCGTGGATGTACAGGTGCAGCACCCCTGGGTGTTGCCGTCCGGCGGCGGTGGCCAGCGCTGCGTCGAGGATCCGTTTCGCTTCCACCACACGAGATCCCGGTGCCGGCTCGCCGGTGCGGCCGTCCCACAATGCCCACGCGGTCACATTGAGGAGTGCATCGGCGGCCAGCGCCTGCACGTCGATGTCCTCGGGATGGGCCACGGCCAGCGCCGCCATCGCATCGGCGTAGTCGGCGTGCCCGGCCGTCAGGGCCTCCGCGTCATCGGGGTCGGCGGTCGGAAATCGCTTCTGCAGGGCGGAGATCAGGTCGCGCTCGAGCGCGGATACCCGGCTGGTCGCAGCGCGCTCGAGTTCGGTCCGGGCCCGGTCCAGCGAGGTGCTCAGGTCGGTCGGGTCGAACGCGTCCCAGGCCTTGTTGTAATTCGGGCCGACCGCGTAGGCGATACCCCAGCGCGCGAGGGCGAAGTCCGGGTCGAGCTGCAGTGCACGCTCGAAGCACCGGATGGCCTCCTCATGGTTGAAGGCATATGACCAGACCATGCCGCGGTCGAACCAGACCTGCGCTGGAGGTGAGGGCGTGTCCGTCGGCCGGTGATAGGTCCCGAGCCGGTAATACGGTTCGGTCTCGGCGGGATCTGTCACGGTGCCGACGCTACCCGGGTGGCTCGACACCGGCGCGTCGAACATGTTCTAGTGCTGGGATGCCGGGTTACACCCATGTCGAGGGTCTCAGTTCTGCGGACGTGCAGCGTCTGCGGTCGGTGTGGGCACCGCTGGCCGGTTCGGTGCGCGCGCTCATCGATGCCGCCATCCGCTCGGAGGTGGACGCCGAGGAGGTCGCGGCGATACAGGCCCAGATCGACGACGCGACCGCGCGGTTGCGTGCCAAACAGATCGACGGTCCGTTCGGTGTGCGCTTCACCTCCGAAGGCGACCGGATGCCGTGGGGCAACCCGGCGATCGGCATCCGCAATCCGATCGCACCGCCCCTGGTGATCGTGAAAGACCCCGACGGCGGAGTGCGAACCGACTTCCACCTCGGCGCGCCGTATGAGGGGCCACCGGGTCACGTGCACGGCGGCATGGTGGCGATGGTGCTCGATCATGTGCTGGGGGAGGTGGCTGCCAGCGACTCCGATCGCCCGCGGTTCACCGGGACCCTGACCATCCGTTATCTGCGGGCCACCCCGCTGGGCGATCTGCACGCCGAGGGGCGGATCACCCGCACCGACGGGATCAAAGCCTTTGCCTCCGGCCATGTTTCCGATGCCCAAGGAATCACCGCCGAAGCCGAAGGGGTGTTCATCCTGCCGAAATGGGCACGCGGCTAGCGCGAGTCATCTGCCGGTTCCACGCGGTCGATCGCGATGTCCTGCAGGCTGCGGGTGATCGTGGTCAGTTCGCCGATCAGAATGCGCGCCGCGCCGTTGTCGGCGGACAGCGTCGACGCCACGTTGTGCACCCGCCGCAGCGCCGTCGACAGTTCGGCGGTGTCCAGGCTCCACGGCACCGCAGGGCTCGGTGGCGCTCCGCGCAGGGCCTCCACGTAGTCGTCCACCGCAGCGATGAACTCGCCGTGCAGGGCCGACGAGGGGTGCGTCGGCAGGCTGTTCTCCAGCGTGGTGCAGGCGCTGGTCACCGAATTCAGTGCGGTGCGGTAGGACCGCAGCCAGCGCCGCAGGATCGGCGGTTCCAGGCTGGTGGCGCCCCACGCGGCCTCGAATGCCGCGCGGGCCCGGAAGGCCCGTTGCCACGCCGCCGACAGGATCTCGGCCGGATGGTCGATCTCGTGCACGAATGCCTTGATCACCAGTGCGGCGTAGTCGATCTCGGTCATCAGCAGTTCCCCGGCGCGTTGGCGCAGCCGGATGAGGGCGTGGTCGGGCAGCGCCACGTGGGCCATCACGGCCATGGCGCCGCCGATCATCACGGCGAACAGTCGATCGGCGTTGCCCGACCACGGCGCGGACGCGCTCACCCCGACCGCGAACATGACGATGGCGCCCACCGTCGCGCCGACCGCGAGATAGCCGAACTGTGAGACGCCGTAGGCCAGTCCGACGAACACCAGCGCGCAGATCGCCGAACCGATCGGTCCGGGTTGCCACACCAACGTGAGGATCGAGGCGACGATGATGCCGACGCCGAGGCCGGCCATGCGTCCGGCGCACCGCGTATAGGTGTGCGCCGTTTCCGGGCGCATCACCACCACCGCGGTCAAGGGCATCCAGTAGCCGTGCTCCAGCCCGCCGTAGCGGGCCGCTGCCACCGCCAGCGCGGTGGTCACCGACAGCCGGATGGCGTGGCGCAGGATCGGCGAGGTCCAGGTCAGGTGTGACCGGACCACGGCGGGCGCCGAGGCCAGCGAACCGATCAGGTCGGGCCGGTGCAACTGGCCGAACCTCAGCACCGCGGCCTCGCGCAGCTGTTCGCAGAAGCGTTGTGCCAGCGCCGCTTCGGGGCCTGTCACGGCGGAAGCGGCGGTGTGAACACGCACCAGGGCGTGCTCGGCGTCGCGGCGTGCGGTGTGACCGTGGTCGGCGATCGCATCGAGCAGCACCGCCGCGGCGGTCATCAGTTGGGGTAGTCCGGTGTCACCCTGGTTCTTGTCGTCGGTCGAGCTGTCGAGGTCAGCGGTGGAGCGCAAGGAGGCCATGGTGCCGGCGAGGCGCTCCGGGAGGCGAAATCCGCCGTGGTAGGCACGTGGCCGCTGACTGACCTGGCTGTCGGCGAACACCTCACGCAGCCACGTGAGCGGGGCATCGTCGACAGTCGCGGTGCAATCGGCGGCGACATTGCGGGCGTCACCGGCCAACGACTGGTAGGCCCGGGTGAGTCCGTCGCGCTGGGCGCGCCAACGCCGCGGCGGCCACACGACGATGAGTGCGGCCTGGACCACTCCCGCGACGATGACCAGGGTTGGTGCCAGCAGTGACTGGCCCAGCGTCGGTGCCACCGGTGGTGCCAGGACCAGCAGTCCGCTGGCCGCCGAGGCCACCAGACCGGAGTTGGCACCCAGCGACCACTGCATTCCCGCGGCGAAGCACCACAGGGCAACCACCGCGATGAAGACGGGACTGTGTCCTCCGGCGAGGGTGCCCAGCAGCACCGCGATGGCCAATTCCACGGAGCCGGTGACCACGAGCGGCACCCGGCCGCCGGGGCTGCGCTGAAGCGCGATCGCGCCGGCGATCACGCCGCCGCCCAGCGTCCACATCGCCGTCGCGCCGGAGCCCCACGCCATGGCGACCGCAGTCACCGCCAGGACGCCGATGAGGCTTCGGGCCACCGCACCGGCGTCAGGGGTGTTGAGCCGGAGCGCGTCGGCTGCCTGCCCACCTGTGTGCACCACACCATTCTCACTCGCAACGGGCCGCCGGTGGCACAACTGCCCACGCGTGGCGCGGATCGGTGCGCCGGTAGGTTCTCCCTTCGTGGAGAAAGTCATCGTTCTGCTACGCGCCCCGCAGTCGGATCAGCAGTGGTGCCAGGGACTGCGCACGCGTGTCGCCGACCAACTGCTGGCGCTGGGGCTGCCGGGCCTGACGATCAATGTCCGTGACGACGCGGTGCGGGAGTCGTTGATGACGCTGACGACGTTGGACCCTCCGGTGGTTGCGGTGGTCAGTCTGTGGGTTCAGCAGTATTACGGCGAGCAGGTTTCGCTGGCGCTGGAAGTGCTTGCCGCCGAATGTGATTCGCTCGCCGCCTATCTGGTGACCGAATCCGTACCGATGCCCGTGCCGGCGACCGGGGTGGGCGAGCGGACCGATGGTCTGGCCAACATCGCGCTGCTGCGCCGTCCCGTCGACCTCGATGAGGCCACCTGGCTGCACCGCTGGCACGTCAACCACACCTCGGTGGCCATCGAAACCCAGGACACCTTCGGCTACACCCAGAACACCGTGGTGCGTGCGCTCACCGAGGACGCCCCGGCGATCGACGGCATCGTGGAGGAATTGTTCCGCCAGCAGGCGGTATCGGATGTGCATGCGTTCTTCGGCGCTGCCGACGACGAAGATCTGGCCGATCGCATGCGCCGGATGGTCGCCAGCACCGATGCGTTCGGCGCCAGCAGCAACATCGACACGGTGCCGACCAGCCGGTACGTCTACTCCAGCCCGCTGGTGGACCCGGGCGACAAGAGTGGAACGTGTTCTAGTTAGGCTGCAGCGGTCACGGCGCGAACGCGAGGAGCGAGAGATGACCCTGCTGATCGAGGACAACAATCGGGTTCGCACGCTGACCCTCAACCGCCCCGACGCGCTCAACGCGTTCAACGAGGCGCTGTACGACGAGACGACGGTCGCCCTGCGTGCGGCCGCTGAGGATCCCGACGTCGCAGTGGTGCTGCTGACGGGCGCCGGCCGGGCGTTCAGCGCGGGCAACGACCTCGTCGAGATGCAGGCCCGCATCACCAACCCCGTTTTCACCCCGGGCGAGCACGGCTTTTACGGGATGCTCGACGTGATCGCGGATTTTCCGAAGCCGTTGATCTGTGCCGTCAACGGTGTCGGCGTGGGTATCGGCGCCACCATCCTCGGATATGCCGACCTCGCCTTCATGTCGTCGGAGGCCCGGTTGAAGTGTCCGTTCACCAGCCTCGGAGTGGCGCCTGAGGCGGCCTCCTCGTATCTGATGCCACGACTGCTCGGCAGGCAGAACGCCGCCTGGCTGCTGATGTCCTCGGAGTGGGTGAGCGCGGCCGAGGCCCTCGAGATGGGTCTGGTGTGGAAGGTCTGCGAGCCTGACGAGCTGCTGACCGAGGCCAGGCGATACGCCGAAATCCTTGCGGCCAAGCCGATTTCCAGCTTGATCGCTGTCAAGCAGGCCATGATGGCACCGATCCGCGACCAGATCACGGCGGCCGTGGAGCGGGAGAAGGCATTGTTCGTCGAACTGGTGGGCGCGGCGGCCAACGTCGACGCGCTGGCTCAGTTCGCCGACCGCAAGCGCTAGCGGGTGGCCCGCGACGGGCACCCGTTGAACTGGGTGGGGCACCCCTCGGCCGCCTGATGGGCGGCGATGATGGCACGGATGGTGCGGCGGCACCGTCCGCAGTCGGCGCCGGCGCCACAGGCCTCGGCCACCGCCTTGGAGGTGGTGGCGCCGGACTCCACGATCTCGTTGACGACCTGACTGGTCGCCCCGGTGCACAGGCAGACGAACATCAGTCGTCCCGCTCGTCGACGTTCATGATGTACGCCAACTTGCCCACGAACAGGCTCGGATAGGCACCGAAACCGGCCGTGGCCATCCACTCGGCCGCCGCATCCGGATGATCGATCCACTGCCGGGCGCTGATCTCGTCGGAGACCTCCTGCAGGATCATCACTTCCTGGCCGTCGTCGAGCGCCTGATAGACCCAGATCTTGCGGATGCCGCCCTGCTCGAAGCGCTCGAGACCGTCGTGCACCTTGCGCATCAAGGTGGGTACGTCGTCGACGGTGGCCACCGCACCCACGATCACCCCGGCCACATGCCCCTGCGGGGACGGCTCGGTCAGGTCGATTTTCTCCACCACTTCGCCGCCGAATATCGGCGGAATATCTTCGACGCCGGAAATATCGAACCACTCGAAAATTGCCGGTGAACGCAGTACGTCGCGAATAGACCGGGCATGCCGAATGCCGATTGTCACCAATACCCGGCCGGGCTCCCAAATTGATTTGTAAAGCACCACATGATGTGCGCCGATCGACAACAGTCCTGAGCGGTGTTTCCTCATCCATTTCCACATTTCTTCGACATCGTCGACGCGGAAATCGCAGGAGAGAATGAGCGAGTGTAAATCGTACTCACTCATTTGTTGCCGACCTTTCTTTCGGGGTGGGATCGCAGATTAGCGCAGTCTAACCTTAGTTAGGACAGCCAGTCCACTCCTCGTGGCCACGCCTCGGGTCCGGTGGCCCGGGGGTTCGGCGGCGTCGCACGAACACGCCGAATTGGGGGTCAATCATTGCGTCACGCCATGCTTTCTGGACTAGATTGGATGTGCACAGCAAACGGCAACACTTGACCAGCCCTCAAGGTGCTTAGGAGCGACGATGCAAGGCGATCCCGATGTTCTGAAATTGCTCAACGAGCAATTGACGAGCGAACTCACTGCGATTAACCAATATTTCCTGCACTCGAAAATGCAGGATAATTGGGGATTTACCGAACTGGCCGAACACACCCGTTCCGAGTCTTTCGAAGAGATGCGGCACGCGGAGACCATCACCGACCGAATCCTGATCCTGGACGGTCTGCCCAACTATCAGCGGCTGTTTTCGCTGCGCGTAGGCCAGACGCTTCGGGAACAGTTCGAGGCCGATCTGGCGATCGAGTACGAGGTGGTCGCCCGCCTGAAGCCGGGCATCATCATGTGCCGCGAGAAGCAGGATGCCACCTCGGCGAACATCCTGGAAGGCATTCTGGCCGACGAGGAAGGTCACATCGACTACCTGGAAACCCAGTTGGAGTTGATGGAGAAGTTGGGCGACGCGCTCTACGCCGCGCAGTGCGTCTCCCGCCCGCCGCACTAGGTTCGGCGTTTCGGTTCAAGCCGCCCTGGGTAGCCGGTGAGCCGCCGGCTGTTCGGGGCGGCTTTGTTCGTGCTGTAACTTTCATAGCCTGTCTAACGATATCGCTGGTGAACCGGCAGACCGGCGAAAGGAAGTTATGACCAGCCCGACAACAACCGCCGAGCAGCCGACCGGCGGCCCGATCCTGAGCGTGCGCAGGCGCAACCTGGTGTTCGTCGCAGTCCTGCTCGGAATGCTGCTGGCCTCGCTCAACCAGACCATCGTCGCCACCGCGCTTCCCACGGTCGTGGCAGACCTCGGCGGTGCCGGTCATCAGGCGTGGGTGGTGACCAGCTACCTCCTGGCCTCCACCGTCGTCACCGCCGTCGTCGGGAAGGTCGGCGACATCTTCGGCCGGAAAGTGGTGTACCAGGCCGCGGTCCTGTGCTTTCTGGTCGGATCGGTTCTCAGCGGCCTGTCGGGATCGATGGCCATGTTGGTGGCAGCGCGGGCGCTGCAGGGGATCGGTGGCGGCGCCATCATGGTGACGTCCTCGGCGCTGATCGCCGAGGTCATCCCGCTACGAGACCGGGGGCGGTATCAGGGTGCGCTCGGCGCCGTATTCGGCGTGACCACCGTCGCCGGCCCGCTGTTGGGCGGTTTCGTCACCGATCACCTCGGCTGGAGGTGGGCCTTCTGGCTGAGCATCCCGGTCGGCGTCGTGGTCCTGGTCGTCTCGGCTGCCACGATCCCGGCAATGGTCTCCCGTGGCGCGCGCCCGGTGATCGACTACGCCGGAATCGTGTGGGTCGGACTCGGGGCGTCCGGTCTGACCCTGGCCACCAGCCTGGGCGGCGAACTGGCCTGGACCTCGCCGACCATCATCGGATTGGTCATCGGGTCCATCCTGGCGCTGGCGATGTTCGTCCGGGCGGAAACCAGGGCGGCCGAACCGATTCTGCCGATGCGCCTGTTCCGAAATCCCGTGTTCACGATGTGCTGCGTGCTGTCGCTGGTCGTCGGCTTCGCAATGCTGGGCGCCTTGACGTTCATGCCTACCTTCATGCAGTTCGTCGACGGCGTATCGCCGTCCGAATCCGGACTGCGCACCATGCCGATGGTCATCGGGCTGCTGATCACCTCAACCGTCAGCGGCAGCCTGGTGGGCCGCACCGGCCGGTACAAGATCTACCCGATCGCGGGCACGGCGATCATGCTCGTCGGCTTCGTGCTGCTGTCGCGCATGAACGCCGCGACACCGATCCCGCTGCAGTCGCTGTACCTCTTGATCCTTGGCGCCGGTATCGGCATGTGCATGCAGGTGCTCGTCCTCATCGTGCAGAACACCTCCGACTTCAGCGATCTGGGCGTGGCGACCTCTGGGGTGACGTTCTTCCGGACCATCGGCAGTTCCTTCGGTGCCGCGATCTTCGGGTCGTTGTTCGTCGGCTTCCTGTCGGATCGACTGCCCGGTGCGCTGGCGGACAGCGGTGCTCCGCCCGTGGCCGGTGCCTCACCCAAGGCGCTGCACGAACTACCGCCCGAGGTCGCCGCCCCGATTGTCAACGCCTATGCAGATGCGCTGGACCTGGTGTTCCTGTGTGCCGCGCCGGTGGCGCTGCTCGGCCTGATCGTGGCGCTGTTCCTCAAGGAGGTGCCGCTACTCGAGGCGGAGGCGACGATGGCGGCGGATCTCGGCGAAGGCTTCGGCATGCCGAGCTCGGAATCTGCCGACCAGGTGCTCGAGACCGTGGTCAGCCGGCTGATGCGCAGTTCACCCGAGATCCGGCTGCGAAACGTGGCCGGAGGGCCGGGGTGCGAGCTCGACGTCGCTGGGTTGTGGGCGCTGCTCAAGATCTACCGGCACGGCCAGATCTTCGGCTCGGCTCGCCTGACCGAGATCGCCGACCGCCTGGTCGTGCCTTTCGAAGTGCTGGAGCCGACCTTCAACCGGTTGGTGCAGGACGGCTACGTGTTGCGCACCGGGGACAACCTGTGGCTGACCCAGAGCGGGGCGCGGCAGGTCGACGGCGTCTCGGCCGCCCTGGTGGGGCGGATCGTCGACAAACTGGGTGATTCGTCGTCGTTCGAGGGCCGCCCGGACCGGGCCCAGGTGGAGGCCGCGCTCGAGCGCATCGCGCACCGGGTTGTGGTGCAACGCGACTGGGGAGACGACGACCGTGCCACGGAGCTGACCGGCTCGGGAACCAAAAACTAGAACTTGTTCCAGAACCGCCGGATCTTGCGTACGATTCGGCACATGAGCCGTATCGGAGAATTTCCCGACGACGACGTTGCCGGCTGGATCTTGAAGTCCCCCGAGATCGGTACCGCGATGGCCAACTTCACCAACGCGGTGTACACCAAGGGGCGGCTGCCACTGCGAGTGCGGGAGCTCGCCCGGATGGTGATCGCGCTCAACAACGAGTGCGTGGTGTGCCAGAACACCCGCGACTCCGACGGGGCTGCGGCGGGGGTGGACGAGGATCTCTACGATCACGCCGCCGAGTGGCGCACCTGGCCGGGTTACAGCGCACAGGAGCGGATCGCCGCCGAGTTCGCCGAGCGATTCGCCGCCGACCACACCGGACTGCGTGACGACGAGGACTTCTGGGACCGTGCCGGTGAGCAGTTCGATGCCGAACTGCTCACCGACCTGGCGCTGTCGTGTGCGATGTGGCTCGGAATGGGCCGGATGCTGCGGACCCTCGACATCGGCCAAACCTGCAAGATCACGCTGTAGCAGTCGCCGAACTGTCGGCACCGCCGACGCGGAGTCCCGCGCGCAGGGGCCCGGTTTGCGTAGGAATCGCGACGGCAATACCGGAGCCATGATCGGAAGCCTTCGTTCCATCGTGCTCGACTGCCGGGATCCTCGTGCGCTGGCCGCGTTCTACGCCGAGTTGCTCGGCGGTGACGTGGCCGCCCAGGACGACACGTGGGTGGTCGTCACCGACCCGTCCGGCCGGCGGCTCGCCTGCCAGTACTCACCGCAGCACGAGCCACCGGCATTTCCCGATCCGCGGGGGTCACAGCAGATGCACCTGGACATCCAGGTCGACGACCCGGATGCGGCCCAGCGTCAGGTGCTGGCGCTGGGTGCGACCCGCGTCGAGGATGCCGTCGGTGAGACCTTGTTCCGGGTGTTCCGTGATCCGGCCGGCCACCCGTTCTGCCTGGTGTGGGGTATCGCCTGAGCGGCTACGCCGTCAGACCAGCCCGGTGGCGTCGAACACCCACGACATGTCGGCGGTGGCGAAGTTCTCCAGCCAGTCCGGCGGGGCGTGGTTGGCCAGGGCGCCCATGTCCCAGTAGTCCTTCCACAGCGTCACCTTGCAGTTCTCGACCCGGTGCACGGTGACGAACTTCAGCACGGCGGATTCGCCGCTGACCCAATGCCATTCTTCGTGGTGTTCGTACATGGCATCGCGACCGTTCTCCACCAACAGTCCCGGGAAGTTCTCGTAGGAGGCCAGCGGTTCGAGACCGATCTTGAGTCGCTTGACGATGTCCTCGGGGCCCCTGGCGGCAGCGGCCGGTCCCACCGGCATGTCCAGGTAGATGCAGTCGTCCGACAGGTACGTCTTGAGGAGTTCCCAGTCGCGTTCCGACAGCGCTTTCCACATGCCGTGGACGGTTTCTTCAACGGATATGTCTTCAACGGGCACTGGTCAGCTCACTTTCCTCGGCGGAGATCGACGGGACGTGGCGTGCGGCGCGCAGGAACCGGCCGGTGCGCTGACGGCCCACCAGGTCGGTCAGCTCACCGTCGGCGAACACCGTGCGTCCGCCGACGAGCACCGCGGCGACCGTGTCGTCGTTGCGGTTCACCATGCGCGACAACCCGCCGTAGTGGTCGACGGTCTCCTCGGCGTAGGCGTCGAGGGAGTCGTCGAGGTGCGCCGGGTCGATGACCACGACATCGGCGCGGTCCCCGATGCGCAGATGGCCGGCGTCGATCCGGTACCAGTCGGCGAGTTCGCCGGTGAGCCGGTGCACGGCCTGCTCGATCGACATGAACGGCGTACCGGCCCGCTCGGCGTCGCGGACGTGCCGCAGCAGACGCAGTCCCATGTTGTAGAAGGCCATGTTCCGCAGGTGGGCGCCGGCATCGGAGAAGCCGAGCTGGATACCCGGATCGCGGGCCAGCTTCTTGAGTACTTCGGGACGGTGGTTGGAGATGGTGGTCCGCCAGCGGATCGCGGTGCCGTGCTCGAGCACCAGGTCCAGGAAGACATCGACCGGATGCAGCTCACCGCGCTCCTGCCCGACCTCGCCGAACGTCTTGCCGACCACGGATTCGTCGGGGCAGGCGACGATTTCGGCGTCGAAGAAGTCCCGGTGCCAGACCCGCACGCCGAACTTGCTGTCGTAGTCCTTGCGGAACTTGCGCCGGTAGGACTCGTCGCGCAGCAGTTCATTGCGCTCGACCTCGTCACGCAGATGCAGAGCCGCTGCGCCGGAACCGAATTCCTCGAACACCACCAGATCGATACCGTCGGCGTACACCTCGAAGGGCACCGGCAGATGCTGCCACCGGAAGTTCCCGCCGAGCGCGTTCGCCGCCTTGGCCAGCGGTCCCATCATCCAGATCGCATACGGGTTGGCCTTGATATCCGCGGCCGAGAGCAGGCTGGTCTTCAGCTGCTTGCGGAACAGCCCGAGGGACTGGGCCACCTGGGAGGCCAGGTTGAGCGGATTCTGGATGTCGGGGCCGGACTGCAGCACCCGGCCCGCACGCCGCAGCATCGACTTGAGCCGACGCAGCTCCCGGGCCTTGGCATAGGTGGACGGCAGGGTGCGGGACCGGCAGGTGTCGCCGTCGATCTTGTCGAAAAGCAGTTGCTGCGAGGACATTCCGACGAAGCCGGCGTCGAGGGCCCCTTTGAGCATCTGCTCCATGCGGGCCTGCTCTACGGCGGTCGGCCGTTCGTCCTTACGGGTGGCGCGGTCGAGTCCCATCACCGCGGTCCGCATATCGGAGTGGCCGATGAACGCGGCCAGATTGGGGCCCAGCGGCCGAGACTCCAGTGCGGACACGTATTCGTCGCAGTTCGTCCAGCTCTTGTTGTCGTCGACCGCGGCGATGACCTTGTCCCGGGGGATCGCCTCGACCCGGCCGAACAGGTCGCCCGCGTCGACACCGCCGACGTGGACGGTCGACAGTGAGCAGGAACCGAGCATCGCGGTGGTGACGCCATGGCGCAGTGATTCCGACAGTGACGGGCCGTTGAGCACTTCGACGTCGTAATGCGTGTGGATGTCCAACATTCCAGGCATGACCCACTTGTCGGTGGCGTCGATGACCTGCGGGCAGTCCGTCTCGTCGAGCCGGTCGGGGGAGATGGCAACCACGTGCCCGTCACGAATTCCGATGTTGCGCACCGCTGACGGGGCGCCGGTGCCGTCGAACCACCGGCCGTTGCGAATGATTGTGTGGAAGCTCACCCAGACATAGAACCGTCCCGGTAGCGGCAGTGTCAATGAAAATAGTGAACAGATTTGAAAAAATGTCTACTGTTTTCAGTGGAGGCGCAGTGACCTGGGGTTATAGCGGCGCCCAGGCATCGGGCCGGCGCCCGTCGAGGTCGGTGAACCCGTACTCGCGGGCCAGTGCGGCCGAGCTGACGGACCGCTGGTTCCAGCGGGCCCGGTCCGGGTCGTCGGCCACCGCGGCGACACCGCGCCCGACGAAGCGGGGGGACTCGGATTCGGCGAATCCCGGCGGCGCGGCCGGGTAGCCGTCGGTGCGGGCCAGGTCGAGTGCGCATCGCCAGTTGCCCTCGGTGACGCCGTAGTTGTCGAGCATCATCTCCGAGCGCAGCCATCCCGGGGTGACCGCGACGGCGGTGGCGCCGAACGCGGCGAGTTCGTGCCCGTGGCTGAACGCCAGTCGGTTCACCGCATTCTTGACCAGGTCGTAGAACACCGAGAGCCGCGGATTCTCCGCATTGAATTCGGTTGTTCCGTCGGTGATCTCGACCAACAGCCCGCCGGGGCGGTCGGCGAGCAGCGGCAGCAGGCAGTGCGAAGTGATGAGATGCGTGTCCAGTCCGAGACGCAGCATCCGTAACCCGTCGTCGAGGTCGTGCTGCCACATCGGTCGTCCCCAGGTGTCCGGCGGTCCCTTGAGTACCTCGGCTCCCCAGATGTCGTTGACGAGGATGTCGATGTGCCCGTAGTCGGCCTTGAGCCGCCCGGCCAGTTTGCGCACCTGCGTCACGTCGAGGTGGTCGACCTGGACGGCGACGCCGGATCCGCCCAGTTCCGTTACCAATTCGGCGGTTTCCTCGATGGTTTCGGGCCGGTCGTAGTCGGAGAGGCGGCTCCCGCATCTACTGCTGCGGCCGGTGCACACGACGGTCGCGCCGACCTCACCCAGCGCCGCGGCGATGCCCCGACCCGCGCCGCGGGTGGCCCCGGCAACCACGGCGATGTGTCCCCGCAGCGCCTCCGGGTCGGGTGTCCAGGCCATCCGATGAGTATCCCGCCGCGTGCAGTTCTATAGCTGCGGTTCGGAATTTCAGCGCATACTGGCGGAGGTGACTCCACTGCAGCGTTACATCGCCGAGGAGATCGCGACCGACCACCTCGACGGGCTGTTGTCGCGTCGTGAGGCACTGCGCCGGCTGGGACTGTTGGGAATAGGTGCCGCCGCGGCGGCCGCGCTGATCGCCGCGTGCGGTGAGGCGAAGGAGTCGGCCCCCACCGCAACACCCACCGCGCTACCGGAAACGGCACCGAAAGCGGCCTCGCCGCCGGGGACCGAAGGTGCGCTGCCCACCGGTGCGGTCAGTTGGGCGGGCCCGGGCGGGGAATTGTTGCAGGGTGCCTGGGCTGCCGCGCCGGGACCCAGGGGCGCGGTGTTGGTGATCCACGAGAACAAGGGGCTCACCGACCACATCCGTTCGGTGGCCGGGAGGTTCGCCGGTAGCGGGTATTCGGCGCTGGCGATCGACCTGCTCTCGGCGCAGGGCGGCACCGCGGCATTCGCCGACCCTGCGGACGCCACCGCCGCCTTGAGCCGGATCGAACCGCAGGAGTTCATCGCCGATCTGAAGTCCGGCATCGAAGAGGTGCAACGGCGCGTCCCGGGTCGCAAGGTCGCTGCTGTCGGTTTCTGCATGGGTGGCGGGCTGGTCTGGCGACTCCTGGTGGCGGGTACTCCCGCCCTGGCCGCCGCAGTACCGTTCTATGGCCCGGCTCCCGACAATCCGGATTTCAGTGGGTCCCGCAACGCCGCGGTGCTCGCGTTCTTCGGTGCGTTGGATCAGCGCGTGAACGCGGGAGAACCGTTGGTACGCGCGGCACTGGAGAAGGCCGGCATGGTGCACGAGCTGATCACCGAACCCGAGGCCAACCACGCCTTCTTCAACGACACCGGCGATCGTTACAACCCGGCGGCCGCGGCCGATGCCTGGCGCCGCATCCAGGATTGGTTCGCGACGCATCTCGCCTGATCACGGGCTTGTTCAGCGATTGTTCAGGTCTTGGTTGAAGCCCCGTTGTTGACCGCACACGCGGCCCGGTTCTCATCGTGACATGCGGGTAGTCCAGGTTGCCAACTTCTACGGCCCGCGATCAGGTGGTCTGCGCACCGCGGTCGACCGCCTCGGCGCGGAGTACTGCGCCCTGGGCCATGAGGTGTATCTCATCGTTCCGGGTGCCCACCCGCAACGGCATGTCCTTGCGAGCGGCGTCGTGCGAATTTCCTTGCCCGCCAGGCTCATCCCATTCACCGGCGGCTACCGCGCGGTGCTGCCGGGCCCGGTGACCGAGTTGTTGCAGCAACTCGGTCCCGACGCGATCGAGGTATCGGACCGGTTGACCCTGCGTTCGCTGGGGCCGTGGGGCCGCAGGCATGGCGTGGCCACCGTGATGATCTCCCACGAACGCCTGGACCGGTTGGTCGGTCAGGTGCTGCCTCGATCGGCGGCAGTCATGGTGGCGGACTTCGCCAACCGCCGCACCGCGGCGAATTACGACGCGGTGGTGTGCACGACGGGTTTCGCACGTGAGGAATTCGACCGGATCGGTGCGGACAACGTCGCGACGGTGCCGCTCGGCGTGGACCTCGAGCAGTTCCACCCGCGGCGCCGGTGTGCCGAGATGCGCAGCCGCTGGGCTGCGCCGCAACAGACCCTCCTGGTGCACTGCGGCCGGTTGTCAGTGGAGAAGCACGCCCACCGGAGTATCGATACCGTTGCCGCACTGCGTGATTCGGGTGTAGATGCCCAACTGGTGGTGGTCGGGGAGGGACCGTTGCGGGCTCGCCTCCAGAGACAGGCCAACGGGCTGCCGGTGGCCTTCACCGGGTACATCGGTTGCCGTGACACCGTGGCGACCATCCTGGCCTCGGCGGATGTCGCGCTGGCACCCGGCCCGCACGAGACCTTCGGCCTGGCCGCGCTGGAAGCGCTGGCGTGCGGAACACCGGCGGTGGTGTCACGGACCTCTGCCCTGGCCGAGATCCTCACCTGCGACAGCGGGGCCACTGCCGACAACGACGCCCACGCCATCGCACGGGCCGTCACCTCGGTGATCGGCCGGCCCGAACCGCTGCGGCGCAGCAGCGCCCGCCGGCGTGCCGAACAGTTCACCTGGCCGCGGTCGGCGGCCGGAATGCTCGACGCACTGGGAGCCGGGTAACAAGCCGGGTTTTGCGCACGCTGACGCCAGACCTGGTGTGCGGGCCCGCCCCGGCCCTATGTTCCGCGGGTCATATTTACGCGCACGCTGCCTGAAGGACGGTCGACCATGTCCGAAACCACCACCGCCCCAGAATCGTTGGACTACCCGCCGCCTACGGCCGGCCGAGCGCTTCGCGGCAACCTCGGAGTGGCCTCGATCGTCTTCATGGTGGTGGCCGCGGCCGCACCACTGGGTGTCATCGGCGGAGTGGTGCCGCTGGGCATCGCCTCGGGCAACGGAGCCGGATTCCCTGCCACGTTCATTGCCGCCACACTGGTGCTGTTGTTGTTCGCGGTCGGCTTCACCGCGATGACCCCGTACGTCGACGAGGCGGGTGCCTTCTTCTCCTATGTTCGTCAGTCCCTCGGACTGCCCGCCGGCATCGGTATCGCATTCGTGGCGCTGGTGAGTTATGTGGCGCTGGAGGCGGGCGTGTACGGACTGCTCGGTCCGGCGGGGGCGAGTGTCGTCGAGCTGGCGGGCGGGCCGACTCTGCCCTGGTGGGTGTTCGCCGCGGCGGCCTTTGCGGTCACGACCTACCTCGGGTATCGCAACATCGAGGTGTCCAGCCGCGTGCTCGGCGTGCTGCTGACCGCCGAGATCGCGATCGTCCTGGTGCTCGACCTGGTGATCGTGGCCAACGGCGGCGAGCACGGCCTGTCCTCGGGCATCGTGAATCCGAGTGCGATCTTCTCCGGTTCACTGGGCATCGGGTTGCTGTTCGCGATCATCAGCTACGTCGGATTCGAGGCGACCGCGATCTTCCGCGACGAGGCCCGCACCCCGGAGCGCACGATTCCGCGGGCCACCTACCTGGCGCTGATCCTCATCGGCGTGTTCTACGCGGTCACCAGCTGGGCCTTGATCTCGGGCTGGGGCGATGAGCAGGCCGTCGCGCGCGCCACCGACTCGGGCTCGACTTTCCTCGGTGACACTGCGCACCGCTACATCGGCGCGGCGGGCGCCGACATCATCACGGTGTTGTACTTCACCAGCTTGTTCGCCTGCATCCTGGCCTTCCACAACGTGGCCTCGCGCTACGTGTTCGCGCTGTCGCAGCGCGACGTGTTGCCCGCGCGGCTGAGCCGGCCGCACAACCGGCACGGCTCGCCGCACCGGGCCTCGCTGTGGATCTCCGGCGTGGTGGCGCTCAGTGTGCTGCTGGCGGTGGTGTTCGGGCTGGACCCGGCCGCCCAGTTCTACACCTGGTTCGCCGGGGCGACGACGGTCGGCGTGGTGCTCCTGATGATCGCCACCAGTGTCGCGGTTCTGGTCTATTTCGCCCGCGACCGGCATGGACATTCGCTGTGGCGGGTGCGGGTCGCACCAGCGCTGGGCCTGGCCGGTCTGCTCGGTGCACTGGTCCTGATCCTGACCAACCTCAACGACCTGGTGGGCGGTTCCAGCGTGTTGGCGTGGGCGATCCTCGGTGTTCTCGTCGCCGCGTTCGCGGCCGGTGTGGTTGTGGGTCGCCGGGTCGGCTGAATCGGGCACATCACACCCCGGCGGCGCCGATAATTGTCTGCGGTCTCAGGACGATTCCAAGGGGGTCCCGGATGTATCGACTTGCAGTGTTGGTCGTGTCGCTGTTCCTGCTCGCGGGCACGACTGTTGCCTGCGGGCAGGCCAATTCGCCGGCCGGCCACGGCCAGCATTCCGAGACGGTGACCACCAGCCCGGGCAAAGAAGCCCCGACCGGTCCCGTCATCGCGATCGAAGGTATGGGATTCAGCGCCCTGGGGCCCGTGGCCCCGGGGACCCAGATCACCATCGTGAATAACGACGAGGTCGAGCATTCGGTGACGTCGCGAACCAAGGGTGTGTTCGACGTCCATGTCGATGGCAAGGGACGGGCAACGCTGACCGCCCCGCAGGAACCGGGGGAGTACGCGTTCTACTGCCTCTATCACCCGGCGATGCTGGGCACCCTGACCGTCAAGTAGACGCTGCGCGGGTGGACCAGGCCACCGGCATGCGCTTGATGCCGTGGATGAACGGCGACAGGAGTCGGTCGGGTTCCTCGGTCACCACGATGTCGGGCAACTGGCGGTGCAGTTCCTCGAACGCCACGGTGATCTCACGGCGCGCCAGGTTGGCTCCGAGGCAGAAATGCGCCCCGCCGCCACCGAATCCGAGGTGGGGGTTGGGGTGACGGGTGACATCGAACATCCACGGATCGGCAAACTTTGACTCGTCCCGATTCGCGGATCCGTACCACAGTGTCACCTTTGCCCCGGCGGACAGCGATGTCCCGCCCAGCACCGTGTCCTGGGTGACCGTGCGGCGCATGTAGCTCACCGGCGACGCCCACCGCACGATCTCCTCCACCGCGGTGGGTGCCAGTTCGTCGTACCGCGACCACCACTTCTGACGCTGCTCGGGGTAGCGGGTCAGCGCGAGCACACCGTGGCTGATGGCATTGCGGGTGGTTTCGTTGCCCGCGACCACCAGCAGGATGAAGAACGAGGCCACCTCGGCCGAGGTCAGCCGTTCCCCGTCGACCTCGGCCTGAACCAGGCTGGTCGTCAGATCGTCGGTCGGCGTGGCACGCCGTTCGTCGGCGAGCGCGGTCGCATAGGCGCCGATGTCCATCGCGACTGTGACGAACTCGTCGAAATCGGTGGTCAGGTCGGGGTCGCCGAATCCCAGGATCACGTTGGTCCAGTGGAAGATCCGTTGGTGGTCGTGCTCGGGGATGCCCATCATGTCGCAGATGATCTGCAGCGGTAACGGTCCGGCGAGTTCGGTGACCAGCTCGGCGGTGCCGTCTGGATTCCTGGCCACCATGTCACTGACCAGACGCCGCGCCCGGTCACGCACGGAGTCCTCGATCAGCGCCACCACCCGCGGCGTGAACGCACTGCGCACGATGTTGCGAAGCCGCGTGTGCCGGGGATCGTCCAACGCGATCATCGAGCCGAAATACTCTGCCAATTCCGGGGTTTGATCGCCGACGGTGATTCCGGACGCGGAGCTGAAGATCTCCGGATGGCGGCTGGCGTGGAACACGTCGTCGTACCTGGTCACCGCCCAGTGCCCGGCGCTCTCCGGAGAGCCGTCGAGGACGCAGGCCCGGTGGAAGGAGATCGGGTCGTCCCGGCGCAGCGCGGCAAACGCCCCGTCCCGGACATCGTCGTTCTCACGCCAGAACTGCCACGACCCGAGATTGATCTCCGACCGTGGCACGCCGGGAGGAGCTGCTCCGTTGACCCGCGCTGTGATGCCCACCCCGCCAGGGTAGGGCCGGAACGGCCCGAAGTACGGGTAACGCTCGGATCGCTGGTGGCGATACCTCACTGGGGTGCACGTTTCGCCGCTCGCAGCCAGGTGAGTTGCAAGGCGTTGCGGCGCCGGGCCATTGGGGGATGGCCGGCGCCGGGGTCACGAGACTGTAGGAGGTTCAGGTATGAAACTGGCCAAGTTCGTGGCGGGTGCGCTGACAGCCGGCGCGTTCGCAATGGGCGTCACCGGGTTGGGGGTTCCAGTGGCGTCGGCGTCGCCCGCTGTGCCGGCTCCGCTCAAGCCGGGGCACGGTAACGACGACTGTTTCCCGTTCTGCAACGATGGGCCGCCGGGCCATGATCGTGACTTCGACAGTCGCGGGCGCGGGCCCGATCGCGGCCCTGATTTCGACCGTCGCGACCACTGGGACGACAAGGGTCCGTGGTGGGCGAACAACCGGCACGACTGGTGGGACGACCGCAGGGGCGCACCGCCGTGGGGCTGGGGTCCGCCGCCACCGTTCCAATGGCGGGGCGGGCCGCTGCCGCCGACCATCAATTACTGGGGCTACAACTTGAACCCAGTGTGGGACAACGGGTTCCGGCAGTGGGGCGTGTGGCTGTTCGGCGTCTGGGTCCCGATCCTCGGGGTCGGCTTCGGCTGATGCCCCATCGGTAGTGGTCAGCCGCTCTCACGGGTGGGGCCCTCGTCGCCGTCCTGATCGAAGTCATCCTGATCGTGACGGACGATGCGGACCCGCCCGTGTGGCAGGCATGCGGCGTAGCCGTGGTACTTGCCGTACAGCTCCCACGATGTCCGGCCCTCTTCGGGCCGGACATCGATCCGGTGGCCGTCGGAAAAGCTCAGGTGGAGGCTGCCGTTGTCCTCCCAGTCGGCATGCGTGCAGCGTTGACCGGCAAAATCGAACAGCGGCCGAACTTCGTTGCGCAGTGACCGCGGGTCCAGCGACACCACCTCGGAAGCGTCGGTACCGGTCGCCGGCAGCGTCAGTTCCAGCGGGACCGAGATGACCAGTTCGTTGTAGTCGTCGAGGTTGACCACCAGGCCATCACGAAACGCGATCCGCTGGACCAAGCACCCTTGAATCCATTGTTCGCTCATTGTCTTACTCTGAACCGACGGGCGACCGGGCACAAGAGGCGCTCGCGCGGTGTTGCGTGAAATATGGATGACATGGGATATGACCGATGAAGGTCCGGTTCGGTGTGGGCGTCGGCGCGGACACCGCCCCGGGCGAACTGGGCGGCATCGTCGATCACCTGGAGAATTCCGGTGTCGACTCACTGTGGTTCTCCGAACTGGTCTACACCCCGGCGGTCGATCCGTTCATCGGCATGGCCTACGCGCTGGCCCGTACCCAGCGGTTGAAGGTCGGGACCTCGGTGGCCATCCTGCCGGGGCGTCATCCGGTGCTGGTGGCCAAACAACTGGCCTCGCTGGCGGCGCTGGCACCCAAGCGGGTGTTGCCGGTATTCGGCCTGCATTCGGCCCTGCCGGCAGAGCGGGACATCTTCGTCGTCCCCGACCGCCGCCGGGCCGCCGTATTCGACGAATCGCTGCATCTGTTGCGATCCGCCCTGAACGGCCGTGACGTGTCGTTCGAGGGTGAGTACTTCACCGTCCGTTCGGCACAGGTGCAGCCGGTACCGGCCAAACCGATCGACATCTGGCTGGGCGGGTCGGCTCCGGCGGCGCTGACCCGCATCGGCAGACTCGGCGACGGATGGCTGGGCAGCTTCCTCACCCCGGACGAGGCGGGGGCAGCGCGCCGGCGCATCGAGGCCGAGGCGGTGGCCGCGGGCCGGACCATCGAGCCCGACCATTACGGCATCAGCCTCGCGGTGGGGGATGGCGCGCTCCCGGCTGATCTGCTCGCCGCGGTGCGTCGCCGCAGACCCGACGTCGACCCGACCGAACTGGTGGCCGCGGACTGGCCCGACCTGCACCGCCAGATCGACGGCTACCTGGCTGCCGGGCTGACCAAGTTCGTGATCAGGGCGGCAGGCCCCACCGATCGCGCTGTGTTCCTGGACCGGTTCACCGCCGAGTTGTTGCCCCGGCAGAACTGAGCCGGCGAATCTCCAACGTTGAACCTGGGAGTGTCGACTTCCGTGTCAGGGGGTATGCGCAGGCCGTGCGTGTGCTGCGCCCTGAGCGAAGGAGACTGCCATGAGGATGCGCCTCCCGAGGTTGCGCCAATCGGTGATAGCCGGCCTGGCCGGCGTGCTGTCGACGATTGCGATGGTGTTGGCGCTGGTCGCCGCACCGACCGCAGCCGCCGACGATCGGCTGCAATTCACCGGCACCACCTTGTCCGGCGCGCCCTTCAACGGTGCCGGCCTGGCCGGGCGGCCCGCGGTGCTGTGGTTCTGGACGCCGTGGTGCCCGTTCTGCAACGCCGAGGCGCCGTCGGTGAGCCAGGTTGCCGCAGCCAACCCGCAGGTCAGCTTCGTCGGTGTGGCGGCACACTCCGATGTCGGGGCCATGCAGGGGTTCGTCGACAAGTACCACCTCGATTTCCCCAACCTCAATGACGCCGACGGGTCGATCTGGGCCCGCTACAACGTCCCGTGGCAGCCGGCCTACGTCTTCTACCGCGCCGACGGGTCGTCCACGTTCGTCAACAATCCCACGTCGGCAATGCCGCAGCAGGAGCTGGCCGATCGGGTCGCGGCCCTGAAGAGCTAGTCACCGGGCGTGCCAGACAACTTGGTGGGGTTGGCGTTCGGCGCCGGACTCGTCGCGGCACTCAATCCCTGCGGTTTCGCGCTGCTGCCCGGGTACCTGGCGCTGGTCGTGCGGGGCACCACGCCGCGCGGGCCGCTCAGCGCGTTGGGGCGAGCGCTCGTGGCCACCATCGTGATGACCGCCGGATTCGTTGCGGTGTTCGGCACCTTCGGACTGCTGACCGTCGCCGCCGCAAACACCGTGCAGCGCTACCTTCCCTACGTCACGTTGGTCATCGGAATCATCCTGGTCGTGCTGGGGGTCTGGTTGCTGGCCGGCCGCCGGCTCGGGTTGCTGCTGCCCGACACAGTGGCAGGCCGTGCCGGCTGGGCACCCACTGCGCGGCTGGGCTCGATGGCCGGCTACGGCGTCGGATATGCGCTGGCATCACTGTCGTGCACCGTCGGCCCCTTCCTGGCGGTCACCGGTGCAACCCTGGAATCGAACACCGCGTTGCACCGGGTGGCGGTGTTCGGCGCGTACGCGGGGGGTTTCGCCCTCGTCGTCGGGGTGCTGGCAGTGGCCACCGCACTGGCCGGCACCGTCGTGATCGACCGGTTGCGCCGCGTCGTCCCCTACATCAGCCGGATCAGCGGAGCGCTGCTGATCGCCGTCGGGGCCTACGTCGCCTACTACGGCTGGTATGAGATCCAATTGTTCGGCCCCGCAGGAAATCCCGACGATCCGGTGATCGCCGCCGCCGGGCGCCTACAGGGCACCCTGGCGGGATGGGTGCACCGGCACGGCGCATGGCCGTGGCTGGCGGCGCTGGGCGCGCTGGTGGTGGCCGGTCTGATCGGGCGCTCGGTGATCCGGTCGTTGTCGGCTCAGCGGTCGAAGTCGGACTCGTCCTCCAGCGGCACCACGATCGCCTGATCGATCAGGTCGGCCTCGGTGGCATCGACGTCGGGCGAGATACGCACCCGACGCAGATCCGACAACGCGTCGTCCTCGTCGTCGACGCCGACCGGAATCAGCTGTTCGACGACATCGGCCTCGGCGGCGTCACCGTCGAATCCATCATCGTCGAAGCCGCTTTTGCTCACCTGCGTCATGATTGCCCCTCACCGACCAGTGCAGCCCGTCCATTCCCATTGTGCTACCCGCGAACTGACGATTCAACGTCGATACACACGTGCTGAGCGCGCCCGTGGACCGGCCGGGGTACCGCCGCGGGCACCGCGGCCTGGCCGGGTCGGGAGATTCATTGGTCGGCAACGGAACTGAGTGCGGCGCGAATGTCTTCGGGAACGGGTCGCTTCGACCAGTCACCGGTCGAGACGACGACGTAGACGTTGCTGCCGCTCACCCTGGGCCGCTCGTCACCGGAGGCGTCGGTGCCCAGCACAGTGAACCCCAGGGTGAAGCTGGTGGTGCCGATGCGCTCACACCGCACCGCGACGCGCACCGATTCCCGCCACCGGACCGGAGCCCGAAAATCGATCTCCGTGTGCACCACCTGCATGTCGATGCCGTCGGCGATCAGGTCGGCGTAGCTCACCCGCAGATGGTCGAACAGTCCGGTGCACGCCTCGTCGAACCAGGTGAGGTAGTGGCCGTTGAACACCACGCCCTGCTGGTCGATCTCGGCGTAACGCGGAACGATTCCGAAGCTGTACTGGGTCACGTGAGCACGGTAGCGGGGGCGCCGCAGCCCGGGCTTTCGCAGGCCCCGTCCGCGGGAGAGACTGGTGCCGTGAAGCTGGTGACCCTCGACGACATCGACGCCGCCGCCCGCCGGATCGCCTCCGACATCGTGCGGACCCCGCTGCTGGCCGCCGGGTGGGGAGATCCCGACCGCCCGTTGTGGCTCAAGCCCGAGAGTCTGCAACCGATCGGCGCCTTCAAGATCCGCGGTGCGTTCAACGCGCTGGGCCGGCTCGAACCCGGCGTACGGACCAGGGGAGTGGTGGCCTACTCCAGCGGCAATCACGCTCAGGCGGTGGCGTATGCGGCTGCCGCCTTTCGCGTGGCCGCCCACATCGTGATGCCCGAGGAGACGCCGACCGTGAAGGTGCAGGCCACCCGAGATCATGGGGCGCAGGTCGTGTTGTGTGGGGCCGGGCAGCGTGAATCGGTTGCCGCCGAACTCGTCGAGCGCACCGGTGGGGTGCTGGTGCCACCCTTCGACCATCCCGACGTGATCGCCGGCCAGGGCACCATCGGGCTGGAGATCGCGCAGGATCTGCCCGACGTTGCATCCGTCTTCATCCCCATCAGCGGCGGTGGTCTGGCCTCGGGTGTGGGCACCGCGATCCGGGCGATGTGTCCGGAGGCCGAGATATTCGGTGTCGAGCCGGAACTCGCCGCGGACACCGCTGAAAGCCTGGCTGTCGGCCACCTGGTGGACTGGCCTGTGGCGCAACGAAACCGGACCATCGCCGACGGCCTGCGCTCGACGCCGTCGGAGTTGACCTTCGCCCACCTGCGTCGGGTGCTCGACGGTGTCATCACGGTGACCGAAGGTGAGATTCGTTCAGCGGTACGTGAACTGGCGCACCGCGCACACCTGGTCGCCGAGCCCAGTGGGGCGGTAGCGCTGGCGGGCTATCGGAAGGCTGCCACGCCACCCGGGCCCGCCGTCGTGATCGTCTCCGGCGGCAACATAGAACCGCCGATGCTGGCCGAGATCCTGTCCGGCAGTCAGTGAACGCCTTCCATCAGCCGGCTGATCCGTGGTGACATCAGCAGCACCACGACACCGGTGAGGATCGCCACCATCCCGAGAATCCCGAAGTAGGCGAACTCGTTCGCGGGATCGTAGCGCTGCGCGAGCACCCCTGACATCGCCGTGCCGAGCCCAACGGACAAGAAGAACAGTGCCATCATCTGGGCCCGGAATGCTTCTGGCGCAAGCTTTGTCGTCACCGAGAGCCCGATCGGTGACAACAGCAGCTCGGACACCGCGAACACCACCATGATGGCGGCCACCAGCAATGCCGGCACCACCTTGCCGGTGGTCTGGGCCATCGGCAGGAACAGCAGGAACGCGGCGCCCATGCCGATCACCCCGTAGCCGAACTTGCGCGGTGTGGTCGGTGCCCGGTTGCCCAGCCGGGTCCACAGGATCGCGAACAGGGGCGAGAGCAGGATGATCCAGACGGGCTCGATCGACCCGATCCAACTCGACGGTGCGGTCCAACCGAAGACGGACCAATTGACCCGTTCATCGGAGTAGACGGCCAACACCGTGAAGGTTTGTTGGAACAGTGACCAGAACACCGCGTTGGCGATGAACAGCGGGATGAAGGCACGAACCCGGATCCGTTCGGTGTCGGACACCTTGGTGCTGGTCAGCATCACGACGAAGTACATGACCGAGGCCACGACGATCACGCCGGTGGTGAACTGCGACAGGTTGGCCAGCTTGATCAGGTGTACCGAGAACAGCACCGCCACGGCCACCGCCAGCGCCGCCACAACGCCGATGACCTTACCGATTGCCTGCGGCGGCAACGGATTCGCCACGACGCGTCCGTGACTCCCGAGATTGCGCCGGAACATCACATACTGCGCCAGCCCGAGTGCCATACCGATGGCCGCGAGGCCGAAGCCGTAGTGGAAGCCGATGCGTGTCTGCAACAACCCGGTGGCCAGCGGCCCGACGAAGGCGCCCAGATTGATACCGAGGTAGAAGAGGGTGAACCCCCCGTCGGCGCGCGGGTCGTCCAAGGCGTAGAGCGTGCCCAGCAGTGCGGACGCGTTGGCCTTGAGTGCTCCGGATCCGAGCGCCACCAGCGCCAGGCCGACACCGACACCGGCCAGACCGGGAACGACCGCCAGTGCGATATGGCCGGCCATTACGACCACGCCGCCGTAGAACACCGTCCGCTCCATACCGAGGAGGCGATCGGCGATCCACCCACCGAGCACGGTGGACAGGTACACCAGTCCGCCGTAGGCGCCGACGATGCCCGTGGCGGTGCTCTTGGGTAGCCCGAGTCCGCCGTCGGCGGTCACGTAGTACAGGTAGTAGCCGAGGATCGTGAGCATCCCGTAGAAGGAGAAGCGCTCCCACAGCTCCACGCCGAACAGGTTGGCCAGCCCGAGAGGATGGCCGAAGAACGTGCGGCGCCGCGATGAATCCTGCACTTCCTGCATGCGCCCCCACCTTGCCATGCGAACGGCCCCGGTCGGTCGAAATTGACGGCTTTGGCGGCAAACTCGGACTACGTTGTGTACTGGCGATTCTGCGGCACAGCACATTTCGGTGCGGGTCATGAATGGCGACCGAAGGTGCAGAGGATGGGCATGAAGCTGCCACCGGGTAATGTCACCGTGAAACGTTTGGACGACGGCCACACTTTTCGGGGGTGCATGTGGACGCGGTGCTCGGTGTTTCGTTGACACCGTCCACCGTCGGTCTGGTCCTGGTCGAGGGCTGCGAGGCTGACGGGGCGACCGTCGACCATGAATCCCTCGACATCCGCGGCCTTGCGCCCGCGCGGACCGATGACATCTGCGCCGATGTCGTGAAGGCGGCCCGGCGCGTCGAAAGGGTTGCGGCAGAACGCGGTCTGCGCCTGACGGCGATCGGTGTCACCTGGAGTTCCGGGGCGGCTGCCGAGGGTGCGGCGTTGTTGAAGAAGTTCGCCGATGCCGGGTTCGCCGACGTGGTTCCGGTGCGGCTGCCCCACGCGACCGATGCATTGGCGCGGCGTGTCGCCGGCATTGTCGGATTCGACACGACGGGCGTGTGCGTCCTGGAACCCGATGTCGTGCAGGCGATGACGGTGGGCGGCAACAATCCGGTACAGACCGCGGTCAGCCGTGGCATCGAGACCGTGGCCGGCCTGACCGCCTGGTTGTCCGACATCTTCGACGCGGCCGATCCGCGGCCCGATGCGCTGGTGGTCGTGGGATCCGCTGTCGACCTGGACTCGGTGCTACCGAAATTGGAGCAGGCGCTTGCGGTGCCGGTGTTCACACCTGCCGAGCCCGGATTGCCGTTGGCGCGGGGCGCGGCGCTGGCCGCGGTGCGACGGGGCCGGTGGGGGACCGACGACCGCGTGGCCTCGGCTGGGTGGCGCTGGCCCACTACACAATTGACGCCCCTGGCGATATTGGTCGGTGGAATCCTGGCCTTCGGGGTGTCGCTGGCGCTGGCCGTCGGTCAGCAGCTGCTGCCCGGTTCGGAGCCGACTCCACACCGCAGCACACGTCCCGTGGTGAGCACGTCGGGCGACTCGGCCTCCGTCCAACAGACCCCTGCGGTCCCGGTGCCGGCCGCCCCGACGGCCGAACCCCCTCCCGTACTCGAACCCGTGGTCCAGGATGCCGGACCGGACTACGCCCTCGATCAAAGCGTCACAGCCCCACCCGAGCACACCGCGGTACCGGGCGAGCAGCTCGCTCCTGCCGGGTCTGACCCGGCACCGGTGACATCCGAGCTGCCACCGGCATTGCCCGAGCACGTACCCGGTGCGCCGCCGCCCGAAGCGGCACAACAGCCACCGCCGGCAGGTCAGATGCCGCCGGGCGAGACTGCCGTATCGCAGGAACCGTCCCCGACATCGGAAGTGCCGCCGCCTCCGCCTCCTCCAGCCCCGGAGGTTGCGCCGCCTCCGCCTCCTCCAGCGCAAGAGGCGGCACCGATACAACAGACCGCTGCGCAGGCTCCGGCGGCCGAACCGCCGCCGGAAGCGGCGCCACCGGCACCTGAGGCGGTCCCGGCGGTGCCCGAGCCGCAGGTGCCGGTTCCGGCCGCACCCTGATCTCTGTGACGTTGCTGAGGCCTCCGCAACGGTGCCGATGCGTGCGGTGAAACGTTCTGAGTCGCCGGGCCGATGAGTTCACCATGGGCAACCCACCGTGCTACCGCCGACCTCGAATTGCCGCCGCCACGCTGCGCCTAAAAGGGGCAGTGCCGGCGCTCACCTACACTGGTGGAATGCTGAGCGCCCCCTCGTCGTCATTCGGAACCGTTCGAGCGTCGGTACTGAAAGTGTTTGCGGCGATTGGTGTCGCCACCTTGGCCGCCGCGAGCACGGTTAATGTCGCATCTGCCGCAGTGAGCACCCCTGCACCCGGTGCGACCATCGAGCCCGCCGCGGGTTCGGTGGTCGGTGTCGCCATGCCACTGACCGTGACCTTCGACAACCCGGTGACCGACCGGGATGCGGCGCAGAGCAGCCTGAAGATCAGCTCGCCGGAAACCCCGACCGGCACCTTCACCTGGCTCAGTGACGATGTGATGCAGTGGAAGCCCGATCAGCTGTGGCCGGCTCATTCGAAGATCTCGGTCACCGCCGGTGGTGCCAAGACCAGCTTCGAGACCGGGTCAGAGGTGCTCGGTGTGGCCGATATCGATGCGCACACCTTCACGGTCAGCATCGATGGCGCGGTGGCCCGTACGATGCCTGCCTCGATGGGTAAGTCCAAGCACCCGACTCCGGTCGGCACGTTCAGTGCATTGGCCAAAGAGCCTGTCGTGGTGATGGATTCACGCACCATTGGCATTCCGCTGAGTGACCCGGAGGGCTACAAGCTCACTGTTTACGACGCGGTCCGGGTCACCTGGGGCGGCGTCTACGTGCACGGTGCACCGTGGTCGGTGGGGTCACAGGGGTATTCCAACGTGAGTCACGGCTGCATCAACTTGAGTCCCGACAATGCCGATTGGTACTTCAACACGGTGCACCTGGGCGATCCTATTGTCGTGCAGGCGTAGCCGCGTGCAGGTTCTTCGACGTCGGTGAGGTGGAGACCGTCGCCGGGTCCGGATACGTCCGTAGTACCCGGTCGGCGGTTCCGGCGGTGGTGACCGTGAACCAGTAGTGCTCGTTCTTGTAGTGGTGTTGCCGATGGTTGCGCCAAATCGCACGGTAGGCACGGGTTTTCGGCTTGTAGTCGCTGTGCACCAGGTAGTGGCACCACTCGTAGGACAGTCCCAGCACTGTCAGCAGGCACAGGAACGTCAGCCCCAGGGCGGGACGAGGGAATGCCAGCAGGGCGACGGCCACTGCGACGGGCAGGATCCACAGCAGCGCCCGCCACGGTATGAAGATCAGCGGGATATCGCGCGGGTCTACGTGGTGCAGCCGGTGATCGCGAGCCAGCAGCGAATCCACGGTGATCGGGCCGAACCGCCTTGGCCGCCAGTGCAGTACGAAGACGTGGACGATCCACTCGAAGAACGGGAACACCAGAAGCATCACCACTGGCACCAGCACGTCGGTGAGTTGCCAGTCTCCGACGGCACACCGCGCGACGACGCTGACGATCAGCGCGGTGCCGATCATCCAGGGGGAGGGGTGCCGGATGAATTCCCGTGCCGCGTCACCCAAGGTGAAAGCGTTGCGCGTCATCGGGTTTCCTCCAATGCCTCGAGTGCGCCCATGAGCGCGTTGGTGGCCGGCTCCAGCAGGTCCTGAGCAGCGTGGCGGGCGGCGGCCGGGTCACCCGCTTCGATGGCCTGGACGATCCGCCGGTACGCGTCGGGACGGCCGACCTCAGCGGCCATCATGGTGGCCAACGCCGGAAGTGCGGGCTCGTAGGTTTGCCGAAGGGTGTTGTACATCAACCGGAACGCGATCGAATCCGCACCGTCGACGATCAGGTCCCAGAAGGTGAGCGCGTGGCGTTGTTGCTCCACCGGATCCGGTTCGGCCGCCAGTGCGTCGACCGTGCGCGAGAGTTGCGTGACCACCTCGGACGGCGCCCGCTCGGCGGCCAACTCGGCGACCTTGGGTCCGTTGTGCAGGCGGGTTTCCAGGATGCTGCGAACCACACTCACGTCGAGTTCGCCTGCGCGCAACAGGAGTCGGGGCAACAGGTCCAGGCCGGCGTGCCTGCGGAAGTCCCGCACCGTGGTCGAGTCGCCCTGTCGAACCTCGACCAAGCCGGCCTCGGTGAGCCGCTTGATCGCCTCACGTACGGCCGGGCGGGACACCCCGAGTACCTCGGCGAGGCGGCGTTCGCTGGGCAGGGGTTCGCCGGGCTGCATCTGACCGCTGAGTACCTCGGCGACGATCTGCTCGAAGACGTCCTCGGGCACGGATCGGCGGTTTACCGGTTGTAATGCCATATGGTCATGCTGCCCGGCTAGCGGTCAGAGGTCAAGTGGTCAGACCACTAGATTTCAACGCAGCGCGGCGGCGGTCTCGGCGTCGGCCGGCAGAAACGCCTCGATACTCAGTTCCGCGGCGGTCAGGTCCAGCGCGGTGCCGAACGTGGTGACGGTACTGAGGAAGGTCAGCACGGTGCCGTCGAGTGCGGTCAATTCCAGTGGGACGACGACTCCGCCGAGATCGCGGACCGGCTCCATCCCTCCCGGGTAGGACTCGATCTCGGTGAGAAGACCGGCCAGCTCGGCCGATCCGCTCACGGTGACCTCGCGACGCAGCCGGCTGATCAGGTGGTGGCGCCATTCTGCCAGGTTGCGGATCCGGGGTGCCATGCCCTCGGGGTGCAGGGTGATACGCAGCGCATTGGGCCGGGTCAGCAGGTGCGGTGCGACGCCGTCCAGCATCACCGCGGTACCCGCATTGGCCTGCAACAGGTTCCAGGTGCGGTCGACGACCACGCAGGGAAAGGGGTTGTAGGCGTCCAACACTCGGGTTACCCCGTCGCGCACGGCGGTCATCTCGGGATCCTCCAGTGTCCGCTCGGCGTAAACCGGTGCCAGCCCCGCGGCCAGGAGCAGTTGGTTCTGGTCCCGCAGCGGCACCTCCAGTGCCTCGGCGAGGCGCAGCACCATGGCCCGGCTCGGTACCGACCGCCCGGTCTCGATGAAGCTGAGGTGACGCGCCGAAACCTCGGCCTCGATGGCCAGGTCCAGCTGACTGATGCGGCGGCGCAATCGCCAGTCGCGCATGAGCGATCCGATGGGTGTCGCGGTTGCCGCAGTCGTCACCACCCGAGTCTCGCTCACGCAGAGGCCGATAACCACTACCTGAGGGGTAATTGCAGTGATTACCCACGCCGCGAGATGGTGAGAGCAGTCCCCATGAAGGAGGCAGTAATGAGCGAAAAAGCCCAGTCATGCCAAGCGATTCCGCGTTGGCTGCACGCCGTCATGGCGGCCGACCGGGCCGGGTCGGCCGCCTACATCGGAGCCGGTTTCTTCTTCGCGCCGGTGCTCACGGTGGTATCGCCATGGCCCACGCTGACAACGGCACTCTGGATTGCGATCGCGCTCGCGGGCTTGTGGCTCGGGCTTCTCGGTATTGCGATGGCAACCGGTCTGGCGATCGTGCTGCGGTCGAATACCGAGATCCCGGAGGACTACTGGCGATCGATCATCGACTATCCGACCGGCCGCGGTAATCCACCTGCCAATGTTTGATGCCGTTGAGCCAACCCGACCGGAGCCGTTCGGGCGCTGCCAGCGGCGTCAGGTCGGGCATCCCGTCGGCGATCGCGTTGAAGATCAGGTCGATCGTCATCCTGGCCAGGTTGGCGCCGATGCAGTAGTGCGCGCCCGTGCCGCCGAATCCCACGTGCGGGTTGGGATCCCGCAGGATGTTGAAGCTGTACGGGTCGTCGAACACGTCCTCGTCGAAGTTCGCCGAGCGGTAGAACATCACCACCCGTTGCCCCTTCTTGATCGGCACGCCGGCCAGTTCGGTGTCTTCCAGTGCGGTGCGCTGGAATGATGTGACGGGCGTGGCCCACCGGACGATCTCGTCAGCCGCGGTGCCCGGGCGCTCGCGTTTGAACAACTCCCACTGGTCGGGGTGATCGGCGAAGGCCATCATGCCCTGGGTGATCGAGTTCCGGGTCGTCTCGTTGCCGGCCACCGCGAGCAGGATGACGAAGAAGCCGAACTCGTCATCGGAGAGTTTGTGCCCCTCGACGTCAGCCTCCAGAAGCTTGGTGACCAGATCGTCGCCGGGGTTCTTCGTCCGCTCGGCCGCCATCTGCATCCCGTACATGATCAACTCGACGGAGGCGCTGATCGCATCGTTGGAGGCAAACTCGGGGTCCTGGTCGCCGACCATCTGATTGGACCAGTCGAACAACTTCATGCGGTCTTCCTGCGGCACGCCCATCAGCCCCGCGATCGCCTGAAGCGGCAGTTCGCACGAGACCTGCTCGACGAAATCCCCCGAGCCCTCGGCTGCGGCGGCCGCGACGATGGCCCGGGCGCGGTCGGCGAGGTCGGCGCGCAGGTGTTCGATCGCCCGGGGCGTGAAGGCCCGGGAGATGATCTTGCGCAGATGTGTGTGGTGCGGGGCGTCCATGTTGAGCATGACGAACTTGCCCTGTTCGATCTGCTGCTGGACGGTGCCGTCGCGATAGCGCGGGAGGGCCGTCTTCTCCTGGCTGGAGAAGACGTCGCTGCGCAGCGAGACCTCTTTGACGTCCTTGTGCTTCGTGACGACCCAGAACCCGCCGTCGTCGAACCCCCCCTGGCCCAGCGGCTGTTCGTTCCACCAGATCGGAGCCTGCTTGCGCATCTCCGCGAGTTCCTCGACAGGAAGTCGTTCGGCGTAGATGTCGGGATCGGTGAAGTCGAATCCGGGCGGGAGGTTGAGAGTCGGCATGGCGTTGGCGCTCCTCGCGACGACGTTGTGTAGTGGCGTAAAGCCATTGCTACACCACAGGTGGGGCCCCTTGGAGCGGGTTTCGGAAACTCCCACATCGTTGGTATTGGAACGTGTTCCGATCCTTGCGCTGTAACGATTGAACGAGCGCAACGATGCACTCAGCGTTACCATCTGTCCCTGGAGCAACAGCGGGAGGAAATCGAGATGCGCGTCGACATCCAGAGGATTGCGTCGGTGGTGGCGTGCGGTGTGTCGGGGCCCCTCATTGCGCTGTCCGTGGCCGCCGCGGCAGCTGCCGAACCGGCCACCCCGGTGGTCCCGCCCGCCCCGGTACCCGCTCCGGCATCCGGGCCGGCATCGGCACCTGGACCGGCGCCCGGGCCGATAGCTCAGGCCGCCGCCGGAGATCCGGGCGCCGTGCCGGTCGCCCCCCCGGTGGGAACCCCGCACCTGGCGAGCCCGGACGCCCTGCCGCCCGGGGCGACCATGGACCCCACCGGACAAGGAAATGAAACTCCCAACCTGAGCTATCTCAAGGATCTGTGGCACGCCGTGCAGAGCCAGGAGATCAGCGGCAAGGAAGCACTGGTCCTCGGGATCGCGCAACGCGGGATGAACACGCCGGTCCCGGGTCAGGCACCCGGTCCGAACGTCCCGACCTCGCCGGGCGAGCAGGGCACGCTGGGCGCACCGGTGCCACCGGGCACGCCGATGCCACCGGGCACGCCGATGCCACCGGGCACGCCGATGCCGCCGGGAGCGCCCGTGCCCGCCGCGCCGGGCGGTCCGCCGCCGGCGCCCCTGCCCTGAGGTCCGGACAAGCCGATCAGGCGGGCACGCTTGCGGCCGGAATCCGATCGATCCGAGCGGGGACATGCTTGTGCCACGGTGTGCCCGCGTACGCGTCGCGCCACTGTGACGAGGTGAGCTCATTGGGGGCGACTCCGGGGACAATCGACTGTCCTTGGCCGTCGGTGTAATCGAGGCCGTACCCGTTGGGCAGCGAGATGTGTCCGGGCAACATCGCGTCGCTGATCTCCACGGTGGCCTGCGCGCTTCCCGCCGCGGTGGTGATCGTGGCCCGGTCACCGTCGAGCAGGCCGATGGCCGCGGCGTCCTCGACACTGATCCGCAACGCGCCCTCGGTGTCGCGCTTGCGCCAGCCGGGGTCGCGGAAGATGTCGTTGGCGGTGTAGGCCCGCCGCTCGCCGGCCGAGAGCACCATCGGGAACTCCGCGGTGGTCAGCGCTGCCGGTGTGCTCGGCAAAGCCCTTACCGCGTCGAGCATTTCGGGCATGTCGAGCGCGATCTTGCGATCCGGGTGACTGATCAGGGCGAAATCGTCCTGATACTCGTGGGCGGTGAACGTCAGCCCGGACCGGCCGGCCAGGATGGCCTTGAACAACGCGTTGCCGTCAGCGTGGCCCGCGCGCCGAACCGCGTCGGGGTAGGTCATCGCCGTCTTCTGGGCCAGGCCCCACAGCGCCGCGGCACCGGCCAGGCCGTCAGGAAGCGTTGGTCCGAGCGTTTCGTAGAGCACGTACGGCAGTACCCGGCCCAATCCCGGGTTGGCGCCCACCGCCGCCAGGAACGCTGCGGCGTAGGCATCCAGTCCCTCCCTGGCGGCGCGGCGCAGGGGGTCCAGCTCGGCATCGTCGACGGCACCGATCGCACGGACCAGGCGGGACCAGATCTCCGGTTCGGGCAGGGTTCCGGGCAGCGGTTCGAACAGCGCGTGACGCAGGTGGAAGTCGTTGTGCGGGAATTCCAGATTGAAGAAGGTGGCCTCGGGCTTCTCGAACTGATTGGCCGCGGGCAGCACATAGTCGGCCAGCCGTGCCGTTTCGGTCATCGCGACGTCGATCACGACCAGCAGGTCCAGCGATTCGAGCGCGGCCCGCACGGCCGCGGAATCGGCGATCGAGTGCGCCGGGTTGCTGCTCTCGACGATCATGGCCCTGAAGCGGTCGGGGTGATCGGTGAGGATCTCCTGCGGCACCGCGTTGGACGGAACCAGGCCGGCGATCACGGGCGCGCCGGTCACCGGGCTGCGACCCACCCCGCCCGAGCCGAACAGCGGGGCGAACGACGAATGCAGGTGTTGCCCACCGCGTTTGCCGAAGTTTCCGGTGAGGATCCACAGCATCTTGTTGAGGTAGGAGCACAGGGTGCTGTTGGGGGCCTGCTGGATTCCGAGGTCCTCGAACACGGCCACGCTGCCGGCGGCGGCGATGCGCCGCACCGCCTGGCGCAGCAGGGTCTCGTCGACGCCGCACCGCTGGGCGTAGTCTGCGATCGGCACCTGCCGCAGCACGTCGCGAACCGGCTCGGCGCCGTTGACGTGAGCCTCCAGAAACGCGTCGTCGCACAGGTTTTCCTGCACCAGCACCGCAGCCATCGCGGCCAGGCACCAGGCATCGGTTCCCGGCTTCACCCGTAGGTGGAAGTCGGCGAGCTTGGCCGTGTCGGTGATCACCGGGTCGATCACGATCATCGCGCGGTCCGGGTCCTTGGCGATCTCGTTGAGCACCACCCGGGCGCGCGGGAAGCTCTGTGACATCCAGGGGTTCTTGCCCACGAACACCGAGACCTCGGCGTGGGCGAACTCGCCGCGGGTGTGTCCGCCATAGAGGTGGGCATCGACCCACGCCTCGCCGGTCTTCTCCTGCGCCAGGGCATTTGACCGGTACCGCGACCCGATCGCCTTGAGGAACGCGCCGCTGTACGCGCCGCCGAGATGGTTGCCCTGGCCGCCGCCGCCGTAGTAGAAGATCTTGTCCCCGCCGTGGTTGTCCCGGATGGTGAGGAACCCGGCGGCGATCTCGGAAATTGCGGTGTCCCAGTCGATCTCCTCGTAGCTGCCGTCGGGTCGGCGGCGCAGTGGCGAGGTCAGGCGGTTGGTGCTGCTCTGGTAATGGTCCAGCCGCAGTGCCTTGTTGCAGGTGTAGCCCTGCGAGGCGGGATGGTCCTTGTCGCCGCGGATCTTGGTGATGGACCGGCCTTCGGTCTGCACCACGATGCCGCAGTTGCACTCGCACAGGATGCAGGCGGTGGGTTGCCATTGATCGGCGGTCATGATGATGTTCCTTCCGGCAGGAGTGCGCGAAGTCGACGGTGGATCAGGTCGAGCGGTGTGACATCGCGGGTTGCCCGCGCCACCACCACCGCACCTTCGATCGCGGTCAGGATCAGCATCGCCAGCTCTTCGGCGCGCTCGGCGGACACTCCGTCGTCCTGCAGCCGGCGGGTGATCTGACCGGTCCAGCGAGTGAAGGCCACCCCGGCACGGTCGAGGACAGCGGACTCGGTGGCCCCGGGTTCGCCGGCCTCGACAGCGACCGCGACGATCGGGCACCCGGCCCGGAAGTCTGTGGCGGACAATCGTTTACGAAATCCGGCGATCATCGCGTCGAGGAGCGCCACGGTACTGTCCGCCTTTTCGATGCGGCCGGCCACCTGATCGCCCGCGTAATCGATTGCCTCGCAGAGGAGTTGGGTGCGACCGCCGGGGAAGTAGTGATACGCCGAGCCACGTGGGGCGCCGCTGTGGGCCAACACGTCGGCAATCGCGGTCGGGTGCGCGCCGCGCTCCCGGATCAGCAGTGCGGCCGAAGCCACCATGCGTTCACGAGGACTGGTCACGCTCCAACCCCTTCATCGGTTATGTATGCAACCATACATAACCGACGGGCACGGGTCTATCCCCGGCGTAAAGGTCTCGAAGCCCTCGGTCTAGGGGGCGGTCACCAGCCACAGCACGAGAAATGCGGACATGCCGGACAGGCACAGCAGATGGTCGCGACAGATGGAGCGGGCCAGGTGTGACTGCTCGGCTGGACTGCCGGTCCGGAGGCCCAGGGCGACTGCGTTGGGCACGGTCCGAACGAGGGCGAGAGCGATCGGGGCGCCCGCGAGCACCGCCAACACGCCGGTCAGCCAACCCGGGCCGGTGCTGTGGAATGCGTGAAAAGCCAACGCCGCCAGGAGAATCGCCATGACGGCGGCGATCAGCAGGCTCATGGGGCGGGACGTGGTGGTCGCGCGGCGGTAGTAGCCGGCGATGGACGCCAGCACGGGTTCCGGTATTTCAGACGACCTGCGATGGGCCAGCACCTGAACATCGAAGATCAGGTCCATCCACAGGACGGCGATCAGGAACCCGCTGCCGGCGGCCTCGATCACACGCCGGCAGCCTCGTTGAGTGCGTTGAGGGTGCCCGTCGCCTCCAGGTATTCCTGCACCCAGCGCTCGATCACCGCGGAGGTTTTCTCCACCTTGGTGAACTGGCCGACCACCTGGCCGACCGGGTTGAACGCGACGTCGACGCTCTCGTTGGGGTACTTGTGCGTGGCGGCCACGGCCATGCCGGACACCATGTACTGCAAGGGCATGCCGAGCGGCTTCGGATTGTCCGGGTTCTCCCAGGCGTCGGTCCAGTCGTTGCGGAGCATGCGGGCCGGCTTGCCGGTGAACGACCGGCTACGGACGGTGTCCCGGCTGGTCGCCTTGGCGTACGCGGCGTGCTGCACCTCGGTGTGCTCGGACTCCTCGACCATGACCCACTGGGATCCGGTCCAGGCGCCCTGTGCGCCGAGTGCCAGCGCCGCGGCGATCTGTTGACCGCTGCCGATGCCGCCGGCGGCCAGGACCGGAACCGGGGCAACTTCCTTGACCACCTGGGGCCACAGCACGATCGAGCCGACCTCGCCGCTGTGGCCGCCGGCCTCGCCGCCCTGGGCGATGATGATGTCGACGCCGGCGTCGGCGTGCTTGCGGGCCTGCGACGGCGATCCGCACAGTGCCGCGACCTTGCGGCCCTCGGCGTGGATGCGCTTGATCATTTCGGCCGGGGGCGTGCCCAGCGCGTTGGCGATCAATGTCATCTTCGGATGCTTCAGCGCGATCTCGACCTGAGGGGTCGCGGTGGCCTCGGTCCAGCCGAGCAGCTGCAGGGCGTCGTCGTCGCTGTGGTCGACCGGAACGCCGTGGTCGGCGAGGATCTTCTTGGCGAAGTCCAGGTGCTCCTGGGGCACCAGGGACTGCAGCATGCCCTTGAGGTCGTCGGCCGACATGTCGGCATCCATGCCCTCGTACTTGTTCGGGATCACGATGTCGACGCCGTACGGGTGGTCACCGATGTGCTCGTCGATCCAGTTGAGCTCGATCTCGAGCTGCTCGGGGGTGAACCCCACGGCGCCCAGCACGCCGAAACCACCGGCCTTGCTGACGGCGACCACGACGTCGCGACAGTGGGTAAATGCGAAGATCGGGACGTCGATCCCGAGCTCGTCGCAGAGTGCGGTGTGCATTCGGAGCTCCTTGTGATGGCGGTGCTGTTTGTGAGTCCCCGGCCGATGCGGCCCGGACAGAAGTGGAACGTGTTCTATTTTAGTACCACGACGGGTCTTTCAGGGGCTCGACCCGGCAGATTCAGGCGAGGTCGGCGACGAAAGACACTTCGTTGCCGTCCGGGTCGGCGACGTCGATCACGGCGACCATGTCGGCGATGACCTGCGGCTCTCCGACCGTCACGCCGTCGCCCCGCAGTCTGGCGACGGTGGCTTCGAGATCGTCGATCCCGAATCGCACGGCGGTCCGGCCTGCGCCGACGGGATCGGTGACGACCTGTAGCCAGGCGGTGGCGGTCAGCTGCCATTCAGCGACACCTGGAACCGGTTCCAGGTCGGGTTCCCGGTCGAGGAGTCGCGCATACCAGTGCTTGGCGGCCTCGAATCGTCCGGTGGCGATGACGGCGGCCATGTCCTTGATCGCGATGGTGCGTGCCGGTGGGGACATGCCTCATTTCTAGTCTCGACTGGCCGATTGTCGTGGGAGCTTGGTGTACTAGCCCCATGGGCCGCACGTTGTCGCCACCCGCGTCACTCGAGGAGATCGGGGACGGCCCGGGTGGAGCGCAGGTGGGGGCCTTCTTCGACTTGGACGGCACATTGGTGGACGGATTCACCGCCACGGCGCACGCCGGTCATCGCATTCGCCGGCGGCAGGCCGCCGCCGGCGAGATCCTCGGAATCGTCGAAGCCTCGGTGCGGTACCGGATCGGCCGGATGCCGTTCGAGCGGCTGCTGGTGCGGGCGGCCGGATACCTACGTGGCGAATCCCTGCTCGAGCTCGACGAGCTGGGCGAGTACCTGTTCGAGAGTCGCATCAACCAGCGGGTCTACCCGCACATGCGGGACATCGTGCGTCGTCACCAGGACCGCGGCCATACCGTCGTGATGAGTTCCTCGGCCCTCACCATCCACGCCGAGCCGGTTGCCCGCCACCTCGGGATCAGCCACGTGCTGTGCAATCACTTCCTGACCGACGGGCAGGGGCGGCTGACCGGGGGAATCGTCGAACCCATCATCTGGGGCGCGCGCAAAGCCGCCGCGGTGCAAGATTTCTGCCAGTCCAGACAGGTCGACCTGGCCCACAGCTATTTCTATGCCGATGGCGATGAGGACGGGGCGCTGATGCGGTTGGTGGGCCGGCCTCGGCCGGTGAACCCGCGGCCGGGCCTGGCCGCGGCGGCCACCGATCAGGATTGGCCGGTCCTCTCCGTGCCGCGTCCCGGCAGCCGGCGTCGGGGTGATCGCCGGCTGCGACCCGGTGCCTAGCTCAGCTTGTAGAGACCCTTGCCGGTGACGAGCGGCAGATCCAGGGTGGTGCGGATGCCCGGCTCGGCGGCCACCACATCCGGGATGGCGTTGACGATGCGGCCGGCCGCCGCCACGATCGCGGCGTGGTTGTGATCGCCTTTGCGGCTGGTGGGGCAGATGTCGACCACGTACGACGGCTCGCCGACGATCTCGACGCGGTAGGAGCCGCCGGGCTGTGCCGACTGCGCCCAGTCGGGCCGGAGGTCGTCGCGCAGTCGGGTGACGTGTTCGATGACGATCACCGGTTCGCCGGCCACCATGCCGCGGATCTCGAACCGCATCGCGGCCACCGTGCCCTTGGCGATGTGGCCGGCCGCGATGTCGAACGCCTCCGGTGCCGGCTCTTTCTCGCAGACCTCGGTGATGTCGTCGATCTCGACGCCCAGTCCGGCGGCCAACTGCCGGATCGAGGTTCCCCAGGCGATGCTCAGCACGCCGGGCTGGAACAGGATCGGGGTCTCGTCGAGTGGCTTGCCGAAACCCATCACGTCGAACATCACGGTGGTGCCGTCGTAGGTGGCGTAGTCGGCGATCTCCATGCACCGCACCTGCTCGATGCTCTGGCAGGTGCCGGCCAACGCGAACGGGATCAGGTCGTTGGCGAACCCGGGATCGACGCCGGTGATGAAGAGGCTGGCGTTGCCGGCCTTGGCGGCCTCCTCGATGCCGTCGATGTACTTGCGCGGCATCAGTTTCCACGGGAACTGCAGGACCACCGGTGCGGATCCGACGACGTTGATCCCGGCGGCCAGCAACCGCACCACGTCGGTGATGGCTTCCGGGCCGCGTGTGTCGCCCATCGCGCAGTAGACGGCGCAGTCCGGCTTGGCCGCGATCACCGCGTCGAGGTTGTCGACGGCCCTGACCCCGGTGGCGATGTCCAGTCCGGCAAGCTCTCCGGCGTCCTTGCCGACCTTGGACTCGGTCGACACACACAGGGTGGTGAGCTCGTAGGCGGGGTTGGTCAGCAGCCCCGTCAACGCCAGTCGACCGACGTTGCCGGTTCCGATGTGGGCGACCCGGATTGTCATTTACGTCTCCCGTTTCGTTTGTAACGTGCCGTTCCGGAAGTATGCCTAGCGGACAAGGAAATTGGAACAGGTTCTAATTTGTGACCGCAGGCGGTAGCCTCACCCGTCATGGGACGGGTAGACGGAAAAGTGGCACTCATCAGTGGCGGCGCGCGGGGGATGGGCGCCGAGCACGCCCGGGCGCTGATCGCCGAGGGCGCCAAGGTGGTGATCGGGGACATCCTCGACGACGAGGGCAAGAAGCTGGCCGCCGAGCTCGGCGAAGCGGTGCGCTACGTCCACCTCGACGTCACCGACGCCGACCAGTGGGACGCCGCGGTGCAGACCGCGATCTCGGAGTTCGGGGCACTCAATGTGCTGGTGAACAACGCCGGGATCGTCGCGCTCGGCCAGATCGGCAAATTCGATATGGCTCAGTGGCAGAAGGTGATCGACGTCAATCTGACCGGCACATTCCTGGGCATGCAGGCGTGTGTCAAGGCGATGAAAACCGCGGGCGGCGGCTCGATCATCAACGTCTCGTCCATCGAGGGGCTCCGCGGCGCGGCCATGGTGCACCCGTACGTCGCCTCCAAATGGGCCGTGCGCGGCCTGACCAAGTCCGCGGCGCTGGAGCTGGGGCCCAAGCAGATCCGGGTCAACTCGATCCACCCAGGATTCATCCGGACCCCGATGACCGAGCATTTCCCCGAGGACATGCTCACCATTCCGCTGGGCCGGCCCGGACAACCCGATGAGGTCTCCAGCTTCGTGGTTTTCCTGGCCAGCGATGAATCCCGCTACGCCACCGGCGCCGAGTTCGTCATGGACGGTGGCCTCGTCAACGACGTCCCGCACAAGCTCTGAGGGTGCACCGGCCGCGCGGGGCGGCACGCACCACGGCAGAATGACCCGGCACGGCATCGACTCCCCGACGCGGTGCCGTACCGGTCTTTGAGGAGCTGCCCATTTCCGCCCGGAATCGCCGCGCCGGCTTGAGTCTGGCGGGTTTGGTCGTCGTCGCACTACTGGTGTTGTCGCTGTGCGTGGCCGATTTCCCGCCGTTCGCCAAGCCGGAGCCGCCGTCGGGGCGGGTGGAGCTGGCCCAGGGCTGGCAGCTGGCCTCGGCGCGCACCGTGACGGCCGACGGTGCGGCGCTGTCCACGCCGGGCGAGGTGAACGCCGACTGGCACCCCGTCAAGCACATGCCGTCCACCGTCTTGGCCGCGCTGCAGGACGACGGCACCTACCCGGACCTGTATGTCGGGGACAACCTGACCGATGTGCCCGACGACCTGTACCGCCAGGATTGGTGGTACCGCACGACGTTCGCCGCACCGCAGGGAAGCTCCAGCTACCGGCTGGAGTTCCCCGGCATCAACTACCGCGCCGAGGTCTGGCTCAACGGCAAGCTGATCGCGGGCAATTCACTGCTGGTCGGCATGCATACGGTCCACGAGATCGACGCGACGCCGTGGATCAACCCCGGCGGTGCCAACACGCTGGCCGTCAAGGTGACACCCGAGCAGGCGCTGCAGGACATCGACGGGGTCGAGCTCGCGGACAGCTGGTGGGACTGGCTCAACTGGAACCGCATCGGCTACCAGGGCCCGGACAAGAACCCGCTGCGCGGCAATTCCTATGTGGCCGACCGCAATGCGGGCATCTTCAAACCCGTCTATCTGAGCTATTCCGGCCAGGTCGTGCTCAGCGACCCGCTGGTCACCTCGGAGCTGCCGTTGCCTGACACCTCTCACGCCCGGCTCACGGTCTACTCCGACATCCGCAACACCGCCGACGTTCCGATGCGCGGCGTGGTGCGGGCCCGGATCAGCCGACCCGGAAAGCCGACCATCTCGGTGGATCAGGCGGTCACCCTGGCGCCGGGGGAGAAGCGTGAAATCCGCTTCGATCCGGACACTTTCGCAGCGTTGCGGGTGGGCGACCCGGACCTGTGGTGGCCCTACACCATGGGCAAGCCTGACCTGTATGACCTGCGGCTGGAGTTTGTGCGGTACGGCCGACCCACCGACACGGTGGATTCGCGATTCGGCATCCGCACCGTGGCGCAGCACCGGGACAACGACGAGGAGTTTCCGGATCTGGGCCGCGGCGGCAGCTTCTACCTGACCGTCAACGGGCGCGACTTCCTGGTCCGGGGTGCGGCGTACACGCCAGATCTGCTGTTCGCCTACGACCCGAAGCGTGAGGACGCCATTCTCGGATACGTCCGGGACCTGGGACTGAACATGTTGCGCCTGGAGGGAAAGTTCCCGGGCGACAACATCATCGAGCGGGCCGATGAACTGGGCATTCCGCTGATGTACGGGTGGATGTGCTGCAACCAGTGGGAGAAGTGGTGGCAGTGGGACGACGAGGATCGGCGGGTGGCCGACGAGAGCATGCGCTCGCAGATCCTCTCCCTGCGCGGACACGCCTCGGCGTTCCTCTGGGCCAACGGCAGCGACGGCAAGCCCCCGGCGCCGGTGCTCGACGGCTACCGCCGCATCCTGGGTGAGCTGCACTGGCCCAACACCGTCGTCGACACGGTGTCGTCGCTGGCCCGCGACGCCGACGGCGAGCCCGACTGGGATGGCATCCACATGGCCGGCCCGTATACCTGGCGCCCGCCGAGCTACTGGTTCGACGGCCGCTATCAGGCCACCCGCGGCTCGAACGCCGAACAGGGCGACAACGAACACATCCCGCCGTTCGCCAGCCTGCAGAAGTTCATCCCGCCGGACAAACTGTGGCCGATCAACGAGGCCTGGTATTTCCACGCCGGGGCCAACCCGAGCAACGCCGCCCTGGAGAGCATCCGTACGGCGGTGGTCCAGCGGTACGGATCATCGAGCGGCGCTGAGGAATTCGCCCGCAAAGCCCAGCTTGCCCACTACGAGTCGACGCGCGCACAGTTCGAGGCGTTCGCCGCCGGTGGGTGGGACAACCACAAGATGACCATCTACTGGATGCTCAACAATCACTGGCCGTCGTTCTTCGGCCATCTTTTCGACTACTTCCTGCGGCCCGGCGGTGCGTACTTCGGAGCCAAGAAAGGGCTGCGTCCGCTGTCGGTGGTCTTCGACTCATACGCCACCGGCGACCACGACACGGCCGGCGTCAAGGTGGTCAATCAGTCACCGCAGGAGCGGACGGGTCTTCGGGTGCGGGTGCGCACCTACGACCTGACCGGCCGAATGCGCGACGACCGCAGTTCCGATGTGCCGGCCGTGCCGTCGAACGGTGTGGTGCCGGGGTTGACGCTGCCCCGGCTTGCCCTCGACTCGCCGGTGGTGTTCGTCCGCTGCGAACTGCTCGACGAGTCCGGCGCGGTCGTCGCCGACAACACGTATTGGCAGTCGCAGAAACTCGACGATGTCGGGCCCCCGGTCAACGACCAGGCCTTCGACCTGGTGCAGAGCAGCTGGGCCGACATGACCCCGCTCAACACCATGGCGCCGGCACCGCTGGAGGTGACCGCGTACCGGACCGACTCGGCCGACGGTGGTGCCAGCGTGAAGATTCATCTGCACAATCCGGGCCGTCACGTCGCGTTCTTCGAACGCGCCGAGATCACCACCACCCGCGATGGTGACGAGATCCTGCCGATCGAATACTCGGACAACTACGTCACGGTGTATCCGGGGGAGACGGTCGAGGTGACGGGCACCGTGACCGGATCGGAGCACGCCGCGAACTGGGTGCGGGTCGGCGGCTACAACAGCGCACCGACGGTGGTGCCGATCGACCAGCGGGCACGGCGATAGGATCGGCAGATGACCACAACCGATGAGCGCCATGAGGTCGGCCAGCTGGCCGAAAGCGGCGGATGGCTGCACCGTGACCTCGAGCGGGTGGACGTCTACCAGCGCGGGGCGAACCGGATCAGGGTCGTGTGGCAGGGCCCGAGCGTGATCAGCGGGGCGACGCTGTACCAGGACGACATCATGACCACCTACACCCGTGAACTGGCGACGGTGAACAACTGGCTCAAGCGCTGAGTCGGTAGCCGGGACGTCGGCCCCCCGAAATTCAGTCGCGGTGGTCGATGACGGTGTGGCACTGTCGGATTCTGTGATCGACAACCCGTCTCCGCGAACTTCGGCAACCACCCTCACACTGCACAGCGTCACCGACGCCGACTGGCCGGCCATGGCGCTGCTCGGCAACACCGCCTTCGCCGAAGTCGGCCACCTGGAATCGATGGAAGTGTGGCGGCAGCTGGTGGCCGCCGACGGCGGCGTGGTGATGCGTGACGGCGGCGCAACTGGGGACATCGTCGGACAGTCGATCTACCTCGATCTCAACCTCACCGTTCCGGGCGGCGCCGTGCTGCCCGCGGCGGGCATCAGCTACGTGGCCGTGGCACCCACGCATCGACGCCGCGGGATCCTGCGCTCGATGTACACCGAGTTGCACCAGCGGATCGCCGATGCGCGGTATCCGATCGCCGCGCTCACCGCCAGCGAGGGCGGGATATACGGCAGGTTCGGCTACGGCCCGGCCACCACCGTGGAACTGATGTCGATCGACCGCAGATTCGCGCAGTTCCACGCCTCCGTCCCCGATCCCGGCGGCGTCCGCCTGGTCAAACCTGCCGATCACGGCGACTCGTTCGCCGAGATCTACGATCGCTGGCGGCAGCAGACGCCGGGTGGGCTGGTATGTCCGACGGCGCTGTGGGACGACGCCCTGGCCGATCGGGAGAACACCCGCGAGGGCGGTTCTGAACGGTTCGCATTCCTGCATCCGGATGGCTTCGCGCTGTACCGCGTGCACGGCGAGGAGTCCCGGTCGATCCGGGTAAGCGAAGTCACCGCGGTCACGTCTGACGCCTACATCGCCCTGTGGCGGGCACTGCTGGGCATGGACCTCATCGAGAAGGTGAGCACCTGGACGCACCCGGGCGACGCCTTGCCCTACCTGCTGACCAATCCACGGCTGGCAAAAGTGACCTCGAGCAGTGATGACCTGTGGATCCGGATCATGAACATCCCGGTGGCTCTCGAGGCCCGGCGGTATCAGGCCGACCTCGACGCGGTACTGGAGGTCACCGACGATTTCCGCGGTGATGGCGGACGATTTGCCCTGCAGATTCGCGATGGCAGCGCACGGTGTGCGCCCACCGACGCGCCGGCTGACATCGAGCTCGACCTCGACGTGCTCGGAAGCCTCTATCTCGGCAGTCACCGTCCGGAACCCTTCGCGGCGGCAAACCGGTTGCGCAGCAAGGACTCAGAACTGGTGGCGCGGCTTGGTGCGGCCTTCGCCAGTGATGTTCCGGCGGTCCTCGGTTACAGCTTCTGAGCCGGGCCCTGCGCGCGCTGCGTAGTGTTCACGGGGTGAGCGCACGCGCAGGCATCGTCGTTACCGGAACCGAAGTACTCACCGGCAGGGTTCAGGACCGCAACGGTCCGTGGCTGGCCGACCAGCTCCTCGAGCTCGGCGTCGAACTCGCACACATCACCATCTGCGGTGACCGCCCCGGCGACATCGCGGCGCAACTACGGTTCCTGGCTGACGAGGGCGTGGATCTGATAGTGACGAGCGGCGGGCTCGGACCGACCGCCGACGATCTCACCGTGGCGACGGTCGCCGAGTTCTGCGGTCGTGAACTCGTGCTCGACGCGGCCATGGAGGAGCGGATCGCCGCCATCCTGCGCAAGCTGATCGGCGACCGGCCCGGCGTGGATTTCGATTCGGTGCGTGCCGCCAACCGCAAGCAGGCCATGGTGCCCGTCGGTGCGGAGGTCCTCACACCCGTCGGCACCGCACCCGGCGTGGTCGTTCCGGGCAGCCCGACGGTGGTGGTGCTGCCCGGACCGCCGCGGGAGTTGCAGCCGATGTGGCACACCGCTGTCGCGACCGAGGCTGTGCAACAAGCGATTTCGGGGAGGACCGAGTACCGGCAGGAAATGGTGCGGATGTTCGGCCTCGCCGAGTCCGGCCTGGCCGAGACCTTGCGCGACGCCGAGGGCGCTATCGCGGGCTTCGATGCACTCGAGATCACCACCTGCCTGCGCCGCGGCGAACTCGAGATCGTCACCCGCTACGAGCCCGACTCGGCCGGTGCCTACCACGATCTGCTCGCCCTGCTGCGTGACCGGCACGGTGCCGCGCTGTACTCCGAGGATGGCGCGACCGTGGATGAGCAGGTGGCCGGCCTGCTCGCCGGGCACCGGATCGGCACCGCGGAATCCTGCACTGCCGGACTCCTGGCCGCGCGGCTGGCCGATATCCCCGGCTGCTCGGACTACTTTGCCGGTGGCGTGGTCAGCTATTCGAACGAGGCCAAGGCCGAATTGCTGAACGTGGATCCGGTTCTGATCGCCGAGTACGGTGCGGTGTCCGAACCGGTGGTCGAATCCATGGTCAACGGCGCGCTGCACCATTTCGGTGCCGATACCGCGGTGGCAATCAGCGGCATCGCCGGTCCGGACGGCGGCACCCCGGAAAAGCCCGTCGGCACTGTGTGTTTCGCGGTCCGGGCCGGACCGGTGGCCGTCACCCGCACCCTCCGGCTCCCGGGCAACCGATCGGACATCCGCGAGCGCGCCACCACGGTCGCCATGCACCTGCTGCGTCGGGCGCTCACCGGGGTCGGCGACTGACCCCACACCCTCAGGTGTGTGCCACCACCGCAGCCGCCGAGGCGGCGGCACGCACGCCGCGACGTCGTCGCGGGGCACCGCGCGCCACCCGCGCCACGATCGACGGGTGCACCAGTCTGCCGGGTGGGTCGACCAGGTTCATCACCCGGAAGAACGCCTCGGTCACCACCGGATCATTCTCCGCAGCCGCGAGCACCTGCTGGGTGTACCAGTTGGACAACCGCATCGAGACCGGGCGGTCGCCGGGGATCTGCGGCAGGGCCAGATCGGCGCCGCACGCCATCTGCCATGCCGTGTTGACGCACCCGGCCGCGGCACGCAGGAACCTGCGTCCCAGATCATCGGCGCCCCGGGCCAGGCAGTCGCGCAGCGCCAGCGCCTCGAGCGCGGCCACCGACATCCCTTGTCCGTACACCGGATTGAAGCTGCAGATCGCGTCACCGAACACCAGGAGGCCCTCGGGGAAGCGGGGCATGCGTTCGTATCGTCTACGCACGCTCGCGGGGTAACGGAAGGTGGCCGCCGATTCCAGCGGTTGGGCGTCGCGCAGGGCCGCGATGGTCTCGGCAGGGAACAGTTCTTCCACGAAGTCGACCATCCCCGCCAGATCGGCCGGTGGCTCATGACCGTTCATGCCAGCCGTGGTGAGCAGCCAGGTGTTGTCCTCGTAGGCGAACAATGAACCGCCGTAAAGTCTTTCGGGGACAGCGCCGACGAGGGTGAGCCGATCGCGGGGCGACGCGCCGGCGAAGCGCAACAGTTGGCTGGAATAGGCCACCTTCACCTCGACCCGGTCTTCGGCCGGACGCCCGAATCCCGCGCCCTCCAGGAACGCCGGAGTCCGGCCGGCACGCCCCATGGCGTCGACGATCAGATCGGCAGCTATCGCCTGCCCGGTGCTGCCGCCCCGGGCGGCGACCAGGACGCCCGTCACACGCCGGGTGTCGGTCATCAGCAACTCGACCGCGTCATGCCCGTCGAGGATGTCGACGTTGGGAATCGCGCGCACCCGGTCCCGCACGTGAGCTTCCAGGAACGGTCTGCTGGCCAGATACGACGCGATAGGTCTGGACGGCTGCCGGTCGAGATTGAGTCGGTGGCCGCCAAATGTCAGCGAGATGAGAGACAGATTCGCCCCGTCGAGCACCGTCGCCCCGTCGGCGGCCAGGTCCTCGGGGAGCCCGGGAAACAGTTCGGCCAGCGCCTGTAGTCCGCCGCTGAGCAGTCCGTGGGCGTGCCGGCCCTGTGGGACGCCGCGCCGCTGGGCCGGACAGTCGGGCAGTACGTCGCGTTCCACGAGCGTGACCGTGTCGAAGAAATCAGCCAGCGCCCGGGCAGCCAGGAGTCCTCCCATGCTCGCGCCCAACACCACTGCGTGCGTGCCGATCGTTGCCATTGCCAACCTCCGGACCCGCTGGCACATCGCCAGTTGTTCGAAGTATCGGAGCGGGTCGGAGTCGGGCCTAGAGTAGTGCGCTACTCGAACGTCAGCGGGCCACCGGTATCGAGCGCCGCGCCTCGTCGACGCATACGGACCAGTCGGCCCCGTCGAGGGCCGTGACCGCACGCGCGCCGAAGGCGCTGGAGATCACGACATCGGGTTGCAGGCTCGCCAGCAGGTTCAGGCTGTCGGCCATGGCTGCGGCATCGCCGACGCCCGGGATCACGAAGGTCGACCATCGCCCGTCGGCAGCGACGAACATGGTGTCCCCGGTGAACAGATAGCGGCCCTGGGCGCCCTCCACCAGATAGCTCGTGCTGCCCGGAGAATGACCAGGGGTGGGGATCACCTCGACTCCACGGTCATCGACGTGCCGGGAAGAGAGCAGTACGTCGATCGGACTGTGCGGTTCGATCGTCTCGCGTTCGGCGGCAGGCGCATGCAGCCGGGAAGCGAACCGCTCGGCGACGCGGGCCAGCATCGGTCCGGCCTCGTCCTGGTGTGACAGGTAGTGGTCGCCGACTCCGCCGAGTGAGTTCAGCGTGGCGAAGTCGGCGTCACCGGCCGGGCAATAGAACAGTGCGTTGGGCCCGTTCGGCGTCCACAGGTAGGCGTGTGTGGTCAACCCGGGAAACGGTGTGTCGGTGCGTGTTTCCCAGAGGTCCGACCGAATCTGGGTCATCGAGGTTGTCATGACGACAGCCTCGACCCTCAACAATGGTTGAGGTCAACCTCGGCGAGTTCAGTCGGTTTTCGCCTGGTCCCACATCGAGATCATCGTGCCCATGATCTCCTCGGCACAGCCCAGTCCACCGAGGTGACTCTCGTAGGGCAACTCGGTCATCACCGCATGGGGCAACCGGGACACCACATGCTGGCCGTGCGCGAACGGAACGATGTGGTCATGGTCGCCGTGCCACCAGCGCACCGGAACATTGACCTCGTCGAGCCGGAAGCCCCAGTCACGCTCGAACACCACGATGTCGTAGAACGGGGCGGCCAACTGCTTACGGCTGCCGTTGAGCAGATCGTCGAGGAACATCGCCTTGAACTCGGGCCGGCCGAGCATGCGCCGGTCGCCCTCGGGGGAGATCCGCGCATAGATCTCCAGGGCCGGGGAGGCGACGGGCCGGATCAACCGGATCAGCCCGGACGCGGCCAACCGGATCGGGGCGCCGGCCACCTCCAGGATCGGTGCGACCACCGCGCCGAGCTGCATCAGCGGACTGCTGATCGCGTCGGGCCCGATCATCGGGGCCACGCCGCCGAGCACCCCGGCCGCCACCACCCGGTCGGGCATGGCGGCCGCGGTGGCCAGCGTGTAAGGACCGCCACCGGACAACCCGATGACGGCCATCTTGTCGATGCCGAGAGTGTCGGCGATGGTGCGCAGATCGTCACCGAAATCCAGCACCCTGTCGTACTGGTGCGGGGTGGACGAACCGATGCCGGGCCGGTCCACCCCGATCAACCGGATGTGGTTCCGCTCGGCGTGGATCCGGGCCTCGGTCGGGATCTGCCTGCGGGCGCCCGGGGTGCCGTGCAGCCAGAAGACCGCACGACCCTGCGGATCACCGAACTCGGCGAACCCGAGTTGGCGGCCGTCGCCCACGGCGACATTGCCCTCCAGTTTGGGGCGATCGATCGGGATGACCATCTGCGGGTTCCGTTACTCTGCGCCGGGCGCGACAGAGGCTTCATAGATCGACTGGATCGACTTGTCCAACGTGGCATTGAACTCGTCGTCGCTCTGCTGGGCCGACAGCCCCTCGGTGAGCGCCCGGCTGAAGCTGGCGATCACGCCGGTGTTCTCGGCGAGCTTCTTGTTGGCCTCGTCGCGCGAGTAGCCACCCGACAGCGCGACCACCCGCATCACCTGGGGATGCTCGACCAGCGACTGGTAGTGGTTGGCGACGGTCGGCAGGGTCAGCTTGAGCATGACCTTCTGGTCGGTGGGCAGCGCGTCCAGGTTCTTGGTGATCTCATCGCGGAGCAGATCCTCGGCCTCGGCCTTGTCGGAGATCGAGATGGTGACCTCGGGCTCGATGATCGGGATCAGGCCGTGCGAGAGCACCTGCTTGGCCACCTCGAACTGCTGGGCCACCACGGCGGCGATGCCGTCGGCGTTCGCCGCGCCGATCACCGAGCGCTCCTTGGTGCCGAAGATGCCGTTCTTCGCCGCACGGGCCAGCAGATCGTCGAGGCCGGGCATCGGCTTCATCACCTGCACGCCGTCGGCAACGTCGGCCAGACCCTTGTCGATCTTGAGAAGCGGCACCACGCCCTTGTCCTCCCAGAGGTAGGTCGCGGTGGACTTGCCCTCGATGGAGCGGTCCATGGTCTGCTCGAACAGGATCGCGGCCAGCACCCGGTCACCGTTGAACACCGGAGAGGTGATGATGCGTGAGCGCATCTGGTGGATGAGGTCGAACATCTCCTCTTCGGAGGAGTAGGCGCTCTCCTCGACACCGTAGAGACGCAGGGCCTTGGGCGTCGACCCACCGCTCTGGTCGAGCGCGGCGATGAAGCCCTTGCCCGTGGTCATCTTGTCGGCCTGCTGCTGGTTCACCATGAGGTTGTCCACTCCTTTGAAGACGGCGTCGTGATGTTGTCGTGCTGTGGAGGCGCTACCCGGTCGAACACCGCCGGTGGCGCACCGTTCGCCTCAGAGGATATGCGGGCTACGTCACGGTGTTGGCGGCCACCCATCGGGGCGGGATGCGGGTGGCCCACGGGGCCGCCCGTTCGAGCTGACCGGCCAGGCTGAGCAGGATCGACTCGTCGGGCGCCATCAGCTGTACCCCGATCGGCAAGCCGTCCCGCGTCTGGCCCAGTGGCAGGGAAATCGCCGCCCAGCCGGTCACATTGGCCAAGGCGGTCCATCCGGTGGTGGCGAACTCGACGTCGAAGAAGACCCGGGTGGTGCCCCGGGGCTGGTTCAGCCGCCCGTACGGCGGCGGGCCGGTCAGCAGCGTCGGTACCAGCAATACGTCGTGACCAGCCATTTCCCGGGCGAACCGACGGGTCTGGGCATGGATCGCCGAGATCGCGTTCGCGTACGCCACTCCCGTCGTGGTGAAGCCCTCGCGCATCATCACCCAGGTGCTCGGCTCGAATTCGTCCTCGCGGGGCGCCCGTCCCAGGTGGTCGGCAGCCAAGTGATGTAGTTCTGCGTTGCTGACGGTGTGCAGCACCGCGATGGCCTCGGCGACCGCGTCCGGGTCGATGGTCGGAGCGCCCGGAGTGAGCCGATGTCCGAGGCTCTCCAGCAGACGGCCGGTCGCCTCGACCGCTGCCACGACCTCGGGGTCGATCCGGTCGGTGGGAAACGGCGACGAGGTGGCGATCAGGATGCGTTGGGCCGACGGGGTCTGAGCGGCCGACTGGAGGAATGGGACGGCCGGGGCCGTGGCGGTGTAGGGGTCGCCCGGGGCGCTACCGGCGATGACGTCGAGCAGTGCCGCGCAATCGCGCACCGTGCGGGTGAGGGCGTGGCCGTTCACGAGGCCTTCGAGTCCGTGGCCACCGTCGGGGGCGAAGGACGACCGCCCGCGCCGCGGCTTGAGGCCGACGACGCCGCAGCATGAGGCCGGCACCCGGATGGAACCGGTGCCGTCGCCGCCCGAGGCCGCGGGCACCACACCGGCGGCCACGGCCGCTGCCGAACCGCCGCTGGATCCACCCGGGGTGACGATGGGGGACCACGGGTTCACCGTGGGCCCGAACAGCAACGGCTCGGTTGTGCAGTGGTTGCCCCACTCCGGGGTGTTGGTCTTGCCGAACACGACCAGGCCCGCGTCGAGGTAGCGGTCCACCGTCCACGCGGATTCTGTTGCGACATGGTCGCGCAACGCGCGTGACCCCATGGCCTCGCGGGCGCCGGCCAGTGCTGCACCGAGATCCTTGAGCAGGAACGGCACCCCGGCCAGCGGCCCGGCCTGCTCGTTGCGCAGCACTCCGGACTCGTCGAGGGCAGCGGCTTGTGCGCGGCCCCTGTCGAACAGGTCGGTGATCACGGCGTTGAGACCGCGGGTCGCCTCGACCCGGGTGATCGCTGCGTCGAGTAACTCGACCGCGGTCAGCTCACCGGCAGCGGCCAGCGCCGCCTGCCCGATCGCATCGGTGCGTGCAAGTTCGAATGCCGACGAGGAATCCATGCCACATCACTCCGGGAGGTCGCTGGTGGGGGTGTCCGGCGGTGCGGTGCTGCGGGTCACCTCGAGTGCGATGAGAACGTCGACCGCAGTGATGATCAGACCCGCGAAGTACATCCATTTGAGAGTCGGATCTGGTTGTGCAGCAAAGTAAATGATCAGGAAGATCGGTCCGACTATACCGAAGACGAACATCATGGCCTGGATGCGGACATACCGCCAGAATGTGGACATCGATCTCCCGCCGCATGGCCGATGAGCGGCCAGCTTAGCGCGGCTACCGCGGCGCCACGACTACCGGCGTGGACAGGATCTCGCGGTACTCGACCATCGGTTCGCGTTTGAGGACCGCACTTCCCGAGGTGACGAGCAACTCGGTCGGTGAGACCGCGTAGTTCACCTGGTAGTTGCGGGCGACGAACCTGCGGCCGGGCGTGACATCGGCCGACGCCGCCAGCGCGGCCCGGTCGGTCAGTCGCACGCCGTGGTATTCCAGCCGGCCCGTGCGGTCCAGGCAGATCACGACAAGTGAGCCTTCGGTGCGGCCGATGGCCCTGGCGGTCTGGGTATCGCGGCAGCGTGCCGGGGAGTCGACGAAACCGGACCCGTCGGATGCGAACGCAGCGGCCAGCGGAGCGGCGGCGCGCTCGGTGAAGACGGGCTGCTGCAGGCGGTTCGGTTTCACCTCATACGTTCTGGCGCCGACGGCGTAGACCGAATCCCTGGCGGAAAGCTTGGAAGCCAACGTGGTGATGATGACGAACGCGGTGAGCAAGGAGCTGACCACCGCTGCGGCCGCCACCCCGATCCCGACGGGAAGCCACTGTCGTTGCGGCGCCTTCCGGTGCCGTCCGCGGCGAACCGGCTGATACGGCGGATGCGGTGTGGAAACTGGGCAGGTGACCAAGCTTGCTCCCGGGAACGGCGGTGTGATGGGCGTGGCACAGGCGACGGGCGCTGACGCGAGCTCATATTCTGCACGACGAGACGGGGCGCTGTGGGTGACACCCGGGAATTTGCCGAAATCCGGTCGCGGTGTGGGCCGCTCGCGTTGCCGTGGCAATACCCCGCTGAAAGTAGCTCGGCAACAGTGCGATTCGCACTCGCATTCCGGCGAAGTGTCAGTACACCGCAGGCAGAAGTGATTTGGGTCGCCGGCTCGGGCGGCGGCTGGCAACGCCATTTCGGTCACCTGCTCGGCGAGGGTACTTCACGTCACGTCGATTCAAACCGGTAAGCCCTGCCGCCATCCTCGTTAGCGTCGAATGGCCGATATATGCAGCCGCTTTCGAGGGGAGTGTGGCCATGTCTTCTACTGGACTCACCATCAGTCCGTTGTCGGGATTCACCGGCGCCGTGATCGACGGGGCCGATCTATCGGCGCCGCTGCCGGACGAACAGGTAGCGACGATCCGCGAAGCCCTGCACCGCTGGAAGGTGGTGTTCTTCCGCGGGCAGGACCTCGACCACGCATCGCAGATCGCGTTCGGCGCCCAGTTCGGCGAGGTGACCCCCGGCCATCCTTACGAGGGCGACTCTGCCCCAGCCGGATTCCCGCAGATCCACACGGTGTCCCCGGCCGCCTACGACCACCGGTACGGCACGAAATATCGCAAGCGGCAAAGTCCGAACGGGCCCGGGTGGCATGCCGATGTCACGCCGTTGATCAACCCGCCGTCGCATTCGATACTGCGAGCGGAGCGTGTGCCCGGCTACGGCGGTGACACCCAGTTCACCAATGTGGCTGCCGTCTATGCGGGTCTGTCCCCGTCGGTGCAGGGCCTCGTCGACGAACTGCGTGCCGAGCACCGCTTCGGTTCGACGACACCGGCTGAACGCAGCACCGAGAAGATCGGTGATCTGGTGCGCAGCAATCCACTCGCGACCATCCACCCGGTGGTCCGGGTGCACCCGGAAACAGGGGAGAAGGTTCTCTACGTCAACCCGTCCTTCACCCGCGAGATCGTCAATCTCTCGCCCCGGGAGGGCAGGCACCTGCTGGATCTGTTGTTCGAGGAGATCGCGCGGCCCGAGTACTCGGTGCGGTTCAGGTGGGAGCCGGGCAGTGTGGCGTTCTGGGACAACCGGGCCGCGCTGCACCTGGCCCCGCGGGACTTCGAGCATGTCGAGGGCGATCGGGTGCTACACCGCATCACCCTGGTGGGTGACATTCCGGTGGGCCCCGATGGTGTTGCATCGGAGTCGATTTCGGGCGACTACTTCGGCGCCGCCTGAGATGTCCATCCTGTTGTCGCGGCCGACTGGCACCGCGGGTCCCGAGGCACCACGAGCTGATGCACCGATCGGGCTTGTCGATCCGCGGGCGGCGGTCCGTAGGGCACAGCGCAAGCCGGTGGTGCCGCGTTCGGTGCAGCGCCTGCTGGGCCCGGTCCTACTGGTCGGCCTGTGGCAACTGCTCTCCACCGTCGGCATCTTCGACGAGCACACCGTGCCACCGCCGACCCGGGTTCTCGGTACCGCATGGACGCTGATCGCCGACGGGACCTTTCAGGAACACCTGACCGCCAGCCTGCTGCGCGTCGGATACGGCCTGGCTTTCGGCATCGTGCTCGGCCTCGGGCTGGCGCTGATCTCCGGTCTGTCCCGGATCGGGGAGAACTTCGTCGACGCCAACATGGAAGTGCTGCGTGCGGTTCCGAACTTCGCACTGGTGCCACTGCTGATCGTGTGGTTCGGCATCAGCGAGGTGCCGAAGATCCTGCTGATCACGCTCGCCGTCGCCGTCGCGATCTACATCAATACCTTCAGCGCGATCCGCAGCGTCGATGCCACCCTGGTGGAGGCTGCCCGATCATTCGGTGCCGGCCGCGCCGAGATGATCTACCGGGTCATCATTCCCGGGTCGCTGCCGGGATTTCTGGTCGGCCTGCGACTGGCGCTGACGGCCTCCTGGTTGGCGTTGATCTTCGCCGAGACGATCAACGCCAAGAAGGGTCTGGGCCGGATGATGACCGACGCCCGCGAGTACTTCCAGATCGACATCGTCTTCGTGTTGATCGCGGTGTACGCGATTCTCGGACTGATCTCGATTCTGGTGGTCCGATTCCTCGAAGGCCGTTTGCTCACCTGGAGGCGGGCCTATGACGGTGGCTGACACACTGGCGACCACTGCCGGCGCGCCGTCGGTGGTGATTGCCCGCGACGTCCGGAAGCGGTTCGGGGACAACGTCATCATCGACGGACTCGATCTGGAGATCCGGGCCGGCGAGTTCGTTGCGCTGTTGGGTCGCAGCGGTTCCGGCAAGAGCACGTTTCTGCGGGCACTGGGCGCGCTCGACAGCGAGGTGGACGGCTACCTCCGGGTACCCGGGCGGCGGGCGATCGTGTTCCAGGATTCCCGGTTGCTGCCCTGGCAGCGGGTGCTGGCGAATGTGACGATCGGATTGCCCGCCGGCGGCGCGGTACGACAGCGCGCGCTGGCGGCGCTGGGCGAGGTCAATCTGGCGGACAAGGCAAAGGCGTGGCCGCGCACATTGTCCGGCGGAGAGGCGCAGCGCGTCGCGCTGGCCCGGGCCTTGGTGCGCGAGCCGCAGCTGCTGCTGCTCGACGAGCCGTTCGGCGCACTCGACGCGCTCACGCGGATCAGGATGCACGGCCTGCTGATGGATCTGTACCGCAGGCACACCCCGGCGGTTCTGTTGGTCACCCACGACGTCGATGAAGCGATCTTGCTCGCCGACCGGGTGATCGTGCTGACCGACGGCGTCATCTCTCTCGATGTCGACGTCACGGTGCCCAAACCTCGGGCACGTGACACCCACGAATTCACCACCCTGCGAAAGCGATTGCTCTCCGAACTCGGTGTGTCCGAAGACAAGGAATGATCAGATGCCCTCTGGTGGTGGAGTTCGATTGCGATCCGCCGTGTTGTTGTTGTTGTTGGCGCCCTTGCTGCTGAGCGCGTGCGGGTTGTCCGACGACGAGGCCGGCAAGGCCATCGACACGGTGAAGATCGCCGCCAAGACCGAGGTTCCGGCCGGCACCAAGCTCGTCGTCGCCGAGCAGAACGGGACACAGTCCCTGCCGTGGAATCTGGCAAATGCCGGCCAGGGAACACCCTATGAGGTGGATTTCGCCGATTTCAGCGGTGGAGCCGCGGTCATCGAGGCACTGCGCTCGGGCGCAGCTGACATCGGATCCATCGGCGAGGCACCGGTCCCCATCGCGGTGGACAGTGGTGTCACGGACCTGGTGACCATTGGGCTGCAGGCGAATCCGGGGACCAGTGGTGGCTACTACCTGGTGGCCCGCCCGGACAGCGGGGTCAAGACGATCGAGGATCTCCGTGGTAGGCGGGTGGCCTACCCACCGGGGTCGGGCCGTCACATGGTGACCGCAGGCCTTCTCAAGCGCCATGGCCTGGACCTGCGAAGCGACGTGCAGCCGGTGGAACTGGCTGGGGCGGAGGTGGTCCCGACGTTCGCTGCGGGCGCGGTCGATGCCGCAATCGTGTTGGGCAATCAGTATTACCAATTGGGTGAGCCACCGATCCTCGGTGATGGCACGGGCATCAACACCGGCATCCAGACACTGATCGTCCGAAGGGATGTACTCGATGATCCCGCCAAGGTGGCGGCAATCGGCGACTACGTCGGGCGGGCGGTCGCGGCGAACAACTGGAAGGACACGCACGCCGACCAGTGGATCGACCAGTACTACGTCAAGGTGCAGGGCATCACCTTCGACCAGGGCAGGAAGTTGTACGACGAGGACGGGATCGCCTCGTACTACCCGATCGACGAGCAGTCCACGGCGTTGTTTCAAACCGTTGCCGACGGCCTGCGCGAGACCGGAACCATCAAGGGCCGCGTCGAGGTGTTGCCCTTTGTGGACGGTCGCTACAACGACATCGTCACCGCGCAGAACGAGCTCGACGGCGTCACACCGAAATCGCTGAAGTCGTAACGGCTCCAGACACATAGACCGAGGGGAACACCGATGACACAATTGGCATCCGCACTGAGTATCCGGCCACAGTCCGGCTGGATCGGCGCCGAGATCCACGGAATCGACCTCACCGCACCGCTACTCGATGAACACGTCGCCGAAATCCGTGCCGCGCTGCTCAAATGGAAAGTGGTGTTCTTCCGCGATCAGTTCATCGGCCACGATGATCATCTTCGGTTGGCCCGGGCCTTCGGCTCTCCGACCCCGGCACATCCGCTGTTCGATTCCATCCCGGACCCGGATTACCCGACGATCTACCCGATCTTCGCCGACCGGTTCAAGTCCCGCTACGGCACCAGCCGCGGTTACGACAAGGCGAACTGGCATGCGGATGTCACCGCGGCGGTGAATCCGCCTGCCGCGTCGATACTTCGGGCCGAGGTCATCCCGCCCTACGGCGGGGACACCCAGTGGGCGAACACTGTCGCGGCGTACGGCGGATTGTCTGCGCCGTTGCAGAGGCTCGCCGACGTTCTGCGGGCGGTGCACCGGTTCGCGCCACCGGACGGCACGACGGCAACGGAGGACTATCAGCGCCGGGTGGACCGCCGTCCGCTGCTGACCGAGCATCCGGTGGTGCGGGTACATCCGGAGACCGGGGAGCGTGCGCTCTACGTCAACCCGGGATTCACCAGCCATATCGTTGACGTGTCGCCGCACGAGAGCCGCCGCCTGCTCGGTCTGTTCTACGACGAGTTGGTGCGACCGGAGTACACCGTGCGGTTCAAGTGGGAGCCGGGCAGCATCGCGTTCTGGGATAACCGCTCGACCGTCCATCTGGCACCGTCCGATCTCACCGGCGAGCACGACCGTCGGCTGTATCGGGTGACGCTGGTGGGGGATGTGCCGAAGGGGCCGGACGGCCGTCCCTCGTCGGCTTTGAACGGCGAGCCGTTCCGGGCTGCTTGAACGGCGAGCCGTTCCAGGCTGCCTGAGTCGGCGAGCCGTCAGGCCGGCACCACGACGGTGAGTTCATCGCCGTCGCGCTCCACATTCATCCCGGCGCGGCGGGCCACGGCCGCGACTCCGGCCGCGTTGCCGGGTTCGCTTCGGGAACTGACCAGTGCACGGGCCAGGTGGCCTTTGTGAGCCTTGTTGAAGTGGCTGACCACGGTCCGTTGCCCATCAGCGCGTTCGGCCAGGACCTGGACCCGCACCGCACCGGGGATCCGGCCCAGGCCTGCGTAGGAGCCGGATCGGAGATCGACGATCAGCTCGCCGGCCGAGAGGTCGGCCAGCACGGGCTCCAGCAGCGGGCGCCACCGTGTGGCCAGGCCGGGTTGCCCGGGCAGTTTGGACGAGGCTGACAACCGGTATGCGGGCACCGGATCGTCGGCACGGAGCAGACCAAACAGTGCGGATCCGACGGCAAGCCGACTGCGAGCCCGAGCGGCGGCCGCGCCGCGCAGCGATCCGACGTCGAGGGCGTCGTAGAGCACCCCGGTGTATCGCTCGATGGCGGGCATCGTGGGCGCCTGCCGGAGTGCCGCGTTGCGTTCGATCTCGGCGTCCTGGCTGGCGGAGATCGCCAGGGCCTTCCGGCAGGCCGGCGGGTCGGCAGCGAGCTCGATCAGTTCGTCGATCAGTGACTGGCGGAGCGGGGTGAGCTCAGGCGAGCTCAGATTGTCCAAACGCACCGGCGGGCCGTCCCCGCCGGTGCGTTTGGTCTCCGACGGTGGAAGCAGCACGAGCACATCCAGACGCTATCCGAATGTCCGCGGCCTGCTGACCACCGACCGGTGTGATGTCAGACGGCGATCGGCGCCGGCTCTTCGGGGGCTGGGGGCGCCGGCGGGGGCGGGACATCCAGCACGATCGGCGCCGGACCGTCCATCGGGGCCACCGGCGGCATCGCATCAGCCGGCGGCGGTGGTGCGAACGGGTCCATCGGCGCCGGGGCGGCCATCGGATCGATCGGCGGCGGTGGTGCGAAGGGGTCCATGGGCGCCGGGGCGGCCATCGGCTCGATCGGCGGGGGCGGAGGGGGTGCGAACGGGTCCATGGGCGCGTCCGCAGGCGCCTCCTGCGGCCCTTCTACGGCAACGGGCAGGTACATGTGGTGGCTGAACTGGCGCTGGTAGGCGCCGCCGCCACCGACCCGCACCCCGTGGCCGCCCTCTCCCGAGGACACCGGCGTGCCGTCCGGCAGGGTCACGGCGGTGTGGCCGCCGTTCCAGCCGATCACCAGGGCGCCGGGCTGTGTGCCGTACTTGAATCCACGGGCCAGGAGCGCACGCTCCTGGTTGCCGGTGTTGAACCGGTCGCCGTAGACCGGACGGCCGGTCGCCATATTGCTGACCCAGGAAGCCAGGCCGGAGCAGTCTGTGCCGGCCGGCGAGTCTCCACCCGAGATGTACGGCGTGCCCGAAACCTGCTGGACAAGCGCCATAAGCGTCGCGATAGCAAACATGCGGCGGGACGCTAGCAGAGCCGATTTTGAGCGGGCAAAATATGTGACTCCGTTCACAACAGGTGTTGCATATGGACTGCTTCACGTGTTTTGGCATTGAGTGTGGTTGTCTGCGCGTGTAATTCGGTTGCCAGTGACGGGTGCGTCACCGGCGTTGTATCGACGTATCGAACAATCACCAATAGTGCTGTGACACTGGGCTTGTGCTGCGATTCAGCGCCTTGTTTCTCGGCTGGTTGGGTCGATCGGAAACTCGAATTACATTGATGTTAAGGATATTTCGGAGCTCGCCCTACCGTGCGCCGGAACTCGGGGGCGTCGTCGGCATCGCCGACTGGGCCCAGTGAAGTCTTCTCCAGATATAAGGAGACGGCAGTCTGCGATGTTGGCAACGTCGCCTCCTTCTGGCGGTGGCTGGGCGCCCGCGATCCGGCGCGCTGATCCATGGTTCGGACGCGTACACCGGGGTCGGTGACGCTTTGACATGCAGCCAAATGACTGCATAATTGCTGGAGGCGGCCGATCGGCCGCCGACGGCGGGATGGCGACGGTGGACCAGGTCTTCAAAGCGCTGGCGGACCCGAGTCGGCGGCTGCTACTGGACAGCCTGAACGACAGCGACGGGCAGAGCCTGCGGCAGCTCTGTAGCGGCCTGTCGATGGCGCGGCAGTCGGTCAGCAAGCATCTGGCGGTGCTGGAGGCGGCCAACCTCGTCACCACGCTGCGTCGGGGCCGGGAGAAACTGCATTACCTCAACCCCGAACCGATCAACGCCATCGCCGACCGCTGGATCGACCGCTACGACTCCACGAGGAGAGAGGCCCTGCAAGACCTCAAGACGGTCTTGGAGAGCCCCGCCATGCCCGGCGAGTTCGTGTACACCACGTACATCCTCACCACCCCGGAAAGGCTGTGGCAGGCGATCACCAATCCGGCGTTCTCCAGCGGCTATATGGGACACGCCATCGAATCCGATTGGCAGAAGGGTTCGACCTACACCTGGATCGAAGGCGGGTTACGGATCGACGACCCCGAGCAGGTAGTGGTCGAGTCCGATCCCTATCAGCGGTTGGCCTTCACGTTCCACACGTTCACGCCCGAACTGCAACAGATCGCCCCGGACCTGAGCGAGGAGGACCTCGCCGAGGCGGCGGCCGAACCCCGGTCGCGGGTGTCGTTCGACATCGAACCGGTCGGGGCCCAGGTGAAGCTCACGGTGATCCACGAGGGTTTCGACCCGGCCGGCACCGTGCGAGAGATGATCTCGCACGGCTGGCCGGTCAAGCTGTCCAGCCTGAAGTCCGGACTGGAGCAGGCCGCCTAGACCAGCGCGTCCTGCGGATCGCGCTGGACGGGAGTGGGCCACGGCGCCGGCAGCGGACGCTGACGCACCTGCTGCGGCCACCAGAACCACTTGCCCATCAGCGCTGCGATCGAGGGGGTCATGAACGAGCGGATGACCAGGGTGTCGAACAGCAGACCCAGACCGATCGTGGTGCCGACCTGACCGATCACGGCCAGTTCGCTGACCGCCATCGACATCATGGTGAACGCGAACACCAGACCTGCCGAGGTGACAACGGACCCGGTACCGCCCATGGCGCGGATGATGCCGGTGTTCAACCCGGCATGTATCTCCTCTTTGAACCGGGAGACCAGCAGCAGGTTGTAGTCCGCACCCACCGCCAACAGCACTATGACCGCCATCGCCAGCACCATCCAGTGCAGCTCCAGCCCGATCAGGTGCTGCCAGATGAGCACCGACAGGCCGAATGAGGCGCCGAGGGACAGCACCACGGTGCCGACGATGACCGCGGCGGCCACCACGCTTCGCGTGAGGATCAGCATGATGATGAAAATCAGGCACAGCGCCGCGATTCCGGCGATCAGCAGGTCGTAGTTGGCGCCTTCCTGCATGTCCTTGAAGGTGGCCGCGGTGCCGCCGAGGTAGATCTTGGAGCCCTCCAGCGGGGTGCCCTTGATGGCCTCCTTGGCGGCCTGCTTGATCGCATCGATGTGGGAGATCCCTTCGGGGCTCATCGGATCGCCCTCATGGCTGATGATGAACCGCACCGCATGCCCGTCGGGGGACAGGAACATCTTCATGCCGCGCTTGAAGTCCGGATTGTCGAAGGTTTCCGGCGGCAGATAGAACGAGTCGTCGTTCTTGGAAGCGTCGAACGCCTGGCCCATGGCCGTCTGGTTCTCCATCATCGCTTCCATCTGATCCTGCAGACCGCCCATCGTGGCCTGCATGGTCAGCATCATGTTCTTCATGTTCTTCATGGTCTGGATCATCGGCGGCATGATCGTGACCAGCTGCGGCATGAGTTGGTCGAGACGGTCCATGTCCGGCATCAACTTCTGGATGTCGTCGGTCATGGTGTCGATGCCGTCAAGGGTGTCGAAGATCGAACGCATCGACCAGCACATCGGGATGTCGAAGCAGTGCGGTTCCCAGTACAGGTAGTTCCGGATCGGCCGGAAGAAGTCGTCGAAATCGGCTATGTGGTCCCGCATTTCGGCGACATCGACGACCATGCCGTGCATCTTGCCCACCATGCTGTGGGTGGTGTCCGACATTTCCTTGGTCAGCGCGAGCATCTTCTCCATCGTGTCGACCGTTTTTTGCATCTCGTCTGCCTGGACCAGCATGTCCTTCATGCGGTCCTGCATGTACTTCATGTTCATCATCTGCGTGGTGCCCTGCATGCTGATCTGGAACGGGATCGAGGTGTGCTCGATCGGCGTCCCCTGCGGGCGCGTGATGGCCTGGACCCGAGAAATGCCGGGCACCTGGAAGATTCGCTTGGCGATCCGGTCGATCACCAGGAAGTCCGCTGAGTTGCGCAGATCGTGATCGCTTTCGATCAGCAGCAATTCGGGGTTCATCCGGGCCTGCGAGAAGTGGCGGTCGGATGCCGCGTACCCGGTGTTGGCCGGCAGATCCGCCGGAAGGTACTTGCGGTCGTTGTAGTTGGTCTTGTACCCGGGCAGGGTCAGCAGGCCGATCAGCGACAGCGCAATGGTGGCGACCAGGATCGGCCCCGGCCAACGCACCACCGCGGCACCGATCTTGCGCCATCCGCGGGTGCGCATGGCCCGCTTGGGTTCCAGCGTCTTGCCGAACTTGGTGGCCACCGAGATGATCGCCGGCCCCAGAGTCAGGGCGGCGACCACGCCGGTGACCATGCCGATGGCCAACGGGATACCGAGTGACTGGAAGTACGGCAGGTTGGTGAAGTGCAGACACAGCGTGGCGCCGGCGATGGTCAGGCCTGAGCCCAGCACCACGTGCGCGGTGCCGTGGAACATCGTGTAATACGACTGTTCCCGGTCCTCGCCGACACTTCGGGCCTCTTGATATCGGCCGATCAGGAAGATCGCGTAGTCGGTGGACGCCGCGATGGCCAGCGTCACCAGCAGGTTGGTGGCGAACGTCGAGAGCCCGATGATGTTGTAGTAGCCCAGGGCGGCGACGACGCCGCGCGCCGCTGAGAGTGAGAGCACCACCATGACCAGGGTGAGGATCACCGTGATGACGGAGCGGTAGACCAGCAGCAGCATGATGATGATGACCGTGAAGGTCAGCCCCTCAATGATTTTCACGCTGCGGTCGCCGGCGATGTGCTGGTCGGCGGCCAGTGCGGCGGGGCCGGTCACATATGCCTTGACGCCGTCTGGGGCCTTTACGCTCTCGACGATCTGTTGGACGGCTTCGACGGACTCGTTGGCCAGCGCCTCGCCCTGGTTACCGGCGGTGTAGACCTGCACGTAGGAGGCCTTGCCGTCGGAGCTCTGGGCGCCCGACGCGGTCAGTGGGTCGCCCCAGAAATCCTGAACGTGCTCGACGTGCTTCTTGTCGGCCTCGAGCTTGGCGACGACCTCGTCGTAGAAATCGTGCGCTTTGATGTCCAGGGGCTCGTCGCCCTCGAGCACGACCATTACCGAGCTGTTGGACTTGAACTCCTGGAACACCTCGCCGACGCGCTTCATGGCGATCATCGATGACGCCTGGTCGGGGCTCATCGACACCGACCGCATCTTGCCCACCTCTTCGAGCTGGGGTACGGCGGTGTTCACGATGCCGATAAGGACGATCCAGCCGATGATGATCGGGATGGCCAGCCGCCGGATCCACTTGGCGATCCCACCGTGCTGGGCCGGCCTCGGCGCGGTGACCGGGAAGGCGTCGGTCGGGGCGTCGTGGGTGCTCATGCAGATTTCACCAAGCAGAAGGTCTGGGCGTTCACGCCGTTGGAGGTTCTCTCGTCCTTGAGTTCGTCATCGACGGTGATGCGGCAGCCGATCGTGTTGCCGTCGCCCTGCGCGACGATGTTGGGGAACACCGACGGTGCGGTGGACTCCAGGCGCAGCGTCCAGGGCAGGGTGACCCCGTCGATGCGCTGGGGCTGGGCGTCGAGATCGAGGTAGTTCACGTCCGCCGTCGCACCGGGGACGCCGTAGATCTCGTAGACCACGACCTTCGGGTCGAACGGCTTGGTGTCATCGACCTTCGCGCTGGAGAACCCGGAGCCGTCGCCTGCGCCGAAGAACGTGCGCACCCGCATCACCGTGAACCCGCCGACCACGACCACCACGACGATGATCAGGGGGATCCAGAACTTCTTAGCCAGGCCAGAAATCGAAAACTGTTTCCGGCGAGAGCTTTTCGTCGCGTTGGTCATCGTGAAATGGCACCGGTCCGTCGGTTGTGGGCAAATTGGGTATTGAGGCGGCGAGGCGACGTGGCCATGCCGACGGCATGGCAGTCGATGGGGGAGCACCCGTGCACCATGTTCACCTCGAGACGCCTCGCTGTCTAGCCGAATGGCTAACTAAAAACTTAGCGAGATATTAGCCTATTTAAATGAGTGGCAAAACGGTGACACAGGTGTGACGCCACGCCCGCGGTGCTGAGCTGCCGTCGGTGAACTCTCGACTTCGTCCACGCACGGGTAGCCAGAGGTCAGGCAGCTTTTTCGCCGCGTACCGGGGGCGCTGTGGGGTGAAGCAGGGCTACTGATTGTGATGGAGCTAACGGAAACGGACTGGGCCCCGTCGCCGTGTCGGCGGCGGCACCCAGCCCGCGTGGAGTTCCGTCAGTGCCAGTCCCAGACCGACATGTCGTTGGGTGGGTAGTTCTGGCAGACGTCGGTGGTGTTGGCTGCGACGCCCTTGTTGTTGAAGAACAG
>NZ_JBFAJS010000009.1:102376-247491 GCF_040655355.1 Mycobacterium sp. NPDC050441 | reverse complement strand
GCCATCCGCAGGAGCGGTTCGGCCTCTCCGAGCTCACCCGCCGGGTCGGACTGAGCAAGCCGACCTGCCTGGGCATCCTGAGCACGCTCACCGAACCGTCCTCGACCACGTGCACGACATCGTCGGCCTCGGGCTCGCCGAGGCACTGGATCTTGACGTCGTACTGATCGCTCCAGAAGTACGGCACCGACACCACGGGCGAGGCCTCCTGGCCCAGGATCGCCGGCACCATGGCCCGCGCCTGGTCGGCAACGTTGCTCCAATGCTCAACGCGCGCTTGGTCACCCACGTGATCACGCCACGACGCGACATCGCCGATGGCCCACACGCCGGCGGCGCTGGAACGGCCGACCTCGTCGCACACCACACCGTTGTCGAGCGCGATCCCGCTGCCCTCGAGCCAGTCGACGGCCGGGCGCGAGCCGATGCCGACCACCACCAGATCGGCGTCGAGTTCGGTGCCGTCACCCAGCACGACCTGCTCGACCTTGTCGGCGCCACGCACTTCGGCGACCCCGACACCGCAACGCACGTCGACGCCCTCGGCTTGGTGCAGCCGGGTCACCAGAGCGCCGATCTGCTCGCCCAGAACCGAGGCCAGCGGCGTCGGCTGGGGCTCCACCAGCGCCACCTCGACACCCAGCTTGCGCAGGCTCGCGGCCACCTCGCAGCCGATGAAGCCGGCACCGACCACCACGGCACGCCGGGCGCTCCCGGCGTGCTCACGCAGGGCCATGCTCTCGTCGTAGGACCGCAGCACGTGGATTCCGGCCAGGTCGCCGAAGGAGCGGATCCGCTTGGGCACCAGCCCGGTCGCGATGATCAGCTCGTCGTAGGCGACATCGTTGCCGTCGGCGAGCTGCAGCGTCTTGGCGGCGGTGTCCACCGACTGTGCGGCGGAGCCCAGCCGCAGCGTGATGTTGTTCTCGGCGTAGAACTCGGCCGGCTTGAGCGTGACGTCGTCCGTCTCGGCGCGCAGCACTTCCTTGGACAGCGGTGGCCGATCGTAGGGCAGATGGTCCTCGTCGCTGACGATCGTGATGGGTCCGGCGTACTCCGACCGGCGCAGCTGTTCGGCCGTCCGGGCCGCAGCCAAGCCGCCGCCGACGATGACGATGCCCGCCACTGATCCCGTTGAAGTAGTCACGTGGGGTTTTTACACGATCGAGGTTGAGTGTTGTAGGGCACCCTACGTTTGCGCAGGCCGCCAGCTCACATCATGACCGCCCCGGTCGATGACGTTGGTGAGCACCACGATGCTCTCGCTGCGCTCGATGCGAGCTGTTGAGCGGATGCGTTCCAGGGCCTCCTCAAGGTGGCGCATGTCGCGCGCCAGCACGTGCAGGATGGCGTCGGCGGTGCCGGTGACCGTTGCCGCACTGACCACTTCGGGAATGTCGATCCAGGCCGCGCGCAACTGGTCCGGGGCGATGGTGCCCTGACAGAACACCTGCACATATGCCTCCGTCCGCCAGCCCAGGACGTTGCGGTCGATCACCGTCGTGAAGCCCCGGATCACCCCGTCGGCGACCATGCGGTCCACCCGCCGCTTGACCGCGGGCGCCGACAGATTCACCCGCTGCCCGATCTCGGCGAAAGTCGCCCTGGCGTGCTCGGTGAGTGCGGCCAGAATCCGCTCGTCGGTGTCATCCAGACGCTCCACATCGACCTCCACGCAACAAACGATCGTCAATACAGGATTCCTGCAATATATCCCTGCATATCACGCAACAAGAAGCGATTGATTGCGCCACCGACACTTCATATCGTCGATTCATGACGATTTTCGACGAAGTCATGCGCGGCACCGTGCCCCAAACCGGCGGCACGGTCGCGCCAACACGGACCGCCACCACCCGCCACTACGCCATGACCCCTCCCGAGTACTTCACCGTCGAATACGCCATCAACCCATGGATGGACACCTCCACCCCCGTGGACACCGCGCTCGCGCTGGCCCAGTGGGACACACTGCGCCGGGTGTACGCCGACCTGGGCCACACCGTCGACCTGGTGACACCGCGCAACGGCCTGCCCGACATGGTCTACGCCGCCAACGGCGGCTTCCTGTTCGGGGACACCGCAGTGGTGGCACGCTTCGCCTACCCACAACGCGCCGCCGAGGCCGACGCGTATGCCGAGTGGATGGCCGCGGCCGGCTACCGGACGGTGTTCACCGACCACGTCAACGAGGGCCAGGGCGACCTGCTGCTCGTCGGGTCAACCCTGTTGGCCGGATACGGTTTTCGCACCGATCGACGCGCCCACGACGAGATCGCGGCCGCCACCGGCCTGGACGTGATCAGCCTGGAACTCGTCGACCCGCGCTTCTACCACCTCGACACCGCGCTGGCCGTGCTCGACGACTCGACGATCGCCTACTATCCCCCGGCCTTCAGCGACGACGCCCGCCGGCGTCTGACCGAACTGTTCGGCCACGCCATCGAAGTGGGCTCCGCCGACGCCTATGTCCTCGGCCTCAACGTCGTGTCCGACGGCCTCCACGTCGTGATGCCCGCGCCCGCCACCGGATTCGCCGACCAACTGCGCCGGGCCGGCTTCGAACCTATCGGTGTCGACCTGTCCGAACTCCTCAAAGGCGGCGGATCCGTCAAATGCTGCACCCTGGAGAGGTATCCATGACCATGCTGGACAGTGTGGACAGCCAGGCCACCCCGAACCCTGCGACCGCTGTCGAGATCGCGCTCGACAATCGCTATGTCGCCCACAACTACTCACCGCTGCCCGTGGTCGCCGAGAGCGCCGAAGGGGCCTGGATCACCGATGTGACCGGCCGGCGCTACCTCGATTGTCTGGCCGCCTATTCGGCCGTCAACTTCGGTCACCGCAACCCCGAGATCATCGCCGCCGCGCACGCCCAACTGGACCGGCTGACCCTGGTGAGCCGAGCCTTTCACTCCGACCGGCTCGGCCCGTTCGCCGAGGCATTGGCCGAATTGTGCGGCAAAGACATGGTGCTGCCGATGAACAGCGGCGCCGAGGCCGTAGAGAGCGGAATCAAGGTGGCCCGCAAGTGGGGTACCGACGTCAAGGGCGTACCGGCAGGTGAGTCGAACATCATCGTGGCGCACAACAACTTCCACGGCCGCACCACCACCATCATCAGCTTCTCCGACGACGACACCGCGCGCCGGGGCTTCGGCCCCTACACGCCCGGATTCCGTTCGGTGCCCTTCGGTGACCATCGGGCACTGGCCGAGGCGATCGATGCGAACACGGCTGCGGTCCTGATCGAGCCCATCCAGGGCGAGGCGGGCATCATCATCCCGCCCGCCGAGTACCTGCCGCGGGTCCGTGACATCTGTACCCGCAACAACGTGCTGATGATCGCCGACGAGATCCAATCCGGTCTGGCCCGCACCGGGCGCACCTTCGCCTGCGAGCACTGGGGTGTGGTTCCCGACGTGTATCTGCTCGGCAAGGCTCTGGGCGGTGGCGTGGTGCCGCTGTCCGCGGTAGTGGCCGACCGCGACGTCCTCGGGGTGCTGCACCCCGGCGAGCACGGGTCCACCTTCGGCGGTAATCCACTGGCAGCGGCCATCGGCACCACGGTCGTCGGCATGCTGCACCGTGGCGAGTTCCAGCACCGTTCAACAGAACTCGGAGCCCACCTGCACAAACGACTGACCGGGTTGATCGGGCACGGGGTGACCTCGGTGCGAGGCATGGGCCTGTGGGCGGGAGTGGACATCGACCCGGACCTGGGCACCGGCAAGCAGATCAGCCTGGCATTGGCCGAACGCGGCGTGCTGGTGAAAGACACCCACGGATCGACCCTGCGGTTCGCCCCGCCTCTGGTGGTGACCGCCGATGAGCTCGACTGGGCCGTTGACCAATTCGCCAACACTCTGGGCGAGGCCCGCCGATAATCGGTTGACCGGCAGCAAGGAGACACCATGTCCGCCCCAGCCAACAACCTGACCAGCCAGATGTTGCGGCGAAGGCCGGTCATCGGAGCGCCGGTCGCGCACGGCGCCTCGGATCACCTTCGACGAAGTATCGGGACGTTCCAGCTGACCCTGTTCGGTGTGGGCGCCACGGTCGGCACCGGTATCTTCATCGTGCTGCAGCAGGCAGTCCCCAAAGCCGGTCCCGCAGTGCTGGTGTCGTTCGTGGTGGCCGGTATCGCCGCTGGGTTGTCGGCGATCTGCTACGCGGAAATGGCTTCAGCAGTGCCAGTTTCGGGCTCAACCTACTCCTACGCCTACACCACCATGGGCGAGTTCATCGCGATGGGTGTCGCGGCCTGCCTGCTACTCGAATACGGCGTCTCGATGTCGGCGACCGCGGTCGGCTGGAGCGGCTATCTCAACCAACTGCTCGACAACCTGTTCGGCTGGCGGTTACCGCACGCACTGTCCGCGGCCCCATGGGGCGATGACCCCGGTGTGATCAACCTGCCCGCCACGGTCCTGATCGTCATGTGCGCACTGCTTCTGATCCGCGGCGCCAGCGAGTCCGCGGCGGTCAACACCGTCATGGTGCTCCTGAAACTGTGTGTCCTCGCCATGTTCGTGGCCATCGCGTTCACCGCATTCACCACCGATCACTTCGCCGGATTCTGGGACAAGGGATTCACCGGTATCACCGCCGCCGCCAGCACCATCTTCTTCACATTCATCGGCCTGGACGCGGTGTCCACCGCAGGCGACGAGGTGAAGAACCCGCAGAAGACCATGCCGCGGGCCATCCTCGGGGCGCTCGTGGTCGTCACCAGCGTCTACATCCTGGTCGCATTCGCCGGCCTGGGCACCCAGTCCGCCGACGACTTCGGTTCCGACGAGCAGTCCGAGGCCGGACTGTCGGTGATGCTCACCAACATCCTGCACGGCCAGACCTGGGCCAGCACCGTTCTCGCGGTGGGCGCGGTCATCTCGATCTTCTCGGTCACCCTGGTGGTGATGTACGGCCAGACCCGCATCCTGTTCGCGATGGGACGCGACGGCCTGCTGCCGCCGATGTTCGCAAAGGTGAACCCACGCACCATGACTCCGGTGAACAACACCATCGTCGTGGCTGCGGTGACCGGCACCCTGGCCGGGTTGGTGCCGCTGGACTATCTGTGGGATCTCGTGTCGATCGGCACCCTGGTGGCATTCATCGTGGTGTCGATCGGCGTGATCATCCTGCGGGTGCGTGAGCCGGACCTGCCGCGAGCCTTCAAGGTTCCCGGTTACCCGGTGACACCGGTCCTTTCGGTGATTGCCTGCCTGTTCGTGCTCTACGGCCTGCCACACATCACCTGGCTGTGGTTCAGCATCTGGGTCGCCCTCGTCCTGACGTTCTACCTCCTGTGGAGCCGACATCACAGCGCCCTCAACGACGGTGGCGACGGCTACATACCGGGTGCGGCAGCCGGTGAGGACGACGTGATGATCACCCCCGGAGCCGAGGAGGCCCGATGACCGTCGTCGTCGGATACCTGGCCGGCAAGGGCGGGGCGTCGGCGCTGCACCTCGGGGTCGGCGCAGCCCGCACCCTGAACACCTCGCTGGCGGTGGCCACCGTCGTCCCGCGTCCGTGGCTGAACCCGTCACCGGCCCGCGTCGACGCCGAATATGCCGAGTACGCCGCCCAATTGGCGGCATCCTCGGCCGAGCAGGCGCGGCAGCACGTGACCGCGCTCGACGATCGCCTCGATGTCAGCTTCCACAAGTTCGCGCACCGCTCCGTCTCCGGCGGCCTGCTCGAGGCCGTTGGCGCGCTCGACGCCGAACTACTCGTTCTCGGCTCGGCCTCTGACGGCCAGCTGGGCCAGGTTGTGGTGGGCTCGACCGCCGATCGGCTGCTGCACTCCTGCCCGGTTCCGCTGGCGATCAGCCCGCGCGGCTACCGACGGCCGAAATCCGTTGCGCTGTCCCGTATCACGTGTGCCTACCCCGGCTCCCCCGAAGCGGTGGCGGTGGTCCAGCAGGTGGCCGACCTGAGCCGGCGTCTGGACACCCCGATGCGGTTGGTCACCTTCGCAGTACGGGGACGCAACATGTATCCGCCGACCGTCGGACTGCACGCCGAGGACGCGATCCTGCAGGAGTGGGCGAAACAGGCCCAACAGGCGCTGATTCGGTTGAAGGACGACAAAGTCATCGGCGACGAGGTGGATCTCCAAGTCGTCACCGGCAACGACTGGAGCGACGCGATCGATGCCATCGACTGGCTCGAAGGCGAGATCCTGGCGATCGGAACCTCGCCCGGCGGCACGGTCGCCCGGGTTTTCCTGGGCTCACATGGATCAAAGATCCTGCGGCACAGCCCGGTTCCGGTACTTGTCCTCCCGGGCTGACCGCACCGGAAATCTCAGTACTTGAGCACGCCGCGGTCCACCGCGATCTGGCTGCCCGACAGGGTGGCCGAACCGTCACCGGCCAACCAGGCCACCACATCGGCGACCTCCTCGGGCGCCATGAATGCCGCGAGTCCCTCGTTCTTGCCGTCGGTCACCTTGTGATACGGCATCGGGGCGAAACTGTGCAGGAAGCTCGGGAACTTCGCGAAGATCTCGGCCATTGCCTCCGGTTCGATCATCGGAGTGTCGATCGAGTATGGATGGATCGAGTTGACCCGGATGCCGTACTCGCCCACCTCGAGAGCCAGTGTGTTGGTCAGCGCCACCAGGCCGTGTTTGGAGGCCGAGTAGTGGCCGTTACCCGGGGTGGCCTTCACACCCGCCGATGAGCTGACGATGATGATCGAGCCGCCGTTGCCGGCCTCGATCATGGCGGGCACGGCGGCCCGGATGGTCCGCCAGGTGCCGTTGAGGTTGACGTCGACGACGGTGTCGAACTGCTCGGGCGACAGCTCGAACAGCCGTCCCCAGCTGAGCACGCCGGCATTGGCGACCACGATGTCGAGCCGGCCGAACTGCTCGATGCCGTCGGCCACCACCTGCTGCTGGGCGGCCAGATCGCGGATGTCGACCTCACGTGCGAGCACCTTGCGGCCTGCGGCCTCCACGGCGGCGACGGTCTCGGCCAGATCCTCCGGCGTCGCGGCCGGGTAAGTGATCGTGCCGTCGACCGGTCGGCAGACATCGATCGCGATGATGTCTGCGCCTTCGTTGGCCAACCGCACCGCGTGCGCGCGCCCCTGGCCGCGTGCAGCGCCGGTGACGAATGCCACCCGGCCTTCCAGTGTTGCTTTACCTGCCGCCATGCCAGGGTCCTTTCAGTGAGTCTGGCCACAGGCTAACAGCAGAAGTAGAACGTGTTCCTGGACTCCTACCACTCAATGGGATCGCGGATGATCGGGCAGGTCATGCAGTGCCCGCCACCTCGGCCGCGGCCCAGCTCAGCACCGACGATCGTGATCACCTCTACGCCCGCCTTGCGCAGCAGAGAGTTGGTGTGGGTGTTTCGGTCGTAGGCGAACACCACCCCCGGTTCGACGGCGACCAGGTTGTTTCCGCTGTCCCACTGCTGGCGTTCCGAGTCGTAGGCGGTGCCGCCGGTCTCGACGACACGAAGCTTCGCCACGCCCAACGCGGCAGCGACCACATCGATGAAGGAGTCGGATTCCGGCACTACCTCGACGCCCGGCTCGGTATCGCTGGGCAGCAAGGTGAACGTGACGATGCTGTTGACGATCTCCGGATAGATGGTCACCACATCCCGGTCGGCGAAGGTGAACACCGTGTCCAGGTGCATCGCGGAACGCAGCTTGGGCATGCCGGCGACGATCACCTTCTCGGCGGCACCACTGGCGAACAGTTCGGCGGCCACCTGGGTGATGGCCTGCCGCGACGAGCGCTCGCTCATGCCGATCAGCACCACGCCGTTACCGGGAATCAGCACATCACCACCCTCGAGAGTGGCTTGGCCCCAAGACTTTTCCGGGTCGCCCCACCACACCGTCGAACCCACGTAGTCGGGATGGAACTGATAGATCGCCTTCATCAACAAGGTTTCGTCATGCCGAGCCGGCCAGAACAACGGATTGAGCGTCAGTCCGCCGTAAATCCAGCAGGTGGTGTCGCGGGTGTAGAGCGTGTTGGGCAGCGGTGGCATCAGATATTCGTTGACGCCGGTGTCCTCCCGAGCCAGGGCCAGGTACCCCGAGCGAACCTCGGCGGGCAGGTCCCGGGTGGACAGGCCGCCGATGAGAAATTCGGTGAGCCGACGCTCCGGAATGGAATCCAGGAACCCGCGGGTGTCGTCGACCAGCCCGACGCCCACTTCGTTGGCCACGATCTTGCGGTCCAGCAGCCACGCCTTGGCCTCGGGGATCTCGATCGTCTCGGTGAGCAGGTCGTGCAGTTCGACGACCTCGACCCCGCGGTCGCGCACCTTGTCCATGAAGTCGAAGTGGTCGCGGCGCGCGTTCTGCACCCACAGCACATCGTCGAACAGCAGGTCGTCGCAGTTGGTCGGGGTGAGCCGTTCGTGGGCCAGCCCCGGTGAACACACCAACACCTTGTGCAGCTTTCCGACCTCGGAGTGCACCCCATACGTCGCGGACGGATTCGGCATCATCTTCCTTTCACGATGTGTGGCACTAGATCTGGATCTGCCCGGTGACCAGACCCACGATTCCGGCCACCGCACCGAGCAGGATGACCACGAACAACACCGCCTCCCGCGGCGAGAACACCCGCAGGCTGCGCTCACGGCGGGCCATCACGTACAGCACCGCACCGGCGGCGTACAGGATGCAGGACAGCAGGAGATGGTCGAACCCGGCCGCGTACACCAGGAACAGCGTGTAGAACGTGGCCAGCCCCGCCACCACACCGTCTGCGAGCAGGGCTTTGCGGTCCTCGTAGGTCTCCTGGGTCAGCACCAGTTTCAGCGCATAGCCGGCAGCCAGGAAGTAGGGAATCAGGGCCAGGGCCGCGGTGAGGTCCAGCATGAAATCCAGTGCCTCGGAGGTGAACAGCAGCAGGATGAGCAGCAGCTGCACCAGGCCACCGGCCATCACCAGGGCCGTCACCGGCGCACCGTGGCTGTTGGTCCGGGCCAAGAAGCGCGGCATGTCCTCGGATTTGGCCGGGATATACAGAATCTCGGCAGCCATCAGCGTCCAGGCCAGATATGCCCCCAACACCGAGAGCACGACACCCGCCCTGATGAACACCGAACCCCATGGGCCGACAATCGATTCGAGCACCGAAGCCATGGACGGCTGGTTGACGGTGGCCAGGTGGGACTGCGGCAGCACACCGTAGGAGACCAAGGTGACCAAGGCGAAAACCGCGAGCACGGACAGGAATCCGATGACTGTCGCCCGGCCGACGTCCGAGCGCTTCTTCGCATAGCGCGAATACACGCTGGCGCCTTCGATGCCCATGAACACGAACACCGTGATGAGCATCGTGCCTTTGGCCTGTTCGAACACCGAGGCCGACGGACCGCCCTCGGCCTTCCAACCGCCCCAGAAGTTGTCGGCGAACACGCCGGCCTTGAAAGCGATCAGCGCGATCACGATGAACACCAGGATCGGAACGACCTTGGCAACAGTGGCAATCCGATTGATCACCGCCGCTTCCTTGACGCCGCGCAGGATCAGGAAGCAGAACAGCCACACCCCGACCGAGGAGATCAACACCGCGAGTACGGTGCTGCCGTCACCCAGTTGCGGGAACATCGCACTGGCGGTGGCCATGATGAGCACCCAGTACGAGGCATTGCCCGCACATGCCGAGGCCCAGAACCCGAATGCCGAGTTGAAGCCGACGTAATCACCGAACCCGGCTTTGGCGTACGCGAAGATTCCGGCGTCCAAATCGGGCCTCCGGGTGGCCAACCGCTGGAATACGAACGCCAGCATCAGCATTCCCGTGCCGGCGATGGTCCAGGCGATGATCGCCCCCAGCACCCCGGACTCGGCGCCGAACCGCCTGGGCAGCAGGAAGACCCCCGAGCCGACCATCGATCCGACGACCATCGCGGTCAGGGTCGGCAGGCTGACCTTCTCGGTTGCCGGTTCTGCCTTCGGTTCAGCCGTGGCCATATCGCGTCTTTCGCAGTGCGGTTGACGGTGCGTTGACGATCGTGAATCCGCTGTAACCATAGAACACGGTCAGCAAACGGCTGATGAACTTGTAGAAGGCAACCGGCGAACGGCGCCGGCCGGGTTGATCCAGAACGAGATCAGAGATCGGCGATGATCTGCTGTCGTTTCACCGTGTACTCGCCTTCGCTGATGGCCCCCGTGGCACGCAGGGTCTCCAGTTCCTGAAGACGTTGCGCGGTCGAGGGTGCCGGAGGCGCAAGGAAGGGCGCCGACGACGGAGCCGACGCGGCTGCCGGCACAGGCGAGGCCTCCTGCTGCGCGGTCGCGCGCCGCACCACGGCCTGGACCTGCTCACGCACCGCAGGATTGCCCCGCAGGTCGACCATGTTGTTGATGCCGATGCCGTTGGCCTTGAGGATCTGCAGGATCTCCATCAGCGGGCCGGACTGGCCGGTCAGGTCGTACGTCTTGTTCTCCTCGGCGAGGTTGAATGTCGCCGGCATCAGACCGCTGACCAGACTGCTTCTCTCCCAATCGATCCGGTACTCGTTGGTGGTCGGGTCGACCAGTGCGACCAATTTCCGGTTGGTGATCATCGGAAGCCGCGACACCGAGGCGAGCACCCGGTCCTGACTGGCGAACGGTGCAATGCCGGGTCCCGAGATCTGCAGATCCAACTTCACCAACGGCTGCTCGTTGATGCGGGTGTTGGTCTCGTGGATACCGGTGACCTGGGCCAGGGCCAGTACACCCACCTGTTCCAGTTTCTCGTTCTGCGCGGCCGACTTCGACCCGGCGGCAGTGATCCCGAACGCGATCAAGATGTCGATGGCGGTGATCAACAGGCCCATCCAGAACATCCACTTCATCATCGGATCGGCTCCGGAGACGAAGTAGATGACCAGGAAGATCGGGCCGACGATGCCACACATCAACACGAAGGCCTGAATGCGGATGTACCGCCAGAATGTGGACATCACAGGCTCCTGTCGTCGGTTGGGCGCCATCAGATTAGCCCCCAGGACCGCCTAGGTCAGGAGTGAACGACGCCATCCGTCGAGCCGCCCACCGGCACGGTCTGCTGCTGCATCGGCGACGGGCCCAGCATCCGGTACAACGGCCAGGTCCACCGATACCCACCGCCGCTCGAGCGGGCGTAGCTGGTGTGCACGGCGATCGCGGTGGCGGTCACCTCATCGGCATCCGGGTCGGAGTCGCAGACCGCATCGCCACGATCACACACGCTGATCGTGCGATTGCCGACCGACGGCGACAGCGGCGCGGGGGCGTGAGCCAGGATCGGCCAGTCCTGCGCGACACCCTTCCTGGTGCTGCTCACCGCCGTGGCCGTACCCAGGTTGACGGTGGGATCGGCGGGCAAGCGGTCACCGTCGGCGATCAACAGCGCGGCAGCCAGATTCGGGCTGCCCGCCAATGCGGCCAAATTTCGGTGGACCACCATCGCGCCCTGCGAATAGCCGGCCAGCACAACCTCGCTGGAGGGGCACTGCTGGGTGAACGCCGCGTATTGATTCCCCAACGCGGCCGCCCCGGCGTCGACACTGCTCATGAAGCCGCCCCAGCCCAGCAGATCGCCGTCCGCGGGCACCGGCGCCGCCGGGTAGGCCACCGCCTCGGCGGTCATCGTCCGACCGTCCTGCTGCACCCACACGGACAGATCGCGCAAGGAGTTGTAGACCACCCGGCCCATGCCGGCATCAACCGTCGGATCGTCACGCTCACCCGAACCGGCGACGCCGATCCAGTGCACGTCCGGGCATCCCGGCGCTGCCTGCGCCGAGCCTGCCGCAAATCCGACCGCCGTGGCGGCGAGCACGGCTGCCGAAGCCAATGCCCATATCCGTCGCACCATGTTTTCCCCAACCCGTGTAGCTCACCTATGCAATAAAGATCGGCTCAGCTATCACAGGCGTTACACCAGGCTCGGCACAAACACGCCGAAACGCAAAAGCGGCGCCCACCCGAAGGTGAGCGCCGCTCTTGTTTTGCGTCTCTAGATCACTTGATGATCTTGGTAACGCGGCCGGCGCCGACGGTACGGCCGCCCTCGCGGATCGCGAAGCGCAGGCCCTCGTCCATGGCGACGGGCTGGATCAGCTTGACGGAGATGTCGGTGTTGTCACCGGGCATCACCATCTCGGTGCCCTCGGGGAGGGTCACCACGCCGGTCACGTCCGTGGTACGGAAGTAGAACTGCGGACGGTAGTTGTTGAAGAACGGCGTGTGGCGGCCGCCCTCGTCCTTGGACAGGATGTAGACGCTGCCCTCGAACTCGGTGTGCGGGGTGGTGGTGCCGGGCTTGACCACAACCTGGCCACGCTCGACGTCCTCGCGCTTGATGCCACGAACCAGCAGACCGACGTTGTCGCCCGCCTGGCCCTGGTCGAGCAGCTTGCGGAACATCTCCACACCGGTGACGGTGGTCTTGGTCGTGGTCGGCTTGATGCCGACGATCTCGACCTCTTCGTTGACGTTGATCACGCCACGCTCGACGCGACCGGTCACCACGGTGCCACGACCGGTGATGGTGAAGACGTCCTCGACGGGCATCAGGAACGGCTTGTCGGTCTCACGAACCGGATCCGGGATCGACTCGTCGACCGCGTCCATCAGGTCCTCAACCGACTTGACCCACTTCGGGTCGCCCTCGAGCGCCTTCAGCGCGGAGACCCGGATAACCGGGGCGTCCTCGTCGAACTCCTGGGCAGCCAGCAGTTCGCGGACCTCCATCTCGACGAGCTCGATGAGCTCCTCGTCGTCCACGGCGTCCGACTTGTTCAGCGCCACCAGGATGTAGGGCACACCCACCTGGCGGGCCAGCAGCACGTGCTCGCGGGTCTGCGGCATCGGGCCGTCGGTCGCGGCGACCACCAGGATCGCGCCGTCCATCTGGGCGGCACCGGTGATCATGTTCTTGATGTAGTCGGCGTGACCGGGGGCGTCCACGTGGGCGTAGTGCCGCTTCTCGGTCTGGTACTCCACATGGGAGATGTTGATCGTGATGCCGCGCTGACGCTCTTCAGGCGCATTGTCGATCTGGTCGAATGCGCGCGACTCGTTCAACTCGGGGTACTTGTCGTGCAGAACCTTGGTGATTGCTGCAGTAAGCGTCGTCTTGCCGTGGTCAACGTGACCGATGGTCCCGATGTTGACGTGCGGCTTCGTCCGCTCGAACTTCGCCTTCGCCACTGTGGTGTCCTCCTGGACTTGTTGGTGCTTTGGTTAAAGCAATGATGATGTGTTCAGTTGTGTGCCGCGACAGTTGCCGCGACGAGCTTACTGACCCGTCGCCTTCGCGATGATCTCCTTCGACACGTTCGCCGGAACCTCGGCGTACGAGTCGAACACCATGGAGTAGTTAGCCCGGCCCTGGGTCTTCGACCGAAGGTCGCCGACGTAGCCGAACATCTCCGACAGCGGCACCTGCGCCTTGACGACACGCGCACCGCTGCGCTCCTCCATGGCCTGGATCTGACCACGGCGGGAGTTCAAGTCGCCGATCACGTCACCCATGTAGTCCTCGGGTGTAATGACCTCGACAGCCATGATGGGCTCCAGGATGACCGGCTGGGCCGCCTGCGCGGCCTTCTTCAGCACCTGAGAACCCGCCACCTTGAACGCCATTTCCGAGGAGTCGACCTCGTGGTAGGCGCCATCGAGCAGCGTCACCTTGATGTTCACCAGCGGGTAGCCGGCCAAAACGCCGTACTGCATGGCGTCCTGCGCACCGGCATCCACCGAGGGGATGTACTCACGCGGGACGCGGCCACCGGTGACCTTGTTCTCGAACTCGTAGGTGGCACCGTCCTCGCCGACGAACGGCTCGATGGAGATGAGCACCTTCGCGAACTGGCCGGATCCACCTGTCTGCTTCTTATGGGTGAATTCGACCTTGTCGACCTTCTTGCGGATGGTCTCCTTGTAGGCCACCTGGGGCTTACCGACGTTGGCCTCGACCTTGAACTCACGACGCATGCGGTCCACGAGGATATCCAGGTGCAGCTCGCCCATACCGCCGATGACGGTCTGGCCGGTCTCCTGGTCCAGGTGCACCTTGAAGGTCGGGTCCTCTTCGGCGAGCTTCTGGATCGCGGTGCCCAGCTTCTCCTGGTCGCTCTTGGTCTTGGGCTCGATGGCCACCTCGATCACCGGATCGGGGAAGGTCATCGACTCCAGCACGATCTGGTTGTTCGGGTCGCTCAGGGTGTCACCGGTGGTGGTGTCCTTGAGGCCGATGACCGCGTAGATGTGGCCGGCCGAAGCAGTCTCCACCGGGTTTTCCTTGTTGGAGTGCATCTGGAACAGCTTGCCCAGGCGCTCCTTCTTGCCCTTGGTCGAGTTGATGACCTGCGCACCGGAGTCGACCTTGCCCGAGTAGACCCGAACGTAGGTCAGCTTCCCGAAGAACGGGTGGGTGGCCACCTTGAAAGCCAGCCCGGAGAACGGCTCGTCAGCAGACGGCTTGCGGAGGATGACCTCGTCTTCTTTGCCCGGAACGTGGCCCTCAGCGGCCGCGACGTCGAGCGGAGTCGGCAGATAGTCGATCACCGCGTCGAGCATGGGCTGCACGCCCTTGTTCTTGAACGCGGAGCCACACAGCACCGGGTAACCCTGGCTGGTGACGGTCAGCTTGCGCAGACCACCCTTGATCTCCTCGAGGGTGAGCTCTTCGCCACCCAGGTACTTCTCCATGAGCGCGTCGTCGGTCTCGGCGATGGCCTCGATCATCGCGGTGCGATACTCTTCGGCCTTCTCCTGCAGGTCGGCAGGAATCTCGACGACGTCGTACTTCTCGCCGAGCTTCGTCTCGCCGCGCCACACCTTGGCGTTCATCTCGACCAGGTCGACGACGCCCTCGAAGTCACCTTCGGAACCGATCGGCAGCTGGATGGGAACCACGTTGGCGCCGAGGCGGTCCTTCATGGTCTGCACCGAGAAGTAGAAGTCGGCGCCCAGCTTGTCCATCTTGTTGACGAAGCAGATGCGCGGGACGTCGTACTTGTCGGCCTGCCGCCACACCTGCTCAGACTGCGGCTCGACACCTTCCTTGCCATCGAAGACCGCCACGGCACCGTCGAGCACGCGCAGGCTGCGCTCCACCTCGACGGTGAAGTCAACGTGGCCCGGGGTGTCGATGATGTTGATCTGGTTGTCGTTCCAGAAGCAGGTGGTGGCAGCCGAGGTGATGGTGATACCCCGCTCCTGCTCCTGCTCCATCCAGTCCATCGTGGCGGCGCCGTCGTGCACCTCACCGATCTTGTAGCTGATACCGGTGTAGAAGAGGATGCGCTCTGTCGTCGTCGTCTTGCCGGCGTCGATGTGCGCCATGATGCCGATGTTGCGGACCTTGTTCAGGTCTGTCAGCACGTCCTGTGCCACGGAAGTCATCTCTTTCGATTGCTTGATTAGGTGTTCGATTGCGCGCCCATTGGCACCCGATGCCGGATGCCGGGCGCGGTATCACCAGCGGTAGTGCGCGAAGGCCCGGTTCGCTTCGGCCATCTTGTGAGTGTCCTCGCGACGCTTCACAGCGGCGCCGAGGCCGTTGCTCGCATCCATGATCTCGTTGGCGAGGCGCTCGACCATGGTCTTCTCGCGACGGGCCTTGGAGAAGCTGACCAGCCAGCGCAGGGCCAGCGTGGTGGAGCGATCGGGGCGAACCTCGACCGGAACCTGGTAGGTGGCACCACCGACGCGGCGGCTGCGCACCTCGAGGGCGGGCTTGACGTTGTCGAGCGCGCGCTTGAGGGTGACGACCGGATCGGTGCCGGTCTTGTCGCGAGCCTGCTCCAGCGCACCGTAGACAATGCGCTCGGCCAGTGACTTCTTGCCGTCCAGCAGAACCTTGTTGACCAGCTGGGTGACCAGCTGCGACCCGTAGACCGGATCGTTGACCAACGGACGCTTCGGCGCGGGTCCCTTGCGCGGCATCAGCTCTTCTCCTTCTTGGCGCCGTAACGGCTACGGGCCTGCTTGCGGTTCTTGACGCCCTGGGTGTCGAGCGACCCGCGGATGATCTTGTAACGGACACCGGGGAGGTCCTTCACACGACCGCCGCGCACCAGCACCATCGAGTGCTCCTGCAGGTTGTGACCCTCACCGGGGATGTAGGCGGTGACCTCAACCCCACTGGTCAGCTTCACGCGCGCGACCTTGCGAAGCGCCGAGTTCGGCTTCTTCGGGGTGGTGGTGTACACGCGGGTGCACACACCACGGCGCTGCGGGCTGCCCTTGAGGGCCGCGGTCTTGACCTTCGCGACCTTGTCGCGGCGACCCTTGCGGACCAGCTGGTTGATGGTTGGCATGTACCGGCTTTCTCTGTGTTGCTCTTTGCTGTTCTAAGTCTCTGTACTGCAGTTATCCCCCGGCCGCGTACCCCGCGTCCGGGCGTGTCGCACGTGCTTACACCGGTGGAATTCCGATGCGTGTTAGACATGCAGATTGGCCCGGCGTGCGGGCACGCTTGCGAAACACTCAGCCGCATGCGCCTTCCGGCCAGGCACGATCTACCACGATACCAGGGCTGGCCGTGCCGAACCAAACCCGCTAACGACGACCTATTCCCAGGTCAGACGCTACGCCCCCAGTTGCCCCATACCAGAGGCCAACCGCCGCAGCATATCTGTGAACACTGCATCGGTGTCGATATCGTCCATCACACCGGTCATTTCCAGCAGTACAAAGCCGTGCAGGGCAGACCAGAACTGCAGGGCAGCGTAGAAGGCATCCTCGCCCTGCAGGCCATAAGACGCCAGGACCTGGATGACCGGTCCGGCCGCGGCCCTGGTGGCAGCCGAGTACTCCGGATCGTCGCCGCCGAACGGCATCCGGGTGAACGCCGAGTAGCGACCGGGATGGTGGTGGGCGTAGCTGCGGTAGGCACTGGCCATCACCGACACCGCATCGTCACGGGTGCGGCCGGAACCGACGGTGTTGAGCATCTCGATGATGTCGTCGATCACGCGCATGCGGACCGTACGTCGCAGGTCGTCCAGGCTGTCCACGTGGTTGTAGAGCGACGGACCCTTCGTACCGAGCTGGTTGGCGAGTGCATTGATGGTCAGCGCGTCCCAGCCCTCGCGGTCCAGGAACGTCAGCGCCGCGTTGACAATGGCGTCACGGCTGAGCCTGGTGGTCCGCGCCGGCCGCGACTGGGTACGTCGAGTGCCAGCCGCCTGTGGCTCCGGCCGAACTGACATGTACGCACTGCCTTCGAGTCGATGTGATTGACGCCGCTGTTGGGGTCGCCGTGAACTGTAGCCCCTCAGACAGCGCAGATCAGTTGACCCGGCCCTGACTGAGCCGGGCGAGTTTCTCGATGACCTGACACAGGTCAGGCAGCGTGGACGGATTCATCGTCTGGATCGACCAGGTGATGACGTCCTCGCCCTTGGCCACATAGATGCTGCACACATTCGCGTCGGCCGCCCGAAAGCCCTTGTTCCCGTCCATCGACAGCTCGGTGAGGGTGCGCCCGGCCCGGGTCTCCAGCGTCCGTTCGGTGTCCATGTCACTGCCCCGGTACCACCACGTGGAGATGCCCATGCCGGCACCGAAGGTGCCCAGTACCGAGTTTTCCTGCCAGAAGCACCCGCTGTCGCTGACCACGGCCTTGGTGAACATCGACGATCCGACGGCATCGGCGATGTCGGCATCGGTGATGCCGTTGCAGTCCGCTCCGTGAAAACCGCCGCCCGGCGCCGCAGGCCCGGGGGCTGACGACGTGCCCGTCGGCCCACACGCGGTCAACAACGTCGCCCCCGCCACGACGCCGGCCGCGCACATCCCTGCCAAGTAGCGGTGCATCACGGTCAGAGTTCCGATTGCAGGGTGGCCGAGATCAGCTTCTTGGCGTCCTGGCACGGATCACCCGCGCCGGCCTGTCCGGCACTGCCGGCACTGCGGAACTGCACCCACCAACTGATCACGCCCGACCCGGCCGAAGCGGTCGCCGAGCACGCCGCACCGGTCACATCACGACGCGCGAGGAATGCCTGGTGCCGCTCGACCACGGTGTCGGTGATCTTCGCGTCGCGGCTACGGGCCACCGCCCGCTCCCGCTCCAGCGACCCCTCTTCGAACCAGGAGAAGATCACGTCGAGCATCGCGAGCGGTCCTGCGGTCGGCGTCCCGCCGGCTTTGCGCGACAACACGTACTGACAGACCGCCCCGCTGTACGGGCGCACCACATTGTCTGCGGCCAGGATCTCCTGGACCGTGCTGTCGACCAACAGCCCGCACCGATCGTCGACATAGCCGAAACTGCGATCGGGATCGGACGAATCGGCCGACGCGCGCTGGGCAGCCCCGTCGATGGTGTGCGAACACCCCGCGACGGTCACCACGGCTGTGACTGCCACGGCAGCAGCCTGAACAACACACCGACGCATTGCTGAACACGGTACCCAGCACCGACACCACACGCGACCCGTCGGCAACCGCCGGTCAAACTGGTCAACCCTTGCCGTCACCGCAAGGGCGCCACGTACTCTTCTCGCAGCGGATCGGAAGGGGAACTCACCGTGAATTGGACAGCTGTGGGCCGGACAGGGATTGCCGGACTACTCACGTTGCCGCTGGCGCTGACCGTCGGTGCGCCCGGCGCCGCAGCCAAGAACGGTGACACCACCATCACCGGCCAGGGCATTGAACAGACCATTGATTGCAACAACGCCACGCTGATCGTCAATGGAACCGATATCCGGGTCACCGCGAAGGGCACCTGCTGGGCGGTCGCCGTGCAAGGGTCTTCCAACGTGATCGTCGCGGACAACGTCATCAACGACGTCACCGTGTACGGCTCCAACCAGACCGTGTTCTTCAAGAACGGCGATCCGATACTCGTCGACCGTGGCCGTGAACTGGGGATGACCAACCAGATCAGTCGCGTCCCCGCCTGACGAAGTCCAAGGAAGAAAGCAGAGGCAGACCCGTGCTCACCCGTTTCCCCCACACCCAGCTGATCCTCGGGGTCGGTGCCGCCGCGGCTGCACTCACCCTGGCTGCCTGTGGATCCGAAAGCTCGGACACCAACACCCCCAGCGCCACCGCGGGAGAGTCCGGGGTCAACGTCGAGGTCGGCAACACCATCAATTACATGTCGGTCGGCACCACGACCGACATCGACTGCGCCGACGGCAAATCCCTCACAGTGGGCGGCACCAACAACACGCTGACCGTCAAGGGCACCTGCGCCAACGTGAACATCGGCGGATCCGACAACAAGGTCACCTTCGAGCGGATCGACAAGGGGCTCACCATCATCGGGCTCAACAACACGATCAGCTACGCGGCGGGTGACCCGAAGGTCACCAACACCGGCAGCAACAACAAGGTCAGCAAGGGCTAGTCACCGGCCCCGTGCCGGGTTGTGGCGGGGCTAACCTTCGGGGAGTCGCGCGATATTCGGACCCTCTCGCGACGCGCAATTTTGAATGCTTATGGCGTCCATCGGGTCGCAAGAACGCAGAGCCCGCTACCGCATCTGCACGTGTCCTTCACAGCAGTACCCGATTTCAACGCCGACGCGCGCACCGTAAAATACATTCATTTACTCCTGATGGCCCGCAGGGCGAATGTAGAGTCGCGCATCGTGGACCTGACGAGCGCGAACCACTCCGGGAGCTGCCTGCCTGGCCTGGACGACGCTGAGCAGGCCTGCTGGGAGTTCTTTATCGAATCGTCGACCCGGCTCGGCGAGATCGTCTACCAACGTCTGCTCGACGAGCACGAACTCACCCTGGTCGACCTCCTTCTGCTCGACGCGCTCACCAAGTCGGACGGCGGCGCCGCCCGGATGAGCGATCTCGCCGACCGCCTGACATTGACACCGAGCCGCGTCACCGCACGGATCCGGCGCCTGCAATCACGAAATCTGGTGGAGCGTGCAGCCGCCAAGGACGACCGAAGGTCGGTGATCGCCAGCATCACCCGCGATGGCCGGGCGTGCATGCACCGGGCGATGTGCACATATGCACGAACCGTTCGCGAGCTGTATCTCGACCGGCTTTCGCGTCGACGCATGACGGCACTCGGTGACAGCTGCCGACGGATCAACGACGACCTGCCGGCCCGTCGGTGGTTCGACAGCGTGTAGCGATCCCACCGGCCGGGCCGGATTGCCTTGCACTGCAGTAAGTCCTGCGGTAGCCGTAGCGTTGCCACCGGCGGCGGCATCCACTTCAAACCCAGCCGATGGCCAGTCGGGACTCCGGCGCCCGGCTAATCGCATCATTCGGGATATGAGCCCGTCACAGTCGTTCGAAACCCGATTGCAGCCATGAACCAATGTGATAGAACGTGTTCCAGTGCCACCCGAACTATTTTGGCAGAGAAGTAAATTCGACCCAGTTCCGCTTTGCCGCCCGAAGCTCCTCGGCGTCCGGGCCAGGGTGTTCACGCGGTCCACCGATTGCCGGCAAACCCGCGGCACATCAAACCTTTCGTCGAACCGCTCGACGCGAAGTTTCTCGATTACCTTCTGACGCGGTCTAGATCACGCACAGAAGAGAGCCCTTCATGTTCTTAGCTATCCGGTCGACACTCACTGCGGGCATTGCATTGGCGGGCGCCGGTGCCATCGCCATGAGTCCGATCAGCCCGGTGCCGGCACCAACAGCCGACATCGCTGTCCCAATGCCCCATTCCTCGTGGGCCCCGGTCGAACTCACCGCTCTCACCGACGGGCTCGAAAGCCCCGCTGACCCCATCACGACGTGGCTCGAGGTCTTCGGGACCGCGTTCGACAACGTGACCCAGATCGGCGGCGTGATGGCCGCTGCACCATTGCCGGTCCTGCAGCAAGTCATCGCCAATCAGATGGCCAACGGACAGATACTCGCAACCTCGCTCGACGCAGCTGCCATGAGCTACATCCAGTTCTTCACATCGGACGAGGACTACCGGCTGAAGTACTTCGTCGGACAGGCATTCGACTATCTCGCGTCAGGCAACGTCTCCGCGGCGGCGGGAGTTGTCAGCAGTATTCTGTTCCGCCTCTTCGCTTTTGCGAACCCGCTGATCAACACCATGCAGATCCCGCTGGGGATGGGTCAGAACGTCATGAACGCGCTCTCCGCAGTGCCACAGATGCTGATGCCACTGGGACTGGGTGTGCTAAACCCGGTGGAGGGGGTGATCAACGCGTCCGGCGACAGCATCCAAGGCGTCATCGACGCGATCGATGCCGGCGATCCCGCCGCGGCATTCACTTCGGTCATCAACACTCCCGCCGTACTCGCCGGCGCGATCCTGAACGGGTACTACAGCGAGACCGCGGGATTGACCACCGGCCTGTTCACCCAGTCAGCGTCCGAGCTCAACCGGGGCCTGATCGAAACTCTGCTGGTAACCGTGCCACAGACAATCGCCACGGCCATCGGCTGGCAGAAGCCCGTCGCCGTGCAGGGGCCGGCGACCGTCCTCGTGGACGAACCGACCGCACAATCCGATGTCGAGGCCGACCTGCCCACGGCATCGCCACCGGTTCAGCGCAAGGCACTCACAGCCACCGGAGTCGTGAGCCGTCCCACTGTCGACCTAGCCAGCGCCGTCGGCCGCTTTGCGGACACCACCGCCGCGGCAGTCAAGACCGTCACACTGTCCGTCGCGCCGCAACGCAAGGTCGCGGACACCCAAACGGTAGGTACCGCAACCGAAAACGATGGCGCTGAGGCCGCTTCCGAGACGACCGGTGGGCCCGGCGCGCCGAGTGTCGAGACTGACACGTCCGCGGCGTCGGATACCGCTGACACGAAGAACAGTCAGCCACGAAATACGACCAGAGCGGCCAAGCGGGTGGCCGGTGCGGTAAAGAACGTGGCGAAGGCGCAACGCGGCACCGCCGGACACGACGCCAAGCCACGCAACGGCGGCGCCAAGCACCGTGCCGGTGGCGATCACACCGGATAACGTCATCCGCCGCACGGCAGCACACAGGGCGCTCGGCCCGGATATCCCACCGAGCGCCTTGCGTGTGGTCGGCGAGGCCTACGCGCCGGCGCCGTGCCGGCCGGCTCCCCCGGCGAACCGGCCGGCGCCCTCGGCCGCCTCACTCGCGACCCGCTCGATGCTGGTGAATTCGAATTCCATTGCCGCCTGCTCGGATTCGCCCCACTGGTGCAGAGCCGAGAGACGGTCGGCCCGCATACATTGCTGAGGGAGCCGGGAAAGCTCGACGGCGAGCTCCTCGGCCGCCGTGCGGGCCTGCCCGGTCGGCACCACCCGGTTGGCCAGGCCGATCGCGTGGGCTTCGGCGGCGTCGACGGCGCGTCCGGTCAGGATCAGGTCCATCGCGCGGCTCTGCCCGATCAGCCGGGGCAGCCGGACGGTGCCCCCGTCGATCAGCGGTACTCCCCACCGGCGGCAGAACACGCCCAGCACGGCGTCCTCCTCGACCACCCGCAGGTCACACCACAGGGCCAGTTCCAGACCGCCGGCCACGGCGTGCCCGCTGATCGCGGCGATCACCGGCTTGGACAACACCATCCGGCTCGGCCCCATCGGCCCGGGCCCGGCGGGGTCCAGCCGGTTCATCTCGGGCGTGCCGAACGCCTTGAGATCGGCACCGGCGCAGAACGTTCCGCCGGCTCCGGTCAGCACCGCGACCGCGGCGTCCTCGTCCGCGTCGAACTGCTCGAAAGCGGCGAACAAGGCCGCGGCGGTGGGACCGTCGACCGCATTGCGGGCGTGCGGGCGGTCGATGATGACTGTGGTCACCGCACCGTTGCGTTCGACCCGGACAGCTTCGGTCACGTTGCCTCCATGAGTTTGTTGCCGTCGCGGAACGCGACGAATTCAGTACCGTCACGCCGCCCAACCAACTCGGCCGCGAAGTCGTTGTAGGCCTTACGCAAATCAGCGCCCGGCCAACCGCGCGGCTGCAGCTCGTCGGGCAGCACCGGGTCCGAGAGTAGGTGACGCACGATGCCCGCGGCCGCGACGAACCGCCCAGGAACATCGGCCGCGTCGGCCATCTCGTCCAACAACAGCTCGCCGGTGCGCCGCCAGCCGGGAAGGTCCCACAGCGTGGCGACCAGACCGGCCGGATCGTCGTCCCGGGTGTGCAGGACCCGCACCCGGTCGGTGATCTCCTGCGGCAATGCCTGGTCGAGATTGTCCGGGCGCATCCAAACGCCCTCGCGCAGTTCACCGAACCGATACTGCTGCAGGGCATTTCGCAACGAGGCCCGGGTGCGGGCATCGGTGCCGACGCTGGTGATGACCAGCGTCAGCCATTGACCGTCATACTCACGCAACTGCGGATCGATCGCGTCGTCCTGGCGGCGCTGACGGGTCAGCAGCCGGTCCGACAGCCGGTAGCCGTCCTCCGAGCGCACCAGGTCACCGGCACTGACCATGCGAGTCAGCGCCACCCGCAGCGTCGGTTCCTTGATGTCGAAATCGGCCGTCAGCCTGATCAGCTCGGCGGCACTCGCCCACGCCGGATGCGCGCCGAGCAGCACGCTCAACACCACCGAGCGAGCCGCCATCCGTTTCAGCGCGGCCATCTCAGACCCCGGAAGACCTGCGCCCGTAGTCACCCATCGGCTCGTCGCGGTGGCGCACCGCTTCGCGGAAGCCGTGATCGCGGGCGTCAGCGACGAATGCGTGCCCCTCGGGGGTGTGCCGGGCGATGCCGTCGAACACCGTGCTGACCATCCGACTGGTGGCCACCCCCTGCTGCAGCAGGGCCGTATTGCAGGCCAGCTTCGCCATGATGAGTTGGTTGACCGGCATGGCCGCGATGCGTGCGACGAGTCGTTCGGTGCGCTCGTCGAGGTCTTCGGGCTCGGGCGCCTCCACGGCCAACCCCCATTCGGCGGCCTGCGCGCCGGTGATGCAATCCCCGGTGAACAGAAGGCGTTTGGCGCGCTGATCCCCCAGCCGGTGCGCCCACAGGCCGGCCGCCGGAACACCCCATACCCGCATCGGCGGGTAGCCGATCTTGGCGTCCGCGCCGACGATCACCTGGTCGGCGTGCAGCGCGATGTCGGTGCCGCCGGCCACGCAGTAGCCGTGGATCTTGACCACGGTCGGCTTGTCGGCATGCATCAGGCTGGAGAAGCCACGGACGAACCGGCTCATCATCTGGTAGTCGACCATCGGGTCCCACGGCTGATCCGGAAGGTGGTTGATCGCCTGGGTCTTCCCGGACAACACCGTTCCGTCGTAGCGGCCTCCCCCGGCCTCACCGGTGCCGTCGGCGTAGGCGGACAGGTCGAAGCCCGCACAGAAGCCCTCGCCGCGGCCGGATACCAGGATCACGTGGACGTTCGGGTCCAGGTCCGCGCGCTCGACCAGGGCCTGCAGTTCCAGCGGAGTGTCCGCGACGATCGAGTTGCCTTTTTCGGGGCGGTTGAACGTGATTCGCGCTATCCGGTCGGTGACCTCGTAGGTCATCGTCTTGAGCGTGTCGACGCTCACCCCTTGACCAGCGCCCGCTCGAGAATCGGCGCCAGGTCCAGCCCGGTCGGCAGCGTGCCGAAGGCCTGACCCCACTGTCCGCCGAGCCGGCTGGCCAGGAACGCCTCGGCCACGGCCGGGTGGCCGTGACGCACCAGCAGCGCGCCCTGCAGGGCCAGCGAGATGTCCTCGGCGACCTTGCGGCCCCGGTAGGTGATGGTCTCCAGGTCGGCCAGATCGTTCTGCAAGGTGGTGACGTGGCGGTCCAGTCGGGGATCCTGCCCGGCAGTCTTGGACAGTTCGTCGAAGAGCACCTCGACGCTCTCGGGCCGGGTTGCCATGGCGCGCAGGGTATCCAGCGCGCTGACGTTGCCCGAGCCTTCCCAGATGCCCATCAGCGGGGCCTCCCGGTACAGCCGCGGCATGCCGGATTCCTCGACGTAGCCGTTGCCGCCCAGGCATTCCATGGCCTCGGCGGCGTGCGGGGTGGCCCGCTTGCACACCCAGTACTTGCCGGCGGCCAGGCCGATGCGGCGCAGCAGCGACTCGCGCTCGTCGCCGCGCACGGCCTTGTCGGTGGCACCGGCCATCCGCATCGCCAGCATGGTTGCCGCCTCGGCCTCCACGGCCAGGTCAGCCAGCACGTTGCGCATCAACGGCTGATCGATCAGGTAGGCGCCGAACGCCTTTCGGTGCTGGGCGTGATGCACGGCGCGACTCAGGCCGCTGCGCATGCTGGTGGCGCTGCCCAGCGTGCAGTCCAGCCGGGTGAGGTTGACCATCTCGATGATGGTCGGGACGCCGCGCCCCTCCTCGCCGACCAGCCAGGCGGTGGCGCCGTCGTACTCGACCTCACTGGAGGCGTTGGCATGATTGCCGAGCTTGTCCTTGAGCCGCTGCAGGAACATCCGGTTACGGCTGCCGTCGGGCAGGATGCGCGGCAGGAAGAAACAGCTCAGGCCGCCGGGGGCCTGAGCGAGCACCAGGAAGATGTCACACATCGGTGCCGAGGTGAACCACTTGTGGCCGCGCAGCGAGTAGGTGCCGTCGCCGTTGGGGGTGGCCTCGGTGGTGCCGGCGCGAACGTCGGAACCGCCCTGCTTCTCGGTCATCGACATGCCCGCGGTGATACCGGCTTTCGTCGTCGCCAGCTTGAGTTCCGGGTCATACACCCGACTGGTCAGCAGCGGCTCGTAGATCGCGGCCAACTCCGGGTTGAACCGCAGCGCGGGCACCACGGCGTAGGTCATCGAGATCGGGCAGACGTGCCCGGGTTCGACGGTCCACACCGAGGTCTTGGCGGCGCGCACCACATGCGAGCCATCGCGCTCATCGGCCCACGGGGCCGCGTGCAGACCATGCGTGACGGCTACGTTCATCAGCTCGTGGTAGGCCGGGTCGTACTCGACCTCGTCGACCCGGTTGCCGTAACGGTCGTGGGTGTGCAGCACCGGCTGGTTGCGGTCGGCCAGCTCACCCCAGCGCTGAGCCGTGGCGCTGCCGTTGATCGCGCCCAGTTCGTGGACCTCGTCGATACCCCACTCCCCGCCTTCGCGGATGAGTGCCTCGGCGAGCACCGGGGAGGTGGCGGGGTTGTAGTCCTCCAGCGCGGGGACCTGATTGGTGACGACATGCGTATCAGCCATGCACTCAGTGTTACAAATTTCCGACAACTGCACAATAGTTGTAATGAGGTCCTGGCGATGGGCGCTCAGGCCGGGTCGAGTTCGGCGACCGGAGTCGACAGGTCGTCGCTGTCGCGGGGCCGTTCATCGGTCTGAGCGGACGATACCGACCGACGCGCCTCGTAGCGGTGCAGCACGAACAGCACCACGCCCGCCAAGACCCAGCCGAGCAGAATGTCGACCACATAGTGCTCGGCGGTGTAGACCAGCGTGAAGGCCATGATGAGCGGATAGGCCACCAACAGCGGCCGCCAGCCCCGGTTCACCCGGTTCCACAAGAAGACCGCGACCGCGGCGGTCAGACCGGCGTGCAGGGACGGGATGGCCGCGACAAGGTTCACGCTGGCCTGCCCCTGGTCGATCAATCCCGTCGCGGTATGCAGATTGAGCTTGCCCCAGCCGCGGGTGACGATCCGTTCGATCCACTCGTGCGCGCCGTCACGACTGCCCTGCATGGCGCCGAGCAGCCCTCCGTCGGCAACTTCCCGCGCCGATCGGAACATGCACCCAGGGCCCGACGGGCCGCCGTCGACGTCGTCTGCATCGCACCGCGCCGCGGCCCACGGCGGCGCGGCAGGCAGCAGCGCATAGATGACCAATGCCGCGAACGAGAGTCCGACGAACAAGCGCACGAACCGCTTCCACTCCTCGCGGTCCCGCAGCCACAGCACACCCGCCACCACGTAGGGAAGGATGAAAAACGACATGTACACCGTGCTGATCACGACTTCCCACCACGGCGGGTGGAGCAGTTTCAGCCGTTCCTGGAGCCACACCGTGGGCACCGTGCCGGAGAACATCCACCGGTCCGCGTCGACTTGCCAGTGCCACAACGTCGGCCGGCCGACCAGGGTGGCCGCCCCGCGGCTCAGGTCGTAAGCGGCCAGCACCAGCGCGAATGGCAACCAGTCGCGGATGACGAAGAGCATCCGTCGCCCCTGCCCGATGCTGGCGGCCAGCAGGCCGGTCGCAATGTAGAGCAGCAACAATTCCCGGTTGAACGCAAAGCCGTCAGTCGCGGTGCGGTAGATGACCACGGCGGCCCACACCGCGATCGCGCTGTACCGCAGAATGCGCAGTCGACGAGCACGGGTAGCAGCCCCCCATTGCGCGGGAGCTTCTTCGGTTACCGAGTCATCAACCGCGGTCACAGAGGTGACGTTAGTTCACCTTTACGTCACGGTGCCGTTGAAAACGGTTCAGGTCGCCGAACGTGTCAGCCGGCGTGCTCGCGAAGAAACGCGATGTCGTCCTTGCGTCCCGCTTCGGACGTCTCACAGATCACCGGCGCATCCGCCGCTTTGACCACCGCCGCCAGCAACTGCGGATCGATCTGCCCGGCACCGAAATTGGCGTGGCGGTCGGCGCCCGAGCCGGCCGCGTCGCGCGAATCATTGCAATGCACCAGGTCTATCCGTCCGGTGATGGCCTTGATCCGGTCCACCGCGTCGATCAACGCCTCCCCCGCCGCCCACGCGTGGCACGTGTCGAGGCAGAAGCCAATTCCTTTGTCCCCGATGTGATCCCACAACCGGCTGATCGTGTCGAAATGCCGCGCCATGGCGTGGTCACCGCCGGCGGTGTTCTCCAGGTACACCGGCACGTCGGTGTTCAGTGCATCGAGGGCCTTGACCCACCGCTCGAACCCGGCATCCATGTCGTTGTCGTCGGCATGGCCGCCGTGCACGATCACCGCGGTGGCGCCGATCTCGGCTGCGGCATCGCACGTGTCCTGCAGGATCTTGCGGGACGGGATCCGCACCCGGTTGTTGGCCGAGGCCACGTTGATCAGATACGGCGCGTGTACGTACAGCGGCACGGTCGACGCCTTGAGTACGCCGGCGTCCTCACGGGGCTTGGGCTTCTTCCAACTCTGCGGGTTTCCGAGGAAGAACTGCACCACGTCGGCGCCGTCCTCGACAGCCGCAGCCAGTGGGTCGGTGTTGTCTACATGCGAACCGATGAGCACGCCGCCAAGTCTAGGCGGGCGTCCCGACACCCCGACCCCGCCGAGTTGCCACCTGTTGCACAGGAAATACCGGCAGGCGTGTCACAACTGGCCACTCACGCCCAACGAAAAAGCCCCCGCGTCCCAACGAAGGGAGCGGGGGCTTTTCCGTATCGAACTAGCGGTCGGTCTTACCGGTAATCCGAGTATCCGTAATCGTCCAGCGGCACCGCAGCACCGGTGGCCGCACCGAAGTCCGGGCTGTAGTACTGATCCTCGTAGGACGGGATCGTGTACGCCGCAGCGCGGGCCTCTTCGGTCGGCTGCACCTGGATGTCGCGGTAACGGGCGATGCCGGTACCGGCCGGGATCAGCTTGCCGATGATCACGTTCTCCTTCAGACCCTGCAGCTTGTCGCTGCGGCAGTTGATCGCCGCATCGGTCAGCACGCGAGTGGTCTCCTGGAACGACGCCGCCGACAGCCACGAATCCGTGGCCAGCGATGCCTTCGTGATACCCATCAGCACCGGACGGCCGGCCGCGGGCTCGCCACCCTCGGCAACGACCCGACGGTTCGCGGTCTCGAACTCGGCACGCTCGGTCAGCGAACCGGGCAGGAACTCCGTCGCACCCGAATCGATGATCGTGACGCGACGCAGCATCTGCCGGACGATGACCTCGATGTGCTTGTCGTGGATCGACACACCCTGGGCCCGGTAGACCTCCTGGACCTCCTTGACGAGGTGAATCTGCACCTCGCGGGGGCCCTGGACACGCAGCACCTCGTGCGGATCCGCGGAGCCTTCCATCAGCTGGTCGCCGACCTCGACGTGGTCACCGTCGGACAGCACGCCTTCGGAGCCGTCCTCGTGGGTGAGCACGCGCAGCCGCTGACGCTTGGAGAGCTTCTCGTAGACAACTTCCTCGCCACCATCGTCGGGAACGATGGTGATCTTGAAGAACTTGTCGCTCTCCTCCAGCCGGACCCGGCCCGCGACGTCGGCGATGGGCGCCTTGTTCCGCGGAATACGGGCCTCGAACAGCTCCTGCACGCGGGGCAGACCACCGACGATGTCGGCGCCACCGGTAACACCACCCTGGTGGAAGGTACGCATGGTCAGCTGGGTACCGGGCTCACCGATGGACTGGGCGGCGACGATGCCGACGGCCTCGCCGATGTCGACCAGCTTGCCGGTGGCCATCGAGCGGCCGTAGCACTTGGCACACACACCGGAGGCCGAGGCGCAGGTCAGCACGGAGCGGACCTTCACCTGGGCGACGCCGGCAGCCAGCAGCGCGTCGATGGCCGGGTCACCCAGGTCATGGCCGCGCTCGATGACGACGTTGCCCTTCTCGTCCACCGCGTCGGTGGCCAGGGTGCGGGCGAACGCCGAGGTCTCGACGTGCGCATCGCGGATCAGCGAACCATCCGGACCGCGCTCGGCCAGCGTGACGACGATGCCGCGCTCGGTCTCACAGTCGGTCTCGCGAACGATGACGTCCTGCGACACGTCCACCAGACGACGGGTCAGGTAACCCGAGTCGGCGGTACGCAGAGCGGTGTCGGCCAGACCCTTACGAGCACCGTGGGTGTTGATGAAGTACTCCAACACCGTCAGGCCCTCACGGAACGAGGACTTGATCGGGCGCGGGATGAACTCACCCTTCGGGTTCGTCACCAGGCCCTTCATGCCTGCCAGGGTGCGGGTCTGGGTGAGGTTACCCGTGGCGCCGGACTTCACGATCGTGATGATCGGGTTGTCGGCCGGGTAGTACTCCTCCATCGCCTTACCCACCTCTTCGGTGGCGTCCTGCCAGATCTTGACCAGGGACTCGTTGCGCTCGTTGTGGTTCAGCGCGCCGCGCTGGTACTTGCGCTCGATCGCCTCGGCCTCGGCCTCGTGCCGCTCCAGGATCTCCTGCTTCTGCGGCGGCACCAGAACATCGGCCATCGCGACCGTGACACCCGAACGGGTGGCCCAGTGGAAGCCGGCGTCCTTGAGCTTGTCGACGGTCTGCGCCACCACGATCATCGGGAAGCGCTCGGCCAGATCGTTGATGATCCGGGCCTGGACCTTCTTGTGCATCTGCTCGTTGACGAACGGGTAACTCTTGGGCAGCAGCTCGTTGAACAGCACCCGACCCAGCGTGGTCTCGGCGGTCCAGGCATCGCCCGGCTTCCAACCGTTCTCGAACAGCTCGGCCTCGACGGCGGCCGGCGGACGCTGCTGCGTCAACCGCACCTTGATCTTGGCGCGCACCGACAGGGCACCGCGGTCCAGCGCCATGATCGCCTCGGCGGGCGAGCTGTACACGCCCTGCTCCGGACGATCCTTGGCGGCGGCCACGTACTCGCCGGGGTCACCGGGCACCTCGGTGGTCAGGAAGTACAGACCGGTCACCATGTCCAGACGCGGCATGGCCAGCGGCTTACCCGACGCGGGCGACAGGATGTTGTTCGAGGACAGCATCAGGATGCGGGCCTCGGCCTGCGCCTCTGCCGACAGCGGCAGGTGCACGGCCATCTGGTCACCGTCGAAGTCGGCGTTGAACGCCTCACACACCAGCGGGTGCAGCTGGATGGCCTTGCCTTCCACCAGCTGCGGCTCGAAGGCCTGGATACCCAGGCGGTGCAGCGTAGGTGCACGGTTCAGCAGCACCGGGTGCTCGGCGATGACCTCTTCGAGGACATCCCACACCTGGGGACGCTGACGTTCCACCATGCGCTTGGCGCTCTTGATGTTCTGCGCGTGGTTCAGGTCGACCAGACGCTTCATCACGAACGGCTTGAACAGTTCCAGAGCCATCAGCTTGGGCAGACCGCACTGGTGCAGCTTGAGCTGCGGGCCGACCACGATGACCGAACGGCCCGAGTAGTCGACGCGCTTACCCAGCAGGTTCTGACGGAAGCGACCCTGCTTGCCCTTGAGCAGATCGGACAGCGACTTGAGCGGACGGTTGCCCGGTCCGGTGACCGGACGTCCACGACGGCCGTTGTCGAACAGCGCGTCCACCGACTCCTGAAGCATGCGCTTCTCGTTGTTGACGATGATCTCGGGCGCGCCGAGGTCGATCAGTCGCTTGAGCCGGTTGTTGCGGTTGATCACGCGGCGGTACAGGTCGTTCAGGTCGGAGGTGGCGAAACGGCCACCGTCGAGCTGAACCATCGGACGAAGCTCCGGCGGGATCACCGGGACAGCGTCGAGCACCATGCCCAGCGGGGAGTTACCCGACTGCTGGAAGGCCGCGACGACCTTCAGGCGCTTGAGGGCGCGCAGCTTCTTCTGGCCCTTGCCGTTCTTGATGGTGTCGCGCAGTGACTCCGCCTCGGCCTCGATGTCGAAGGTCTCGATGAGCTTCTTGATCGACTCCGCGCCCATGGCACCGTTGAAGTACTCGCCGTAGCGGTCCTGCAGCTCGCGGTAGAGGACCTCGTCGACGATGAGCTGCTTGGGGGCCAGCTTGGTGAAGGTGGTCCAGATCTCGTCGAGCCGGTCCAGCTCACGCTGGGTCCGGTCACGGAGCTGACGCATCTCACGCTCGCCGCCGTCGCGCACCTTGCGGCGCACGTCGGACTTGGCACCCTCGGCCTCCAGCTCGGCCAGGTCGGCCTCGAGCTTCTGTGCCCGGGCCTCCAGGTCGGAGTCACGCTGATCCTCGACGGCCTTGCGCTCGACGGCCATCTCGGCCTCGAGCGTGGACAGCTCGTTGTGGCGCATGTCGCCGTCGACGGCGGTGATCACGTAGGCCGCGAAGTAGATGATCTTTTCCAGATCCTTCGGGGCCAGGTCGAGCAGGTAGCCCAACCGGGACGGGACACCCTTGAAGTACCAGATGTGCGTGACGGGCGCGGCCAGCTCGATGTGGCCCATCCGCTCACGACGCACCTTGGCACGGGTCACCTCGACGCCGCAGCGCTCACAGATGATGCCCTTGAAGCGGACGCGCTTGTACTTACCGCAGTAGCACTCCCAGTCGCGAGTCGGTCCGAAGATCTTCTCGCAGAACAGGCCGTCCTTCTCAGGCTTCAGCGTGCGGTAGTTGATGGTCTCCGGCTTCTTGACCTCGCCGAAGGACCAGTTACGGATGTCGTCCGCAGTGGCGAGGCCAATGCGGAGTTCATCGAAGAAGTTGACGTCTAACACGTAACTCCCTTTCCCCTTTCGGGACTAGAAATTTTCGGACGAGATCTACGCAAGATCTTCAACAGAGGCGGACTCGTTGCGCGACAGGTTGATACCGAGGTTGGCAGCGGCACGCTCCAGGTCCTCGTCATCGCCGTCACGCATCTCGATCGCCGCGCCGTCGCTGGAGAGCACCTCAACGTTGAGGCACAGCGACTGCAGCTCCTTGAGAAGCACCTTGAACGACTCGGGGATACCGGGTTCAGGGATGTTCTCGCCCTTGACGATGGCCTCGTAGACCTTCACGCGGCCGACCGTGTCATCGGACTTGATGGTCAGCAGCTCCTGCAGGGTGTAGGCAGCGCCGTACGCCTGCATGGCCCAACATTCCATCTCACCGAACCGCTGCCCACCGAACTGCGCCTTACCACCGAGCGGCTGCTGGGTGATCATCGAGTACGGGCCGGTCGAACGCGCGTGAATCTTGTCGTCGACCAAGTGGTGCAGCTTCAGGATGTACATGTAACCGACCGTCACCGGGTACGGGAACGGCTCACCCGAACGACCGTCGAACAGCGTCGACTTACCGTCGGCATTCACCATCACGTCACCGTCGCGGTTGGGCAGCGTCGAGCCGAGCAGGCCGGCCAGCTCCTCTTCGCGGGCACCGTCGAAGACCGGGGTGCTCACGATGCTGTCGACCGGGGCCGAGTGCAGCTGCTCAGGCAGCTTGCTCGCCCATTCCGGCGTTCCCTCGGCCACGTTGATGTTCCATCCGGCCTTGGCCACCCACCCGAGGTGGGTTTCCAGGATCTGGCCGATGTTCATACGACGCGGCACACCGTGCGTGTTCAGGATGATGTCCACCGGGGTGCCATCAGGCATGAACGGCATGTCCTCGACGGGCAGGATCTTGCCGATGACGCCCTTGTTGCCGTGGCGTCCGGCGAGCTTGTCACCGTCGGAGATCTTGCGCTTCTGGGCCACGTAGACGCGGACCAGCTCGTTGACGCCGGCGGGCAGCTCGTCGTCATCCTCGCGCGAGAACACGCGGATGCCGATGACCTTGCCGGACTCACCGTGGGGCACCTTCAGCGACGTGTCGCGGACCTCGCGGGCCTTCTCACCGAAGATGGCGCGCAGCAGGCGCTCCTCGGGGGTCAGCTCGGTCTCACCCTTCGGGGTGACCTTGCCGACCAGGATGTCGCCGTCGCGGACCTCGGCGCCGATGCGGACGATGCCGCGCTCGTCGAGATCGGCCAGCACCTCATCGGAGACGTTCGGGATGTCCCGGGTGATCTCCTCGGCGCCCAGCTTGGTGTCGCGGGCATCGATCTCGTGCTCTTCGATGTGAATCGAGGTGAGCACGTCCTCTTCGACCAGACGGTTCGAGAGGATGATCGCGTCCTCGTAGTTGTGACCCTCCCACGGCATGATCGCCACGAGCAGGTTCTTGCCCAGGGCCATCTCACCGTTCTCGGTGCACGGACCGTCGGCAACGACCTGGCCGGCCTCGACACGCTGCCCGGCGTCCACGATCGGACGCTGGTTGGCACAGGTGCCGTGGTTGGACCGGGCGAACTTGCGCATCCGGTAGGTGTGCCGGGTGCCGTCGTCGGCCATCACGGTGATGTAGTCGGCCGAGACCTCCTCGACGACGCCCGCCTTCTCCGAGACGATGACATCGCCGGCGTCGATCGCGGCACGCAGCTCCATACCGGTACCGACCAGCGGGGCCTCGCTGCGTACCAGCGGAACCGCCTGGCGCTGCATGTTGGCACCCATCAGGGCACGGTTGGCGTCGTCGTGCTCGAGGAACGGGATCATCGCGGTCGCGACAGACACCATCTGGCGCGGCGAGACGTCCATGTAGTCGACGTCGGCCGGGGCCACGTTCTCGACCTCGCCACCCTTACGCCGCACCATCACGCGGTCCTCGGTGAAGCCACCGTCCACGTCGATCGGCGAGTTGGCCTGCGCCACGACGTGGCGGTCCTCCTCGTCGGCGGTCAGGTAGTCGATCTGGTCGGTGACGATGCCGTCGGTGACCTTGCGGTACGGGGTCTCGATGAAGCCGAACGGGTTGACCCGTGCGTACACCGACAGCGAACCGATCAGACCGATGTTCGGGCCTTCAGGGGTCTCGATCGGGCACATGCGGCCGTAGTGCGACGAGTGGACGTCGCGGACCTCGAGGCCGGCGCGCTCACGGGACAGACCACCGGGGCCCAGCGCCGACAGACGACGCTTGTGGGTCAGACCCGACAGCGGGTTGTTCTGGTCCATGAACTGCGACAGCTGGCTGGTTCCGAAGAACTCCTTGATCGCCGCCACGACGGGACGGATGTTGATCAGGGTCTGCGGAGTGATCGCCTCGACGTCCTGCGTGGTCATGCGCTCGCGGACGACGCGCTCCATACGGGAGAGGCCGACCCGGATCTGGTTCTGGATCAGCTCGCCCACGGTACGCAGACGACGGTTGCCGAAGTGGTCGATGTCGTCGACCTCGACCGGAACCTCGACACCGCCGGGGACGGTCATCGAGGTCTGGCCCTCGTGCAGACGCACCAGGTACTCGATGGTGGCGACGACGTCTTCCTCGGTCAGAGTCGACGACGTGATCGGCTTGCCGGCGTTCAGGCCCAGCTTCTTGTTGACCTTGTAGCGGCCGACGCGGGCCAGGTCGTAGCGCTTCTCCTTGAAGAACAGGTTCTCCAGCAGGGTCTGCGCGGACTCCTTGGTCGGCGGCTCGCCCGGACGCAGCTTGCGGTAGATGTCCAGGAGTGCCTCGTCGGGACCGGCGGTGCTGTCCTTCTCGAGGGTGCCCATCATGATCTCGGAGAAGCCGAAGCGCTCGGTGATCTGCTCGCTGGTCCAGCCCAGCGCCTTCAGCAGCACGGTGACCGGCTGACGACGCTTGCGGTCGATACGCACACCGACGGTGTCGCGCTTGTCGACGTCGAACTCCAGCCACGCACCGCGGCCGGGGATCACCTTGACGCTGTGCAGCGTCTTCTCGGTGGACTTGTCGATGTTCTCGTCGAAGTACACACCGGGGGAACGCACGAGCTGGCTCACCACGACACGCTCGGTGCCGTTGATGATGAAGGTGCCCTTCTCGGTCATCATCGGGAAGTCACCCATGAAGACCGTCTGGCTCTTGATCTCACCGGTGTTGTTGTTGATGAACTCGGCCGTGACGAACAGCGGAGCCGCGTACGTCATGTCCTTGTCTTTGCACTCGTCCACCGGCGCCTTGACTTCGTCGAAGCGCGGGTCGGAGAAGCTCAGCGACATCGAGCCCGAGAAATCCTCGATCGGCGAGAGCTCTTCGAGCACCTCTTCGAGGCCGCCCTTGGGGTCGGTCTCACCGCGATCGACAGCCTTCTGACGCCATCCATCCGCTCCGACCAACCAGTCGAAGGAATCGGTCTGAACGTCGAGCAGCCCCGGAACCTCAAGTGGTTCGCGGAGCTTGGCAAATGAAACTCGGTTCGGTGCTCCTGGGACGGAGTTATTGGTGTTAGCGTTCGCTGTGCTCTGGCTAGAGACTGCCAAGATGCATCCTTCCAGCACCTCATGCGACTTTTGAAAGGGCCAGCAAGAGCCGTCCTTCTGGGCCGCGATTCTGCGTCGGTTCGGCTGGCTTTGGCCTGTCCAGAACCCCATACGCACGGCACAGGACTAGATGCTGAGCAACGCTCAGGCTAGAACATTATGTGCAGATCAGGTGAGGGTGGGCAGGGTGCAGCCAGCGCAACGTCCAACGATAGCGCACGTCCGCCATTTATTCAACGAGCATTCCTCGACCACCACACATCCACTGCATGAAGCGGGTCACCCGGCGCTGGCTGGCGTCCACTAAACCCTTCACACATGCTGCCCAACAGATTGGCCTGTCCATGGCCGTCCGTCAAGAGGTGACGCGCGGTTTGGTGCGCCGAACTCTCCCCCTGAACCGCAGCTCGGGCAACGTTTGAGCGGGCATTATCTTCTCCGCGAGTTACGCCGCGCCGAAATGCATGAACAGCCCGGAAACCACGTGCGGTGGAACCAGCTGCTCAGGGATGATCAGCCCGGCTCCGGGACCCCGCACCGAGACATGAAATACCTGGTCAGCGTGCCAGATGCGCTCGACGGCTCCCAGTTGCACCGTTTGCAGGTGACCACCGAGACGGACGCTGATCTGCTGCGGCCCGAACTCGGCCGCGATCGCTGCGCAGGGCGGAACAAGCTGACGAAATTTCGTCGGTGTCGCGATGTACACCACGTAACCAATCGCACCGACACCGGCGGCCAGCACCGCAGCGGCGGCGAGCACTGACGACCAGGACAGCTGCCCGTTCTCGACATAGGAATAGCCCAGCATCGTCAACGGCACGAGGATCGCGAGTGCGAGCGCCAATCGCGTCACCACGCTGCGCTGAACCGCTGCGCCCAGCCGGTCGGCCAACCCGGCGTCGGCAATGGCCGCGGTGCGGGTCACCCCGTCGATACCCGGCGCACTGGGCGCACCGGGCTGTGGATGCGGCGAACTCATCCCGGCTTGCGGCGGCCGCCGACGCTGTTTGAAGGTGGACAGCAGGCCTGGGGCGATATCCGGCGGCACCAGCTCGTCGGGAATCAGCAACTCGACGTCGCCGACGCCCTGCACCACCAGGACCGAGGCGATGTGCCGGACCCGCACTATCTGGTCGAGGTAGACCGCGTTGAAGTGATCCAGCCAGCCGATGCCGACGGAGTCCGGCCTGAACTCCGCGGATACCGGTGTGCCTACCGGCAGCTTCAGAGACCAGATCCGCGGCCCCGCGAGGTAGAGCAGGCCGAGGCCGAACACTGCGAAGAGCCCGACACCCAAGACAACAACGAACGCCAGCCCGTAGAGCAGATACCGGAAGTTCTCACCTGAGAGCGACTCACTGCCGGAAAGAACGACGACCACGGGAACCACGACGGTCGCGGAGGCCATGATCGGCCACAGCCAACGCTTGGACAGGTATTCGGCGCGGGCCAGCTGGTGGATCATGCGCGAGTGCGCGACGCCGTGCGCCCGGGTCACACCGCCGGGTGACTTCTCGAATCGGGTCGCGTGACCGGGCTGCGGGTGCATGTCGGCTCCTGCTGTCTACGCTGCCTGCACTGTCTGCGACACAAATCAGGCCGGACCCTGGGGCCCGGCCTGATGTGATGAAACTCAGCTCTGGTGAGGAACCTCGATGACGCCGGTCGGGGCGTCGTCCTCGACCGGGCGGTGGTGGCGCGCTGTGGGCTCGTCGCCGAACTCGTGCGCCGCGTACTTGTGGGTGCCCTCGAGGTCGTCGAGGATCGCGGCCTGGGCGGCCGGCGGCAGGGTGTGCAGGATCTCGCGCACACGGGCCTGGCGCCGGGCCACGGCCTTGCGTTCCGGCATACCGGGAGTGGCCATCAGCTGCGGCGGCACACCCTCGATCTCCTCGACGCCGCCGTCGTGCTGACCGGCCTCCATCATGGCCTGCTCAGCGGCCGCAGTCGCCTCGTCCTTTTCCTCGGACATACCGATCGGACCGATACGCCGACCGTTGAGGAACTGCTTGACGACGGGCTCCTCGCTGGTCAGCAGCACCTCGCGGGGGCCGAACATGACCAGCTGCTTGCGGAACAGCATGCCGATGTTGTCGGGCACGGTCCGGGCGATGTTGATGTTGTGCGTGACGATCAGCACCGTGGCGTCGATCTGGGCGTTGATGTCGATCAGCAGCTGGCTCAGGTAGGCGGTACGGACCGGGTCCAGACCGGAGTCCGGCTCGTCGCAGAGGATGATCTTCGGGTCGAGCACCAGGGCGCGGGCCAGGCCGGCACGCTTGCGCATACCGCCGGAGATCTCACCGGGGAACTTGTGCCCGTCATTGGGCATACCCACCAGGTCGAGCTTCTCCATGACGATGTTGCGGATTTCGCTCTCGCTCTTCTTGGTGTGCTCGCGCAGCGGGAAGGCGGTGTTGTCGTAGATGTTCATCGAGCCGAACAGCGCGCCGTCCTGGAACAGCACACCGAACAGGGTGCGGATCTCGTAGAGCTCCTTGGCCGAGCACTCGAGGATGTTGGTGCCGTCGATGACAATCGAGCCGCGCTCCGGGCGCAGCAGGCCGATCAGGGACTTCAGGAACACCGATTTACCGGTACCCGACGGGCCCAGCAACACGCTGACCTCGCCCTCGGGAACCGTCAACGTGACGTCTTCCCAAATCTTTGACGATCCGAAAGATTTGCTCAGTCCCGTCACATCGATCTGGACGCCCATAAAGATCCTTCCGCCTACGGCTCACCCCGCCACCTGCTGCGGCCTGTGGCTTGAGTCACCATAGCGCACGGGGCTCGGCCCACACATGCTTGTCTCCCAATCTTCGGGAGTACCCGGGCCGTGACCGGACCAACCCTGCTCATACAAGCAAAGAACCCCCGAATCCGTGTGGATTCGGGGGTTCTCGCGGTCCAGTTGTGGACTACTTGACGGTGACGCTGGCGCCGGCAGCTTCGAGCTTGCCCTTGGCGTCCTCGGCGGCTTCCTTGGTGACCTTCTCCAGCAGCGCCTTGGGAGCGCCGTCGACCAGATCCTTGGCTTCCTTCAGGCCCAGGCCGGAGACGATCTCGCGGACGACCTTGATGACGCCGATCTTCTTCTCGCCGGCACCCTCGAGGATGACGTCGAATTCCGACTGCTCCTCGGCGGCCTCGGCGGCGGCCGGGGCGGCACCCGCGGCGGCAACGGCGACCGGAGCGGCGGCGGTGACCTCGAAGACCTCTTCGAACTGCTTCACGAACTCAGAGAGCTCCAGCAGGGTCATTTCCTTGAAAGCGTCGAGCAGTTCGTCGGTGGACAGCTTGGCCATGTTTATGGTCCTTCCTGATTTTTCTTACAGATGTTGGGTGGTTTGTGCGGTTGCGGTTAAGCGACAGCGTTGAGCGACAGGCGGTTAAGCAGCTTCCTCGGCAGCCTTCTTCTCCTGCAGCGCCGCGGCGAGGCGGGCCATCTGAGAAGCAGGAGCGTTGAACAGGCCTGCGGCCTTGGACAGGTTGCCCTTCATGGCACCTGCCAGCTTGGCGAGCAGCACCTCGCGCGACTCGAGGTCGGCGATCTTCTCGACCTCGGCGACGGACAGCGCTTTGCCGTCCATGAAGCCGCCCTTGATGACGAGCGCCTTGTTGTCCTTGGCGAACTTCTTGATCGCCTTGGCGGCGTCTACGGGCTCACCCTGGACGAACGCGATCGCCGTGGGACCGGCGAACAGCTCGTCGAGACCTTCAATGCCTGCTTCGGACGCGGCGCGCTTCACCAGAGTGTTCTTGGCGACGGTGTACGTGGCGGAGTCGCCGAGGGAACGACGCAGCTCAGCCAGGTTCGCCACAGTCAGCCCGCGGTACTCGGTGACGACGGTGGCCGTCGACGCCTTGAACTGCTCAGCAATGTCGGCAACCGCCGTGGCCTTGTCAGCCTTGGCCATGCATGCCTCCTTGTGGTGGGTATCGGGCGTCCCGCCTCGAACCGCCATCCGGTCAACAAGCAGGTCCGGAAATGACGAACGCCCCGACGCAACAGGTCGGGGCGCAGATATACCCAGCACGAAAACTGGTCTAGCCTCGTCCTCCTGCGTGGGCCGCCCGGGGTACTCCCGGGACCTTCAACCGATTGCTCGGTGACCGACGGTCTTCGGTGGAACTCGACCAGAGTAGCCGAACACCCACCGATCAGCCAAAACGCGCACCTTCCCTCTTGCCCGCCTTGGCCCTTCTGCACCGCGAGCGTCCGTGTCTGTGCGCGGACACGCCGCAGATCCCGTACCTGTGCGGTCGCTCGCGGGCGCTTCAGCGCGCGCCCGCGACCACCAGCAGCACGAACGCCGCCGCCAGTAGGGCCACCCGCAGCCAGTGCAACCGGTCCCAGCGTCGGGCCAGCTCATGGAACTGATCGGGGTCCTCGTCACCGCTGAATCCCGCCGCGACGCGGTTGTTGATCGGCACCAGCGTGGTGACGGACAGCACCATGACCAGCCCCATCAGCACCACCGCAGTGATGAGCAACGGCCCCGGGCTCCACACGGCTGCGGCGATCAGCAGCGCCACGGCCCCGAAGTACCAGAACGGCATCGCCGTTCCGAGGATCCGGCTGCCGGTGCCGCGGGCCTGTCGGTAGGCGGCGTCGGGCAGCCGCCGCAGGATCGGGTTGGTGAAGGCGGCGACGCCGAACTCGACGCCGAGAAGCGGGCCGGTGACTATCACCGCAAGGATCTGCACGATTTCTTCCATGCCATCTAGGCTGGTCAGTATGCTGACAAAAAACAAGGTACTGACAAATTAGTCAGCACCAGTGAAGGGTTCAGGCATGGCGGTTTCCAAGAAAGAGGTCGGCGAGTGTCCGATCGACGCGACGTTGTCGGTCATCGACGGGCGCTGGAAGGGCACCATCCTGTGGCGGTTGGCGGACGGGCCGATGCGCACTGCCGATCTGCGCCGCAGCATTCCCGATATCACCGAGCGGATGCTCATCCGGCATCTGCACGATCTGGTCGGCGCCGGGATCATCGATCGACATGACGCGGGCACGGTGCCGCCGTGCGTGCACTATTCGATCTCCGAGTACGGGCAGACCCTGGCGCCGGTGTTGCATGCCCTGTGCGAATGGGGCCGCACCCACATGGAGATTCAGGAACAGAAGCCCAGGCACCAGCTTCGGCAGCCGCCTCAGCCGCGCGCCAGGGCCGCCGCGCCCACGAGGCCGGCGTCTCCACCGAGTTCCGCCGGGACCACCCGCAGCCCCCGCAAGAACTCCAGCCCCGCGTAGTCGACGAGCGCCGTGCGCACGGGGTCGAACAGCAATGCCCCGGACTTGGCCACTCCCCCGCCGATCACCACCAGGTCCAGGTCGCAGACCGCGCCCACCGAGGCGATCGTTGCCGCCACCGCCCGCGCGCCGCGCTGAAATGCCTTGATGGCCAACTCATCTCCTTGAGCGGCCGCATCACCCAACGCCTTGGCGTCCGTGCCGTCCCACCCCTGCCGCCGGGCCCACCGCACCATGCTGGGTCCGGACGCGATGGTCTCGACGCAGCCGTGCCCGCCGCAGGTACACGGGTCACCGCCGTCGGGAGCGACGACGACATGGCCGACATGCCCGGCGTTTCCGGTGCGGCCGTCATACGGTGCGCCGTCGAACACCAGACCACCGCCGATCCCTGTCGACACCACCATGCCGAGCAGGAACTGCGCGCCCCGGCCCGCGCCGAACCACTGCTCGCCGAGCGCCATGCACAGCCCGTCGCCGCCGAGCCGGACCGGCAACCCGGTGACGTCGGCAACCCGTTCGACGATCGGAAAGTGTTGCCACTCGGTGATATTGATCGGGCTGACCGTGCCGTTGGGCAGGTCGATCGGTCCGGCCGAGGCGACGCCGACGCCGGTCGCGGCGCCGGCCGCTGTCTGCATGGCCTCGCCGAGCAGTTTCCCGACGACGGCCCACACCGTCTCGGCGTCACCGTCCGGGGTCGGCAGTTGGGCCCGATGCACCAGCCGACCGTCGGCGTCGACCAGGCCGACGGCGATCTTGGTGCCGCCGATATCGACCGCCAGGGTCACAGGCAGGGTCAGGGTCACGTCGGCATTCCTAGTGCTTGTGCGTGTTGTCCGGTTGACGGGGATCTCCGGGATGCTCATACCCGGGCGCCAGTTCGACCAGGGCCGCGCATCGCGCGTCGAGCCACTGCCGGAACGCCTGCCTGCGCGCGGCCGCCCGCAGGTGCGCGGCTATGCGGTAGCGCACCTGATCCAACGACGGGGCGACCGGCCGGCCGTACCAGCCGTGCGAGCCCCCTTGTATCAGCGCGAATTGCAGTGGATTCCGCGCGTGGTAGGCGGCCACCTCGGCATCTGAAACATCGACCGCAGCAGTCACATCCGCGAACACTGCGCGGGCCAGCGGGGTACCCAACGTGGCGGCGGCGACGCTGCCGATCTCCAGCCGGGCCGCGGTGTCGGGCAGCACCTCGTCCTGCCCGGGTGCGCCGAGGCCGGACAGGCCGCGCGCGGCGGCCTCGTCGTCGACGACCCGTTCGGCGACCACCAACTGAGTGAGCCAGCGGCGCAACTGACGCCCCTCGCTGGTCCCGGGGCGTGGCAGCGCCGACGCCCGGTTCCCCGCCCGCAGTGCGGCCTCACGCTCATCGATCTCTTTGATCGACACCGGTTTTCCGGCCACCCGTGCCGCATATGTCACCGGGTTCATCGGACCGTCACCTTCACCGCCGGTGAATAGACCAGCCGCCCGGCGCAACCCACCCGGATCAACGCCCACCACTGCCCTGGTTCGACCCATGATGGTGGCGCGACCTCGAACTCGATCTCTGCAGTACCCGCAGCGGGCACCTCGAAGCCGACCGCGGCCGGTCCCATCCACTCCCAGGTTCCCCATGGGCTGATCAGGTGCGCCTCGGCGCTCAGGCCGGCGAAGGCGTCGGTGCCGATCGCCACCGACAGTCGGGCGGTCTCACCTGCCTTGACGTCGATGGCCTGCGGCTCGGACACCAGCTTGAGCACGTGGGCCCCGATGTCGCCACCGGGTTCACCGATCGTGATGATGCAGACGTCCTCGACCACTTGCCGCCACGACGGCGGCAGCGCATCCGACCCGCTGCCGGTCACCGCAAGCTCGGCGCGCAACGGGTACAGCCCGGGTTCGGCTCCGGCCGGGATGCTCAACACCACATCGGTTTCCAGATGCTCGCCAGGTGGAAGCACATAGGGCAGCTCGGCGGGCCGCACGTCCCACCCTGGCGGGCCAAACAGTCTGACCCGGCCGTGCAGCGCGGCATCGGTGCAGTCACTGGCCGCCGTCAGCCGCACGACCACCTCGTTGTCGGGTTGTCCGGCAATGCTTTCCGGATGCAGATATGCGACGGCAGGCAGACCGCCCAGCGGTGCCGGGCCGCGATTGTGCAGCCAGTACCGGGCGTAGAGAGGTTGTGCCACCTCGGCATCGGGCGCCAACCGCTGGTGCTCGCCACGCAATACCCTCGGCAGGTTGAACTGGGTGGATACGGTGGCGATCTGATAGCCGTGCAAGCTCAGATGCGAGGGCTGCTCCGGCGCCGGTTCTTCCAGCAGGTTCAGGTTCGCGGCGGCGGAGACCGCGCGCAGCCCGGAGCGGATGGTGACCTCGGCAGCGCTGCCGGTGATCTCGACCAGGCGCGCGGTGACCCCGTCGGCCGGATCGGCACTGCGGACGCTGCCCGAGGCGAGCGGATTCCCGGTGGCCTTGAGCGCACCCAGTTGCACGGTGCCCGCCGGCTCGATCTCCAGTAGTGATCCCCACGCCGGCAGTCCGCCGCCGGCTGCCGAATCGACCACCACCGGCTGCAGCGGCCGGTTGAACTCCGCGGCTCTGGGTGCGACGCCCGCGGCCCGCCAATCGCCGGCGCCGGTGACCAGTGCGTAGTCGAATGTGTGTGTCCAGTGCTGCAATTGGAAGTTGGATCCGTCCGGTGCGGTACGGCGCGGCGGGTCGATCCAGGTGCCCGACGGCCAGCCGGTACAGGACCGCATCAGCGACGTGTGCAAGGTGCCGTCGGGCTCGATGGCGAAGCTCGGCACACCACGGTTCAGCAGCGCGACGGTGCGGGCATCGAACGGCTCGGCCACCGCGGGGGCCTCCTGCGTGACGACGATCTCGGCGTCACCGAGGTCATCGACCACCGCGTCCAGGTCGCCGGCCAGGATCAGGACGGGCAGGGCTCGCACCCCACGCAGATCGGCACCGGGCACCCACTGATCGGTCAACGGCGCGGCGGCGGGTACCCAGACGCGGGCCGAACCGGTTGCGTCGATCTGGCGTTTGAACTCGTCGGTGTAGGCGATATCCGCCTCGGCGAGAACCGCTGCGGTGAAGGGGTTTTCATCGGGACCACCGAGGGTGAACCGGGTGTCGGGCAGGTTGGAGTCCACGGTGAGATCGCCGTAGCGGGGTTTGTCGGCTGCGCTGCAGGTGGCCGTCACCCCGGCGCGTACCAGGGCCACCATCAGATCACGCGGGTCGGTGCCGTCGTCGGGAGCGACCACTTCGGCCACTGAAACGGCTCGCACCGCATCGGCTCCGATACGCACGCGCACGGCCGAGGACAGCCCGAACCAGCCGTAGGCCGGGTTGTCCAGCGTCCACGGATGCTGAGCGGCATCAACGGCAGTGTCGGCGCGGCCGCCTCCGTGGTCGTGCAGCAGCCCGAATCCGCGGCCGATCACGGCGTCGCCGACCTCGCTCACCGGCAGCGCCCCGGGCACCGGGCAGGGCCAACGCAGCCGCACCAGGCGGTCCGCCCCGACGAACTCGTCGATGACGGTGCGGCAATCGACCCGGTCCACGCCGGACCAGAGCGTAATGATCTGGGTGTAGCCCAACAGATCTCCGATGCGGCCCCGCACGACCACCCGCTGTCCGAGCGCGCTCCGATAGCACTGCACGTCCTCGGCCGGAGTGGCCGAGGAGCCCACCACCGGCCCGGCGGGCAGCAGGTGCCAGGGCCCTTCCCCGGCCTCGGGGTGGGCCGAATATTCCTCGTAGACCGCCAGTTCGTTACCGACGCCGCCGTCGGCGATGAGCTCACGCCCGTCGTCCACGAGCGAGCACACCCCACCGCCGCGGGCCGCATCGACGCGCAGCCGGTAGCGCTCGTTGGCGATCTCGTCACCGGCCACCGGTTCCCAGCCGTTCGCGGTCCCGGCTGCGAAACGGTAGGACCGCCAGCCCAGTGACGGAACGTCGTGGGCCAGCCAGCTCACCGTCGCTCCGTCGTGCTCGACCAGCACGGGAACCTCGTTGCCGTCACTGTCGAACACCGCGCCGGGGAACGGTGCGTCCAGGTGCACGGTGACGATGTCGGTCCGGTTGTGCGCCACGGCGTTCCATACGACAACTGACCCATCGACGGCTTGCGACAACAGCTGCAAGGCGTTGTCGCGCGCGGTGACGCCCAGCTCCCAGGCGTCGCGCCAGCCGGTCAGCAGATCGAGGTAGACCTGATCGGATTCCGAGCCGGTGATGGCGTCGTGATGTGCTCCGTAGGCCAGCTGCACCCAGGCCTTGGCCATGGCGGCCTGCGGGTAGTCCGCGCCGCCGAGAAGTCCGGCGAACACCGCGAACCGCTCGGCGTCGAGCACCGCGTCCTCGGCAGCCCGGTTGGCCTGCTTGGTGTCGATGTATGAGACGTCCTTGCCGGTGTAGATCGGGTTCATGTCACGGGTCTGCGGGGACGGCGTGATGCCGCGCTCGTCGGCTTCGGCCCGTACCGCGGTGAAGAACTCGGAAGGCAACGCGCACACGAACTTCGGCCAGACGTAGCGCGAGTTCCAGTCGCGGTGGATCTGCGTGACCCATTTGTTGGGTGGGGTGTAGTCGGTGCCGACGGGCAGGAGCACGTTGCGGGTCAACGCAACTCGCTTGAGTTTGGTGAACAGCGTGTACGTGGATTCCTCGGCCTCCGCCAGTGACGCCGAGGAGTCCATCCACCATCCCGCCGAATAGTGCGCGGGCATGTAGTGGGTGAGCAACCCGCGGCCCGACGGCGCGATCCACTCGAACTCGCTGGCGAACTGCATGCGCTCGGGGTCGCCGTCGTTCTGCATCGGCCCCCACTGGTGGTGTGGTCCGCGTGCCCACGAGCTGGAGGTCAGGCCGACGTCGGCCGCCATCCCGGGGAACTGCGGGTCGTGGCCGAACACGTCGAGCTGCCACGCGGTGGCCGGATCAGCACCCAGCACGTCGCGTTGAAAACCCATGCCCGACACGAAGTTCCGAATCGTGGTCTCCGGGCTGGTGAGGTTGGTGTTCGGCTCGTTGTAGGTGCCGCCCATGATCTCGACGCGCCGCTGCGCGATGAACCGGCGTAGATCGGCCCGGTCTTCCGGGCGGGCATCCCAGTAGGGCTTGAGATAGTCGACCTCGGCCAGGACGAACTTGTATTCCGGTTCGCGCCGCGCCATTTCCAGGTGAGCGTGCACCAGGTCGAATCCGTTGGTCTGCCGGCACTGGCCGGGCGGATCCTCGGTCCACACGCTGGTGTAGGCGGCCTGGGTGTTCCACCAGACGGGGTCGTAGTGGAAGTGGCTGATCATGTACATGGTCCAGCCCGGTTCGGCCACCGTGAAGTCGAACGCCGTCTCCCCCACCCGGGCGCGCCGGACCTCGCCGGGTACCCCTCGCTCGACGTCCACGGGAACCTCGACGGTGCCGTCCCCGGGTGCGGCGATCGCCTCACCGGAGAGCCCGTCCCCGCCCACCCGCACCGGCGTCGGCGAGGCGCAGGCCTCATACCGCACCCGAACCAGCTGCCGGGGGGCATCCTCGGGCCCGGCAAACAGCTCCGTCGTCTCCACTGACAGGACGCGCATCTGAAAACCCTACGGCTTCAACGCGCCGAAATGTCGACGACCAACGCCCGATGATCCGAAATCGGTAGGTGCAGCGCCACGCATTCAGTCGCGAACAGTGCCGGGTCGTCGGTGAGGATGTGGTCGAGTTGCGTCGTCGGCCTGTCGGCGGGGAACGTCGGCACGGCCCCGAGTTGATGCCAGTGCGCCGGTGCGCCCGAGTTCAGGTCTCCCATGAGAAGCCTCGGCCCCGGGAAGCCACTCAGATCCCGCACCAGATGTCGCAGTTGCACCCGGTTCCACCCCGGCACGAACGACAGGTGGGTGTTGGCCACCGTGAGCGCGCCGAGCGGGGTGTCGATGCGGGCGACCATTGCGGCCCGGGGTTCTTCGTGGACGATCCGGAACCGGCGGATCCCCGAGACGTACATCGGAAACCGGACCGGTATCCGAGGAAGCCGCAGCACCTGCCAGTTCTCGACCGGGTACCGGGTGAGAAGGGCGATGCCGTAGGCGGCGGTTCCGGGTTGTTCGCGGCCGGTCGCGGCCATCCAGGTGGCACCGGGGGTTCCGGAGATCGCGGCGACGAATCGGTGGTGCACGGCATTCATCGCCCGGGCGGCCACCGCAGTCAGATCTGCTTTGCCCGAACGCGGCTGATCCAGGTCAACCTCTTGCAGCGCGAGGATGTCGGCGTCGAGTTCGGCCACCGCGGCGCCAAGTCTGCCCAGGTCGACGTCGCCATCGTGAACACTGCGTCCGTGCAGGATGTTGAAAGTGGCCAGCCGCATGGGTACTCAGTACCCACTCTGCATCGCCTCCACCAGGGCAATGCCCGACAGACCAGGGATGGCACGTGCTCGACCGCAACGACGACCTGCGTGACGCGCTGAAGCGTGCCGCGGCGGCGTTCAAGGCGCATGGGCCGCAGTTCGCGCTGGCCGGCAGTTACGCACTGTGGGTCTACGGTGCGCCCGAGCCCGTGCACGACGTCGATTTCGTGGTTGCCGAGGCCGATGCGGAGGCGGCGGAGGTGGTGTTGCGCAAGGCCGGGTTTCAGATCGTGCATGTTCCCGAGGACTGGTTGTTCAAGGCCTATCCCGAGGACGACGTCCTGGTCGACGTGCTCTACCGACTCAACGGCGCATCGGTGGACGCGGCCACGCTGGCGTCCGCCGAGGTGTTCGACGTGCTCGCGATCCGGATGCCCGTGTTGCCGCCGACGATGGTGTTGTCGGAGAGGTTGCGCTCGCTCAACGAGCACCACTGCGACTTCGCGGCGCTTCTGCCGGCCGCCCGCGCGGTGCGCGAGCAGGTCGACTGGGATGCGGTGCGCACCGCAACCGCCGACAACGACTTCGCCGCCGCATTCCTGATGCTCCTCGACCGGCTCGGGATCACCTGACTTTCCCGCGCGCAGCCAGGTGGAGGCGATCGGCCACCGTGCGGACGGCCGCGGCCACCTCGGGCGGCTCGAGTACTTCGAAGTCATATCCCACAGTGGCGAAGTACAGCACCATGCGCTCGGGGTCGTCAGCGCCGGTGGTGACGATGCAGGCGTCGGGTCCGTCTGCCTCGACGGTGGCCGACGCCGGTGGAAACTTCTGCGCCACAATCTCTTGCGGGGCGCGATAGCGCACCCGGGCGACGTAGCGGTAGGGCGAGGAGCTGATCGAGCGACGCACGTAGTCGGCCGCATCCGGAGCCTCGCGCGGCGCGAAGGTGGTGCCGCGGGCCGCCACCGCGGACATCCGGTCCAAGCGCAGACTGCGCCAGTCCTCGCGATCACGGTCGTAGGCCATCAGGTACCAGCGCCGGCCGGTGGTCACCAGTTGATAGGGCTCCAGCCGCCGTTGGGTGTGGTTGCCTCGGATATCGGTGTAGTCGGTGCTGACGTGCTCGCGGTCGCGGCAGGCGCGGGCCAGGGTCATCAGCACCTCGGGTTCCACCGGGGAGTCCGAGGAGTTCGGGGCCAGGGTGACGGTGGCGTCGTGCACCGCCGCCACCTGCGACCGCAATCGCGCGGGCATGACCTGGTCGAGTTTGGACAGCGCCCGCAGGGCGGATTCGCCGACGCCGGCGACGCTTCCGCCGGCGGCCAGCCGCAGGCAGACGGCCATCGCGACGGCTTCGTCGGGGTCGAGCAGCAGCGGGGGCAGCGCCGCGCCCGCGCCGAGTTGGTAGCCCCCGCCCTGCCCCTTGCTGGCGTGGACGGGGTACCCGAGTTCGCGGAGCCGCTCGATGTCACGACGGACGCTGCGGGTGGTGACGCCGAGCCGTTCGGCCAACTCTTCACCCGTCCAGGCCCGGCGCGACTGCAGCAGTCCGAGGAGTTGCAACACGCGGCCGGTGGTTTCGCTGCTTACGGCCATGCAAGAAGTCTGCCTCACTTTTAGGACCGAAACTGTCCTATATGCGTGAGACGGTAGTCCTATGTGGACAAACCTTCTGGCCGACCAACTGGACTTCCACTGGACGAATCAACTGAGGCCGCGATTGGACGGTCTCACCGACGACGAGTACTTCTGGCAACCCGTCCCCGACTGCTGGACCGTTCACCCCGACGGCGCCATCGACTTCAGTTATCCACCGCCACAACCGGAACAGTTCACCACGATCGCCTGGCGGCTGGCACACGTCATCGTCGGCGTGTTCGCGATGCGCAACCACTCGCACTTCGGCGGCCCGCCGGCGGACTACGAGTCGTGGCCGTACGCCACCGATGCGGCCACCGCCCTGAGCCAACTCGACGACGCATACCGAAATTGGATCGACGGGGTCAGGTCACTGAGCGAAGATGACCTGAAGCGCCCGTGCGGGCCCGCCGAGGGGCCGTACGGTAACGAGCCGATGGCCGTGCTTGTCCTGCACATCCACCGGGAAGTGATCCACCACGGTGCCGAAATCGCCTGTATCCGAGATCTTTACGCCCACTCAACCCACAACAAGGAGAACTGAACCATGCCCGGAATGCCGCCTCCCACCGCCGACGAACGCCAGACCCTCGTCGAGTTCCTCGCCTTTCAGCAGAACGCCTTCGTCGCGGTCGCGCACGGCCTGACCGACGAGCAGGCCCGGTCCAGCCCGTCAGTGAGTGCGTTGTCGGTCGGCGGTCTGATCAAGCACGTCACCGAGGTGCAGAAGAGCTGGACCGCGCGCGTCGAGTACGGGCCCCAGTTTCCACCGGCGGATCCCCGCCCGTTCGAGGAGCAGGCGGCCGAATACGCCGATCTGCACACCATGCGTGAGGACGAGACCTTGGCCGGTCTGCTCTCGGCGTTCAAGGCCCAGAACGCCGAGACGCTGCGGGTTTTCGCCGAGCGGAACCTCGACACCGCCGTGCCGGTCCCCCACGATGTGCCGTGGTTCCCGCAGGACGTCGACAACTGGTCGGTGCGGTGGGTGGCCATGCACCTGATCGAGGAACTCAGTCGCCACGCCGGGCATGCCGACATCATCCGCGAATCGATCGACCGCGCAACGATGTACGAGTTGCTGGCGGCCGAGGAGCAGTGGCCCGAGACAGAGTGGATCAAGCGCTGGCGGCCGGCCGCAGTTTAATTGGCGGCACCGCCGCCGGGCCTAACTAGCGGCACCGCGGCGGGGCCTAACTGAAGGCACCGCCGCCGAGCACCAGTCGTAGCGCGTATTCCACCACGACCTCAAGGTCGTCGCCCAGGTTCCCGCCCAGCCACTGCTGGGCAAGCTCGGCCATCGCTCCGGTGTACATGGCCGCGCCGACCTGGGCGGCGACCGGGTCTGAGCCCGGATTGAGCCGCCCGCCCTCGGACAGCACGGCCTCACGCAACAGGTCCTGGGTCGCCGCGCGCCGCGCGGCCAATACCGGGTTGGCCCTGGCGTCGGTGAACAGCACTCGTCCCCGCCGCGGATCGACCGAGCTGAAACCCAGGACGGCGGCGATTCCGGCGCGGGTTCGGGCCCGCACGGATTCGCCGGCCCCGGCCGTCGCGGCGTCGACATCGACCGCCAGGGCCGCGCTCACCTCGTCGTACACCGCACCGAGCAGTTCGTCGGTGTCGGCGAAGCTCTCATAGAAGTAACGGGTGTTGAGGCCGCATTCGCGGCAGACCGAGCGCACGGACGTCGCGGCTTCACCACCGTCCCCGAACAGCCTGAACGCGGCGTCGACAAGCAGCGCGCGGCGTTCGGCCCGGCGGTCCGTCAACGGCACACCGGCCCATCGCGTCGGGCTCGACATGCCTACAGACTAAGTCTGGTCACACCCGTACCCAAAATGTATTCTGGCTACAGACGTAACCAGAAGGGGGTCCCGCGGTGGACATGCCGCACCAAATCCTCGAGCAGACGCTGCAGCGGAAGTTCGACACGGACATTCGTCAGCACTACTTCCGCGGCATGGAATTCGCCGGACCGGCCGGCGATCCGGGGTGGTTCGGCCCGGGTAGCGCCGTCTGGCACGTGCACTCCCACACCGAGGCACTCATCTTCGGGCTGCAGTGCGCGGCATACATCGAGCGCCTCGATCCCTCGATCTACTGGATGGGCATGCACCATTCGCGTCTGGTCAAACGCGATGAAGATGGCACCGCCATCCCCGTCATCGATCCCCAGGGCGCGGCGGTGCGCCTGGGACATTCGATCGCGTTCTTCATCGGCACGGCCTACGGCAACACCGAGACCGCCGAACGGGTGGCCAAGACCGTCCGCGCCATGCACCACACCATCAAGGGGACCCGTCCCGACGGTGCGATCTATGACGCCGACGATCCGGACTGGCTGCGCTGGAACTACGCGACCGTGGTGTGGGGCCTGGCCACCGCGCACGAGATCTACCACCCGAACCCGTTGCGCGGTAAGAAACTTGACCGCTACTACGGCGAATTCATCCGGGTCGGGCACGCCCTGGGCGGCACCGACCTGCCCGAAACCAAGGCCGAGACGCTGGAGTGTCTGCACTCCTACCTACCCAAGCTGGCTCTCACCCACGGTGCGGCCATGGCCACCGGCCCGAATCTGCCGATGCCGCAGAGCGCGGTCGACTGGGCGATCCGCGACACCATGCCGAAGTGGGCCAAGCAGCTGATCGGACACACAGATCCGAACCCGATCGAGCGGGCGGCCCGACGCGCCATGGTGTGGTCGATCATCAACGGTCTACACACCGCGGCAGGTAACACCCTCGAGTTCCGGGCAGCGCAAAAACGGGTCGCCGCCGGTACCACGGTGCCGCACACCGAGCCCACTTACATGCCCGGAACCGACCCGATCCTGAGCCGCGACGAGGTCGAAGAGAGTTTCGCGTCAGTGTGACGCACAGCACAGATGTTTTTGGCCCCACCGTGGCCTTTGAGACACTGCAGCTATGAGCACTACGCCGCCGAAAACCAAGCACCGCGAGGTCGCCAGGTTGAGCCGGGTGCCGCTGCCCGTGGAAGCCGCTCGCATCGGGGCCACCGGTTGGCAGATCACCCGCACCGGGGTCCGTGTCGCCGCCAATATGTTCGGCAGCGGTTCCCTGCAGCAGAAGATCATCCGGCAGGTCCCGCAGACGTTCTCCGATCTGGGTCCCACCTACGTCAAGTTCGGCCAGATCATCGCGTCGAGCCCGGGCGCCTTCGGTGAGCCGCTGAGCCGCCAGTTCCGCAGCCTGCTCGACCGGGTGCCGCCGGCCGACACCGATGAGGTGCACAGGCTTTTTGTCGAGGAGCTGGGCGACGAGCCCACAAAACTGTTCAAGAGTTTCGATGACAAGCCGTTCGCCTCGGCCTCGATCGCGCAGGTGCACTACGCCACGCTGCACAGCGGCGAGGAGGTGGTGGTCAAGATCCAGCGCCCGGGGATCCGCCGCCGCGTCGCTGCCGACCTGCAGATCCTCAAGCGCGGCGCGCAGCTGGTGGAGCTGGCCAAGCTGGGCCGGCGGCTGTCGGCCCAGGACGTGGTCGCCGACTTCGCCGAGAACCTGGCCGAAGAGCTCGACTTCCGGCTGGAAGCCCAGTCGATGGACGCCTGGGTGTCGCACATGCACGCCTCCCCGCTCGGCGAGAACATCCGGGTACCCCAGGTCTACTGGGACCTGACCAGCCAGCGGGTGCTCACGATGGAACGAATCACCGGGGTACGCATCGACGACGTGGCCGCCATCCGCAAGAAGGGCTTCGACGGTACCGCGCTGGTCAAGGCCCTGCTGTTCAGCGTGTTCGAGGGCGGCCTCAAGCACGGCCTGTTCCACGGCGACCTGCACGCGGGCAACCTCTACGTCGATGACGGCGGCAAGATCGTGTTCTTCGACTTCGGCATCATGGGCCGCATCGATCCGCGGACCCGGTGGCTGCTGCGCGAGCTCGTGTACGCCCTGCTAGTCAAGAAGGACCATGCGGCCGCGGGCAAGATCGTCGTTCTGATGGGCGCGGTCGGCACCGTGAAGCCCGAGGCGCAGGCTGCCAAGGACCTGGAGAAGTTCGCTACCCCGCTCACCATGAAGTCGCTCGGCGATATGTCCTACGCCGAAATCGGCAAGCAGCTCTCCACGCTGGCCGATGCCTACGACGTCAAGCTGCCCCGCGAGTTGGTGCTGATCGGCAAGCAGTTCCTCTATGTCGAGCGGTACATGAAGCTGCTGGCCCCGAAGTGGCAGATGATGAACGATCCCCAGCTCACCGGGTACTTCGCCAACTTCATGGTGGATATCAGCCGCGAACACAAAGAAGGCGATTCCGACGGGATCGAGGGCTGAGTGGCCGGGATGAGCGTGCGAACCGGATTCGCCAAGTCGTCCGCGGAACCCGGCGATGTCGACCTGTACTACGAGGACATGGGCGACCCGAACGATCCGGCCGTGCTGCTGATCATGGGCCTGGGCGCGCAGATGCTGTTGTGGCGCACCGGTTTCTGCGAAAAGCTGGTGAGCCAGGGGTTGCGCGTGATCCGCTACGACAACCGCGATGTGGGCCTGTCCACCAAGTTGTCCGGCAGGCGCGCGGATTCCCCGCTGCCGCTGCGGCTGGCCCGGTCGTTTCTTGGTCTGCGCAGTCCGTCGGTCTACACGCTCGAAGATGTCGCCGATGACGCTGCCGCCCTGCTCGATCACCTCAAGATCGACAACGCGCACATCGTCGGCGGTTCGATGGGCGGGATGATCGCCCAGGTGTTCGCGTCCCGGTACGCACAGCGCACCCGGTCGCTGGCGGTGATCTTCTCCAGCAACAACCAGCCGCTGCTGCCGCCGCCCGGCATCAAGCAACTGCTGTCGGTGATCACCGGCCCGCCCGCCAATTCGTCGCGAGAAGCCGTCATCGACAACGCCGTTCGGATCAGCAGGATCAACGGCAGCCCCGGCTACCCCACTCCCGAGGAGGAGATCAGGGCCCAGGCTGCCGAACTGTACGACCGCGCCCATTACCCGGCTGGGATCGCCCGGCATTTCGATGCCATCCTCGGTAGCGGCAGCCTGCGCCACCACGACAAGCGGATCAGCGCACCCACCGTGGTGATCCATGGACGCTCCGACCGGCTGATGCGCCCGTTCGGGGGCCGTGCGGTGGCCCGCGCGATTGTGGGCGCCCGCCTGGTATTGATCGACGGGATGGGCCACGAGCTACCGGAACCGGTGTGGGACGAGATCGTCGGAGAGCTCAAGACGAACTTCGCCAGTTCCCTCTGATTTCTGCGTGTGCAAAGTTAATTGCTCGATCATCACTTTGCTGTCGCTTGAAAGCTCGGTAGCTGGCCGAACTCCCTCTACAGTTCTAGCAAGTCCGGGGAGGCGGCTGGGTCGAGACGTGGCGTAGCGCAGTTCTAGCCGGTCGGTGTCTGCCCAAGAGGTGCCTTCATGGCCGAACATCCGGGAAAACTCAACCCTCATTTCGACGACGTACAAGCCCATTACGACCTGTCCGATGATTTCTTCGCGCTCTTCCTGGACCCGAGCAGGACCTACAGCTGCGCGTTCTTCGAACGCGACGACATGTCTCTGCAGGACGCTCAGGTGGCGAAAATCGACCTGTCGCTCGGCAAGCTCGGTCTGCAACCCGGGATGACGTTGCTCGATGTCGGATGCGGCTGGGGCGCAACGCTTATGCGCGCTGTCGAGCGGTACGGCGTCAATGTCGTCGGCCTCACGCTCAGCCGCAACCAGGTCGGCTACGTGCAGAACTTGTTCGACGAATCCGACAGTCCATGCACCAAAAGGGTGCTGCTGGCCGGCTGGGAGGAGTTCGACGAGCCGGTGGACCGCATCATCTCGATCGGTGCGTTCGAGCATTTCGGCCATGACCGTTATGCCGACTTCTTCCGCTTCGCTCACGATGCCCTGCCCGCCGACGGCGTGATGCTCCTGCACACCATCACCGGACTGCACCCGCGGGATGCTCACCGCCTGGGCGTGCCGCTCACCTTCGAGCTCGCGAAGTTCATCAAGTTCATCCTCACCGAGATCTTCCCGGGCGGACGGCTGCCCTCGATCGAGATGGTCGAGGAGCATGCGGCACGGGCATCCTTCAGGCTGACCCGGCGCCAGTCCCTACAGGCCCACTACGCCCGCACGCTCGACATATGGGCGACGAATCTGGAGGCCAACCACGATGTGGCCGTTGAGATCCAGTCCCAGGAGGTCTATGACCGGTACATGCGCTATCTGACGGGATGTGCCGACTGTTTTCGGACCGGACGTATCGACGTCAACCAGTTCACCTTGCATGTCGCGGGTTAGTTTCGCTTTGCTGACGCAGCGCCGCCTGAGCGGTTTCCGCAGGAAATACCAGCGCAATTGGTGTCATAAGCGCAGTAATTTTGTTTGCCAATGAAATTCATTGACGGTGTCGACAACAGGCCCGCCAGGGGCGCCTGCGGTACCCTGAGATTCTCGGGAGAACTCTACAGCTTGGAGCATAGCGAATATGTCCAAATTGACACCGAAATATGAAGAACTGCAGTCGATCTACGACATTTCAAATGAATTCTATGAACTGTTCCTAGGCCCCACAATGGGCTATACCTGCGGTTATTTCGAGCGCGAGGACATGACCGGCGACGAAGCCCAGATCGCCAAATTCGATCTGGCGCTGGGCAAGCTGGGGCTTGAACCGGGGATGACGCTGCTCGACATCGGCTGCGGCTGGGGCGCCGGCATGGCGCGCGCGGTCGAGAAATACGACGTCAATGTCATCGGGCTGACGCTGAGTGGCGAGCAACGTGAATACGCCATCGAAAAGCTCGCCAAGATTCCCACCGACCGCAATGTCGAGGTTCGGCTCCAGGGTTGGGAAGAGTTCAACGACAAGGTGGACCGCATCGTGTCGATCGGCGCCTTCGAACATTTCGGATTCGAGCGGTATCCGGCATTTTTCGAGATGGCTTACAACGCGCTGCCTGACGACGGCACAATGTTGCTGCACAACATAACGGGATTCGACCTTCGGCAAGGCCAGAAGCTCGGCCTGCACATGACGTTCGAAGACGCCCGGTTCGCCCGGTTCATCATGACCGAGATCTTCCCCGGCGGCCGGCTGCCTTCGGTGTCGATGGAGGAGGAGAGAGCGACCGAGGCCGGCTTCAAGGTCGCCCAGCTACAGGAGATCGGCCCGCACTACGTCCGGACGCTCGAGATCTGGGCCGACGCGCTAGAGGCCCACAAGGACAAGGCCGTCGCGATCCAGGGCCAAGAGGTTTACGACCGCTACGACAAGTACCTCAACGGCTGCCAGAAATACTTCGCCTCGGGCCACATCAGCGTGCATCAGTTCACCCTGCAGAAGTAGCCGCCGGAAGTATCTCCGGCCGAGTGTCGGATCCCGGCAGCCTCGTTCGTCAGATGGGTAGAGAGTGGAACAGAGGGTTCTCACTCGCTGACGCCGGGAGATGACGATGTATTACTTCGCTTTACTGATCAGCCAGGATGTGGAACTGGCACCCGAGCAGCGGGCCGAGGGCATGGCTGCCTTCCAGGCTTTTCACGCCAAGGCCAAGTCGGCGATCCGGGCGGGCGACGCGCTGGACAGGGCTGCCGCCGCCACCCGCATCACCGGTGGGCCGGACAACCCGACGGTTACCGACGGCCCGTTCCCCGAGGGCGCTGAGGTGGCGTGCGGCTACTACGTGTTCGAGGCCGACAATCTCGATGAAGCGCTGACCCTTGCCCGAGATATCCCGGTCGCCCAGTTCGGCGCGGTCGAGGTGTGGCCGATGGTCCACTGGCAGGCCCCCGAGCAGCCGCTGGCCACCGATTGGCTGGCGCTGCTGCTGGAGCCGCCGGAGGATGTTCGCACGCCGGGCACCGACGAGTGGAACCAGCAGGCGGGTCAGCACGTCGAACTCGCCAAGACCATCGGCGACAAGACGCTTGCCGGCGCGCCGCTGCATCCGCCGTCCACCGCGACCACCGTGCGCGTGCGTGACGGCAAGGTGATGCTCACCGACGGCCCGTACGCCGAGGGCGCTGAGGTGGCCAACGGCTTCTACGTGCTGCGTGCCTCCGATCGGGAGGAGGCGGTCAAGCTGGCGTCGATGATTCCGGCGTCGGCCATCGAGGTCCGCCAGTTGTCGGGCGTCTCGGGCCTGTAGTCCTCGGTGACCCAGTTGGACGGCGTCTTTCGGCGCGAGTGGGGCCCGGTGGTGGCCACCATCGCCCGCTGGTCGGGTGATCTCACCGTGGCCGAGGACGCCGTCCAGGAGGCCTGCGCACAGGCGCTGCAGGTATGGCCGTCCGGCGGCGTGCCCGCCAGTCCCGGTGCGTGGTTGACAACGGTGGCACGCAATCGGGCGCTGGACCGCCTGCGGCGTGAATCTGCCCGTCCCGGAAAGGAACTCGCAGCTGTGTACGAGCACGTCAGCGCGTCCGGCGGCGGGGATGCCGAGCTGCAGCCGGTCCGCGACGACGAGCTGCGGATGATGTTCACCTGCGCGCACCCCGCGCTGGACCGCAGCTCGCAGCTGGCCCTGACGCTGCGGCTGATCTCCGGCCTGACGGTCACCGAGATCGCCCGTGCCCTGCTGCAGTCCGAGGCCGCGGTGGGTCAACGAATCACCAGGGCCAAGAACAAGATTCGTCAGGCCAACATCCCGTTGCGGGTGCCGCCGCGGGAGCTTCTGGCTGAGCGCACGCCTCACGTACTCGGCTGCATCTATTCGGTGTTCACCGAGGGCTACTGGTCGACGGGCGGACCTTCGGCCATCCGCGACGAGCTGTGCGATGAGGGTGTCCGGCTCGCGGGTGAGCTGTGCTCGTTGATGCCCGGCAACCGTGACGCGCACGCGCTCGCGGCGCTTGTGCTGCTACATGATTCGCGCCGACGGACCCGGGTGGACGAGAGCGGCGCGTTGATACCGCTGGACGAGCAGGACCGTCGCCACTGGGATCGCGGCCGTATCGCCCGCGGTCTGGAACAGTTGCGATTGGCCGACGGTGCCCCCGGCACATATCTGCCGCAAGCGGTGATCGCGGCGCTGCATGCGACGGCGCCCACCTGGCAGCACACCGACTGGGGCACCATCTGTCTGGCCTACGACCAGTTGACGACGATGACGGACTCACCTGTTGTACGCGCCAATCGTGCACTCGCCGTTGGCTTTCGGGACGGATTCCCGGCCGGGCTGGCCGCCCTCGACGAAGTGGCCGACGATCCGCGGCTGGCCCGGACGAATGCGGTGGCGCCGATCCGGGCGGACCTTCTGCGCCGGGCCGGCCGGCTGAGCGAGGCCCAGCGCTGGTACCGCATCGCGCTCGACGGCGAAGGCGGTGGGTCTGAGCCGGCGCGGGCCTTCCTGCGCCGACGTCTCGCCGAATGCGCCCCAGAAACGCCGAATGGCCAGCTATGACACGCGATTCAGAGAATCTTGTGCCATAACTGGCCATTGGAACGAGAAAATTACTCCGCAGTGCCGATGGTCGGCTCCGCTTCGCTACTCCTCGGTGAAGTTCCGGGTCACCGACGGGTCAACCGGGATACCCGGGCCCGTGGTGGTGGAGACGGTCACCTTCTTGAGGTAACGACCCTTCGAGGACGACGGCTTGGCACGCAGCACCTCGTCGAGGGCGGCGCCGTAGTTCTCGGCCAGCTTGGCCTCGTCGAAGGACGCCTTGCCGATCACGAAGTGCAGGTTGGCCTGCTTGTCGACGCGGAAGTTGATCTTGCCGCCCTTGATGTCGGCCACAGCCTTGGTGACATCGGGGGTGACGGTGCCGGTCTTGGGGTTCGGCATCAGACCGCGCGGGCCCAGCACGCGGGCGATCCGACCGACCTTGGCCATCTGATCCGGGGTGGCGATCGCGGCGTCGAAGTCCAGGAAACCGCCCTGGATCTTCTCGATCAGGTCATCGCTGCCGACGATATCGGCGCCGGCAGCCAGTGCCTGCTCTGCCTTCTCGCCGACGGCGAACACGGCGACGCGGGCGGTCTTACCGGTGCCGTGCGGCAGGTTGACGGTGCCGCGCACCATCTGGTCAGCCTTGCGGGGGTCGACGCCGAGGCGGATGGCGACCTCGACGGTGGCGTCCTGCTTCTTGGAGGAGGTCTCCTTGGCCAGCTTCGCGGCTTCAAGCGGCGAGTAGAGCTTGTCCCGGTCGATCTTCTCCGCGGCTTCGCGGTATGCCTTGCTGTTCTTGCTCATTGAATCTCCAATTCAGAGTCTGTGGTTGGCGGGCCGAAGCTGGCCCTCCCACAAATTGCAGTAGTCGGATACTCGACTTGTGCTGTCGGCTCGATCCGCTTCGCTACTCGACCGTGATACCCATGGAGCGGGCGGTACCGGCGATGATCTTCGACGCAGCGTCGATGTCGTTGGCGTTGAGATCGGCCTTCTTGGTCTCAGCGATCTCGCGCACCTGGTCCCAGGTCACCTTGGCGACCTTGGTCTTGTGCGGCTCGCCCGAACCCTTGGGCACACCGGCGGCCTTGAGCAGCAACCTGGCGGCGGGCGGGGTCTTCAGTGCGAAAGTGAAGCTGCGGTCCTCGTAGACGGTGATCTCCACGGGGATGACGTTTCCGCGCTGCGACTCGGTCGCGGCGTTGTACGCCTTGCAGAACTCCATGATGTTGACGCCGTGCTGGCCAAGTGCAGGACCGACCGGCGGGGCGGGGTTGGCCTGCCCGGCCTGGATCTGCAGCTTGATGAGCCCGGCGACCTTTTTCTTCGGGGCCATGCTTCTGGTGTTCCTTTACTTGCTCATCCAAGGGCGTGAAACGCCCGTTGTTTCTAGCCGCTGTGGCGACTAAATCTTGGAGACCTGGTTGAAGGTCAGTTCGACCGGTGTTTCGCGGCCGAAGATGGAGACCAGCACCTTGAGCTTCTGTTGCTCGGCGTTGACCTCGCTGATGGAGGCGGGCAGCGTCGCGAACGGGCCGTCCATGACGGTGACGGACTCGCCGACCTCGAAATCGACCAGGATCTCCGGCCGTTCCAGGGTTGCCTCGGTGCTGGCACCCGCCGCGGCACCGCCTGCGCCGGCCTTGGCGGGCTTCTTCGCCGCGCCCTGCGGAAGCAGGAACTTCACCACGTCGTTCAGCGACAGCGGGGACGGACGCGAAGTGGCGCCGACGAAGCCGGTGACGCCGGGGGTGTTGCGCACCGCGCCCCACGACTCGTCGTTGAGCTCCATGCGCACCAGGATGTAGCCCGGCAGCACCTTGCGGTTGACCTGCTTGCGCTGGCCGTTCTTGATCTCGGTGACCTCTTCGGTGGGCACCTCGACCTGGAAGATGTAGTCGCCGACGTCCAGGTTCTGCACGCGGGTTTCGAGGTTGGCTTTCACCTTGTTCTCGTAACCGGCGTAGGAGTGGATGACATACCAGTCGCCGGGCTTGAGTCGCAGCTCTTTCTTGAGCGCGACTGCCGGGTCCTCGTCTTCGTCGACCTCAGGCGCTTCGTCGGCAGCAGGTGCCTCTTCGGAAGCTTCGGCCGGGGCCGGCTCGGTCTCATTAACCGACTCGGTCTCGTCGACCGTGGCGATCTCGTCGACCGTGGCGGTCTCGTCGGCCTCAGGGCCGTCGGACGGCTCGTCGTTCTGCGACTCGACGGCGTCGACGGCCCGTTCGTCCGCAGTCGGATCGTCGGCAACGGTCTCATCGCCGTCGAACGTGGTCACGTTGTCAGTCCTCTCTCAAATTCCAGATCAGGTGCCGAACACCAGCGACACCAGTCGCGCCAGGCCGAGGTCGGCGCCGGAGATCAGCGCGACCATGAACACCAGGAAGACCAGCACCACCGTGGTGTAGCTGACCATCTGCTTGCGGTTCGGCCAGATCACCTTGCGGAGCTCGGCAACGACCTGCTGCAGGTAGTTGACGACGAACATGATCGGGTTACGCGACGGCCCGGTCTTCTTGGCCTTCGCGTTCTTCTTGGGCTTCTTCGACTTACCGGAGTCGGCCTTGGCATCATCGCTCGACGCGTCGCCCTCGGCGGCATCGTCACTGTCGGCCTCGTCAGCCACGCCACGACGGGTCCGCTTGCCGGTCGGGCGCAGCGGCCGGGTCACCACCGCGGTCTGACCGTGGGAGGTGTCCGTTGCCCCGGTGTCGGTGCCGGCGTCGGTTCCAGTGTCGTCTGCGGAGCCGGCACCTTCGCGCTCGTCGCTCACCGCATGCCTTTCATCCTGGTTTGTGTGTTCACTTTCCAGTGTCCACACGTTGTCGAATATTCAGTTTGAGCAGGGGCGACAGGACTTGAACCTGCAACCTGCGGTTTTGGAGACCGCTGCTCTGCCAGTTGAGCTACGCCCCTCTGTCGGTGGCTTACTGGCGCTTCCGCCACCGTACTGCGTCGAGGCTTACACAATTCGCGCGCTCCCCGATCGCTCATGGTCAAGCCGACGGACAGCGCGCTGAAATGGGAAAAACCCCGGGTTCCGAGTGTACCCGGCGTGGGCGCGAGAAACTAATCGCGCCCGCTGATGACGACTACTCCCCGGCGGCCTTCCGGACGACCTTGCCGGTTTCCGGATCCCACTTGACCTGGATGGAATCGTCGGCGTCGTGGCCCATCATCGTGGTGATGGCTTCCAGGACCACCGCACCGTCGTCGTCGGTGCAGATGTTGTGGGTGACGACGATGTCGGCGCCGAAGCGCTCCTCGACCGAGGTGACCTGCATGATGGCGTGCAGCTGATCGCCCGCCTTGAGCGGCTTGCGGTACAGGAACTTCTGGTCCACCTGGACGATCTGCTTGGTTTCCATGCCGACGTCGACGTTCTGGAAGAAGTGCTCCTGCACCAGCAGTGCCAGGGTGGAGGCGAAGGTGAGCGGAGCGACGAGCGCATCGTGGCCGAGTTCGGCGGCGGCAGCCTCATCGTGGCTGGCCGGGTCCATGGCCTTGACGGCTCTGGCGTACTGACGGATCTGCTCGCGGCCGATCAGGAAAGGGTACGGATACTTCCAGACCATTCCTCGGATGTCAGCCTTGAGTGCCATGGCCCAGAACTCCTTTACGCCAGTTTTGCGGTCGCTGTGGCCCGCCCGAAGATCTTCTTTCCGCCCGCGGTGGCCGAGATGGCGACGGTGACAAGTTTCTGCTCGGCGTCGACGGACTTGACGCGTCCGTTGAAGACGATCTCGGCGCCCACCCCGTCGTTGGGGACCGGCACCACCGCGGTGAAGCGGACGTTGTACTCGGTGACGGCAGCCGGGTCACCGACCCATCCGGTGACGTAGCCGCCGCCGAGGCCCATGGTCAGCATGCCGTGGGCGATCGCGGTGTCGAGGCCGACCTGCTTGGCAATCTCGTCGTCCCAGTGGATCGGGTTGAGGTCACCGGACACGCCGGCGTAGTTGACCAGATCTCCACGGGTCAGCGGGATCACCCGCTCCGGAAGCGTGTCACCGACCTTCACCGAACTGAACTCGCGCAGCGCCATCAGTTAAAACCCTCTTCTCCGTCGCCCGCACGACCGGCCAGGGTCGTGTAGGCCTCCTGGACCACCTCACCTTTGTCGTCGGTGATGATGTTCTTGGTCACGATGATGTCGGTGCCGTGCGCCTTGCGCACGGAATGCACGTACACGTCGCAGTAAAGCTTGTCACCGGCTCTGACCGGCTTGAGGAACTTCAGCTCCTGGTCGACCTGGACGATCTGAGCGTCCTGGATACCGATGTTGGCCCACTCGAAGAACGCCCACTGCGCCTGGTAACCGAAGATGCAAATGAACGTCAGCGGCGCCGGCAGCGAGTCGTGACCGAGCTCAGCCGCGGCAGCCTCGTCAGTGAAGAACGCATCGTCGTTCTTTACCGCGATCGCATGCTCGCGAATCTTCTCGCGTCCGACCTCGTAATGCTCGGGATGCCGGTAGTGCATCCCGACGATGTTTGACGATAGAGCCACGAGCGTTTGGCTATCGCGACTCTTTGTGCGGCTGGTGGGTGCCGCAGTTGGGGCAGAACTTCTTGATCTCGAGCCGGTCGGGATCGTTGCGGCGGTTCTTCTTGGTGATGTAGTTGCGGTGCTTGCACACCTCGCACGCCAAAGTGATCTTCGGCCGTACGTCGGTACTCGACGCCACGTCAGTTCTCCCTGCTTAAAATCACGCTCTGCTGTTGATTGTTCCTGTAGCGGTGGGGGGACTCGATCCCCCGACCTCACGATTATGAGTCGTGCGCTCTAACCAGCTGAGCTACACCGCCCCGATGATGCGAGTCGGCGCACCGCCTGCTCGTCCACCGAGCCCCCTAACGGAATCGAACCGTTGACCTTTTCCTTACCATGGAAACGCTCTACCGACTGAGCTAAGGGGGCTTGTGCGCGTCCGTAGCCGCGCAGCCTTAAAGAGGGTACAGCTTTCCCGGCAGCCAAACCAAACCGCAGGTCAACGCGGCCGCCGGGGAGCTGTTTTGCCTGGTCGGCTAGTCCAGGAGCCAATCGTTGGGTGCGAAGAGCTCGCAGTGCACCCGCTCGTGGGCGATTCCGCGGTCACTCAGCTGGGTGCGGACCGCCTCGACGAATCCGGCCCCACCGCACAGGTAGTACGCGGCGTCCGCGGGCAGTTCGATCCCGTCGAGCTTGAGCAGCCCGGCGTGCACGCCGGCCGCCCCTCCGGTGACGCCGTCCTCGTACCAGAGGTCGAGGCTCGCGTTGGGCAGCGCGTCGATCAGCTCGTGCTGGCGCTCCCGCAGCGGCTGGCCGCCGTCGCTGCGGTCGGCATGCAGGACCCGTAGGTGTGTGTCGGGCGCCTCGGCGGCCAGGAATTCCAGGATGCCGACCATCGGGGTGATCCCGATGCCCGCCGACACCAGCACCAGGGGGCCGTCGGGCCGACCGCCGGTGTACAGGTCACCGAACGGCAGCGTGACGTCCAGCAGGTCGCCGATGCAGAGGTTGGCCCGGATCCAGGACGAGACCTCGCCGGCGGGCTGGTCCGCGACGGCGTCGACGGGCTTGACCGCAAACGTCAGGTCGGTGGAACCGGGTGCGCCGACGAGACTGTACTGACGTAGCTGGCGGGCACCGTCGGGCAGTGTCACGCCGACCGAGACGTATTGTCCGGCGGCGAAGTTGACGGGCTCGGTGGCGCGCACGGTGACCAGGACTGCACCGGACGGGTCGTCGACGCGGGAGACGACGCGCAGCCGCCGGAAGACGTCACCGGGTTCCACACCGGCACCGGCGTAGAGGTCACGCTCCAGCGCGATCAGGGTGTCGGCCATGATCCAGTAGACCCGGTCCCAGGCCTCGGCGACCTCGGGTGTCACGGTGTCGGCACCCAGGACCTGGACGATCGCGGCGAACAGGTTGTCGTGCACGATCGGGTACTGGTCGGCGGTAATGCCCAGCGAGGCGTGCTTGTGACCGATGCGCGCGAGCAGCGCCGACGGGTGCGGCAGGTCGGGGTTGACCAGGTGGGTGGCGAACGTGGCGATCGACGCCGCCAGCGCGCGCTGCTGGGCTCCCTGGGCCTGGTTGCCACGGTTGAACAGGTTGCGCAGCAGCTCGGGGTGGTTGGCAAACAGCCGACGGTAGAACTCCGAGGTGATTTCGTCGATGTGCGCGCCGATGAGGGGCAGTGTCGCGGAGACGATTTCGGCGTGCTGCGGCTCCAGTTCGTCGCGTACCGCTGACGGCTCGGGGCTGGTGACGGTCATCGGGGATTCCTTTCGGGGTGGGTTACTGCCGGGGTGAGCTGTAGAACGATCGGTAGGCGGGTGTCCGCCGTCAGGTCGGTGACGGTGTAGCGGTCGAGCTCGCGATAGAACGCCTCCTTCGCGTCGGCCAGCACCCGGCGTAGCCGGCAGGCTGCGATCAGCGGGCAGGGGGAATCCCCGCCGCATTCGATGACCTCGCGGTCCCCTTCGAGTTCGCGCACCAGCCAGCCGATCGAGGCGGTGCGTCCGGCCTCGGTGAGCACCAGTCCCCCGACCCGGCCGCGCCGGGCGTGCACCATGCCGAGCTCGGACAGCTTGGAGACGGCTTTGGCGACGTGATGCTCGGACGCGTTGGCGCCTGAGGCGATGGTGCGGGTGGTGACGCGCCGGTCCTCGGACTCTCCCGAGGACAGCAGCATCAGCGTGCGCAGTCCTAGGTCGGTGAACCGGGTGAGGTGCATACCGCTGACGCTAGTAATTCCGCATTTTTGATGCGAGTTTTATCGGTGTGCGTTCAAACACGTCATGACGTGCGGTTTTTGGACCTGCGGGGATGCGCGGAGAGGGCGATGCGGAGCACCAATACGCTGAACACATGTCCGAGCCCAACGCCCAAGACCGCTTGTACTTCCGGCAGTTGTTGTCGGGCCGCGACTACGCGGCCGGCGACCCGATCGCCCAGCAGATGCGCAACTTCTCCTATCTGATCGGCGACCGCGAGACCGGCGACGCCGTGGTGGTCGACCCGGCGTACGCGGCCAACGACCTCGTCGACGTGCTCGAGGCCGACGACATGCACCTCTCCGGCGTGCTGGTCACCCATCACCACCCCGACCACGTCGGCGGCACGATGGCGGGCTTTTCCCTGAAGGGTCTCGCCGAACTGCTGGAGCGCCAGAGCGTGCCGGTCCACGTCAACACCCACGAGGCCGAGTGGGTCTCCCAGGTCACCGGGATCGCGCCGAGTGAGTTGACCTCGCACGTCCACGGCGACAAGGTCGCGGTCGGCGCGCTGGAGATCGAGCTACTGCACACCCCCGGCCACACCCCGGGAAGTCAGTGCTTCCTGCTGGAGGGCCGACTGGTCGCCGGTGACACGTTGTTCCTCGATGGTTGCGGGCGCACCGACTTTCCCGGCGGCAATGTCGATGACATGTTCCGCAGCCTGCAGGCGCTGGCCCAGCTGCCCGGAGACCCGACCGTCTTCCCCGGCCACTGGTACTCGGAGGAACCGAGCGCCCCGCTCGACGAAGTCAAACGCAGCAACTACGTGTATCGGGCGTCAAACCTTGAGCAATGGCACATGTTGATGGGCGGTTGATGAATCGTTCCAGTTCCACGAAGTGCGGAATCCGCTGAAATCATGATCAATCAACGGGGCAATTGCACCCTCTAATGGTCCAGCTGCCACGGATTTCGTTGCCTAAGCGGTTGCAAGGGGAACTACGTACCGTTTTGCGCGATTCGAGTAGTGCAATACTCAGGACACCAGCCCACAGACCCGGCAAAGTATTGGTCAGCATCAGTTGAGCAGTAGTTGACAGTCCCGCCGGGGGTCGCCGTGAAGAACATCGTGCTGTGCTTCGACCACACAGATGAACGTCCTGGACTCCGTGACGCGTCGAATACCGAGATGCTGTTCCGGTTGCTGGAGGGCACCGATCAGTTGACCTGGTATCACAGCGGCGCAGCCACGCAGCCCGGTAGACGCATCGCGCCGGGCCGCCGCGGCGACTCGGCCGGCGAAGCCAGGGCGGCCATCGCCGAGGCGTACCGCTTCCTCGGCGATGCGTGGGATCCCGGGGATCGCATCTTCGTGTTCGGCGGCGGCGAGGGCGGGCACCGCGCCGGTGAACTGGCCACGCTGCTCGGCACGGTCGGCTTGTTGCCGGCTCATTCCGATGACGTACTGGACTACGCGCTTGCCACCTATGTGCTGCCGCGCACGGCGCGCACGCCCCAGGACTGGCGACAGATCAGGGTGTTGGCGGCGCAGTTGTTCGGTGACCGCGATCCGGCCGTGCCGGTGCGGTTCGTCGGGCTGTGGAATGCGACGGCCACTCCGGGCACCAAGCACCACATGGGACCACTGCCGACGGTGGAGTCCGGCCGGCACGCGGTGGCGGTCGACGGCGGTCGCCGGACGATGCGGTACCGCGAGAGCCTCGATGAAGTCTGGTTCCGCGGAACCCGCGGCGATGTCATCGGCGGCACCGGCGCGTGCTGGCCGCTGGCCGACATCGCTCTGGACTGGATGCTGGACGGGGCTATTTCCTCGGGGCTGCGAGTTCACGATCACAGTGCCTGCCCCACCGATCTCGACGCCCTGGCCGGGACCGCACCGGCGATCGGGCGGTGCCGGGCGCCGCTGGACGCCAAGGTGCACGCCAGTGTCGAGGTGTACCTGCGTTCGCACCCGCACTATTGGCGGCGACTGCCCGCGCGTATCGAATGGACCGACATCGAGTGGCTGGCGCGCGGTGAGCGGCTGGTCCACACACCCGTCACCGTTCCGGTGCAGCGCGACATCCTCACTGCCGTCGCCTCGTGAGGGAGCCGGTTTTGGCCGAAGTTTGCTGAGCCGGACCACTGCCCATCCCGAAGGTCCGTGATATACCCACTTGGTGGGGATCATCGATTCAGTCACGGAGCGGGGGCGTGAGTTGGCTAGTTTCGAACCGGGTGCATGGACTGCGCTCGCGGCATGGGTGGCGATTGCCGTCATCGTCATCGCCTTGATCTATGCGTGGCGGCAGTATCTGAAGGCCAGGGACCGGCGCGCCGAGCTGACCCAGCCGAACGTGTCGATGTTCATGGAGCCGAGCAGTGCCGATTGGCACCTGGTGGAGCTGGTCGTCCGCAATTACGGTCAGCGGCCGGCGTACGGGTTGCGGTTCGAGTTCGCGAATCCACCCACTGTCGGCAAGTACGAGAGCTCGTATGACGACAACTTCGTCGACATCGTGCCGTTGAACCTGCCCGCCGAGATCCCGTATCTGGCGCCGTCGCAGGAGTGGCGCATCGTGTGGGATTCGGCGCTGGACCGCAAGCAGCTCGGTGAGGCGATCGCGTCGCGTTTCGACGGGGCGGTCACCTATTACGACGAGCCGGGCTCACCCGGCAAGCCCAGTGGCCGCAAGCTGCGCAACACCGCGGTGCTGGATTGGGCGACGCTGCCGCCGGTGGACCGGATGGAACTGCTGACCACCCACGACCAGGCCCGCCGGGAGAAGCAGAAGCTGGAGTTGTTGCGCGGTGTGCTGACCTATTTCCAATACGCGGCCAAGGAGACCGACGAGCAGAAGCTGCGCTCGGAAATCAACCGCATCAACGCGCTGGGCGCCGAGATGCGGTCCCGCTGGCGCGACCGCTACGAGGCCGGCGATGACGATGACGACGACGATTACGACGACGACGATCCCGAGACGGATCTGATCAAGCCGACGACAACCTCCGGCAGGCGTCATCGGGCCTGAGCCCACTCGCTAGCATCAGTGCGATGAGCAGCCTGGTGAGCTACGAGCTCAACGATGCCGTGGCCACGATCACGATGGACGACGGCAAGGTCAACGCACTGTCGCCTGCGATGCAGGCCGAGATCAACGCGGCGCTGGATCAGGCGGCCGCGGGCGCGGCCGCCGGCGAGGTGAAGGCCGTGGTGCTGGCCGGTAATTCCAAGGTGTTCAGCGGCGGATTCGACCTGAGCGTGTTCTCGTCCGGCGACGTGGCCGCAACCCTGGGCATGCTCGCCGGCGGTTTCGAACTGTCGGTGCGGTGCCTGAGCTTCCCGGTGCCGGTGATCATGGCGGCGACCGGGCATGCCATCGCGATGGGATCGTTCCTGCTGTTGTCCGGTGATCATCGGGTCGGCGCGGTGACGTCGCGGTGCCAGGCCAACGAGGTGAAGATCGGGATGACGCTGCCGATCTCGGCCATCGAGATCATGCGGATGCGCCTGACCCGGGCTGCTTTTCAGCGCGGGATCGCCATGGCGGCGGTGTTCACCGGTGACGCGGCGATCGCGGGCGGCTGGCTCGATGAGGTCGTCGCGGCGGACGCGGTGCTGTCACGCGCCCAGGAGGTGGCCGCTGAGGCCGCCGCGACCTTGAACACCGGCGCGCACGTGGCGAGCAAGCTCAAGGCCCGCGCCGAGGCCCTGACCGCGATTCGCGCTGGAATCGACGGTCTGGCAAAGGAATTCGCGGGCTAGGCGCTCCCGCGCGTCGCACCTGCCACTTCAGTCGCCGAGGCCTGCGGCCCGCTGGCGTAACCGGTCCGCGACCTGGCCCAACCACTCCGAGTAGGTCAGCGGAGGCTCGGGCACGTAGTCGACACCGACCGTGCGCACGAGAAACTGCTCCAGGTCCCGTCCCTGCCGGGCTTGGCGCAGGTCGTCAATCTCCTCGGCCAGCCTCAGCAGAGGCCTGGCGACGGGGTCATCGTTGACATAGGTGTCGACGATCCCTGGCCAGTCATCGGCCTCCAGATCCCAGTCCTGGTGGAAGTATGCGCCGAAGAATTGGGACAGATCCGTTGAGATCGAACCGTCGTTCATTGCGGATCCTCACCTTCCTGCACCCAAAATCGGTTGCCCCACAGCCTTACTCACGCCAACGCCGGACCAGCCCCTCTGACATCCAATGATCGTATGGGCCCGCTACCGCCGCGGTTGGCAGCAAACGCGCCCAGCGACGGGGCGGTCCGCTCGCGTTCGTAACGCCATGGCGGCCAAACGCCCGATTCTTCGCCCTGGCGTTACGAACGTGGAGAGGCGGATCCGTCCCTCACCCCGCACCGCCTCCGCCGCCAATATATTTATGTGCTATGCACATATAGTGCCTCGCTACAACCAACTCGACGAGCTTCTGGTGCGCATCCACATCGTCCGGCAGCGCCCGGGTTGGCGGCGCCGGCTGATCGACGCGTCGGGCAGCGTCCCGTCACTGTCGACGCTGCGGGTGCTGCGCGCCGTCGAGCAGCGGGAGAAGGCCGGGCAGAGCGCCTCGGTCGGCGAGGTGGCCGAGTACATGGCCGTCGAGCACTCCACCGCCAGCCGCACCGTCGCCAATGTCGTCGCCGCCGGCCTGCTCACCAAAACCCTTGCCGCCGAGGATCAGCGGCGGTGCGTACTCGCCCTCACCGATGAAGGCCGCAAGGCCCTGGCCGATGTCACCGAACGGCGCCGCGAGATGGTCGCCGAGACCGTGGCCGAATGGTCCGAGCCCGACGTCGACAAACTCGTCGACCTGTTGGAGCAGCTGGTCGCCGATTTCGAGCGGGGTATCGGCTCGTGACAGCCCAGACCACTGCCCGCCCGCAGCCGCGCGGCGCCCTTCGGTTGATGTTCGACCCGGTCTTCGGCGCCCTGTTCTGGGGCAAGATGTTCTCCGTTGTCGCGGTGTGGACGCACGGCATCGTCGCCGCCATCGTGATCTTCGACGCCACCGGTTCGGCGGTGATGGTGGGCATGGTCGGCGTCGCACAGTTCCTGCCCCAGCTCATCCTGAGCCCGACCAGTGGCAAGTGGGCCGACATCGGCGACCCGGCCCGTCAGATCCTGTGGGGCCGGGTGTTGTGCATCATCGGCTCGGGCTCGACCGCACTCTGGCTGACCCTGGACCCCGACCTGCAGGGCACCGCGGCGGCGGTACCCGTACTCGTCGGCTCCACCCTGGTCGGCTTCGGATTCGTCATCGGCGGCCCGGCCATGCAGTCGGTCGTTCCGAGCCTGATCCGCGACGGCGAACTTGCGACGGCCATGGCGCTCAACAGCATTCCGATGACCATCGGCCGCATCCTGGGTCCGGCCATCGGCGCCTTCCTGGCCGCGCGCCTCGGTGCGGCGCCCGGCTTCGCGATCAGCGCGGGCCTGCACATGGTGTTCGCGATCTTCCTGCTCCTGGTCACCTTCCCGGCCCGGCCGGAACGCAGCCCGCACGGGGACTACCGCGTGCGCGCGGCACTGGCGTACGTGTGGCGGGACCGCCCGCTGCTGCTTGCCCTGTTGGCCGTGACGACGGTCGGGTTCGCCTCCGATCCGTCGATTACGCTCACCCCGTCGATGGCCGAGGACCTAGGTGGCGGCGCCCACCTGGTGGGTGCGCTGTCGGCGGCGTTCGGCATCGGCGCGGCGGTCGGCATGGTGGTGCTGGCGTCGATGCGTGGACGGCTGGCGGCCGCCCGGGTTTCGGCAATCGGGCTGTGGCTGCTCGTGGCCGGCTGTGGGCTGCTCGCCCTCGGTACCGTCACCGCCTTGGCGCTGGCCGGTTTCGCGGTCGCGGGGCTGGGCTTCGGTTGGGCGATGACCGGCCTGAGCACCGTCGTTCAGGAGCGGGCACCCGAAGAACTGCGGGGCCGCATCATGGCGCTGTGGCTGGTCGGCTTCCTCGGGTCGCGCCCGTTCGCCGCGGCGTTGTTGGGCGGCGCGGCCGACATGTTCAGCGTGCGGGTGGCGTTCGTCATCGCCGGCACGCTGACCCTCGCGGTCGCGCTCGCCGCCCGACCCGCCGCGCTGTCGGGACCAAACGCAGCAACACTCTGACCGGGTCTCCTATCGTGTCTTTCGATGGCACTGCACCTGCACCGGGCCGAGCGCACCGATCTGCTCGCCGACGGGCTGGCAGATCTGCTGTCGCAACCTCTGGCCGACCCGTTCGCCCAGGAGTTGGTGCTCGTGCCGGCCAAGGGTGTGGAGCGCTGGCTGAGTCAGCGGCTGTCGAACCGGCTGGGGGTGTGCGCGGCGGTCGAGTTCCGCAATCCGCGTTCGCTGATCGCCGAGCTGACCGGGACGGCCGATGAGGACCCGTGGTCGGCCGATGCGCTGGCCTGGCCGCTGCTGGCGGTCATCGACGACAACCTGGATCAGCCGTGGGGTGCGCCGGTGGCCACCCACCTCGGTCACTTCGAGATCGGTGACGAGCATGAGCTGCGCCAGGGCCGGCGCTATGCGGTGGCCCGACGGTTGGCCGGGCTGTTCGCCTCGTATGCGCGGCAGCGCCCGCAACTGCTGGTCGATTGGGCGGAGCTGCCCGACGATCTGTCCTGGCAGGCACCGCTGTGGCGGGCACTGCTCGAGCGGATCGACGCCGAGCCCCCGCACCTTCGGCATGCGAAAACCCTTGCCCGGCTGACCGAGTCGCCGAGCGACCTCCCTGAACGGCTGTCGCTGTTCGGGCACACCCGGTTACCGGTCACCGAGATCGAGTTGCTCACGGCGCTGGCGACCCATCACGATCTGCACCTGTGGCTGCCGCACCCCAGCGATGACCTGTGGCAGTCGCTGGCCGCGCACTCCGGCGCGCTCCCCCGCCGCGAGGACAACAGCCACCGCGATGTGCGCCACCCGCTGCTGGCGACCCTCGGCCGCGATCTGCGAGAATTGCAGCGCGGGCTGCCGATCCCGGACACCGACGAATATCTCAGCGGTACAGGCTATCCCGATACCGTGTTGGGCTGGCTGCAGTCCGATATCGCGGCCAACGCGGTTCGCCCGGCCGGGCGGGTGCCGCGGCGGGAGGACGGTTCGGTGCAGGTGCACAGCTGTCACGGCCCGGCCCGTCAGATCGAGGTGCTGCGCGAGGTGCTGCTCGGCCTGCTCGCCGACGACCCGACGCTGGAGCCACGCGACATCCTGGTGATGTGCCCGGACATCGAGACCTATGCACCGTTGATCACGGCGGGATTCGGGCTGGGCGATGTGGTGCACGGCGCGCATCCGGCGCACAAGCTGCGGGTGCGGTTGGCCGATCGCGCTCTGGTGCAGACGAATCCGCTGCTGTCGGTGGCGGCGTCGGTGCTGACCCTGGCCGGTGGGCGGGCCACCGCGAGCGAGGTGCTAAACCTGGCCGAGTCTGATCCGGTACGGGCCCGGTTCGGGTTCACCGACGACGATCTGGAGGCCATCACCGCCTGGGTGCGTGAGGCCAATATCCGGTGGGGTTTCGATCAGGAGCACCGTAGCCCGTACGGCGTCCAATTCCTGCACAACACCTGGCGTTTCGGTATCGACCGGGTGCTGGCCGGGGTGGCGATGTCCGATGACTCGCACGCCTGGCTGGGCACCACGTTGCCCCTCGACGACGTGAGTAGCAACCGGGTCGAACTGGCCGGCCGGTTCGCCGACTTCGTGGAGAAACTCAGCCACACTGTCCGTCAGCTCAGCGGCGTCCGCCCCCTCGACGAGTGGTTGTCGGCGCTCGGCACCGGGATCGAGGCGTTGGCGTTCTCCGATGAGGAGTGGCCCGCAGCCCAGGTGCAGCGCGAGTTCGCCGAGATCGGCGAGGCCGCGGGCGCGGCGGCAACGCCGCTGCGGCTCAGTGATGTTCGCGCGCTGCTGGATCGGCATCTGGCGGGGCGGCCGACGCGGGCCAACTTCCGCACCGGGACCCTGACGGTGTGCACCATGGTGCCGATGCGCTCGGTTCCGCACCGGGTGGTGTGCCTGGTCGGGCTGGACGACGGCGTGTTTCCGCGGCTGGGTGCCGTCGACGGCGACGACGTGCTGGCCCGTGATCCGCGTACGGGTGAGCGCGACATCCGCTCAGAGGACCGGCAGCTGCTGCTCGACGCGATCGGTGCCGCCACGCAGACGCTGGTGGTCACCTACACCGGGGCCAACGAATACTCCGGTCAGGCCCGCCCGCCGGCGGTGCCGCTGGCCGAGCTGCTCGACACGCTCAGGATCACCGCCGAACAGCCGGTGGATGTTCTCACCACACACCCGTTGCAGCCCTTCGACATTCGCAACGTCACCCCCGGGGCACTGCTCCCCGACGGACCGTTCACGTTCGATCCCACGGTGCTGACCGCGGCGCAGGCCAGCGCCGGGCAGCGGGCCGACCGGCCACCGTTTTTCGCCCATCAACTTCCGTCGCCGCCCGTCGGCGACGTCGCGTTGGAGGATCTCGTCACGTTCTTCAGGGATCCGGTGAAGGGCTTCTTCCGGGCGCTGGACTACACGCTGCCCTGGGACGTGGACGGGGTGTCGGATGTGATGCCGGTCGATATCGATGCGCTGGAGGAATGGACTGTCGGCGATCGCATGCTCGGCGACATCATGCGGGGCATGACCCCGGCCGATGCCCAGCAGGCCGAGTGGCGGCGCGGCACCCTGCCGCCGGGCCAGTTGGGCTGGCGGCGTGCGATCGTCCTGCGCGATCAGTGCGCGCTGCTGGCCGCCGAGGCGCTGCGGTACCGGGAAGCGGACCCGCAGGCCTATGACGTCGACATCGACCTGGGTACCGGGCGCCGGCTCACCGGCACGGTCTCGCCGGTATTCGGCGACCGGCTGGTGTCGGTGACCTACTCCAAGCTCGACGGCAAGCACCTGCTGCAGTCCTGGATTCCGTTGTTGGCGTTGGCCGCCGGGCATCCCGACCGTGACTGGTCGGCCGTGTGTATCGGGCGGCCCCGGCGCGGCGACACCCCGCGTATCGAAGGCTTGGGCCGTCCGGACGACCCGGTCGGGCTGCTGGCCGATCTGGTGGCCATCTATGACGCGGGCCGGCGGGAGCCGTTGCCGCTGCCCGTCAAGACCTCCTATGCGTGGGCGGCGGCGCGCCACGCCGGTGACGACCCGGAGCGCGAGGCCTCCTTCCGGTGGCGCAGCAGCAGATTCCCCGGCGAGGATGAGGCGCCCGCGCATGTGCGGGCGTGGGGCCGCGGCGCGCCGTTGAGCCGGCTGGTCGGTCTCGGTGAGTATGCCGAGCGGCTGTGGCTGCCAGTCCTACAAGCCCAGGTGCAGGCCGAAAGGTCGGCCCGGTGAACGTATTCGATCTGATCGGCCCACTGCCGCAGACCAACAGCACCACGGTGTTGGAGGCCAGCGCGGGCACCGGCAAGACCTTCGCACTGGCCGGTCTGGTGACCCGCCTGGTGGCCGAGGGCGCGGCGACGCTGGATCAGATGCTGCTTATCACCTTCGGCCGGGCCGCCAGTCAGGAGTTACGGGAGCGCGTGCGCGCCCAGATCGTCGGCGCCCTGGCCGCGCTGGAGGACCCGTCACGCGCCGACAACGATCTGTTGCAGTATCTGATCGCCGAAGACCGGCAGGCGCGCGGGCAGCGACTGCGCGACGCCCTGGCCGGGTTCGATGCGGCGACGATCGCCACCACGCATCAGTTCTGCCAGATCGTACTGAAATCCCTTGGCGTGGCCGGGGACAGCGATTCGGGTGTGACGCTCGTCGAGAGCCTTGACGAGTTGGTCTGCGAGATCACCGACGATCTGTATCTCGCCCACTTCGGTGCGCAGCGAGATACCCCGGAGCTGGGGTATGCCGAGGCGCTGAGGCTGGCCCGCGTGGTGGTGGCCAATCCGGCGACCGAACTGCGCCCGCTGGACCCCGAACCGGAGTCGCCGGCGGGGATTCGGGTGGCGTTCGCCCGGGCGGTGCTGGCGGAGTTGGAGATTCGCAAGCGGCGGCGCGGCGTGCTGGGTTACGACGATCTGCTGACCCGGCTGGCCGGCGCCTTGGCCACCGAGAATTCCGCGGCGCGGGTGCGGATGGCGCAGCGCTGGCCGATCGTGATGGTCGACGAGTTCCAGGACACCGACCCGGTGCAGTGGCAGGTGATCGAGCGGGCGTTCTCCGGACGGTCCACCCTGATCCTGATCGGTGATCCCAAGCAGGCGATCTACGCGTTCCGCGGCGGCGACATCGATACATACCTCCGGGCCGCGGAGACCGCTGGGGACAAGCAGACCCTGGGCACCAACTGGCGCAGTGACAGTGCCCTGGTCGACCGGCTGCAGGCGGTGCTGCGCGGCGCCGAACTCGGCGGACCCGACATCGTCGTGCACGACGTGCAGGCACACCATCAGGGGCATCGGCTGGCCGGGGCACCGCACAACGATCCGTTCCGGCTGCGGGTGGTGACGCGGAATCGCACCGGCACCAGGGTGATTCCGATCGCCGATCTGCGCCACCACATCGGCAGGGACCTGGCCGCCGACATCGGGGCCTTGTTGGCCGGCGGTGCCACCTACGCCGGCCAGAAGCTGGAGGCCGGCGACATCGCGGTGATCGTCGAGACCCACAAGGACGCCCGGGCGTGCCACACGGCACTGCTCGACGCCGGTATCCCCGCGGTCTACACCGGGGATTCCGACGTGTTCAATTCCGAGGCAGCCGAGGACTGGCTGTATCTGCTGGAGGCCTTCGACCAGCCGCACCGTCCCGGACTGGTGCGCGCCGCGGCGGCCACGATGTTCTTCGGAGAAACCGCGGAAACCCTTGCCGCGGGCGGTGATGCGTTGACCGACCGGGTCGCCGACACGCTGCGCACCTGGGCCGGCCATGCCCGCGAGCGTGGCGTGGCGGCGATCTTCGAGGCCGCGCAGCTGGCCGGCATGGGCAAGCGGGTGCTGTCCTGGCAGGGCGGCGAGCGGTTGATGACCGACTTGTCCCACATGACCCAGCTGCTCGGCGACACCGCACACCGGGAAGGTTTCGGGCTGGCCGCGCTGCGGGACTGGCTGCGTACCCAGCGCTCCGAGGGTGGCGGCACGTCCGAGCGCAACCGGCGCCTGGACAGCGATGCCGCCGCGGTGCAGATCATGACGGTGTGGGTGAGCAAGGGGCTGCAGTTCCCGATCGTCTATCTGCCGTTCGCGTTCAATCGGTATGTGCCGGAACCGGATCTGGTGTTGTTCCACGACGAGGGGGTGCGCTGCCTGCAGATCGGCGGCCCCGATCCGGCGGTGACCCGGGCGGGCCGCGCCGAGGCCGCCGCCGACGACAGCCGCCTGACCTACGTGGCGATGACGCGGGCCCAGTCGCAGGTGGTGGCGTGGTGGGCGCCGTCGAATGACGAGCCGAACGGCGGCCTGTCGCGCCTGCTGCGCGGGCGCGCCCCCGGGCAGGATGCGGTGCCCGATCGCTGCGCACCGGCCAGGATCTCCGACGAGGATGCGCTGGCCCGGCTGCGGGCCTGGGAAGCCGCGGGCGGTCCGGTGCTGGAGGAGTCGGTGATCGGCGCGGTCATGCCGGTGCCGGCCCACGCGATACCGGATGACCTGGCGGCACGGCATTTTCATCGCTCCATCGACACCGCATGGCGCCGTACGTCCTATTCGGGCCTGCTGCGCGCAGCCGAAGATGCCGGGAATTCCGGGGTGTCCAGTGAGCCTGAGGTCGCCGAGCTCGACGACGAGTCGACCGACATCACCGTCATCGCCCCCACCCAAGGCGCCGACATGCCCTCCCCGATGGCATCGCTGCCGGCCGGGGCCGCGTTCGGGTCGCTCGTGCACGCGGTGCTGGAGACCGCCGACCCCCTGGCTGCGGACCTGACGGCCGAACTGCAGGCCGAGGTGCGCCGCCACGCGGCCCACTGGCCCGTCGAAGTGGAGACGGACGAGTTGGCCGCCGCCCTGCTCCCCATGCACGACACCCCGCTGGGCCCGCTGGCGCCCGGCATGACGCTGCGCCAGATCGGGTTGACAGACCGGTTGTGCGAGTTGGACTTCGAGTTCCCGATGGCCGGTGGCGATCTGCGTGGCGGCTCGTTCGCGCGGTTGGCCGAGATCGGGGCCCTGCTCGACGAGCATCTGCCTGCCGACGATCCGATGGCCGTCTATGCCGAGCGGTTGTCGACCGGGCTGCTGGGCCGCCAGCCGCTGCGCGGATACCTGTCCGGTTCGGTGGATGCGGTGCTGCGGATCGGGCAACGCTTTGTGATCGTCGACTACAAGACCAACTGGCTGGGTACCGGCGACGCGCCGCTCACCGCGGCCGATTACGGGCGCCACCGCATGGCAGAGGCCATGCTGCACTCGGACTATCCGTTGCAGGCGTTGTTGTACAGCGTTGTGTTGCACCGGTTCCTGAGCTGGCGGCTGCCGGATTACGATCCGGGCACGCATCTGGGCGGGGTGATGTATCTGTTCGTGCGCGGGATGTGCGGGGCGCAGACGCCCGTGGTCGACGGACACCCGGCCGGGGTGTTCAGCTGGGAGCCGCCCGCCGCGTTGGTCATTGCGATGTCGGAGCTACTGGATCAGGGGGCCCGGTGATGTTGGACGCGTTCGCCGAGATCCTGGAACCCGCCGATGTGCAGGTAGCCCAACGGTTGAGCACGCTCGCCGAGGAGACCGATCCGCGGGTGGAACTTGCCGTGGCCCTGGCGGTGCGCGCGCTGCGTGGCGGCTCGGTGTGTGTGGATCTGCGCTCGGTGGCCGAGCAGGCCCAGCTACCCGAGCTGCCCTGGCCGCAGGCCGACGAGTGGCTGGCGGCCGTGGCGGCAAGCCCGCTGCTGGGCACTCCCCCGGTGCTGCGTTTGTTCGGGGATCTGCTGTACCTCGACCGGTATTGGTTGGAGGAGCAGCAGGTGTGCGACGACGTGCTGGCCCTGGTGGGTGCCCAGCCCGGCGGCGCGGTCCCCGATGTGGCGCGGCTGTTCCCACCGGGTTTCGAGGAGCAGCGGGCCGCGGCGAAGGTTGCGCTGTCGCAAGGGCTCACCGTGCTGACCGGCGGGCCGGGCACCGGTAAGACAACCACGGTGGCGCGGTTGTTGGCGCTGCTGGCCGAGCAGTCCGCACTGGCCGGCCGGCCATCGCTGCGGATCGCGCTGGCCGCTCCGACCGGCAAGGCCGCGGCCCGGCTGCAGGAGGCCGTGCAGCTCGAGGTGAACCGGCTCGATGCGGTGGACCGCGAACGGATCTCCGGGCTGCAGGCCACCACGCTGCATCGGCTGTTGGGGTCACGTCCGGACACGTCGTCACGGTTCCGTCATCACCGGGCCAATCGGTTGCCGCACGACGTCATCGTCGTCGACGAGACGTCGATGGTGTCGCTGACCATGATGGCCCGGTTGTTGGAGGCGGTCCGTCCGCAGACCCGGCTACTGCTGGTGGGCGATCCCGATCAGCTGGCCTCGGTGGAGGCCGGAGCGGTTTTGGCCGACCTGGTCGACGGGCTGGGGTCGCGTGGGGTGGCGGCGCTGCAAACCTCGCACCGGTTCGGTGAGTCGATCGGCGCGCTGGCGTCAGCAATCCGGACCGGCGACGCCTCGGGCGCGGTGGCGGTGTTGGCGGCCGGCGGTGAGCATGTCGAGTGGGTGTCCTCGGACGCCGGCGAGCGGCTGCGGGAAGTGCTTGTGCCGCATGCCCTTGCACTGCGGCAGGCCGCGATTCTCGGGGACGCCGGTGCCGCGCTGGACATTCTCGACGAGCACCGGTTGTTGTGCGCGCACCGGCACGGTCCGTTCGGTGTCGCGCAGTGGAACCGTCAGGTACAGCGGTGGCTGGCCGAGGCGACCGGCGAGCCCACGTGGGCGCAGTGGTACGTGGGGCGGCCAATCCTGGTGACGGCCAACGATTACGGGCTCAAGCTCTACAACGGCGATACCGGCGTCACCGTGGCCACCCCGGACGGGTTGCGTGCGGTGGTGGGCGGGTCGGGAACGTTCGCCACCGGCCGGCTCACCGAGGTGGAGACCATGCACGCCATGACAATCCACAAATCCCAGGGCAGCCAGGCCGACGAGGTGACCGTGCTGCTACCGCCGGAGGACTCCCGGTTGTTGACGAGGGAGTTGTTCTACACCGCGGTTACCCGGGCCAAGACCCGGGTTCGCGTCGTAGGTTCCGAAGCGGAAATCCGCGCGGCTATCGCCCGGCAGGCGGTCCGAGCGACCGGCCTGCGAAAGCGGCTGAAGCTCTAAACGGCACGTCCGGCGAAAAATGCGCCGGAAATGAGACCGATCACGAGTGCCAGGGTGGGAAGACCCATTGCCACTGCCACTACAACGCCGGCGATCGCACCGATGCCGAGCACCAGCAGAAGTGCCCCAACAAATGCTCCAAACATGGACCGCCCTTTCGTATGACAGCGATCACAATGTACATCGTCCGTGGGCTGAATCACATACAGACGGGGCACCAATTCGGTTAACGATTTCGCGGCAAAATGTATAGCTGAGCTTGGTATATGCCTTGTTCAGCGCACCCCAGCGAACTCGGAGGCGGCGCTACCCGGCGCCCGAGACGCTCAGCGCCCAGAACACCAGCGCGTTGAGGGCCACGAGGCTCAGCAACGAGATCGCGAACGCGGGTCCCCACCGGTGTTTGGGGGCGGCGAACGGCAACACCAGGGCCCAGAAGAGGCTGACGGGCACCGAGATGAGAATGCCGAAGACGATCCCGTAGCCGTGCGGATCGGTGGCCGGGTTCGTGTCGAAGGCCGAACCCAGCATCACGTAGACGACGAACGCCCAGAACGCCACGGCACCGCCTCCGATGACCGCTGCGAAGCACCGGATGGTCAGCAGGAGTTGGTAGTGCTGACCTCTGGGAGGCGGCGGGAGGTAGGCCTGGGGCGCATACGCCTGGGGGCCGTACCGGTCGACCCACTCGTGCGGGTATTCCTCTGGTGGTGTCTCTTCCACAGCACCCCCCGGCTCGGCGTTCTCACCAGGATAGAGGCGGAACTGTGGGGCTGCGGGTACCGATTTCTGGCGTCAGACGGTCACCGGCACCGACTGTCCGGCCAACGGTTCGTAGACCGCGTACTGGAACAGGACATCGAGGATGACCTTGGCCACTCCGTCCCACGGCGTCGCCTGCACCGGTTCCGTCGAGGTGAAGGGCAGCACCACCGCGGTGGCGGTGCCCGACGGGGTGGGAATCTCGATGCTCTCCTGCGGTGCACCGTGCACACCGCTGTCCGTGCCGTCGTACATGTCGTTGATCCAGCCGGCCGAAATCACCTTGACCGCAGCGACATTCTGCGGCTGCGAGAAACCGGCGACGAGGTACTCGGCGAATTGCAGGATCGGGTTGGCGCCCTGCAGTCCGTCGATGTGCCGTCCACCGACCAGCATCACGCCGTTGAACTCCCCGGGCCGGGCGGCCTGCAGTTCATCGCCGACGGTGCCGTCGAGATTCCACACGTACCGCTCGGACGAAATCAGCAGCACCGGACGGTAATTGGCCCCCGACAGCTGGTCCAGCGCCTCGGGCATGTCACGGTGGGTATCCACCGCGTCGAGCAGGACCACGCCGGCCAGGTCGTCGACAGCGCCGTTGTCGACCATGCGTCCGGCGGCACCGGTGACCAGCATTCCGCCCAGGGAATGACCGACGAGGACGAACTTGGACGGCAGCGTGACGGGGTGGCCGGCCGCCGCACTGGCGCTCGCGGTCAGTTCCGGCCTGCCATCGGCGAACAGGTCGGCCACGGACTGCTGCATCGGTTCTCCGCCGATCCATTCGCCGCCTGCGTCGAACAGGTTTGACGAGAGCGTGGGGACGACGACGATGCTGTTGGTCTCCTCGGCCAGGTAAGCCGCGGTGTAGCTGTACATCGGGCCGGTGGCCATGAATCCGTGCTGCAGGTAGATGACGCCGGTGGCGGAATCCGGGTTTTCGGGGAAGTACCAGTCGGCACGCACGGTCTGGTTGGTGCCCGGCATGTCCAGCGTCGAGGTGCGGACGGTCACGTTGCTGCCCGGCGGGAGCACCGGCGGACCCGAAAACACCTGCAGCGCAGCCCCGACCACTTTGAACACCAGCGAGCCGACGACGTTGACCAACGGTACCGACCGCGGCCCGGTGACCGGGGCCGTCATGGCGGCGACAGGCTTCACGGTCGGGTGGGCTTGGGCCGGAACCGCGTTCGTGATCCGGTCGGCGATATCGCTGAGCAGGGTGCGGCCGTGGGGCACGACACGGTCGACGACCGTGCCGACGTCTGCGGGCAGCGCCTTCGCCTCGACGGGGCGGGTGATGGCGTCGATCGCGTCGACGATGTCTGGCGCCTTGTCAGCCACAGCGGCGGCAGCGGCGTCGGGGCGCGACGCCGTGTCACGCCTCGTAACCTTGGGGTGCGGAAGCGATTGTGCGGTCCGGAGGTTCGGCGCACGGTCGGCAAGGCCGGTCAGTGCGGTACGCGCGTGGGTGGTGAGGTCGCCGACCAGGTCACGCACCTCGGAACGTGTCGGCAGGGATTCCGGCAGCGACTTCGGCAGGGACAGCCGCGGACGTTGACGCACCGACGAGTTGTCAGCCCGGCGCGTCCTATCCGTTCGCGGGCCGAGCCGGGAAGCCGGACCACGTTGCTTGGTTGATGCGCCAGAGTCGTTGGCGGACTGCGTGGTCGACTTCTCGCGACCGGGATCAGCGTGGGCCGTCGGGGCCGCGCCCGCGATCAATCCCACCCAGAGGGCGACCACCAGCACGCCCCATCCGATCGCCGCCACCGTATGAATTGTTCGCCCCCGTATGGTCACGCAGGCACGCTAACCGCCGCCATCGGCCGTCCGCAGGAAAATGAAACAAATAGTTAGAACTGTTCCTTTAATTGGTGGCGGGACCTGCGTGGCCGTCCGGCATACTGAAACCCCACCCGCCGCCGAGCAGGACAGTCGATTGTCAGCACCAGAACGCCGCCCCCGGGGCCGACCCGTCGGTGGCGGCAACACCGCCGAGCAGGCGCGCGAGGTGCTGATGGACGCCGCCGAGCACCTGTTCGTCACCCGCGGGTACCGGTCGTCGACGATGGAGGTCATCGCCCACGAGGCGGGTTACTCACGCACGGCGATCTACCGCCAGTTCACCAACCGCGATGACCTGATCGCGGCCATGGTGCAGCGCACCACCCAGCGGCATATGGCCTCCATCCTGCCCCGGATACCCGAGGACGCCGGGCCCGTCGATCTGCTGGTCGAGAGTCTGGTGATCGTTGCGACCGAACTGGTGTCGGACCCGCTGCTCAACACGATCGCCGACCAGACCTCCGACGGCACGATCGCCTCATTGATCGCCACCGATTCCGAGCTGACCGATCTGGTGACGACCACCATCAAGGCGATGATCGCCGAGGACGCCGGTCAGTTCCGTCCCGGTCTGGACCCACACGACCTGGCGCAGTTCATCATCGCGACCGCTCTGGGTTTCCTGGTGAAGGCAGTCCCCGACATCGCGGATCCCGAGGTGGCACGGCGCTACATCGAGACGTTCATCCTGCCTGCCATCGTGAAGAAGCCACCGCCGCCACGGCGGGTGTTCCCCGGCGGTTCCCCTGTCGCACCGGGATAACCCCTCCCGGCTACTGCCCCAGCAGTCCCACGAGTTCGGTCGAGTTTCTCGCGATGAGTGCGGTCCCGACCTGTTCCACAACACCTCGGTTATCGGGTGCCGGCATCTGCCACAGGCGTTGGCAGGTGGACAGATCGATGGCGACGATCTCATCGCGTGACCCGCGGTAGGTCGTACTGAGAACGATGTGGCCATCGGATCCGACGTAGTTGGTGAAGTCGACCTGGCAGCGGGTGCCGGGGCTGCCGGAGTCCAGACTCCACTGCTGCCAGGTCTCGACGTCAGAGCCTTCCTCGCCCTGCCACGCGTACAGGTCACCGCCGATCACCTGGAACTTGGCGTCGCGGTAATCGATTGCGGTACCGGGAAACTCGCTGACCTGTCGGCCGTCACGGGAGTAGACCCGGAGTACCGAACGGTCGAGCACGATCGGGACCGTGGTGGCGTCCAACAGGTTGTATCCCTTGAGTTCTCGTTGTGCCAGCAGATCGCCGGCCGCGTTGTAGAACAACACGCCGGCCACGTCCTGTGCTTCGTACTGATAGGCGAAGCCGCCGGGATAGACGGCCGCTCGTTTGAGCGTCGCGCCCCGCGGCGGTATCGGGGTGCGCTCAGTGCCGTCGATCACCGAAAACACCCGGTAGGTCGGGTCTTCCGGGGTCGGGATCTGCGTCGCGAGCGTCAGCGGCGCGTCGTCGGATACGGTCAACGTCGGCACGTCCAGCTGCCCGCTGCCCGGGACGAACCACGTGCGCTCCCCCGTGGCCCCGATGCCGTAGACGCCTGTGCCCAGCGCGGTGGCCACCAGCCGAGTCCGCCCCCGCGGGTTTCCGATCGCTTCGGCTACCAGCTCGGTGCCGAAACCCCTGATGCGCAAGTCGGTTTCACCGGAGTGGGTGACCTGTCCCCGCGCCAGGTCGAGCACCCATACTCGGCGCGGTTCGCCGTGGATGGTGTCCTGGTCGGTCAGACACACCGCGATGTTCTCGCCGTTCAGATAGCAGTTCCCATAGAACCCGCCGTGGAAGCCCTCCAGCAGGATGGGGTCGAACAGCCTTGCGCCGGTGTGCAGGTCGATGCCGTACACCCAGCTGCGGTAGCCGTCTCCACACTCCAGATCGCAGTCGGTGAGAAAGTAGGCCCGCTCCCCGGCGCTGCCGAACGGCTTGCCCACCGGGATCCCGTCGGGCAGGCCGATGTCGGCGGGAGTCACCCGCCAGCCCTGCGCCGGTCGATTCTGCAGCGAGAACCCGATCAGCTGCGGCGTCGGTGCGGGCTCAGGTTCTGAGCGTCGCACCCACAACACCACCGCGGTCACCGCCACCACGACCACCACCGCCGCCGCAGCGAGCCCGGCAATAACGCCCCGGCGCATCGCTAGAACACCCAGCTGCCCGAGGGCTGCACGACGAACCCGTGATTGACGATCGGGTCGATGCAGGCGACCCCGTCATCGGTCACCGCGCAGGTGGTGTTGACGGCGGTGAGCTTGTGGCCGGGGGCGAGTCGCGGATAGTCCTCTGGGAGACAGGGCCCGCGGCCGCGGGTGAAGCTCGAACTGACCCCGTCGCACGACGATTCGATCTCGCTCTGCGGCACCTCGGCGGGTATGCCCACGATGGTGCCGCGACACACCGCGACGACGTGGTCGTTGTGGTCTGGGCGGTAATCCCAACCACAGGTCATCGTCGGCGTGGTGAAGCGGACCGTGGAGGCCTTGAGACCGTGCACCACGTACGGGGCTGGATTGACCGCGGAGAACGCGTCGAGATCCGGGAAGCCGGGCGGTGCTGCGTCGGCGCGCCCCGCCGTCGCACCGGCGAGGACGATCGCTGCCCCGAAGGCCGGCACCACGAATGCACGACGCACGGCACTAATGCTAAGGGCCGAATGCAGACCTTCCTGGCGGCAAAAGTCAGTGCAGCGCGCTGCCCTTGACCCATTCGGCCCAGGGCACGGACCAGTCGCCGTTGTTGGTCGGCTTGAGCGGGTCACCACCGGTGTTGCGGATCTCGACGATGTCGCCGGGCACCGAGAAGTTGTAGAACCATTCGGCGTTCTCGCCGTTCAGGTTGAGGCAGCCGTGGCTGGTGTTGGTTTTGCCCTGCGCCCACACCGTCGCGTTGAGCTGGTGCAGATAGATGCCGTCGATGCTGATGCGCGTGGCCCACGGGATCGTCGTCTTGTAGCCGAGCCGCGAATTGACGGGCAGGCCGTAGGTCGAGGAGTCCATGATCACCGGGTTGGCCTTGTCCATCACGGTGTATACGCCGCGCGGGGTCCAGAAGCTCATCGTGGTGCCGCCGATGGTCTCGGTGCCGCCCATGCCCATCGAGGTCGGCATGGTGCGCACCAACTTGCCGTTGTCGTAGACCTTGACCTGCTTGTCGGTGTCGTCGGCGACGGTTACGTGCGAGGCGCCGATGGTGAACGACACCTTCTCGTCCTGGGCGCCGTACAGGTCGTCGCCGAGCTTGGCGCCGTAGATGCCGGCGTCGACGGTGACCTTGGTACCCGGTGCGTAGTACTTCTCGGGACGCCAGTGCGCGGTCTGGTCGTCGATCCAGTTCCAGGAGCCGACGGCCTTGGGCTCGGTGGTGACCTTCATCCGGTTCTCGGCGGTGGCCTTGTCGGTGACCGGTTCGTCGAACCGCGCGACGATCACCATGCCGACGCCGTAGGTGGCACCGTCCTGCAGTGAGGCGTAGTTCGTGCCGTTGAGGTAGACGCGGGCCTGGTAGCCGGGGGTCACGGTGGAGAAGGCCGTGGTCTTGCGGGTCGGCATGCCGCCGGGGCCGCGCGCGTCGACCTTCAGCGTGTAGGTGCGGCCGTAACCGAGCGTGGTGGTGGGCTTCCACGTCCTGGCGTCGGGGGTGAGGACGCCGGGGATCTCCTTGCCCGCGTCGTTGACCATCGTCACGCGCGCCACGGTGCCGGTGTCGGCGGTGACCATGACCCGGGCCAGCGGGTCGACCTCGGCGTCAGGCTTCGGGGTGATGCTCAGCTTGGCCGGCTCCGTGGGTGAAGGCTGCGGGACGCCCTGTGGCGGCGCGGCCAACGTCTGGCAATGCTCGGCGCAGTCCGGCAGGGCCGAGACAACGACACCACCCGACACGGCCAGCACGGCAAGTGCGACCGCCAGGTAGGCACGACGAACAGACGTCAACGTCACTCCAATGTGGTTCGGCGAGGGCCATATTGATCGAGGTTCCGATCGGTGGATCAATCGTAGCCGGAGTGCATGATCTTCGGCACAACGGCTACCCGCTGTAGGCGAGTCGTGATCGTCTCGTTGCGCTGGGGCGGCGGCTCGGCACAAGCATCTAGCCCAAAGGCTCTGCCGACATCCAATGCTCCAAGAATTCCGCCCCCTTGGGGGTGAGGTCGACGGCTTTGGCGTTCAACGAGCGGTCCTGTTCCTGGAGAGCACGGTGTTCGTGGTCACGGAACGTGATCAGTCCGTCGTCGACGAGGTTGACCAGCATCCAGTCCATCTCTGAATAGATGCGGACCTTGCCGATCTGCGTGATGTCAGCCAGGCCGGCGGCGGTGACCGACGGCACGAATCGTTTGGCCATGTCGAGTTTCCTGACGAAAGCGCGTAGTAGCTGACGTTCGGTCTCGGTATACCGGTTATTCAGAATGGCCAGGTTGGCTTTGTACTGGCGCATCGAAATACGATCGATATCGCCGTTGTCGTACCGCGTATGACAAGTCGGGCATAACGCGATCAGGTTCTCCACGGCATGCGCCTTCACCGTCGACCACGGTTCGATGTGCGCGATCTCGACCGGCGCCTGACGACACGTCGGGATGGCGCACCGATGGCCTGCCTCGATCAGCACCGCGCGCTTGACTGCGGCGGGCACTGCGGGGCGTTCCGATGACATGGCCCGATGCTAGGCAGCGCCTCCGACACTTCTCTGTAGGTACGTCATCGCCGCGTCGGGTTCTTCGGTGACGAACACCAGGTCGTCCAACGCCACGGGCAGGAACCCGTCCTGCTCCATCCGTCGCAGCTGGATCACCAGGCCGTCATAGAAGCCCGCGGTGTTCAGCAGCACCACGGGCTTGTCATGGCGCCGGTGCTTGCGCAGTTCCAGGATCTCGGTGGCTTCATCGAGGGTGCCAAGCCCACCGGCCATCACCACCAGCGCGTCGGAGCGCTCCAGCAGTGTCGCCTTGCGTTGGGCGAGGTCCGCGGTGAACACCATCTCGTCGGCACCCGCCCTGGCCTGCTGTCGCAGGAACTCGACCGAGATCCCGACCAACCGGCCGCCGCCGGCCTGCACTCCGTCTGCCACGACCTTCATCAGGCCCTTGTCGGACCCGCCCCAGACGAGCGTGTGGCCTCCCTTTCCGAGGAGTTCGGCGAAGGTGCGCGCCGGTTCCGTGTAGCGCTCGTCGAGGTCAGCGGCGGAGAGGAAGACACAGATGTTCATCACGAACGATCATGCCCCGATGCACCAGGGTTTCGAACGTTGACCACATGCGTCGCACCAGCCCCGGGAGGGGGATGCGTATGTGATCTGGAAATGCAGTATCACCGGCGGTACCACATTTCCAGACCACATGTCCTCCCACTCGATTACTGGTTTGCCCTCAAACCCCCATACCATCGCTAATCGACATGACCGACAACGCCCTGGCCACTCCTGCCTCAAACACCCCGCAAGCTGCCCGGATCTCCGCCGAGGCGGCCCGTCGCCGCACCTTCGCCGTCATCAGCCACCCCGACGCCGGTAAGTCCACGCTCACCGAGGCGCTGGCGCTGCACGCCCGGGTGATCACCGAGGCCGGCGCGATCCACGGCAAGGCCGGCCGGCGCTCCACGGTGTCGGACTGGATGGACATGGAGAAGGCTCGCGGCATCTCGATCACCTCGACGGCGCTGCAGTTCCCGTACCGCGACTGCGTCATCAACCTGCTCGACACCCCCGGGCACGCCGACTTCTCCGAGGACACCTACCGGGTGCTGACCGCCGTGGACTGCGCGGTGATGCTCATCGACGCCGCGAAGGGTCTCGAGCCTCAGACGCTGAAGCTGTTCCAGGTGTGTAAGCACCGGGGTATCCCGATCATCACGGTGATCAACAAGTGGGACCGCCCGGGCCGCCACGCCCTGGAGCTGATGGATGAGATCCACGAGCGGATCGGGCTGCGCACCACTCCCCTGACCTGGCCGGTCGGTATCGCCGGTGACTTCAAGGGCGTGATGGACCGCCGGGCCGAGAAGTTCATCCGCTTCACCCGCACCGCGGGTGGGGCCACCGCGGCCCCCGAGGAACACATCGCCGCCGCCGACGCCCAGGCCGCCGCCGGCGATGACTGGGACACCGCGGTCGAGGAATCCGAGTTGTTGTCGATCGACGGGTCCGACTACGACCGCGAGACCTTCCTGTCCGGTGAGTCATCACCGGTGCTGTTCACCTCGGCCGCGTTGAACTTCGGCGTCAACCAGTTGCTCGACGTGCTGGTCGAACTGGCCCCGGCGCCCAGCGGGTCGGTCGATGTCGACGGGAACCGCCGGGCGGTGGAGTCGCCGTTCAGCGCGTTCGTGTTCAAGGTGCAGGCCGGCATGGACAGCTCGCACCGCGATCGCATCGCCTATGCGCGAGTCGTGTCGGGCACGTTCGAGCGCGGCGACGTCCTGACCCACGCCGCGACCGGCAAGCCGTTCGTCACCAAGTACGCGCAGTCGGTGTTCGGCCAGCAGCGCTCGACGCTGGACGATGCGTGGCCGGGCGACGTGATCGGGTTGGCGAACGCCGCGGCGCTGCGCCCGGGCGACACGTTGTACCGGGACATCCCGGTCGTGTACCCGCCGATTCCGAGCTTCTCCCCCGAACATTTCGCGGTCGCCCGCGGCACCGATCCCAGCAAGCACAAGCAGTTCCGCAAGGGCATCGAGCAGCTCGAGCAGGAAGGCGTCGTGCAGGTCCTGCGGTCGGACAAGCGCGGCGAGCAGGCACCGGTGTTCGCCGCCGTCGGGCCAATGCAGTTCGAGGTGGCCGCCCACCGGATGGCCGGCGAACTCAGCGCGCCGATCGCACTGGAGAACCTGCCGTATCAGGTCGCGCGGGTTGTCCGCCCCGAAGACGCCGACTTCGTGAACCGTCAGGTCTCGGCCGAGGTGTTGACCCGCAGTGACGGCGTCATGCTCGTGCTGTTCTCGACGCCGTGGCGGCTGGAGGGTTTCCAGCGCGACAACCCCGACATCAAGCTGGGGTCCTTGGTGGCCGCGGAAGGCTGATCGGTGACGGACCCGGAACCACCTGCCCGAGCCCGCAACAGCGGGAAGCACTGGGCGTGGTTCATCGGGCTGCTCGGTGGCATGGGTGTTTTGGGAGTTACGGTCGCCGCCGCGCTGGTGTTGCCGCTCGCCATGGCGACCGCCGGCTGTCACGACGGAAGCACCGACAAAGTGTGTCAACTGTCCGTAACCGGTGAGAACATGCTCGTCTGGATTCCGTGGATGTGCGTGGCGGTAGGTGGCGCAGCAGCGTTGGCCGGCGCGGCATTCGCCGAACGGCGCAAGTGGACACCGCTGATCGGTATCCCCGTCGGAATCCTCGGCTATTTCGCGATGATCCCGATCGGCTATTGGTGGGCGTTCGCGGTCTGACCCGTCAGCCCCACCAGAACGAGGCGGCGATGATGCAGTACAACGCGATCAGCGACGCACCTTCCAACCAGGTTGATTCCCCGTCGAAGGCGATGATCGCCGCCAGGACGACGGCGACCAACAGCGCGACGATCAGCATCGGACCGAACACCAGGGTCAGTGAGGCGAGCCCGAAGATCTGGCTCACCAACACCAGCACCGGCGCCAACACCAGGGCGATCTGAATCGGGCTGTTGAGGATGATCGAGAAGGCGTACTCGGACTCGTTTCTCGCCGCCAACTGCACGCCGACGACGTTCTCCACCGCATTGCCAGCGATCGCCACGATCACCAGACCGGCGAACGCCTGCGAAATGTGCAGCGAGTCCATCGCCGGTTCCAGTGCGGCGACAAACCAATCCGAGACGAACGCCGCGGACCCGCCCGCGATGGCGAGCATGCCGATCGCCAGGCCGACCGGCCACCGCGGCTGTTCCTTATGCGGCTGCGGCACCGGCTCACTGGTCTTGTCTTTGTCCCGGCTCAGCGCATACGGCAACGACAATCCGAACAGCACCAGCAGGACGACCGACACGATCATCGAGAAGGACACTTCGTGCTCGGAGGCGGGCGAGTGCACCTCGTGCGCGATCGACGGAATCGCCATGGCCGTCACCGACAGGACCATCAGCACCAGGATGGTCCGGACCTGAGCGGAGCCCAGCTTCTGCGGGCCATGTTTCAGTCCACCGACCAGGAAGGCCAAGCCCAACACCAACAGCAGGTTGGCCAGGATGGAACCGATCAGCGCGGCCCGCACCACATCGACCAATCCGGCTTTGAGCGCGAAGATGCAGATGAACAGCTCCGGCAGATTGCCGAGCGCGGACTGCAGCACGCCGGTTGCGCCGGGGCCGAACCGGTCCCCGAGTTGCTCGACAGCCAAGCCGACCAGGGACGCCAATACGGTGACGGCCAGCGCACTGACGACAAAGCCGACCAGGTGCGGCCAGCCTCCGTAATGGGACAGCCCAGCCACCACGCAGATGGCCAGGCCACCGAAGATCAACAGCTTGTCGGATCGGATGAACACCGCCGTCATGCGCGTCATCATGTCACCTTGGCCGGCTCAAGGGCGGGAACCGGCGCTATCCCTTCAGTGCCCGTTCAAGGCCTCCGGCGCCGGGCCGAGATCGAGGAACACAGTCTCGCGGTTGGCGTCGTCGAGCCCGTCGTTGTCGGTGACCACGTAGAGGTTCTGGTTGCCGGCGATCGCGAAGCCTTCGACCTTCTCCTGCACATAACCATTCGTGGCCTGCAGATCCGGTACCAGATTGCGGGCCAACGTCTTCGGCAGAACCTTGGGCGTGTCGGCGGCCGAGGTCACGCCAGGGGCGTCGGGAATCGCCACCCGGTGCAGCGCTTTGAGCACCGTGTCGGGCCCGTTGAGTTTGTCGCGTTCGAGGATCAGCAATTCACCATTGTGGACCGCGATTTCGGAGACACCGATCCAGTCGTCCTTGGTGTTGGTGGACTCCAGTTGGTAGCCGAACCATTCCCACTTGTCACCGCTCGGCGTGTAACGCCCGATGCGGACCACGCCTTTCGGGTCGGACTTGAGTTCACGTTGCAGCGCCACCCAGACGGCGTCACCGGCGCTGCTCGACTGGAAGGCAATACCTTCGAGGCCCTGGCTACCCAGCTGGGCTGCAATGTCTTTGGGCAGCGGCACCCGCTTCTCGATCTTGCCGTCGGCGGCGACGTAGACCAGCTGGTTGCCCGGGCCGTCTTCGCCTTCCACCGCCAGGACGAACCCGCCGTCGGGTCGCGCCGATATGCCTTCGGTGTCGAGCGTGACCGGCTTGCCGTTCTCGGTGATCGGCAATGCGGTGTCGATCAGGGCAGGCTTCTGGTTGACGTCCAGGCCGAGGATGCGGGCCGGGCCGTAGGCGATGTCGGTGGCGGTGTAGAGCCGGTTCTGGTCCTGCGGGTCCGCCGACAGAGCGCCGAGTGCACCCCAGCCGATCGGGGCACCGTCGATGTCACCGGACACGATCGACGGAAAGTCCGGTTTCCCTTCAGCTTTGAATGCGTCGCCGTAGCCATAGAGGTTGACCGACGCCCTCACTTTGGCCTCGGCATCATCGGCTTCCGAGGAAATGGCCAGCAGATTGCGCGACGGGATCGGCAGGACCCCTTCGGGGCCGGGCGTGGTGGGCAGGATCTGCCGGAACCTCGGCGCGGCCGGTTCACTGACGTCGTAAACGGCGACGAAGTTGCTGCGCTCGGAGGCGATCAGCGCGGTCGGCCGGCCACCGATGTTGGTGATAGCCAGGCCTTCCGGCTCGGGGCCCTTTGACTCGGCGCGGCTTTCGATGTGCAGGCCGGTGCGCACCGCGAGCTGTTCGAGGGAGTTGCCGGCGTCCCAGGTGACTTCGCCGGTGTTGGCGTCGAAGATCGTCCAGCCGCGGGTGCCGCCCTTCCAGTCGCCTTCGTTGGCGGTGGCGAAGTAGTCGTCGCCGATCCAGCCGATGGCGTCGGGTTCGCGCGGGGTGTCTTTGATCGAACCAGTCTGGTCGATCGTGGCGTCCTTCTTGGTGTCGATGCCGTCGACGGATTGGCTTCCGGCGCTGAAGATCTTCAGCACCACGCCGGTGCGGCCGTCGATGACGGCGATACCGTTGTTTTCCTGCAGGGTCACCGCGACCTGGCCGCGGGAGTTGATGCTGACGTATTCCGGTTCGAGATCCTCGGGGGTGTCCAGGCCGGCTTTACGCGCGGCGTCCACATCGAAGTCCACCCTGCGCGGTTTCCAGGTGTTCGGTGCACCGTTCAGGTCGATGAGTTGCACGAATCCGGTTGGCGGCTGCGGCAGGTCACCTTTCTCCTTGCCGGGCGGGGTGAAGTCCTCGTTGCGCTGGTTCTCCATGGCGATCGCGGCGAAAGTGCCGTCGGGGCTGATGGCGATCGAATCGGGCTGCCCGCCCAGATCGATGCTGTGCACGCGGGTGCGGTCGGCGGTCCGGACGATGTCGACGCGTCCGGACGGGTGCGCAAAGTCACCGCCGGTGGTGTCGACGACGACGAGGACGTGGTCGTTCACTGCCGCCACGGACGTGGGCTGGTCGTCATTATGACCCAGCTCGGCGAGGGAAAGCGTGCCTTTCCCAACGGGTTTGGCTGCGTCGGTGATGTCGACGAAGCCGATGCGTTTGGCGGCGGCGTCGGTGTAGATGACGGTGTTGCCGTCAGGGGTGACGGTGGAGATCTCGGCGACGGTCTCCTGTTCGGCCGGATCCTCGGCCGGCTTGTTGAGATACACCGGGTAGGTGGCCGTGCGGTGGTAGCGGTCCGCGTCGGGCAGGTTCCAGTCGATCGGTGACGTCGCCGTCGCGGCGCCCCCCGGCTTCTTGTCCCCGGTGGAGCAGCCCGCCAAGATCAGTGCTGACGCCGTGGTCACTGCCGCAGCCGCTCTCGCCCGTTTCATTCGCCACCCTCTTCAGTTGTGCCGGTGCGTCGCACGAGCTTGCCCCGCACAGGTGGCTGACAGGGAGTCCACAGGTGAACGGACGGCGACGCGTGTTTACAGCGGCGCTGAGAGCGGGCCGAGCACCTGGCACTGCGGGGCGATCTCCGCGATGCCCATCCAACCGCCGCATCCCCGTCCGGTTGACTGATAGGTCGCGCCGGGCCGGTAGGGCGTGAGCACCTCCGCCGGTTGGGCTCCCTTGCCCTGATTGCATTGGATGGGTGAGGCGTTGTCCTGACGCTGCACGCAGGCCACGCTGAAGCGCGGGTCTGCCGGCGCTCCACATGCAGTTGCGGTGACGGTCGCGCTGACCATATCGGCGCCATCGACATGAACGACGGTGGGCGGCGACAGCGTGAAAGCGCATGGCGGCGCAGGTTCGGCGTGGGCCACCGGCGCGGTGACGCCCGAGAACCCCGCGATCACAACCCCTGACAACAGCACCAAACTGGCCCGAGCCATGTGGGGATCATAGTTCGGTTCCGACGCTGCCAAGGGCCAAATGCGCATGTCAGAGACACTCACCCGCCCACCGGAATCAATGACGCGACCACTCCGCACAGATGCTCGACCTCCGCAACAGACGGCTGCATCTCGAAAGCGTGCACATGGCACGCGACGCTGAGGCGGTTCCACGCGAGTGCTGCGCGGTCGGCGGCCTCGGCGGTGTCCAGGGACTTGAGCACGACGAGCTTGCTGCGCGAATTCGCCCAGGGAGCATCTGCATTGAGGTCGGAGCACCGCTGATCGATGATCTCCTCCAGCGCCTGGCGGGCCAGGAACGCTGCCACCCGTGACGACAGCCCCTCGGCCGATCCAGGTGCCTGTAGGACACGTTGCGCCTGACCGAGCAGGTCCATCGCACTCGTCGGGCTCATCGCAGGGCCAGCACTTCCAGCACGGTCTTCTCCAGATCGCGGGCGTCGTGGATGGAGACCGGTTTCGCGTCACCGTGCGCGCCGGCGTTGCAGATCCTTAGCGCCCGTTGACGTTCGCCTTTGAGCCATGGCGTCAGATCAGCCCGTGGATGACCGTGGATCGCGAGGGCCAGGCGACTCGAGGTCTTCTTCGCCGACGCCCATTTGTCCTCGGATTCGGTGAGTGCGCGGCCGGCCAGTGCCTGCTTGGCATAGAAGGTCTGCTTGGCAGCGGATTCCAACGCCATCCTGAACAGCGCCGGTGCGGCCCGGCCCTTGATGTCCTCAGGCATGTTGGCGTCCTTGATCAACGCGAAGATATCGCCCAGCTGCCGCAGTGCCGGGTTGACGTTGTCACGCACGGTGACTCGAGAGCCCTTCTCGCGGACCACTTCGATGAGCCTCGCGTCGACCCCGGTTTCCCGGATGACCGAGGCCAGCCGGTCGTCGTGGGAGAAGACGATCACCTGATGGGTCTTGGCGATCTCGCACAACACCTGGACGAAACCGTCGATCTTCGACGGGTCCATCGCCTGGATCGGGTCATCGAGGACGACGAACCGGAAGGGACTCTTCGCCGAGGTCGCCCGTGGCAGGAACAACGCCAGTGCCAGCGCGTGCAGTTCGCCCTGGCTCATCACCGACAGCGCCTTCGTGGGCTTGCCGTCGACCGCGCCTTCCAGCACCACCTTGCGCCGGGTGGACGTCCCTTCCAGTGAGATCTCGACGAGGTCGACGTTGCTTTCCTGGCGGAGTTGGTGCCAGATGTCGCGGGCTTGGGCGGCAATGGGTTTGAGTCGCAGATTTCGGAAGGCGGCGGCGTGCTCGTTGACCCATTTCTTGGCTGCGGCCACGGCGTTGAGCTCGTCGTCCACTGCCCGGGCTTGTTCTTCGAGGCCAACCCAGCCGCCCAGCTGGGCCGCCAGCGGCGCCCATGCGGTTTCGCGGCGTGCGAGTTCGTCGGCCGCCTCGGCGCGCAGCGATTCGGCGGCGGCGATCACCTCGGTCAGCGTGGACTCGGCGTGCGCGGCCAGCGCATCGTCGCCGACTGGGAGCTTCCGTGCGGCGGCTACCGCGTCGTTGTAGCCGTCGAGGGCAGTGAGTTCGACGCCGGGCACCGTGGCCGCCGGGGTGAGACCCTGGATCAGGGTGGTGAGATTCGACCGCGTGGTTTTGAGTTGTTGTGCGGTGGAACGATATTCGTCTAGCAGCTCCTCACTCTGCGCGATGCTACTCTGGGCGGCCGTCGCCCAGTCCGCGTCGAGGCGCCCCTGCGCGCACACCGGGCAGTCGGTATCACCCGCCTGCCCGTGAAACCGCAGCGCGGTGCGCAACAAGTCGACGCGTTGGCTGGTGAGGTCGATCGCGGCAGTCGCGGAGGCGGCTGCGGCGTTGACGGCGGTGCGCAGTTGCCGGGTCGCCTCCTCGACGCTGTCGATGGTCGGCGTCTCCAGCTGGGCCAGGGTCCGCAAGGCAGGAACCACGTCGGATTGGGCCTCCCCCGCTCCGGTGGCCAGAGCCCGGACATCATCAAGGGGCACAAGGCGTTTGCGCAGGAGTTTGCCCGCGCGCTCGGCTCGTTCATCGGCATGCCCGGCGAGTGCATTCTGTACGCGCTTGCGTTCGGCGTCTGCGGTGTCGCTGGCGGACTTGATCGCCTTGAGGCGTGCGCCGAGGAGTTTCTCGGTGTCGGCGAGCGCGTCGAGCCCCAGCAGTTTGGCCAGCGCGTCGTACAGCGCGGACGGTCCCCCGTCGAACAGTCGGCCGAGCTCCTCATAGGACAGCAGCGGGCGGTGCAGTTCCAGGGCCCGCGACCATCCGAGGGCGTCGGTGCCGTCGACCCGCTTACCGCCACCGGCCTGCGTCCAGGTGGTGCAGTCCTCCAGCTTGCCGCCTTCATCCCATTTCGCCCCGACGGTGAACGGACCGGCCTCCTCGCGGGTGAACCCCACCTCGATCTCGCACGGGTCGGGGTGGTGGAGGTTCTGCCAAGCCTCGGCCCACAGGCTCTCCTTTTTTGACCAGCGGTAGCTCGTGCCGGTCAGGGTGAGCTCCAGCGCCTCGGCGAAGCTGGATTTCCCGGAACCGTTGCGGCCGCTGACCACCATCAGGCCGGGCGCCGGGAAGAGGTCCAGCCGCGCGGACGGGCCGACACCGCGGAATCCGGAGACCGAGATCGAGCTGAGAAATGTTGCAGCCGGGCTAGTTTCCGTTTTCTCGGTGGTCCCGCCCGATACCTCGGACAGCACACTGAGCACGACGTCCTTGGCACCGCTGGACAACGCGTCGTCGTCTCCGAGCAGTTCCAAGATGACGTCGTGCACGGACTGTTCAGCACCTGCGGCGGCCTCGGCCGTCCCACCCTCTTGCGGCATGCAACGATTTAACAGCCTTCATCCGACAGATTTGTCGGGATCGTCAGTTGGGGTGTGTTCGCGTTTCCTCACCTGTCACACCACTACCGGGGAGGCCTCCTATGTATGGCCTGGAAAAGTGGTATCGCATGCGGTATCACTCGATGCCCTGCAATCGCATCTCCGAAACATTTCGGCGACAAGCCCGATGCCTGCTGCTGTGCCACAAAATGACCGAGAACTTGTCGGAGTGCCGCAGCCTGAATTGGATCTTTCAGGAACCGATCTGTCCTACGCCTACCCCCGGGAGTCCCGGTGTTCTACGGGCATTATTGGCGACAGGGCTCCCCCCAACACCTGCACGACTGGACCGATTACACCGCGCGTGTGTGGACTTCAGCGCGGTGAGAGGCTGGGCGCTGACGGCTACCGGTGGTCGTCGGGCGCGGCGCGGATCAATCCAGCCAATTACGTGCCGTTGGTCTCCTGACCACCGACATAGGCGTGAATGCGGCCCTGCGGGTAGGGCAGGTCGATGCCGTTTTCGTCGTAGGCGCGCAGGATTTCCCGACGGAGCTTGCGCTGCACTGACCATTGCGCATTCGGCCGGGTCTTCAGCGTCATCCGCAACGTGAGTTGGTCCGCCGACAGCGACTGCACACCGAGCATCTCCGGTTCGCCGATGACCTTGCCTGCCATCGACGGATCGGCGATGACCTCGTGGGCGGCTTCGACGGCGACCTGCTCGGCGCGGTCCACATCCGCGGTCAATGAGACGGGCACCTCGACGCGGGCCACGGCGTAGTCCTGACTCATGTTCCCGACGCGGGCGATCTCACCGTTGCGGACGTACCAGAGCGTGCCGTCGATATCGCGGACCGTGGTGATCCGCAGCCCGACGCTCTGTACCTCTCCGGACACCTCGCCGAGGTCGACGTTGTCGCCGACGCCGTACTGGTCCTCCAGCAGCATGAACACGCCGCTGACAAAATCGCGGACCAGGTTCTGGGCACCGAAGCCGATCGCGAGCCCGACCACGCCGGCCGAGGCGATGAACGGCGCGATGTTCACCCCGAGCACGCTCAGAAGCGCCAGCACGACCCAGACCAGCAGGACGATGGACGTCGTGGATTTCAGGACCGACCCGATGGTCTGTGCGCGCTGCTGACGGCGTTCGGCGACCCGTATGCCATTGGTCGTCGCCGAGGCCCGATCACGCAAATAGCGCAGCAGTGGAGGCTTCTTCGCTTGCCCTTCGAGTTCGCCGCTAACGGATTTCGTGGTCCTGCCGGTGGTCGCGCGGTCGATCATGCGATGCAGCAAAAACCGGATGATTAACGCGACAACGATGTAGGCGACAACCCGAATGGGAACCTCGATCAGCCAATGTCGATTGGTATCTGTCCATTCGAAAGCCAGGTTGTACACAGCCATATTTTCGACCGTACGGCAGAACTGACGCACCCGTCGAATGAGCGGAGCAGCTCACGTTTATCTACCCGCAAATCGCCTCAGCGGACGGGGAATTCGCGGGTGCATGTGTTGAGACTCGCGTCGTACCCGGCGACACAGTTGGCGGACAGCCCGCAACGCGGCGCTGCGTACGCGATCCAGGCACAGTCGTGTAAGCGCGCCGGTAACGTTAGACACTTCTCCCGAAATCTCAACGTGCCCGAGGTGACCGGTGTCCGATCCAGACCCGACAACGCAAGTCCCGCCATGGCCCAAATTTGCGCGACCAGTACTGGAAGTATTGAGCGACGGGCAGGTCTGGAGGACGCGAGATCTGAAGCCGGTCGCAATGGACCGTCTACAACTGTCCGACGCACAACGGGCTGTCACGGTGAACTCCGGGCAAGGGAAAGCCGACAATCGCGCGGGCTGGGCACTGTCGTTTCTGACACGTGCCAAGACGGTCGAGAAGATCAAGAACGGCGAGAGTCGGATAACTGATTTCGGCAGGCAGATGCTCCGCGATCACCCAGTCGAAATCACCGAAGCCGACCTTAAGGCAATCCCTGCGTTCCAGGCATACGTTCCAAGGGCGCGGGCAACGACGGCAACGGTGGACACCGAGCACCTACCGTCGTACTGGTTCGTCGGCGCGTTCTTCGCCGAGGCAGACGACACTGACGGACCCGTAGGCGACCAGACCGCCCGGTTCATTGCCGAGAAGCGCTGGGTCAACGGCAATGAGAAGTACCTCGACCTGGTCAAGTCAATGAAGACTGATGAACGCATCGCGATCAAGGCAGCGTTTACCCGCAAACACGAGTTGCCGTTCGAAACAAAGGGAAACCGCGTATCGGTCATGGCACTAAAGGCCACTGGCACGATCACCCACAACCCGGGCAACGGGCACACCGTTGATGTCAACTGGGATCCGCCGGAGCCTGTGCGGGAATGGTACTTCTATACCAACCAGCAGACTGTGTGGCAGGTGAAGCCTGCTGATTGGAAATCGAAGGCGCTCATTGAGTTCGCATTCAATGACGCGGAGCAGGACCACGACGAGTTCCGCAACTCCGAATTCTGGGCCGAGCGATTCGGCGACGAAGCACCTGAGGTGATCGATGAGGGCGAGGAAGAGACCACCGAGGAGGAGACCACCGCGACGCCGGTCTATGGGGTCTCCGACATCATCGACGACGGGTGTTTCCTTGCTGCGGAGACGCTACGACGCTACCTCGATGCCATCGAGCGCAAGAAGAGCCTGATCTTGCAGGGGCCGCCCGGGACTGGCAAGACCTGGCTAGCCAAGCGTCTGGGCCGAGCGCTCATCGGGCCCAGCTCAGCTGGACACCTACAATCCGTGCAGTTTCATCCAACTCTGTCCTACGAGGACTTCGTGCGAGGGTGGCGACCCAGCGGCACTGGGACTTTGGCGCTTGCGGACGGGATTTTCCTCGACATCATCAAGAAAGCCGAGAGCACCCCGGGTAGCAAGCACGTGCTGGTGATCGAAGAGATCAACCGCGGCAACTTAGCCCAGATCTTTGGTGAACTACTTACCCTGCTGGAGGCGGACAAACGCGACCCAGCTGAAGCACTGACTCTCACCTACCGCAAACCAGGCGAAAATCCTATCCACATCCCGGAAAACCTATACATCATCGGCACAATGAACCTGGCCGACAGATCGCTCGCCATCGTCGACTTCGCTCTGCGCAGGAGATTCGCCTTCGCCGATCTGTCGCCGCAGTTCAACGAGCGCTGGCGGGAATGGGTGTCCAACCGCAACAGCGTCGACGCCGGATTCCTCGAAGCCTTGGCGGATCGGATCGGTGTGCTCAACCAACGGATTTCCGATGACCGCTCGCTGGGTGAGCAGTACCGCATCGGACACAGCTTCTTTACCCCGCCGCACGACACCGCGATCGATGACCCTTCCCGATGGATCCGCAATATCGTCGAGCAGGAAGTCGGACCGTTGCTCGCCGAGTACTGGTTCGACGATCCCGCCAAGGTTGCGGCAGAGACAGCGGCGTTGATCGGTGCGTCGTGACCCAACCGGGCGTTGTCGTCAGTGGCAGCACCGACATACCGGTGCGGAACCTATGGCTGCTGATGCTCTACGCAAATCGGCTGTATCAGCACAACGAGTTCCTGCGGGGCAAAAGTGTTGAGGACAACCCCGAGGATTTGTTCGCGATGGTCACCGAAGTGCTTGTCACCGCCGTCGAGCGGCGGCTACAACGCAGCCTGGGCCGCCAGTACCGCGAGCGCGCGGCGACTCTCAGCAGAGTTCGGGGCCACATAGACCTGCTCGCCACGGAATCGAAAATGCTTCTCGCGCAAGGCCGAGTCGCTTGCCGTTTCCACGAGTTATCAGTGGATAACCTGCGCAACCGCGTGCTCTTCACTGCGCTGGCTATCGCGTCACAACGGGTCAGCGACCAAACGCTGGAACGCCGAGCGCGATGTCTCGCCGACGCGCTAACCCAGCACGGAGTGTCACGGCAGCTAGTCACTGGGCGGGAGGCCAGCCAGCTCAGTCTGGGCCGCAATGAGCAGGACGACGTCGAAGCAGTCGACGCCGCGCGGCTGCTTCTGCAGATGTCTATTCCTACTGAAGGCTCGGGACGGGCAAGCGGCCGCAGGCCCGGGCGTGACGCACCGGAGATTCGCCGCATGTATGAGGCAGCTGTGCGCGGCTTCTATAAGGCAGTGCTTCCACCGGAATGGACCGTCGCCGACGGAGAGAAGCAACACCACTGGCCAGTTGTCGACGCGACGCCCGGCTTGCGAAGCGTGCTGCCAATTATGAAAACCGATACGCTGCTTGAGACTTCGGATCGCCGGATCGTCGTCGAAACCAAGTTCGCCGACGCGCTGAAACCGAATCAATATGGGCTGTCTAGGCTTTCCCGCAATCACATCTTCCAGCTGTACGCATATGTGCAGTCGCAACACGGCCTCGATGAGCGGTCTCGGACGGCCGAGGGGGTCTTGCTGTATCCGGTCGTGGGCCAGCACCTTGACGAGTCAGCCACGATCCAAGGCCACCGATACCGATTCCTGACGGTTGATCTGGCCGGCACCGCGAGGTCGATCCGCGCGACTCTGCTCGGAGTTGCGCGCACCGCGTGAGTCCCAGCTATTGCACTCGTGATTCAAAGTACGGATGTCGCTCCGTCCGGTAGGGCTGGCCCCTGAGCCAGCACACGTCAGGGGTGCTCACCATCGCCGACACCGTCTGGACGTCCTCGCTGACACCCATTTCTGAGCACGCTGCCGTATCGATCGGGCCGCAACACTACGGACCAACGCCTACCGTGTATTCACCACCAACCGAAGGGATACCGAGTTGGCCACGGAAAGCCAGGTAAACCCCACCACGCCGACGCTGCGCGAACTGACCGTCCGCGGCATCCTGCTCGGCGGGGCGATCACGCTGGTGTTCACCGCCGCCAACGTCTACCTCGGCCTCAAGGTCGGCCTGACGTTCGCCACCGCCATCCCGGCCGCGGTGATCTCGATGGCCCTCCTGCGCAACTTCGCCAACCACTCGATCGTCGAGAACAACATCGTGCAGACCGTCGCCTCGGCGGCCGGCACGCTCTCGGCGATCATCTTCGTGCTACCCGGGCTGATCATGATCGGCTGGTGGACCGGGTTCCCGTACTGGATGACGGTGGCCGTGTGTGCCGTCGGCGGCATCCTCGGCGTCATGTACTCCATCCCGCTGCGCCGGGCCCTGGTGACCGGCTCGGATCTGCCCTATCCGGAAGGGGTGGCCGCCGCCGAGGTGCTCAAGGTCGGGGACAGCACGCGGGGTGTCGAGGAGAACCGCGTCGGCATCCGGGTGATCGCGTTCGGCGCGCTCGTATCGGCCGGGTTCGGACTTTTGGCCAACCTGAAGGTGCTGGCCAACTATGTGGCGGCGTACTTTCGCGTCGGGGCCGGCGGGTCGATGTTCGGCGCCAGTCTGTCGTTGGCGTTGATCGGCGTGGGGCATCTGATCGGGATGACCGTGGGCATCGCGATGCTCGTCGGGTTGGTCATCTCGTTCGGGGTGCTACTGCCGATCCGGACCATCGGGACGTTCGGGACCGACGAGTCGGTGGCCGACGTGATCGATGGCGTGTTCGTGCACGAGGTGCGGTTCATCGGCGCCGGGGCGATCGCGGTGGCCGCGGTGTGGACGCTGCTGAAGATCCTGCGCCCGATCATCAAGGGCATCACCGAGGCGATGGTGTCGGCGCGTGAGCGGCGGGACGGCCAACTGGTCGACATCACCCAACGCGACATTCCGTTCCCCCTCGTCGTGGGGGTCATCGTGGCGATGCTGATCCCGATCGCGGCGCTGCTATGGGAGTTCAGCCGCGGCACTGCCCTGGAGGGCAGTTCCGCGGGAATCATTGTGGCGAGCCTGGTTTTCGTTTTCGTCATCGGCCTGATCATCGCCGCGGTGTGCGGCTACATGGCCGGCCTGATCGGTTCGTCGAACAGCCCTATCTCCGGGGTGGGCATCCTGACGGTGCTGATCGCCGCGCTGGTGATCAAGGTGGTCTTCGGCCGCGCCGACGATGACCAGTCCCTCGCGCTGGTGGCCTTCACGCTGTTCGTCGCGGCCGTCACGTTCGGCGTGGCCACCATCTCCAACGACAACCTGCAGGACCTCAAGACCGGCCAGCTCGTCGGCGCCACCCCGTGGAAACAACAGGTGGCCTTGGTGATTGGTGTTCTGTTCGGGTCGGCGATCATCCCGCCGGTGCTCGACCTGATGCAGCAGGCCTTCGGGTTCCTCGGGGCGCCGGGGGCCACCGACCATGCCCTGGCCGCGCCGCAGGCCGCGCTGATCTCCTCGCTGGCGAAAGGGGTGTTCGGCGGGTCTTTGGACTGGTCGCTGATCGGCCTGGGTGCGGCCATCGGCGTGGTGATCGTGATCGTCGACGAAATCCTCACCCGCACATCGCGGTTCAGCCTACCGCCCCTGGCAGTCGGGATGGGCATGTATCTGCCGATGAGCCTGACGCTGATCATCCCGCTCGGCTCGCTGCTGGGTTGTTTCTACAACAAGTGGGCCGACCGGAGTGGTGGCGATGTCGACCGCAAAAAGCGACTTGGCGTGCTGCTGGCCACCGGCATGATCGTTGGCGAGAGCCTCTACGGCGTGGTGTTCGCGGGATTCGTCGCCGGCACCGGGAGCGATGACCCGTTTGCGATCTTCGCCGGGAACGACGGGACTTTCGCTGAAGTTGTCGGGGTCGCCGGGTTCGCCGCGGTGCTCATGTGGTTGTACAAGCGGACGCAGAAAATTTCGGGGCGCGAGCTCGTGAAGGAGTAAGGCTAGCGCAGCAGGTCCAGCGTCGAAACGCCAATGATTCAGGCGCGGTCCGCGCCGTACACCGCCAGCACTCGCACCCGCGACAGTACTGCCCCGACCCGCGACAGTACTCGGATAACCTCATACATTGTCCGCGATGAACGAGTCTATCGTCGCTTTTAGTCGCAGCAGATTTGGCGTCCCATCGACACAGACAGTACCGAGACACATCTGCTGAAACCGAAACCGCTGATCGGACTCAACGTGCTCTGTAGTTAACATGCCGGAGGCATGCCGATATCTATCGTCCCACCAAGCCTTTGCATCGCCTACAATGCGTGCAGATGGATCAATGAGTTCGCCCACCCACTTGTCCGGTGATTCACCAGGCAAAAACCTCACAAATCGGCGATACCAATCGATTATCAATCTCATGTCAGATTCAGCGACACCCCCGGTATTCGCGGGGATGTGCTTGTTTACACTTTTAACGTCGAGCATTCGCCTAATTTCACCGTCAAGGTCGTCAGCGGCCATCGCGCTCGATGGCGGGGGCGGATCAATGCGCTTATCGCCATCCAGTAGCAGCAAAACGTCGCCCCTCCCTTCGAGTGCCCAAGCTGGCAGCAGCCGAGAAAGCATGGTTGACGCGCCTCCCGGAAGAAATTTCACATCTACTGATTCCAGTTTCGAAGCGCCCCCACTTCGCAATATGCATCTGACAACTTCCCGCGCTAAACGATCTTCGACAATGATTGTCTTTTTGTGAAATCGATGTTCGAGAGCCACAAAGGCTTCAGACGGCGTCGAGCCCTGCGCCCGCAGTACAATCTTCCCTTCACCATTTCGGTCGAAGACTTTAATCGCCTCGTCGGGCAAACGATCAACGATCGCAGGAGAATGCGTTGACAAAACCACCTGCAGCTTCTTGTCCAATGTCACACGCCGGAGAAAGTTCATTAGCCGAACCTGCGCCCCAGGGTGGAGCGAGACTTCCGGCTCATCAAGTAACAGTAACGTCCGATCAGGACAGCCCAACACTGTTGTTATGAGTCTCACCACAGCGAATTCGCCACTGCCAGCCCATGCCTCACTATAGGTCAGGTGCTCCGTCTCCATCAGCGCTGTAGTGCCAGATACCTTAAATGCGCGATGCCCGATGACTCGTATCCGGGTATACCTCCGGCCAAGGACATAACTTACCCACCGTAATTCAGCGTGACCCAATTCCACAGGCTCGGCAATGACAAGTTCTTTACCGCCAGGCTTAAAACTCGCCAGCCCTCGGTCTAGGATCTTTCGAACAATAGATGATCTTTCGTATAACGCCTCTTTCCGATCGCGGATCTGCTGCGCCTGCTGCGTGATAGGCCCACGGGTGTTTGAATCATTGTGGTGGAAGTACTTATCAAACGCGGATATTTCGGCACGGAAATCGAAGTATACGACGTTTTTCCGTATCGCCCGCCAACGGGTTTCACTCCGATCTTCCGGCATCGGAATTGGCGGTTCAGGCATCGGCCGCATACCGTCACGCACCAAAGGTTCATCAGATTCGAAGTAATCCGGCGCACCCTTGCCGTTCCGTCCCCTAGTCCGCGCTCGCCGAATTTGAATTACCTCGACCAGGCACTGAGCCGAATCTGACCAGCGACCATGAATAAATCGATGCCGTTCCTCGTCAGAGACGCTGTCGAGTGGCGTGCCGAACCAGTAAAGTCCAATATTCTGCCCCTCTGGGCAGCCCTGCAGCGCACGGAGAATGGACGACTTGTTCGATCCGTTTGCTCCGACCAATGCAGTTATCGGGAACGAGAAATCTACCCGCAGGTCGGCTCCGAGATTCTTGAAATAGGGGAACCGGATGTAGTGGATACGGGGTTCGTAGTCGCCGCGCTGCCACGTGTTTCGTAGCGCTTCGGTGTCGGGTATGCGGCCCGGCGGAGCACTAACGTCGACGTGTTCGACCGCATTGTTCGCCGGGCGGGGACCCCCGTCAGAAGCCATCAGAGCAGGCTAGACGACGTTGTCATACCGTCGAGTCGCCAGGTTGAGTCCGCGGGAGGAGCGCTGACTACGATTCGAATATCACGGAGCAACTACGAAAACCTTCTGCGGCCCGATCCCGAAACATGGCCGCAGTTCGCCGAGCTGATACTGCGCTGGAACTACGAACTCGCTCAGCTCTCCATCGACTCGGCTTGCGCTTCAGGAAGGATTACCCGATCCGCGTCGGGGGCCGCCTCGTGAGGCCCGACATCGCATTCACCAGGCTCCGCATCGCGGTGTTTGTGGACGGCTGCTTCTGGCATATGTGCCCGGAGCACCGGACGATGCCCGCGACTAACGCTGATTTTTGGCGAAACAAGCTGGAGACCAACGCGGCACGCGACCGTCTGCAGACTCAACTCCTGATCGACGCCGGCTGGCTCGTCATCCGGATATGGGAGCACGAGACGACCAACGAAGCTGTAGCAGTCATCCAGCACGCCGTTGTACGACGTCATCGGACCAAAGTGATATAGGCCAGCGCGCCGCTACTGTGTTCTGTCGGCCCTCCACCGTACGATGCGTTCGTGGCCACCATGATCGACCTCTTCGCTGGCTGTGGCGGAATGACCTGCGGTTTCACCGCCGAGGGCTTCACTCCAACCCTGGCCGTCGAGTGGGACCTCTATGCCGCCTCCACCTATGCCGCGAACTTCGGCGAAGATCACACACTCTGGCGTGACATCGCCACTGTCAAGTCGACTGAGGTCCCGGAAGCGGATCTTGTCATTGGCGGCCCGCCATGTCAGGGATTCTCGAACCTGGGGTCCAAAGATGTAAACGACCCTCGCAACCAACTGTGGCGTGAGTATCTGAGGGTGGTCAGGCTCGCGAACCCGAAAGTGTTCGTAATCGAGAATGTCGACCGGTTCATGCGCGCCCCAGAATTTGAACTGTTGCTCAATGAAGCAGAGGACGGCGCCCTGTCCCAATACGACTTGAGGTTCGGCCATCTCAATGCCGCAGACTTTGGAGTCGGACAGCGCCGAATTCGAACGATCGTTATCGGTTCACGGATTGGGCCGATCGAGTTGCCGGACCCTACTCACGCTCGCCGACCCTTGTCGCCCGACATCAAAAGCTGGGTCACAACAAAGCGCCGCATCGGCAAGCTGCCAGAGAAACCTACATCGACTGCACTACCTTCGTCGACAGTGCAGTTCTTCGGCGAAATCGTTCCCGGGACCTTCAAGGGTTTGGATATTCATCTGGGAAGAACACCTACCGACCTCTCGCTACAACGCTATGACCATGTGCCACCTGGCGGCGGGCGATTCGACGTGCCGGATCACCTGCTGCCGCGCTGCTGGCGTGAGAAGCCAACGGGGACTACTGATGTGATGGGACGGATGCGATGGGATATGCCGTCGCATACGATAAGGACCGAGTTCTTCAAGCCAGAAAAGGGCGCTTATCTTCATCCGCAGTGGGATGCGGCGGGCCGCCATCGAGTGAACCGACCCATAACTCACTATGAGGCAGCCCTCTTGCAGGACTTCCCCGAAAATTACTTGTGGTGTGGGTCAAAGATTCAAATAGCAAAACAGATTGGAAACGCCGTCCCCTCCGGTCTGGCACAGGCAATCGCGGCGCATATCCAAAGGCATCTTTAGACGTCACCACAACGCAAGCGTCTCCGCGAGATCACTGTACGGACGAACCCGGCCTTGGCTGGTGACCTCGTTCCATGCGTCAACCTGGTCAATCGAGATCTGCTTGCGGCAAGCCAGTTTCACTACCGCCTCATCGAGAGCGTCGAACGCGATGTGGTAGACGGCATCGACCTCACCAGTTCCACGCGCAATCGCAGCAAGCCGACTCGGCAGTGGCTCGGCGGTGACTGTCACGAGGTGAGGCAGACGTTCGCGGCGATGCCGAATCATCTGGTTATTCTCGTGACGGATGTTCTGGACCCTGTCACTGCGAATCGTCCATTTGCAAGAGATGGCGGCATGCAGAAATGGCGGCTCATCGGGATGGCGAGACGGAAGCCCAACTACCACATCCGGTTTGATGATGTAGTCCATCCCCAGCGTCGTTCGCAGTTCCGCATTTGCCTTGACTAGCTGATCGACCTTCTTGAGGTGGTCATACTGCAAGAAATCGGTAATCGGGTGGCTTGCTTCATCGATCATCCAGCTGCGCGTTGGATCGATCTTCGGCAGATCCACCTTGAGCGTTGCAGCCACCGCGAGTTCAAGTGGGCGTCCGCTCTGGGGGTTTGAAACGCCCGATGCAACCCCCCGAGACACACCCAGTTCGTCGAGTATGGATGCGGCCAGTGAAACTGACGCAGCGTTGTCGGAGTCGGCAGTATTCGGCACAAGACCGGAACCTCGCGGCTTCCACCCAAGAAGTTCTCCAGCAAAGAGTGCGTTCAAATTTGCTGCCTCACAGGTCGAGACACTAGGCGATAGTATGGGATTGGCGCAATGAGACGACGGAACTTGCCTCGATTGGCGGCCAGCAGACAGAACCATCACCAACATTCGTGGCAATGACCATTGCCGCTATCGGCAGAGCTTGTCTCCAGCGAAACCTATAGTCTGGACCGACTGCGCTTGTCCGCTTATGTTGGAGGTACACGATGCCCGCCCCGTTCGCCTTGGATCTATGCGGCTTCCGAGATGGCCGGGCGAACACTTCCGATGCCTCGGAAGCATTTTCGATCGAACTGGGCCAAGCTCTGTTCGACGCCATGGGCGTACAACCAGGCACGGTACCGCCGACGAGTCTGGATAAACAGATGTCTCAAAAATTGGCAGTCGACCTCGAAAAGCAGCTTTCCGGACGCGACCTCGTTGTGGAATCGGAGAAAAAGCTCAACTCCTTCGATCAATTCCGTCACGTCGCTGTGATACGTGACTTGAAGCCCGAAAACTCCCCAGCCGTCACTAGGTCTGTGAAACGACTCAAGCAGTTTGTAGAGCGGAGGACCCAGTCCCCCCCGAAGGACGCAAAGCGACGAGCGGAGCTCTTCGAGAGTCTAGAGAACGCATTAGCCAGCGAAGTCGAGAACAGACGGCGAATAATTGAAGAAATCGGCGAGGAAGCTCTACTCGGCCTGGACGTAACAGCCAGCCGAGCCAGGATCGGTGCACTCCCACACCTCGAAATGGGCCTATCGCTGAAGTGGTCTCTGCGAACCGATCGAGCTCAGGACTGTCGGAGTCAAGGGGCCAAGATGGCCGCTCTGCGCCGAGGTCCAATGCCGCATTTCGCCGCCGTCACAATGGAGCCGCGGCCCTACATGCTCAGAATCCTCGGCGGTGGTTCCGGCGAGGTCGATTGCGTCTACCACCTCGATCTACCAGCGTTGACCGCAGCCATCGAAACCACTACAAGGGGAAATCCGCGCAGACGAGAAACTGCCGAGATTTTCCGGAAACTGGTAGACCAGCGACGCGTACGCGACTACGACGAACTAATCGCATACGCTCAGACCCTCTGAGCTGTCCATGCATTTGGAGAATATCTGGTTCTCGAACAGTCGCCGGCAGTTCCCTACTTCCGCACCGACACCGGCACCGGCATATGCAGGGCGAGTTGGCCTTCGGTGACGACATCGAGCACGGCCTGGCCTTCTTACACCTCGACGGCAAATTCGATGCCTCGTCTCCGGACGTCATTGCCCATACGGTCCGCGCCGCGGTGTCTGCGGCACTCGGGCAGTTCACCTGACAACAGTGGCCCTACCAGTTGCTCGGCGAGTAGTCCTTCAAGAAACACCCAAAGAGATCCTCACCCAGTTCCCCGCGCACAATCGGGTCGTACACGCGCGCAGCACCATCCACCAGATCCAGCGGTGCGTGGAAGCCTTCTTCGGCCAGCCGTAGTTTGGTCGGGTGCGGTCGCTCGTCAGTGATCCAACCGGTATCGACCGCGGTCATGAGGATGCCGTCCTGCTCCAGCATCTCCCCCGCACTGGTGCGGGTCAGCATGTTCAGGGCGGCCTTGGCCATGTTGGTGTGTGGGTGCCCGGGACCCTTGTAGCGGCGGCTGAACTGGCCTTCCATCGCTGACACGTTCACCACATACTTGCGCCGAGCGGGCGACGCAGCGAGGGCCGGGCGCAGCCGGCTCACCAGAATGAAGGGTGCGGTCTGGTTGCACAGCTGCACCTCGAGGAGCTCCATCGCGTCGACCTCGTGCACGCGCTGGGTCCAACTGTTGACCGACGCGGTATCCGGCAGCAGCCCGCCGGCGTCGATGGCAATCCCAGCGGAGATCCGCTCCGGCGAGGCACTGCGCGCGGTCAGGGCCAGCTCGGTCAGCGCATGTGCGGCCGGGTGCTCGCCGAGACTCCCGGCCAGGGCATGCGGATGCGCGTCACTGACATGGTCAAAGGTGATCACGTCCACCAAGGCCGGCGGCGGTGTGCGCTCGGCCTCGACCAGCGCGGCATACGAGCCCGGCGGGCGGCGCACTGTCTGCGCGGCGTTGTTGATCAGGATGTCCAGAGGGCCCTGCGCGGCCACCTCGTCGGCCAGGGCGACTACCTGGGCCGGATCACGCAGGTCGATCCCCACCACTCGCAGCCGGTGCAGCCAGTCGGCACTGTCCTCCATCGCGGCGAAGCGGCGCACCGCATCGTTGGGAAACCGGGTGGTGATCGTGGTGTGCGCGCCGTCGCGCAACAGCCGCAGCGCGATGTACATGCCGATCTTGGCGCGCCCGCCGGTGAGCAGGGCACTGCGACCGGACAGGTCGGTCCGGGCGTCGCGCTTGGCCCGGTTGACCGCAGCGCAGTCCGGACAAAGCTGGTGGTAGAAGGCGTCGACCACGGTGTGGTGGTTCTTGCAGATGTAGCAGGCCCGCGAGCGCAGCAGCGTGCCCGCACTGGCCCCGACGGTGGCGGACACCAGCGGCAAACCCTGGGTTTCGTCGTCGATCCGTCCGGGTGCACCGGTGGCGGTGGCGGCGATGACAGCGCGGTCAGCGGCCGCGATCGCGTCGCGTCTGGCGTCCCGACGGGCCTTCTTCACGTCTTTGAACAGCTTCGCGGTGGCCTGGCGCACAGCAACGGCGTCGGGGTGCTCGGGCGGCAGCGCGCTCACCTCGGACAGCACCCGAAGGCACGTGCTGAGCTGGTCAGGATCGATCGCAGTCACCGTAGAAGGGTACGGGGTGGGAACCAAATCCCAGTATCGAGCGAACTGACCTGGGACGAGGGTGGGCTGAGGCAGTGGCGTGCGGTGCTGTGGCGAACGTGCAGGGTTTCCGCGTGATCCGGCAATTCTGGCCGGAAATGCTGCACGTTCGCCACACCATCCTCAAGGGGACATGAGAGCGGAACCGGCGGTAAAAGGTGAGGCGCGTGCGATGTCAGTCGTAGATGACGTCAAGCCCTCGCCGCCGAAGGTCAGCCAAGGTGTTCCGCATGCCTTGCAGCTGCTCGGGTGGATGCCCCACCCAATCGGTGATCTCACCGACGATCTTCACCGGCTCGCGGGTTCGGTAGGAACGCGTCGGGTTTCCGGGAAGCTTTTTGTCGGTGACGTTCGGGTCGTCCTCCAGCACACCTTCGGGTTCGACGATGTAGATGCGGCCCCGCCCCTCACCGGCGGCCATCTCCGCTCCCCATACCGCGGCATCCAATGTTCGGGTGACGTACACGTGGTTCATGATCCGTCCTGACTCGTAATTCGACTCGCGTCCGGGCACCAAGCAATCACCCACCGCCAGGTCGGCCTTGGTGCCGTGCAGGAGCGCACCGGACTCGTGCAGTTCAAACGGTTTCGGCGTACTCGCCACAATTTCCCCCATCTCGTCACGGATCGAAAGATTGTGCAGCACCTCGGGGGTCTTGCCGCAAGCCCCACCCCCGGCCGTATAGTGAGAGTGGGAGCAGATCCAAATCCCTTCGGCGCCCAGCCAATCCGATTCGGCGGCACTCGCGCCGCGGCCTGAACCAACCCGTATCAATCAGAGTTGTTCGAGAAGTCCATCGACGAAACGGTTCAACGACGCAAAATGCGTTCCGGGCCAATAGATCTGCCCGCAGTCCGGGCATCGGCTGAACTCGTCGTAGTAGCGGCGGGTCAACGGCTCAAGCCGGTCCATCACCGCCTCCTTCGTCACCTCGGCCAGCCGGCCGTTGCAGCGCACGCACCGGGTGAACGGCGCCACCCGCCGCCGCAGATCCAGGCGCCGCAGCACCTCCAGCGTCTGCTCCTCCGGCAGCTGAGAGTGAACGAACAAGCCGTGGGTGATGGTGCGACGCTTCAGCAGGCCACGGTCTCGGGTCAGCAGGATGCGCTGCTGCTCGACACTGATGTCGGCCAGCATCTGATCGTCGGCGTCGCTGGACCACCACACGTCGAACCCGAGCACGCGCAGCAGCCTGGCCAGCCGGCCGAGGTTGACGTCGATCACAAACCGCGGATTCCGCAGCGGCACCGGACGCAGCCGGGTTGTCGCGCCAATGTCGAGGGCCTCGAACATCGGATACACCGCGATGCGGTCACCGACCGCCGGGCGGTGCGCGAAGCCGACCGGATCCCCGTTCACCAGGATCAGGTCGACCTCGGTATGCGGAATGCCCATCGCCTCCAGCACATCCTTGACGGTCTGATGGCTCTGGCAGGGACGCCGCACGGCCGCACCGCGCGACTGCGGTCCGAGAAAGTCGTTGAGCTCGGCGTAGGCCCGGACGGTGACGAAGCCGGCCATAGCGCCATGGTCCCGCGCGGGATCGTCGCAATCAATCAGAATCTGGGCAACGTCGCACAATCGGCCTAGCGTGAAGTCATGACAGAGCAGTCACCCGCAGTCACCGTGGCCCACCCGCCGAAGGTGATGCTGCAGGTCGTCAACCCGGCCCTGCGGTTCATGCTGCGCACACCGTTCGCCGGCGCCGCACGCAAACAGTTCATGGTGCTGACCGTCCGCGGCCGAAAGACCGGACGGCAGTACGCGATTCCACTGAGCGCCCACTTTGTCGACAACGCCCTCTACGCCATGACCGACGCCGGATGGAAGCACAACTTCCGCGACGGCGCCACCGCCGAGGTCCTGCACGACGGGCAGACGACGACCATGCACGGCGAACTCATCACAGACCGCGCCACCGTCGCCGATCTGTTCCACCGCTGCGCCGAGTCCTACGGCGTCAAACGCGCACAGCGAATGATGGGGCTGACATTCCGCGATCCGCAGATTCCCACGCTGGAGGAGTTCACCGAGGCGGTCGATCGTGAACACCTCGCCGCGATCAAACTGACCCCGGCCGGCCAATCCTGACCGGAATCAGCTATTTGAGGCAGGTGTCGAACTCGTCGCGGATGCGCTGTTGCAGCGCCAACGCCTCCGCCACGAGCGGTTCACTCTTGGTGCGGTCGCCGCCGACGTAGTCGCACTTGCCGACCTGGGCGCTGCCCGCCCAACGTGGCTCGTTGTAGCGGGACTGATCGCCATTCCAGGCCCAGGTGAGGCTGGCGGGATGGTCCGGGCCGGCCTCGATCGCGTGAATGGTCCGCACGATGTCCTCGTAAGCCGTCGCCCGTGTCGGCACACTGAAAGTCAGGTGCTCGACCCTCCCGTCCCGGACACTGATCCACCCAGGGGTGACGGGTGCCGCCGCGGCCAATTGCCGGTCAATACGCTGCTTTTCCAAGGACGTGAACCGGGTGAAGATCATCCAGTGCGCATCGCCGACCCGATCGGACGGGGCGACTTCGATGTCATTCGGTGGCCGATCGGCGAAGATATGCAGGATCGCGTCGACGGCCGCACCAGGTTCCGCGGCATCCCGGATCTCTACCTTCGATGCGTCAGGCCCGGCTCCACCGAACCACTGGATCTCCCCGGCCGGAGCATCAGCTCGAAGGCGACGCACCAGTCCGGTTACGTGCTCGACATCGTCGGGCAGATCGGCGCTGGCGGACAGCGAAGTCCATTTGGCCACAATGATCTTCACCCGCTGGTCGAACTTCTCGAAGTCCTTGCCGCGCAACTCGTCGAGTTGCGCAGCGACCGCGCCCACCTGCTGATCGGTGGCCTGATCCATCGACACCGCGAGCTCGAACCGGGTGCCCTCGAGGATGCCGTTGTCGTAGATCAGGTCAACCTCGGACACCCCCGGCATCGCCGCGATGCGGTTCCGGATGTCGCTCGCTTCCTGTTCACGATCGGGCGCACCCGTGCAGCCACTCACGCCAACCATCACCGCGGCGCACAGCGCGGCCACAACGGGGGCGAATCGCACGCTCATGAGCCTAAGGTCGGTGCCGGCACCAACGACGCGCCAATTCCCGCCGAACTTGTCGGCGGCCTACCGACGACACCGCCCACGCCGTCGTACTGCTGTGGTCAGGTGACTGGTCGACGTTCGCACCTGCCACCGACATGATGGAGCGAGAGCAAGATCTGTTTGGGCGATATCGGTCAGGAAAGACCGTCAAAAGTTTTGACGACGTCCACCCGCGCATGCCGCCCGAGCCCGCCCGGCCAATCCGCCGGACCGCCCGCGCCCCTCACACCAAATGCCCCAATAACCGCCACCCGCCACACCCATCTCGGTAACGTCGAGCACGAGATGGGCAGGGCACCGACGTGTTGATGGCGGCGTTACGCGATCTGCAATGGCGGCGACGGCGATTCCTCATCGCCGCCGTCGGCACCGGCTTGGTCTTTGCCATGACGTTGGTGTTGACGGGCCTGGCCCATGGTTTCCGGGTCGAAGCCGAACGCAGTGTCGACGCCCTGGGCCTGGACGCGTACATGATCAAAGCGGGTGCGGCGGGCCCGTTCCTCGGCTCGGCACCGCTGCCGCAGACCGACGTTCAGCGAGCCGCCCGCCTGCCCGGCGTCACCGCCGCCGTGCCTCTCGTCTACGGCTCGTCGACGATCCCGAACAACGGCACCCCGCGCAACGTCAACGTGTTCGGGGTGCCCGATGCGGGCCCGGGCACACCGGCCATCAAGGATGGCCGAGCACCGCGCGCAACCGACGAGGTCGCGGTGTCGACGACGATGGACCAACCGATCGGCGCCGACGTGGCGGTCGGGGCGGCGAAACTGCGCGTCGTCGGCCTGGTAGACGACCTCACCGCCCTGGCCGCCCAGGACAACATCTACCTGACGGTGCCCGGCGCCCAGCAACTGCTGTTCTCGGGGCAGAAGCTGATCTCCTCGGTCGGCATCGTCGGCACCCCGGGCCCGCCGCCACCGGAATTCCGCATCGTGGACCGGTCCGGCGCCATCGACGACATGGTGCGCCCACTGCGCGGCGCCAACCAGGCGATGAGCCTGATGGCCGGCCTGCTGTGGGCGGTCGCGGTGCTGATCGTCGGCTCGGTGATCTATCTGTCGGCGCTGGAACGCACGCGCGACTTCGCGGTGTTCAAGGCCGTCGGCGTGGCCAGCCGATCCATCATGGCCGGGCTGGCGATGCAGGCCGTGACGGTCGCGCTGCTGGCCGCGGTACTGGGCGCGGGGCTGTCATTGCTGCTCGGACCGCTGTTCCCGATGCGCTGCGACGTGCCGACGGTGGCATTCGTCGCCCTGCCGATCGTCGCCGTCGTGGTCGGACTGCTGGCCAGCGTGGCCGGGCTGCGCCGTGCCGTGAACGTCGACCCCGCCCTGGCATTCCGAGGTCCCTGATATGGCCGACTTACTCGTCAAAGACCTCGTCGTGGAGTACTCCAGCGGCGGCTACGCGGTGCGCCCGATCGACGGCCTCGACCTCGAGGTTCCCGCCGGATCGTTGTCAATTCTGTTGGGCCCCAGTGGTTGCGGGAAGACGACACTCCTGTCGTGCCTAGGCGGGATCCTCAAACCGACCGCGGGCCGTATCGAGTTCGGCGACATCGACGTGACGACGCTCGACAAGAAATCGCTCTCGGATTACCGGCGCGACACCGTCGGCATCGTGTTCCAGGCCTTCAACCTGGTGCCCAGCCTGACCGCGCTGGAAAACGTGATGGTGCCACTGCGCGCGGCGGGCAGGACGCGGCGTGAAGCCCGCGAACGCGCCACCGAATTGCTGACGCGCGTCAACCTCGAGAGCCGATTGCACCATCGCCCCGGCGATCTCAGCGGCGGGCAGCAGCAACGCGTCGCGGTGGCTCGCGCGATCGCCCTCGATCCGCCGCTGATCCTGGCCGACGAGCCCACCGCACACCTGGATTTCATCCAGGTCGAGGAAGTGCTGCGGCTCATCCGTGAGCTCGCCAGCGGCGAGCACGTCGTCGTCGTCGCCACCCACGACACCCGCATCCTGCCGCTCGCCGACCACGTGGTGGAGCTCGTTCCGCACGTCGCCGTCGAGCATCAGAACACCGAGACCGTGACCATCGAGGCCGACGAGGTATTGTTCTCCCAGGGCGAGATGGGCGACCTGATCTACATCATCACCGAGGGCGAAATCGAACTGGCCCGCGAATTGGCCAGCGGCGGTGAGGAAGTCATCAAGGTCGTCGGCCCCGGCGACTACTTCGGGGAGATGGGGCCATTGTTCAGCCTGCCGCGGTCTGCCACCGCACGCGCGAAAACCGACGCCATCGTCGTCGGCTACACCATCCAGGCGTTCCGGGAACTGCTCGGCCCCACCGGCGCCCGCAATCTCATCGGGCAACCCGAAGCCGAGGACTGACATGACCGAACTCGACACCCGCGTCGCGGTGTACCTCGACTTCGACAACATCGTCATCTCCCGCTACGACCAGGTCAACGGCCGCAACTCATTTCAGAAGGACAAGGCCAAGGGCCTGGAGGCCGACAAGCTCACCAAGGCCACCGTCGACGTCGCCGCCATCCTGGACTTCGCCTCCTCCTTCGGCACCCTGGTCCTCACCCGCGCCTACGCGGACTGGTCGACCGACGTCAACGCCGGATACCGCGAACAACTCGTCGGCCGCGCCGTCGATCTGGTGCAGCTCTTCCCCACCGCCGCGTACAGCAAGAACGGCGCCGACATCCGGCTGGCCGTCGACACCGTCGAGGACATGTTCCGCCTGCCCGACCTCACCCACGTGGTGATCGTGGCCGGCGACTCCGACTACATCCCCCTCGCCCAGCGCTGTAAACGCCTGGGCCGCTACGTCGTCGGTATCGGAGTGGCCGGCTCCTCGAGCCGGATGCTGGCCGCGGCGTGCGACGAGTTCGTCGTCTACGACGCACTACCCGGCGTCCCCACACCGACTCCTGAACCGGAACCCAAGCAACAGAGGCGAAACCGTAAGAAAGAAGAACCTGACCCGCAGGCCCAGGCCACCGCGCTGCTGACCCGCGCGCTGCAGATCGGCCTGGAGAAGGACGACGTCGAGTGGCTGCACAACTCCGCCGTCAAGGGCCAGATGAAGCGGATGGACCCGTCGTTCAACGAGAAATCGTTGGGCTTCAAGTCTTTCAGCGACTTCCTGCGGTCGCGGTCCGATGTCGTCGAGTTGGATGAGAGTTCGACGACACGCATGGTCAAGCTGAAGTAGCGGGCCCCGCGCCACCGCCCGCGTGCGTCCTGGCGATGACCGGCTCGGGATATCCGGCCTGGCGCGCCGCTCGCGACACCGCCTCGCCTACCGCATCCGCCTGCTCCCCCGGCACCAGCGCGATGACACAGCCACCGAACCCGCCGCCGGTCATCCGCGCCCCGAACGCGCCGGCCTGCACCGCCGCCGCAGCGAGCAGATCGAGGTGCGAGGTGGTGATCTCGAAGTCGTCACGCATCGAGGCGTGCGATGCATTCCATAGCGCGCCGGCTGTCGAGAAATCCGACGATGTCAGCGCGGCAACACAATCGAGCACCCGTTTGTTCTCGGTCAGCACGTGACGTGCCCGACGGGCATCGACCGGGTCGCTGACCCCGAGCAGGGCAGACGGGTCGACCTCACGCAGCGAGGCCACTCCTAGGTCGGCGGCAGCCCGCTCGCACGATGCCCGCCGGGCCGCGTACTCGCCGCCGGCGTGCGCATGCCGGGCCCGGGAGTCGATCAACAGCAGTGCCACGCCGGACGACTCGGGATCGAAGCGCACCGGCTGCACGGTGACGTCGCGGAAGTCGATCAGCATCGCCTGTTCCGGCTCACCGAACAGTGACGCCAACTGATCGAGTAGTCCCGTTGGCGCGCCGACGTATTCGTTCTCGGCGTGCTGGGCGATGCGGGCGCGTTCGAAACGATCGAGATCAAGACCCGCGGCGGTGAGCAGCGCACCGAGCGCCGCGCATTCCAGCGCCGCCGACGACGACAGCCCCGACCCGACCGCGACGTCGCTGGTGATCGCCATCCTCCCACCCGACACCGAGATCCCAGCCTGCCGCAGTACCCACACCACCCCGGCGACATACGCCGCCCAGCCCGTCACCTCCCCCGGTGCAGGATCCACGCCGATGCGCACCATCCGGTCGTCTAGCTCACTCGAAACCTCCAGAACACGAGAGGAATCCGGGTCGAAGCTCACCGAGGTCCGCTGCGGCAGGGCAATCGGCAATGCGAAGCCCAGGTTGTAGTCGGTGTGCTCACCGATCAGGTTGATCCGGCCCGGGGCGGAGTACCTGACCGTCATAACCGAACCCTAGTGCCGGAAGCTAGCCTGCAGCCACCACCACCGCCCGCGGCGGCCGACGCCGCACCAGTTCGACCGCAAGCGGGAAGGCGAGAGTTTTGCGTGAGACCTCGACGCCGTCGACACTCAACGTGCCGTCCGCGGTGGCCTGACCCGATCGGATCTCCACAACCTGGCCGTCCAGCACCACAGCCACCGCAGCGAACAATTGCAGCTTCACTGCGGCCTTGGCGGTCAGGGACATCACCGCGAAGTTGTCGACTTCGATGTCGAGGTTGTGCTCGCGGTCGGCAGAGATGACGTGAGTGCGCAACGGCACGATCTTCTCCACGCCGCGCTGTGTGCGTGACTGCTTGATCGCGTCGGTGATCGCGCTGTAGGTATGCCAGCCCTCCATGATGAGGCCGGCCAGCGTCTCGCTCAGCACCGCCCGCAGCTTGGCCTCGATCTCCTCGGCCAACGCGTGGCGCGCTACCACGCCGAGAGTCCTCAACGGCCGGGCGGATTCGCGATTCGCGGTGGTCTGCGTGACGACTTTCTCGATCCGGACCTGGGTTTCACGCGACGCCGGCAACATCCAGGTGCCCACGGATGTGTTGGTCATCAATGACGCGGTCATGAGCGCATCTCCTCAACGGTGGTGGAACGCGAGACTTCGGACGAGGCCACGGAAAGGACATGGTCCCGATCGGCCTTGTCCGTGGGACGGACGTCGAATGGCAGCGAGGTCCCGGGATGGGACGTCACGGTGACATGCGTCTTGAGGAAGTTCTGCCCTCGATGACGCCAGGCTCGTACCCCCACCCCGGCGGCGATTGCCAAGGCGCACAACACCAGAAGCGGGATCCACGGATTGCCGTCGGGCGGTGGTGGGTCATGCTTGCCCGTCGTTGTGGTCGGGGCGTAGGTCGGCGGAGTGTATGTGGGTGGTGTCGGCGTCGGCGCCTCGGTCGGTGTGAACTCCGGCGGCACCACGACCTCCGGGGTGCTGGGAGGGGCCGTCGACGGTGTTGCGCTCGGCGTGTAGTTCTCGCAGTACGCATGCAGGGCGACCTGCGGTGGCGTGGGAGTCGGCGAGGGGAAATTCGGCGGTACCAGGATGGCCGAATTGATAAGCGGCGGCTCAGTGGTTGGCGGAGGCGGCTCTGTGATGGGTGATGTTGTGTCCACCGGCGACGTTGTCTCGACGGGTGACGTTGTCTCAATCGGTGAGGTCGTCTCCACGGGTGACGTCGTCTCGATCGGTGACGTCGTCGGGCACGGATCAGCGAGTGCCGGACCGGTTCCGGCGACGAGCGCCCACCAGGCGGCCGCGATGAGCACCATCGCGCCCACGCGCCGACTGACGTTCCCCGACATCGCCATCTCGGTCACCCCAATACTTCAGCTGCTAGCTGAGTATTGATCCGCCGTCGACTCTTGTAATGCGTAGCGGACTACTCGAATCAGTGCGGATTCACCCGGTGTGCCCGGCGGAAGCGGTCCAGATAGGCCGGCCAGTCCCAGGTGGACAGAAACTGCGTCGTCGCCGCGTAGCCCTTGTCATACAGCGACTCGGCCTCGTTGCGGGTGATGTCGAAGTCCAGCACTCCGACGTCGGTCGAATCCACCTGGATCGCGCGCACCTTCACCCACGGAAGGCTCAAATGGGCCTGGTCGTGACCGACCAGCATGGTGGTGAGCAGGCTCTCCAGGAAGGTCGGCTCACCACCGCAGCCCAAAATCCCCAATCCGGGAATGAGCTGCTCGGCAGAGGGCGCGGGCAGATACGGCACCACCGTCACCCCGAAGGTCGGCCAGCGCGGCTGCGCGCCGTCGGGTCGGTCGAACGAGTCGATCGGAAAGTTCGACAACACCCCGCCGTCCACCAGCGTGCACGGCTCTCCGGCAGCGGTTTTCAGCGTGACCGGATGGAACAGGAACGGGATGGCCATCGAGGCCCGCACCGCATCGGCGACGAGTTGCTCGTCGGGGTCCAGTCCATAGACGCGTCGGTAATCCCAGGGCAGGCGCACCAGTTGCCCGGTCGTCACGTCGGTGACCGTGACCACGAACCGGTAGCGGCGTTCCGGGAGCAGACGATCATCGGTGATCGCCAGATCACCAAAAGTCTTGACGCCCAGGTTCTTCAGCTCGCTGCGGATCCAGTCGTAGGCGAAATCACCACGATAGATACCGGTCTCACGCAGCAGCCCCCACGCCGTACCCAGCACCGGGATGCGCTCGATCGGCCCGCTGTCGCGGAACTTGCGGTAGGGCACATTCAACGCCAGCTCGTGCAGCTGCGCATTGGTCAGCTCATTGCGTTGCTCAGCCGCGGCCACCACGGCGCCGACCAATGAGCCGGCCGAGGTTCCGGAGATCCGCTCGATCGCGTACCCGGCTTCCTTGAGCGCGACGACGGCGCCCACCAGGCCGATGCCCTTGACCCCGCCGCCGGAAAGTACGAGGTCGGCGCGGTGCGGGGAACGTTTCGCAGCCATGAACCCAGCTTGGCACGCGTGCCTGACAATCAGCCCGACGTTCGAGAACTCCGGCCCATGGTGGTCTCCAACCCGATGAACAGCACGTCGAGTCCGCGGTCGAGTTCGGCTGCGCCGTCGTAGGACCCGAGCGCGGACGCCAATGCGCGCACCTGCGGGAACTCGGTGATGGACAGTCGGTGCAGCCCCAGTCGCAGCACATCGTCGGACTCCTCTGGCCGTTCGACGACCTCCTGCAACTCGGTGAGGATGTGGCCGTACAGGTAGCCGAACAGCATCCGGTAGATGCGCAGGGCATCAGTCCCACAGAATCCGGCCCCCGTCAGCAGCGCCAGGACATCCTCCAGTGGCCGCAGCATTCCCGGCGGACGCTGTCCCAGCGGGGTGGCCAACGGGCGAGTCACCATCAGCGGCACAACATTTGGATGGGCCAGAGCCAGCTGCCGAAACTCACGGGCCACCGTGCGTAGCTGGCCGGCCCAGTCTGGATCGGTGGTGTCCACGCGCAACTGGCCGATCACCATCTCGGTGACCCCATCGAGCAACGTGGCCTTGTTGGGCACATGCCGGTAGAGCACGGCGGGATCCCGGCCGACCTCCTCACTGAGTCGGCGCATCGACAGGCCATCTACACCGTCGCGATCCACCAGTCGCAGGGCAGACTGCAGGATCACCGATCGGTTGATCTGCCCCTCCACACCACGCCGAGAGGCCGTGCCCTGTTTGACCATCGCGACCACTCCTCCCTGCGGCTCAAGCGCCAGATTACATCGTGTGCCCACAATGTTGGTCCACGTTGTTGACACCACCTTTACGCCGGCCGACAGGCACTGTCAACACTGTTGACCAACATCGTTGCGATAGTAGCGAGCGGCGCGTAGGGTTCGAGCCATCGGGACCACAAAGGCCCCCAACTCAAAGGGGCCCGACCATGTCTGACAAGTCGCCACGCCAGAGCATGGCCAAGAAATCGGGCAAGTCGCTCAAGGAGAAACGTGCGGCCAAGCGGGACAAGGCAGCCGACGCGCACTCGACCGAGGAAGTCCTGCACCCCAAGAGGCGTTGAGACTCCGTCAACTCGGCCTGCACGATAAGCCAGGGGGAAGGAGGGGCCCGGACGTAACCACGTCCGGGCCTTTCGATGTGGCGCTCGGCTGTCCGGACTGTTCGCCGGCAGTGTGCGCGACGACCTCGACCTACCCGACTACCGGATCAAGTGACCAGCACCTTCTGGCATCGAGTCTGCGCACAGATCGTGAATCACGCCGAAATCGCGATCAGAGCGCAGTCTCGACGTGAGACGCGTGAGTGGCGCCGGCGGAGGCCACCTCCGGCATCTCCCGCCGCGCCCGCACACAGACCCGCGCCCTACGATCCGGCACCAGCGTGACGTGCTTGACCCGCTGCCGTTCGTCGGCGGCTGTCGTGGTGAAAAGATCCACCCGACACAGGATTTCGCGGAGTACCACCCGCAGCTCGACCATCGCGAACGTCGCCCCCAGACAGCGGCGATTGCCGCCACCGAACGGGAACCAGGTGGTGGGCCCGAGCGTCAGCCCGAGCATGCGGTCCGGGTCGAACCGGTCGGCATCGGGATACACGTCGTCGCGTTCGTGCACCAGCCCGATCCCCGGGGCCACCATCACCCCGGCCGGCAGCCGGTGACCGGCCACCTCGACCGGTTGCTTGAGCACCCGGCCCACGTCGAACACCACCGGCCGGATCCGCAGAGTTTCCTTGGCCACGGCGTCGAGGTACTCGTCATCACCGGTACGCGCGGCCCGCACCGCCTTGTCCAGCACGGCGGGATGACGGGTCAACCGTTCCAGTGCCCACGACAACGCCGTCGCAGTCGTCTCATGCCCGGCGACCAGCAAGGTCATCAGCTGATCGCGCAGCTCACGGTCGGTCATGGTGTGCCCGCGCTCATCGGTGGATCGCACCAGCATGGCCAGCACATCGGTGCGGGAGTCCAGCTCGGGGTCGGCGCGGCACTCGGCGATCTCGGCGCCCAGCAGCCGGTTGGCCTCCTCGATGTTCCGCCGCAGGGCCCGCCACGGGCGTCGCTGCAGCAAGCCCGGCCGGGCGACCGCCATCAATTCCCACGGACCCACCCTGAGCAGCCGCGGCATCACCTCACGCAACGCGGCCAGCCGGACCGGATCCGACGCCCCGATCACGGTTCGCAGGATGACCTCCAGGGTGATCTGGGCCATCTTCGGTGCCGCCGGGAACGTGGTGCCCACCGGCCAGCCCGCGATGTTCGCCGCGGCGATCTCGGCCATGGTCTCGGCCTGGCGGGCCACGGCGTCGCGGTGAAACGGCGGCAGCATCTGCCGCCGGCGTTCGTGGTGTTCATCCTCGTCGATCACCAGCACCGAGCTGTCGCCGAGCAGCGCACTGAGCACCGAATTTGCTTCTCCGGCATGGAAAATCGTCGGATCGCCGGCGAACACCAGCTTGATGTCGGCCGGGTCCGCCAGATACACCATCGTCCCCATCGCCGCGACCCGTAGCGTGAACACATCGCCGTAGCGTCGTCGGCAGGCCGATACGAAGCGCGGCCAGTACCGCATCATCACCGCAGCCTGCACCGCCCGGGGTAACGGTGGCCCCGGCGGCAGTGACGCGGTACCGCCCATGACCCCACCATACGAGCCGGCGGCGGCACGCCAAAGGCCCGGACGCCGGCGTGCGTCCGGGCCTTGCCTCCCCCTGGCCTACTTGGCGTGGTTGCGCTGGTGGTGGTGATGGGTCGAGGAGCCGGGCTGGGGCATGTTGTGCTGGTGCGGGAAGGCCTGATGCGAGCTGGCCGAAGGGCCGGCGTTCAGGGTGGCGGAATCGGCGTGAGCGGTGGCGGCCCCCAGGGCGATCAACGCGGGAGCGGCGGCCAGGGTGAAGCCTGCGGCGATGCGGCGGGTGATGGTGCTCATGTCGACTCCTTTGTCGGATAAGGCTTTTCATCTACTTTTCGGGTTCTTCCGGCGTTCGCTCCGGCGTTGAAATAAGAATGCGCCGGCACGGGCCGCGGCTGTATCGACCGACCGGCCGATGGACCGGACGAATCCCATGTCCCCCGATCGGGGGAACGAACCAGTTCACCCACTGGTCACCAATTACCGTCTGGTGCACCCCGCGATCACGTTTAGGATCAGCAAACAGATCCAAGGGGGACCTGATGAGCACTCATCGCAACGCGGCGGCCGGACTGGTGCTGTGCACCGCCTTGCTCACCGCATGCACCCCCACCCTCCCCGATTCCGACGGCGTTCACGTCGACGTGCTGGGCAGCATGATGGCCAGTGAATCCGAGATCAACACCGTGATGAACGCCAAGGTCAGGCCGAAAACCGCGCTGCGTTCCCCCATGACGAACGCCAACTACGAGCCCGTCTCCCGCCCGGAGTGCATGGTCGTGATCGGCAACGCGATGGACTGGATCTACGGCGCCAGCGATTACCGCGAGTTCCGCGAAACCCAACTCGCCGATGACGCCGACGACGTGGAGGTCGACCAGGCCATCGCCCGGTTCGACACCCCCAAGGCCGCCCAGGCCGTGGTCGCGCGCACCGTCGACATCTGGCGCCGCTGCGGCAACGACACCCTGACCTTCAGCTATGACGGCGGCAAAACGCGGGACGCCCGCCGGATGGCCGTCCCGACCGTGCTCGATGATGTGGACATCACGCACGACGAACCGCTCGACGTCACCGACCGCATCACCCACCGCGCGATCCTGGCTGTCGACAACCTCGTCGTCGACCTGCGGATCAGCGGCTACGGCATCAATGATCAGCAGACGGTGCAGCTGGCCAAGATCATCGCCGGCCGCAACGCACTCTGACACCGCCCGGCCTACGCTGGTCATAGGAGTGCGACCATGGCGAGTGGTGCTGTGAATCAAAGGGTCCCGAGAGGAACGCGGCGAAAGACCCGCCGAGCCCCGCGGGTGGTGCAAGCCGCCGCCGTCATCAAGGACACCCTGTTCGCCGACGTCTCTGAGTGGCAGCGCCCGGTCGATGACAGTTACCCGTATCAGGTGCTCTCGATCCGGGTCAGCGACGGCACCTACCGAGACCACAATTTCGCGGCCAACTACGCCTGGATGCGCAGCGCCCTGGACTCCGGGCGGCTGGTATTCGGCATCGTCTACACCTACTGCCGGCCCAACTGGCCGGCCAACGCCGCCACCGTGCGCGCGATGATCGACGCCAACGGCGGCCTGCACCCGCGTATCGCGCTGATGCTCGACGTCGAGCAGGGTGGTAATCCGCCCGGCGACGGCTCGGATTGGATCAACCTGCTCTACGGGAACCTGGCCGATTACGCCGGCGACCGCGCCCGCATCATCGGCTACGGCAACGTCGGCGACCTCAACAGCATGTGGCGCACCAAACCCGGCGGGATCCGGCTCGTCGTCGCCGCGTACGGCAGCAACCCCGACTATCCCGGCAAGGTCGCCCACCAGTACACCGACGGCGGCGGGTACGGATTCGGATTGCCACAGGGCGCACCGCCATTCGGCAACTGCGACATGAACTCCGCCGACGGCCTAGACCCGGTGCAGTTCGCCGCGGCCTGCGGCGTCGCCACGTCGGCGTCAACGGGCGCCGAGCGCACCTGACCGACGCCGTCCCGCCCGCCGGCTCAGCGGTAACACACTGTGCCGCAATGGATTACAATCCACCATCCGGTCGCGTTGACACGGCTCACATAACGGCGTGTACTGGGAGTACAGGGCGCGCCATCCGCTGATCGACAGCTTCTCCCTGTTCGACCGCCAACGGCACAGGGACTGCAGAAGTAGAGTTCCTTTTCGGGATCCCGGTCAGACGGGTGGCGCCGCTCGGAACACTGCACGCCAGCCCGCATCGGGCAGCGCGAGTTTGAAGATCGTCCGCAGGGTCTGCAGGTATTGGCCGGTGATCGACCCGGTGGTATAGGGCAGGTCGTACTTCTCGCACAACGCGCGCACCCGCAAGCTGATCTCCGGCAACCGGTTACTGGGCAGGTCCGGGAACAGGTGGTGCTCGATCTGATAGCACAGGTTTCCACTTGAAAATGCCAGTACCGGACCGGCTTTGAAGTTAGCTGCGCCCAGCATCTGCCGCAGGTACCACTCGCCGCGACTCTCCTCTTGCAACGTTTCCGGGCCGAACCTCTCGGCGCCGTCGGGAAAATGCCCGCAGAAGATCACCAGATACGCCCAGAGATTACGCAGCACGTTCGCGCCCAGATTCGCGACAAGAGTCCGCTTCCAGCGCCGCAGGCTCAGCGCCGGCAGGACGATGTAGTCCTTGGTCAATTGGCGCCCGACCTTGGCGTGCAATGCCTGTCGTGCGGCTGCCTTCCCGTCTTCGGTACTCGCCCGGTCCCTGGCGGAGTAGAAGTCGTGCAGGGCGATCCCCCACTCGAAGATGAGGGCCAACAGCACATTTCGCAGAGGCTGCACCAGATGTTGACGTTCCCATTGCTGGTCGCGGCTCATCCGGAGGATGCCGAAGCCAAGGTCGTCGTCCACGCCCAGCACGTTGCTGAACACGTGGTGGTGGTAATTGTGCGAATACCGCCACTGCGCCGACGGACCCACCATGTCCCACTCCCAGGTGCTGGAGTGGATCTCGGGATCGTTCATCCAATCCCACTGGCCATGGCCGACGTTGTGTCCGATTTCCATGTTCTCGACGGATTTGGCGTAGGCCAGCGTCGCCGTCCCGGCAAGCAAGCCGGCCTTCGACCGGGTGCCTGCGATCAGTAGCCGTGCAGCCACCTCGAGCGCCCGCTGGAACCCGATGGTGCGTCGAATGTAGGCGGCATCCTGCGCACCGAGAGATTCCTCGATGTCGCTGCGGATGGTGTCGAGCTCGGCAGCGATGGCGTCGATGTCCTCGCTGCTCAACTTCGCGTATACCGCGATATTTCTGATAGTCAGTTTCCCGGTCCGTCTGTGTACGGCGGCATGGTCCGGGCCACCTGGGTGAGAGTGCCTCCAGCCTAGGTGCGGATGCGGATCCCTGCCACCGACCCGACTCGTGGGATCACCGCACACCCGGACTTCCGCGGTGCTGCTGTGACCTGTGTGATTGCAGGTGTCCAGAGCATCCGCGAACACTGCGTCCGACCCCGCTGACCAACTAGGATCAGCAAACACGGGCAAGGGGGTCTCATGGACAATCGGCGGGCGGCCATCGCTGCCATTGCGCTGGCGAGTGCCGTCCTCAGCGGCTGCACCCGGGAAGCGGCGGACTCCGACAGCACACAGGTCGATGTCCTGGGCAGCATGCTGGCCAGCGAATCAGAACTCGACACCATCCTGGGCACCAACGGCCTGAGTGCAAAAACCGCGCTCCGTCAGCCCGCCAGGCTCGACGCCGACGAGCACGCCTCACGTCCGGTGTGCCTGGCCGTCATCGGCAACGCCATGGACGAGTTATACCGCGACAGCGGATTCCGGCAGTTCCGCGAGTCACTGTTCGCAGACGAGGGCAACGACCTCGAGGTCGATCAGGCCGTCACGGCCTTCGATACGCCCACAGCGGCACGGGCACTCGTCAGCCGCACGGTGGACGCCTGGCGGCAATGCGCCGGTGAGACGCTCAAGCTCACCTACGACGACAACCGTCGGCCCAGTTCCTTCATGCTCGGCAACCCCAGCGTCGTCGACGAGATCGACGTCACCAACGAGCGGTCGCCGATCAGCCCGCAGCAGGGCAGCCGCCGCGCGATCCTGTCCGTGGACAACCTGGTGGTCGACGTGCGGATCACCGGAACCAACCTCACCGATAACGAGGTGGCGCAACTCGCCAAGGCCATCGCCGGGCGCAACGCGGTCTGACCGCGAAAACCCTTAGTGGAAGGCCCCGTTGATCACAGGTTGGGTGATCATTCCTTTTTCCACGCCCCACATGGTGGCGATCGTGCGGTACTCGCCACTGTCCATCACGTGCTCGAGCGCCGCCCGCAACGACTCGGCCAGACCGGAACCCTTGGCCACCGGCCAGCCGTAGGGCGCCGAGTCGAACACCTCGCCGGCCGGCTCCAATGCACTGCCGCTGAGCTTGATCGCGAACCCCGTGACGGGTGAATCGGCGGTCATGGCGTCCACCTCACCGGCGATCAGCGCGGCCGTCACCTCGTCCTGATGGGTGCGCACCACCTTCTCGACGGCAGGCAGCCCCGCGGCCACACAGGCATCCGATTTGGCCGGGATCTCCTGAGTGTCCTGAATCGTGCTGTACGCCACGCCAACTCGCAGTCCACACGGCGAACCCGGATCGGCCGACGAGCCGGCTCGGCGCGCCCACAACGTGCCCGCCTGGAAGTAGGTGACGAAGTCGGCCTGCTTCTCTCGCTCGGTGGTGTCGGTCATCGAGGACATGCCGACGTTGAAGTTGCCGTCGGCCACCGACGGCAGGATCCCCTCGAACCCGGTCTCGCGGAAGTCCGGCACCAACCCCATGGTGCGGGTCACCGCCTTCATCAGATCGATGTCGAACCCGACGATCTCACCGCTGGAGTTCTTGAACTCGTTGGGCGCGTACGGCACATTCACCCCGATCACCAAGCGCCCAGTGTCACGGATCTCGGACGGCACCGTGTTCGCGATCTCACCCACTGCACCCGTCGGCGCCTGCACCGGACCAGACCCCGCCGAACCGGCCGCATTGGCCACGCGGTCCGAACCGTCGTCGCGCAGCTGCCACACCCCCACCGCGCACAACGCGGCCACCAGAACCGTCGCGCCGGCGATCGCGGCCACCTTCTTCGACACCCTCGCCCGCGTCGGAACCCGTTGCGCCGAATGCCGGCCCGACCGTCCCGTGGTGCGCACCGGGACCGCCAATGCGTCGCGCGCCGCGGCCGCCATAGCCGCCGCAGTCTGATAACGCTTGGACGGCTTCTTCGCCATGCCCTTGGCGATCACCTCGTCGAAGGCCGCCAGTCGCGGATCCTTCTCGGAAGCCCGCGGCGCCGGGGACACCATGTGCCCGGCGATCTGCTGCTCAAGGCTTTCCCCTGGGTAAGGCCGCGCGCCGGTCAGGCATTCGTAGAGCACGCACGCCAGCGCGTAGATGTCGGAGCGCGGATCGGCCTTGCCGCCTTCGAACCGCTCCGGGGCCATGTACGCCAACGTGCCGACCGTGCTGCCCGCGGTGGTGATCCCCACGTCGTCGGCGCAGCGAGCCAACCCGAAATCGATGAGATAGACGAAGTCGTTGTCGGTGATCAGGATGTTCGACGGTTTGACGTCCCGATGGACCAGCCCCACCCGGTGGGCGGCGTCGAGCGCCGTCCCCACCTGCTCGACCAGGCTCACCGCGAACGACGGCTCCATCGGCCTGCCGGTCTTGGTGAGCATGGCGCCGAGGTTCCGGCCCTCGATCAGCCGCATGTCCAGGTAGAGACGGCCGTCGATCTCGCCGTAGCCGTGGATGGGTACCACATGCGGATCGTTGACCCCGGCCGCGGCATGCGACTCCTGCCGGAACCGTTCCTGGAACGCTGCGTCCTGGGCCAGGTGCGGCGGCAGAACCTTGAGCGCGACGATGCGGTCGGTGTCGGAATCGTAGGCCTGGTAAACCTCGCCCATTCCGCCCCGACCGATCAGCTTCTGCAGCTGATAGTGCCCGAATGGGGTCGAATCCACCGTTCAACTCCTCCGGAGCGGCCAATTCAGCGTCGGCATGTCGATCGAAGTTACATCACGTTGCCCGCATCTGTCGGTCCAGATCACATCGGGCGAGCAAAAATTGTCGCCCGCGGTGACGCATGAGAACGATGTGAATTCGTAACGGTCCAGATCACCACCAAATGCCGATATCGGCATCCGATCCCGCTACCTTGGTCGCGGGCTTTGATAGTGCGTCTCCATAACGGGCGGGAAAGGGGGAACATGCGCGTTGACGGACGGGACATCACCGTCACCGGCAGCCTCCTGCAACCGCCGACCCGTCGCACCAACGACATCCTGCGTCTGACACTGGCCGCGATCTTCCTGGCCACCGTCATCACCAGCTCGCTGATCACCCGCTACGAATGGGTGGCACTGGAGAAGTCGATCTCCGAGATCGTCGGCGTGCTGACCCCGACCCAGTCCAATCTGGTCTACCTGGCCTACGGCATCGCGATCCTGGCCCTGCCGTTCGTGATCCTGGTCAGCCTGGTACTCGGGCGGCAATGGAAACTGCTGGGCGCCTATGCGGCCGCCGCCCTGATCACCACGCTGTCGCTGTCGATCACCGCCAACGGCATCGCCGCCCCCAGGTGGCATTTCGATCTCTCCGACCGGCTCAGCTCCCAGCTGTCGCAGTTCCTCGACGACCCGCGCTGGATCGGCATGCTCTCCGCGGTGCTCACGGTCTCCGGGCCGTGGCTGTCCCGTCGGCTGCGGCGCTGGTGGTGGACGCTGCTGCTGGCGTTCGTCCCCATCCACCTCGTGGTCAGCGCCGTGGTGCCGGCCCGCTCACTGCTGGGTCTGGCCGCCGGCTGGTTCGTCGGCGCCCTGGTGGTCTGGATCGTCGGCACCCCCGCCCTGGAAGTCCCGCTCGACGGCGCGGTGCGCGCGCTGGCCCGGCGCGGGTTCGTCGTCTCGGCATTCACCGTGGTGCGCCCGGCCGGCGCCGGCCCGCTGATGCTCGACGCGGCCTCCCAGGATCCGGACTCCAGCGCCGTCATCGAGCTCTACGGCCCCAACCAACAAAGCGGCGGCGCCGTACGTCAGGTGTGGCGAAAACTGCGCCTGCGCTCGAACGAGACCGCACCCCTGCAGACCTCGATGCGCCGCGCCGTCGAGCACCGGGCACTGATGGCCATCGCCATCGGCGATCTCGGCCTGGCCAGCACCTCGACCATGTCGGTGGCCGCGCTCGACCGCGGCTGGACGCTGTACGCGCACAACCGCAAACGCGGTATCCAGCTGGACGAGTGCACCGACGAGACCACTGTCGGGCGGGTGTGGAACGCGCTGCGCACCCTGCACGACCACCAGATCTCCCACGGCGACCTGCGCGGCAAGGAAATCACCGTCGACGACAGCGCCGTGCTGTTCGGTGGGTTCGGCAGCGCCGAATACGGTGCCACCGACGCCCAATTGCAGTCCGACATCGCGCAACTGCTCGTCACCACCACGGCGCTGTACGACCCGGAGTCCGCAGTGGCCGCGGCGATCGAGGCGTTCGGTCGTGACGCCGTACTGACCGCGTCGCGGCGGCTGACCAAGGCCGCGGTGCCGACCCGGGTCCGCGACGCCGTCCCCGACGCCAAGGCCGTGATGGTCGCTGCGCGCGACGAGGTCAAACGCCAGACGGGTGCCAACCAGATCCAGACCGAGACCATCACGCGGTTCACCCGAACCCAGGTGATCCAGCTGGTGTTGTTGGGGGCCCTGGTCTATGTCGCCTACCCGTTCATCAGCACCGTGCCGACGTTCTTCTCCGAACTGCGCACCGTGAACTGGTCATGGGCCCTGCTCGGGCTGTCCGTCTCAGCGCTGACATATGTGGGTGCAGCGGCCGCACTGTGGGCGTGTGCCGACGGGCTGGTGAGTTTCCGCAATCTGTCGATCATGCAGGTGGCCAACACCTTTGCCGCCACCACCACACCCGCAGGCGTCGGCGGCCTGGCCCTGAGCACCCGGTTCCTGCAGAAGGGCGGGCTGAGCACGACGCGCGCCACCGCCGCCGTGGCACTGCAACAGTCGGTGCAGGTGATCGTGCACGTGATCCTGCTGATCCTGTTCAGCACCGCCGCCGGCGCCTCGGCCGACCTGTCGCATTTCGTGCCCAGCTCGACCATCCTGTACCTGATCGCCGGGCTCGCCCTCGGACTGATCGGCGCGTTTCTGGCCGTGCCCAAACTGCGGGGCTGGCTGGCCTCCTCGGTGCGGCCCAAACTCGAAGAGGTCGCGGCCGACCTGGTCAAACTGGCCCGCGAACCTCAACGGCTGGGCCTGATCGTGCTGGGTGCGGCGGGCACGACGCTCGGTGCGGCCCTGGCGCTTTGGGCCAGCGTCGAGGCATTCGGCGGAACCACCTCATTCGTCACCGTCACGGTCGTGACGATGGTCGGCGGCACCCTGGCCTCGGCGGCGCCCACCCCCGGCGGTGTCGGCGCGGTCGAGGCGGCCCTGATCGGTGGTCTGGCCGCCTTCGGTGTGCCGGCCGCGATCGCGGTCCCCGCCGTGCTGCTCTACCGGGTGCTGACGTGCTGGCTGCCGGTGTTCATCGGCTGGCCGGTGATGCGCTGGCTCACCAAGCACGAGATGATCTGAGCCGCTTGCGGCGTGTCGCGGCCGGCAAACACATACCGACCTTGCCCGCCTGTCAGCGACAGTGTCGCTGAGGGGTGGGCACTGGACGCACGAGCTCCCGAGGATCATGGGTGGTCGAGTGGCAAAGCGCGGCTGCAGGAACTCTTCGCATGGTCTGCCCTCAAGTTAGCTCCACCAGCAGGGCATTCCCGCAGGCAAAGGTGAGCGGAAGCGAGAACTTTGCGAAGAGGACGCCGCGAAGCCCGGCTGCCCCGGACAAATCCGTGCACCCGCCCACGGCCCGACAGTGCAATGATGATTTCTCATGGACAGCGCCGACCCCGCCGAGCTGATCCGCCATGCCGATGCGGCGCTCGCCAGGATTGGCAAACTTCGTGCCGAGATCGCCGACCGCATCCACGCGAGCACCGACGAGGTGGTGACCCGGACACTGCAGGCCGCACCGCTGGAGCACCTGCGCCCCTACCTGGCACGCGGCACCCGCCTCGGCGGGCTGGCCAACTCCGAGTACCGCACGGTTGCCGACATCCACACCGTGCCGGCGCGGTTGTTGACCCAGGTGCCCGGCGTCGACATCGAGGGTGCGCAATCGGTCCAGGCCGCGGCTCAGGCCATGGCCGACCACATCCGCACCACCACGCGGCCCCGGCTACGCAAAGAAGACACCGAGCTACTGACGTCGTTGCTGACGTTGGTCAGCGCCGATGCACCCGTCAAACAGTTGCGCCGGCTGATGCCGCGGCTGCGCAGCCATACCGCCTCCGATCAGTTGCGGGAATCGGTCGGCGAGCTCCTCGACCGGATCGAGGAGGCCCACCATTCCCAGGGGGACCCGTGGGGCTCATACCGCGCCGACCCGCAGCCGATCGACCAGTTGCTGAGTGAATTCGCCTCCGGGACAACCGATATAGATGCCGCCCAGGGTTTCGTCGGGGCGGAGGTGGCCGCGCAGGTCGAGCAGACCGTGCTGAACAGATCACTGCTGCGGACCGAATTGCGCGGGTACCAGGAGTTCGGCGCCCGCTATGCGGTGGCACGCGAGCGGGTTCTGCTGTGCGACGACCTCGGACTCGGCAAAACCCTGCAGGCACTGGCGGTCGCCGCGCACCTGGCCGCCGTCGAACAGCTGCGCCACACCGTGGTGATCTGCCAGCCCAACACCGGAATCCATTGGGCCGCAGAAACAGCCAAGCACACCGCGTTGAGGGCGATCGAGATCCGCGGCAGCGAACGCGATGCCCGCCTTGAGAATTGGAAGACCTCCGGCGGCGTCGCCATCCTCTCCTACGACGCCCTGCAGCGCATCAAACTGCCCGACCGCCCCAGCCTGGTCATCGTCGACGAGGCGCACCTGCTGCGCGACCCGAAATCGGACCGGGCCCGCGCCGTCCGCAACGTGTTGACCTCCGACAATCGCGTGCTGTTCCTGTCCGGCGTGGCGATGCACCAGCGGATCGGCGGTTTTCGCCACCTCGCCGATTTCCTGCAACCCGATGTCGCAGGCAAGGTGGCGCCCAACGCGGGCGATCGCGGATCGATCGCATTCCGCCGCGCAGTGGACCGGGTGTACCTGCGACGCGACTACCGCGACGTGGTCGACGAGCTGCCGGGGCGGATCGCCACCGAGGAATGGGTGCGGCTCACTCGGGCGGACCGCGAGCGCTACCGCCAGGCAGTCACCAGCGGCAACTTCAGCGCGATCCGGCAGGGTGCCTGGCCGTCCGGCTCACCGACGCCGGGCGCCAAGCTGGACCGGCTCGTCGAGCTCACCAACGAAGCCCACATCAACGGGGCCAAAGTGGTGGTGTTCTCCCACTTTCCCGCAGTGCTCGAAGTTGTTCGGAAAGCCTTGCCGGGCAACATCTTCGGAACCGTCGACGCGTCAGTACCCGATCAGCAGGCCGTCGTCGACGCATTCGCGACCGACCGCGGCCCGGCCACCCTGCTGGCCCACATCGGTGCCGGCAAGCTGGACCTGCGCCGGCTGAACGCCCCGGTGGTGTTCATCATCGCCGAACCTCAGTGGCAGCCGCGCACCGAACGGCAGGTGATCGGACGCACCCAGCGGCTCAGCGAACTGCACACCGTGCGCATCTACCGGCTGCTGGCCAGAGGCACTGTCGACGAGCCGATCCGCCGCCTGGCCCAGCATCCCGACCAGACTCCCCCACATCAGGACGAGGTGGTTCGGGCCGAGCAGGCCCGGCTTGCCCGGTCCGGGCTCACCGCCAAGCTCAGTGGAAACGGTTGATGATCGGGATGCGCTCGATGATCCGGTCCCGCAGCCGCGGCTGCGGATAGGTCACCGGCGGCGGCACATACGGCGGAGGGCTGTACACCGGGGCAGGCGGGGGCACATAGGCCGGAGCCGGCGCGGGCGGAACGTAGGCAGGCGCGGGCGCCGGAGCGGCAGCGGGCGGCTGGTGTGCCGGCGGGTTGGCCGCCTCGACCGCCGCTGCCGGCGGCGGGGCCGCGGGAGTCTGCGGCGGAGCCGCTGGTGCCGGCTTGGTCGCGGGCTTGTCCACCGGCTTCTGCACCGGTTTCGGTGCCGGGCCGGCCTCGGGGGCCGACTCGTGGATGCTGGCGGCCTGCGCGGTCTCCGATACCGCTCCCGGATGCAGATGCAGCCCGATCGCCGCCGAGGTTGCGATGACGAGCGTCACCAACGCGCCACCCACCACCGACGAGAGCGCGCCGACCTTGGTCCAGTGCATTGCTTTGGCAGGCGCGGCAGCGGTATTCACCGCGAGCGCCGCGGCCAGGCCCGCACCCCGCGCGAACGCCAGGTCGGATTCGGCTGCCGTGATCACCGCTGCCGGAATGGACTCGGCCAGATCGGCCACGATCGGACCGTGGGCATCGGAGCCGAGGATGAACATCGCACTGATCGGCCGGCCGGTGAGTGCCAGGAGCCCGGCGATGTCGGCGACGAACGTGTCGGAACGATCGATGCGGTCGGCGCTGACGTCGTCCGGCGTCACGATCGCCACCACCGCGGCGTCGGGTTCGACGACGCAGACGGCGATGTCGTCGTGCTCGGTGATCTCGGCGATGCCACTGGCCAACATGCCGGCCGCCTCGATCTCCGACACCGCGAAAACATTTCCGTAGCCCCGGGTATCCAGAGACTGCATGATGTGGCCGGCCAGCGGCGCAGCGTCATTCGTCCAGGTCACGCCGATCGCGTGAATGCGGTGTCCGCCCTCGAGTTCGGTGTCGTCCACCAACCCGCGCAGCAGGCCGTCGGGGTCATAACTGGCGGCGTCGTCGAGGGAGATCGCGCCGCGGTCGAGCGGGCGCCCCTCGCCCGTCGTGCCTTCGACAAGCACCCACCGAACGGCTCTCGAAGTCATCGCGAGGCCGAGCACGAGATCCATACCGATCCCCCGATCTGCCTAGTCAGTCATCAGTCAGGTTACCGGTGTGACGCCGCTTACACGTGGGTGCGGCGATCTACGCGCAAACTCTCCTGCCGGCGTCCCGCCGCGCCAGAACGGTTGCACCCCATAAGCTCGCTGCATATGAGGTACATCGCCGCCGTCCTGGCCGCCACGTCTGTGCTCGCCGGATGTGCTGTCGCGGGCAAGCCCACCGCGGCCCCGGTGACCGATGAATGGCGGCAGGCCGTCATCGACGCGGTCGTCGGACTCGGCACTCAACTGGGCCCGATCGGCGATGCGATGACGGCGCCCGTCACCGACTACGGCGCACTGCACAACGCGTGCACCGACCTGCGTAGGTACGTCGACTCGACCCAGCCCAAAGTCCTGCCCGGGCCCGACGTCGCGGTCAACAACGCCTTGCAGGAGGGCTTAGACGACTTCCGCAGCATGGCCGACCAATGCGTGGAATTGACACCGGCAAACAGTTCCGCCCGGCTGACGAAATTGGGCGCCACCATGGACGAGGCCCACTTACACATCAACAAGGGGCTCAAGCTTCTCGGCGTCGACATCCCGAAGCGCTGAGCCACGCCCGGACCCGCTACCACACACCGACGATTTCCGGGGCGCTACCGCCAGCCCGTAAAAGTGACCGAGAACTCAGCCAGTTAATTAGGTTTCCGTTGCGATTGTGTTCAAGAATTGTTTACCGTGTCGTTACAGTTTCTCCTGCTGTGCATCGTCGTATTCACCGCTTTGATGTTCGACTTCACCAACGGCTTTCACGACACCGGCAACGCGATGGCCACATCGATCGCCAGCGGAGCACTCAAACCCCGCACCGCCGTAGCGCTGTCAGCGCTGCTGAATCTCGTCGGCGCCTTTCTGTCCACCGCCGTTGCGGCCACGATCGCCAAGGGTCTGGTCGATGCCGATCTGGTAACCCTCGAGCTGGTGTTCGCCGGACTCGTCGGCGCCATCCTGTGGAACTTGCTCACTTGGCTACTGGGCATCCCGTCCAGCTCGTCGCACGCCCTCATCGGCGGCATCGTCGGGGCGATGATCGCCGCGGTCGGCGGCCACGGCGTGATCTGGCACGGGGTGGTTTCCACCGTCATGGTGCCCGCGGTTCTCTCGCCGCTGATCGCCGGCCTGGTGGCCTGCATCGCCAGCTGGCTGGTCTACCGGTTGATCCGCGGCCTGCCCAAGGACCGCACGATCGCCGCGTTCCGCTACGGCCAGATCGGCTCGGCATCCCTGATCTCACTGGCGCACGGCACCAACGACGCCCAGAAGACAATGGGCATCATCTTCCTCGCCCTGATCTCCTACGGCGCCGTCGACGAGTCCGCGACCATGCCGCCGTTCTGGGTGATCGTGGCCTGCGCCGTCGCCATCGCCCTCGGCACCCTCTCGGGTGGCTGGCGGGTCATCCGCACCCTTGGCAAGGGGCTGGTCGACACCGAAGCTCCCCAGGGCATGGCCGCCGAAGTCTCCTCGGCGGCAACCATCCTGCTGTCCAGCCACTTCGGGTACTCACTGTCCACCACCCACGTCGCGACCGGGTCCATCCTCGGTAGCGGACTGGGCCGGCGCACCGAGGTGCGCTGGGGCGTCGCACGCAACATGGCCACCGCCTGGCTGATCACGCTGCCGGCCGCCGGGCTGGTGGGTGCGCTGACCTACTTCCTGGTGCACGGGATCGGCGGCTTTGCCGGGGCACTGGTCGGGTTCCTGGCCCTGATCGCCGCGACGGTGCCCATCTGGCTCAAGTCACGCAAGCCGCCGATCGACCACAAGAACGTCAACGATGCGTGGCAGGGCAGCCTCACCGCGGTCGACGGCACGGCTGAAGGCAAGTAGGGACGGCATTCGTATGAACAACTGGATCAATCTCGTGGCCGTCGGCAAGATCCTGCTCTTCGGCCTGGCAGTGGGCGCTTCAGTACCCACCCTGTTTGCAATCGGCGTCCGGCTGCACATCGCAGGCGACGTTGCCGAGGGCCCCGCGGCCGCAGGCCGTCGCCGCCTGCTGCTGGGCCTCAGCTGGGTGATGTTCGCGTTGGTGCTGGTCGTCGTGGCTGCCGGCGTGCTGTACATCGCGAACAACTTCATCGGCCATCACACCGGCGTCTACCTATTCGGCAATAACGCGCACCACTAGGCCGGCTATACCGGCGCAACAGGCGGCGGCGGGGCCGGTGCGGGTGCGGCGGGCGCAGCGGGAGTCGGTACTGCGGGACTCTGAGCAGGGGCGGGACCGGGAAGGTTCTGTGGTGCCGGGCCCATGTGTTGAGCGGACTGCGGAGACTGTGCGGGCTGAGCCGGCGGGACCCGCGACGGCTGCGCCGGGCCGGTACCGACCAGCATCGCCGGCGGGACCGGCTGAGTTGCCTCCTGCGCCCAGTCGTCCTGAAGCTTGCTCGCCGCGAACGCCGCACCCTGGTTCACCAGGCCGGCCTCCGCGTACTGGGTGTGGATACCGAAGCTTCTGCCCTGCGGGTCGCACACCAGGTCGTTGTCGACGCACAGGTCGATGGCTTTGGCGGTGTAACCCGGACCGACGACAACCGAGGGGTTGTTGATCACCTTCATGAAACGCGGCGACGGTTTCCCGAACAGCGCCACGGCCGCCACATGGTCAGCCACATCAGGCGGCATCGGCGCAGGCACGTCCGCTGCCGAAACTCCGTCGGGCACAACGCTGGCCGTCACGAAGCCGATGACCGCCGCGCCCTGAGAGAAACCGCCGAGCACCATCTTGGTGTCGGGGCAGTTGGCGGCGATGGTCATGATGCGCGCTCGCGCGTCGGCGATTCCTTGGACGGCAGTCGGGAAGTCAGTGGTGGCGGGGTAATCGACGGGATAGACCTCGACCGATTTCGCACCGACGTTGGCACGCAACGAGTTAACGAACGCCTCGCCGGTATCCCCTACTCCAGGCGCTTCCATGGTGCCGCGGGCGAAGATCACCTCAGCATCCGGGCACGGTGCCGCATTGGCGGACGGCATCGCCATGTTGTTCAGCACGGAAGCCGCCCCCGCCATGACGGCAACCAAACCGGCACTTCCGAATCTTCCCACCAATTTAGGGTGGCACAACACCGCTGCACTCGCGCTCCGAGAATGCGAAGCATAGAGTTCCCTCAAGAACCAAAGAGAACTCTCAAGAAGTGGGCCAAGACGTTTGGCATCCGCTCAGTCTCAGTACGCCCGGCGCAATCCACTGAATCGCCTTTCCCGCAACAACTCTCGGCGATCGTGCGATAGGTGGATCTGGCCGCGCGCCGGCGCCCCGCAAACCCGGGCCGGCATCGTCTGCCGGGCACCCAGGTCGGGCATCAGAAGGTCGGCATCCGAGGATCTAGGTGCCCGTGGCGCCACTACACTGCGATCCATGGGTAGACCGCCGGTGGCCCCCGATGCGCACGAAACGCCGGAGCCCACTGCAAAGCCCCGCGGGCAGCGCACGATCCGCGGACTCGATGCCGAACAGCGTCGTGCCCATCGCCGCGAACAACTGTTGACGGCGGCCTTCGAGCTGATCGCGCGCGACGGGTACCCGAACACCTCGATCGAGCAGATCTGCCAGGCCGCATATGTCGGCAACAAAGCGTTCTACGAGGTGTTCGACAGCAAAGAGGACTGCTACCTGGCCCTGCTGACTCAGATCGCAGAACGAATCGAGACACAGGCGGTCGACGCGCTCGCCGATGCCCCCGATGATCCCGACGAAACCGTCCATCGCCTGCTGTCGGCCTTCGCCCACGCACTTGTCGACGATCCCCGCGTGGCCGTGGTGGCTTTCGGTGAATGCGCCGGGATCTCGCCGCGCGTCGAACGGCTCCGCCGCGAGAATCGCCGCTGGACCGCGGCCTTTCTCGAAGGACTGTGGCGGCAGCGCGAGTTTCCCTGCCTGCCCGAGGATGACGCGGTGGACTACCACGGCTTGGCGGTCTCCACCGTGGGTGGCCTGTTCGAGAGCGTGGCCGACTGGCTGCACCAACGAGAGATCAACAGCGACTCGCCGCCGACCATCGACACCCTGATCGGCACCATGACGACCTTTGTCTCGGTGGTTCGTGCCGGGATCGCGGCGTCTTCGCGCTGACCTCGGAAAACGATTGCAACAAGAGTTCTTGTTGCAAAAAGTCATCCTTGCCATAACTTGTACCCGCTGGTAACTTTCGGCCCGTACGCAGTGGCGTCCGTCACATTCCGCCGCTGATGCGTTGGCAGTCCCTCTCGAAATTGCGGCCGCGTCCAGACACCTGGCCGGCCGAACCAGCCACGAGGAAAGAAGGAACACGCATGAACGGTCGGGGTCGCCGGGGGGCGCCGCCGCGCAGTGAGCGTCGGCAGCGCGGTTCACGTCGTTGGGGGTCCATGTTGATGGCCGGCGGCGTCGTCGTCGCCGTTTCAGCCGGGGTCAGCGTCACCACTCCATCCGCCACTTACAGTGCCGCGGTCCGGTTGGTCGGCACCACGATCGGCGTGGGGCCCTCGTTCGACGGATTCGGGTTGAGCATCCCGCTGTTCTTCTACGGGAGCACCGTTCCCGAAGGCGACTCGTTCCACACTGTCCCCTACCCGGCCCAGATCAACCTCGACTTCCCGATCATCTCCGAACTTCCTGGACTGTCCGACATTCCGTACTGGCCGCACTCGCTCAAACGGTCCGAGGAGATCGGTGCCGGTTACCTCCAGCAGGACATCGCCAACACACCGGCCGACGACAAGGTCACGATCATCGGGATGTCGCAGGGCACCGAGGTTGCCGAAATCGTGCGGGCCAACATGGACAAAGACCCGAATTACGTTGCGAATGCCGAGAATTACGAGTTCGTACTCATCGGCGACCCCTACCAGCCCAACGGCGGCATCCTCACCCGCTTCACCTCGTGGAGCGATGTGCCCGTACTCGGTGACATCTTCCCGCTCGGCCGACCCGGACCGTCCGACAGCCCCTTCAAAACGACCTATTACCAGAACCAGTACGACGGCTTCGCCGATTTCCCGGCCTATTTCAACGTGCTGGCCATCGCGAATGCCTTGGCCGGCATCGTGTTCGAACATGTATTTCCCGGCTACGTGCTCGAGCATCCCGATGCCCCCAACGCCGTCACCACCCAGGTCGGCAACACCACCTACGTGACGCTGCCCCAATACCTGCCGCTGTTGGCGCCGCTGCGCATCCCCGCATCCCTGATCGGCGCAGAACGATTCGTCGACGCGCTCGACCCGGTGCTGCGAGTGTTCGTCGAGATGGGTTACGACCGCACCGCAGATCCCAGCCAGGTCAAGGAATTCGGCTGGGTCACCCCTGACGAGAAGATCCACGAGGCCCTCGACGCCTTACCGGGCGCATTCAAGCAGTCACTGGCGATCCTGGGCGGCGAGACCTACACCCCGACCCTGCCCCAGCCCGTAGTCTCCGGCACCGAACCCGAAACCCCGGTGACCGAGCATCCGATTGATCCCGTGGGCACCTCGCCGTTCGAGCAAGGAGTGCGGCACACGGTCGTCGACGTGGCAGGGGTGCTGTCAGACGCAACGCGGCCGCTGGCCAAGGTCTTACAGGCCATCGGCGCGGCAACGGCGCCGAAGAACGCTGTTGAACCCGTTGACGGTGCCGCTCCGCCAACCGCCAAGGTTGCCGCCGAGCCGGACACCGTGGCCAAGGACGAAGCCGACGCCGAGAGCAGCAACTCGCCGAAGCCCGCCCCTTTCAGCCGGCACGGGCAGGCGCGAACGGATTCTCCTCGAACCGATTCGGCGCAGCGACGGCTGAGAGCGGTCCCGGCCGCCGAGGGTCCCGAGAAGCGCGATGTGAACACGGCACCCAGCGGCGAGGCGACGCATGACCCGGCGGCAAACGCTTCGTCGGGAACCGATCACTCCGACCGGGCTTCGACTCGATCAGCGAGGCGCGCCGCGAAGTCGGCAGGTGCTCAGCGCGACGGACGTTCAAAGCAAGCGAGCGCCCACGCAAGTTAGCCGTCGCCGGCACCTGCGGGGATTAGTCGACGGTTCTGCCAGCACCGTCGACGAATCTTCCTTTGCCCCAATAACTCTTGGCAGTCAATTGACGAGAGAAGTCCGCAACCGCCGTTCGAGAAGATGCGGATTCTCGCTGTGAGCGGCATGGCTCGCTGGTAACTTTCGGACCCTGCGAGCGGAACAGCGGCGCACGTCACATTCACCCGTTCGCGCCGACAGGCCAGGCCTTTTCGGCCGCGCCGGATCACCACGGGGGAAAGCAGGTGCACGCATGAAGGGTCGGGGCCGCCGAGAGGCGTCGTCGCGCAGAGCGCGTCGGTGGGGTTCGATGTTGTTGGCCGGCGGTGTCGTCGTCGCGGTGTCGGCGGGAGTCACGGTCAACACACCAACGGCCACCTACAGCGCCGCGGTTCGACTGGTCGGCACGACGATCGGCGTGGGACCGTCCTTCGACGGATTCGGATTGAGCGTCCCGCTGATGTTCTACGGAAGCACTGTCCCGGAAGGCGACTCGTACCACACCGTCCCCTACCCGGCGTTTATCGGCATCAGCATCCCCATCATCTCCGATCTTCCGGGACTGTCCGATCTTCCATACTGGCCGCAGTCACTCAAACGATCCGAGGCGATCGGCGCCGGCTACCTGCTGCAGGACATCGCTGCAACTCCGGCAGGCGACAAGGTGAGGATCATCGGCGTATCGCAGGGCAATCAGGTCGCCGAGATCGCGCGTACCCAGATGGCCAAAGACCCGAATTACGTTGCGAACGCGCAGAATTACGAGTTCGTCTTCATCGGCAATCCATACCAGCCCAACGGCGGCATCCTCAGCCGCCTCGCATCCTGGAGCGACCTGCCGGTAGTGGGTGACATCTTCCCGTTCGGCCGTCCAGGTCCGTCCGACAGCCCCTTCAAGACCACCTACTACCAGAACCAGTACGACGGCGTCGCCGATTTCCCCGCATATTTCAACGTGCTGTCCCTCGCGAACTCCCTCGCCGGAATGGCGTTCGGGCATGCCTTTCCCGGCTATGTGCTCGAACGTCCCGACGAGCCCAACGCGGTCTCCACCCAGGTCGGCAACACCACCTATGTGATGTTGCCCCAGTATCTTCCGCTGCTGGCACCCCTGCGGATCCCCGCATCCCTGATCGGCGCAGAACGATTCGTCGACGCGCTCGACCCGGTGCTGCGGGTGTTCGTGGAGATGGGTTACGACCGCACCGCAGATCCCAGCCGGGTCAAGGAATTCAGCTGGGTCACCCCTGACGAGAAGTTCCAGGAAGCACTGAACGAGTTGCCGGGCGCGTTCCAACAGTCGATGGCGATCCTCGGCGGCGAAAAGTACGTCCCCACCCTGCCGCAACCTGTGGTCTCCGACGCCCCACCCCAGACACCGCTGCCCGAGCATCCGGCCGATCCGGTGGGTACCTCGCCGTTCGAGCAAGAACTGCGCCACCTCGTGGAGGGTCTGGCGGGACCGCTGTCGGAATCCACCCGGTCGTTGGCCAAGGTGCTGCAGGCCATCGGTGGTGCAACGGCGCCGCGTAAGACTGTGGCGCCGGTTGAGCCGGTTGACCGTCCCGCTCCGGCGGACATCAAGGCCGACAACAAGGTTGCCGCCGACGACGAGTCCGGGGGCAACGCCGATGCGAACGCGGATGCCAAGGTCGTCGCCAAGGTCGAGACCGACAACGAGCCGAAGGCCACTCCGTTCAGTCGTCACCCACGGACACGATCGGACTCCCCGCGCACCGATTCGGCGCCGCGATTGAGAGTGGTTCGGGATGCGAACGACACTGGGCCGCGCGATGGCAACGCTTCGCCCGCCGACAAGTCAACCCGTGAATCTGCGCCCAAAGCCGCGTCGGGCAACGGGCAGCCTGACCGGACGTCTGCTCGTGCGGAAAAGCGCGCGGCGAAGCAGGCCGCGAAGTCGGCGGACACCCAGCGCGACCGGCCCTCGAAGCGCGACCGTGCAGGCTAGGCGTCCGATCGCGGGGGCTGCGGACGACGCTGGATCCGCAGCGCCTGCGTCGGCACCTGAAGATCGGTGGTCGGCGGCGCCGCCAGTACCGTCGTCGAATCTTCTTTCAGGCGAACGATTCTCGGCACCGACGCCGCCCGTGGTTGCCGGACGATGGTCGGCGGCGCGGAGTCTTCGACGGCAGGCTTTGACGGGACCACCTCCGTCGGCGGTTCCGGGGTCACCGGCTTGGCCGAACGGGTTTCGCGTCGCACCAGGTAACCGGCGAACGGTCCGGTGAACACCATCACCACCAGCACGAGCAGGCTGAGCACACACACCGTGACGTCGAACGTGCTGGTGATCTGCTGGGCCAGGTTGTTGCCGTAGATCGCCGCGGGCGCCGACCCGGCGTAGCGCGGCGCCAGGGCGACACCGATGGCCACATTCGCCACCGTGAAGACGAACAACACCGCGCTGAAGGCCGCGGCCACGGTCGTCGACGTCAGCCCCTTGTCGAGTTGGCGGTGCAGCCACCGTGCGACCAACGCGGTCACCAGATTGAACACCGTCATCGCGACCGTGTCGTACAGCGCGCGCGGCAGGTCGAGCGACAGGGCGATCAGGAAGTCGACGACCCGCAGCGCCGCCGCCGCGAACGCCCAGAAGGTGATCAGCGTCAGGCACTTCTGCGCAGCGCCGCGGTAGGCACCGATGGTCGGCGGCTTGATCAGGAAGACGGCGTACAGCGTCGTCGGCGCGACGATGGCGGCCGCCGCGGCCCACGCGAGGTAGCCCTCGTAGCCCACTGCCGCCGTCGAGGTGTTCTGGGCGATGCCGTGAAACGCGTCGATATCGCGGCCGATGCCGGCCAGCCACACCAAGGTGGCGGCGATCGCCCCCGAGACGCCGATGGCCGTCGTGGCCAGCCGGGCCGCCCCGGTCCGCTCGGTCAGCCAACGTGAGGCGATGACCAGGGCGATCATCGCCTCCGCGCCGTAGAGCAACGTGGTTGCGATGACAGCGATGTCATGCCCACCGAACTCGACCTGGGTGACGAACAGGTACCGCAGCCGCCAGTAGACGTTGAACGCGACCGACAGCGTCGCCAGCGCGATCGACAGGAACCCGATCACCCGCGCGACGGCATACCAGCGCCGAAACTTGTTGTCCTCGATTGTGATCGACGTGATCGGCGGCTGCCCGGCGAGCAGCGCACCCGCGACGCCGAGCAGCATGCCCGGCCCCACCCCCGGCGGTACGGCCCCGGTGCCGCCGCCGCGCACCGTCTGCGCCACGTGATAGCCGACGAAACAGATGACCACGATCAGGTAGGCGGCGCTCAGCGCGAGCCGGATTCGGCTGGTGCGCCGAACGTCGGACCTGCCGGCGCCGAGGCGGAACGGGCCCAGGTGCGGTGCCAGTGCGGCGGCGATCGCCAGCAGCGTCACGACGGCCAGCATGACGAACGTCGACCCGGCGCTGCCGGGGACGCCGACGCCGAATTCCAGGTTCCACGGGAGCAGCATCGCGATGACGAGAAGCACCACGGCGAGGGCGTCACGCACCCGGTTGGTCCGGGTGGGTACGTAGCCGACCCGCGGAGCACGCTCCGCCGCCGGCGTGGCCACGGTTGCCACCTGGACGGTGGCGGACGCGTCGTAACGCTCGTCGCTCACGAACCGATTCCTTTCTATGAGTGACACCGCACGGGATCCCACCAGGGTGCTCACTTTTGCTCCGACGCACAAGCAGGTTCAGCCGTCGAGGCTGACCGGTAGCTTTGAAGGAGCTGATTCGAGTTAAGCAAGGAGTGGAACCGTGGACGTAGTCCTCGGGGTGGCAGTCACCGGGCGAGTGGCGCGCTTGGCCATGATCGGTTCGCCCGCAAGTGGCGGCCAGGTCCTGGACCAGTACGCGCTGGACCTGCCCGACGACCTGATCGCCGAGATGTCGGAGCTGGCCGAGACCATCATCGGCACCTACCGCGCGGTGACAGAGTCGGGTAACCGGGTTGCCGCGACCCGACTGTGCCTGCCCGACGATTCGGCGGCCGGCACACTGCGCCAGACCGTGCTCGACGCCGGAGTGCCCAACGTCGAGGTGGTGGCCGAAGCCGAGGCCGCTGCGGCCCTGGCCCGCAGTGTGGGCGCCGACGCCGCCTTGCTGGTGGCCGACGATGACACCGTGTCGCTGACCGTGGTTGGGGACCGCATGGCGGCACCGGCCCCAACATCGGCGACGTTGGCCACGATCCCGATCGGCACCGCCGGGCCCGCCGCCGCGTGCGCGGCCGTTCTGCAGCGGATGCCCGCCGACGCAGCCCCCACACGCGTGTTGCTGGTCGGCCAACGGCTCGATCTTGATTCTGTTGCGGCAGAGCTTCGTTCGACCGCACCGGTCGAGGTGGCACCGGACGCGGGCTATGCGATCGCCAGGGGCGCGGCCCAGTTGGTCGACGACATCGCACCGGCCAGCGCCTCCACTCAGATGGCGCCCGTCGTCGGTGTGGTGCCCCAGGATCCGACCCAGATGGCCCCCGCGGCCGCCGACGCCACCCAGATGGCACCCGCCGCCGCCGACGCCACCCAGATGGCACCCGCCGCCGCCGACGCCACCCAGATGGCACCCGCCGCCGCCGACGCCACCCAGATGGCACCCGCCGCCGCC
>NZ_JBFAJS010000009.1:0-102277 GCF_040655355.1 Mycobacterium sp. NPDC050441 | reverse complement strand
CGACGCCACCCAGATGGCACCCGCCCGCGCCGATGGCGCCGCCGTCGGGCCGGACCTGGCGTACTCACAGGAGCCCGAGGACCAGCCTTGGGCCGACGAGATGCCGATGGACGCGGTCAACGAGTTCGTCCCCGAACAGGACGAGGACCCCGACTACACGACCGTCATCGCGCCGCCACCGCCACGAATGCTGCTGATGGGCAGTGCCGTGACATTCGTGGTGGTCGCCTTCGCCACGTTGGCCGTCACGGTCGCGATCAATGTGCGGCCGGCAGCCGATGTGCGCGCGCAGCCCGCGCCCACCCAACAGGCGGCCACCGTGCCCGGCAATTACCTTCCGCCGGTTCCGCACGAGCCGGATCCGGTCGCTCTGCCCGTCTCGGTGCTGACCCCGCCCCCGGCTGCACCCGCGGCGCCCAAGATCCGCCAGGGCACCGTCAACCAGCCGGTCAACGAGGCTCCTCCGATCGCGCCGGTTCCTGCGCCGGCCCCGGCACCCGCACCCGTGGTGATTCCGCCGGCTCCGGTGCCCGTTCCGATCCCGATTCCAGTTCCGATCCCGCTTCCGCCGGTCGTGTGGCCGACGGTGCCGACGTGGGTGCCGACGACCCCGCCCACCACCACGGCGCCGCCCACGACAACGACGGCTCCCCCGACGACGACCACCGCACCGCCGACCACCACCACGGCACCGCCTACGACGACGACTCCGCCCACGACCACCGCGCCACCCACGACAACGACAGCGCCTCCCACGACCACCGCGCCACCCACGACGACGGTGGCGCCGACCCACACGTCCGCTGAACAGACGGTGCCTCCGATCGAGCCGACCCACACGGCACCGACCTACACGCCGCCGGTCGAACAACCCGTGACGCAAGCTCCTGCGACTCAGGCGCCGGTGACGACGGTGGCGCCGCAGTCGCCGTTTGGTGGCGAGTCCCAATACGGAGGTGGCTCGTCATCGAGCGGCGGCTCGTCCAGTGGCGGGTCCTCGAGCGGCGGCCTCTTCGGCGGCTCGGGCAGCGGCAGCTCGGGTAGCGGCAGCGGTTCCGGTGGCTCGCCGGTGACGACGATGCCGGTCAGCCCGTAGCCGCTCAGTAGTCGTGATTGGGGCAGGCGACGTCGACGTAGACGGTGACGAATGTCGTCGGACCGGGCTTCTGCGTACCGGGATCGTTGATCCCGGTGACCCAGCACTCGGACAATGGCTTGGTGTCGAAACCGTTGGTCCAGTTGATGTGAACCGTGTAGCCCTGCGATTCCAGATCGCTGATGACGTCGTCGGCACCGGCGGACGCCACTGGTGATGAGACCACCGATGCGATGACCCCCGCGGCCGCCAGCAGTGCGCCAAACAGAACCGGGGTCCGCGTCATGATCTCCATCATCCGCGCATTCAGTCGGCGGTGTGCATCAGATCGCGTCGGGCCTTTGGCTACGTCTGGTCAGGTCACCAGCGCGGGCATGAATCTGCGGCCTACCCACTTGGCCGTCTCGATGATCAGGAAGATCACGATCGACAACGCGATCGCGACCGACCACCCGCGGAATGTGATGGGTGCCGAGTGGAACCAGGTATGCATGAACGGCGCGTACGTGAAGACCAACTGCAGGGCGATCATGGCGCCGGCCATCCGCCACACCCACGGATTACCGCGAAACACCTGGGGCCGCAGGCTCGATGACGTGACGAACCGGCAGTTCAGCAGATAGGCCAGCTGGCCGAGGGCCAGCATGTTCACGGCGGCGGTCTGGGCCACCGCCAGCGGATACCCGCCGGCCCGGGCCACGAAGAATTCAGCCAGGGTGGCCCCGGCAATCAGGACCGACACCAGGGAGATCATCGCGACGTCGGCCCGGTTCACCAGCGCCTGACTCGGGGTGCGGGGCGGGCGCCGCATCAGGCCGTCCTCGGCCTTCTCGAATACCAGCGCCAACGACAGCGTGACCGCGGTGACCATGTTGACCCACAGAATCTGCACCGGCTGCAGCGGCAGCGCGAACCCGGCCAGGATCGCAACGAGGATGATGAGCGATTGCGCGCCGTTGGTGGGCAGCATGAAAAGCACGGATTTCCGGATGTTGTCGTAGATCCGCCGGCCCTCTTCGATCGCCCGCTCGATGGTCGCGAAGTTGTCGTCGGCCAGGACGATTCCGGCTGCTTCCTTGGTGGCCTCCGTGCCTTTGATCCCCATGGCGACCCCGATGTCGGCCCGGGTCAGCGCCGGTGCGTCGTTGACGCCGTCACCGGTCATGGCGACCACCTTGCCCTGAGCCTGCAGGGCGCTGACGATGCGCAGTTTGTGTTCCGGACTGGTGCGGGCGTAGACGTCGACTTCGTCGGCCACCTGCCGCAGCCGGGTCTGGCTCATCTCTTCCAGCTCGGCTCCGGTGATGACCCGCGGCGCGTCGCCGGCTTTGATGATGCCCATCTCGCGCGCGATGGCCCGCGCAGTTCCGGCATGGTCACCGGTGATCATGGTGACCTGGATCCCGGCCGCATGGCACGTCTTGATGGCCGTGATGGCTTCGGGCCGAGGCGGGTCGACGATGCCCACGATGCCGAGAAACTCGAGTCCCTCCTCGATATCGCCGATGTCGACGGTGTCCGAACCGGCCGCCGGCCGCCGGGCGGCGGCCAGCACACGTAGGCCCTGTCCGCTGAGTTCGTCGATGCGCGTATCCCACGCAGCGCGGTCGAGCGGCTCTGTGGAGGTGCCACCGGCCTGCGTGGCGGACCGCTCGAGGAGCCGGTCGGGTGCGCCCTTGACGTAGAGGTACCGCTCACCGCCAGCGGTGTCGTTGAGGGTGACCATGAACTTGTTGGCCGACTCGAACGGCACCACACCCAGACGTGGCCAGTCCGCATCGTCGATCCGTGCCTTCAGAGTCAGCGTGCGCAGCGCGCCCTCGGTCGGCTCGCCCACCACCCGCCACTGACCATCGGCCTCATCCAGCCGCGCGTCGTTGCAGACGGCCATCGTCGTCAACAGCGCTGCCAGATCGGGATAGTCGGCCGGTGTGATCGGTGTGCCATCGAGTTCGAGGCCACCAACGGGTCGATATCCGGTACCCGTCACGTCGAACCGGTGACGCGCGGTGACGACCGTTCGGGCGGTCATCTCGTTCTGCGTGAGCGTGCCCGTCTTGTCCGAGCAGATGACGCTGACCGCGCCGAGCGCCTCGACGGCCGGCAGTTTGCGGGTGATCGCCTTGCGCCGGGCCATCTGCTGTACCCCGAGGGCCAGGGTGATGGTGACGACCGCGGGCAGCCCTTCCGGAATCGCCGCTACTGCAAAACCTATAGCCGCGGTGAGCAATTCATCCACCGTGAACTGATGCAGTTGTTTTCCGACCACCAGCATCAATGCGGCCATCCCCAAGATGCCCACGGACAGTTGGCGGCCGAACCGGGCCAGTTTTCGGGTCAGCGGTGTATCGATCGTCTCGACGTCGGCGATCAGCGATTGGATGCGGCCGATCTCGGTGCTGGTTCCGGTGGCGGTCACCACGCCGGTGGCCGAACCCGCCGCCACGATGGTGCCCGAGTACACCATCGACATCCGATCGCCCAGACCGGCGTCCGGGCCAACCTCTGCCACGTCCTTCTTGGCCGGCAGCGACTCACCGGTCAGCGCCGACTCCTCCACCCGCAGGTTCGCGACCGCCAGCAGACGCATGTCGGCCGGGATGCGGTCCCCCGATGCGATACGCACGATGTCTCCGGGCACGAGGGTCTGCGCGTCGACCTGCTGCCAGTGACCGTCACGACGCACCTGCGCAGTGACCGACAACATGCTCCGGATACTGTCGAGCGCCCGCTGGGCCCGGCCTTCCTGGATGAAGCCGACCGCGGCGTTGATCACCGCGACGGCGATTATGACGGCGGAATCGACCCATTCGTTGAGGATCGCTTTGAGCACACCCGCGGCGATCAGGATGTAGATCAGAACGTTGTTGAAGTGCGTGAAGAACCGCAGAATCGCAGGCCGGGGACGCTTTTCCGGGAGTTTGTTCGGACCGTAGGCGGCCAGCCGCTCCCGCGCGCTGTCACCATCCAGCCCGTCGCCCGAACTGCCCAGAACCTCAAGCACTTCGGTGGCGCTGCGGGAATGCGCAAGCGCGCTGACCAATGCATCCTCTGCCGGGGCGGTGATTTCCGCCATATTCGGATAGTGCCCGGCGCGACGCCCCTGCGCAATCGGTAGTTTGCGGCCGGACCGCCGGCAGCGAGATACCTTGGAAGTGACCGCCCGTTGCCCGAAAGGAACGCCGTAGTGGCCAAGAAGCGCTGGAATGACCTGTCTCCCACCGCCAAGACCGCCGTCATCGCGGTAGCCACCGTCGATGCCGGGCTTCGCGCCTGGGCACTGCGCGACCTGGCCGGCCGCGAGGCCGGCCAGATCAACGGCCCGAAGTGGTTGTGGGGCAGCGCGCTCGGAGTGCTGAGCACCTCGGGCGTGCTGCCCGCGGTCTACCTGGTCGCCGGGCGCAAGTCCTGAGTCTGATTTCCCTCCGCTGGGGCTACCCGGTGTGCGCCACGCTCTGGCCGGGCTGAGGTGCGGGATCGGTAGTGCCGCCGCCGTCGAGGAGATTGTCGAGGTTGCGCTTCGAGGTTTCCGGCGCGAAGTAGGCGGCGATCAGCGTCAGCACAGATGACGCCGAGATGTAGATCGCGACCGAAGTCACCGAACCGGTGGTGTCCAGCAGCGTCGACGCGATCAACGGTGCGAACCCTCCACCGACGATGCCGATCAGCATGTAGCCCAGCGAGACGCCGGTGTAGCGATAGCTGGTGTCGAAGAGTTCGGCGATGAACGCCGCGAGCACTCCGTACATCGCACCCTGGAACACCATCGCGACCGACACCGAGAGCACCATCAGCCCGAAGTTGCCGGTACCCATCAACGGATACACCGCGAAGGCCCACACCGCCATGCCGATGCCGCCGATGAGGAAGGGAATGCGGCGGCCGACCCGGTCACTGAGTCGCCCGAAGTACAGAATCGACAGCAGCTGAGCGACAGCGCCGATGGCGACAGCGTTGAGGACTGTTCCCTTCGAGATATCGGTGTGATGAGTGACGTAAGACAACGAGAACACATTGATCACGAAGTAGGCGACCTGCTGGCCGAGCCCGAGCAGCACGACCAACAGGATCATCTTCGGGGCGTAGCGAAGCACCTGCAGGATCGGGGCCTTCGCCTCCTTCTCCTTGAGCTGCTCGTGATTTCGGGTGAACACCGAGGATTCGACGATCTTGACGCGGATCAGCAGGCCCACCAACACCAGTGGCGCACTGAGCAGGAACGGGATACGCCAGCCCCATGCCATGAACTGTTCCTCGGTCATCAGCGCGCTCACCGCTGCCAGCGTGGCCGTGGACAGCAGGAAGCCCAACGGCGAGGCGGATTGCATCCAGCTGCCGGCCCGCCCACGGCTGTCCACGGACTCGTCCTGCTCCACCACCATCAGCACGGCGCCGCCCCATTCACCACCGAGACCGATGCCTTGAATCAGGCGACACAGCACCAGCAGGACGGGCGCCAGAATGCCGACGGAGCTGTAGGTCGGCAGCAGTCCGATGGCCACGGTCGCGGCACCCATCATCAAGATGGTCGCGATCAGGGCAGCCTTGCGCCCGACCCGGTCACCGATGTGGCCGAAGATGATTCCACCGATCGGGCGGGCAGCGAACCCGACCCCGAATGTGGCCAGCGCCAACAATGTTCCCGCCGCCGGATCTACATCTGGAAAGAAGATCTTGCCGAACACCAACGCGGCGACGGACCCGTAGATGTTGAAGTCGTACCACTCGATCGTGGTGCCGACCATGCTCGCGACGATGGTGCGCCGGCGGCGTGATTTCGCGGCCGCAGTGTCGATGGCGGCAGCAGGAACTGAAGGGTTCATATGGTCCTCTGGTAGGTGCTGGTCATAGCGAAAATGCTAGGGCGGCAATATGGCTGCACCCATAGTCGCGGTGCAACGCGATCCAGCTCACACAATGTGCGTCTGCACAATTGCGGACGCGTACGCCGGTTCATGACCGCAGCAGGCACAGTTGCACCATGGCTTGCGCCCGAGGTGTACGGAGGCTGATTCCGGTGGCGTCCTCGAACTTCCGGATCCGATTGAGCACCGTGTTGCGGTGGCAGTAGAGTCTGGCGGCCGTGGCGGAGACCGATCCGCTCTCGGCGAATACCAGCATGGTCTCGACCAGGAGGTCGCGGTCGTTCACTGCGGCCAGCGGAGCATCCACGTAGCTGCGCAGGTCGTCGAACACGGTGCACAGCTGAGCAATCGACAACTGCGACCAGGAACGCCGGAGCGTAGTAGCTTCCACACCCAGCTGCGCAAGCATCCGGACCGTCGTAGCGGACTGGAAAACGTTCTGTAACAGAACAGTTCGCGGTGCGACCGCCCCTGTTACGCCGACCAGAACGTCGGCTGCGAGTGCCTCGTCATCGGGCCAGCGGGTGTGGGCGGACAGGAGGAACAGCGTGACGCCCTTGCTGGTGTGATCCAACGCCACCACATCGAAGCCTGCGAACCGCCGGGTCACCGTCGAGATCGCATCCTCGGCGGTGATGCCCACGACCCAGTAGAACGCCGTCTCGTCGAGGCCGAGCACCTCGGCTGCGCGGCGCACCAGGGTGGGACTCGGTCCATCCGAGAACAAGTCGGAGAGACTCCGTTGTTGTTCGATGGCATCGGTGCGCGCCATCTGCAGGCGCTCGTCGAGGTAGCCCCGTTGAATGGCGCCGGCGAAATCGTCGACCACAGTCCACAGTTGGCCGACGTGCATGGCGAGCACAGCCATGTCGCTGTCGTCGGCCAGACGCAACAACGCCGACCACGCAACGAGGAAGTCATTACGGACCGCCGCGCTCAGGTTCTCCAACGCGATGCCCTGGCGGGCACGCAACGCCCCGACTTGCGCCGGGAAGGCCATCAGCTCGGCAGACAGCGGTCTGGCCAACAGACACCCGAGAAGGTAGCGGAATGCGTTGCGGGCGCTGTCTTTCAGGTCGTGTTCGTCCGGGACACCATCGTAGTAGCGGGCACCGCCGTCGATCCGTTCGAGATACTCGGCCGCGAGTTCATCGTCGATGCCGGCGAGTCTCTCGAGGAGAACCTGCCACCGGCCGTCGGCTTCCTCAAAGTCAGGCAACGGTCCCACTGGTCAACCCCAGGGTCCCGGCCAGGTCCAGCCCCCATCGCGGATTGAGCGGACCGGCTCCCACCATGGCCAGGCACGCCGCGAGCGTGACCGCCACCGAATCGACCACCGGGATGCCGATTTCGGCTCTGGCATCCTCGACGGCATCGGCACCGTGCAGATTGGTGCAGACGTAGGCGACCGCATCAGGTCCGCTCTGTGCGACCAGCCGAGTGGGCGCCAGTAGCTCGTCGGCTCGTATCCGGCCGATGTCGGCGGTCTCGGTGAGACCGAAACCATGCGCTGCGGTCACGGTGACGCCCTCGTCGCGGTAGCACTCGCCGATCCTGGCATTCATGTCGTCGGGGTAGGGCGTGACCAGGCCGATGCTGCGCACGCCCAGTGCCGCGAATGCCGCCAGGGCGGCCTGCGTGCTGGTGAGCGCCCGCACGCCGGTCTTGGTGGTGATGGCGTCCGTGATCGCCCGATCATGCGCGGCACCCAGCCATGACCCTGCCGTGCCGTTGAAGGCGATCACATCGACGTTGGCCGTGGCCAGCAGGACCGCCGCCGCTTCCATTCCGGCCGTGTCGAACTGGGCGTCGGAGGTGCCATCGAGCCCGACCCGGCCGACCGGGATCCGGGTGAAGTGGACACTGACGTCGGTCCGCTCCCCCAGCATCCGGTACGTCGTGGGTTCCAGGCAGGTGTTCGACGACGGCACGATCATCCCGATCCGCGCCACCCGCCACGCCGTCGGCCGCGAAAACTCAGACGGCACGGGTGATTCCGCCGTCGTTGGTGATCGTGGTCCCGTTCAGGTACGCGGCCCGCGGCGATGCCAGGAACACGATCGAGTAGGCGATGTCCCGCGCGCTGGGGATGTAGGACAGCGGCAGGTTCTCCAGGTAGCGCTCCTCGGCCTCTTCGGGCGTGCAGCCCCAGTCCTTGGCGTTGGCAGCGAACTGCTTCACCAGCCGCGCGGTCCGGACCGGCCCCGGACAGACCGTGTTGATCATGACGCCTTGGGCACCGACCTGAAGCGACAACGACTTGCTGAAGTTCAGGATCGCGGCGTTGGCGGCCGCCCCGGGCATGTGGTACTCCAGCGCCTGCTTGCCGGAGTTCCCCGCGACGTTGACGATGCGCCCGTTGCCGTTCTTGAGCAGGTGCGGCAACGCCGCCCGGGTCATCCGGATGAATCCGAACAGCTTCAGGTTGATGTCGGCGACCCACTGTTCGTCGGTGAGGTCACCGAATCCACCGAAGGATGATGCGCCGGCGTTGTTGATCAGGATGTCCAGGCCGCCGAGTTCGTCGACGACGTTGGTGACCACCGAGTCGAACACCGCCTTGTCGCTGAGGTCGGCTGCCACGGACACGGCCTTGACGCCGGTCCTGGCCGAGATCGAGGTGCAGGCCTCGTTCAGCGCGTCCGCACGACGGGCCACCAGTGCCACGTCGGCACCTTCTTCGGCCAGCAACTCGGCGGTAGCCAGTCCGATGCCGTCGCTGGCACCGGAGATCAGTACCCGCATGCCGTGCAGTCCCAGGTCCATGTTGGTCTCCTATTCGTGGTTGTGGTTGCGCGTCAGCGGACGCGGTTGGCAGTGGCCGAGTCCAAGGCGCCGTCGAGCATGCGGGCCAGCGTCTCGGTGAGCAGATCCACACCGGTGCAAAGGTCTTCGTCCGAGGTGAATTCGGCCTCGGCGTGCGAGATGCCTTCCACGCTGGGAACGAACAGCATCACCGAAGGGACGATTTCCTTCATGTTGGTCGAGTCGTGGCCGGCGCGGGTCTGCACGAGCATGCTCGACATCCCGAGGTCATCGGCGACGGTGCGGGCCAGCTCCACCCCTTCCGGCTGGTAGTGGTGGCCGGGCCAGACGTGGGCCTTGCGGTGCTCGACGTTGACCTTGGCCCGGATCTCGGCCTCGGCGATGCGCTTTCGCAGCGCGGCGTCGGCGGCGGCGAGCAACTCGTCGTTGTCAGAACGCAGGTCCAGGTGCATGTGGACCTCGCGAGGTACGACCACCGGAGAGTTGGGCAGCACGGTCAACTGCCCGCAGCTGGTGTGCAGCTCCTCGCCGAACTCGTCGGCGATGTCGCGTAGCGCCACCACGATCAGCGCCGCACCGAGCAGCGCATCCTGGCGGTCGTCGATCGCCGTGGCGCCGGTGTGCCCCTGAGCGCCAATGACATTCAATTCGTACTTGTTAGCTGCCCAGGTGCGGTCCACCAACCCGATGGACACGTTGTGCTTCTCCAGTTCACGGCCCTGCTCGATATGGATCTCGGCGTAGGCGGCCAGCCGGCGGGTGATGTCACCGTCCGGGAACACATCCGTTTTCCCGATGCTGTTGATGGCGGTCAGGGCTTCGCGGACGGTGATGCCGTCCTGATCGGTGATGTTGAGCGTGTCTTCGAGATCCGCGGCGCCGGTGAAGACCGCACTGCCCATCAGCGAGGGCTTGAACCGAGAGCCTTCCTCGTTGAACCAATCCACCACGGCGACGTTGTACATCGGCGTCACACCGGATTCGGCAGCCTGACGGCGGATCCGGTCGGCGGCGGTGGCGCCGGCGAACACGCCGTAGGCACCGTCGAACTTGCCGCCACGAGGTTGGCTGTCGAGGTGCGATCCGACCAGGACGTAGGGCGCCCCCGGCTGAAACTCCAGCAGGCCGAACAGGTTTCCGACTCGATCGACTTCCACGGCGAAGCCGCGCTGACGCAGCCACTGCGAGAACCAGTTCCGCATCTGCCCGTCCTCGGCGGTGGCGGCCTGACGTTCCACGCCACCGGCCGGGGTCTCACCGATCGCCGCCAGTTCCGCCCAGGAGTCCAGGAACTCGCGGTCGCGGCCGGTGTCGAGCCGAATGCGCAGTTCGGTGTTGTTGTGTTGTGCGGTCAAGGTTTTCCTCCAGGCACGTTGAATGAACGTCGCGGGCTTCGGCGACGCTTGATGATGCGATCGATCCGAGTCAGATCAGGTACTGCGACAGCCCGCGTTTGAGGTAGCTGCCGTGGCCTTTCCGGCCGAGATACTGACCGCGGTCGACGACGACGGTGCCGCGCGACAGCACGGTCTGAACACGGCCGTCGATCTCGAAGCCCTCCCAGGTGGAGTGATCGAGGTTCGAGTGGTGGGTCTTGTCGAAGCCGATCGAGGTGTGCGCGTCGGGGTCATAGATCACGATGTCGGCGTCGGCCCCGGGCGAGATGATGCCCTTGCGCGGGTAGAGCCCGAACATGCGGGCCGGGGTGGTGGCGCAGACGTCGACCCAGCGCTCCAGGCTCAGGTTGCCGTTGACCACGCCCTGGTACATCAGGTCGATGCGGTGTTCCACACCGGCCATCCCGTTGGGGATCTTGGAGAAGTCGTCGATGCCCATCTCCTTCTGCCCCTTGAAACAGAACGGACAGTGGTCGGTGGACACCGTCGCCACGTCGCCGGTGCGGATGTAGCGCCACAGCTCGTCCTGGTGACGCTCCTCGCGGGAACGCAACGGGGTGGAGCACACCCACTTGGCGCCCTCGAACCCGGCGGCGCCCAGCTGCTCCTCCAGCGACAGGTACAGGTACTGCGGGCAGGTCTCGGCGAAGACGTTGGCGCCGCGGCCGCGAGCCGTGGCGATCTGCTCCATGGCCTGCTTGGCCGAAACGTGGACCACATACAGCGGTGCGCCGGTGACCTTCGCCAGCATGATGGCGCGGTGGGTGGCCTCCTCTTCAAGCTCCCACGGCCGGGACACCCCGTGGTAGTAAGGCGAGGTCTCGCCGCGTTCGATGTGCTGGGCCACCAGCTGATCGATCGCGATGCCGTTCTCGGCATGCATCATCGTCAGCGCGCCGTTGCTCGCACACTGCTGCATGGCCCGCAGGATCTGGCCGTCGTCGGAGTAGTACACGCCCGGGTAAGCCATGAACAGCTTGAAGCTCGTCACGCCCTCGGCGACCAGCTCGTCCATCGCCTTGAGCGCATCGGAGTCCACGCCGCCCAGGATCTGGTGGAAGCCGTAGTCGATCGCACAGTTGCCCGCGGCTTTGGTGTGCCAGGCGGCCAGGGTGTCCTGCACCCGCTCGCCCTGTCGCTGGATCGCGAAGTCGATGATCGTGGTGGTGCCGCCGTGGGCGGCCGCGCGGGTGCCGGTCTCGAAGGTGTCGGAGGCGACGGTGCCACCGAAGGGCATCTCCATGTGCGTGTGGGCGTCGACGCCGCCCGGGATGACGTAGCGGCCCGAGGCATCCAGTACCCGGTCGAAAGTCTGGTCGGGATCGCCGAAGGGAGCCACCGCCGGATCGACCAGGGCGGCGATGCGCTCGCCGTCGATGAGCACGTCGAACGCCTGGCTACCGGTGGGTGAGACGACGGTGCCGCCGCGGATGTACGTCGTGGACATGGCAACAGATCGTATGGCCGCCAACGTGATCCGGCCCATAGCCGCCGTGCAACGTATTGGTCGGCACAAATTGTGCACACGCACACCCAGGGGCGGTATCCGCGCGATTTTTCTGCCCCGAATTGGGCACGGCGGCGCAAGCTCATCCGGGAACGGTTCAGATCGCTCGACCTACAAACCCGTCTGGTCTGCAGTAGCCTGCCCGATGATGCGCAATCTGTCCGGTCGCCGGGACGACACCCGGCTTCGCTGGAGATGGCTGCTGGAGAAGCTCGGTGACCTGGACGACGACCTCGCCGCCGAATACCTGATCCAGATCGACCGCGGTGCCCGGTACTACGACAGCGTCCCCGAGGAGGACGATCTGCTCGGTGCTGCGCGGCAGGCGTTCCGCTATCTGCTCGCGACCCTCCTGGAGCGGCCGATGAGCGCCGAGTTGGCGGAGTTCCCGGCCGCGGTCGGTGCGCTACGCGCCACCCAGGGCATCGCCTTGGAGAACCTCACTGCTGCCGTGCGCACCGACTTCCTCGTCGCATGGTCGGCCCTGTTGCGGCTGGCCGGCGACGACGACATGACCGTACTGGCGCTTCACGTCGACGTGCTCTGGCAGGCCGTCGACGACTTCGCGATCAGGGTGCAGCGCGGCTACCTGGACCAGCGGCTGTCGATGGCGCGGACCAGCACTCTCGAACAGCAACAATGCCTGTCCGAATTGTTCTCCGGGGAGCCCGCACCTACCGCAGTCCGACGGGCCGCCCAGATTCTCGAGCTCGACGAAGCTGCCAGGTACTGGGTGATCGGGGTTGCCGGTGAGGAGGCGGGACGCACGGTCACCCGGCGTCTGCTCAATCGACATCTGAAGTCGCTGGACTTCGTCGACCACGGCGTCGCCCTGATCCTGGTGGCCGCCGACCGGCGCTGGCCCGACGACGAGTCGCTGGTGACCGATCTGCTGGCCGAACTCGACGGCGCCGTCGCGCCCCGCGCGGTAACCCTGCAGGAGCTGCACCGGGCCGCCGCGACGGTACGGATGCTCGTCGATCTGGACCTGCGGTCGACCACGCTGCGCCGCTCTTGGGCACAGCTGTCGATCACACAGCTTTCAGAAGTGATCGAGGACCTGCGCGGGTATGTCCTCGATCCACTCCACGACATTCATGACTACGAGTTGATCGTCGAGACCATCCAGGTGTTCGCCGGCAGTGGCTCGGTTTCCGACACCGCGTCGGAGCTCTATTGCCACCGCAACACCGTGATGAACCGGATCCGCCGGTTCGAGGAGGCGACCGGGATCAGCCTGCGCAGCCCCCGCTCGCTGGCGATGGTGCAGCTGTGCCTGCTGCCGGCGTAGGTCCTGACCTGGCGGCCAGGACCTACGTGCCCTTCACGTTGAGTACCTGACGGAGCTCGTGTTCGATCTCGATCAGGCTCGCGGCGTCCGCCATGACGACGTCGATGTCCTTGTACGCGTCGGGGATCTCATCGACCCACGCCTCACCATGGCGGTACTCGATGCCCTGCATCCGCTGCGCAAGGTCGTCGGCGGTGAACCGGCGACGTGCCTCGTTACGGGAGAACCGCCGACCGGCGCCGTGCGGAGCCGAGCACAGACCGGCGGGATTCCCCTTGCCGCGCACCACATACGACCGAGTCCCCATGCTGCCGGGGATCAGGCCCATGACTCCGGCGTGAGCGTCGATCGCACCCTTGCGGGTCAGCCACACCTCACGGCCACCGTGGCGTTCCTTGCGGGTGTAGTTGTGATGAGTGTTGATCCGCTCGACCTCGAAATCCCCCGCAGTCTTCGGCCGATCCAAATGGGCATAGCCCATCCACGCGGCGAAAACCCACATGTAGCGGTCCATCATCTCGGCGCGGTTCTCGAAGGCGAAACGCTGCGCCCAATTGAGGTCCCGCAGATAGTCGGTGAACTCCAGGGTGCCCTGGGGCAGGTAGGCCAGATCGGGATTGGGCAGGTCGATCCACCACCGCTTCATGAGCTTCTGCGCAACCTTGATGTGCTTCTGCGCGATCTTGTTTCCGACACCACGGGAGCCGGAGTGCAGGAACAGCCACACCCGGTCGTCCTGATCCAGGCACAGTTCGATGAAGTGGTTGCCGCCACCGAGCGAACCGAGCTGCTCGCGCCACTTTCCCGAGTGCGACAGGTCAATTCCGCCGTCCTTGGCGAGGTGCTCCAAGTCGGCGATGCGACCCGCCGTGAACGGGAACCGGGCGAGTGTGTCGTTGTAGTTGCCCGGTGACAACGGAATCGCCGCCTCGATCGCCGCGCGCAGGGCCGCCAGATCCCGCCCCTGGATGTCGGTCGCGGTGAATTCGGTGCGGGCCGCGATCATGCCGCAGCCGATGTCGACGCCGACGGCGGCCGGGATCACCGCATCGATGGTCGGGATGACGGTGCCGACGGCCGACCCCTTGCCGCTGTGGGCATCTGGCATCAAGGCGACATGGGGATGCACGAACGGCATCGAGGCGGTCTGCTTCGCCTGCTCGATGGTGTTGTCGTCGATGTGGCTGGCGAAGTTCAACAGCTTGTGGTCGACGACGCGATGCGTAGTCATGACGTCGATTCTCCCGGCGCTGTCGAGCCGATTGTTTGTCCTGGCTGACCGTCAGGCCCAGAAACCAAACAGGCCCCCTCGAAAGGGGGCCTGATCAGTGTGGCAGATGCAGGATTCGAACCTGCGTAGGCGTAAGCCGACGGATTTACAGTCCGCTCCCATTGGCCGCTCGGGCAATCTGCCTTTGTTTCGCCCCGCCCCGTTTCCGGATTGGTGCGACTAGCAGGGTACAACGAGGACCTACCCAAGTTACAAACCGGCAGGACATCTGCGACGAGGGCCACAACCGGACGGTGCCGCGGGCGCGGGCGTCCCACCGCCGCAAATGCAGTAGGCAATTACCCATATCCCCATGTTGCGCAGGCGTTATTTTGTGCCGGCCAGACGTCAACTCCGTGGGAACGAGGCCCAACATGCGACAGCACACAGCGCGATTCGACGGCAGACGCACGAGTGTGCTGCTCGCCGGGGTGGCGACAACCGGCGCATTGCTCGCCGGCCTGGCATATTCGGGCCCCTCCGCGAACGCCTCCTGCATATCGGCCTTCGGCCTCAGCAGCAGCGCGGACTGCTCCAGCGGTCTGGCCGACGTGGCGATCGCCATCGGCGACGGTGCCACCGCGTCCGCATACGGATGGTTCACCGGGGCGCTGGCGATCGGCGACGGTGCCTCCGCCGTGGTACCTGCCGAGTTCCTGAGCCTCAATTCCCTGAGTGCGGCACTCGCCGTCGGTGAGGGTTCGTACTCGACGGCACGAGGCATCCTCACGTTCGCCTACGCGAACGGTTACCACGCGTACGCCGGTTCCGCTGGGCTTACTTCGCTCGCAGTGACCGACGGCGCCCAGGGACACTCAGTCACCAGTGGAATCGCCAACATCGCCGTCAACCGCGGCGACCATGTCGACTACAACTGGGCCGAGGCATTCGGAATCGGCAACCTCGCGGTCAACCTCGACGGTGACGGACGCGTCGTCGCCGGGTTCGACGTCGACAGCTTCGCGTCCCTGGCGTTCAATACTTCAGGCACCAATACCGTTAAGACACAAGGCGGTCCGTTCGCCATCGCCGGTGCCGTCGGCCAGGACGGTGTCACCGTCAGCCAAACCGGTCCGGGTATCAACATCGTCGACAGTGCCGCCGCCTTGGCGAAGCAAGTCGTCGCCGAGAATCCGGCGCCGGCGCGGACCCTGGATGCCGCCGTGGCTCCGGTCACCTCGAAGTCAGCGAAGCCCACCCGGGCAGCGACGCTCGAATCAAAGCCGCGGCGCACCGCGTCCAAGCTGCGGTCCCTGGTCAAGAAGCAGCTGTCGAAGCGGTTGGACGGCTCATCGGGCCTGACCCGTGTTCGCACAGATCGCGCAACAGGGCAAAAGCCCGGTGACGATTCCGCGTAACCGCGACAGGCCGCGTGTGGTGCGAGCAGCAAGGTACGACGAGGATGTACCTAAGCTGCAAACCGGCAGCATTCACCGAGGGAAGAGGAGGGGCGTCCAATGGCGGATTCCAGCTTCGACGTCGTCAGCAAGGTCGACCGTCAGGAGGTCGATAACGCGCTCAACCAGGCCGCCAAGGAACTGTCCACCCGCTTCGACTTCCGCGGTACCGACACCACCATCGCCTGGAAGGGCGAGGAGTCCATCGAACTGGTCAGCTCCACCGAGGAGCGCGTCAAGGCCGCGGTCGATGTGTTCAAGGAGAAATTGGTCCGCCGCGACATCTCGATGAAGGCCTTCGACGCCGGCGACCCGCAGCCCAGCGGCAAGACCTACCGGGTGTCCGGCGACCTCAAGCAGGGCATCAGCAGCGAGCAGGCCAAGAAGATCACCAAGATCATCCGCGACGATGGCCCCAAGGGAGTCAAGGCGCAGATCCAGGGCGAGGAGATCCGGGTCAGCTCGAAGAAGCGTGACGACCTGCAGGCGGTCCAGGCGCTGCTGCGTGGTGCCGACCTCGATGTGGCACTGCAGTTCGTCAACTACCGCTGAGCCGTGCCGAGCGTGCGTGAAATGTCGGCCGCGAGCGGCGCGCCGGGCAACAGACACGCACGCTCGCGGTGCGGGGAGGGCGCTCAGGCGCTGGTTTCGGCCGCCGTCGCCGTGTAGCGGCTGGGCCGGTGCGCCAGCCCGTAGTGCCCGCGCAGCGTCGTCGCGGTGTAGTCGGTGCGGAACAACCCACGGCGTTGCAGGATCGGCACCACCTGATCGACGAAATCCTCCAGACCGCCGGGCAGATACGGCGGCATGATGTTGAACCCGTCGGCCGCGCCCTCGGTGAACCACAGCTCCAGGTTGTCGGCCACCTGCTCGGCGGTGCCGGCGAAGGTCCGGTGCCCGCGCCCGCCGCCCAGTTTGGCGATCAACTGACGCACAGTCAGCGACTCGCTGCCGGCGAGGTCCTTCACCAATTGGTAGCGGCTCTTGTTGCCCTGGATCTGCTCGATGGGCGGCAGGGCCGGCAACGGAGCGTCGAGTGCGTGCGCGGTCAGATCGACTCCGAGCATCTGCGACAGCTGACGTAATGAGTACTCGGGCGAGATCAGGTCGGTGAACTGTTGTTCCAACTCTGACGCGGCCTCCTCGGTGGGGCCGATGAACGGCACGATGCCGGGCAGGATCTTCACCTCGTCGGCGCTGCGGCCGAACTTCACCGCCCGGGCCTTCACGTCGCGGTAGAACGCCTTCCCGTCTTCCACCGAGCGCTGTGCGGTGAAGATCGCCTCGGCGTAGCGTCCCGCGAAATCTTTGCCCGACTCCGAGGACCCGGCCTGCACGAGCAGCGGACGGCCCTGCACCGAACGCGGCGAGTTCAGCGGGCCGCGGACCGTGAAGTGTTCCCCGTCGTGGTCGATGCGGTGCACCCGGTCCGGGTCGGCAAAGATGCCGGTGGACTGGTCGAGAACCAGTGCGTCGTCTTCCCAGCTGTCCCACAAAGCCGTTGCCACATCGACGAATTCAGCGGCGCGCCGATAACGCCCGGCATGGTCGGGAATGCCCTCGACACCGAAATTGGCCGCCTCGTCCTCACCTGCCGAGGTGACGATGTTCCAGCCGGCGCGGCCGCCGCTGATGTGATCCAGCGACGCGAAGTTGCGGGCCAGGGTGTAGGGCTCGATGTAGCCGGTGGTGGCGGTGGCGATCAGACCGACGTGCTCGGTGACCGCCGCCATCGCGGTCAGCAGCGTGATCGGTTCGAAGATCGCCTGCGTGTTGTGCTTCACCCGCGGCCCCACCGCCAGCCCGTCGGCGAAGAACACCGAGTCGAGCTTGCCACGTTCGGACAGCCGGGCGAGACGCTGGAAGTGCTTGACGTCGGTGAGGTTTCGGACATCGGTGCGTGGGTGCCGCCAGGCCGCCTCGTGGTGGCCGACCCCCATGAGGAAGGCGTTGAGATGAAATTGTCGCGTCATGAAAGTCCTTTGCTATGTGGTGGCGCGCCAGCCCGACAACCGCCCCTCGATGGCCACGACGATGCCGTTGAAGACGACGCCCACCAGGGCGATGGTGACGATGCCGGCGTACATGTTGGGGATCTGGAAGTTCAGCTGCGATGCGGTGATCAGATATCCCAATCCGGCCTTGGCGCCGACCATCTCGGCGGCTATGAGCACCAGGATCGAGGAGGCCGCCGCCATGCGCAGGCCGGTGAAGATGGTTGGCACCGCCGCGGGCAGGATCACCTTCTGGAACAGTCGGATCGGCGAAAGCCCGAGAGAGCGGGCCGATTTGATCAGCAGGGGATCCACGGTGCGCACCCCGGAGATGGTGTTGAGCAGAATCGGAAACGACGCCGCGTAGATCACCAGCGCCACCTTGGAGGTTTCGCCGATGCCCAGGATCAGGATGAAGACCGGCAACAGCGCCAGTGCGGCGGTGTTGCGGAACAACTCAAGGATCGGGTTGAGGAACTCCGCGACCGGCCGGTACCAGGCAATGGCCACCCCGAGCGGGATGCTGACCACGATCGCAATGGCCAGGCCGACCAGGGCACGCGACAGGCTGGCCGAAACATGTTCGGCCAGTTGACCGTTGCCCAGGAGGGTGAACCACGCGCTGACGACCTCGGAGAACGGCGGCAGGAACACCTTGTCCACCAACCCGACGCGCGGTGCCACCTCCCACAGCCCCAGGAACGCGGCGACTACCACGGTGGGACGCAGCAGGCGCCACGCCAGGGCCGGTAACCGTCGACCGCGACGCACGTGCTCCGGCGTCTCCGTCGGCGTCTCGACCGGTTCGTCGACAGACACCGGGACGGGGGCCACGGCAACTGCGCTAGACATGTTGGACCTCCTCGGACCGGGCGCGTTCCACCTCGTCGTGCAGCAGCGACCAGATGTGGTGACGTTGCGCCCGGAACCCCTCGCTGGATCGGATGTCGTCGGTGCTGCGGTCGATGTCGACGTCGACGATCTTCTTGATCCGTCCCGGCCTTGAGGTCAGCACGGCGACCCGCTGGCCGAGATACAGTGCCTCGTCGATGCCGTGGGTGATGAACAGGATGGTCTTGCCGGTGGCCTGCCAGATCCTCAGCAGCTCATCCTGCAGGGACTCCCGGGTCTGGGCATCCAGCGCGGCGAACGGCTCATCCATCAGCAGCACCTCCGGGTCGAACGCCAGGCTGCGGGCGATCGCGACACGCTGCTTCATACCACCGGACAGTTCGTGCGGGTAACGATCCGCGAAGCCCTGCAGCCCGACCAGCTCCAGATACTCCTCGGCCCGTCGCCGGCGCTCGGCCGCCGGCAAACCTTTTGCCTCCAGGCCGAATTCGATGTTCTTTCGGGCGGTGCGCCACGGCAGCAACGCGTACTGCTGGAAGACGATGCCGCGATCCAGACCGGGACCTGTGACCGGCTTGCCGTCGAGCAGGATCTCCCCCGACGTCGGCTGGGTCAGCCCGCCCAATAGGTCCAACAGGGTCGACTTTCCACAGCCACTCGGCCCGACCAGCACCAGGAACTCCCCTGCAGCCAGGTCGATGCTGATGTCCTGAATTGCGGTGAACTTGGCCTTCTCGCCACGGATCGCGAACTGCTTGGTCACCTGGCGCAGGCTCAGCTTGGGTGGCGCGCTCACCTGTGCGCCAACCCTTTCCCATCGGGGCCACTGTCATCGGGATAGGTGCCGTTGGCGTACGGGTTGAACTCGTTGGTGTACAGATCCTTCGCCTTCAACTGTCCCTCCTTCAGCTCGCCGTTACGGACCAGCCAGTCGATCCAGGTCTGCAGTTCGCGTTCGGCGATCACCGCGCCGGGCACCGGAATGCCTGAGCTGCGCCAGTATTCGATGGACTGGGTGTCCTCGTTGCGCTTGCGCGTGTCGATGATCTCGCGGAACTTGGCCACGACCTCGTCGCGCGGGGTCACCTGGGTCCAGCGGATGGCCCGCGCGGTGCCCTGCACGAAATCGGCCACCACATCCCGGTTCTTTGCCAGGAAATCGTCACGGACCACGTAGGTTCCGTAGCTGAACGCCCCGAACAGTGACTTGTCCGTGAACAGCGGCCGGATCCCACCGCGTTGCTGCGCGGTCTCCCGCCAGATTCCGTTGAGCGCTGCGACGTCGATCTGCTTCTCCCGCAACGCCTGCTCGGTGTTCACCGGTGGCACCACGGTGAGGGTCACCGTCTTGATCTCGTCGGGGGTCAATCCCTCCTTGGCCAGCCACTCCCGGGTCAGGAACTCATGATGGGCGCCAAGGGTGTTCATCCCGACCTTCTTGCCGATCAGGTCGCGGGCCGAGCGGATCGGGCTGTTCTCCAGCACGAAGTACCCGGTGTACTCGCCCTCGTCGGCACCGTAGGAACTGAGCACCGAGGTGATCGGTGCGCCGGCGGCGTTGAGTTTGACCACAGCACCGTTGAACGCCTCACCCACGTCGATATCGCCGGTGGCGACCGACTGGATATCTTGCGGCCCGCTGGTGGTGTTCCCCACCCAATCCAGCTTGATCTTCTGGTAATACCCGAGGTCCTCGGCCAGTTCCTGGAAGCGGACTTCGCCGGCCCAGCCCTGGTACCTCACCACCGTCTTGCCGTCCTCAGTGCGCGCCGACCCGCCCGACGAGCCGCACGCGGTCAGTACCAACACGAGTGCACTGAGCATCGCGAGTACCGAACTGAATAGGCGCATGGCCGTTGTCCCCCATGGAGTCGCACTGATCAAGTGCAGCTCATGGTGGCAACGAACCTGGGCCGAGTAACCCTTTAGCCTCGTGAAGAATCGAAAGGCCTGATGCGTCTACCGGCCCAGAGTGAAGAGGGTCAGACCCCGCCGTACTGCGGCTGCAGCACCGGGGCGAGCGCAGAGAGCGGGATGTGCGCCTGCACGGTGCCGCCATCCATCGACCACTGCATCGCTCCCGGGGTGAAATTGATCGGGGAGTCACGACCGACCGGATAGTCCGGCATGTACAGGATCAACTCGTCCGGCGTCAGCGCCCAGGCCTTGTAGCCGCCCGAATACACCTTGTCCGGGGTCCAGCGATCCGGGGTAAACGGATAGGTGCCGGGCTGGTGCGGCGGCGGTGCGGCATCGAGCGCGGCGACGATGAACGGCTCACCCAGGCGCGGGATCTCGGCCCGGTGGTCGGCGCCCGGTTTGAACAGGTCGGCCAGCTGCACCTGCCGCCCGCCGGCGAACGTGAAGGTGCGGTAGGCGTCGCTGACGATAGGCGCGTTCGGGTGTGACAGCGCATCGGTACCGACCGTCCCTGAGTACATCTCGTGGAAAACGGCCGTCGTCGCGTCGCCATGCTGGAAAATCTCGAACTGCTCCTCGCCGAAGCTGTCGGCGGCCATCTTCTGAGCGGCGTTGCGCCAGTTGTTCATCAGGTTGGTCAGGTACTGCCGGATGACGGGGTTTTCCACCAGATCACCGGGCAGCGCCATCTTGATGTCACGAACCGCTTTTCGGTCCGAGGTCACCGACGTGTGACAGAACTGCCCATCCCACTGGCCGGCCAGTTCGTCGCAGAAAGTTGCTGCCGACGCCGCGGCGGACGGAGCGGTCGTGATGGCTGCCGCCGCCAGCGCCGCCGCGCCGATCAGCTTGCCGATGCGCAACATGTCAATACCTCAGGGGAGTTCCACTTTGCTTGCACGCCACTGCCCGTCGACCTTCTGCATCGTCATCTTGATGCGGCTACGGTCGATCCGCGGATCGGGCACGGTGCTGTTGGACACCGACTGGTCGACGAACAAGAGCACCACGACCTGGTCCTTGCTCGCCGACTGCACGGCCGACTGCACGACCACGCCGTGTGCCGTGGCCTTGTTGTCGATGAGCAGTTGGCGCAGCTGGACGCTCGATTGCGAGTACATGTCTTTGAACTCGCCGGTCGCGCCGGCCAGCACCTGATTGAAGTTCTCGTCGACCTTGTCGGAGTCGATGCTCGTCAGGATCTGAGCGTAGGCCACCGCGGCGTCCTGCGCCTGCTGGCCGGCCTTCGCCACCTGCTCGCTCTGCCACAGCTTCCAGCCGAGGAAACCCGAAAGTGCCAGGGAGGCAATGAAGACGAAGGCCACCGCGCCGACGAGTCCCCGGCTGCGCCAGCCGCCCGACGCGCCCTCCGACTCAGGCTCCGCCTCGGCGACCTCTTCGCCGTCGGTCTCAGACTCGGCCTTGGTTTCTTCCTTGGCTTCTTCCTTGACTTCGTCGTCGGACTCGACCTCAGACTCATCCTTGGCGTCGGACTCGACGATCTCCTCGGCCGCCTCTTCGATACCGATTGCGTCATCCACGGTTTCGGTCTGATCGCCGTCGATCTTCTTGTCAGTCGTCACAGTCACCGTCATCTCCTTTAGGTGAGGTTGGGTGGTTTAGCGGGGCGGTTCGATCGGGAGGGTCGGACCACCGTAGGGCGTCGGAATGGTGTAGCGCCCCCGAGGTGTCGGGTCGGTGGTGCGCCCCAGATCAGCCCCGGGTGGCGGGCCTGCCGTGTCGTCGCCGGCCGGACGTGGCGCGTTCTTGGCGCCACGGACCAGGACACCGGGATGATCGTCGCGGCAGTAGGTGTACATGTAAGGCTCGGGGTAGTCCGCCGACGCCGGTGGCCGGCGCGGTGTTCCGTAGTCACAGGAGTAGCGCGGGTAGATGTCAGCGGTCGCCCACAGCCCGTTGTCATGCATGACGCTGCCCAGTGCGTCGAGTACCGAGGTGCGGTAGTTCGGGAACAGTGCATTCAGCGCCGGCACCCGCAAATAGAGCAATTGCGAAGTGCTGGCGAGGCTTCCGAGCAGCTGCACCATGGTGTCGGAGTTGTCGGTGAACAGGTTGTCGACCGAGTTCAACGCTCCCGGGGTCTGATCCGTGAGCCGGCGGAAGCCGTCACGCATCTTGTTGATCCCGTCGAACGTCGAGTCGAGATTGTCCGACGCCACTGCGATGCCGGCATTCTTCTCGGACATCAGGTTGAACACCACGCGGCTGTTACGCAGCACGCTCACCGTCTCGGGCAGCACCGAATCCAGTGTCGACAGCAGGAACGTGCCGCCGTCGATGACGTCGGCCAGCTTGCGCGGACCCGCCTGCGACATGCTCAATTCCCTGCGGATCACCTCGAGCTTTTTGATGTCGACCTGAGCCAGCGCACCGTCGGCGTCGGCGAGCAGCTGGGCCAGGCTGACCGGCACGGTGGCCTTGCCCAGGCCGATCACACTGCCGTCGGTGAGAAACGGCCCGTCTGCCGTATTCGCCGCGAAGTCGATGTACTGCTCACCGGCCGGGGACAGCCCGGACACCCGCACATCGCTGGACTTCGGGATGGACACCGCCGAGTTCACGTTGACGACGGCACTGACCCCGGTGGGCGTGATGTTGAGCCGTTCGACCCGTCCGACGCGGACCCCGCGCAGCGTCACATCCTGATTGGGCAGCAGGCCGGCCGATTCCGGCAATTCGATGGTGATGCGGTAGCTGGAGTCGAAGGGCTTGACCCGCAGCGCCCCGATCATCAGGTAGGCACCGGCCACTACGAGGGTCATCACCAGCGCGCCTGCCGAAAGCCAGGCGCGGCGCCGGTACCCGGCCCGGACCACGCCGACCGCGAAATCCGCGAATGCGTTGATCATCGCGGCACCTCCGCGGGCGGCACCCCGGCCGGGGTCTCGGCCGCAGGAGCCTCGGGAGGCGGCGCCGCGCCTGGCACCTCCGGAGGAGCCTCGGGCGCCGGCACGATCTCGCCGGGCTCTGTCGGGCTGGGGATCACCGGCATCTGCGGCACCGCTGGGCCGCGGCCGACGACGCGCTCCTGCAGCCGCAACAACGTGTACTGCAACGAGCCGACCAGCTGATGCCAGTTGTAGCGCTTGGGGCCGTGCAACCCTGAATCACCGGCGAACCCGATATCGGGAATCGAACCCAGGATGAGGCGGTCGATACTGGCCCGCACCGAAAGGCCGCTGCCGGAAGTCGCTTTCACCAAGGGCGGCATCATCCGGTTGAGCGCATACAGCGAGGCATCCGGAGACAGCGCCACGTCGTTCCAGGCACCCGCCACCTTGTTGGCATCGGCGATCACGCTGCGCCCGCTCGTGTCGGTGCCCGCGATCGACGGAAACTTGCGCAATTGTGCTGAGGTATCGCCGATCTGGGTGATCAGATCGGCGATCTGGGTGGTGTGTTCGGCCAGGGTGTCGGTGGCCGGCCCGGCGGCATCCATCAACTCACTGACGGTCTGGTTCTTGTCCTCGATCTGCTTCAGCAGCCGCGACGTCTCGGTCATCGCGGTCGAGAGCTGGTCGGAACGTGCGTTGAGGGTGCCCAGCGTGTGGTTCGTCTTGGCGATCAGATTGCCGAACGCCTGACCCTGATCGCCGGTGGCCTTACCCATGCCGTTGATGATGTTGGTGAAGTTACGCACCGCACCACCGTTGACCAGGATCGCCGCCGAGCCCAGCAGCGATTCCACGGTCGCGGCAGCACGGGTGTTGTCCAGATCGATAACGTCGCCGTTTTTGAGCAGCGGAGCGTTCGGGTCGACCGGGCTCGGCGGCCGTACCGAGACGAAAACATCGCCCAGCGGTGTCGCCGATCGTAATTCGGCCGTGGTGCCGCGAGGCAGTCGTACGCCGTCCATGATGCGCAGGGTGGTGACCGCGGTGTAATTACTCGCCACCATCGACTCGAGCTCACCCACGTCCGCACCGGCCAGTTTGACCTTGGCGTTGGCCGGCAGGTTCAAGGCGTTGGCGAAGATCGCGGTCAATTTGTAGCCGCCCGAACCGACCCCGGGGGCCGGCAACGGCAGGCTGGCCAGGCCTTCGGAGGCGCATCCCGAAACGGTCAGGCACGCCGTCATCACCACGGGCAGAACGTATTTACGCACCGGATTGATCATTTCTGCCCCATCGCGGCCATGCCGTCGAGCATGTACGACAGCCCGAAGTCCGGGCCGAAATCCTGCACTGTGCCGGTGCTGCAGCCGAGCTGACGCAGGCCCATCATGTTGCAGACCTCCTTGACGGTCTGCGAATCGAACAACACCTTGTCCACCAGAACGTGTGCTCGCGCCGAGCCATTCTTCTGGTCGACGATGTTGTAGATGTTGTCCAGTGTCAACGGGGTCAGATCGAGGAATTCTGCCAGATCCCGCCGATGATCCACCGCCGTGTTCAGCGCGGTATTGCCGTTGAGGACAATCTGTTTCACCTCATCACGGTGGGTCTGCAGCACCTCGCCCACCTGGGTGATCACCTCATTGATCTTCTTGCCGGTGGTGCCGCTGCCGAAGTTCTCGTCGGCCAGGATCTGGCTGAGCTGGCGAACCGTCGAGCCGAATTCCCGCAGCGTGGCGTCATTACGGGAGGCGGCCTCGAACAGTGAACTCAGGTTGCGCACGATCGTGGTGAGCTGATCCCGGGTCACCGCTCCCCGATCGGCACTGAGCCGCAACGCGTCTGACAACTCACCGAGGGCGTCCTTCATCTGCTGGCCGTTGCCATCGGCGATCGCCGCACTGGCGTTGACGATATCGCCAACCGGGCCGCTGCCCTTGCCGTCGCCCTTCAACGAGGAGGACAACTTGTCCAAAACATCGAGCACGCGGGCGAACTCGACCGGGGTCCTGGTGCGGTTCAATCCGATGGTGTCGTGATTCTGCAGGGTCGGACCGCCGCGGTAGGCCGGGGTCAGCTCGATCTGTCGGTCGGTGAGGATCGAATTGGAGATGGTGACCGCCTGCGCGTCGGCCGGCACCGACACGTCCTTGTCCACCGTGAACTCGACCTCGACGTAATTTCCCTTGGGCGTGATCTTGGTGACGCGGCCCACCTGCATACCGAGCACCGCCACAGTGTTTCCCTCGTAAAGCCCCGCGGCGCTGTCGAATTGAGCGGTCACGGTGATGGCGTTGGTCCGGTCCTTCAGAAACCACCAGCCGACACCGGCCACCGCGGCGAGTGCCACCGCGCCGACGACGCACAGCGCGAGGATCTTGCTCCGGAACAACCTCATTTGCAGTCCTTGTAGTACTGAATCATGCTGAACTGCTTGGCGCGCCCACTGATCGCGCACATCCAGGAGTCGATCAGCAGCCCATTGCCGACATGCATTTCCCCCGCGTTGCCGTTGCCGGTGGCGTTGGCGAGCCCGCGCAGGGCCACCGGGCCCGACTGCAGGACGCTGCGCAGCAGATCGTCGTGCTTGCCCAACATGTCCGACAGGTCACGCAGATTCGTGAGCAGTTGCTCGAACTGCGGCCGGTCATCGACCACGATACCGCTCAGTGTCTGGACCAGATTGGTCAGCGACGCCAGCATGGCCTGGAATGACGCCCTGCGCATGACGAATTCACCGACGAGGTCATTGCCCTGGTTGACGAGGTTACCGATCGTGGACTGTTGGCGACGCAGGGTGTTACCAACCACATTGGTGGTCTCCAGCAGAGATCCCAGTTGGTCGCGTCGATCGGCGATGATGGTGGCGAGGGTATGCGTGTTCTGCAGAGCCCGCGGCACCACCGCCGGCAGACCCGACAACTGTTTACCGAGGATGCTCAGTGTCTCGGCGAACTTGTCGGAGTCGACCTGCTCGAAGGTGGTCGTGACGTCTCCCAGCGCCTCCTGCAGGTCGTAGGGCACCTCGGTGTGGGTGAGGTCAAACGTGTTGCCGGGCAGGGAACCCGAGCCTGCAGGCTGCAGGGCCAGATAACGCGACCCCAAGATCGTGGTGATCTTGATGACGGCCCGGGAATCCTCCCCGAGCGGAACGTCGTCGCGCACCTTGAGTTTGGCCTCGACGTGGTCGCCGGCCAGCTTCATGCTCTTCACCTCGCCCACCGGCATGCCGGCAACGGTGATCGGGTTACCGGCCTTGAGCGCGGCGGCCTGCTGGAACCGCGCGGTGTACTGCCGGTAACCGACATCGGCGACCTTGACGATCAGCATCGCCCCGATCAGCACGGTCACCACGGCGATCGCGGCGATCCCGAGCCACGTCCGGTTGTAGCTCTCCAGTGGGCGGCGCCGTTTCTTCGGCGGCTTGGGCGCCGCCGGTGTGTCCGTCTTCGTCAGTTGCTCAACCATTGGCCATGTTCCTGCATTTGGGGGTGTATGCCGCCTTGTTCCCAGGAGTCGCCGCGTCGACGATGATCGGCGTGACGTCGTTGAGGCCTGGGAAGAATCCGGTTGCGTTCAGATCGCACGCATAGGTGGTGGCGTAGGCGCCCTCGTTGGTCATGCGAGCGAATCCCTTGAGCAACAAGGGCAGATTTGCTCCGGCGAACGCCAGTTGTGGTTCGATGCCCACCATGTGAGCGGCGAACCCGGGCTGGCGGGTCACGAGCTCGTTCAGCGGCGGGTACACCTGATCGCTGATGGTCGACAGCTGCTGCACCACCTTGGAGATCGAACCCAGTGAGTCCACCATCTCGGGCCGGCGGGCGTCGAATGTGGCGACCATGCCCTTGGTTTGGGTGATCACCTCATCGAGACTGTCATTGTGCTGGGCCAGGTTCTTGGCCACCGCATTGAGATTGTTGATCACCTCTCCGAGCTCCTGATCCCGGCCGGCGAAGGAATCGGTCAGTTGCGCGGTCTGGTCGACGAGCCCGACGATCGAAGCGTTGTCGCCCTGCAGCGAGGCGATCACGCCTTTGGTCAGATTGTCGGCGTCACGCGGGTTGAGCACGCTGAACAGGGGCTCGTAGCCGTTGAGCAACGTCCCGACATCGAACGACGGATCGGTCTGCTCGATAGGGATGACGCTGCCGACCGGCAGCGGGCCCGGGTCGCCGATATTGCCCAGCGACAGACCGAGATAGCGCTGACCGACGATGTTCTGGTAGGTGACCGAGGCGGAAGTCCGGCCGAACATCGGCTGGTTGTCCTGCACCACGAACGACACCTTGGCCAGTGCGCCCTGCAATTCGATCTTCTCGACCCGCCCGACCCGTACCCCGGCCATCCGGACATCGTCGCCCTCGCGCAGGCCGAACACGTCGGAGAACAGCGCGGCATACGGCACCGTCTTGCCGGCCACATCTCGGCGCAGCGTGACATAGACCAGCCACGTCAGCCCCAGGGCGACCACCATGAACAGCGACAGGCCGATCATTGCACCGCGGTACTTCATCGGCCTCCCTCTCCTGAAACTGGTTGCGGCGCCTCAGCCGGCAGTAGCGGAGCGTCCGCTGCCGGTGCTGCGCCGGGTGCGGGAGCCGACCCCGGCACCGATGCGGCCGGCGGTGAACCGGGTGGCCGGGGTGCCACCGGCGCGACCGGCGACAGCGGCACCGGCGGGGGCGGCGTCGGCATCAGGGCGGGATTCGCCGTGCCCGGCACCGGCCCGGACTGCGGCATCCACGGCGGCAGCGGCGGATTCGGGTCGGACAGGTCAGGGTTCGGGTTGACCAACGGCGGCCCGACCGCGACAAGATTCCCGTTGGCGCCCAGCACCGTCCCGGCCGGCGGCGTCAAATCCGCCGGCGGTTGAAAGTTCTCCGGCAGCAACACATCCGGGAGCGACGCCCGGGTCGGCACCAGCGGGGCGGTGAAACAGCTGGGCCCCTTGAGCCCGGAGTACTGCGGACAGTCGGCACGGGTGTAGGCGTAGCTCGGCGTCAACGACAGGTTCACTCGCATGTTGCCGATGTCATTTCCAGGCATCCACACGTTGTCGAAGAACTTGCCCGACAGCTGATTGAGCTTCACGAAAGCCGGAACCCAGTTGTTGGAGGTGTCAGCCAGCACACCCAGGACCGGGGTCAGGTTCGACGTGGTCTTGACCAGTTCGTCGGTGTGATTGTCCAACGCGGTGTGGGTGGTACCGACCGTGTTGATCCCGCCGTTGATCATCGTGTTCAGCTGAGAGCGCTGCTCCACCAAGGTCTGCATCGGCTGCACGGCTTTGTGCAGGGCGTCGAGCAGATCGGGCGCGGTCTGCTGCAACCCGTGGGTGGCGTCGATCAGCGCGGAGACGGTCGTCGGGCCGGGTTCGGAGGCCACCACCGAATCGAGCTGATCGATCAGACGGTTCAATTGCGCTCCGCTGGTGAGCAATTCGTGACGGCGGTTCTCGGTAGCGGCGTTCACGGCGGCCAAGATGCCCACCGTCTTGTCCTCACGCCCGCGCCCGGTCGCCGCCAGTACGTCCCGCAGCTTGCTGATCGTGGTCTGGAACAACACCGTGGGAAGCTCGGTGTCCTCGGGGATCTGCGCGCCGGCGGCGATCGCGGGGCCCGGACTCCCGTCGGCGCGGTCGATCAGTTGCACCGACGACACCGCGAAGACGTTGCTGGGCACTACGCGTGCGGTCACGGTATTCGGGATGGAGCCGGCGTATTCGGGTTTGAGATCGATGTGGACGAAGTTCGGATCGCCGTTGGCGGCCGGGGCGACATCGTCGACCATCCCGACGAGCACCCCGTGATACTTCACATCGGAGCGCTGCGGCAGACCGTCGCCGACGTTGACCAGCGCGGCCACCACCGGGACCCGCTCATCCAGCTTTCCGGTGGCCTTCACCAGAAGAAATGTCGAAATCAGTGCTGCCACAACGAGAACCGCGGCACCACAGCCGATCAGCTGTTGGTCGGACGGCCCACGCCCGTCGGTTTCCAGCGAGTTACCCATCTAGCCGCCGAACCTCGCTCCCGAATCGACCGTCCACAGCGCCATGGTGAGCAGCATGTTCACGATGACCACCACGGTGATGCTGGCCCGCATGGCATGCCCGGCGGCCACGCCCACGCCCACCGGTCCGCCCGAGGCGTAGAACCCGTAGTAGCACTGCACGGTGGAGGCGATCCACACGAAGATGACCGCCTTCAGCACCGAGTAGAGGATGTCCTGGCCGTTCAGCATGAGGCTGAAGTAATGCATGTAGGAACCGGTCGAGCCGCCGCTGATCAGGAACACGACCACCTGGGTGGTCAAGTAGCTCACCGCCAGGCAGAGGGCGTAGAGCGGGATCACCGCGACGACCGCGGCCATCAACCGCGTGGTGACCAGGTACGGGATCGGCCGGATGGCAATGGAATCAAGCGCGTCGATCTCCTCGGCGATCCGCATCGACCCCAGCTGTGCGGTGAACCGGCATCCGGCCTGGGTTGCGAAGGCCAGTGAGGCGGCGATCGGCGCCAGCTCACGGGTGTTCACCAGCGACGAGATGATGCCGGTGGCCGGGCCGAGCCCCAGGAGGTCGAGGAAGTTGTAGCCCTCGATGCCGACGAGCGCTCCCATGGTGATACCCAGCACCACCGCCACGCCGACGGTGCCGCCACCGACCACGAGTGAGCCATTACCCCAGGCGATGTCGGAGAGCAGCCGGACAAACTCACTGCGGTAGTGCCGCAGCACGATCGGTACCGCTGTCAGCGCCCGGACGAAGAACACCATCATGTGCCCCAGCCGCATCACCGGCTTGGAGGCCCGTTTGTACAGCCGCACCCACGGCGCGAGCAGTGGTGGGACGAATGTCGAGGCCGTCATGTCACAGCCCGACCCGGGGGAACAACATGATGTAGAGCTGGCTGATTGCCACGTTGACCACCATCAGCAACAGAATCGATTCCACCACCGCCGCGTTCACGGAGTTCGCGACGCCGGTCGGGCCGCCTTTGGTGGACAGGCCCTTCTGGCACGACACGACGGCCACGATCGCGCCGAAGATCACCGCCTTCGCCAGAGCCACGACCATGTCGCCGGTGGTGGCGAACGAGGCGAAGGTAGCCACGAAGCTGCCGGGGGCACCGTTCTGGAAGTAGACGTTGAACAGGAAGCTGGCCAGGAAGCCGACGAAGCACACCACCCCGGTGAGCGCGACACCGATCATGATCGCGGCGACGAACCGCGGCACGACCAGCCGCTGGATCACCGAGACTCCCATGACCTCCATGGCATCGGTTTCCTCACGCATGGTCCGCGAACCCAGGTCGGCGGTGATCGCCGACCCGACCGCGGCGGCCATGAGAACGGCCGCGACGAGCGACGCGGCCTGCCGGATCACGGCCAGGCCGCTGGCCGCACCGGCCAGTGACGTCGCGCCGACCTGCCCGGCCAGCAGGGCGAACTGAATCGAGAGGGTGACGCCGATCGGCAGGGCCACCAGCACGGTGGGGAGCACGGCGGTACCGGCCATGAAGGCACCCTGGCGGATGAACTCCTGCCATTGAAAGCGACCGGTCAGGAGGTCGAGGAACAGGATCTGGACGGTGCGTACGCCGAGCACGAACTGGTCCCCGACCGTGGCGAGCGACGCCAGCGGATGACGCCGGGCATAGCCGGTGGCCCAATTCTCGATGGCGTCGATTCCCCGCTCCGGTTCGACCCCATCGGTCACGCTCTCAGGCGGCGCCGTCATCCTCTCTCATTAAGCAGAATGAACACAGATCAATTCCTCCCCAGGCCGAGAGATGGCCACCGCCGGCCGGATAACTCACAGTGGTTGGCACCGTAGCGTCGGCGCTCATCCCCCGTCAATGTTTTGCCGAATTATCATTCACTTATCGAGGTTGGCTCATCAATTTCCGGCAAATCCGTAGCCCCTGCCGGCACATCGCCGCTTCCGCTCCGACACGCGGGCCACCGCGTATCACTTCCCGTATCACCTGTAAATGCACTGCATTCAGGCCACAGGAGCTTCACCCAGATTGACGCCGACGTTAGGGCTACGCCCTGATCGGTCACGGATTCGCGACCCGTGGACGAACTCACCACGGAATCAGTACCTCGCATGCAGGTTAACTTTGCCCATCGTGTCGAAACCTTGGAAAAAGTTCCCAGGATTTCGCCGGCGGGTGGCGCCCGGCGCCTGGATCGCCGCTGCGCCGAAGTCTACTGACTACAGGCGATGTCAGTCGGCTTTCGGCGGATCTCATAGGCACACCGACGGCACCCGCATGCGGCCCCGATGACCGGTGGCCAGAGGCGGATCGTAGATGACCCGCGAAGGCCCAACCGTCCGTCCCACTGCTGCCGAATCTCCCGACCATGACCGTACTTTAAAGTATGGTCATGGCTCGGCGGAAGGGAATCACCGATCCAGCGGAGTAGATGGGTTCGCTCATCGCGATCGACCGAAGGTGCGACCGCCGGCGCAGGACGGCCACCGGCTGACCCAGTTCGACAACTTGCGCTCAGCAACCGCGTCTCGGCAATACTCTGATCGCCATGGCACCAGCGCAACGCGAACCCAACGTCGTCGTCCTCGGCGGAGGATCCTGGGGCACCACCGTCGCCTCCATCTGTGCTCGGCGCGGGCCGACCCTGCAGTGGGTGCGCTCGGAGGAGACCGCCAAGGACATCAACGACAACCACCGCAATTCGCGCTATCTGGGCGACGAGGTTGCGCTACCCGAAAGCCTCAAGGCCACCAACGATTTCAACGAGGCGGCCAACTGCGCCGACGTGATCGTGATGGGTGTGCCGTCACACGGCTTCCGCGGGGTACTCACCGAACTGGCCCGTGAACTGCGCCCGTGGGTGCCGGTGGTCTCCCTGGTCAAGGGCCTGGAGCAGGGCACCAACAAGCGGATGAGCGAGATCGTCGACGAGGTGTTGCCCGGGCATCCGGCGGGCATCCTGGCCGGGCCGAACATCGCCCGCGAAGTTGCCGAAGGCTATGCCGCCGCCGCTGTGCTGGCCATGCCCGACCAGCATCTGGCTGCGAACCTGTCACAGTTGTTCCGCACCAAGCGTTTTCGTACCTATACCACGGACGACGTGGTCGGCGTGGAGATGGCCGGGGCGCTCAAGAACGTGTACGCCATCGCCGTCGGCATGGGCTACTCACTGGGCATCGGCGAGAACACCCGCGCCATGGTGATGGCCCGTGCGGTGCGGGAGATGTCCAAACTCGGCGAAGCCATCGGCGGGCACCGCGACACCTTCGCGGGCCTGGCCGGCATGGGCGACCTCATCGTCACCTGTACGAGCCAGCGCAGCCGCAACCGCCACGTCGGCGAGCAACTCGGTTCGGGCAAGTCGATCGATGAGATCATCGCCTCGATGAACCAGGTGGCCGAGGGCGTCAAGGCCGCCAGCGTGATCATGGAGTTCGCCGACAACTACGGGCTCAACATGCCCATCGCCCGCGAGGTCGACGCGGTGATCAACCACGGCGCGAAGGTCCAGGACGCGTACAACGGACTGATGATCGAGAAGCCCGGCCACGAGGTGCACGGCTCGGGGTTCTGAGCCGTTCGCTCTGCGCCGTTCGCGCGAGAGTGACGCCAGGGTCGCCACGCGTCGGTGACAACGACCGCTACGTCACTTTCGCGGAACCGTGCTCGACGCCGCCGCGCACCGCGGCGCGGAAGTCCTCGGCCCCGACCGGCGGTGCGATGGTCCAGAGCACCTCGGCCTCCCCTTCGGTCGGGTTGTGCCAGTCATGCAGCTGGGACGCACCGAAGGTCATGCTGTCGCCGGTGTTGAGCAAGGTGGCCTGCCCCTCGACGGTAATGCTCAGCCCGCCCTTGAGCACGTAGACGAAAATTGTTGCGGCGTCGAGTCGGTAGGCCCCGCCGGAACCACCGCCCGGCCGCATGATGGTGTGCATCACCTGCACATGGTGTTCAGACTTCGGGGTCAGCAACTCTTCCCGGACCCCGTGTCCGCCCATCTCCAGCGGCGCGCCGGCCCCGCTGCGGACGACCGGCGCCGAGGGGTACTCGAACAGATCGCCGATGCCGATCTCCAAGGCGTCGCAGATTCGCATCAACACCGGGACCGAAACATTGGTCATCCCCCGCTCGGCGAGACTCAGGAAGCCCTTGGTCACCTCGGCCCGGGCGGCCACCTCGGTCAGGCTCAATCCGCGCTGACCACGAAACTCACGCAGCCTTGCCCCGGCCCGCCCCATACCGGTCTCCGTGCCGGTCTGCCGGCCGTCTGCCACTGAAGCTCCCCCTTCCTGTTGACGCGCGTTCGTTTAGTGGTGTAAAACACATCCATCGTTTTATGGCATTGAACCCTACACGTGGCGGTGCCCCCGAAGCACAGAAAGGCACGCGGTGTCTGCACCTGCAACCGAACCCAACAGCGAGTCGACGCGGATTCAAGCCGCCGTCCTCGACGGCAACGGAACCATCAGCATCGAGCACGTCGACCTCGCCGCCCCCGGCCCCGGCGAGGTGCGGGTCCAGATCGCCGCCGCCGGCGTCTGCCACTCCGACCTGCACGTCACCACCGGAGCCTGGGACGTCCCGGCGCCGGTGGTGCTGGGACATGAAGGCTCCGGCGTGGTCACCGCGGTCGGCCCCGGCGTCGATGACCTCGAACCCGGCGACCATGTGGTGCTCAGCTGGGTGCCCGGCTGCGGCGAATGTCGCGCCTGCCAGGCCGACCGGCCGGCCCAGTGCGCGCTGGTGGCATCGGTCGTGTCCACCGGCGGCACCCTGTACGACGGAACCACCAGGCTGTCCAACGAACGCGGCCAGATCCACCACTACCTCGGGGTGTCCTCCTACGCCGAGCAGGTCGTGGTTCCCCGCAGCGGCGCGATCAAGGTCCGCAAGGATGCGCCCCTGGAAGACATCGCGATCGTGGGCTGTGCGATCGCCACCGGAGTGGGCGCGGTGCGCAATACCGCGGGCGTACAACCCGATTCGACCGTCGCGGTGATCGGCTGCGGCGGGGTGGGCCTGGCCTGTGTTCAGGGCGCCCGACTGGCCGGCGCCTCGCGCATCGTGGCGGTGGACGTCGTCGCCGAAAAGCTCGACCTGGCAAGTAAACTCGGCGCCACCGACACCGTCGACGCCTCGGCGGTCGAGGACGTCGTGGCAGCCCTGCGTGAGGTGCTGCCGGACGGATACGACTACATCTTCGACGCCATCGGCAAGATCGCCACCACCGAGCAGGCCATCGCCGCGCTGGGACTCGGCGGGGCGGCCGTCATCGTCGGTCTGCCGCCATCCGGCGAACGGGCCAGCTTCGACCCGCTCGCACTGGCCGAGTCCGATCAACGGATCCTGGGCTCCAATTACGGCTCGGCGGTGCCCGAGCGTGACATCCCGCAGCTGGTCGACGAGGTGATGGCGGGCAACCTCGACCTGGCCTCGATGATCTCCGCCCGGCGGCCACTGGCCGAAGCCGCGGCTGCCCTCGACGATCTGGCCGCTGGGCACGCACTGCGCCAACTACTCGTCCCGAACGCCTGAGAAGAATCGAGATCCCAAGTGACTGAAGATCTTCAGACCCGGGCCGAGACCCCGACCGGGGATGCGGGCCTGCGCCGCGGAGTGATGGGCGGCGGCGAACTGGCCGCGCAGGCCATTGCCAACATCGCGCCCAGCGCCGTCATCGCGTTCACCGCAGCCGCCATCTACACCACCGCCAGTAACGGCACCTGGATCTCGTTCGCGCTGGCCACCGTCGTCATCCTCTCGGTGGGCTACTGCATCTCGCAGTTCGCCAAGCGCCGCTCGAGTGCGGGCTCGCTGTACAGCTATGCCGCGACCGCGCTGGGACCGTTCGGTGCCTACGTGACCGGCGTCAGCCTGATCATCGGATGCTTCGGTATCGCCGCCGGATCACTGAGCGGCTCGGTGGCCTACACCGCCACCCTGCTCAACCAACTCGGCATTCCGGTCCACGGAGTGGTCGCACAGATCGTCCTGGCCGTCGTTCTCGGTGCACTGGCCACCTTGTTCACCATCCGCGGCATCCGGCTCTCCGCACGGGTTTCCCTTGTGCTGGAATTGGTTTCGGTATCAATCATCACCCTCCTGCTGGTCTTCACCCTGGTGCATCTTGGGGCGAACGCTTTCGACGCGGACCAGTTCGACCTGAGCGGCGCCAAGCCGTCGGGCATCGCGGTGGGCATGGTGTTAGCGATCCTGGGCTTCGTCGGATTCTCCAGTGCCGATGCCCTGGCCCGCGAGGCCAAGGATCCCTACCGCGCGGTGCCGCGGGCGATCATGTGGAGCGCTGCCGGCGTGGGTGTGCTGTATGTCTTCGCCGCCTACACCCAGGTGGCCGCGTTGGGACCCGACCTCGGCGAATCCGCGCAGCCGCTCAACGATCTCGCGACCCTGGTGGGCATGCCGGGCTGGTTCAACCCGATCCTCAACTTCGGCATCGCCGCATCGTTCTTCGCCGTGGTGGTCGCGCCGATGAACGTCATCGGACGCATCCTGTACGTGATGGGCAAAGAGGGTGTGGTTCCGTCGGCGATCGGCCGAACCCACCCGACGCACCTGACCCCGCACCGCGCGCTGATCTCGGTCAGCCCGCTGGTGATCGCGGTGCCCGTGGTCCTGTACCTGGCAGGCGTCGACGCAATGGATGTCGTGACCTGGGTGGACACCTACGGAACCTACGGTTACATGGTGGCCTACGCCGCCGCCGCGATCGCGGCCGTTGTTTTCCTGCGCAGCATCAAGGTCCGCGTTCCGCTGGTCTGGCCCGCCGCCGCGTTGGCCATCGGATCAATGGCATATGTGTTCTACGCCAACGTGTATCCGGTGCCGGCCTACCCACTCAACGTGATCCCGTGGCTGTTCCTGATCACGCTTGCCGTCGCGCTGGCGTGGTACTGGATTCTGAGCCGTCGGTCACCGGAAGTGATCGCGAAGATCGGCACCAGCGACATGGAGACGCTCGAAGGAATCGGCTGACGCCTCGGCCGGGCTCAGCCGATCTGGAAGGTGGGCTTGAAGTCCGACTCCTGCTCACCGATGACGAAGCTGCCCGACGGGCTGATCACGAAACCGGACTGATTGCGACCGTCGATGCATGACGTCGTGACACCGTCGGTGCCGCAACTGATCGTCTGATAGCTGATCCGCGAATTCGCCGGCAACGGCTTGGGATTCTCGACGACGGCGAACACCGGGGCCGGTGAGCTGGCGAACCCGGGCACTCCCGGCCCGCCGCTGACCAGGTTGGCTCCGTTGGGCGCGGCCGGGATCGGTCCGCTGCACCCGTAGGTACCGTTGCGCTGAATCACGCAGGTGATGCCGTCGGGGATGCCGAACGCGTACCAGGTCTTGTCCATCACCGCGTATTCGGAGGTCTTGACCGGCGCGTACACGTTGACGTTGGGGACGGCCGGCGCCGGTTCCGGGTCGGCTTGCGCCACCCCTGGCGATATCAACACCGCCGCTCCGGGCACGCTCATCATGGCCGCCCCCGCGGCGCTCACCAGGCCAATCACCACTCTGCTCAGCACGCCGCCACCCTAACCCGGGGCGATAGTGCGGTCCACCGCTCCGGGGCTTGGCTACTTACCCGAGCTGCAGGCGAGGTCGACGTAGACCGTGGTGTAGCGGACCCGCTCCTCGGTATTGCCCCGCGGCGCGGCCTTGAGTTCGGTGATGTCGCGGCCGGGCCGGACCGCCTTGACGTTGCAGTCGCTGATCGAACCGCTGCCGACCCGCGACAGGATGACGCGGTAGCCCTCGTCCTCCAGTTGCTTGATGGTCTGCTGCGCCGACCCCGAGCCACTCGGTGCCGCAGCAGCTGGGCCCGCGAGCACCAACGCACCCACCGCCAGGCCCGCCCCGACGGTGGCGGCGCCAACAGTTTTCCAGATGTTCATCATTGAATTACCTGGCCTTTCTCTTTATGAGGTATCTCCAGCCTAAAGAGCTAATTCACCAGCGTCCATGAACTCATATAGAACGCATACGAATTCACGCATACGACCGGATCATCAAAGGGAATTCAGGCCTAATTCATATTTTTTGCATGGGCGGCAACGGTCTCCGGTGCGACCTCACCCGCGAGCGGGATCCGCACGGTAAACACCGTGCGACCAGGCTTCGAAGCGACCGCGACGGTACCGTCGTGCGCTTGGACGATCGACGCCACGATGGCCAGCCCCAACCCGGTACTACCCAATTCCCGCGACCGCGATTTATCCGCCCTGACAAATCTGCCGAAAAGGTTCGGCAACAATTCGGCATCAATTCCCGGGCCGTCGTCGGTCACCGTCAATTCGGCGAATTCACCGGCCTCGGTCAATGCGATCGTGACGGTCACGCCGGGCGGCGTGTGTATCCGGGCATTCGTCAAGAGATTGCTGACCACCTGATGCAGCCGGGCCAGGTCCCCGCGTACCCACAGCGGATCGTCGGGCAGCTCGGCCACCCAGTGATGCTCGGGCGCACCCACGGCCACGTCGTTGACCGCGTCCACCACCAGATCACTCAGGTCGATGTCGTCGGTCTCCAGTTCCTGCCCCTCGCTCAACCGCGACAACAGCAACAGGTCGCTGACCAGACCCGTCATCCGCCGCGCCTCGGCCTCGATGCGGGCCAGCGCGTACTCGGTGGTCGGCGGCAGGTTCGCACTGTCCTGGCGGGTCAGCTCGGCGTAACCCTGGATCGCTGCCAGCGGGGTGCGCAACTCATGGCTGGCATCGGTGAGGAACTGTCGGGTGCGCCGATCAGATGCGGCCAACTCGGCCAGCGCGCTGTCGACGTTGGACAGCAACTGGTTGAGCGTCTCGCCCACGATGCCGACCTCGTTGTCCGGATCGGTGTCCTTGTCCCGCACCCGTGCAGTGATGCGGTGATCGTCACCGTCCAACCGCAGCGTCGCCACCTTGGCGGCGGTGGCCGCCACCCGGCGCAACGGCCGCAGGGCGATCCGCACCACCGCGATGGTGCTCAATGCGGTGGCGATCAGCGCGACCACGATCATCACCGCGACCGTCACCGTCTTACGGGCGATCACCAGGTTCGCGCTCTCCAGCGACACCCCGGACACCAGCACGTCGCCGTTGCCCGCAGACAGGCTGGCCAGCCGATACGAGCCGAGCACCGGAAGCTTCACCGTGCGTGGATGTGCGTCAGCCCACGCGTACTGGTCGAGGGCGCGGGTCACCGCGACCGGCGCCGTGCGCGGCTCACCGTCGGAGAACACCGCCGACTGGATCACCTCGCCGTCGTGCAGCACCGCGATCAGATTGCCCGGAGCCTGCCCGACGAACGCCGTGAGCGCCTCGGCGTCGCCGTTGAGCTCGTGCCCGGCCTGGGCTTCACGCCACTTCTCGAAGGAGTGGCTGAACGCCGCCAACGACCGGGACACCTCGGCATCGCTCATCGTCGACACATAGGTGTGCAGGCTGTACACCGACAACGCGCCGACTGCGGCCAGCGCCACGGTGACGATCGCGCTGACACCCAGCACCAACTGGCGGCGTAGCGAACGCGGCCACCACCACCTGGACCTCGGCGGCATCAGCGGGTCACGACGCGGGCCGCAGCATATAACCCACCCCGCGCACGGTGTGGATCATCGGCTCGCGGTCGGTGTCAACCTTCTTGCGCAGGTAGGAGATGTAGAGGTCGACGATGCTGGACTTCCCGCCGAACCCGTAGTTCCACACCCGGTCGAGGATCTCGGCGCGGCTCAGGGCCCTCCGGGGGTTGCGCATCAGGTAGCGCAGCAACTCGAACTCGGTCACGGTCAGATTGATCGGCTCGCCGGCGCGGGTGACCTCGCGGCTGGCCCCGTCGAGCACCATGTCGCCGACCTTGAGGGTCTCGTCGGCCGGCGGCGTGGTGTGGCTGGACCGGCGCAGCAACCCGCGCAACCGGGCGACCAGTTCCTCGAGGCTGAACGGTTTGGTCATGTAGTCGTCGGCGCCGGCGGTCAGGCCGGACACCCGGTCCAGCACCGAATCCCTGGCCGTCAGGAACAGCGTGGGCGTATAGCCGTCGGCCTCGCGGACCCGCTGCAGAATCTGCAGGCCGTCGATGTCGGGCAGCATGATGTCGAGCACGACGACATCGGGTTCGATCTCGTCGAACTTGGCCACGGCGTCATGGCCGTTGTGGGCCACGTCGACCTCCCAGCCCTCGTAGTGCAGGGCCATCTTGACCAGGTTGGTCAGCGCCGGCTCGTCATCAACCAGCAGTACGCGAATCGCAGACCCATCGGCGCGATGGATCTTCGGCAACTGTCCGAGGATGGCCTGCCGCGGTTGCTGGGCACGAGGGGAAACGGACATCGTCGTCATGTTTCCATTGTGCGGAGTACACAGACCGTTGTCACGGAGTTCATATGGAGTTCTAAGGGAATGCCGTTCACCCACCGGCCTCTATGACTCACATCACCTTCACATCTAATGGTGATCCAGCCGAGAATCGGTGCAATACACATCTTTTCGAAACAGTTTGGTGAACACTCGGTGCCGACTTCTGGCGCATCAATCGATTTCCCCTGCACACCAGCCCTATTCACCAAATGACACATCTATGAAACATTTGGGTTCTCTATGCATGGCACAAACTTCCTTGCGTCTGCTCAGAGCGATAAATACTCTCGCTCATAGTAATTGGGTGTTGCCGAGCTACACATGAGCCAAAGACGGCAGGTGTCGCACTGTGCTCCAACACCTTTCGAAGTTGTCCACCGACAACGGCGTCAATAACTTTGCGCGGGCCCCCGCACCGAGGCGGCCCGCGCATCACCAACTCCAGACGGAGGAGCGCAATGCAGCAAACGACTGATTTCGCAGAACGGGTGCGCTCCGTTCTGCGGTACGACCTACCCGCATCATTGGTGGTGTTCCTGGTTGCCCTGCCGTTGTCGCTGGGTATCGCAGTCGCGTCGGGCGCTCCCGTGCTGGCCGGCATCATCGCGGCCATCGTCGGCGGCATCATCGCCGGCGCCCTCGGCGGATCCCCGCTACAGGTCAGCGGACCCGCCGCCGGGCTGACCGTGGTGGTCGCCGGGCTGATCTCGCAGTTCGGCTGGGCCGTCACCTGCGCCATCACCGTGTGCGCCGGCGTGCTGCAGGTAATGTTCGGACTGAGCCGCGTGGCGCGCGCCGCACTGGCCATCTCCCCCGTCGTCGTGCACGCGATGCTTGCCGGCATCGGCATCACCATCGCGCTGCAGCAGATTCACGTGCTGCTGGGCGGCAGTTCCAACAGCTCGGCCTGGGCGAACGTCGCCGAACTGCCAGGTCAGCTGATCAATGCCCACGGCCACGGTGTCGTCCTGGGCGCGCTGGTGATCGCGATCCTGGTGGCGTGGCGCTGGGTGCCCGCCGCCGTCAAGAAGGTCCCCGGCCCGCTGGTGGCCATCGTCGGTGTCACTGCGCTGTCGTTGCTGCCGGCGTTCGGTGACGTCACGCGCATCCAGATCAACGGCTCCCTGCTGGACGCGCTGGCCCTGCCCAGCCTGCCCCAGGGCAACTGGGGCGCGTTCGCTGCCGGCGTGCTCACCGTCGCGCTGATCGCCAGCGTCGAGAGCCTGCTGTCGGCGGTATCGGTGGACCGCCTGCACACCGGCCCGCGCACCAACTTCGACCGCGAGATGATCGGCCAGGGCGCGGCCAACATCGCCTCGGGTGCCGTCGGCGGTCTGCCCGTCACCGGCGTGATCGTCCGCAGCTCCACCAACGTCGCCGCCGGAGCCCGCACCCGGGCGGCAGCGATCCTGCACGGCGTGTGGATCCTGGCGTTCGCCGTTCCGTTCGCCGGCCTGGCCCAGATGATCCCGACCGCCGCCCTGGCCGGCCTGCTGATCGTCATCGGCTGCCAGCTGGTCAAGCGTGCTCACATCGAAACCGCCAGGCGCACAGGCGATCTCGCCGTATACGTGGTGACGGCTGTCGGCGTGGTGTTCCTCAACCTGCTCGAAGGCGTGCTGATCGGACTCGCGCTCGCGGTCGCGCTGACCGTGTGGCGGGTGGTCCGTACCAACATCGTCGCCGAGCCCACCGGTGCGGACACCTGGCGCGTCGCCATCGAGGGTTCCTGCACGTTCCTGTCCCTGCCCAGGCTCACCAGCGTGTTGGCGGAAGTCCCCTCGGGCACCACGGTGGCCATCGAGCTGTCGGTCGACTTCATCGACCACGCGGCCCACGAAACCATCGAAGAGTGGCAGCGCCAGCACGTGGCCACCGGCGGCACGGTCGACATCCATGACCTGGGTTCGGTCGAGATGGGCAGCGCCGTCACCGGCCCGCCGATGCGTGGCTTCACGCCGTTCGACAAGCGCTCCGGCGTGGTGCCGTGGAGCTCCTGGCAGCGCGAAGAGGTGTCGTCCGTGCTGCACGGCCTGGCCGCCTACCACCGTCGCACCGCCCCGGTGCTGCGCCCGCACATGCAGGAGCTGGCGCATGCCCAGCGGCCCGAGACGCTGTTCCTCACCTGTGCTGATTCGCGGGTGGTGCCCAACGTCATCACCAGCAGCGGCCCGGGCGATCTGTTCACGGTGCGCAACGTCGGCAACATGATCCCGGCCGGCCAGGCCGACGCCTCGATCGAAGCCGCCATCGCGTTCGCAGTGGACAAGCTCAGCGTCTCCTCGATCGTGGTGTGCGGGCACTCCAGCTGCGGCGCGATGACCGCGATGCTGGGCAAGACCGACGCGGGTGACAAGCACCTGGAATCCTGGCTGGCCTATGGCGATCCCTCCATCGCAGCGTTCGACGAGGGCCGCCACCCGGTGGCCCAGTCGGCGGCCGAGGCCGGCTTCGGGATGGTCGATCAGCTGTCGATGGTCAACATCGCGGTGCAGGTACAGACGCTGCAGGCGCACCCGCTGGCCCGCCGCGTCAACGTGATCGGCCTGTTCTACGACATCGCCAGCGCCGACGTGCTGCGGGTGACGCCCACCCACATCGAGACCCTCGCCGACGCCGCCTAGGTTCTCGCTGCACCGCGAGCGACCGTGCAGGTACGCAGATCACGGTTGTGTCGGCGTACAGACACGGTCGCTCGCGGTGCGAAAGGACCAGAACGATCAGTAGTGGCCGGGGCCGCGGCCGGCCATGTCCTCCAGGCGGCGGATCCGATCGTCGATCGGCGGGTGGGTCGAGAACATCTTGCCGATGCGCTCACCGGCCCGGAACGGGCTGGCGATCATCAGATGCGCCTGATCGGCCAACTGGGGCTGCGGGGGCAGCGGCGCCGCCTCGATGCCACCGGAGATCTTGCGCAGCGCCGAGGCCAATGCCAGTGGGTCGCCGGTCAATTCGGCACCGGACTGATCGGCCTGGTATTCACGCTGGCGGGATACCGCCATCCGTACCACGGTGGCCGCGATCGGGCCGAGAAGCGAAACCAGCAGCATCGCAATCGGATTCGTACCCTCACGGTTCCCGCCGAACATCCCCGCGAACATCGCCATGTTGGCCAGGGCGGTGATCACCGACGCCATCGCGCCCGCCACACACGAGATCAGGATGTCGCGGTTGTAGACGTGGGACAGCTCATGCCCCAGAACCGCACGCAACTCACGCTCATTGAGGAGCTGGAGAATCCCGGTGGTACAACACACCGCGGCATTGCGCGGGTTACGACCGGTGGCGAATGCGTTCGGGTTGGCGGTGTCGGAGATGTACAGGCGCGGCATCGGCTGATGCGCCGTGGTGGCCAACTCCCGGACAATCCGGTAGATCTCGGGCGCCTGTACCTCGGTGATCGGCTGGGCGTGCATCGCGCGCAGCGCCATCTTGTCGCTGTTGAAGTACACGTAGACGTTCATGCCGACCGCGAACAGCACCGCCAGGTACATCACGTTGCGGCCGAACAACGAACCCACGAACACAATCAACGCCGAAAAACCGACCAGCAACAGGAATGTCTTGATCCGGTTCGCGTGCGGGTTCCACGTCATCGCAGTTTCCTCCTAACGGGCAACTACTCGGCAACCATCGCTGATTAAACGCTCAGTTACCGTCCGTGGTTCCGGAATCAGCCGTGACGGTTGACCGTGTAGTCCACGAGTGTGGCCAGCGCGTCGCGCCCGGGCCCGGCCGGAAGGCTGGCCAGCTCGTCACGTGCCTGGGCCGCGTACTCAGCGACCGTCTCCTTGGCACGCGCCATGCCGGCCGAGCGCCGCAGCAGCGCCAGCGCCTCGGCCACGTCCTCGTCACGCTCGACGGGCGTGGCCAGCAACTCGCGCAACCGGTCGGAATCCGGCCCCGACTCGCGCAACGCATACAGCACCGGCAGGGTGTGCACGCCTTCGCGCAGGTCAGTACCCGGAACCTTGCCCGATTCGTCGGGATCGCTGTCGATGTCGATGATGTCGTCGGAGATCTGGAACGCGGTGCCCACGATGCCGCCCAGCCGGTGGAGACGCTCGACCTGCTCGGCATCGGCACCCGAGAACGTCGCGCCGAACCGTCCCGAAGCCGCGATCAGGCAGGCGGTCTTCTCATAGACCACCTTGAGGTAATGATCGACGGAGTCGACATGCTCGGCCGCGCCGCGGGTCTCGCGCATCTGACCGGTCACCAGTTGGGCGAATGTGTCAGCAATCACACGCACCGCGTCCGGTCCCAGTCGGGAAACCAGCCGCGAGGCCGTGGCGAAGAGGTAGTCACCGGCCAGGATCGCGATGTTGTTGCCCCACCGGGCATTGGCGCTGGGCGCCCCGCGCCGCATCTGAGCCTCGTCCATCACGTCGTCGTGATACAGCGTGGCCAGGTGCACCAGCTCGATGACCGCCGCGGCGATCGCGACCTCCGGATCGTCGGGCCGGGGCCCCAGCGACGCCGCGAGCACGGTGAACAGCGGGCGGAACCGCTTGCCGCCGGCCTGGAACAGATGCTGGACCGCCTCGGCCATGAGCTCGTCGGCTTTGCCCAGCTCGTCAGACATCAGTTGTTCGATCCTGGCGACGCTGTCCCGGACGTCGGCGGCGAACGCCGCGTCCCCGAAATCAACGCCTGCCACCACAGTCGCTGGTGTCCTCATTCGTCCAACATACTGGGAGCAATGGATATCAAGGCAGACGTGGTCGTCGTCGGCGCCGGACCGGCCGGGTCGGCGGCCGCTGCATGGGCGGCACGAGCCGGTCGTGACGTGCAGGTGGTCGACGCGGCCCAGTTCCCCCGGGACAAGTCCTGCGGTGACGGACTGACGCCGCGCGCGGTCGCCGAGCTGGAACGGCTAGGCATGGGCCCGTGGCTCGATACGCGGATCCGACACCACGGCTTGCGGATGTCGGGGTTCGGCGCCGACGTCGAGGTGCCGTGGCCCGGGCCGTCGTTCCCGTCCACCGGAAGTGCGGTTCCGCGTACCGAACTCGACGACCGGATCCGCTCGGTCGCCGCCGACGACGGTGCCAAGATGCGCTTGGGCGCCAAAGTCGTTGGGGTCAACTACGGCTCACGCGGACAGGTCGAATCCGTGCAGCTCGACGACGGCGCGACGATCGGCTGCAGCCATCTGATCGTGGCCGACGGGGCCCGTTCCACCCTGGGTCGCGTGCTGGGCCGCACCTGGCACAAGGAAACCGTTTACGGCACTGCCATCCGCGGTTACATCGCCACGCCGCGCGCCGACGAGCCGTGGATCACCTCCCATCTGGAGCTGCGCTCCCCCGAAGGTCAGGTGCTGCCCGGCTACGGCTGGATCTTCCCGCTGGGCAACGGTGAGGTGAACATCGGTGTGGGCGCGCTGGCGACGGCCAAACGTCCCGCCCACGCCGCGCTACGGCCGCTGCTGTCGTACTACACCCAGCTGCGGCGCGAGGAGTGGGGATTTTCCGGGGAGCCGCGGGCCGCGCTGTCGGCGCTGCTGCCGATGGGCGGTGCGGTGTCTGGGGTGGCCGGGCCGAACTGGATGCTCGTCGGCGATGCGGCAGCGTGCGTCAACCCGCTCAACGGCGAGGGCATCGACTACGGGCTGGAAACCGGCCGGCTGGCGGCCGAACTGCTGGGTTCCGGCGACTATTCACACGCCTGGCCCGCGGTTCTGCAGGAGCATTACGCCCACGGGTTCTCGATCGCCCGACGGCTGGCTCTGCTGCTCACGCTGCCCCGGTTCCTGCCGGCCTCCGGCCCGGTCGCGGTTCGCTCGTCCTTCCTGATGAACATCGCCGTGCGGGTGATGGGCAACCTTGTCACCGAAGAGGACGACGACTGGATCGCCCGGGTGTGGCGGGGTGCCGGTCTGGCGTCGAATCGTCTGGATCAGCGCAAGCCGTTCAGCTGACTCGGTTGAGCATCCAGATCCGGGTGGACAGCGCCGTCGCGAAGGCACACCACAGCGGATAGGGCGTCAGGATTGCGCCGGGGGCACCCTGGGCCTGTACCGCGCGACGGGTCAGATCCGCACTGCTGGCGGTCAGCGCGGCGGCGGTGACGGCCGCGGCGCCGAGTTGGCGGCGGGAGAAGAACACCCATGACCACGCCGCGTTGACGGTGAGGTTGCCGGCCAGTGCCACGGTGTAGGCGCGGGCCTGCCCCTGACGCTCCTCGGTGCGCAGCCGGTCGATCGTGCGGGCCGACACGACCGCGATGCCGGCGTACAGGATCGGCCAGACGATCGGAAAGGCTTGTCGCGGAGGCTGAAACGACGGCTTGCGCAGCTGCTCGTACCAATGGGACTGCGCGGGCCGGCTGGCCAGGCCGCCGACGAGCGCAGTGGTCAGTGCCGCGGTGGCCGTCTTGGCCAGGGTGATCGGTCGCATGGGTGCTTACATACCCGAAAAGCCCAGCGTCAAAAATGTTGACGAAGTTCCGCAGGACATGTCGCCCGGAGAGGTGACTGCAGCCGTCCGACTCTCTCGGCTCATAGTGTCCACCAGGATCGTCAAAGAGTTTGACGATCGCCAGGCGGGAATGTCCCTGCCCGCGGGCATACTCCGGCCATGGCAGACAAGAGCGAGCCGTGGTGGGCAAACGACCCCGAGCTGAAGGAATTCCAGCGCCGCTCACTGGAGCAATTGGAGCGTGAAATCGCCGCACACGAACCCGTTGCACCCGACGATCCGACGGAAGCCGGTTGGGACCTGTCGATCGGGACACGGGTTCACGCACTGGGGCTTGCCCGCGACGACCTCGCCCGGGCCCAGGCTCGCTATGAGCGAGCGATCCTTGCCGGCCGCCGGGCCGGCTTGTCGTGGGCACAGATCGGCAGAGTCCTAGGTGTGTCAAAGCAGAGGCTGCACAGCAGATTCCGCGGTCGCATCGGGTAGGCGGCTCACGGCCTGAGGTCAGCGGTACTCACACAGGTAGGCCGTCTCGACCTCGGTGCGCACCTGGAACTTGCTGTCGGCGGGCACGGTGAACTGTGTTCCGGCCGCGAAGGTTTCCCACTGCTCGCTGTCGGGCAACTTGACGGTCAGCGCGCCGGAGACCACCCGCATGATCTCGAGCTGGGAAGTGCCGAACTCGTACTCGCCGACAGCCATGACGCCCACGGTCGCAGGCCCCTCCGGCGTCGTGAAGGCGATCGATGCGACGTCGCCGCCGAAGTACTCGTTGACCTTGAACAAAGCGGCTCCTTGAACTTGAGTGAGCGGCCAGGATACCTACACCACGTACTTGAGCACCCCGAGCATCGCGTTCTCGTCGGCCGGCTCACCGGTGCACCGCTGCAGCCCGGCCAGCACCGACGACGGGTCCATCCCGGTGCCGATCAGCACCAACTCGGTGGTCCCCGCACGCCGCTTCTCGAACCGCAGCGAGCTGCCGACCAGCTGCAACAGGAAGCGCTGAGCGCCGAAGTCGACGAAACCCTTGGCGCGGTACAGCCCAACGGGGCGGTCCCGCAGAAACTCCATGAACAAGCGTGGGTTGACCGCAACGTCGGTGCGGAACTCCACGCTCTGATACTCGGGGTGGTCGTGATCGTGTTCCTCGCGCAGCAGTTCGTCGAAAGACAGCTGGGCCTGCGGAGCCCGTGACCGCGGCGGGTCGATCAACAGCTCCGGGTCGACGCGGGCAAAGTCGGTGGGCAGCACCGGAACCCGGGGACTGAACTCACGGATCCGCGCGAGCAGACCGTCGACGTCGGCACACGCGGACGCCTTGTTGAGCACCACCAGATCGGCGACCGGCAGCCCGTGACTCAGGTCGGGTTGCAGGCCGTCGACGACCAGAACCAGGCCGGCGTAATGGAAACGGGGATCGTCGACGGTGACAATGGTGCGGGCCAGGGCGGCCGGCTCGGCCACGCCACTGGCCTCCACCACGATGAGATCCAGGCGGGGTTTGACGGCCGCGAGCTTGCCCAGCATCTCACCGACTTCATCGCCGTCGACCGCACAACAGATACACCCGTTGGACAGTGATGCCATCGCGTCCACCTGACCGGCCACCAGCATGGCGTCGATGTTGACCGCGCCGAAGTCGTTGACCAGCGCACCGATCCGGACGCCTCGGCTGTTGCGCAGCAGATGGTTGAGCAGCGTGGTCTTGCCGGAGCCGAGATGCCCGGCGACCGCGAGCACGGGTACCGATCCGGTCGACGTCACCCGGCCATCGTAGGGTTATTGGGAATTGTTTTCACTAAGCGGGTCAGGTCGGCCAGCGGGTGTCGACGATGTCCAGCGCGTGGGGCAGCCTGGCCCGGTACCGCGCCTTGTCGGCAGCCTTGAAGGGTGCCCACCACGGCGCCTGGAACAACCCGAGGACGTTGGCCTTCGGCCCTGAGTAGCCCGACGCCAGCAGGACGCCGTTGGCGGCGTAGCGGCCGCCTTCGTTGGCGCCCTCCATTGTGGTGACGTTCTGGTCGGTCTTGATCCACTCGCCGGCCAGGAACAGATTGTCGATCCCGGTGACAGCCTCCGGCCGGCGCGCCCACGACCCCGGGTCCTGGATGAACAGCGGTTCGTCGTTGCGGACGTTGGGCGTGCCCGAATCGATGATCGACGGGTCGAGGAACCATGAGTGCAGCATCGCGTCGGTCAGCACGATGCTGGTGTCGTTGAGGTGGGCCTTGATCTGCGCCCAGGCCTCGGCGGCGATCTGCGGTGGGGTGCACTGCCGGGCACTGAGCCGGTTGAAATTCCCCTGCGTGCTCCAGTCGGAGATGATCGCCGACAGGCAGTCCTTGACGGTGCCGTCCCCGTAAGACGTCAGCGGCCGCTTCCAGAACTGGGCCTCGCTGATGGAGGTGAGCCCCCACCCGGAGTCGACGTAGTTGACGTGTCCCTTGGTGACGTCGACGCGTTCGCGCAGGAAGAACATCAACCCGTTCATCCACTCGGTGCGCAGCGCCGCCACCGAGGCCAGCTTGGGATCGGCGGCGATCACGTCAGGGGTGAGCACCGCGGCGAGCTTCTCGCACGGCACCGCCGAGATGTACCAATCGGCGACCACCGGTTGGGCCATCCCGTTGCCGTCCACCACGGTGGCCGAGGCGATGTGCCGGCCGTTGGGGGTCAGTCGTGCCAGTGCCTGCCCGAGCCGGAACGTCACCCCCAGCGACTGCAGATGCGCCACCCAGGGATCGATCCACTGCAGGCTGGTGGGCCCGTTGAGCACCCGGTCGAACCCCTTGTTGTCGATGTCGTTGCCCAGCAGCAGGATCGACCACACCGAGGCCTCGCCGACCAGCCCGATCGAATGCGCGCTGGCGTCTTTGGATTTGGAGGCGGCGAGGTTGCGGATGATGCCGTCGGCCAGGTAGCGGTTGTACTCCTTGCTCTTGTGGTCCGCCCCGATGTATTTCTCCCAGGTCATGTTGTCCCACTGGCCGAGCTTGCGCTCGTCGCAGCTGGTGACGTAGACCGCGAGCTTCTGCGCGGCGTACACCGCCTCCAACGGGGGCAACCGGAACAACGTCTGGAACACCGCGGCCACCGACTCGGTGAACGCCTTCGGGGTGATCGGATTGGGCAGCGTCGGGATCGGAAAGGGCAGCGGAATGGTCAGATCCGCGCGCCCCAACCCCGAGTGCAGGTACGACGTGGCCCGGGTCAGGTTCTGCCAGACGCCGAAGGTGTTGCCGGCAAAAGGAATGCGCCGCATGGTGTCGGTGACATTGCGGTAAAAGCCCGGGAAGAACCGGAAGCCGTGTTCGGCCGGCAGTGGGCTGCCCGACGGGGACGGCGCCGCCATCGACCGCGCCTTGCCACCCAGGGCTTTTCGCTCGAACACCGTGACCCGGTACCCGCGCTCGGCCAATTCGTGCGCAGCGGTCAGGCCGGCCACCCCGGCACCGAATATCGCGACGGTGGAACCCGGCGCGGCGCGCGCGCCTGCCGACCCGCTCAGCGCCGCCGCGGCCACCCCCGCCGTCGCCGTTCCGGCCAGAAACGACCTCCGCGAGATATGACGCTCCCCAACCCCACCCGACATACCGACACCGCCTCAGTCCGGTAACCCCTGTGGCGCTAAGTTAACGTTGATTCTCTTTCGCACTCGGCCGACACGCCGAGTCGAAATCAGGCCTCTTTAACGCGATCCGGTACTCACAAACTCGGGCAACCAACCGTTCAAGACCTCACAAGACATGTCTGGACGACTCGAGAATAACCATTCACTTAATTCTTGCGGTGGTGTCACAAAATGTGACATGCTCCACAGGCGACCGGGGGGTCGAAACGGTGCTCAGCACTGCCGGTGGTCACCGGCCGGCCCCGCGCATGCCACGACAAGCGCGGAAGGAACTCGATGACCTACGAGCTACCAGCGTCCAAGGGCCCCGTTCGGGACGTCCTGGTCCAGGGCGGCTACGTGCTCGGCTTCTCCGTGCAGGCGCTGGTCAGCGTCGTCACCGCGGTGGTACGCCGGCGCCTGGTGCTCGACGAAGTCGTCAACCAGACCCTGTTCATCGGCCGGGTGTGCACCGGCCCGGCCCTGCTGCTGATGATGCCCATCGGGGTGTTCATCGCCGTGTCGGTCGGTGAGCTGGCCGGGCGCATCGGCGCCGGGGGCTATTCGGGCGCGGTGGTGGCATTCATCATCGTCGGCCAGGCCGCAGCCCTGGTGTGCGCGCTGATGATGGCCGGCGTGGCCGGTTCGGCGATCTGCACCGACCTCGGATCGCGCACCATCCGCGAGGAGATCGACGCGCTGGAGGTCATGGGCCTGGATGTGATCGAGCGCCTCGTCGCACCGCGACTGGTCGCCGCCGTCATCGTGGCCCTGGCCCTGTGCTCGATCGTCACCTTCGGCGGCGTGATGGCGTGCTACCTGTACCACATCAGCGTGCAGCACCTGCCCGCCGGAACGTTCCTGGCCACGTTCAGCCAGTACGGCCAGGTGTCGGATTTCGTTATGGCACTGATCAAATCGGCGGTGTTCGGACTCACCGCGACGCTGGTCGCCACCTTCAAGGGCCTGCACACCAAGGGCGGCGCGGGCGGGGTGGCCAACGCGGTGAACGAGGCCGTGGTGCTGGCCTTCGCCCTGGTCTTCATCCTCAACACCACCATGTCGGCGCTGTACACCGTGGTGGTTCCGGCCGTGGGCAGCTACCGATGACCGCATTTGCCAGCAGTGCTGCTCTGCACCGGATTTCGCGACCCGCGGTCGCCGGGTACGACGCACTCACGGTGGCCGGCCAGCACGTCACGTTCTACGCCAAGGTCCTCGGTTCACTGCCGTACGCGCTGGTGCGCTACCGCAAGCACACCCTCGGCCAGATCGGCGAGGTCACCTTCGGCAGCAGCTCCCTGCTGTCGGGCGGCGGGACCATCGGCATCGTGTTCGCGATGTCGCTGGCCGCGGCCATGATGCTGGGCGTCGAGACCCAGCGCGGCCTTGACCTCGTCGGGATGAACACGCTGTCGGGCATGCTGGCGGCGATCGCCAACACCCGCGAACTGGCGCCGGTGGTGGTGGCAATCGCCTTGGCCGCCAAGGTCGGAACGGGTTTCACCGCCCAGATCGGGGCCATGCGGATCTCCGACGAGATCGACGCGCTCGACGCCATGGCGCTGCGCTCCATCCCCTACCTGGTCGGTACGCGCGTGCTGGCCTCGGTGGTCTGCGTCATCCCGATCTACATGATCGGCCTGCTGGCCAGCTATCTGTCCACCCGGACCGTGGTGGTGATCTTCAACGGCGCCTCCCCCGGCACGTATGACTATTTCTTCCACCTGGCCCTCGGCCCGCGAGACCTGCTCTATTCCGGGATCAAGGCCGTCGTCTTCGCGATCGTGGTGGCCCTGGTGCACTGCACGTACGGCTACTTCGCCTCGGGCGGGCCCGCCGGGGTGGGACAGGCGGCCGGTCGGGCGCTGCGCACCGCGATCCTGGCGGTCGGCATCCTCGACGTGCTCCTCACCTTCGCACTGTGGGGCCTGGTCCCCGAGATCCCCGGGATGGGAATGTGAAGCGCCTCGGGCAATTCGGCAGGCGCCGCAGGTCTCCGGAACCCAGCCGGGCGAAACTGGCGCTGCGCGGGCTGGCCGCCGCCACTGTGGCGGTGGCCGTGGCCTCCGTACTGGTGGCCCGGGCGTCGGGACATCTGGAACGCAGTGCCGATGTGTTCGTGGGGGTTCCGGTGTCGGCGGGGCTGATCACCGGCGGTTCTCCGGTGCGCTACCACGGCGTCAACGTCGGACGGATCGCCGACATCGAGTCGGGCACCCGCACGTCCCGGGTTCGGCTGGCGATCGAACCCGACAGCCTCGGCATCATTCCGTCCTCGGCCGTTGCGCGGATCGTGCCCCGCACCTTCTTCGGCGACATCTACCTGCAACTCGTTGACCCGCAACGTAACCGGTCGACAACGGGGCTGAAGCCAGGTGACACCGTGGGGATCGACGACAGCCCCGATGCGATGGCGCTCTACGACGTGTTCACCAAGATCGTCGACCTGTTCTCGCAGATCAAACCTGAGCGGATGCAGACCGCCCTCACCGCGATCAGCCAGTCCCTGCGCAACCGGGGCACCGAACTGGGCACCACGATCGACAACCTGAGCGCCAGCGCCGAGGTGCTGACCCCGTCACTGGTGCGCTTCCTCGACACCACACCGCAATTCCGGGATGTGATGGCCTCGCTGAACTCCGCCACGCCCGACATCCTCTCCACGCTGTCGGCCGCGACGTCGGTGTCCAACCGGATGGTCGACGACCAGAAGAAGTTCGCCTCGGCCATCGACGGTTTCGCCCGGTTCTCTTCTGTGCTCACCTCATTCATGTCCGATCACCGCGAACAGCTGATCACCGTGGTCGATTCGGCAGGCAAGATCATGGCGACCACTGCCGCCCAGCCGCTGGGGTTGGTCGACACCCTGGCCGGCGCGCAGTCGTTCGGTGAGGCCGGCGCGAAGGTGTTCGCGACGGGCAAGTTCAACATCACGGCCGTCGCGACCTTCGCCGGGCCCATGCCGTACTCGCTGCAGGACTGTCCGGTGTACGGCAACACCCAGGGCGCCCGCTGCGCCGAATCCGCACCGTCGGGTGTGGTGTCGACGCAACCGGAGGACATCCTGTCTCGCCCGGCCGCCGACCTGCCGGTCACGCCATTCACCGCACCGGCACCGCACATGCCGACGCACTCGTTCCTGCCGCCGGGGCCCGGGCTGCCGCAGTCCGCGCCGACACCCACCGAACCTCTTCCTGCCGAATCGATCCCGAGCGCCCCTGGAGTCGCGGCCCCTACCTCAACTATTCCCGAGGCTGCGCCCGCGTCAACTATTCCCGAGGCTGCGCCCGCGTCAACTATTCCCGAGGCTGCGCCCGCGTCGGCCGTCGTCGACGCCGACCGCCAGGCCCACGCCCTGGCGGTGCTGCAGGACGAACTGGTGCCCCCGGCCGGCGCCCCCTCGACCCAACCGAACATTGCCACGGTGCTCATGCTGGGCCCCCTGGTACGCGGCACGGAAGTGCAGGTCTCATGAACCGGAACGGACGGTGGCAGTCGTGGGCCAAGCTCGGCGGCTTCAGCACGGCCGGGGTGCTCAGTGCGGTGCTGGTGATCAACACCCTGTCGGTGCCGGTGCGCGGTAGCACCGTCACCTACCAGGCGCAGTTCAGCAGCGTCGAGGGACTCAACGTCGGAAATCCGGTGACCATGAACGGTATTCGGATCGGACGGGTGGATACGATCCGGTTCGCCCCGAACGCCGACGGCACCAGCCGCGCCGACGTCGACATCGAGGTCAACTCCGACTTCACCCTCACCAGCAACGTCACCGCGGCGGTGCGCTACGGCGACATGCTCGGCGCCCGCTATGTCGCGCTGTCCGATCCGGGTGGCGCCATCATGGACGTCTCCACCGACGAACCACCGGCGCGTTTGGCCGCCGGCGGCGTCATACCACTGGCCCAGACCTCGCCGGCCGTGGATCTGACCGCACTGCTCAACGGGTTCAAGCCGCTGTTCGACGCGCTGGCCCCCGAGCAGGTCAACACCCTGACCCGGGGATTCGTCGAGACCTTCAGCGGCCAGGCCCAGACCTTGACAACGCTTCTCACCCAGATCGCCGCCATGACTTCATCTTTGAGCAACAACGCGGGGATATTCGCCCAGCTGATCGACAACATGTCGACCCTGATGCGCACCATGAACACCCGCCAGCCCCAACTCGAACAGATGCTCACCGGGCTCAACCGGCTCAGCGCCGCGGTGACCTCCGGTGACCGGCAGTTCGAGACGCTCATCGACCAGGGCAACGCCGTGCTCGCAACCCTGGCCAACACGGTCAACAACTCGAGTGCCGCCTACGGAGACACCATCACCAACCTCAACGCCATGCTGCAGACCTGGCAGCCCAACACCGAGGAATTCACCACGCTGCTGACCCGCCTGCCGGAGTTCGGCGACGCGATCAACCGGACCTCCAGCTACGGCGGGTTCGTCAGCCTGTACCTGTGCAACTTCACCCTCAAGATCCGCAGCCACGAAGCCAACATCTTCGGCTACACGCATTCCGAGGTGTGTCAGTAGATGTTTCTCGTCAAACTGATCGACCTCTTCGTCGGCGCGGTGATCTTCCTCTTCGTCAAAGATCAGCGCAAACACAACCCGTCAATTCCCTTGGCGCTGGGCATGATCGGTACCATCACCCTGGTCGCCATCATGGTCGTCTCGATCGGGATTCCCCGCGCGGTCTACCACGTGCGAACCAACGCCTACGTTGCCGAGCTGGCCAACGCCAGCGGGCTGTCCGGCGGCGACCCGGTGTACGTCGCCGGGGTGCCGGCCGGGCGGGTGGAAGACGTGGCCCTGGCCGGTGACCGGGTCCGCGTCGGATTCCGGCTGGACAAGGCACAGGCCCTCGGCAACCGCACCACGGTCACGGTGCGGCTGCGGACCGTGCTGGGCAAGCGGTTTCTCGACGTGATGCCCGCAGGAACCGTAAATGGCTTGGACTCCAACGTGATCCCGTTGTCGCGGACCACGGTTCCCTACAGTCTCGACGAAGTCGGGCGCAAGGCCGCCGACACCGCCGAACACGTCGACCAACAGCCTCTGACCGCGATGATGAACACCCTGGCCGAGACCATGCCCGGTAACAGCACCGAGCTCGGCCAGGCGCTGGCCGGGATCAGCGCCGCCAGCTCGGCCTTCGCCGACAACGGCGACAAGATCGACGAGATCCTGCGGATCAGCCGGTCAATGGCCGAAATGCTGTCGCATCAGACGGATTCACTGGCCGACACCGCGGCCAACGCGCAGTACATCGTGTCCTCATTGGCCGCACGACGTCAGGCGCTCACCGACATCGTGCACAACCTGACCGCGATCATGCGGCACCTGGCCGCGATCTACACCGAGAAGCAGGCGGATTTCGGCAGCCTGATCGCCGGCCTCACCGCAGTCACCGGAACCTTGAAAGCCAATGTGGACAAGATCGATCAGACGCTGCAGAAGATGCCCCCGGCGATCCGCGCGGTCACCAACGCCACCGGCAACGGCAACTGGGCCGACGTGAATTCGCCGTCCGTGGTGATGCCCGACAACCTGTTGTGCTTCCTCAACGTTCAGCGGGAGTGCCGATGAAACGACACTTGGGATTCGCGCTTGTCATCGTCCTGTGCCTGGGGGCCGGTGGCTGGTATGTATTCGGCCGCACCGACCGGGCCCGGACCGTGCACGCCGATTTCGGCTACATCAACGGCATCTACCCGGGCAGCAAGGTCACCGTGCTCGGGGTGCCGGTGGGGCGGGTCACCGCGGTGACGCCGCAGGGCACCACGGTGCGCGTCACCATGACCCTGCCCGACGATGTCACACTGCCCTCCGACCCGGATGCCTATGTGGTGAGCCCGGCGCTGATCAGCGACCGCAGTATCGAACTCGGCCCCGCCTACGGTGGTTCGGGCCCCACGCTGGCCGACGGGCACGTCATCGGAGCCGACCACAGCCACTCCCCGATCACCTTCGACACCATGCTGGGCAGCCTGAGCACACTGACCTCGGCGATCGGCCCCCAGCAGGGTGACATCGGCGCGGTGCTCACCCGCGGCGCCGATCAGTGGCGCGACCAGGGCAAGCTGTTCAACTCCGCGATGCGCAACCTGAGTGCGGCCAGCGGGGTGCTCGGCGCCCGGGCCGAGGACATCGGCGCGGTGGTGGACAACCTCAGCACGCTGATGGCCGCGTTCAACCAGCGCCAGGTGTCGTTGAACCAGATGGTCGACGAACTCGGCCAGGTCGGCGGCAGTTGGGCCGACGCCAACGTCGACATCGCCCAGCCCATGGCCGATCTCAAGGTGGTGCTCGATCAGGTCGACACCTTCGTCGCCCAGCACGGTGACGACCTGGGCACCATCGCGGCCAACCTCAACGCCGTCGGCGACACGCTGACCGCCAAACAGCCGCAGTTGGCCGAATTCATGGACCTGGTTCCGCTGATGATGCAGAACCTGTCCAACACCATCGGCCAGGACCGGCGCGGCCGGATCCGGCTGAACGTGTCCACGGTGCTCACCCAGTTCGCCGCGGCCCAGAACTTCTGCGACCGCAACATGCTGCCGATGTGCGTGGGGGCCGGGATCACCAACCCGATCTCCTACCCGATCAGCCGCTCGGACCCGCTGGGCATCGTGTCCGCCGTCACCGGCAATGCCCCACAGCCGAACCCGAAGTACCCGAGGTGAACGGTCATGCGTAGATCCCTGCCCCGCCCGACCCTGACCGGCGCGGCCACCGGCTGCGCCGTCGTGGTGGCCGTCGCCGCGGTATGGGCGTTGAGCGATATGGGTATTCAGGACCTTCCGCTGGGCCGCACCTCGCCCACCGACACCATGGCCGTCACCGTGGTGCTGCCGACTGCCGACGGCATCACCATCGGCGCCGACGTCCGCAACGGGCAGAAGGTGGTGGGCCGGGTCAGCGGGATGAGCCTGGCCGCCTCGGGCGCCTCGGTGCAGCTGAGCCTGGCCGACGCCGACGGACTGGACTCCGGCACCGTGGCCAGCGTGGAATTGCCCTCAGCGCTCGGTAATCCGTTCGTCAGGCTCAGTAGTGCAGAGCCGGTCCCCCAGCGTGCATTGCGCGACGGCGACGTGATCCCACCCAGCCACACCGAGCTGGGGCCGCAGATCGAAAGTGCGCTGGCCACCTTCGGCGCACTGCTGTCCCGCAGCGGCGTCGACCAGCTGGCCACCATCGTCACCGAACTGGACAAGGCGTTCGGCGGCCGCGCCGACAAGGTGCGCGGGCTGATCGACTCGATGTCGCTGTTGGCCGCCAAGGCCTCCGAACACCAAGGCGAGTTCGACCAGGCAATGAGCCTGGCCGCCAACATCACCGGCCAGTTCGGCCACGAGCAGAAGACCGTTGCCGGCTACCTCGACGCGGTACCCAAGGTGGTGGCAATGCTCGACGTCCAGCGCGCCAAACTGCAGACCCTGTTCTCCTCGACCACCGCGCTGGCCGCCACCGCCAACAGCGTGCTGTCCTCCACAGACCTCAACGCCATGGTGCACGACGCCGGCACCGTCGTCCAGACGATGGGCGCCTTCAACGACCGGCTCGGCGGGATGCTCGCCGCGATGAACGACTTCCTGGAGAAGTTCGGCAATTCGGTACACGGCGACTACCTGATGTTCGATGGCGCCCTGGATATTCCGGGCACCATCGACAAACTCCTCACCGGAGGGTTGATCGTCAACGGCACCCCGATCACCGGGGATGTCGCTCTGGAGGGGTTCTTGTCGGGAGGTCTGAATTGAGGCGCCTGGTAGTGGTTCAGCTGGCGATCTTCGCGGTGATCGCCGTGATCGTCATCCCGTTCGGCATCCGCTATGTGGCGGGGCCGCAAGGGTTCCGGACACCGATGACCCTGACCGCGACGATGACCGACGCGTTCGGCCTGACCGCGGGGACCAGTGTCACCGTGCGCGGGGTACAGGTCGGCACCGTCGATGACGTCTGGCTCACCCCCGACGGCGCCGCCATGGTGCGTCTGGCAATCGACCCCGACACCCGGATCCCGCGCGACGCGATCCTGACCGTCGGGATGGGCACGGCCGCCGGCATCCAGAGCGTGGACATCATGCCGCAATCCGACGCAGGCCCGTACCTGGCCTCCGGGGACACCATCGCCGCACCGGCCGACCGTCAGCCGATCCAGATGGACCGGATCATGGGCGACACCGCACAACTGGTGAAAGGTATTGACACCCGGGCAGTTCGAGATGTGGGAACCGAATTGTCGAACGCCTTCGACGGGCTGGGCCCCGACCTGGCCATGCTGATCGACAACGCGTCGGACATGTCCACCCGCATCCGCAACCAGACCGGCCAACTGCAGCCACTGATCGAGGGCACCGCGGCATTGGTCACCACCATGGCCGGTCAGGGCGACCCGTTCATCCGCGGCATGGCCGCCAGTTCGCGGCTGGCCAATCAGCTCGACGGCAGCGGGCCCGCGTTCCTGTATCTGACGGATCGCTCACCGGCCGCGCTGAATTCGCTGCAACGCGTCCTCGACACCTATCAGGGCACGTTCGGCGCCACCCTGGCCAACCTGGCGACCGTCACCCCGATCATCGGCGACCGCACCGATTCGCTGCAGACCGGGCTGTCGACCATCCCCAAGGGCCTGCAGGATCTGACGTCCATCGTCAAGGTCGACGCCACCGGCCAGACCCGGGCCGATTTCTCGTTGATCGCCACGCAGGGGCCAGTCTGTAACTACGACGTGGACCGCCGAGCCATCGGTGACATCAGCCCAACCGAACCCAACCTCGTGATGTACTGCCCGCCCGCACCCGACATGCTGATGCGGGGCGCGGTCAACGCACCCCGACCGAACGATCTCGGCCTGCGGAACTCACAGACCCCTGGGTATCCGATCGGACCCGAGGTGGTCAACGACCCGGTAAAGATCCCGACCCTGGCCCAGCTGGCCTACAAATGGCGCAGCATCCTGAAAGGTGGCCCGCAATGAGCAAATCCGACGATGACTCCGTCGACGACGACCGCAGCGAATCGGTGCTGACGTTGGAGAAACCCGCCGAGGATTCTGAGGACCCTGACGTCGACGAGAGCGGGTCCGAGGACTCCGATCCCACCCCGTCCGGCCCGTTCAAACGCCGGATCGCAGCAGGCCTGGTCGCGCTGGTGCTCCTTGCCGCCACAGCCGCGCTGGTGATGTTGTCGATCGGCGAGTATCACCACCGCCGCGACGACGCGCTGCGCACCGAGGCCGTAACGATGTCGCGGGACTATCTGGTCGCGATGGCCGCATTCGACTACCAGAAGATGGACGCCAACCGTGAACACATCGTCGCCGATTCCACCCCGGGTTTCGCGGCCAAGTACGACGAGATGGTCAAGGCGCTGCGCGACATCGTGGTGACCAGCAAGGGCGTCGCGACCGCCACCGCCGACCACGTAGTCGTCGACACCCTTGACGGCGACACCGCGACCGTCGTCGCCTTCGTCGATCAGCACGTCACCAATGTGACTGCACCACAAGGCAGTAATCAGAAGTACCGGATGGTGGTCAAGCTGGTGCGCAGCGGTGACCGCTGGATCGTCGACGACGTGCAGACCGTGTAACGCACCGTTCGCCCTGTTCGCCCCCCGAGAGGAGTCCCCATGCCAGCGACGTACGTGGACTTGGCAGCCGAGCCGCGGCTGACCACCGCCGAGACCCGCATCACCGTCACGCAACGGGTGCCGCGGTGGATCCGGAAGAAGAACGTCGACCTCTCCGACGCGCTGGACTTCTGGTCCGCCGCCGGCGCGGCGGCCAACGTCATCATGCAGATGAGCTGGCCTGAGGTCGGGTACGGTGTCGCCGAAAGCCGGGTGGAATCAGGAAGTTTGGTGCATCACCCGTGGAAGCGACTGCGCACCACCGCGCAATACCTGACCGTGGCGATCCTCGGCACCGATGAGGAGAAGAACGCCTACCGCGAGGCGGTCAACGTTGCGCATCGGCAGGTTCGGTCCACCGAGGACAGCCCGGTCAAGTACAACGCGTTCAACCGCGAACTGCAGTTGTGGGTGGCGGCATGCCTTTTCATCTTCTACGAGGACACCCATCAGCTGCTGTACGGCACGATGACCGAGGAACAGGCCGAAACCTTCTACCAGAGTGCGATGACCATCGGCACCACGCTGCAGGTCCTCGAGGAGATGTGGCCGGCTACCAGGGCGGACTTCGATGCGTACTGGAACACCGCATGCGAACGGGTCGAGATGACCCCGTTCGTCCGGGATTACCTCATGGTTCTGGTGGAACTGCGGATGATCAACTGGCCCATGCGGAAGATGCTGGGGCCGCTGCTGCGGTTCTTGACCATCGGATTCCTTGCGCCGGTGTTCCGCGACGCGATGGAACTGGAGTGGACCGACACCGACCGGCGCCGCTTCGAACATCTCTTTCTGTTCGTGGCGTTCGTCAACCGGTTCCTGCCGAAGTCGCTGCGTAACGGCAACTATGCGGTCCTGATGAAGGACCTGCGCCGCCGGATCCGCCGCAAGAAGGCGCTGATCTGAGCATCACGGCCGCCGATCTCGGCCCGGATACGCTGCTGTCGCAGTATCTCCGCGACCGACGGTTCCTGTTAGTCCTGCCGAGGGCGGTCTGCCTGCAGTCACTGCACCCCACGATCGCCACCGGGATCTCACAGCACGCACTGCTGCACCGGCGAGTCTGGCTGCACCACAAACGCACTGTGACGCAAGCGATCAGGATCGCCCACACCGACGTCGACATGCGGCCGTACATCCGGTTCGCGCACGAAGACGTCAAGGGCCGCGACCCGTCCGGCCACAAATACCACGCACTGAACCCCGAGGTGTTCCACTTCCAGCACGCCACCTACGTGGAAAGCCTTGTGATGATGGTGAATACCTTCATCCGGAAGCTGGACGACGACGAACACGAGCAGCTCTACCAGGAGTGCTGTGCGTGGTACCGGCGCTACGGCATCTCAACCCGGCCGATGCCGGCGAGCTGGCCGGAGTTCTGCGCGTACTTCGAGGACGCGTGCCGCACCCTGTTGTCGGCGGGCGAGCACTTCGAGCCGTTTCGCCGGCAGATGTTCGCGCCGACGGACTGGTGGCCACGGGTAGTGCCGCACCGGGCGATCCGGGCCATGCAGCATCCGCGAGCGGCCGATTTGACGGGCACGGTGGTCAGCCCTCGCGATCGGCGATCGCTGTGGCGGTTCGTGCGGACCAGCCGGGTCCTGTCGTAAGGATTGGCGGGCCGCACTCGGGCCGATTCTTGTTCGGACGAGCGACCACTGCGGTACGCAAATTGCGGCGTGTCGGTGTACAGACACGGTCGCTCGCGGTTCTTAGGGGGACGGCTTGGTCGCCGCGTGCAACGCCACGATGCCGCCGGTCAGGTTGCGCCACTTGACCTGTGACCACCCGGCCGCGCCGATGCGACGTGCCAGCTCATCCTGATCCGGCCAGGCCCGGATCGACTCGGCCAGGTACACATAGGCGTCCGGGTTGCTCGACACCGCGGTGGCGATCCGCGGCAGCGCCTGCATCAGGTATTCCTTGTAGAGCGTTGCGAAGGCACGGTTGGTCGGCGTCGAGAATTCGCACACCACCAACCGGCCGCCGGGCCGGGTCACCCGGGCCATCTCGCGCAGCCCTGCCACATGGTCGACGACGTTACGCAGTCCGAAGCTGATGGTGACCGCGTCGAACACCCCGTCGGCGAACGGCAGCCGGGTGGCGTCGGCGCCCACCTTCGGCACGGGACGTCCCGCCCCCGCGGCGAGCATGCCCACCGAGAAGTCCGCGGCCACGCACCACGCGCCCGATGACGCCAGCTCGACCGTCGACACCGCGGTGCCCGCTGCCAGGTCCAGCACCTTGTCGCCGGGCCCGATTCCCAGCGCCGCACGCGTCTGCCGGCGCCAGAACCGATCCTGCCCGAGCGAGAGCACCGTGTTGGTCAGGTCGTAGCGCCGCGCCACGGCATCGAACATCGATGCCACTTCGTGGGGGTTCTTCTCCAGGCTCGCTCGACTCACAGTGCTGACGCTACCGGGCGCCGGTCAATACATTGACAGTGACCGAAACCGTGGCACCCGGTCGCCACTCCCTGTGGACTTACTGCAAGTCGGGCGGTGCGGGAATGGGCGGCGGTATCCGACGGCTTGAACCGCACGGGACGAAACGTCGAAGGGTTGATCATGAGCGAAAAAGTGTGGTTCATCACCGGTGCATCGAGGGGCTTCGGCCGGGAGTGGGCGACCGCGGCCCTTGACCGCGGTGACAAGGTGGCCGCCACGGCGCGCGACACCGCGACGCTGGCCGACCTGTCCGACAAATACGGCGACGCACTCCTGCCGCTCCGGTTGGACGTCACCGACCGCGAGGCGGACTTCGCCGCGGTCGCCCAGGCCCACGACCACTTCGGCCGGCTGGACATCGTCGTCAACAACGCCGGCTACGGCCAGTTCGGGTTCATCGAGGAGCTCTCGGAAGCCGACGCGCGCGATCAGATCGAGACGAACGTCTTCGGTGCACTGTGGGTCACCCAGGCCGCGCTGCCCTACCTTCGCGCCCAGGGCAGCGGGCACATCATCCAGGTGTCCTCGATCGGCGGTATCACCGCATTCCCGCTGGTCGGGATGTACCACGCGTCCAAGTGGGCACTGGAAGGGTTCTCACAGTCACTGGCCCAGGAGGTCGCACCGTTCGGCGTGCACGTGACGCTGATCGAGCCCGGCGGGTTCTCCACCGACTGGGCCGGATCCTCGTCCAGACACACTGCCCCACTTGCCGATTACGACGAGGCCCGCGCCGCCGCACAGCGCGCCCGCCAGCAGCGCAGCGCCAAACCCGGTGACCCCCATGCCTCGGCCGAGGCGGTGCTCAAGATCGTCGACGCCGAAAACCCGCCGCTGCGGGTCTTCTTCGGTGAGCTGCCCCTGCAGTTGGCCAAGGCCGATTACGAGAGCCGGCTGGCGACGTGGGAGCAGTGGCAGCCGGTGTCGGTGCTCGCGCAGGGCTAGCAGCGTTTCATCCGGCAATTGCCGGGGAAGCCTGTGTAGATGCCGGAGAGCGTCACACAGAAGTTGATCGGTTCACATCTCATCTCCGGGTCGATGACACCCGGAGATGAGATCGCGATCCGTATCGACCAGACGCTGACCCAGGACGCGACCGGAACGTTGGTGATGCAGGAGCTCGAGGCACTCGGGCTCGACCGGGCCCGCACCGAGGTCAGCGTGCAATATGTCGATCACAACCTCCTGCAGACCGACGAGAAGAACGCCGAAGACCACGAGTATCTGCGCACCGCGGCGCAGCATTTCGGGCTGTGGTTCTCCAAGCCCGGCAACGGCGTCTCGCACCCGACGCACATGCAGCGGTTCGGCATCCCGGGCAAGACGATGGTGGGTTCGGACTCTCATACTCCGGCGGCCGGCTCGTTGGGCATGCTGGCGATCGGTGTCGGCGGACTCGAGGTGGCGCTGGCCATCGCCGGTGAACCGCTGCACCTGCGGGCGCCCGAAGTGTGGGGCATCCGGCTGGAAGGTGAGCTCCCGCAATGGTGTTCGGCCAAAGACGTCATCCTGGAGATGCTCCGGCGCCATGACGTCAAGGGCGGCGTCAACCGCATCATGGAGTACCACGGCCCGGGACTGGCGGGCCTGACCGCGATGGATCGGCACGTCATCGCCAACATGGGCGCCGAGCTCGGCGCCACCACAACCGTCTTCCCCAGCGACGAAGCGGTGCGCGAATTCCTGCGCGCCGAGGATCGCGGCGACGACTGGATCGAACTCGTCGCCGACGACGGCGCCGAATATGACATCGATGAGGTCATCGACCTCTCACAACTCGAACCGCTGATCGCCAAGCCGTCGTCACCAGGCAACGTGGTCCCCGTCTCCGAGGTCGCCGGCGAGCCGGTGGCGCAGGTGGTGATCGGCTCCAGCGCCAACCCCGGCCTGCGGGACTTCGCGATCGCGGCGGCCATGGTGCACGGGCGCCAGACCTCACCCGATGTCAGCTTCGACGTCAACCCGACCTCGCGCGAGATCCTCACCGATCTGACGCGCATGGGCGCCACGACCGAGCTCGTCATCAACGGTGCCCGCATCCACCAGGCCGGCTGTATGGGCTGCATCGGCATGGGCCAGGCCCCGGCCACCGGCCGCAACTCACTGCGCACCATGCCCCGCAACTTCCCCGGCCGGTCCGGCACCAAGGAAGATTCGGTGTGGTTGTGTTCACCGGAAACTGCTGCGGCATCGGCGATCACGGGTGTCATCACCGATCCGCGGCAATGGGCCGCAGACAACGGCATCGAGTACCCGACGCTGAATCTGCCCACGCACTCCAGCGTCAACACTGCCATGCTGGTCGCGCCGTCCACACCCGAGCAGGCACTGGCCGTCGAGGTCATCAAGGGCCCCAACATCTCCAGCCTGCCCGAGCTGACACCGCTGCCCGATGAGATCGAGGCGCCAGTCCTGCTCAAGGTCGGCGACAACATCTCCACCGACGAGATCTCACCGGCGGGTGCGCGCGCCCTGCCGTTCCGGTCCAACATTCCCAAGCTGGCCCTGTTCAGCTTCACCCAGATCGACGAAACCTACCCGGAACGGGCACAGTCCGCTGAAAACGGTCACATCGTCGTCGGCGGGGAGAACTACGGCCAGGGCTCGTCGCGCGAGCACGCCGCGATCGCGCCCCGCTATCTCGGGCTACAGGCGGTGATCGCCAAGTCCTTCGCCCGCATCCACTGGCAGAACCTCGCCAATTTCGGTGTGCTGCCACTGGAATTCGTCGATCCCGCCGACTATGACACGGTGGCGCAGGGCGATGTACTCAGCCTCACCAACCTCCGCCAGGCAGTGGCCGACGGCCTTCCGATCACGGTCACCAACACCACGCGGGACACGTCATTCGAGGTGCGCCACGGTCTTTCACCCCGGCAGATCCGACATGTGCTGGCCGGCGGGTTGATCCCGTGGCTGGCCGCCCAGGACAAGAAGTAGGCCGCGATCCGGTCGGCAACAGAGCTGCCGAGCGTACCGTTGAGCCCATGCCGACGATCACGACCTCCGACAATGTCGAGATCTTCTACAAAGATTGGGGCTCGGGCCAGCCGATCGTGTTCAGTCATGGCTGGCCGTTGTCCGCCGACGACTGGGATACCCAGATGCTGTTCTTCCTGCAGCACGGTTATCGGGTCGTCGCCCACGATCGGCGTGGGCACGGACGCTCGGCCCAGGTGGCCGACGGTCACGACATGGACCACTACGCCGACGATCTCGCCGCGGTGGTCGAGCATCTCGACCTGCACGACGCGATCCACGTGGGGCATTCGACCGGCGGCGGCGAACTCGTGCATTACCTCGCCCGGCACGGCCTGGACCGCGCCGCCAAGGCCGTGCTGATCAGTTCCGTACCACCGCTGATGGTCGAGACCGACGCCAATCCGGGTGGCCTGCCCAAGTCGGTGTTCGACGATCTGCAGGCCCAGTTGGCGGCCAACCGATCGGTGTTCTACCGCGCGCTGCCGTCCGGCCCCTTCTACGGGTTCAACCGGGAACACGACAAGACCCCGCAGCCTGACCGGGAGACGATCATCGCCAACTGGTGGCGCCAGGGCATGATGGGCGGCGCCAAGGCGCACTACGACGGCATCGTGGCGTTCTCGCAGACGGATTTCACCGCGGACCTCAAGAAAATCACCCTGCCGTCACTGGTGATGCACGGTGACGACGACCAGATCGTGCCGTACGCAAACTCCGGTCCATTGTCGGCCAAGCTCCTGCCGAACTCGTCACTCAAGACGTACGCGGGCTTCCCGCACGGCATGCCGACCACTCAGTCCGATGTGATCAACGCGGATCTACTGGAGTTCATCCGTTCCTGAAGACCTGCGCCCGAAGGATATTCAGGCAGCGCGCAACTGACGCAGGCCCTGCACAGCCTCGTAGTGGCCGATCAGCTCATCGCAGATGGCCGGCCAGGTGCGGCTCAGCACGCTGCGACGCGCGGCCAACGAGTACCGCGACCGCTCGGCGATCAGATGCTCGACGGACGCGGGCAGGGCGGACTCGAATTCGTCGACGGGGAGCAACAGCCCGGTGCGGTACGGCGCCACCAGATCCCGGGGGCCGCCGGCGTCAGGAGCGATCACCGGCAGGCCGGAAGCCATCGCCTCCTGCACGGCCTGACAGAACGTCTCATGCTCGCCGGGATGGACGAACACGTCCATGCTGGCGTAGGCCGCGGCCAGCTCGGAGCCGTGCAGCTCACCGGTGAAAACCGCTGTGGGCAAGGCTGTTCGGAGTTTGGCCCGGTCCACCCCGTCACCGACCACCACCAGCTGCAGGTCGTCGCGCCCGGCCAGCGCGGCCAGCCGCTCCACATGCTTCTCCGGCGCCAGCCGTCCGACGAACCCGACGATCGGTTTGCCCTCGGGAGACCACGTCGCGCGCAGTTGCTCATCGCGGGCCGACGGGGCGAAGCCGGTGATGTCCACGCCGCGTCCCCACTTGAACACGCGGGGAATCCGGTGGGATTCCAGGTTTTCCATCGCCGAGGTGGACGGGGCCAGGGTGCGGTCGGCCTTGCTGTGCAGGCGACGGGTCCAGGCCCACGACGCCCGCGACAGGACGCCGACCCCGTAGCTCTCGGCGAAACCGGCGACATCGGTCTGGAACACAGCCACCGTCGGCACCCCCAGGTAGCGGGCGGCGTGCACGCCACCCCACCCGAGCAGGGCGGGTGAGGCGAGGTGCACGACATCGGGGTCGAAACCGCGCAGCACATTCACCATCCGGGGCCGCGGCACGCCCAGCGGCAGCGAGGTCACCTTGGGAAACATTCGCGAAGGCACCCGGTGCACACGCACACCGTCATGCACACGTTCGGCCGGCGGCTGGCCCCGCGGGGTGTCCGGGGCGATGACGAGTACCTCATGGCCGGTGCGGCGGAGATGCTCGATCACCCGAAGCACCGAGTTGGTGACGCCGTTGACATTCGGGAGGAAGGACTCTGCAACGATCGCAACGCGCACACCTGGATGCTCCCAGCAGCACCTGTCCCGTAGGTAGCGTCCGGGGATACGACACGCTAAAACCTGATGCCCGGGTCTAGGGTTGGCAAATGCGATTACCGCGCGTTGCTGCAGCGATGCTGGCCGTGGTGGCCTTGTCCGTTGCCGGGGCCACCGCCGGTTGCACTCGGTTGGTCGACGGCACCGCGCAGGCCAACGGGAACAAGCCCGGCGCCGAGATCACCGATGACGGCTGGGGTGTCCGGATCGGCTTTCCGGATGCGCCTGCCCGGATCGAGTTTTTCACCGAACCGCAGTGCCCGGCATGCGCACACCTGCAACACGAGTCCGGCGACGCCATCGCCGCCGCCGTCGGCCAGCGCCAGCTGGCCGTGACCTACCGGCCGCTGACCTTCCTGGACAGGTCGATCACCGAGTACTCGGCCCACGTGGCCAACGCCCTGTTCCTGGCCGCCGGCCCCGGCACCACCGGGACGGCGTTCCAGGCCTTCGTGCAGGATCTCTGGGGCCACCAGGAGCCCGAGGGCTCGCCCGGCCCGACCGACGACGCGATCGCCGCGATGGCCACCGAGAGCGGGGTCGGCGGCGAGCAGACCGACAAGATCGCAGCCGGCGCGCAGGCCGTCGACTCCGAGCAACTCAACGAGGCCAACGCCGAACTGCTCAGCGAAACGCAGGACTCGGTGTCCACCCCGACGATCTACGACCTCGTCGGCGAAGAGGTCGTCGACACCAGCGACCCTGACTGGCTGGCCAAACTGCTTGCTACGCCGAGGAGTTGACGGTTCGGGCGTTGGTTGAGCCGGGCCGTCGCTCCAGGAAGGCCAGCAGCGTCAGCGCCGCGGCCGCCACCAGCCAGCCCACCACCGCGATCGATCCGGCCGGGATGATGGACAGTGACGCGTTGCGGTCGCGCACCCGGACCAGGTCGGGATTGTTCTTGTCGTACTCGACATAGATCCGCATCCCGGCGTCGAGTTCGGAGGGATACAGCACCCCCAGCTCGGGGCGGTAGGTCACCCGGTCCGGCGTGACGAACTCGATGGTCGAGCGCCGCGGCCCGGCGTTGAGCACCTCGGCCGCAGCCACCCCCATGTTCCGCTCGATCTGCTGGTCGTTGCGCCAGGCGCCCATCACCAGCAGCGCAGACTGCAACGTCACCAGGCAGGCGGCGATCACCACGCCGATCCGCACCCGCCGGATGATCCGCTGCGAGCGCGTCTCCCCCGGTTCGCCGTACAGGTGCGGGATCAGTGGCTGCACCATCGCCCGGAGTCGCGCCGCGATCTGCGAGGGCCTCACAGGGCCGCCTTGATCGACGCGTGCAGGGCACGCAGCGACGACCGGTCGGCCTTCACCTCCAGCACCCGCATACCGTCGAAGGGTTCGGCCAGCGCCGCGCCGAGCGCGTCGGCCTCAACTTGCCCGCACTCGACGTGATAGGCCCGGCACAACGCCGCGATGTCCACATCGTGCGGGGTGCCGAAGATCCGCGACGATACGTCGGAGAACCGCGGATCGCCCTGTTCCAGCAGCTCGAAGATGCCGCCGCCGTTGTCGTTGGACACCACGATCGTCAGGTTGCGCGGTGTCGGCTCGGTGGGCCCGATCAGCAGACCCGAGCTGTCGTGCACGAAGGTCAGATCCCCGATCAGCGCGATGGTCCGGCGTGGCCCGTTCCCACCACCCGCCCGATCGTGCGCCAGCGCCGCGCCGATCGCCGTCGACACGGTGCCGTCGATACCAGCAACACCGCGGTTGGAACGCACCTTGACGCCCTCGGTGTTCAGCCCGACCAGTGCGGCGTCGCGCACCGGGTTGGATGCCCCGAGCACCAGCTGATCCCCCGGGCGCAGCGCATCGGCGACCACCGCGGCCACGTGCAGACCGGTGGTCAGCGGGTGCGCCGCGAGTTGTTGACGCACCGCCGCCACGGCGTGCCGGTTGACCTCGGCGCAGCGGTTCAGCCAGGCCGGGTCCGGGGTTCCGCTGGTGACCGCCCGGGTACCGGTGGCCATCGAGTTGCCGGAGACATCGGGCCAGCGCGGACCCGTGGTCAGCGCGTACACCGGGACCGCCGGATCGGCCAGCAGCGCTGAGACCGGCCGGTGCAGGGTGGGCCGCCCCAGCATGATGACCTGTTTGGGATGCACGAGGCGCAGCGCCAGCGGGTGCAGCGGGTTCTGGGGCAGCGGTGCGGTGGGCTCGGCCACCGTCGGCAGCCCGGCCAGGTTGGGGTGCGCACCGGCGCCGTGGCCGGCGATCACCACGGTGTCCGGGGTGAGATCGATCTCCAGCGGCTGATCGAAGGTCACCGCCGGGGTGTACGTCCACGGCTTGCCGTCCGGGCGGCCCGCCGGGAACGACGCGTCCCCGTGCGCACTGTCGGGAACCAACGGTTCGCGCAACGGGATGTCGAACTGCACCGGGCCCGCGTTGGCGGTGCGTGATCCGGTGGCCGCCGCCAGCACCCGGCACGTCGCCGAACGCCACTGGGCGTTGAGGGAGTCGAGCTGTTCGGGGTGGTCTTCGGCCAGGCCGAGACTGACGTTGGCCCGCACCTGGGTACCGAAGTAACCCAACTGCTCGAAGGTCTGATTGGCGCCGGTGCCCAACATTTCATAGGGCCGGTTGGCGCTCAGCACGATCAGCGGCACCCGGGCGTAGTTGGCCTCCACGACCGCGGGGCCGAGATTGGCCACCGCGGTGCCCGAGGTCATCGCGATGCAGACGGGAGCGCGTTCGGCCACCGCCAAGCCGATCGCCAGGTAACCGGCCGTGCGCTCGTCGATGCGGACGTGCAGGCGGATCCGGCCGGCACGGTCGGCATCGGACAGCGCGAACGCCAACGGGGCGTTACGCGAGCCCGGGCACAGCACGACATCGCGGACACCGCCGCGGATGAGTTCGTCGACGACTACGCGCGCCTGTGCCGTCGATGGGTTCACCACTCCACCTTATTCGTCAGTACTGGCCGGTCTTGCCGGTCTGCCCGGCCAGGAACTCGAGCAGTGCGGCGTTGACGGCGTCGGGCTTCTCGATGAAGCCGAGGTGACCCGTGTCGGGGATCTCCAGGTAACGGGCGGTGGGAATCGCGTCGGCCACCTCACGGCCCAGATGCGGGGGCAGCACCACATCATCGGCGAACCCGATGACCAGCACCGGAGCGGTGATGGCCTGGTAGGCCGGCAGCCGGTTGTCCACCGGAGCGGCGTCGGACTGGGCGACGAGACCGGGGGTCTGCTTGGTCGGCCACATGGTGAACATCTCGCTCCAGTCGCGCACCAGCACGTCGTTGTTGAGCGTCTTGGGCGAGAAACTCTCCATCATCCGGAGCTTGGCGTCGAACGTCGGCGGCAGCTGTACGCCCGAGGCCGCAAGGTCACGCTCGGCGGTGCGGAAGAACTCGCGCGCCCGGTCGTGGCGGCCGCGGGTGGCCATCAACACCGCCGATCGCACCAGATCCGGACGGGCCAACATCAGTTCCTGCGCGATGAACGAACCCATCGACACACCCACGATGTGCGCCGGAGCAGCCCCGAGCTTCTCGATCAGCTCGGCGGTGTCGGCCACCATCTGCTCGGTGCCGAACCCCTGGGCGTTCTCCGTCGCGCCGACCCCGCGGTTGTCGAAGGTGATGGCGCGGTAGCCGGCCCGCTGCAGCGCCGGGACCTGGTGCAGATGCCAGGTGCGGCCGGCGCCTCCGCGACCGGCGATGAACAGCACCGGATCGCCCTTGCCTCGCTCGTCATATGCCAGATTCACCCGGCCGACGCTACTTGATGGCTGTCTGAGCGCTCACGCGCTGCGACGCCCCCGCACCTTCCGGATCGCCTGATCCCAGGCCAGCAACACCCCGGCCTTGAGCGCGGTCGGCTTGATCACGTCCTTCGACAGCAGGGCGGTCGCGGCGGCCTTGGTCGACGCCGACGCCTTGGAGACGTGACCGGAATCAAACGGCGGCTGCGGGTCGTATTCGATGCCGAGCTGGATGGCTTTGGCCTTCGCTTCACCGGCGATCTGCCCCGCCAGCCACATCGCCAGATCGATGCCCGCGGACACGCCCGCCGCGGTCACGATCTGATCCCCCGCGTCGACGATGCGCTGGTCGCCCACCGCCTGCACGCCGAAGGTCTTGAGTACCGGCAGCACCAGCCAGTGCGAGGTGGCCCGGCGTCCGTCGAGGATGCCCGCGGCGGCCAACAGCAACGATCCCGAGCACACCGACGTCGTCCAGGTCGCTGTCTTGTGGGCCTGGCGCAGCCAGGCCAGCACGGTCTCGTCGCGCGCATGCTCGACGGTTCCCGGGCCCCCGGGAACGAGGATGAGGTCAGGCGACGGGGTTTCGGCGAACGAGTGCGTGGCGCCGATGACCAGCACACCGGAATCCGCGGTAATCGGGCCCGGCTCATGCCAGACGAACCTGACCTCGGCGTCGGGCAGGCGATGCAGGATCTCGTAGGGCCCGATGAAGTCGAGCGCGGTGAATCCGGGGTACAACACGATGGCGATCTGCATGTTTGTTCCTTTCAGGCGAAAGTCTTGCGGTACTGGTCAGGGGAAATACCAAGGCGACGAACGAAATTGCGACGCATGGTCTCGGACGTGCCGAACCCACAGCGGACAGCGATGACGGTGACGGTGTCGTCGGACTCCTCCAGCTGGCGCCGCGCGGCATCGGTGCGGATGCGTTCCACATAGGCGCCGGGCGCCTCGCCGACCTCGTCGGTGAACACCCTGGTGAAATGCCGGGGGCTCATCGCCGCGCGGCGGGCCAGTTCGGAAATACTGTGTGCCCCACCGGGTTCGACCTCGATGGATTCCTGCACCTCGCGGATCGGGGCGCGTTTGGCGCGGGGCATCCACACCGGCGCGGCGAACTGGGTCTGACCGCCGGGCCGGCGCAGATACAGCACCAGATACCGCGCGACGGTCTGGGCGACTTCGGTGCCGTAGTCGTCTTCGACGAGCGACAACGCCAGATCGATGCCTGCGGTCACCCCGGCCGCCGTCCATACCTGCTCGGAGCTTCTGACGAAGATGGGTTCGGGATCGACTACCACCGAGGGGAATTCGGCAGCCATCCGGCGGGCCGAGGACCAGTGGGTGGTGGCGGCGCAACCGTCGAGCAGCCCGGCCTGGGCGGCCAGGAACGCTCCGGTGCAGACGCTCACGATGCGGCGGGCTTTGTGCGCGGCGGTGCTGATCCAGTCGATGACCGCCGGGTTGGCCCGGGCGGCGTCGGCACCGATTCCGCCGGGGATGACGATGGTGTCGATCGGACCATGAGGGTCGGGCAGCGGCGCGGCGACGAACTCCAACCCGGTGAGCGTGGTGACGGGTTGCCCGTCCACCGAGGCCACCGTGACGGCGTAGCCGTCGTCGGCCCTGCCCAGGCCGGCCAGGGCCAGCGTGGCGGTGGCGAACACGTCGAACGGCCCGGCCAGGTCCAGGGCCTGTACCCCGGCGTAGCCCAGCATCACCACCGATCGCGTCACGTCTTCAGTGTTCGCGACCTCGCCGATGGCGTCTACGTCACGTACCCCACAAATCAGGACATGGCCCGGTTTGTCGGACGGCGCCGCGATGATCGGCGGCGTGACGGAGTACACCTACCGTGCCCAATGGTCTTACGAGGATCGCTGGTACCGGGGGCAGTGTCTCGAGTTCCCGAAACTGTCGGCGAATGGGCTCACCGCGCACGAGGCGATCGCTGCTGTCGAGAGAAGATGGTCACCGAAGAGGTGGCGATCATCCTGGCGGCCGACGACGTTCCACCGGCCTCCCTTACCGGCCCAGGTACAGCGGCAAGTTCGTGGTGCGGGTCTCGCCGTCCCTGCACGCCAGACTCGTTGTGGAGGCCACTGAACAGGGAGTGTCGTTGAACCAGTGGGTGGTTCAGAAACTTGTCGGTCGGCCTCACGTCTCGCTGGGTGATCTGTACCGATCGATTTCCGCTTTCGAAGGCATGGTCGAATCGAAACCTAGTACTACTGGCGGTACTACATTTCCAGACCACACCATTTACGGTCCCGCGGTGCTGATGTGACACATGAGGCGCGCGGGCTCGGTTCCTACTCGAAGGTCAGTGGGTAGCAGGCCCGCACCCGGTCGATCCACCATTGCCGACGCTCCGGCGGAGCAGCCAACGCGGACAGCCGGGCCGGGTCCGGCACCACGGTCCCGACGGGCAGATAGCCGTCGACCGGAGCAGGAACCTCGGCGACGTCCTCGACGAAGAACCCGCCCGTCCCCAATCCGCAGGCATGGTGCAGCGAGGGCAGTGCGGCGGCGGCCAGTAGTCCGCGTGCGATACCCACCGCGGAATCCAGTGCGCTGGACACCACGATCGGGATATCGATCTGAGCGGCGATGTCGAGCATCCGTGACACCCCGCCCAGCGGCGCCACCTTGAGCACCGCGACGTCGGCGGCGCGGGCCCGCACCACCCGCAGCGGATCAGACGCCTTGCGGATCGACTCGTCAGCGGCGATCGGGACCGCCACCTGCCGACGCAACTCAGCCAACTCTTCGACCGTCGCACACGGCTGCTCCAGATACTCCAGCGGTCCGTCGGCGGTCAGTGCCGCCGCGGCGGCCACGGCCTGCCGCAACGTCCAGCCGCCATTGGCATCCACCCGCACCACCGGAACCTGCGCGCGCACGGCGTTGACCCGTGCGACGTCCTCAGCCAGTGTCTGCCCCGGCTCGGCGACCTTGACCTTGGCCGTGCGCGCACCGGGGAATCGCGCGAGGACCTCGGGGACCTGGGCGGCCGGGACCGCGGGCACTGTGGCGTTGATGGGGACACGACCGCGGTGCACCGCCGGCGCCGGCCGGTACGCGGCCTCGATCCCGGCTGCCAGCCAGGCCGCGGCCTCCGGCGGCTCGTATTCGAGAAACGCCCCGAACTCACCCCATCCGGAAGGACCGTCGATCAGCGCCACCTCACGAACCGTGATGCCGCGGAAGCGAACCCGCATCGGCAGGGCCACGACGTGGAGGCGCTCGAGAATGTCATCAAGCGCCGCCATCGCGTCAGTCACGCCGTCAATGATGCCCAAACGGTCAGGCCGCGCCCAAGGTCCGCTGGATCTCGGGTTTCATCTGGTTCAACTGCGCACCCCAGTAGCCCCAGGTGTGGGTGCCGGTGGGCGGGAAATTGAACACCGCGTTGTTTCCGCCCGCAGCCACGTACTGGTCGCGGAAATTGAAGTTGCTCTGCAGGGCCGTATTTTCGAGGAAGGTCGAGGCGACGTCGCCGCCGCCCAGCTCCCCCGGGGTTCCCGAACCGCAGTACACCCAGATGCGGGTGTGGTTCGCCACCAGCCGCCCCACCTGCAGCGTCGGATCGTTGCGCGCCCACGCCGGATCACCCGGCGGACCCCACATGGCGGCCGACGAGAAGCCACCGGAGTCGTTCATCGCCAACCCGATCAGTCCGGGCCACGGCCCGGCCGACGGATTCAGGAACGCCGACAACGATCCCGCGTAGCGGAACTGCTGCGGGTAGTAGGCGGCCAGGATCAGCGCCGAGCTGCCCGACATCGACAGCCCGACCACCGCGTTGCCCGACGAGGACACATGCCGGTTGGCGGCCAGCCACTGCGGTAACTCACTGGTCAGGAATGTCTCCCACTTGTATGTCGAGACCCCGCCGTTGCCCGCCGCGGGCTGGTACCAGTCGGTGTAGAAGCTCGACATGCCGCCGACGGGCATGACCACCGACAACCCGGATTGGTAGAACCACTCGAACGCCGGGGTCTCGATGTCCCATCCGTTGAAATCGTCGCGGGCCCGCAGGCCGTCCAACAGATAGACCGCGTGAGGGCCGCCGCCCTGGAACTGGACCTTGACGTCTCGGCCCATGGCCCCCGACGGCACCGACACCGTCTCAACCGGCAGACCCGTCCTTGACCAGGCACTTGCCGTCGGCGGTGGTCCGAGCAGTCCACCGGCCACCGCCACGACCAGGGCAGTCAGGGTCCCGAACCCACGGGAGAATTTCAGCGATCTATGCGCATGTGCCATGTCCGCACCCCACATCTCCACGCACACGTATGGAGCCGAAAATACTCCGCTCGGAACGGGAAAAGAAGGGCAGCCGGCGGCCGATTCCTACACCGTGGCGCGGTCGCGCCCCTCCCAATAGGGCTTGCGCAGGTCCTTCTTGAGGATCTTGCCGGTGGGATTGCGCGGCAGCTCGTCGACGATGTCGATCGACTTCGGACACTTGTAGGCCGCAAGATGTTCGCGGGCGAACGCGATCAGGTCCGGCTCGGAAACGTCGCCGTCCAGTGTCACAACGGCTTTCACCGACTCACCCCATTTTTCGTCGGGCACCCCGATCACCGCGACGTCGACGACGGCCGGGTGTTCGGCCAGCACACGCTCGACCTCGATCGAGTAGATGTTCTCCCCGCCGGAGATGATCATGTCCTTGAGCCGGTCCTCGACGAAGATGTACCCGCCGTCGTCGACGCGGCCGATGTCACCGGTACGGAACCAGCCCTCGGACGTGATCGTCTCCGACGTGGCCTCCGGCCGGTTCAGATAGCCCTTCATCAATTGTGGTGAGCGGAACCATAATTCGCCCTGCTCACCGACGGGAACCTCAACGCCGGTGTCGGGGTCGACCACCCTGACCTCGGCGCCGGGAACCACGGTGCCCGCACTCATGAGCCGCGCTTCACTGGCCTCGCGGTGATCATCCGGACCCAGCCGGCTGATCGCCCCGGACACCTCCGTCAACCCGTACACCTGGATGAACTCCGTCTCCGGCCAGGCCTGCAGCGCAGAACGCAACAGCGGCAACGGCATCGGCGATGCGCCGTAGGCGAAGGTCTTCAGCGCCCCGAACAGCTTCACCGCATCCTCGCCGGTGTCGAACACCTTGGCCAGCACCGCAGGCACGAGGAACGTCCGGTTCGCCCCGGCCAGGATTCCGCCGGCCAACGCCATGCCGTCAACATCACGCGTCATGTACGAAGGCGCCCCGTGGTGCAACCCCCACTGCATGTAGGACGAGCCGCCGACATGGAACAGCGGCATCGCCACCAGACTCTTGTCCCCGTCGCTGAGCGTCCAGCCCTCAAAGGCGTTGATGGTGTGGGCGATGATGTTGGTGTGGGTCAGCGCAATGCCTTTGGGCCGGCCCGTGGTGCCCGACGAATACATGACGATGGCCGTGTCGTCGGGCTGCACGTCCGGCGAACGGTCCACCGGCGACGCTCCGGCGAGCAGCGCCTCGTACTCGTCCCCGTCACCGCCTTCGGGGGTGACCGTGACGATGTGTTCGACGGAGGTGAGCCGGTCGGCGATCGCGTCAACGCCCCCCCGCAGGTCCTCGCCGACCACCAGCACCTTGGCCCCGCAGTCGTTGAGGACGTAATCCAACTCGTCGGCGGCGAGCCGGAAGTTGATGATCGCGTTGCCCGCACCGAGCATCCCGGCCGCGAGCGTCATCTCCACGCAGGCCGGATGGTTCTTGTCGAGGAATGCCACGACATCACCACGCCCGACACCCCACGCACTCAACGCACCGGCCAACCGCTGGACCCGGTCGTACCACTGCGACCAGGTCCAGGTGCGGCCCAGATAGGTGACCGCCTCCTCGTCAGGTTTGGCGGCCGCCCAGCGGGCAACGCGTTCGTCGAGAAACTTCGGAGCCGGCAAATCTGACATTCCCCGAGCGTGCCACGGCGCGCGAGCCGTCAACCGGCTTTCGGAAAAACCTGCCGCCCGGCCAGGAACGTGGCCTGTATTTCCAGGTCGGCGATGCGTTCGGGGGCCGTCACGCGGGGGTCGGCCGACACGATCACCAGGTCGGCGTACTTGCCCACCTCGAGCGAGCCGATCACGTTGTCGGCGAACAACTGCCACGCCGCATCGATGGTCTGCGCCCGGATCCCCTGCTCGACGGTCAGCCGCTCCTCGGGGGCCAGCACGCGGCCGCTCGGCGCCGTCCGCGTGACGGCCACGCTGATGTTGCGCAGCGGTTCTTCCGGGGTGACCGGCGGATCGTTGTGCAGGGAGATCCGCATGCCCGTCGCCACGGCCGAGCCTGCAGGCATCCAGCGCCCACCGTGCTCGGGGCCGAACAGGCCGTCGACGAGGATGTCGCCCCAGTAGTGCAGATGGTCGACGAACAGGCTGCACGTGACCCCGAGGCCGTGCGCACGCTGTAACTGCTCGGGCGTGATGGCGCCGACGTGTTCCAGCCGCAGGCGGTGATCGTCGCGAGGATGGGCGCGCAAGGCCTCTTCGTAGACGTCGAGGATGGTGTCCACCCCGGCGTCGCCGTGCACGTGACAGGCCAGCTGCCAACCCTGAGGAAAGAACGTGCCGACGATCTCGGCGAGTTGTTCTTTCGTGTAGTTGGCGTGCCCGCAGGAACCGGGCAGCACCCCGATGGTTCGGGTGGCCTCGGTGTCCAGGTACGGGAATGTCAGGTCGATATTGCCGATCCACGGCGACCCGTCGACCCAGATCTTGATGCCGACCTGGCGCACGATGTCGTCACCGTCGGACGGGTCGGCGTCGGTGTGCAGTGCGGCCGTGGACATCTCATAGGTGCGCAGGCGCACCGTCAGCTGATCGTGCAACTGGGCGAGCAGCGGCCGGAACATCGGGTCGAACGCCATCTCCGAGCACGTGGTCAGCCCCGCGCGGTTCAGCCGCGCGCACTCGGCGGCCAGCATCGCCGGATAGTCACTGGCCGAGATGGCATCGCCGAGCAGCGGGAACACCGCCGCGGTTTCCTCGGCCGTACCGTCGAGCTCGCCGTCGGCCGTGCGGCCATACTTAGCCCCCTTGGGGTCCGGGGTATCTCCGGTGAGCCCGGCGCGGCGGGCGGCCGCGCTGTTGAAGAAGGCCTTGTGGCCCGAGTTGTGCACGATCACCAACGGCGTCTCGGGCGCGATGCCGTCCAGCCAGGCCAGGGTCGGGTCGGGCAATCCCCGCTGCAGCAACGGATCCCAGCCGTTCAGAAATGCCCCGTCGGCTCCGCGCCTGGCCACCTCGGCACCGACGGCGTCAACCACCGCATCGGCACTGGGCAGGGTGACCGGGCGAATGTCGACGATGCGCCCGGACAGCGCCACCGCCTCCATCAACGGATGACCGTGCGCCTCAACGAAACCCGGCATGACGCAGCCGTCGACCTCACGAACGTCGGTGTGCTCCCCCACCCAGCCGGCCACCTCGGCCCGGGAGCCGACGGCGACGATGCGTCCGCCAGACACCGCGAGCGCCTCGGCAGTGGGTTGCGTGTCGTCGACCGTGAGGATGGTTCCGTAGAGGACGAGATCAGCGGGCTCGATCGGACTGGTCATGCTCGCCGATGCTAAAGCGTGGCGACGTTTGCCCGGGTGCAATCCACATCTATCGGCCGCGCCTGAGAGGCGTCTGGCCTGCGGATTGAGAAGATTTCAAAAAGTTTTTCAGGCCATGTCGATTTTGTGGGGTGCCGTTCGACGTAGTTACGAGGGCACGATAGGCGAGCCCCTTCCCGACATCAGAAGGAGACACACAATGTCGCGCTACATGCTGATCATGCGGTCCACCCCCGAGGCCGAGACCGCGATGGCCGAGCAGGACATCGACTTCAACGAGATCATCGCGTCGATGGGCCGCTACAACGAGGAGCTCATCAAGGCCGGTGTGCTGCTGGCCGGCGAGGGCCTGACCGACCCGGAGGAAGGCTTCGTCGTCGATTTCAACGCCGATCCCCCGGTGGTCACCGACGGGCCGTACACCGAGGCCAAGGAACTGTTCAACGGGTTCTGGATCCTCGATGTGTCCTCGAAGGAGGAGGCCAAGCAGTGGGCGCGGAAGTGCCCGCTGGGCTGCGGCGTGAAACTCGAGGTCCGCCGGGTCAGCGAAACAGACGAGTTCCCGCAGGACAACGAGTGGGTTCAGAAAGAGATCCAGTGGAAGGCCGACCTGGCCGAGAAGCTGGCTCAACAGGCCCGTGAGGCCGCCAACCGCTGATCAGAGCACAAGCCCCGGCGGTCCCTAACCCGCCGGGGCCCGGCTCCCGCCCCCCACATCTGTGACATTAAGCAGCGCGAACTGCGTGGACACGAGTAGCGCGCTACCTGTATCTCGCTCCGCGACGACCTCGTGTTACGCCCACATCGGGGGATCGGCTCAACAATTTCTGGAACACGTTCTAATCTGGACCCCATGAGTGATGCGCTGCTGCACCATCCCATCCATTCCGGCCACCTCACGGTCGGCGCGCTCAAGCGCAACAAAGACAAGCCGGTGCTGTTCCTCGGCGACACCACACTGACCGGTGGCGAGCTCGCGGAACGCATCAGCCAGTACATTCAGGCCTTCGAAGCGCTCGGCGCGGGCGCCGGTGAAGGCGTGGGCCTGCTGTCGCTGAACCGGCCCGAAGTGCTGATGATCATCGGCGCAGGCCAGACCCAGGGCTACCGCCGCACCGCACTACACCCTCTCGGTTCGCTGGACGACCACGCCTACGTGCTGGCCGACGCCGAGGTGACGACCCTGATCATCGACCCCACTCCCGCGTTCGTGGAGCGGGCCGTCGGGTTGCTGGAGAAGGTGCCGTCACTGCGCCAGGTGCTGACCATCGGCCCGGTGCCCGAGGCACTGGCCGCCGCCAACGCGTCGGTCAGCGACCTGGTGGCCGAGGCCGCCAAGTACGCCCCGGCCCCCCTCGTCGCCGCCGAACTCGATCCCGAACATGTCGGCGGGCTCACCTACACCGGCGGCACCACCGGTAAGCCCAAGGGCGTGATGGGCACGGTGCGCTCGATCAACACCATGACCAGCATCCAGCTCGCCGAGTGGGAGTGGCCGGAGAACCCGCGCTTCCTGATGTGCACACCGCTCTCGCATGCCGGCGCCGCGTTCTTCGTGCCGACCATCGTCAAGGGCGGCGAGATGATCGTGCTGCCCAAGTTCGACCCGGCCGAGGTGCTGCGCGTCATCGAGGAGCGTCGCATCACCGCGACCATGCTGGTGCCATCGATGATCTACGCGCTGATGGACCACCCGGATTCACACACGCGCGATCTGTCGTCACTGGAGACCGTGTACTACGGCGCCTCGGCGATGAACCCGGTGCGGCTGGCCGAGGCACTCAAGCGCTTCGGGCCGATCTTCGCGCAGTACTACGGCCAGTCCGAAGCGCCGATGGTGATCTCGTACCTGGGCAAGAAGGACCACGACGAGAAGCGGCTGACCTCCTGCGGCCGGCCCACCCTGTTCGCGCGCACCGCGCTGCTGGATGCCTCCGGAAACCCGGTGCCCCAGGGCGAGGTCGGCGAGATCTGCGTGTCCGGACCGCTGCTGGCCGGCGGCTACTGGAAGCTGCCGGAGGCCACCGCCGACACCTTCAAGGACGGCTGGCTGCACACCGGCGACATGGCCCGCGAGGACGAGGACGGCTACTGGTTCATCGTCGACCGGGTCAAGGACATGATCGTCACCGGCGGCTTCAACGTGTTCCCGCGTGAAGTGGAAGACGTTGTCGCCGAACATCCTTCGGTGGCGCAGGTGTGCGTGATCGGCACCCCCGACGAGAAGTGGGGTGAGGCCGTGACCGCGGTGATCGTGCTGCGGCCCGACGCTGCCTCCGACGACGCGGCCGTCGCCACGGTGACCGCCGAGATCCAGGCCGCGGTCAAGGACCGCAAGGGCTCCGTGCAATCACCCAAGCAGGTGATCGTCGTCGACTCCGTGCCGGTGACCGCACTCGGCAAGCCCGACAAGAAGGCCGTGCGGGCCCAGTTCTGGGAGGGCGCTGCCCGCGCGATCGGCTGAGTCTCCTGCCGAGCAGACGCAAATGTCCGCTGGACGCGGGACATTTGCGTCTGCTCGGCAGAATGGGTCAGGTGCCCACCACCTCCACCGACATGCGCGCCACGCTCGACGCGATCTGGCGGATGGAGGCCGCCAAGATCGTGGCCACCCTGACGCGAACGGTCGGCGATGTCGCCCTCGCCGAGGATCTGGCGCAGGAAGCCCTGCTCGACGCACTAACCCAATGGCCGCAGGCCGGCGTGCCCCGCAACCCCGGCGCCTGGCTGACCACAGTGGCCAAACGCAAGGCCATCGACCACTGGCGCCGTGCGGAAAACCTCGACGCCAAATACGCCGTGCTGGCCCACGATCTGGCCGAGCATGTCGACGAGGCCTGGGACCCCGACCGGATCGACGACGACGTCCTGCGGCTCATCTTCATCGCCGCGCACCCGGTGTTGTCGCGTGAGGCCCAGGTCGCGCTGACATTGCGCATGGTCGGCGGATTGGGCACCGATGAGATCGCCCGGGCGTTCCTCATCTCGACCGCCACCGCGGCCGCGCGCATCACCCGGGCCAAAAAGACCCTGACACAAGCCAACCCGCCCTTCGAAGTGCCGCCGCGCGACGAGTACCCGCAACGCCTGTCAGCGGTGCTGTCGGTCATCTATCTGGTCTACAACGAGGGCTACTCGGCGTCAGCCGGACAACGCTGGATCCGCGACGAATTGTGCACCGAAGCGCTGCGATTGGGCCGGGTGCTGGCCGCCCTGGTGCCCGACGAACCCGAGGCCCACGGCCTGCTGGCATTGATGGAGTTCCAGTCCTCACGCTTTGCGGCACGCACCGATGCCGAGGGCCGGCCCATCCTCTTGGAGGACCAGAACCGGACCCGCTGGGACCGGGCACAGATCCAACGCGGCACCGCAGCCCTTGAGCGCTCCAGTACCGCACGGCAGCAACGCGGTTGGGGTCCGTATGCCCTGCAGGCTGCGCTCGCCGAATGCCACGCGGTGGCCCCGACCGCGGCCGACACCGACTGGGCGCGCATCGTCGCCCTGTACGACGCGCTGCTGCAGATCACCCCGTCCCCCGTCGTGCAGCTCAACCGGGCGGTGGCCGTCGCCATGCACTCCGGCCCGCAGGAGGCACTGGCGATCGTCGACGGTATCGAGGGACTCGACGGCTCCTACCTGCTGCCCAGCGTGCGCGGCGAACTGCTGTCCCGGCTGGGTAGCCATATCGACGCCGCCGAACAGTTCGACTTGGCCGCCGCCCTGACCGACAACGAACGCGAGCGACAGGTACTGGTGGACAAGGCAATCCGCGAACGCGGCTGATACCGGTCGCTGTCGTGGCACGATGGCGGACATGGTGTCGGCAGTGTTGTTCGACTTCTCCGGGACCCTGTTCCGCCTCGAGGAACAGGACAGCTGGTTCGCCGGGATGGCCGTCGACGAACGCGAGGTCGACGGCCATGTACAGGCCGAACTGATGCGCCGGCTCACCGCCCCGACCGGGCGGTCCGTGACGATGACCGACGAGCAGTACCGGGCCTGGGCCAACCGCGACCTCGCGCCGCACCTGCACCGCGAGGCCTATCTGCATGTGCTGCGGGAATCCGGATTGGCCGACCACCACGCCGAAGCGCTGTACAACCGGGTCATCGACCCGGCCAGCTGGACGGCCTACCCCGACACCGCGCGGGTCTTCAAAAACCTGAAGGCACAAGGACTCCGGACGGCCGTCGTCTCCAATATCGCATTCGATGTCCGTCCGGCCTTCGCGGCGATCGGCGCCGCCGAGCATGTCGACGAGTTCGTGCTGTCCTTCGAAGTGGGTGTGGTCAAACCCGACCCGGCGATTTTCACCACCGCACTGCAGCGCCTCGCCGCGCCGGCTCAGGACGCGCTGATGGTCGGCGACAGCGAGGAGGCCGACGGCGGCGCCCGCGCGGTGGGGTGCCAGTTCGCGCTGGTCGACCCGCTGCCCACCGCCGAGCGGCCGGACGGATTGATCACGGCCCTACAGGGTGTCGGTATCCGCGCCTAGTGTGGAGTGATGGCTGACGACCGCATCCGACCACCGTGGTGGCTGAAGTACGTCAACAAGGTGATGATCGGGCTGAACAAGCTCGGCGTCGGCGGCGACAAGGGACCCGTGGTGCTGACGGTAACGGGGCGCAAATCCGGTAAACCCCGCTCGACGCCGGTCACCCCGATGACCGTCGACGGCCACCGCTACATCGTCGGCGGTCTGCCGAAGGGCGACTGGGCGGCCAACGCCCGGGCTGCCGGTGAGGCCACCGTGCACCAGGGCCGCAATGACCAGCGGGTCCGTGTGGTGGAGATCCCCGCCGAGCAGGCCCGGCCGCTGTTGCGTCAGTTCCCGGTCCTGGTGCCGACCGGGGTGGGTTTCATGCGCAATGCCGGACTGGTGACCGGGCCCAATCCCGATGAGTTCGAGGCCCTGGCCGGGCGCTGCCCGGTGTTCCGGCTGGACCCGATCTAGCGCCCGCCCCGCGCGCGTCAGCTCAGGTGCGGGGCTTCCTTGATCTTGGAGTCCTGCTTGCCCACCGTCTGGCAGAAGGCCTGCACCGCCAGCCGGGTGCCGGTGATCTCGAGTTGGGCTGCATCGCTGCCCTTCTCATCCTTGAGCATCTTGCTCACCGCTTCGTTCTGCGTCTTCTCGTCCTGCCCTATGAAGTCCTTGCACTTGGTGTCGCCACCGGTGATCGCGGGTGAACATCCGACGAGTGCGAGGCCGACAGCCAACGCCGAGAACAACACACCTGCCGACTTCTTCATTGTGGTCAACGTGGCCTCTTTCTGATCTGGTGATGCGCCGTACGCATCATCGCGCCAGGTTTGATACCCCGCGACGGTACCTGTGAAACATCGCACCGCCCTCGCTCTACAGTCGAGCACGTGAGTGCAGACAACCCGTTCGACCCGACAGCCTGGGAGCCGGTGCCCGGCTTCGATGATCTGACCGACATCACCTACCACCGCCATGTCGCTGCCGGCACCCGGCAGCCCACGGTGCGGGTCGCGTTCGACCGGCCCGAGGTGCGCAACGCGTTCCGCCCGCACACCGTCGACGAGCTGTACCGCGTCCTCGACCACGCCCGGATGTCCCCCGACGTCGGCGTGGTGTTGTTGACCGGCAACGGCCCGTCGCAAAAGGACGGCGGCTGGGCCTTCTGCTCCGGCGGCGATCAGCGCATCCGCGGCCGGTCCGGCTACCAGTACGCGGATGGCGAAACCGCGGAGACCGTCGACCCGGCACGGGCCGGGCGGTTGCACATCCTCGAGGTGCAGCGGCTCATCCGGTTCATGCCGAAGGTGGTGATCTGCCTGGTCAACGGTTGGGCGGCCGGCGGCGGGCACAGCTTGCACGTCACCTGTGATCTGACCCTTGCCAGCCGCCAGCACGCCCGGTTCAAGCAGACCGATGCCGACGTCGGCAGCTTCGACGGCGGGTTCGGCAGCGCGTATCTGGCCCGCCAGACCGGGCAGAAGTTCGCCCGCGAGATCTTCTTCCTGGGCCGCGCCTACGACGCCGAGACCATGTACCAGATGGGCGCAGTGAACGACGTCGTCGACCACGCCGAGCTCGAGGCCGTCGGCTTGCAGTGGGCAGCCGAGATCAACGGCAAGTCACCCCAGGCCATCCGGATGCTGAAGTTCTCGTTCAACCTGATCGACGACGGCCTGGTCGGCCAGCAGGTGTTCGCCGGGGAGGCCACCCGCTTGGCCTACATGACCGACGAGGCCGTCGAGGGCCGGGATGCCTTCCTGGAGAAGCGCGATCCCGACTGGAGCAGCTTCCCGCGCTACTTCTGAGCGATTTGTGCACGATTACCCGCGCTGACCGCCGGTAATCGTGCACAAATCGCTGGGTTAGAACCGGAAGCCGGTCTGGCCATGCGGTGACTTCGCGAAAGCGATCACCTTGGCCGGGGTGACCCGGAAGACGATGGCAGCCTCGCCGCTCGGGTCGAAAACCTCGTCATCGCAATCGAAATCCCAGTCCTCGCCGTACTTGGCCCGGTAGGCGTCGGCCAGGGCGGTCAGCCGGTCACGGCCGGTCACCCGCGCAGCCGTGCCCTCGACCACCACGTCCAGGCCCGCATTCCACGTGTTGGTTCCGGTGGTGACGACGACGGCGTCACCGGTCTGGAGATTGCGGGCCTTCTGTTCGGTGGACCCGGTGCAGAACACGAATGCGTCGTCGGTCCACACCCCCACCAACGGCGTGACGTGCGGCCGCCCGTCCCCGCGCACGGTGGTGAGCCAGTACAGCCCGGCGGCGTCGAGTACAGCCGCGGCGGCCGGCCACGTGGTCGGTTCGGTCGCCTCACTGAAGCGCTGGTCGAGCTTGCCGGTGATTGTCATAGCGATACCGACTCGGCAGGCGCCCACAATTCATCGCGGAAAGCTAGGCGACCTAAACTCGGCACATGAGCAAGAGCCCGCTGCGCCGGCTGTCCGAACAGCTGCTGCTGACCAGCATGCGTCCGCCACTGACCGAACGGCTGCAGGCCCGTGGCGACATCGACATCGCCGGCAAACGGATCCTGTTGACCGGCGCCTCCTCGGGCATCGGTGAGGTCGCGGCCGAGAAGTTCGCCGCGAAGGGAGCCACCGTCGTCGCCGTGGCCCGCCGCCAGGAACTGCTCGACGACCTGGTCGGGCGGATCACCGCCAAGGGCGGCGACGCCCGCGCCCATGCAGTGGACCTGTCCGACCTGGACGCCATCGACGAACTGGTCGCCACCATCGAACGCGACCTCGGCGGCGTCGACATCCTGATCAACAACGCCGGCCGATCGATCCGGCGTCCACTGGCCGAATCGCTGGACCGCTGGCACGACGTCGAGCGCACCATGACGCTGAACTACTACTCGCCGCTGCGGCTCATCCGCGGCCTGGCCCCGGGCATGCGCGAACGCCGCGACGGGCACATCATCAACGTCGCCACCTGGGGCGTGATGAACGAATCCTCGCCGCTGTTCGCCGTCTACAACGCCTCCAAGGCCGCCCTGGCCGCGGTCAGCCGGGTCATCGAGACCGAATGGGCCTCCGTCGGCGTGCATTCCACGACGCTGTACTACCCGTTGGTGAAGACCCCGATGATCGCCCCGACCCGCGCCTACGACGGGCTGCCCGGGTTGTCGGCTGACGAGGCCGCCGACTGGATGCTGACCGCGGCGCGCACCCGCCCGGTGCAGATCGCGCCACGGATGGCCGTGACGGCAAAGGCGCTCAACACCGTGGCCCCCGGACTGGTCGACGCCGTGATGAAACGGCAACGGGTCCAGCCGGTCTGATCACGGCTTGGTGATGCTCCGCGGCCGGAGCCCGAGTGAGCGCACATGCTCGGCGATGGCCCCGAGGCTCGTGGTCCACACATCGGTGTGCTCAAGCACGTACCGCATGAGGTCGTCGAGTTCAGCTGCCCGCGAAGCCCGTCCGGTCAGGAACGGGTGATTGGTGAGTACCCAGCAGGCCCCCACGCGGCGCAGCGCGTCGAACTCCAGTTGCCACAGTTCCCTTGCCTTGCGCGGGCTTTCGATCAGACCGGATCCGGAGATGTCGGGCAGATAGCAGTACTGCTCCCAGTCGTCGAGCGCCCACTGGATCGGGATCTCGACCAGGGAGCGGTCACCGACGGCCAGCTCATAGGGGCAGTCGGCGTCCATCAGGCTGGAGTCGTACAGAAATCCACGTTCGGCCAGCAGCGCCGGGGTGTGCCAGGACAGGTCCCACATGGGCGCGCGGTAGCCGACCGGCCGTACGCCGGCCACCTCGGCCAGCGCCTCCAGGCCGCGGTCCAGCGCGTCGATCTCCTCTTGCAGCGTCAGTGCAGTCGGTTGCTCGTGCAGGTAACCGTGGTGGGCGATCTCGTGTCCGGCTGCGACGATCGCGCGCACCGCCTCGGGGTACCGGTGTGCGGTGTGACCGGGGACGAAGAATGTCGACGGAATCTGGTGGTGCTCCAACAGTTCCAGGATCCGGGGAATTCCCACCAGCGGCCCGTAGGCCTGGTGGGACATCACGCTCATCCGCGCCGCGACGCCGTCGTTGCCCCACAGCACCGCCGACTCGGCATCCACATCGAAGGTGAACGCCGCCGCCGCGGTTTTGCCTTCCGGCCACGAGAACTCAGGCATTGTCAGCCATCAGCGTAACCAGCTCGTAGGCCAGATTGGCCCCCGCCACGGCGGTGACGTCACCGCTGTCATAGGCCGGAGCGACCTCCACCACGTCGGCACCGACGATCTGCAACCCGCGCATGGCACGCAGCACCGCCACCAACTCCCGACTCGTCATTCCACCGATCTCGGGTGTTCCCGTGCCCGGCGCGAATGCCGGGTCCAGCACGTCGATGTCGATCGACACGTACACCGGGTGGTCCCCCACCCGGTCGCGGATCCGCTCGATGACCCCGTCGACACCGATGCGGTCGATATCGCGGCAGTGGACCACCGTGAAGCCCAATGACTCGTCGTCGAGCAGGTCGGCGCGGTCGTAGAGCGAGCCGCGGATCCCCACGTGCGCCGAGTGGCCCTTGACGATCAGGCCCTGTTCGGAAGCCCGGCGGAACGGTGTGCCGTGCGTGCAGGGCGCACCGAAGTAGGTATCCCAGGTGTCGAGGTGAGCGTCGAAGTGCACCAGCGCCACCGGGCCGTGGACCGCATGCATCGCCTGCAGTGCCGGCAGCGCGATGGTGTGGTCCCCGCCGAGGACCACCACCCGCTGTCGCGGTGTGGTCAGCAGCTCGGCGATGCCCTCGCGCACCTGCTCCACCGCCGCTTCGATATCGAACGGATTGGCCGCGATATCGCCGGCGTCGACCACCTGTGCCTGCGCGAACGGGCTCACGTCCAGCGCCGGGTGGTAGGGCTTGAGCAGACGCGAGGCCTGCCGGATCGCGGCCGGGCCGAACCGGGCACCCGGCCGGTAGGTGACGCCGGTGTCGAACGGCACCCCGACCACCGCGATGTCGTAGTCGGAGACCTCGTGGCGTTGCGGCAGCCGGGCAAAGGTGGCGATGCCCGCATATCGCGGCACCGCCATCGCATCGACCTGACCGACATTTCCGGTCTCCGACCGCACATACGGCTGGCTTGCCACCTGATTCCCTTCGTTCACCACGTCATGCCCTCGCCCGAGTCGCCCCGCCGTTACAGGCGATCACCTGCCCGACGACCGCCGACATCTCGAAGTCGGCCAGGAACTGCACCGCGGCCGCGATCTCATCGACGGAACCGATGCGCCCCAACGGAATCGACTCGGAGTAACGCTGATGCATAACCGTCAGCGGGATCCCGGCGGCGTCGGCGTCGACCTGCAGCTGCGGAGTATCGGTCACCCCGGGCGCCACCGCATTGACGATGATCCCCTCCGGCGCCAACTCCCGCCCCAGCGTCTTGACCAACGAGATCAGCCCGGCCTTGGACGCCGCGTAGGCCGTGGCCTCGGGCCAGCCCGTGACACCCCACTCGCTGGAGATCACGACGATGCGCCCGGCGCCGAGCCGACGCATGTGCGGCAGCACCGCCTGCACCAGATGGAACGTCCCGCCCAGATTCGTGTCGACGACCCGCCACCAGTCCGCCTCGTCGTGATCCAGCAGAGGGGCCATGGTCATGTAGGCATGATTGGCGACCAGCACGTCGAGCCTGCCCGCCGCGGCCACCACCGCATCTGCGATCTCGACACAGGTGACCGGGTCACTGACGTCGCCCGGCACAGCCAGGCCGCCGATCTCGGCAGCCAGCGCATCCAGCGTGGCGCCGGCACGAATGTCGTTGACCGCGACCGTCGCTCCCGCGGAGGCCAGCCGACGCGCATGGGCGGCACCCATGCCCTGAGCGGCCCCCGTGACCAGCACGACTCGACCCTCTGACGAACTCATATCACCGCTCCCGCGTTGACGTTGACGACATCACCGGTGCTGAAGGTGGCATCACACACCAGGTACTGCACACAACGCGCCACCTCGGCCGGGGTGACCAGTCGCCGCAAGGGCAGAGTGGCCAGATAATCTGCTGCGCGCCAAGGGGAATCATCGGCAAGAAGTGGTGTGTCAGTCGGTCCGGGAGCCACCGCATTCACCCGCACACCGCGATCGGCGACCTCGGCGGCCAGGCTGCGCACCAGACCGAGGATGGCGCCCTTGGCCGCGGCGTAGTGGGCGTCACCGTCACCGCCACCGACCGCCAGTTCACTGGCCACCGCGACGACCGCACCCGAGCCCCGGTCGAGCATGTCGGGCAGGCAGGCCCGGGAGGCGTGGAACAGCCCGCCCACGTGCACCCGCAGCATGCGCTGCCAGGCCTGGGCGCTGATCTGGCTCACCGGGGCCATCTCGTAGTACCCGGCCGAGGTCACCAGCGCGGCGATCGGACCGAGCTCCGCGCGGATCTCGGCGACCGCGCCGACAACCGCGGCGCCGTCGGAAACATCAGCCGCGACAGCGTGGTCCGCCCGGGTTCCACCGGACAGATCGATCGTTCCGATGGCGTAGCCGCGGTCGCGCAGCGCGGTGACAACGGCGGCGCCGATTCCACTGGCCCCACCCGTGACGACGGCGACAGGAGCCTCAGTCACCGGCCACCGCCTGGACGTCGGCGCGCTCATCGAGGATCTCGGCCCCGTCGATCACGGCGGCGCTCACGATCCGCCTGCGCACGCTGAGCAGGATCCCCAGGCCGATCACACCCAGCACCGCGAGCCCGATCCACACCGACCAGTCCAGGTAGCGCTGCTCGAAAACCGGCCTCGGCCAGGCGATGTTGAGGGTCTGCAGGATCGCCCACACCGCGGCCACGGCGGCGACGGGAACCGTGGCCCGCCCCAGGCTGAACGCACCGTCGGTCCAGCCGCGGCGGGCCAGGACCACCACGAACCCGATCAAGGGGAACAGGAAGGCCAGATAGAAGCCGCCCGCGGTGAAATTGACCATGAGCGAATAGATGTCGCCGGCCACGATGCTGAGCAGGAACAGTGCCCCGCCGACGACCGTGGTGACCAGGATCGCCACCACCGGGATCCGGGCCCTGCCGCGCAGCCGGGCCAGCGCGGCCGAGGCCGGCAGTGCGCCGTCCCGGGCGTAGGCCCAGATCACGCGTGAGGCCGAAGTCTGCAGGGCCAGGAAGCTGGCCAGGAAGCCGATCACGAAGAGCACCTCGACCGGTTTGGCGATGCCGTGTCCCAGTGCCGCCGTGAGAGTTTCGTACACCGGGTCGGCCACCGAACCCGATACCACCGCATCGAGATCCGGGATCGCCAGGATGATCGCCAAGCTCGAGTAGGCCACCACCAACGCGATGAACACCAGCGAGAAGATCACCGCCTTGGGCAGATCCCGCCGCGGCTCATGCACCTCCTCGGCGATCGCGCCCGCACTTTCGAACCCGACGAACGAGAACCCGATGAAGGCCACCGCGATCAGGAACGGCCCGCTCAGGTAGCTCCAGGTATCCACCCCGGGACCGCCTCCGTCGAACAGCACCGACAACGAGTTGTTGCGGTGGAACACCAGCAGCCAGGTGCCCAGCCCGATGGAACCGATCACTTCGGCCACGATGCTGGCGGTCATGAACACCTTGAGCGCGCCGCGGCCGATCAGATTGATCGCTGTCCCGCCGAGCAGGATCATCAGCGCGATGACGGCCCGCAGGCCCCCGGACGGAGATTCCACCCCGGCGATGTTGGCCACGAACCCGGCCGCGCCCAGCGCCACCGTCGCCATCGCGATCACCAGGGTCCACATGTACACCCAGCCGGCGAACCAGCCGTACGACGTGCCCAGCAGCCGCCGCGACCACTGATATATGGAACCCTCCAACGGCCAGCGGGACACCAGCATCGCGAAGACCAGGGCCACCAGCAGCTGGCCGCCGAACACCAGCGCGAAGCCCCACCAGAAGCTCGGGCCGGCCGCGGCCAGTGCCAGACCGAAGATTCCGTAGAGCGCGACGATCGGCGAGATGAACGCGAAAGCGAAGGCAAACGCCGACCACAGCGAGAATTCGCGCCGTAGAACGTGGGGCCCGTCGGGGTCGTGCGCGGGCGCCGAGATCGGCGATGCAGTCATCGTGTGCTCCCTCTGACGTGGTTGCAGGAACTATCACGCCGCGGTGGTGCAACCGCCAAGCAATCGCGGCTAACACGCTGCAAACCCACTGTTGCCCCACGGCGGCATTGGAGGATCCGACAATGCCCGCCGACACGGGTGTGACGTCGGCGTTACGCTCACCCCATGTCGGACCGCAGCGACGTCATACCGACACTGCGCGATCTCCTCGAGTCACACCGAGGGCTGCTCACCCCCGAAGAATCCACCGGCGACCTGGACCGCCGGATCAGCTGGGTGCACACCACCGAGTTGCGGGACCCGTCGCGGTATCTGCACGGCGGCGAGCTGGTCTGCACAGTGGGCATCAGCCTGCAGACCGCACAGGACTGCGCGGCATTCGTCGAGTCGTTGACCCGGGCCGGGGCCGCCGGCCTGTGCTTCGGCATCGGCGATGTCCACGACGCCGTCCCCGGTGCGCTGATCACCTCGGCCGCGCGCGACGGCCTGCCGATCCTCATCGCCCCTCCCAATGTGCCGTTCTCGTCGGTGAGCCGCTATGTTGCCGACTTCCAGGTCGGCGGTGAGATATCCGTCGCACGGGCCACCAATTCGCTGATGCCCGAACTGCTTTCGTCACAACGGCGGAGCGAGTCGGTGAGGCAGCTGCTGGACCGCGCAGGTGAGGTGCTGGGCGGCTACCTCCTGCTGGATCCTGATGGGGCGCCCGAGGACGCCGGCACCACCACCGTGGTCGACGGGTTTGGCGCCCTTGCCTGGGTGGGCAGCGGCGACCCACCTGAAACCGCTGTGCTGCAGCTGATCGCGCGATTCGCCCAGGCCGCCCAGGGTGATCGCGACATCGAATCCGCGCTGACCCGCGAACGGGTCGGACAGTTGCTGTCGTTGATCGAGCGACGCATGCTGCTGCCCGACGCCCTCAATCAGCTGTTGGACTGGGCGGGGCTGAGCTCACCCGAACTGACCTGCTCGGCCTGGCCGGCCGGGGCAGGAGCCGTGCTGTCGATGGCGTTTCCCGATGCCCTGGTCGGCGACGCACCCGAGATTTGTCTGGTTCTTGAGGCCGGCGCCCGTGCTCAGGCCTCCACCGAACTCTCGATGCCCTCGGGGCACGCCGCAGCCGTACCGCTCGCCGAGCTGGGGGCGGCGATCACTCAAGCCCGCATCGCCCTCGACCTGGCCCAGCAGCACGGCGGAAGCATCGGACCCGATCAACTGAGCACCTTCGACAGCCTGCTCGAGGGCTTGCCTCTGAGCAGGCTGGCCCCGTTCAAGAACCAACTCATCGACCCACTCGAGCGCCTCGACAACGACCGGGGCACCCAGCACGTGCGTACTCTTCGGGCCTTCCTGGCCACCAACGGGTCACTCATCGACACTGCCCGCGAACTGTTCCTGCACACCAACACCGTTCGCCACCGGCTGAGTCGCATCCACGAGATCACGGGACGCAACCCGATGAGTTTCGAGGACCAGGCCGCGTTCGCCATCGGATTGCGCGCCAGCGACCGCGCCCGCCGAATGCCTGGGCACCCTGCCTGACCCGTGTCGCGGATTCACCCGGGCGCCTGGCGGTGGTAGACAAGGGACATGGAAATCCTGGCCAGCCGGATGCTGATCCGGCCGGTCGACTACCCGGGGTCCGTGGAGTTCTACCGCGATGGGATCGGCCTGGCCATCGCCCGCGAATACGGTGCGGGCACAGTCTTTTACGCGGGGCAGTCACTGATCGAGTTGGCCGGTCATCACAGCCCGACCGAGTCCGGGACGTTCCCCGGTGCGCTGTGGCTGCAGGTGCGCGACGTCTATGCCACCCAGGCCGAACTGGAAAGCCGGGGCGTGGCGATCGCCCGGGCCGCGACGCAAGAGCCGTGGGGTCTGCACGAGATGCACGTGACCGACCCCGACGGCATCACGCTGATTTTCGTCCAGGTGCCCGAAACGCATCCGTTGCGCCGGGACACCCGGCAATGAAAATCCCCGGCCCGATCGAACTGGGCCGGGGATTTCTCGGGTGAAGTCAGCGCGCCTGCGTGGCCAGCGGCCAGCCGACCGAGGCCAGGCGCGAGGCAACCTGCTGGATCTCCTCGGGGTTCGGCTCCTTCTCGATGACCGAGCGCACCGCGTCGTGGAGCTCGTCATCGGTCACCGGGGTGTCGCCGTCATTCGAGCGCAGGATCGACTGGGCGGCCCTGACCACCTCGTCTTCGGACAGTGAACGCTTGAGCAGCGCCAACAGCGCGAAGTAGTCCTTCGGAGGGACGCCCTCCGGGTAGCCCTTGTGCAGCCACCCGAGCACGTTCTCCATGTAGCCGGCAGATTCGGTCATGTCGTCAGCTCACTTACCCGGGATGAAGGGGACGGGGTTGAATCCGAAGTGGTGGATGATCGTGGACTTGGTGATCCAGAGGATCGCGATCAGGATCACCGCGGCGACGATGGTGAAAAGCAACAGACCGAGGGCCTTCATCGCGGGGTTGGGCGCCACGACGGTGCCGTCCTCGTGCGTACCGCCGGCGCCGTTCGAGTAGGCCACCAGGCCAGTGGCGAACACCGCAGGCAGCCCGGCTCCGAGTATCAACCCGATGACCAGCACCTTGAAGATGGATTCCACATAAATCATCAGCTGATTCCTTAGTTAGATCCGGTCAGACTGCGGCTTTGTCGACGCTGGGCTTGGTGGCGTCGCGAACTTCTGCGGGCACGACCGAGTTGGTCGAGGCGTCCCAATCGGCATTGACGTTCTTGTGGTCGACCTTCTGCTGCTGGGCGCGCCACCACATGTAGCCGGACAGCCCGACCAGGATCAGGAAGATCAGGCCGTCGCCGGCCAGCGCCGCCCCGGTGAGCGCCTCGACCCCGTGCGACAGCCAGAAGGCCAGTGCGCCGACGAGACCGGCAGCGGGCAGCGTAATCAGCCACGCCATCGCCATGCGTCCGGCCACCGCCCAGCGCACCTCGGCGCCGGGCTTGCCGACGCCACTGCCGAGGATCGAGCCCGTGGCGACGTGGGTGGTGGACAGGGCCATGCCTGCCGCGCTGGAGCTGAGGATGATTGCGGCCGAAGATGCTTCGGCGGCAAGGCCCTGCGGGGACTCGATCTCGACCAGGCCCTTGCCCAGCGTGCGGATGACGCGCCAGCCGCCGATGTAGGTACCCAGACCGATGGCCAGTGCGCAGGACGCGATGATCCAGAACGGCAGACCGTCTTCCTTCACGTTGCCGGTCAGGTGGCCGGTGGTGATGAGCGCGAGGGCGATGACGCCCATGGTCTTCTGCGCATCGTTGGTGCCGTGCGACAGCGCGACCAGCGACGCGGTGGCGATCTGGCCCCAGCGGAAGCCCTGCTCGCGGCGCTTCTTCAGCACATTGCGGGTGATGCGGTAGACCAGCCAGGTTCCAGCGGCGGCGACGAGGCAGGCGATGAACGGAGCAGCGATCGCGGGGATGAGCACCTTCTGGAAGACGCCGGCCCAGTTGACACCGGACAGGCCGATGGCTGCCAGGCCCGCGCCGATCAGCCCGCCGAAGAGCGCATGCGACGAGCTGGACGGGATGCCGAAGAGCCAGGTCAGCAGGTTCCACAGGATGCCGCCGATGAGGCCGGCGAAGATGATGGTGAGACCGGTCGAGGCGTCGATACCCGATACCAGGGACCCGGTCTTGCTGTCCTGGATCTTGAGCACCGACGTGGTCACGGTCACGGCTACCTCGACCGAGAGGAACGCACCGACCAGGTTGAGGACACCCGCCAGGATCACGGCGGTCTTGGGCTTCAACGCCCCGGTGGCAATCGACGTCGCCATCGCGTTTCCGGTGTCGTGAAAGCCGTTTGTGAAATCGAAGGCCAATGCTGTTGCTATCAGCAACACCAGAATGATCAGCTCAGCGCTCATGGCGGTAATTCTGTAGGACCATTGGCGATTTTGACCAGCCGGAAACTCCGCGCTGACCTGGGGATTCGGATACGCTACGGATGAGTTCACCGAGTGTTCATCTAGGCAACCCGGTTTGTTAGCCGGGGGGGTTTGCTGTTCCCTACGCAGCCGATAAATTCACTGCGAGCCAGAGTCGGTTGACCCCGCTACCATCAATGCCGTCTCCGGCTCATGACTCATGACCGGAAAAGCTGACTCGGGGTGCACCATCAGGAGTAGGCGCAGTGAACGAATTTCTCTCGAAGATCGCGGCCTGGCTGAACGCCGGCTACCCCGAGGGGGTGCCCGGACCGGACCGGGTGCCGTTGTTGGCGCTGCTGACCCGGCGCCTGACCAACGACGAAGTCAAAGCCGTCGCACAGGATCTCATCGATCGCGGTGAGTTCGACCACATCGACATCGGTGTGCTGATCACCCAGATCACCGACGAGCTGCCCCGCGTGGAAGACGTCGAGCGGGTACGGGCACGGCTGGCCGCCAAGGGCTGGCCGTTGGACGATCCGCGCGATGCCGAGGACTCCGTCGACACCGATAAGACGGGCCGTAACAACGGTGGCGACCCGAAAGAGCCTGGGGGCACGGCATAGCCGTCCTGCGCGCCGTCACCGTCGGATCCGAGACGGACGCGTTGCTGGCGGTTCTCGATGACGTCCTGACCGGACGCGGGCCGGCGATCCTGCCGGTGCCCGCCGACGACGACCGTCAGAGGTCCCTGCTGACAACCACTTTGCGCGTCGGCGAGGAAATCGACGACGACGTCGCCCTGGTGATCTCGACCTCGGGCACCACCGGCAAACCCAAAGGCGCGTTGCTGACCGCGGCAGCGTTGCGGTCCAGCGCCGAGTCCACCCACGCCCGGTTGGGTGGCGAGGGGCGGTGGCTGCTCGCCCTTCCCGCCTATCACATTGCAGGCCTGCAGGTCCTGGTGCGCAGCACGCTGGCCGGCACCACACCCGTCGCTCTCCCGGCATCCTTCGACCCGAGCGAGTTGCCCTCTGCGGTGGCCGCTTTGGGCAGTGGACGCCGCTACGCCTCGCTGGTGGCGGTGCAGCTGGACAAGTCCTTGCAGGACCCGGCCGCCGCGGACGCGCTGGCCGAACTCGATGCCGTGCTGATCGGCGGCGGGCCGATGCCTGCCGGTGTGGCCGAACGTGCGCAGGCGGCGGGGGTGAACGTGGTGCGCACCTACGGGATGAGCGAGACCGCGGGCGGCTGCGTGTACGACGGTGTGGCACTCGACGGCGTCTCGGTGCGGATCGGAGCCGCCCCGACGGCGACATCGGGCATCGACAGCTCCCGCATCCTGCTCGGCGGCGCCACCGTGGCCAAGGGGTACCGCAACCCGATCACACCTGACCCGTTCGCCGAGACCGGCTGGTTCCGCACCGATGATCTTGGTGCCGTGGATGATTCGGGCGTGCTTCGGGTCTTGGGCCGGGTGGACGACGCGGTCAGCACGGGCGGGCTGACGGTGCTGCCGCAACTGGTCGAGTCCGCACTCGCCGGCCACCCGGCGATCGCCGACTGCGCGGTGTTCGGGGTCCCCGACGAGCGGCTCGGTCAGCGGGTGGTGGCCGCGCTGGTGCTGGCCCCGGGTTCGGCGGCCCCCGACGTGGCCGAACTGCGGGCCCAGGTGTCCCAAACGCTGGATGCGACAGCGGCACCGCGCGAGGTGCACATCGTCGACGAGTTGCCGCGTCGCGGCATCGGCAAGGTGGACCGCCGGGCACTCATGGCGCGATTCGGTGACCGATAAACCATTCGCCATCACAGGCATGATGGAGACATGCGCCGAGAAGTGACCTCCGTGGACGACCTGCGCGACATCGTCGGCCACCCCACCGCGGCCGTCGCCAACAAAGTGACCGCCCGGCTGTCGGAAGCGCAGCAGGGCTGGCTCAAGCAGTCACCGCTGGGCTTCGTGGCGACCACCGATGCGGACGGCCGCGTCGACGTCTCCCCTAAGGGTGACCCACCGGGTTTCGTCCAGATCATCGACGACACCACGATCGCCATCCCGGAACGGCCCGGCAACCGGCGCGTCGACGGATACCTCAACATCCTGCAGCGCCCGCACGTCGGCACGGTGTTCGTCATCCCCGGCCGCGGCGACACCCTGCGCATCAACGGCACCGCCCGGATCCTTTCGGACGCCGACTATTTCGATGCCATGGTGGTGGACGGCAAGCGGCCGATCCTGGCCCTGGAAATCGCCATCGACGAGGTGTTCTTCCACTGCCCCAAGGCATTCCTGCGCTCGGCGGCCTGGAAGCCCGAGAGCTGGAACCCGACCGCGGTGCCCTCGGTGGCGCAGATGGCCAAGGCGTTCAAACCCGATCAGACCCAACAGGAACTCGATGCGTACTACAGCGAGGACAACCTGAGGAAGATGCTCTACTAGGCCTCAGCCGGTTTCACCAGGATCGCCCGCGCGTAGAGCAGCTGAAAACCCCGGCGCTGCACATTGCGCTGGGACTTCGAGCCGGATGCCGTCGTCACCACGGCAATCTCGCATCCGGCTGCGGCGGCCTCGGCCAGCCGCGCCGCCAACAACGCGGCCTGCACGCCGCGGCGCCGGTAGGCCGGTGCTGTCGCGGCTCCCGCCAACTGGGCGATCCCACCGGCCAGCCGCATCATCCCGCCGCCGGCGACCACGCCGTCAACGAGCGCGATATACGCTGTGGCCCCGGCCTTTTCCATGTCCCGTTCGGCCCGCTCGATGACGTCGGCGGGAAACTCCTCGTGGCTGACGAGACCCTCACCGTCGGGATGGGCGAAGCCCTCCACCACAACGTTCACCCATTCGGCGAGATCGTCGGCCCGGCGCACCTGCACGTCGGTCACCGGCGGGCGCTCGTCGGTCACCGGTTTGCCGAGCACGTTCTCGAACTCGACAAGGCGATAACCGCGGCCCGACAACAATGCGGTGATCTCGTGATCGGCCAGGGCGGAAAGTTCCACCCTGGTGGAGGCACCCCGGGCCGCGAAGGCCCGCTCGATCTCGCCCAGCACCGCCTCATCGGGCACCCCGTCCAAGCCGAGACCGACCACCTTGTTCATCGGCGATTCCGCTTCGGCGAAGCAGGCGAATCCGCCTGCCACCGGCAGGACCAATCCGTCGGCGCCACGGTGCCCGGCAGCGTGTGTCGCCGCCGCGATCAACTCTGCCTCGGCCTTCTCGATACGCCGGGCCAGATCGACACCGCAGAACAAGGGATCCGAGCTCACGTCTGATTCACCGTTGATTCCCACGTGGATATTGTGCCCACACAAGGATTTCCGAAACGTCCGCACCGCCGTGCGTCGGTCAGCGGGGAGGCCCGGCGGGCTCCCAGGTTCGCATCGCGATGTCGAGCGCATCCGGGTCGAGCGCCTCCACCGGAATCGGCGACTGGTCGTCGTGCTGGCGCATTCCGCCCAAGAGGATGGCCACGTACCGACGCCACAAGTTGGCGTCGACATGCCCGGCGAATTCACTCACGGTGCCGGCCAGAAGCCCGAAGAGCGGCATGTCGGTGGACGACACCTCCGGACGCAGATAACCGTCGCCTTGCGCCCGCTCGACAAGTTTGGTCAACGCCGGGACGAGCCGCTCCTGGCAGGCCTTGACCCGGTCGCCCCCATAGCATTTGCTGAACGCGATTTCCCGCAAGCCTCGGTCAGTCGCCGTGATCTCGCACATGCTCTCGACGTACCACGAGAACCCCTGCCATGAATCTTCTTGTTGCAGTGCAGTTTCAGCCAGTGCGGTGAGCTGGTCCATACCGTCGGCGAAGATGGCCTCGAGCAGCTCCTCTTTCGTGGCGAACCGTCGATACACCGTTCCGACCCCGACATTGGCGTGATGTGCCACGTCGTTGAGCGTCGCCTCAAGACCTTTTTCGGCAAACAGCTCCCGCGCGGCATCGAGCACCCGCTGCCGGTTGCGCTCTGCGTCCCTGCGCAGTACGCGACGTGTTTCCTCGGTCATATCTCTCAGCTTAAGTGATCGGGGTCATAAGTGGATTGATCCTATCCACTTATTCGGCTAACTTTACGCTCGAACTGCGTAGGCCGCCTAACAGCCAGGTCGTCGCGAACGCATCGAAACGTCGGGAGGCCCACAATGACAGCCGTCATCGATATGCCCGCCGCGGCCCTCCCCGGGCGGCCGCAATGACGAAGGCAATCCGACGAATATGGCTTCCCGTACTGATCATCATCGCCATGGCGGCCGGCGTGCTGATCGTGATGAACGTCCGCAAGGTCTTCGGCGCACATCCGGTCATCGTCACCGAGTCCACGTCGGATAACGCCGAGGACTTCAACCCCAAGTTCGTGAAGTACGAGATCTTCGGCACGGGCGCCGCTGCCGTCATCAACTACATGGACCTCGAAGGCAAACCCCAGCGCACCGGAACTGTGCCGCTGCCATGGACTTTGACGCTGCAAACCACGTTGCCGTCGGTGCAGCCCAACATCTTGGCCCAGGGCGACGGAGACAGCATCAGTTGCCGAGTCACCGTCGATGACGCGGTCAAAGAAGAGAGAACGGCTACCGGATTGAACGCCCAAACCTTCTGCTTTGTGAAGGCAGCATGAGCAGCCACACGGAAGAAACCCAGACCGACGACACCCCGACCGACGCCATCGCGACGGGGCGCCACGCGGCACCTCCGCGCCCACTACTCCCGCGACTCATCCGCACGTTCGCCCTGCCGATCATCCTGGCGTGGATCGTGATCGTCGCACTGCTCAACACTGTCGTCCCGCAACTCGAGGTCGTCGGGAAGATGCGCGCGGTGTCGATGAGCCCCACCGACGCACCGTCGATGATCGCCATCAAAGAGGTCGGCAAGAAGTTCCAGGAGTACGACACCAGCAGCTCGGTGATGGTGGTACTAGAAGGCGACAAGCCGCTGGGCCTCGAAGCGCACATGTTCTACGACCAGATGGTCCGTGACCTGCGCGCCGACACCACCCACGTTCAGCATGTGCAGGACTTCTGGGGCGACACCTTGACCGCCAAGGGCGCCCAGAGCCGCGACGGCAAGGCCGCCTACGTGCAGGTCTACATCGCCGGCGACCAGGGCGAGACGCTGGCCAACGAGTCCGTCGAGGCGGTACGGCGCGTCGCCACCGAAAGCCCCGCACCCGACGGCGTGAAGGCGTATGTGACCGGGTCCGCGGCGTCGAGCACCGATCAGAACATCGTCGGCGACAAGAGCATGGAGATGATCGAGCTCGTCACCTTCGCCGTCATCGCCGTCATGCTGTTGGGCGTCTACCGGTCGATCATCACCACGCTGATCGTGCTGGGAATGGTCGTACTCGAATTGTCCGGCGCCCGTGGACTGGTCGCGTTACTGGGCTTCCACAATTTCTTCGGCCTCACGACGTTCGCGACCAACATGCTGGTGACCTTGGCCATCGCCGCGGCCACCGACTACGCGATCTTCCTGATCGGCCGATATCAGGAAGCACGAAGAGCCGGCGAGGACAAAGAAGCGGCCTACTACGACATGTTCCACGGCACGGCCCATGTCGTGCTCGCGTCGGGTCTGACCATCGCCGGCGCGACGTTCTGCCTTCACTTCACCCGCCTGCCGTACTTCCAGACCATGGGAATCCCACTGGCGGTCGGCATGACGATGGTGGTCGCCATGGCACTGACCCTCGGGCCGGCCGTCATCTCGGTGTTCACCCGATTCGGCAAGATCCTCGAGCCCAAGCGGCATTCGAAGTCCCGTGGATGGCACCGGGTCGGCACCGCCACCGTCCGTTGGCCGGGCGCAATCCTGGTGTGCGCCATCGTCGCGGCGTTGGTCGGCCTGCTCGCCCTGCCCGGCTACCACACCACCTACAACGACCGCATCTTCCTGCCCAAGGACGTCGGGACGAATGTCGGATACGACGCCGCGTTCCGACACTTCTCGCAAGCCAAGATGAACCCGGACCTGATGATGATCGAGTCCGACCGCGATCTGCGGAACCCCGCGGACTTCCTGGTCATCGACAAGATCGCCAAGGCTCTCAAGAGCGTTCACGGCATCGCCCAGGTGCAGACCATCACTCGTCCCGATGGCGATCCGATCAAGCACTCGACGATCCCGTACACGCTGGGTCAGAGCGGCACGACCCAGCTGATGAACAACGACTACGCGCAGACCAATCTGCAGAATCTGCTCGACCAGTCGGAAGATCTGCAGACCAGCATCGATGCCATGACCGAAATGATGAGCATCCAGACGGATCTGGCAGCGGTGTCGCAGCGCATGGCCGACAAGATGAAGACGACGTCGGGCGACATGAACGACGTCCGGGATCACCTGGCGGACTTCGACGACCAGTTCCGGCCGCTCCGCAACTACCTGTACTGGGAACCGCACTGCTTCGACATCCCGATGTGCTGGTCGATCCGGTCGATCTTCGACGCGCTCGACGGCATCAACACGATGTCCGACGACTTCCAGGACCTGGTTCCCGAGATGCAGCGCATGGCCGACCTGATGCCCAAGATGGTCGCCACCATGCCGCGGCAGATCCAGTCGATGAAGCATCAGAAGCAGATGCTGCTGAACCAGTACCAGGTGCAGAAGGCCCAACAGGATCAGACGATGGCGATGCAGAACACCGCCACCGCCATGAGCGAAGCGTTCGATACGGCCAAGAACGACGATTCGTTCTACCTGCCGCCGGAGGCCTTCGAGACCGACGACTTCCAGCGGGGCATCAAGCTGTTCATGTCACCTGACGGACATGCCGTGCGGTTCACCATCATTCACCAGGGTGATCCGCTGACCCCGGAAGGCACCGCACGCATCGAACCTCTGAAGGTCGCGGCGGCCGACGCCATCAAGGGCACACCGTTCGAGGGGTCCAAGATCTACCTCGGCGGCAGCTCGGCGACGTACTACGACATGCAGAAGGGTGCCGACTACGACCTGATCATCGTCGCGGCGGCGGCACTGATCCTGATCTTCATCATCATGTTGGTGCTCACCCGTGCCGTGGTGGCCTCTGCGGTCATCGTCGGCACGGTGGTGCTGAGTCTTGCCTCAGCCTTCGGACTGTCGGTACTGCTCTGGCAACACATCGTGGGAATCCCGTTGCATTGGATGGTGATGCCGATGTCGGTGATCGTCCTGTTGGCCGTCGGCGCGGACTACAACCTGCTACTCGTCTCACGAATAAAGGAGGAGATCCACGCCGGGCTGAAGACCGGAATCATCCGGGCCATGGTCGGCACCGGTGCCGTGGTCACCTCCGCAGGCTTGGTCTTCGCCTTCACCATGGGGTCGATGGCGGTCAGCAGTTTGATCGTTATCGGTCAGGTCGGAACGACAATCGGCTTAGGCTTGTTGTTCGACACCCTTGTGGTCCGGTCGCTGATGACGCCGTCCATTGCCACGCTGCTCGGGCGCTGGTTCTGGTGGCCTCAGCGGGTCCGTCAGCGTCCGCTGCCACAACCGTGGCCGAAGCCCGTCCAACGCGAGCCCGAGGAGGCCCTGGCCTGATGAAACGCCTGATCATTGCCCTGTCGATCTGCGCGGCAACCGGTCTCGCCGTCTCGGCACCGGCCTATGCCGATCCAGACACCGATTTTGCCAATGAGCTGCACACATTCGGTATCTACGGGCAGCGTGACTACAACGCCTGGATCGCCAAGATCATGTGCAAGCGCCTACACAACGGCGTCGACCACACCGCCCAGGACACGGTCGGTTTCGTGAAGAAGCAACTGGCCAAGGACAGCACCGACGCCCAGGCCTGGCAGTTCACCGGCACCGCCATCAACTACTACTGCCCCGAT
>NZ_JBFAJS010000008.1:0-332310 GCF_040655355.1 Mycobacterium sp. NPDC050441 | reverse complement strand
TGCGGCCGGTGGTGTGTTGCTGCGTCCGTTCGCCCGCCTGATCGCCTCGACCGGTGACAGCGTCACCACCTACGGCGAGCCCTGGAATATGAACTAGGCACCATGAACGCCACGTTCTAGGTCCGACAAAAAGCAGCCCCTGGAGAAATCCAGGGGCTGCTTTTGCGTACGGCGCCTACTTGTCGCGGTCGGCGCTCGTGTACTTGGCGGTGTCGGGGCTCGGGCCGGTGCCGGGGCCGGTGACGTGCTTGCCGGCGGAGCCGTTCTCGGACAGCAGATCGCGGATCTCGGTCAGGAGGCTCAACTCGGTGTCCTGGGCCTGTTCCACCTCGCCGCGCTCACGCAGCTTCTTGTACGGCAGGACGATGACGAAGTAGATGACGGCGGCCACCAGGATGAAGTTGATGAACGCCGACAGGACGGCGTTGAAGTCGATGAACGTCTCGGGATCGCCGCCCAGTGAGATCTTGAGGACGCCGTACTCCTGGCCGGGGCCGGCGCCGATACGGTCGATCAGCGGCTGCACCACCTTTTCGGTGAACGCCGTGACCAACCCGGTGAAGGCGGCGCCGATGACCACAGCAACCGCAAGATCAATGACGTTGCCGCGAGACAGAAACTCTTTGAAGCCCTTCAACATGCGGGGACCCTTCCTGCAGTGTGGTGTTTTCGGTGCGACAAGCAAACAGTAACCGAGTTGGCCGAACGGCTGGGTGATTGTGGGTCAACAACTTCGCAACGCGCGAATCATATTGTCCGGCAGGGGAACCCGGGTTCAGTGGATCGTCAGCGTGACGGCCTGCACCAGGCTGGTGGCCGCGACCTCGTTGGCTGAGCGGGCCGGCAGCGCCACCAGCGCCACCCGGTCGCTGCCCACCCCGGCTCCGCGTGCCTTCTCTGAAACGAGCACCACCACGGCCCCGGAGGCCAGCACGACCGGCCGGGCCGGACCCTTGTCGGACTGGTCGGCTGTCACCGTCAGCACGTCGACCACGTCGCCAGGGCGGATCAGATCCAGCAGCGCGGTGTCGTTGAGTTTCACCGGCACGATGCGGGCATCCGGGCCCGCTGCCGTTTCGGCCAGCCGCGACCCGAGCAGTCGGACATCGGTGATCACCTCGCCACGACGGGCCGGGGCGGTCAGCGTCGCGCCGATCACCGGTGCCACGTCGCGCTGGGCGCCGTCGGGCAGGGTGGCGGTGCTGCGGCGTTCCAGGCGGACGTCGTCGGCGGTCAACGCGACGCCGGGAGACAGGTCATGCGCCGCGACTGCGATCTCGGTGTAGTCACCGTGTGGATCGGAGCGCAGGGCCGTCACGGCCGCGAGAAGCACCAACCCGGCTGCGGCAGCGCGGCGTGCGGCCACCGTGCGGGTCCAATCGGGCCGGGCAGCCGTCAGCCGACGCCAGGGCGGCGGGTTGAGTGATTGGGCCATGGCGCCACGCTAGGCGCGCGAAGGCCGGGTGAGAACGGCGTATTTGCCGTCCTGTGGATAACTTCCGGAGCTAGCTCGAGGCGGCCGCGGCGGGGGCGGCGCTGGAGCTGCTCGACGAGGAACTGCCCGACGAAGCTGAGGAAGACGACGACGAGTCGGAGGACGAGCTCGAAGAGCTGCTTTCCGAGCTCTTGGCGGGCGAGCCGTTGGACGCGCTCTTGCCCGATTCGCGGTTGTCGGTGCGGTAGAAGCCGCTGCCCTTGAACACCACGCCCACCGAGCCAAAGAGCTTGCGCAGCTTGCCGGAGCACTTGGGGCAGGTGGTCAGCGCATCATCGCTGAAGGCCTGCACCGCGTCGAACCGATTGCCGCACTCAGTGCATGCGTAGGAATAGGTAGGCACGAAAACCCTCCGAGTTGGTCAAACTTGTTAGCACTCTACCGGCTCAAGTGCTAGAACCGCTACGTGGGCCATGTCATTCCCGCGGGCCGCCGGCGCCGGCGCTCCGGAAGGCTAGCGGTACTGCTCGTCGTGGCGGTAATCGTGGCGGTAATCGTGGCGGTGCTGGCCGTGCTCGTGGTGGCCCGGATGCGTGCGGAATCCCCGGCCGGGGATTCCGCCGCGCACCCGTCCGCGCCCCCGACCACCGGTCCGAGGCCGGCGCCGGCGCAGCGGACCCCCGGCTACGACCGGGCCCGCACGTTGTTGGCGGGTCTGCCGGTCAAGGGCTGGGATCGCGACACCGACTACGCCCGGTCCCGCTTCGGTGAGGCCTGGAGTGACGACGTGAACGTCGAGTTCGGCCACAACGGCTGCAACACCCGCGACGACATCCTGCGCCGCGACCTGGCTCAGCTGACCGTCCGCCCCGGCACCTGCTACGCCGCCACCGGTGTCCTGCACGACCCCTACACCGGTGTCGAGATCGCGTTCACCCGCGGGCCCGACACCTCCAGCACGGTGCAGATCGACCATCTCGTGTCCCTGTCGGACGCCTGGTACAAGGGGGCGCGTACCTGGGACCCGCAGCGGCGCAGGGACTTCGCGAACGATCCGCGCAACCTGATCGCGGTTGCCGCGCAACCCAACTTCGACAAGGCATTCCGCGACGCGGCCAGTTGGCTGCCGCCCAATGTGGCCTTCCGCTGTGAGTTCGTGGGCCGCCAGGTCGAGGTGAAAGCCGCCTACCAGCTGTGGGTCTCGGCGAAAGAGCAGCGCGCCATGGCGGCGGTGCTGGACAACTGCTAGCCGCGCCGGTAGCTCGGCGCGATCATCACGGGTACCGGCGAACGGCGCAGGATCTTGCCCGCTGCCGAGCCGAGGAACACCTGGGCGCTCGGGGCGGCCGCACCCGAACCCAGCACCAGCATGTCGCCTGCGTCCCACCCGACGCTCTGCACCGCCGTATTCCAATCGTGACCCGCGCCCACCACCACATCGACGTCGGGAACGGTCATCCGGTCACGAATAGCCTTGAGCTGCTTGGTGATCTCGGCGATGGTTCGCCTGGACCACTGCTGCACCACCAACTCCTCGGCCGAGGATTCGATGGTTCCGGCGAACGCCGCGGTGTTGCGGACCGTGAACGAGACGATGCGTAGCTTGGCCGACCATGACGCCGCCAGTTCGGCGGTAGCGGGGATGAGTCCGTTGACGTCGGCCTCCCCGCCGTAGGCCGCGGTGAGTCGGCTGATGCGCCCGTCATTCTGGGCGTACCCGCGCGGCGCGAACGCCACCGGCACCCGGGCGGTGTGCACCAGACGCTCGGTCACGCTACCGAGTGCGACCCGGCCGAGCATGCCCGACGAGGACGAGCCGACGGACACCATGGTCGCCCGGTGGGCGTCGGCAAGCTCGATCAAACCCGTTGGTATCGAGGTGGATTCGTGTACCACCGGGGTGACGTCGAGATCGATGGGTAGGACGGCGACCGCGCGCTGCAACGCCTGGGTGGCCTGCGCGCGAACGTAGGCCAGGTACTCGCCCTCGACCATGTCGTCGCGTGCCGCCCATGACCGTTCCACCACCGCTGCGGCGATCACCGGCTCGCCTGTGGTGCGGGCGATCTGGATCGCCAGGTTCAGCGGTGCGCTGCTGTGCCGGCTCGCGCTGAACGCTGCCAGAATGGTCACGACGCGTGCTCCTGGGTACGCACTCTCGAGACCACGTGGGTCACCGGGATCTGATATTCGGAGCGGGCCCGGTCGACGACATCGAAACGATGCCACACCGAATCCTCCGGCGGCAGAGTTGAAATCACGATCTGGTCGGGCCGGAACGCCTCGACGGCATGGGCCAGGGCCCGCAGCGGACGGTAGTCACCCAACTCGCCGTCGGCCTGCAACTGCTCTGAGCGCAGCGTGTTCAGCGTCTGATCGAGGCGACGCTGGGCCGCTCGGGTGGTGGCCTCGGAGATGTCGAGCGGGCCGTGGGTGGCGGCCACCCCGGTGTCGATCGGACTGGCCGGCACCACCACCTGATAGACGGCGTCGCGGTCCGCGCCGATGCGGCGCAACTCGTCGAGCAGTTCATTGGATTCGACGGTCTCGTTGGCCAGCACCAACACTCGGTGCGGATGGGCGGCCCCGGCCGCCGGGGCGACCCCGGCCACCTCGGGCCGGTGGCCGATGAACCACCGGTTGGCCAGGAACAGCAGGATCACCACCGCCCACGACGCCACGCTCAAGGTCAGGGCCTTCCGGTTATCCCCGCCCTGCACATACATCTGGATCAGGATCGCGAAGATGGCCACAGCGGTGAGTATCGACAGCACCGGGAACAACCACATCTTCACCTTGAGCTGGTCCGGGGAACTGCGGTAGCGCAGCACGATCTGCGAGATGCAGATGAGCAGGTAGACGAACAGGATCACCGCACCGCTGGAATTCAGCAGGAACGCGAAGATGGTCTCCGGCCAGAACGCTGCGGCGATCACGCACAGGAAACCGATGACCGAGGAGGTCAGGATCGCCGGCGCCGGGACGCCGCGGCGGGTCACCGCGACCAACTGTGGCGGCGCCTCGCGCCGGGCGGCCAGCACGAACAGCATGCGCGACGCGGTGTACATCCCCGAGTTCAGACAGCTCAGCACCGCGGTGAGCACCACCGCATTCATGATGTGATCGGCGTAGGGGATCCCCATTTCGGTGAACACCGAGACGAACGGCGACGCGACATTGCCCGCGGCGTCCTTCTTGAAGTGATCCCACGGCAGGATCGTCGTGATCAGGAATGACGAGCCGACGAAGAAGATCGCGATGCGCATGATGACCGAGTTGGCGGCCTTGGCCACCGCCCGCTCGGGATCCGCGGACTCGGCGGCGGCGATGGTGGCGATCTCCGCACCGACCATCGAGAAGATCACCGTCACCACGCCGACGGTGACGGCCATTGCGCCCATCGGGAAGAACCCGCCGTGAGAGGTCAGGTTCGAGAAGTCCATGTCCTTGTTCGGCCACAGCCCGAAGACGAAGAGCGCGCCCAAACCGATGAACGCCAGGATCGCCGCCACCTTGATGCCGGCGAACCAGTACTCGAATTCACCGAAGGACGACACCGAGAACAGATTCGTCGCCGTCATCGCGATCAACAGGAGCAGTGCCGTCAGCCAGATGGGTACGTCCACCCAGAACTGGATGATCTTGGCGCCCGCGATGGCTTCGAAGCCGACGACGATCACCCAGAAATACCAGTACAACCAGCCGACCGAGAACCCCGCCCAGTTGCCCAGCGAGTTGCGCGCGTAATCGGCGAACGATCCGGTCGACGGATTGGCCACCGCCATCTCCGCCAGCATCCGCATCACCATGATGACCAGGACCCCGGCCAGCGCATAGGTGATGAACGAGCCGGGCCCGGTAGCACCGATCACCACCCCGGAGCCGACGAACAGTCCGGCGCCGATCACGCCGCCGATGGCGATCATCGTCAACTGTCGCTGACTGAGCGCCTTCTTCAATGCGGGTGTTTCACCCATTTGCGCACCGACTCCTCCGTGATGTGTGACTCAGGTCACAAGCGGCCAGAAGAAACGCTATGCCCGGGGGCCGGTTGATGGAGCCGAAATAGGTTCGAAACTGTAGGAAACTGAGCCGGCTCGTTCAGACAGTTGTCGAATCGGGGCGGTACACCCCGGCCAGACGAGCCAGGCGCAAGCTCAGCATCAGATCGAAACGGATCCCGCCGTCGCTGAGATCGCTGCCGACAGCCTCGGTGAGCTTCTCCAGCCGGTAGTACAGCGTGGACCGATGGAGGTACATGTCCTCGGAGGTGCGTCGCACGTCGCCGCCGTTGGCCAGGTATGTCTCCAGCGTGCGGAGGAGGTCTTCGCGACCCTGCTCGATCAGGCTGACGATGCCGGGGTGGACCAGCTCTCCGAGCCGGTCCGGGCCGTAGGCCTGGCCCAGCAACGCCAGGGTGCGCCACGAGCCGAGTGTGGACCAGTCGGTGACCTGGGCGTTGCCCGCACCGACCCCGGCCAGCGTCAGCGCCAGGGTTGCCTGGCGAAACCCAAGGGCTGCTTGCGTTATCGGCAGGGCAACGCCGGAGACGCCGATGGCCGGTCGTGTTCCGTAGCTGGCCCGGACGGCCCCGACCACGGCTTCGGCGGTCGCGGCCGACTCCGCGTCGGGACGCGACACCGCGAGGATCGTGGTCGGCGATCCGGCCAGGGTGTACCACTGCCGCGTCCGGTCGGTTGCCGTCAACCGCAGACGCAGCGCCATGCTCTGATCGACCGGATCGACCGCGCCGTCAGCGTCGGGCTCGAACCTGAAGACCTGGACCACGTCGTGCGGCTCGGCCATCGCCCTGGCGTGCAGTTCGCCGACGACCGCCTGTGCCTGCCCAGGCTCGTCGACGGCAATCAGCCGCATCAAAAGGCCTTGCCGCGCTGACTCTTCGGCGCGCAGTGCCGCGTTGCGGCGGTCGAGGATGGCCAGCAAGTCGGCACCCGCTCTCTCGGCCAGCTGCTGACCGTGCTCGGACAGCGCGGCCTCGGGGGCGATGATCCACAGGTAGCCGAACCGCTCGGACGCCGATCGCACAGGCACGCAGAACCGCGGCATCAGGCCGTATTGCGGTAACGCCGGGGTCCACACCGCCGAGTCGGCCGAGCCGATCCCGAATTCGAACAGCGCCTCCTTGACCTCCGCGCGGGTCTCGCGCTGCAGCACGCTGTGGACCCGCACGTCATCGAGTTCGCCGAGCTGACGGCTGTGCGTGATCGGGGTCAGCTCCTCGTCATCCAGGAGCACGGCCCGATCCAGGGTTTGGGCCAGGACATCGACGATCAGCTGCATGCGGACACCGAAGTCAGCGCTCACCGGATCGGACACCTGACGATTCTGGACCAGCTCAACGCTGCAACGTCACGATTCCGCCCGACGGCGTCAGGCCATGCGTCATCCGCACGTCGTGAGGGTCGGCGGGCAACGCGTCGACCAACTCGTCGTCACGCACCACCGCGACCAGTCGCGCGTCTGGCGAGGCGTAGATCAGGCTGCGGTCGTAAAAGCCGGCACCCCGGCCCAGCCGGTTCCCGTTGCGGTCGACGGCCAGGGCGGGCACCAGCACCACCTCGGCGTCTGCGATCGATCCGGCGGGCAACCACGGCGGCGGAGGCTCGCGCAGACCGAACTCGGCGGCCACCAACGTGCCCGGCTCATAGGCGCCCCACTGCATCGGCATTGCGCGGCCGTCCGCGTCGTTGCGGGCAACCGGAAGTAGCACGCGCACACCGAGTTCCAACAGGGCGTCCAGGAGGGCCGGTGACCCCGGTTCGGAGCCCACCGGAACGTAGGCGCACACGGTCTGCCCGCCACGGACGAGGGCGGGCAGCCAGTGGCAAAGTGCCTGCGTCTCGCGGTCGCGGCGGTCGGCCGGTACGGCCCGTCTTGCACGTAGAACGCCAGCTCGCAACTCGGTCTTGGTCGGCGGGGTCACGCCCTCCACCATTTCAGAACGGACGTTAGTGTGTGAACGATGAGCACGTCTCACAAGGCGCCTGAGGTGCCGTTTCCCTACACGGCCGTGGTCCCGGCGGCCGGTCTGGGTACGCGGTTCCTGCCTGCGACCAAGACGGTCCCCAAGGAATTGCTGCCGGTGGTCGACACCCCGGGCATCGAACTGGTCGCGGCGGAGGCTGCCGAGGCCGGTGCCGAGCGGTTGATCATCATCACCTCGGAAGGCAAAGACGGCGTCGTCGCGCATTTCGTCGAGGACCTGGTGCTCGAGGGCACGCTGGAGGCTCGCGGCAAGAAGACGATGCTGGAGAAGGTCCGTCGCGCCCCGGCGCTGATCAAGGTCGAGTCTGTGGTGCAGGCCGAGCCGCTGGGCCTGGGACATGCCGTCGGTTGCGTCGAGGCCGCGCTGGCTCCGGACGAGGATGCCATCGCCGTCCTGCTGCCCGATGACCTGGTGCTGCCCACCGGCGTCCTGGAGACCATGTCCAAGGTGCGGGCCAAGCGCGGCGGTTCCGTGTTGTGCGCCATCGAGGTGCCCGGCGACGAGATCAGTGCCTACGGCGTCTTCGACGTCGAGACCGTGCCCGACGCGGCCAACCCGAACGTGCTGCGGGTCAAGGGCATGGTGGAAAAGCCCAAGCCCGACGATGCGCCGTCCCCGTACGCCGCGGCCGGCCGCTACCTTCTCGACCGGGCGATCTTCGATGCGCTGCGTCGCGTTTCACGCGGGGTGGGCGGGGAGATTCAGCTGACCGACGCCATCGCGCTGCTCATCGAAGAGGGCCACCCGGTACATGTGGTTGTGCACCGCGGAGCCCGACACGACCTGGGAAATCCCGGCGGCTACCTGAAGGCTGCGGTTGACTTTGCGTTGGAACGTGACGACTACGGCCCCGAATTGCGGCGGTGGTTGGTCGAACGATTGGGTCTGACCGGACCGGAGGGCTAGCAACGCGTCGGGTCGTACGCCGCGCGTTGTCCGGTAGGCGGGGCCCGTAGATAGGAAGGCGTGTTGTGCGTTCGGTCGAGGAACAGCAGGCTCGGGTAGCGGCTGCCGCGGTGGCGCCCCGGCCGGTGCGAGTGGCCATCGCCGAGTCACAGGGCCTGATGTGTGCCGAAGAGGTCGTGACGGAACGGCCGATGCCGGGATTCGATCAGGCCGCGATCGACGGCTACGCGGTGCGCAGCGTCGACGTGTTGTCTGTGGGCGACGGTGCCGGTGAGGTCAGCCTGCCGGTGATGGGCGCGATCGAAGCCGGGGCGCGGACCCCGAGCCGCTTGCAGCCCCGGCAGGCTGCGCGCGTGCAGACCGGCGCGCCGATGCCGACACTGGCTGACGCGGTATTGCCGTTGCGGTGGACCGACGGTGGCGAGAGCCGGGTCAAAATCCTGCGCAGCGTGCGCTCGGGCGCCTACGTCCGGCGCACCGGTGACGATGTGCAACCGGGTGACGTCGCGGTGCGGGCCGGCACCATCATCGGTCCGGCTCAGGTCGGTCTGCTCGCCGCGGTCGGACGGGACCGCGTGCTGGTGCACCCACGGCCCAGGCTGTCGGTGATGTGCGTGGGCGGCGAACTCGTCGACGTATCCCGCACACCGGGAACCGGGCAGGTGTACGACGTGAACTCCTACGCACTGGCTGCGGCCGGCCGGGATGCGGGCGCGGAGGTCAACCGCGTCGGCATCATCAGCACCGACCCGCGGGAGCTGCGGGAAACCGTTGAGGGCCAAGTCAATCGCAATGAGATCGTGGTCATCGCCGGGGCAGTGGGCGGGGCCGCCGCGGAATCGGTACGCACCGTGCTCTCCGAACTCGGCGAGATGGAGGTGGCCCGGATCGCGATGCACCCCGGGTCGGTGCAGGGCTTCGGGCAGCTCGGCCGCGACCGCGTTCCGGTCTTCCTGCTGCCCGCGAACCCGGTCAGCGCGCTGGTGGTGTTCGAGGTGATGGTGCGCCCGCTGATCCGGCTCTCGCTCGGCAAGCGGCAGCCGATGCGGCGCGTGGTGAAGGCCCGCACGCTGGCGCCGATCAGTTCGGTGGCGGGGCGCACGGGATACCTGCGCGGGCAGTTGATGCGCGACCAGGACACCGGCGAATACCTGGTGCAGGCGCTGGGCGGGGCGCCCGGGGCGTCGACGCATTTGCTGGCCACTCTCGCCGAGGCGAACTGTCTGGTGGTGATTCCGAGCGAGGTCGACGAGGTCCGCACCGGAGAAACCGTGGATGTGGCATTCCTGGCTCAACGCGGCTGATAAGACTTCATTCGATGAATGACGGTGTGACGAATCGACTGTGTGGATGAGCCTGCTGCGGTCCAGTGCCTTTCACCCGGGTTGGCCCGGTCCGATCGGGCCGTTACGGGTGCAGGCCGGCGTCGTGCGACTACGTCCGGTGCGGCTGCGCGACGCCGCGGTGTGGAGCCGGATCCGGCTGGCCGACCAGGCTCACCTGGAGCCCTGGGAGCCGGTCAGCGGTGTGGATTGGCGTGTCCGCCATGGAGTTTCGTCATGGCCCGCGATCTGCTCGGGTTTGCGCAGCGAGGCCCGGCGTGGACGGATGCTGCCATATGTGATCGAGCTCGACGGGGAGTTCGCCGGCCAGCTCACGATCGGCAACGTCACCCACGGCGCACTGCGATCAGCCTGGATCGGTTACTGGGTGGCCAGTGACAAGACCGGCGGCGGGGTGGCGACGGGTGCGCTGGCGCTGGGGCTCGACCACTGCTTCACCGGGGTGCAGTTGCACCGGGTCGAGGCCACGGTGCGGCCGGAGAACGCCGCGAGCCGGGCCGTGCTGGCACGGGTGGGGTTCCGCGAGGAAGGCCTGCTGCGCCGCTATCTCGAGGTCGACGGTGCCTGGCGGGACCATCTCCTGGTGGCGGTCACGTTGGAGGAGCTGAAACATTCGGCGTCCCAAGCTCTGGTTTCAGCCGGACGGGCCAATTGGTGCTGAGCTGTCCGGCGCGGATTTCCGGCGGCGACGCGCCGCGTTGAAATTGCGTCCCCGATCGGCGATTTCGCCGGATTCGCAGCCCTGGAAGCAATCTCGACGAAAACCGGCCTACGAACTGTTACCAATGTGACACGTGTGACTGATGGTGCTTGTATCGATCGAATTACAGGTGTGTAATTGTGTCGGCGCGCCATCCATGGATGCGCTGGTCACAGACCTAGCCTGAAGGGGAAAGGAGCAGGCGTCATGCCAAGCATCCCCCAGTCACTGCTGTGGATTTCCCTAGTCGTTCTCTGGCTTTTCGTGTTGGTTCCGATGTTGATCAGCAAGCGCGACTCGGTGCGTCGCACCAGCGACGTCGCCCTGGCGACTCGAGTGCTCAACAGCGGCCGCAACGCACAACGGTTACGACGCGGCCCGGCCGCCGGGCATCACAGCGATCCGCACTGGCAGCACACAGCCGACCACCTCGACGAGAAGCTCGATGAAGACTTCGAAGAGGATGAAGAGCCCGCCGAAGTGCGCGTGCACACCACCGTGCAGCGCACCGTGGTGGTGGCCGCGGTGCGCGTCGAAACTTCCGAGCCCGACTATCTCGATGTCGACATCGTCGACGAGGATTCCGGCGCGCTGCCGGTCGGTGCGATGGCCGAGGCCGTCGCACCCGCCGTCGCACCCGCCGCCGCGCCTGAGGAAGTGCCCGAGCCCGAGCCCGAGCTTGAGTTGGAGTTCGAGACCGAGCCTGAGCCGGAAGCGGAGCCAGAACCCGAACCCGTCGCGGTCGAGGAGCCGGCCGAGCCCGTTACCCCCGTCCAGGCCGTCGAGTCCGAGATGCAAACCGACCGGATCGCACTGGATCTCGACGAGGCCGAGGTCGACGAGACCGAGCAAGCCGAGGAACTGGAGGACGTCGAGGACCCCGACGATCTCACCGACGCCGAGTACGAGTACGTCGACGACTCATCGGGTCTGGAGCCCGAGGCAGAGGACGAGCCGGTCGAAACGGAATCGGCCGAGCCGCCCGTGGCGTCGCTGAGCGCCACACGGCAGCGCCGGTTCGAGTCCAAGACCTCCGCAGAGGTCAGTGCCCGCAAGTTCCGGTTCCGCAAGCGCGTGCTCGCGGTGCTGGCGGTCACGCTGCTGTTCTCGGCGGGCGCTGCCTTCCTGGTGACGCCGTCGGCCTGGTGGGTGTGTGGCGGCGCCGGCACGCTGACCGTGCTGTACCTGGCCTATCTGCGTCGCCAGACCCGCATCGAGGAACAGCTGCGGCGTCGTCGTGCGCAACGGCTGGCGCGGTCCCGGCTGGGCGTGGAGAGCACCGACGACCACAAGCTTGACGTGGTGCCCGCCCGGCTGCGGCGGCCCGGTGCGGTGGTGCTCGACATCGACGACGAGGACCCGATCTTCGAGCACCTGGCGTATGCGTCGTACGCATCGATGTCCCGCGAATACGACCTACCGCGCGCCGCCGGGCAGTAAGGCGGCCGGTTTCCGGTTACCGGCCGGGGACTGGTAGCCTTTGCTTCCGGTATCAGGGGCTATAGCGCAGTTGGTAGCGCGTCTCGTTCGCATCGAGAAGGTCAGGGGTTCGATTCCCCTTAGCTCCACAAAATTTGAATAGGACAGACCCGCCGGAGACGGCGGGTCTTTCTCTTATCTGGAGAACGCACCGGTGTAGTACGTCGGTAGTAGTTCGGAGGGCGGACGAGACGTGTCCGATGCCGCACTTCGCCAACGGTTAGGAAACCGGGTAATTGGCTAATCCGTCAGCGAGGATGAACGATCACATACTGGTCGTCGAACAGCGAATGCGAATCGAAGGACACACACCATGACCGTCAGCATCGTTGACGCGGGTCCGAATCAGGTCGGCCGCTCGGTGGAGGTCAATGCCCCTGCGGCCGAACTTTTCGCCATGATCGCCGACCCGCGTCGTCACCACGAGATCGACGACTCGGGCACCGTCGGAGACAACGTGAAGTGTCCAGACGACATCGCTCCGGGTGCGAAGTTCACGACCGGGATGCGGATGTACGGGGTGCCCTACCGGATCACCAGTGTCGTCACCGCGGTAAGACCCGACGAACTCTTTGAATGGCGACATCCGTTGGGGCATCGTTGGCGCTGGGAGTTCACCGCACTCACCCCCACCCTCACGCGCGTGACAGAGACATTCGACTACCGCGACACCGGGCCTATCAAGGACACGCTGAAGTACTACGAGCGAATGGGCTTCGCCAAGGGCAACGCGAAGGGTATCGAGTCCACGTTGACCAAGTTGCACGACCGCTACGCGACTTGATCCGCGTCGAAGGCGTTGCTTACGTCAGCGCGCGCGATCGCAGGGTGATCGGTAGGTCATCGGCCGGCGTCGGCCCGGTGCCCCAGGTCAGCTGGGGTCGGTAGTTGCCGGGCACGCTCCATTCGAACCGTCTCAGCATCTGGTGCATGGTGGTCTTGACCGTCATGTCGGCGAACTGCTGGCCGATGCACTTGTGTGCACCGCCGCCGAACGGAGCGAAGACGTAGCGGCTCACCGCGGCGCGCGACTCGGAATTGTTCACGAACCGTTCCGGATTGAACGTGTCCGGGTCGGGCCACCAGTCGGAAAGTCGCATGGAGGCATAGACATTGATGGCCACCTGGGTCTTGCGCGGGACGAAATGGCCGAGGATCTCGGTGTCGCGGACGGTTTGACGGAAGAGTGCCCCCGCAGGCGCGTACATCCGGAGGATCTCCTTGAACGCGGCGTCGAGCAGGGGATAGGCGTCCAGGTCCAGGACCGTGGGGGTGTCATTGGGCCGGGTGATCGCTTCATCACGAAGCGCGTCCTGCCACTGCCGGTTTCGGCCCAGCTCGTAGGTGAGCATCGACAGTGCGATGGCAGTCGTGTCGTGTGCAGCCATCAGCAGGAAGATCATGTGGTTCACGATGTCGGTCGGCGTGAACCGGGCACCGTCTTCGTCCTCGCTTCGGCACAGCATCGAGAACAGGTCTGCGCCGTCGCCGCGCTGACGGTCGGGAACCTGGTCGGCGAAGTAGCGTTCGAGCCGCTCCCGTGCACGTAGTCCTTTGGCCCACACGCCGCCCGGTACATCTGCCCGCACCAGGGCCTGCCCGCCGCGGACTGTGGCGCGGAAATCCGCCGACAGTTGATCGGATTCGGGGCCGAGGTGGGTGCCGACGAACACCTCAGCGGCCTGTTCGAGCAGTAGATGCTTGATGGATGGGTAGAACGGAAAACCTTCCGTTGACGGCCAATTGCCCAACGTGCGATCGATACTGGGCCGCATCAGGTCCAGATATCCGTCCAACGCGCTACGGGTGAACGCCTGTTGCATGATTCGGCGGTGGTCACGGTGTTCGTCGAAGTCCAGCAACATGATTCCGCGGTGGAAGAACGGTCCGATGACCGGTGCCCAGCCGCGAGTGCTGGAGAACACCTTGTCCCGGTTGATCCATGCGGCCTCCAACGCGTCCGGGCCCATCAGGCCGACAACGCGGAACCCGACGCCCCCGGCCCATGACACCGGGCCGTATCGCTCGTACCGATCCCGGGCGAAGGCCAGTGGGTCGGCCAGCGAGCTCAACACGTGCCCGAGGAACGGGAAACCATAGTTGCCCATGACCGGCTTGAGATTCGATCCCGGGGGCGGCGTGGCCAGAGGGTGCTCACGACTCGGAAACCGTGAGGTGACGGCCGCGCCGAATGCTTGGAGGCGGTGCGTGTTCGCCGGGGAGGTGAGGCAAGTGGCCAATGTTGTCACCCGCCGATCCGATTCAGATAGTCGCGGCGACGGTTTTCGTCGAAATGGCCGGCAACACCGACGCTTTGGTCACGTCCTTTGGGGGGCAGGCATCGGGAGTCTTTGTGTCTGCAGTGCTCATGGGCGCCTCTTTCGAATATTTGGTACGGAATCGTGCCTAATATCTGGTACGAAACCGTGCCAGAATGTGTTGGTGGTGTCAACGACCAATCGCGCTTACGGTGGCCAGTCGGCGGAGGTTCGCCGCCGGCAGCGGCGCGAGCGTCTGCTGGATGTGGCGATGGATGTGATGGCCCGCAACGAATGGCGCGGAGTGACGCTCGAGAAGCTCTGCGTTGCGGCCAGTCTCAACAAGAGGTACTTCTACGAGAGCTTTGCCGATCTCGACGCCTTGTCAGCCGCGGTCGTGGACGACATCGCCGAGGGCGTACGCACCGCAGCTGTTGCCGCAGCGGGTGTAGAGGCGCACCAGTCGTTGGAAGTCCAAGCGTTGGCGAGTGTCTCGGCCGCGGTGCGGGCCCTCGTCGACGACCCGCGTCGCGCCCGCGTCCTACTCGGTGGGATGGCAGCGTCGCCCGAGCTCGATGCGCACCGCACCACGGTCATGCACCGGCTGACCGACGTGCTCATAGACCACGGGCGCACAGTGCACGGCGTCGAGTTGGAGAAAGATCCGTTGGCCAAGGTCGCGCCGGCGTTCATTGTCGGCGGGACGGCGGATGCGATCCTGGAATTCGTCAATGGCGGCGTCGGCCTGTCCCTCGACGACTTCATCGCTCAGCTCGCCACGCTGTGGTTGATCACTGGAAACGGGGCCGCACAGGTGGCGCGTGCCAGGATTTCTCCGTCTTAGCGCCTCGCGCGGAAGCCCTGCCTGCTACCGACACGGTCTCTCTATCAGGCCCTGCGGCGAATGCGTCGCTTATCGACGCAAAATCGTGAATCTGTCTCGAAAACCTGGACATTCGCCACGGGCTGCTGGATGGGCAGTCTCTACCTCAAGGGTGCGTGACGAGATACGTCTCGTTGTCCAGACCTGCGGTCAGTTCCTCGACATCGAAGGGGCGATCGAGGCGCGCGTGCAACGCCTTGGGGTCGATCAGCAGGCTGATCTCGGCGGTCTGGCGGGCGAAAAACCGTCCGATGAGCGGGTATGCCCGGCGCATGACCGCCCGTTCGGCCGATGTGCAGCGGGACGCGCAGTAGCCGACATGGCCGATCTCATCGGTGAGGATCTCGCTGTAGAGCAGTTCGATCCGTTCGGCGACTTCGGGCTCGTCTGCGAAGAGTTCGGCGCCGGCGCGGCGAAGTTCGTCAAACATGATGCAGCCCGCCATCTCTGCGGCCCCGACGAACATGAAACCCAGCCGCTCGGGGAGGAACACGCCTGTCTTGACGAACTGGCGCATCACGAATGGTGGCGGGACGACCTGGAATGTCAGGTCGAAGACGTCGAGCGCGTATGCCAGCAGCCGGGTGTGGTAGTGCTCTTCGAGTTCGAGGTAGACGTTCTCGGGCGGCAGATTCTCGTCGCTGTTGCGCCCGTAGGTTTCGCCGAGCCCCACTCCGAACCGTTCAGCCTGATTGAGTTTGGCGGTCGCCAGCAGAAACAGCATCTTGCGGTCCAGACCGGGTTCGGGCTGTCGGCGGCGAAGATTGCGAAGGAAGACCGTCCGGTCGGCGGGTTGGGCTGAGCGGACGGGATCTTCCTCCAGTTCGACGAAGAACCGCTCCCGATTCGCCAACCGCCTGTTGAGCAGGTCGGCTTCGCCGTCACGCTTGGCCAGGAAATCCCGGTAGCCCTCGATGCCTGTGCGATTCATCGGTTCTCCATCCCTTTGACAATCGTTGTGACATAACGGTTCAGCAGTGCGGCGTCGAATATCCCGGTGGCGAGTAGGGCGAATAGCCCGGTAAGGAAGAACGTCGCGAGTTCGTTCGCATTTCGGTCGGCAGACACCCGCCCTGCGGCTTGCGACCGGCCGATCACCCCGACCAGAAACTCTGCGAGCGGGTGCAGCGCCAGTTCGTCTTCGACCGGGCGGGTCGAGGTGAAATGCAGGCCGAGCATGTCCCGGAAAACCACTCCGCCCAAACGACGTTCGGCGCTGAGGACGCGTCGGACGACTTGCGTGAGTACCGACTGCAGATCGCCCTTGGCGTTGTCGAGCTCGCGCACGATCCGGGTTTCCTCGTCGCGCTCCGCCTCGATGAGAACGTGCTCCTTTGTTGGGAAATGGAAATAGAACGTTCCCCTCGCCACGCCGGCCGCTGCCGCGATGGCGCTGACATCGGCGGCGGCCAACCCGCGGTGCGAAATCTCTGCCAGCGCAGCCTCGAACAGGCGTGCTCGGGTTTCGACCCGACGCGCCTCCCGGACGCCCCCGGCCGGTGCTTCAGTCCCGGACGGTGCGGGTCGCGAAGGCATGGCGGCAACCGTACGCCCAATTGCTGACGGTCGTCAATGACGAGTGTCAGCGAAATTGAGCTCCGGGATCACTTGACGTGTTTGTCGAACCATTCGATCGGAACCTCGGGGTGCACGCCGAAGTAGTTGTAGCCGTCGAACCGGCGGTCGGTGCCGGCGATCCAGTGCAAGTCCTTTTCCTCGACAGGGATGGCGTCGAAGATGTCCTGGACGTCCTGCGGGCGCGTCATGACATCGTCGTGGACCTGGGCCACCAGCGTCGGCACGGTCACTGCTTTCACGTGCTCCAGAGGTGACTGCTCGGCGAGGTGGAATCCGGTGCGCTCGTGGACGGCCTTGTCGAACTTGGCGTATCCGTCCTCCATGCCGATGCCTTTGACGAACTCCTCGACGATGTAGTTGCCGGATACGGGTTGCAGCATGACCATGGCCTGGATCTCGGAGAACTCCTCCGGGTGCTTGGACCAGGCGACGGCCGTCGAATCTGCGCCCAGGCACACCGACAGCAGCGCCTTGTTCATGTTCTTGGTGTCCGGGCGGGCCGCCGCGTAGCGCAGCGATCCGATGACGTCGCGGTACTCGGTCAGCCCGATACCGGCGATACCGCCGTTGCCCTGTCCGCTCATGCCGTGATTGCGGATGTCGTAGGTCAGGACGTTGTAGCCCGCGTCGTGCAGGGCTTTGTACTCCGGCAGGAAGTTCACCTCGAAGCCGCCCAGGCCACCGAACTCGGGCAGGTGGCCGGGGTAGCCGTAGCGGTTGCCGGGCAGGAAGTGGTTGTGGATGATCAGCCGGTCGGAGTCGGCAGGGATGAACCAACCCTCAAGTGGCACACCGTCCATCGACGGAAACGTCACGTCCTCGTACTGCAGGCCCACCTCGTCGGGTCGACGGAGCACGGGGGCCCTCCGGCCCGCGGTCGTGCCGGTGGTCCACAATTCGACGAAACCGTCGAATGCGTCCTGCGCTGCGTTGTTGTCAGACATCTCGGTAGCCTCGTTTCGCTGTTCGAATCTCTGTCTGTCCCCGACGCTACGAGCTTGCTGAGGCGTAGGGGAGACGCTGTTTATAGGGGGTACTGGCAACCCCTGCCTACCGGTGGGGTTCTTCCCTACTGTGGGGGAATGGACATCGCGAAGGACATCAGGGAATTCCTGATGAGCCGTCGCGCCAAGATCACCCCTGAGCAGGTGGGGCTGAGCCCCGGCATGCGACGCCGGGTGCCGGGCTTGCGGCGCGAGGAGGTCGCCCAACTGGCCGGGGTGAGCACCGAGTACTACACACAGATCGAGCGTGGCAACGTCGCCGGTGTCTCCGACGAGGTTCTGCAGGCCGTCAGCAGGGCCCTGCGGCTCTCCGACGACGAGGCGGCCCACTTCTTCAACCTTGCCCGCGCCGCCGCCGGAACCCGCACGCCGACGCGAATCAAACGCGCCACGGTGAAAAAACTGCCCGAAGGTGTCCAGGCGCTGATCGACAGCATGACCAACTCGCCGGCGATCGTGATGGACGGCAACCTCGACATCCTGGCCGCCAATCCGCTGGGGCGCACCCTGTATTCACCCCTGTTCGACCGATCGATCGGGCCGCCGAACTTCGCGAGGTTCATCTTCTTCGATTCTTCTGCGGCACAGGTATTCCCAGAATGGGAGCGCAGCGCCGACGAAGCGGTGGCCCTGCTGCAAGCCGAGGCCGCCCGCGATCCCCATTCGGCGGCCATCACACAGATCGTCGGGGAACTCGCCACCCAGAGCATCGAGTTCCGCACCCGCTGGGCGGCCCACAACGTGACCGGGCATCGGCACGGCGTCAAGAAGTTCGGTCATCCCGAGTTCGGCGACCTCACGCTCACCTACAACGTCTTCGAGGTCACCGCGGCACCGGGACTTTCCCTGGTCGGGTACACGGCAGAACCGAACAGCCCGTCCGCACAAGCGTTGAGCATCATGGCGAGTTGGAGCGTCACCAGCCCCGCGCGGTCGAACGAACCTTGATCACCTCCATCGTCGACCAGTTCTGAGCCTTTTCGTCCATGCGGTCGAGTAGCCGACCGTGCCTGGCTAGGATGGGGGCCGTGGAGGATCAGGCTGCGGGCTCCAGTCGAGTGGCGCGCCGCCGTGACCGACGCAAGGCCGAGATCGTCAAGACGGCCACCCGAATCCTGACCGAGTCCGGCTACCAGGGCATGAGCCTGGAAGAAGTCGCCGAGCAGACCGACATCGCCAAGGCCACGCTCTACCACTACTTTCCGTCCAAGGATGCCCTGGTTGCCGCCGCACTCGAGACCCTCACCGAGGAAGTGCTGCAGCGGCTCGCGGCCCGCGAAGAGGCCCTCGGAAAGGTCGGTGCCCGTGAGCACCTGGCGGCCCTGATCGATGAACAGATCCGCATCCTCACCGAGACCGCGCCCGAGGTGGCCGCGGTGTTCTCCTGGCCGCGTGGCTGGCCGGAGGTGTTCGACGAGCCGATGAAGAACATGCGGCGCCGCCACGACGCGGTATTCCGCCGGGTGGTGGACCGCGGTGTCGCCGGTGGTGAATTCACCTGTCCCGACGTCAATGTCGCTATGCAGTGCCTGCACGGCATCCTCAACCAGTCCTCGGTGTGGATCGGACCCGGGATACACGACGACGACCGCGCTGAACTACGCGCGGCGATCGTCGACCGTGCGTTATGCCTCTTCGGCTGATACCCGGCCGCCGTATCACCCGTCCTGCGTCGGCTGCGCGGACGGGAAACGGGGCGGACGCTTTTCGCGCAGTGCGGTGTAGCCCTCCACCACGTCCGGCCCGAGGAAGGTCAACATCTCGTAGGCCGCGGACTGGTCGAAGATCGGTCCCGCGTTGCGCAACCAGTTGTTGAGCGCACGCTTGGTCAGTCGGATCGCCTGTTGGGCGCCGGTGGCCAGGTTGTCGGCGATCCGCAGTGCCTCGTCCAGAACCTCCTCGCGTGGAAGGGCTTTGGCGACCATCCCGATCCGCTCGGCCTCAGTGCCGCCGATCATCTCACCGGTCATCAGGTAGTACTTCGCCTTCGCGTTCCCGGCCAGCAGCGGCCAGATGATGGCGGCATGGTCGCCTGCGGCCACCCCAAGTTTGACGTGTCCGTCGCCGATCTTGGCGTCCTCGGCGATGATCGCGACGTCGGCGAGCAGGGCGGCCACCGCGCCGGCCCCGACCGCGACACCGTTGATCGCGGACACGATCGGCTTGTCGCAGTTGATCATGTTGTAGACCAGGTCGCTCATTTCGCCGAGCATGTGTGACACCCGGTCGTAGTCGCCGGCCATCCGCTCCACCATGGCCAGATCGCCGCCCGCGCTGAAAGCCTTTCCTGCCCCGGTGATCACCGCGACCCGGGTCTGCGGGTCGGCTGCCACGTCCTTCCAGATGTTGGCCAGCTCGGTGTGCATGCCCTCATCGGCGGCGTTGTACTTCTCCGGCCGGTTCAGCGTGATGAGTAGGACGCCGTTGTCCCGGCGGGTCAGTGTCAGCTGTTGGTAGGCGGAGAAATCCATGGGGAGCTGTCCCTTCTATCTGCACGCCAGGCGCGCACCCAATTCAACCGAAGCTACGGTTTTTCGACCATATAAGTCAATTACCGACCGAATGGTTGATTTTCCTCACCACGCGGCCGATAGTGGCCGTAGCGTCCACATCACCGCAGATCGGGAGGTCAGATAGTGCGATTCGACAACAAAGTCGCCGTTGTCACGGGTGCAGCCTCGGGGATCGGTCGGGCCATCGCGATCGCGCTGGCACAGGGCGGCGCCGTCGTCGCCGCCGTCGACCGCGATGAAGAGGGCCTCGCCCAGACAGTCCAGAACTGCGCGAACGCCACCGCGCACGTGGTCGATCTGGCCGATCCGAAGGAGGTGAGCACACTGCGCGACGACGTCGTGGCCGCGCACGGACCGCCTGCCGTCATCGTCAATGCCGCGGGCTTCGACAGGGTCGAGCCGTTCATGTCCAACGACGACGCTCTGTGGCAATCCTTGGTCGCGGTGAACTTTCTCGGGCCGGTCCGGCTCACCCACGCCTTCCTCGAAACCGTCCTCGCCGAGGGAAGCACGGCAAAGATTGTCAACATAGCCAGCGATGCAGGGCGGGTGGGCAGTCTGGGGGAGACGGTGTACGCCGGCACCAAGGGCGGCGTGATCGCCTTCACCAAGTCGCTCGCGCGCGAGATGGCCCGTCATCAGATCAACGTCAACTGTGTTTGCCCTGGACCGACCGACACCCCGCTGTTCGATTCGCTTCCCGACAAGGTCCGTGACGGGCTGATCAGAGCCATCCCGTTCCGCAGGGTAGCCAAACCCGAGGAGGTCGCCAACGCTGTGCTCTTCTTCGCTTCCGACGATGCCAGCTTCATTACTGGCCAAGTCCTTAGTGTCAGTGGAGGCTTGACGATGGCCGGTTGATGGCCAACCGGTGACCGCCAGACGTCGAACCCGCCCTTGGTCGACGCCAGTTTGCAATGGCATACTTGCTCAGCCCCTGGGCTCAATCCAGCCAGTTCGGTTAGCCTCGGGGAGCAGATTGGCCAGTTGGGGGATTGCTATGGCAAACGATCTGAGAGTGGACCCGGGGGCGCTTCGTGCGGGGGCCACTAGCAGCGAGATGATCGCTACCGAATTGGGGGTGCCGCCTGCCCGTCCCGATGCCGGGGGCTACCCGAGCAGTACCGGTGTCGTCGCGATGGATGGTGCGGTGATCACTGCGCGAACCTCCCAGTCGAGTCGCGTGAGCGTGCAGGCGGGGGATCTGTCTGCGGCCGCGCTGCGCTACGACGCGGTCGATGAGCAACACGCCGGAGGCCTGGCGGAGTTGATGTGAATGATCCGTCCGCCACCGGCCAGTCTGGTGGAGCCCTGACTCGTTCTCAATTAGAGGGTTGGGACACAACGTATCTGGCGGAAGCTGCGGCCCGATGGCGGCAGTTGGCCGCCGAGTCGGAGGCGCTGTTCGAGTGGCATCGGCAGAACGTGTGTGCGCCCGGTGGTGCCGAGTGGTCCGGCGATGCCAGCGAAGCCGCGGGGGAGCGGGTCAGCGCGGATGCTGTAGTGGTCCGCAGACAGGGCGACATTCAGCGTGAGGCTTCAGAGATCGCCGAGAACGGCTGCCGGGACATCAGTCTGGCCGTGGGCCAGGTGCTCGACGCCATCACCGCCGCCGAGGACGACGGCTTCCAGGTGGCCGAGGATCTGAAGGTGCGCGATACCCGGCGCATCGACGTGACGACCATGGCGACGCGCTACACGGCGTCGCGGGAGCATGCCGAGGACATCCGGTGGTACTGCGAGCGGCTCATGCAGGCCGAGATCTACCTGGGGCAGCGGCTCGAGGGTAAGGCCCTCGAGCTCGCGGCCGTCCGGTTCTCGGTGTGACGGGTTCGCCCGCTACAGCTGCGCCCAGATTGTCTTGGTCTTGAGGTAGCCGTCGATCCCCTCATAGCCGAACTCGTGTCCCCACCCGGACTGCTTGTAGCCGCCGAAGGGCACGTTGTGGTCAAAGACCAACTGGCAGTTGAGTGTTACCGTGCCGGCCTGCAGTCGCTTACCCAGATTGTGGGCGCGCGCGAGGTTGGAGGTCCAGGCGGTGGCGGCCAGGCCGTAGGTGGTGTCGTTGGCCAGCGCCACGGCCTCGTCGTCATCGTCGAACGGCAGGATGGTGACCACCGGCCCGAAGATCTCTTCCTTGTAGAGCCGGCTGGTGGCCGGGTCGACATTGGTCAGCACGGTCGGCTTCACGAAGTAACCCTTGCGGTCGAGTCGGTATCCGCCGGTGACGATTTCGACGCCGTCGCGCTTTCCCTCGTCGATGTAGCCCATCACGCGCTCGAGTTGCTTGGCGCTGATCAAGGGGCTGATCATGGCCCCCTCATCCTTGGGGCCGCCTAGCTGCAGATTGTCGGCGATCATGGCGATGCCCTCGACCACGCGCTCATACACGCTGCGCTCCACGAAGATTCGTGACCCGCACACGCACCCCTGTCCGGAATGTACGAAGATGCCCATTGCGGCCATCATGATCGCCATGTCCAGGTCGGCGTCGGCGTAGATCAGCACCGGCGACTTACCGCCGAGTTCGAGCATGACCTTCTTGAGGTTGCCCGCCGCGGCGCCCACGATGGCCTTCCCGACCTCGGTGGAACCGGTGAAGGCCACCTTCTCGACGTCGGGGTGGGCGGTGATCGCGGCGCCCGCGGTGGCGCCGTATCCGGTGAGGAAGTTGGTGACCCCCTCGGGTACACCGGCCTCGTGGATCAACCGCTCCAGCAGGATCGCCGAAAGTGGTGTTTCCTCAGCGGGTTTCACGATGCTGCTGCAGCCGGCCGCCAGCGCGGGCGCCACCTTGGCCGACGCGTTGAACAGTGGGCCGTTCCAGGGGAAGATCAGGCCCACCACGCCGTAGGGCTCTTTGACGGTGTAGGCGTGCATGTTGGCGTACGTGCTGTTGACGCCGCCTTCCATCTGCACCTGGTAGGCGGTGCCGTTGAGCTTGGTACACCAGCCCGCGTAGTACCGGAAGAACTCCGCGCAGGTCGAGACGATCATCTCGGCCTGCATCGGGGGCATGCCGGCATCCAGCGACTCCAGTTCGGCGAACGCCGATGCGTGCTCGTCCATGAGATCGGCGATCTTCCACATGATCTTGGCGCGTTGGCGGGCCGGCATGTCGGTCCACACGCCGGACTGATAAGTCGCCTTCGCCCGCGCGACCGCTTCGTTCACCGCTTCCGGGCCGCAATCACGGAACTCGGTGATCTGCTCCTCGGTCGCCGGATCGATGACCGGAATGACCTCGCCCGTACCGGGCCGGTTGCGGATGTCGTCCAGAACTGTCTGCAGCGCCATGCGGTTCCCTTCGTCGTCACAAATGCTGAGCATCTGCTTAGCATTCGAAGGGGAGGCGGTCAAGACCGCACCTGCGGTTCAACTGCCGCAATCTCTCTGTATTTGCGGTTGTTGGTGGCCGGTGGTGTCGATACGCTGACGCGGTGCCAGACATCCGGGTCCGCGACGCCGCCGAACTGCTCGGGGTCAGTGATGACACCGTTCGACGCTGGATCGACGACGGATCCCTACCGGCCCATCTCGACGGCTCCGGCCGCAAGGTGATCGACGGGGCGGCATTGGCGGCGTTCGCGCGGGCCAACGCCGCTGCGGCGCCGAAGGATCCGCTCGGCATCGGAAGCTCGGCGCGCAACCGATTCACCGGGCTGGTCACCAACGTCATCGTCGACGAGGTGATGGCGCAGGTCGAGATGCAGTGCGGGCCGTTCACCGTGGTGTCGCTGATGAGCAGCCAGTCGGTGCGCGATCTCGGCCTGGCCCCCGGCAGCATCGCCGTCGCCGTGGTCAAGGCCACGACCGTCATCGTGGAAACCCCGAAAGGAAAGTCATGACCCGAGCCCGGATGTTCGCCCTGGCACTGACCGCGGTCGCAGCGACCGCCCTGATCGGCGGCTGCAATTCGGACAAGGAGTCCGCCCCCGCGTCTCCCCCCGGCGCTGCCGCAGGCGGCTCCATCACCGTGTTCGCCGCCGCGTCGCTGAAATCGGCGTTCACCGAGATCGGCGAGCAGTTCAAGACCGACAACCCGGGCGCCTCGGTCGAGTTCTCGTTCGCGGGATCCTCGGATCTGGTCACCCAGCTCACCCAGGGTGCCGGTGCCGACGTATTCGCCTCCGCCGATACCCGGAACATGGACAAGGCGGTGGCCGCCGACCTCGTCGAGGGTGCCCCCGCCAACTTCGCCACCAATACCCTGACCATTGCCGTCGCCCCGGGAAACCCCAAGGGCATCAAGTTTTTCGCCGATCTGGCCAAACCCGGAACCAGCGTCGTGGTGTGCGCCCCGCCGGTGCCGTGCGGCGGCGCCACCGAAAAGGTCGAGAAGGCCACCGGGGTCACGCTGTCCCCGGTGAGTGAGGAAACCTCGGTCACCGACGTGCTCGGTAAGGTGACCAGCGGGCAGGCCGACGCGGGCCTGGTCTACGTCACCGACGCTGCCGGAGCCGGGGACAAGGTCAGCAGCGTGGCATTCCCCGAGGCAGCGCAGGCAGTCAACACCTACCCGATCGCCGTGCTCAAACAGTCCAAGCAGGCCGACCTGGCGCACCGTTTCGTCGACCTGGTCAAGGGTGAGGCCGGCCAAAAGGCGCTCGCCAAGGCTGGATTCGCCAAGCCCTGACCGAGCCCGCGGCGGCGCCGTAGCCTTGGGAGCGTGGCCGATCTGACCGAGATCAGGGCCGACGACCTGGCGGCGCTGGAATTCTTCGCCGGATGCCGGCCGTCTGTACTGGCGCCGTTGACCGCCCTGCTGCGGCCGCTGTCGGTCGCGCCGGGGCAGGTGCTGATCCGGCAGGGTGATCCGGCTCTGACGTTCATGCTGATCGCCTCCGGGCGCACCCAGGTGGTCCATGACGGGCCCGACGGTCAGGCCGTCGTCGCCGATCTGGAGCCGGGTCTGATCATCGGTGAGATCGCGCTGCTGCGCGATGCGTCGCGCACGGCCACGGTCACGGCTCTCGAATCGGTCACTGGCTGGGTCGGTGACCGCGACGCGTTCGAGGTCATCCTGCACCTGCCGGGAATGTTCGACCGCCTGGTGCGCATCGCCCGCCAGCGGTTGGCCGGGTTCATCACGCCCATCCCGGTGCAGGTCCGCAGCGGTGACTGGTTCTATCTGCGGCCGGTGCTGCCCGGCGATGTCGAGCGCACCATGAACGGGCCGGTGGAGTTCTCCAGTGAAACCCTCTACCGGCGTTTCCAATCCGTGCGTAAGCCGACGAAGGCCCTGTTGGAGTATCTCTTCGAGGTTGACTACGCCGATCATTTCGTCTGGGTGATGACCGAGGGTGCGGTGGGCCCCGTCGTCGCCGACGCCCGCGTGGTCCGCGAGGGCCACGATGCCACGACAGCCGAGGTGGCATTCACCGTCGGCGACGACTATCAGGGCCGCGGTATCGGAACCTTTCTGATGGATGCCCTGGTGGTATCCGCGGATTACCTTGGAATTCAACGTTTTACCGCACGGGTGTTGAGTGACAATTACGCGATGCGGCGCATCCTGGACCGGCTCGGTGCGGTATGGGAGCGTGAGGATCTGGGTGTGGTGCTCACTGACGTCCCGGTGCCTCCCGTCGACACGCTCAGCCTGGAACCTGAACTGGCGGCGAAGATCAAGGACGCGACCCGGCAGGTGATCAGGGCGGTGAGCCAGTGAGCCAGACCCTCCTGACGGCCGGTGGCCGGAGGCCACCATTGAATAAAGACACGACCGTGTGCATCTCCCTGGCGGCGCGGCCCAGCAACATCGGCACCCGGTTCCACAACTACCTGTACGACGAACTCGGCCTGGATTTCCTCTACAAGGCTTTCACCACAACCGATATCGCCGCGGCGATCGGTGGCGTGCGGGCCTTGGGCATTCGAGGTTGTTCGGTGTCGATGCCGTTCAAGAAGGCCGTCATGGACCTCGTCGACGAGGTCGAACCGTCAGCCCTGGCCATCGATGCGGTCAACACGATCGTCAACGACCTGTCGGTGCCAGGCGGTCGTTTGGTTGCCTCCAACACCGATTACCTTGCCGTGCAACAACTCGTCGAGCGGTTGAACCCGGACGACGCGGTGCTGATCCGGGGCAGTGGCGGCATGGCCAAGGCGGTCGGTGCGGCATTGCGGGACAAAGGGTTTCGCAGCGGCACGGTCGTAGCGCGCAACGCCGACACCGGACGTGCGCTGGCCGAGACGCTCGGCTACGGCTATGCGCCCGAGGTCGGCGCACTGACGGCACCCATCCTGGTCAACGTCACCCCGATCGGGATGGCCGACGGACCCGACGGGCATCGCAGTGCATTCGAACCGGCCACCATCGCGGCAGCCGGCGCTGTCGTCGACGTCGTGGCGATGCCGGCCGAAACCCCGTTGATCATCGCGGCCCGGGCGGCCGGCGTGCCGGTCATCACCGGCGCCGAGGTGATCGCGCTGCAGGCCGCCGAACAGTTCGAGCGTTACACGGGAGTGCGGCCGACGCCGCAGCAGGTGGCCGCGGCGTCAGCCTTCTCCCGGCAGGTGTCTACGGTGTGATGACCGTCTGGTCGTCGATCGCCGAGGTGGCATCCATCAGCGGACCCATCTGATCCTCGGTGCCATCTGCGTTGAACTGCAACACAAACAGCCCGTCGGACCCGGGGATCACCACGGTCTTCTGGGCGATCAGCCGGGTGGCGCCATCCTTCACGTAGGTCGCACCGATCTGGTACGCATCGAATCCGCTCAGCTGTCCCGCGGAGCCGTCGCCCTGGTTCTGGTAGCCCGGCAGGTTCCTGATCTCGTTCGGTGCGTACTCCAAGATCTTGGCGGGGTCGACGTCGCCGGTCAGCTTGGACATCAGCGCGATGATCGACGGCGGATCTGCTTCGAACGCCGGATCGGTGGATACGATTGCGGCCCAGGCCCATTCGGGAGCCGACGAGGTCGCATCCGTCCAGCCGTCGGGAATCGGCAGGTCCAATGTTGGTGTGCCCGGATCGCCCCGGTGCACCGGGGTTTCGGTGATGTTGTTGTCGCGGATGTAGTCCACGATCGTGTACTTGTGCCCGGCCGTGGGCGTGTCGTTGGCCTTTGTCGTGGTCGGTTCGCTGCTGGCGCTGGCCCCGGTCGCCTCGGTGGCGGTACCGGATATCGTCTTGTCGCCGCAGCCGGCCAGGGTGACCCCGAGTGCGACGGCAGCGATGGCGATTCCGCCGGCCCTCATTGAGGTGGTCATCGGTCTCCAATCGGTTGGACGCCCCCGGCGAGGCGCAACTGATCTGCACGATAAACGCTTTCCTGGGCATTAGCTGGCAGAAGCCGCAGTCCTGGGACGCCATATTTTGCACAGTGAAACGTCCGGTGTTGTCGCCGGGCGGTCGGGCTCAGCAATTGGCGGACAGATACACCGTCTGCCGCAGAATCTGCGCCGGCCGTACCGATGAGACGGTGCACCGATCGAGTGCGGCCGTACCGGCCCGGTAGATGATGACGTCGAAACCCTGGCGTTCCAGTTCGTCGGCAGTGTCCTGCGCGGACCCGACCCCTGACGGAGCGGCCTGGGTCGGGGCGGGAAAACCCAGGGCCAGGGCCGACAGCGCGCCGCCGGCCAACACAGCTCCAGTCAATCCGTACACCTGTTCTGCCCCTTGTCTTTGTGGACGCTCTGTTGGTGTGAACCAGCCCTGCCACGATTAAATTCCGCTGTATCGCAACACTTGTCGTGCTTGCGGCCATGAAAAACAAGTTGACAAAGAGCGCCGCGACCGTCCTCGACAGCAAACCCGGGCTGTGGTATCAACACGCCGTGCGCCTTTTCGACGTCGCGACGGTTCTCCTGGTGTGCACCCTGGCCTGCGGGGTGGCATGCGGGCCGCGGCCGGCACCGGAACCGACGCCGGCGTCGTCAGGGCCTGAGACCACCGGCAGTGCGACCACGGTGAATCCGGCCCGCATCGACCGGGTGCGCGAGGACCTGCCGCCCGGCTACGAGGTGGTGGCCATCGACCCGCGTGCGACCCCGGTGTCGCTGTGGGGATTCGGGCCGGACTGGACGGCCGACCCGGCGGAGTGCGCCACGGCGGCCGCCCCCGGAACCGAACCGGGGCGGGGTTGGTCGGCCTCGGGTCCGGGCGGCATCGTGTACGCGGCGGTCGCGAAGGTGAAAGCGGAGGCGGGCGTGCCCGAACCGGGTCCCGACGCGCCGTGCGAACAGTGGAGGGTGTCGGGTGGGCACTCCACCGGGACCGTGACGAGGGCGGCGGCTCCGGTGGTCGAGGGCGCGGTGACCGCGGGGATGTCCACAGCCGTCACCACGGTCGTCGAAGGCGGCACCGAAACCAGATCTCACGCCGACACATTCACCGCCGATCTGCATTCTGAGGACGCCGACTACCACCTGTTCATCACCGTCGTCACCGATCCCGGCTCACCCAATCCCGCGCTCGACCCCGCGTTCACCTCCGATCTCCTGGTGAAATCGGTTTCGGCGTTGCGTGGCTGAGTCGGTCGTCCCGGGTATGTCGACGGGCCCAGGTATGTTGACTTGCGATGTCGAACCGCAACGTCTTACTCGCCGCCGCGGGCGTCCTTGCCTGCGCCACCGGATTGGTCGCCTGCGGTCAATCGGACCAGTCGACGTCCGCCGACGCGGACATCGCCAACATCGCCAAGGTGCGCTCCGGCTTCGGGCCGGAGTTCAAGGTCACCGACGTCCCCCCGGCCGGGATCGACCCGAAAAAGCTGGCGCCGCACAAAATGCCGCCCGGGGTGAAGGTCGAACCCGCCGATTGCGCGAAGTTCGCCGAGGGGCAGTCCCTGCCGGAGGGGCTGAAAGGCAACATGGCCGCCATCACGGCCGAAGGTGCGGGTAACCGGTTCATCGTGCTGGCCGTGGAGACCTCTGAGCCGGTCCCGCTGAACGACCCGGGCGACGCGTGCAAGCAGGTGAAGTTCCTGGGCCCCGGCATGCGCGGGCAGGTGGATGTGGTCGAGGCGCCGCAGATCGACGGGGCCAGGACGATCGGCACCCATCGCATCGTGCAGACCGTCATGGGCGGCCAGCCGCGTACCGGAGAGTTGTACAACTACGTCGCCAGTTTCGACACGTTCATGGTGATCGTCACGGCCAACCCGCTGGTGGCGCCGGACAAGCCCGTGTCGCCGGTGGACGACAAGCGGGCCCGCGACCTGCTCGGCAGTGCGGTCGCCGCGGTACGGGGCTAGTTCGGCGCCTCAGCGCACGTCGTGCGGGCGGAACTGGATGCTGATGCGCGGCCCGACCAGGCTGGTGGTCTTCGGTATCGAATGCTCCCAGGTGCGTTGACACGAGCCGCCCATGACCAGCAGGTCGCCGTGGCGGTGCTGTAGCCGCAGCGCGTGACCGCCGCCGCGTGGGCGCAGCGCGAAAACCCTTGTGGCGCCGAGGCCGATGATGGCCACCATGGTGTCCTGGGTGCGGCTGCGGCCGATGGTGTCGCCGTGCCAGGCGACGCTGTCGTTGCCGTCGCGGTACAGACACAGGCCCGCGGTGGTGAACGGTTCGCCGAGCTCACCGCCGAAGGTGTCGTTGAGCTTGCGGCGGATCTGCTTGAGCCGGGGGTGTGGCACCGGGTCGTTGATGAGGTGGTGGAAGCTGACCAGCCGGGGCACCGCCACCACGCGGTCATACATCTCGCGCTCCTCGGATCGCCACGGAATCCCGTCCATCAACTCCTCGAACAGCGAGTCGGCATCGGGCAACCAGCCCGAGCGCAGTTCCACCCAGGCGTCGTTGCCGAGCCGCCGACGTTCAGCGTGCTCGAACAGTGAGCCTTGCAACGCCAGCTCCATGCGCGCGAGTGTATCGCACAGACGTTCGACTGCGTTAGAGGCGGGAGGCTCCCGGACCACGTTCGGCGAGGACGTCGCCGGGGTTGGTCAGCATGCACGTCTTGAGGCTCAGGCAGCCGCAGCCGATGCAGCCGGTCAGGTTGTCGCGCAACCGTTGTAGATGCAGGATGCGGTCATCGAGGTCCTGGCGCCAACCGGCCGACAGCTTGGCCCAGTCCTTGCTGCTCGGAACCCGGTCGGCGGGCAGGCCGGCCAGTGCCTCGCGGATGCGGGCCAGCGGAATGCCCAAGCGTTGCGACATCCGGATGAAGGCCACGCGGCGCAGCGTCTCGCGGGCATAGCGCCGCTGGTTGCCAGAGGTGCGGCGACTGGCGATCAGGCCCTCGCGCTCATAGAAGTGCAGGGCGGACACCGCCACGCCACTGCGCAGCGACATCTCGCCGGGAGTTAGCTCGTGCGTCTCCATACACCTCAACCATAGTTGAGTTAACGTCATGGGGTGGAGACTGCCGGGTTCGGTTCCAACTCTGAGGTCGGCACGCTGCGCGCCGTGATCCTGCACCGGCCGGGCCCGGAGCTGCAGCGACTGACGCCGCGCAACAACGACGCCCTGCTGTTCGACGGCCTGCCCTGGGTGGCCAAGGCGCAACGTGAGCACGACGCCTTCGCTCAGGTGCTGCGTTCCCGCGGCGTCGAGGTGTTGCTCCTGGCCGATCTGCTGACCGAGGCGCTGGACAGCGGTGCGGCGCGTATGCACGGCATCTCCGCTGCCGTCGACGCGCGACGGTTGGGTGTGCCACTGGCCCAGGAACTTTCGTCCCATCTGCGTACCCTGCCGCCGACCGACCTGGCGCACATCCTGATGGCCGGTATGACCTTCAACGAGGTGCCCTTTCACGGCGCCGAACTGTCCCTCGTGCGTCTCATGCATCACGGCGGCGATTTCGTGATCGAGCCGCTGCCCAATCTTCTGTTCACCCGGGATTCGTCGTTCTGGATCGGCCCGCGGGTGGCCATCACCTCGCTTGCCCTGCCGGCCCGGGTGCGTGAGACCTCGCTGACCGACCTGATCTACGCGCACCATCCGCGGTTCCTCGGGGTCCGGCGGGCGTACGAATCGCGATCGGCGCCCGTCGAGGGCGGCGACGTGCTGCTGCTGGGACCCGGTGTGGTGGCGGTGGGAGTGGGGGAGCGGACCACGCCGGCCGGTGCCGAAGCGTTGGCGCGCAGCCTGTTCGACGACAACCTGGCCCACACTGTGCTCGCGGTGCCGATCCGGCAGGAGCGCGCCCAGATGCACCTGGACACCGTGTGCACGATGGTCGACGTCGACGCGGTGGTGATGTACCCCAACATCGTGGACTCGTTGTCGGCGTTCACCATTCACCGCACCGAGGCCGGGATCCGGATCGATGACGAAGTGCCTTTCGTGCAGGCGGCCGCCGATGCGATGGGGATCGAGCAGCTACGGGTGATCGACACCGGGCTCGACCCGGTGACCGCCGAACGCGAGCAATGGGACGATGGCAACAACACCCTGGCTTTGGAGCCGGGGGTGGTGGTGGCCTACGAGCGCAACGCCGAAACCAATGCACGGCTGGTGGATTCGGGAATCGAGGTGCTGCCGATCGAGGCTTCGGAGCTGGGCACGGGCCGCGGTGGGCCCCGCTGCATGTCGTGCCCGGCGGCGCGGGACCTGCTCTAGAGTTCATTGGCGGCGGTTTGACGCCATCCTTTCGTCGAGATTGCGTCCAGGGCTGTGGTCGGTGCGTTTTCACGACCCTGCGCGCAATTTCAACGCGTTGCGCACGCGATGCAGGATGAATGCCTTGCGGTGTTCGGCCACCACGTGAATGTCGATCCATCCCTGCCGTTCGATCAGCTCGTTTCGACCGATGTCGTGGACATACCGCGGACGGTCGGTGGCATGGTGTTTGCCGTCGTAGTCGAGGCCCACCATGGCGTCGTCATAACCCATGTCCAGGAATGCCTCGCTGAAACCGTCGGTCACCCGGATCTGAGTGCGGGGCCGCGGCAGGCCGTCGTCGATGAGGACGAGCCGAAGCCAGGATTCTCTTGGCGATTGCGCTCCGGAGTCCATGAGGTCGAGCGCGATCTCTGCTCGGCGCAGGCCCCGGGCCCGTGGGTGGCGATCGGCAAGCAGCAGCGCATCGGCCGCCTTGACATCCGTGGCGCGGGCAAGTGAGTCGAGATTCGGAACGGCCAAGTCCCGGTGCAGATGGCGTGCCAGATCCAATGCCGTCCGAGCCGGCGCCGTCACCGGTAGACCGGCTACGACCGCGATCTCGTCGGAGTCGATTCGCTCGTTGCGGACGACGATGCCATCGGGCGGGCGACCGTTACGCCAGATCATCTCGACCGGCACGGTGTCGGGAACCCACAAAGCGCCGTGCAGCGCGGCAGCGGCTCGACCGGCGATCACGCCGTTGCGGCCTGACCACAGCCAGGCTCCAATGACTCTGTGCCGCAGCGCCAATGGTGCCGATTTCGGGACATAGACATCGGGAAAAATCGACTCGTAGCTCCACCGCAACTTGCTACGCGTCAATGCGCCACGCCTGAGCATCTCACTGCCGATGAAGACTTCGCGCATGCCGTGATGCTGGGACGTTGGACCGACAAATCCAGCCGTCATTCGTGAAATTGCACTCAGGGCTGTGGATAACTCGAATTCACGACCTTCAGCGCAATTTCAACGTGCCGCTCGGCGCAAACCGCGCTACCGCCAGGAAGGCAACCAGATCTCCAGATTCCAGGTCGACTGTGAAATCGGAATGCCCGTCAGGACCGGGTACAGCCAGGCGAAGTTCGCGATCACCAACGCCACGTAGAAGCACACCACCAGCAGCCCCAACGTTCGACGCTCGGGGTTCTGCTTGGGCTGATACAGGATGTCGCCGAGGATCAGCGCGATCGCCAATATCAGGAACGGCGCCATCACCGTGGCGTAGAAGAAGTACATCTGCCGGTCGATGTCGAGGAACCAGGGCAGGAAACCGGCCGAGTACCCGACCAGAACCACGCCGTAGCGCCAGTCCCGTCGCACCACGGCCCGCCACAGGGCCCACCCGAGCACCGGCACTGCGATGAACCACATCGCCGGAGTGCCCACCAGCATCACGGCTTTCACGCAGGACTGCGTGCCGCAGCCGGCCACATCGTGGTTGTCGATCGCGTAGAGCACCGGCCGCAACGACATCGGCCAGGTCCAGGGCTTGGATTCCCAGGGGTGGTGGTTGCCGTCGGCGTTGGTCAGCCCGGCGTGGAAATGGTAGGCGGCATAGGTGTAATGCCAGAGCGAGCGCAGCGCGTCGGGCAGCGGGATGATGCTGTTCTCGCCGATGGACTGGCCGGCCTCGTACCGGTTGATGCCGGTCTCGGAGGCGAACCACGGCCCGTAGGACGCCAGGTACACCGCGATCGGGATCAGCCCGAACACGTACGCGGCCGGCCCTAGGTCGCGGCGCAGCATGCCCCGCCACGGCGCCTGCACGTGGTACTGCTTGCGCGCGATCGCGTCGAGCACGAGCGTCATGACGCCGAAGAACGCCACGAAGTACAGGCCGGACCACTTCGTCGCGCAGGCCAGACCGAGCAGCACGGCTGCACCGAACCGCCACCACCGCACACCCAGCCGCGGACCCCAGGGAGTCTCGGCGATCCGGCCCTCCATGAACGCGTTGTGCATGCGATGACGCACGTCGTCGCGGTCCACCATCAGGCAGGCGAATGCCGCCACCACGAACACCACCAGGAACACGTCCAGCAGCGCCGTGCGGGCCGAGACGAAGCTGACCCCGTCGGCGATCAGCAGGAGCCCGGCGATACCGCCCACGAGGGTGGAGCGGCTGATCCGGCGCGCGATCCGCACCACCAGCAGCACGATCACCACACCGCACAGCGCCCCGGAGAACCGCCAGCCCAGCCCGTTGTAGCCGAACAGCGCCTCGCCGATCGAGATCAGCTGCTTGCCGACGGGCGGGTGCACCACGAGCCCGTAGCCCGGGTTGTCCTCGATCCCGTGGTTGTGGAGCATCTGCCAGGCCTGCGGCGCGTAGTGCTTCTCGTCGAAGACCGGGGTGCCGGCATCCGTCGGCGAGCCAAGATTCAGGAACCGGCTTATCGCGGCCAGGCCGGTGATGACTGCCGTCATCAACCAGCCCTGCAGCCGGTCCGTCGGGCCGAAATCCGGGGCCGGAATCAGCGGCGCGGGGCTGATCAGAGGGGCCGAGCGACCAGCCGTCGGCGTTTCGGTGGCGGTGGCGGTCACGCAAGCGATCGTAGGCTGTCGGTCGTGACACCCGGCAAACTACTGATCGGCGCCACGCCGCTGGGTCGGCCCGACGACGCGTCAACACGACTGGTTGAGGCGTTGACGACGGCGGACATCGTGGCGGCCGAAGACACCCGGCGCGTGCGTGCGCTGGCCCAGTCGCTGGGCGTGCAACCGTCCGGCCGGATCCTGAGCTTCTTCGACCAGAACGAGGCGAGCCGCGTGCCCGGTCTGGTCTCCGAGATCGCGGCGGGAGCGACGGTACTCGTGGTCAGCGACGCCGGCATGCCGCTGATCAACGATCCCGGCTACCGCCTGGTGGCGGCCTGCGCCGAGGCGGATCTGCCGGTCACCTGCCTACCGGGCCCCTCGGCGGTGACGACGGCGCTGGCGGTGTCCGGGCTGGCCTCGGACCGGTTCTGCTTCGAGGGGTTCGCGCCGCGCAAACACGGGGCCCGGCTGGCCTGGCTGCAGACCCTGGCCGCCGAACCGCGCACCAGCGTGTTCTTCGAATCCCCGCGCCGGTTGCCCGAGACCCTGCGCGACGCGGTCGAGGTGCTGGGCCCGTCGCGTCGGGCCGTGGTGTGCCGGGAGCTGACCAAGACCCACGAGGAGGTCCGCCGCGGCAGCCTGGCCGAGCTTGCGGAGTGGGCTGCCGACGGCGTGCTGGGGGAGATCACCGTGGTGCTGGCCGGGGGCACCCCGACCGTCGAACTGCCCGCCCTGGTTGCCGAGGTCGAGGAGCTCGTCGCCGATGGGGCTCGCGTCAAGGATGCCTGCGCCCAGGTGATCGCCGCGAACCCTGGGGCACCGTCCCGGCGGGAGCTCTACGACGCCGTGCTGCGCGCCCGGGACTGAACGATCGATGCTGCCTTGTGCAGGCATTCATCCCATTCCGCGTCGACGTCGGAATCTGCGGTGATGCCGCCGCCTACACCGAGGACCGCCGAACCGTCGGCACCGAACTCCACGGTGCGGATCGCGACGTTGAGCTCGCAGCCCGCCACGGGTGACGCCAAACCGACTGTCCCGCAATATACTCCGCGCCGCGCGGGCTCCCACTGCTGTAGCAGCCGGCGGGCTCGCAGTTTGGGGGTGCCGGTGACCGAGGCCGGCGGGAAGGTGGCGTCCAGCAGGGCACTCGTCGGCAGGTGCGCGGGAACTTCGGCGGTGACGGTCGAGACCAGGTGCCATACCCCGGGCGCCGGATGTATCGCGAGCAGCTCGGGCACCGTCACGCTGCCCGTGGTCGCCACCCGTCCCAGGTCGTTGCGGACCAGATCGACGATCATGACGTTCTCGGCGACATCCTTGACCGAGGCCAGCAGATCCGCTGGATCGGCCGAGCGCGGCAGCGTGCCCTTGATCGGGCTGGAGGCCACCGCGGTACCGGCCCGGCGCAGGAACAACTCCGGTGACAGGGAGGCCACCGCGCCCCAGTCCCCGGCCACATAGGCGGCTCGCGCGGGTGCGGTCCGGGCCACCGCCTCGGTGAAGAAGTCGATCGGCTCGCCGTCGAGGTGGCCGGTGAAGCGGGTGCACACGCAGGCCTGGTACACCTCGCCCGCGGCGATGGCTTCCAGGCAGGCCAGCACGCCGCGGCGGTGATCGTCGCGATCCGGTGCCGTCCAGGCGATGGCGCAGGCGTGCGGTGTTGCCGGGCGTAGGGCCGTGAGCCACGTGGGAAGTGCTGCGCCGCTGAGGCTTTCGAACCACCAGATGTCCTCGGAGTCCTGGCGCAGCACGCAGTCCGACCAGCCGCCGGCGGCCACCGGGATGCGCGGCGGGGTGCCGTCGGCTCCTGGATCCGGGTAGGAGAGGTAGCCGAACCACCCGCCCCCGACAGTGCCGGCCGGCCCCGAAGCGTCTTGTGCCACCTCGAATGCGGCCTCCGGGGCAACGGGGGTGACCGCCACCGACGGTGCGATCACCGCGCGTGAGGAGAACCAGTCACCGATCAGCGCGGCGGGGGGCGCCAGACCCGCGGCCCGGGCAGCCGCGGCGATGCCACACAGCACCGCCGGGGCATCGCCCAGCGCGCCGAGCCGCTCGATCCGCATGCCACCAGCGTGGCAGAACGTCAGCGGCTGATCACCCGCGGGATGTCGATGCCGGCGAGCTTGTCCGGATTGCGCATCGCGTAGAAGTGGGTGATCTTGCCGTCGATGACCTCCACGGTGATCACGCCTTCGAAATTGTCTTCGAGGTACAGCTTGAACGCAGGGGCGTTGTTGTACGTCGTGGGCTCGAACCGGCCGCCCTTCACGGTGAACCGCATGAGGCCCATCACCAGCTTGGCCACCGATTGTGCCCCGGACACCGGCCGGCGTGCGGCGCTGCGCTTGCCGTCGCTGTCGGCCGTCCACACCACATCCGGCGCGAGCAGTTCCAGTAATACGTTCATGTCGCCGGTGGCCGCCGCGGTGAAGAACCGCTGCGTCACCTCCGTAGACATCTGCTGGTCGACGGGATCGAACCGCTTGCGTCGCGATTGCACATGGTTGCGAGCGCGGTGCGCCATCTGACGTACCGCGCTCGCGGATTTGTCGATCGCCGTGGCGATCTCGTCGTGGCTGAATCCGAACACCTCGCGCAACACGAACACTGCGCGCTCGTCCGGGGTCAGTGTCTCGAGCACCACCAGCATGGCCATCGAAACCGACTCGGCCAGCACCACATCCGCTGAGGGGTCGCCGGCCTCTCCGAAACCGCCGGCCGTCAACAGCAGCGGTTCGGGCAGCCACGGGCCCACGTAATCCTCGCGGCGCCGCGACTGGGCGCGGAGGGCATTGAGCGCTTGGCGGGTGACGAGCTGGGCCAGGAACGCCTTGGTATCGCGGACCGTGTCCAGATCCACCTCGGCCCAGCGCAGGTAACTCTCCTGCAAGACGTCATCGGATTCCGTTGCCGTCCCGAGGATCTCGTAGGCAATGGTGAACAACAACGGCCTCAGCAGGGTGAACCGTTCGGCGTGTTCGTTCGAGTTACCTGCGCCAGGGGTGTTCATCGGACCAGTGTCTCCTGCTGTGCCTCGGCCAGCTGGCGCGCCCGGTTGCCACCCTTGAACCAGAAGTACGAGCCCGGCTTCACGCCCTCCTTGCGCAGGAACGTCAGCGTCGCCCGGCAGACCTGCTCCTTGAAGAAGGCGCCGGACCGGCCACCGATGAACACCCGGCGCGGGCTGTCGTCCGAGTGGCACAGCTGCACCGTCCCGGCGTTGCGGCCGACGCTCACGCACTGCCCGGCGAAGGCCTGGTTGATCACCTCGGGCTCGGCGCCCGCGATGCGGGCCAGCACGGTGTTGGCCGCCTGGACACCCAACGGGCCTGCCGACTGGCAGCTCATCCGCAGCGGAACCCCCGACGGTGAGGCCGCGTCGCCGGCCGCCACGATGTGCACGTCGTCGACGCTGGTCAGGGTTTCGTCGGTGAGCAACCGGCCCAGCTCGTCGGTCCGCAGGCGGCTCGCGGCGGCCAGGCCAGGGACCCCGAACCCGGTGGTCCACACCGTCACCGCGCTGGGCAGGCGGTTGCCGTCGGCCAGCGTGATGGCATCGGCTTCGACCCCGGTCACCAGGATCTCGGGTCCGTCGATGATCGAGACGCCGAGCTTGGTCAGCGCCTTGACGATCGAGCGACGGGCGCGGGCACCCACCGAGGCGCCGACCACATCGGTGACGAGCGTGACCTTGCGGCCCGCCTCGGCGAGCTCGCTGGCCGCCTCGATGCCGGTCAGCCCGCCGCCGACCACGACCACCGGTGCGGACAGCGGCACGTCCTGCAGCCGGGCGCGCAGGCGCCGGGCCTGCTCCAATTCCGAAAGCGGATAAGCGAATTCCGCGGCGCCGGGCACCGAGGCGGGCACCCCGCCGGTGCTGCCGACGGCGTAGACCAGATAGTCGTAGTCGAGCACCTCGCCGGACGTCAGCTGTACCTGACGGATGTCGGCGTCGATGTACTCGGCGCCGTCGACCAGCAGCCGCACCCCGTCGCCCAACAGCGTGTCGTAGGCCGCGGTGGCGTCGTGGTTGCCGGCCGCCAGCTGGTGCAGGCGGATCCGTTCGACGAACTCGGGCCGCGGATTGACCAGCGTGACAGCCACTCCCGGTGTGCCCTGCAGTCGGTTGGCCGCCAGCACTCCGGCGTAACCACCGCCGATCACGACCACTCGGGTGTTCTGCGCAGTTCTTTCGGTCATGGGAGCGTCTCCTGTTCTCAAAGGCTTGTGCCCTCAAGACACCGCGCAACGCGGGTTTGTGACAGGACTCCGGGTGATGTGACCTACATCACCCGGAGGTGTCGCTAGACCAGGCCCAGGGCCAGCATCGCGTCGGCGACCCGGATGAAGCCGGCGATGTTGGCGCCGGCCACGTAGTTGCCCGGCTGGCCGTACTCGTCGGCCGTGGTCAGGCACCGGTCGTGGATGCGCCGCATGATCTCGGCCAGCCGCGCCTCGGTGTCGTTGAAATTCCACGAGTCCCGCGAGGCGTTCTGCTGCATCTCCAGCGCGCTGGTGGCCACACCGCCGGCGTTGGCGGCCTTGCCCGGGGCGAAGCGCACCCCGGCCTCCTCGAAGTACTTCACCGCGTCAGGCGTACACGGCATGTTGGCGCCCTCGGCCACGATCTGGCAGCCGGATTTGATCAGCATGGTCGCGTCTTCGCCGGACACCTCGTTCTGGGTGGCGCAGGGCAGCGCGATGTCGCACGGCACTTCCCAGACGCTGCGGCCGGTCACCACATGTGCGGCGCCGCCACGGGCCTCGGCGTAGTCCTCGATGCGGCCCCGGCGCAGTTCCTTGACCTCCTTGAGCAGGTCGAGGTCGATGCCCTTGTCGTCGCGCACGTAGCCACCGGAGTCCGAGCAGGCCACCACGGTGCCGCCCAGCGCGTGCACTTTTTCGATCGCGTAGATCGCCACGTTGCCCGAACCGGACACGATCACCTGCTTGCCCTCGAAGGACTGCCCGGTGGAGCGCAGGATCTCGTCGACGAAGAACACCGTGCCGTAGCCGGTGGCCTCGGTGCGGACCTGTGACCCGCCCCAGGTCAGGCCCTTGCCGGTGAGCACGCCGGACTCGTAGCGGTTGGTGATCCGCTTGTACTGGCCGAACAGGTAACCGATTTCACGCATGCCGACGCCGATGTCGCCGGCCGGAACATCGGTGTACTCGCCGATGTGGCGGTACAGCTCGGTCATGAAGGACTGACAGAACCGCATCACCTCGGCGTCCGAGCGGCCCTTGGGATCGAAGTCCGATCCGCCCTTGCCGCCACCGATCGGCAGGCCGGTGAGCGAGTTCTTGAAGATCTGCTCGAACCCGAGGAACTTCACGATGCCGAGGTAGACGGACGGGTGGAACCGCAGCCCGCCCTTGAACGGTCCGAGCGCCGAGTTGAATTCGACGCGGAAGCCGCGGTTGATCTGCGCGGTGCCGGAATCGTCGAGCCAGGGCACCCGGAAGATGATCTGCCGCTCGGGCTCACACAGCCGGCGGATGATGGCCCCGTCGGCGTAGTCGGGGTGCTTGGCCACCACTGGCCCGAGGCTGGTCAGCACCTCGTAGACGGCTTGGTGGAATTCCTTCTCGCCGGCGTTGCGCTGCGCAACTTCCTCGTAGATCGCCTGCAGTCTCTCGTGTAGTACAGCCATCTCAGTCCATCTGGTAACGGGGGAAAACCCCTGTGGGCGCGGGCAATTCGGTGCCTGGCTTGAGCCGGGTCCCGATGGAGTCGAAGTCGCGTGCGTCGGTCGACTGGCCCAGCAGGTCGAGCAGCTTGGCCATCGAGTCCGGCATCACCGGCTGCGTCAACAGCGCCGCGATCCGCACTACCTCGAGCGTCGTGTAGAGCACCGTACCGAACCGTTGTTGGTCGGCAGGCGCTTCGGACTTTCGCAGCACCCACGGCTCCTGGGCGGAGAAGTAGCGGTTCGCCGCGCCGAGTACCGACCAGATCGATTCAAGTGCGAGATGCATCGCAGGCACATCGTAGTGCGCGCGTACCTGGTCGAGCAGGCCGTCGGCCGCTTTCAGCATCGCGGTGTCGTCGTCGTTGAACGATCCCGGATCGGGCACCACGCCGTCGAGGTTCTTGGCCACCATCGACAGTGAGCGCTGCGCCAGGTTGCCCAGCTCGTTGGCCAGGTCGGCGTTGATCCGCCCGATGATGGCTTCCTCGCTGTAGCTGCCGTCCTGGCCGAAGGACACCTCACGCAGGAAGAAGTAGCGCAGCTGGTCGAGGCCGAAGGTGTCGACGAGCGCGATCGGGTCGACTACGTTGCCGACCGACTTGCTCATCTTCTCGCCCTTGACGTTGATGAAGCCGTGCGCGAAGACCCGCTCGGGCAGCGCGATCCCGGCCGACATCAGGAACGCCGGCCAGTACACGCTGTGGAACCGGATGATGTCCTTGCCGATCATGTGCAGGTTCGTAGGCCAGTACTTTTGGAAGGTCTGCGACGCCTCGTCCGGAAATCCCACTCCGGTCAGGTAGTTGGTCAGCGCGTCCACCCACACGTACATCACGTGATCGGGGTGGTCGGGGACCGGCACACCCCAGTCGAACGTGGTCCGCGAGATGGACAGATCCTTCAAGCCGCCCGAGACGAAGCTGACGATCTCGTTGCGGCGCACGTCGGGGCCGATGAACTCGGGGTGGGCCTGGTAGTGCGCCAGCAGCCGCTCGGCGTAGGACGACAACCGGAAGAAGTAGGTCTGCTCCTCGGTCCAGGTGACCGGCGTGCCCGTCTCGATCGCGGTGCGGGTGCCGTCGGGGCCCTCGGTGGTCTCGTCCTCGGCGAAGAACCGCTCGTCGCGGATCGAGTACCAACCGGAGTAGGTGCCCAGATAGATGTCCCCGGCCTCGTTCATGCGCCGCCAGATCTCCTTGGACGCCTCATAGTGGTCGGCGTCGGAGGTGCGGATGAACCGGTCGAAGGAGATGTTGAGTTTCTCCTGCAGCCGCTGGAACACATCTGAGTTGCGGTCGGCCAGCTCGGCCGCCGAGATGCCCTCGGCGGCGGCCGTCTCGGCCATCTTCTGGCCGTGCACATCGGTGCCGGTCAGGTAGCGCACGTCGAAGCCGTCGAGGCGCTTGAACCGGGCGATCGCATCGGTGGCGATGTACTCGTAGGCGTGCCCGATGTGCGGCGCACCGTTGGGATACGCGATGGCCGTAGTTATGTAGAAAGGCTCACTCATTTGGTCCCACCTTATTGTGTTGCGGTGGGTTCCAAACGCTCAGCCAGGGAGAAGCCGCCGGCACCGGAGCCGTTGGCTCCGCTGGTGGATGCACACACGCACCTCGACGCCTGCGGCGCGCAGACCGCTGAGGATGTCCGCGCGATCATGGATCGCGCGGCCGCCGTCGGCGTGGGCCAGGCGGTCACCATCGCCGACGACCTGGACTCGGCACGCTGGGTGATCACGGCCGTCGAAGCCGATCAGCGGGTCTACGGGGCGGTGGCGTTGCATCCCACCCGGGCCAATGCGCTCACCGACGCGGCCAGGGGCGAGTTGGAGCGGCTGGCGGTCCATCCCCGCGTGGTGGCGGTGGGGGAGACCGGGATGGACCTGTACTGGCCGGGCCGGTTGGACGGCTGCGCGACGCCGGCCGAGCAGCGCGAGGGCTTCGCGTGGCACATCGACCTGGCCAAGCGCACGGGCAAACCGTTGATGATCCACAACCGGGACGCCGACGCCGAAGTGCTCGACGTGCTGCGCGCGGAAGGGGCGCCCGAGACAGTGATCTTCCACTGTTTTTCGTCGGGACCGGAGATGGCTCACACTTGCGTCGAGGCCGGCTGGGTGCTGAGCCTTTCCGGCACAGTCAGCTTCCGCAATGCCACTGAGCTGCGGGAAGCCGCCCGGTTGATCCCGCCCGGTCAGCTGCTGGTCGAGACCGACGCGCCGTTTCTGACCCCGCATCCGTTCCGCGGAGCGCCGAACGAGCCGTACTGCCTGCCATACACTGTGCGGGCACTCGCAGAGTTGCTGGACCGGCCCGCCCAGGAGGTCGCGTCCGAGACCGCAGCCACTGCGGCGCGGGTGTACGGACTTAACGGGAGTTGCCCGCTGTAGGCCTTTTCGTTACCGTCTTGTGATCAAAGCTCAACCGCCGGCGGTGAACTGTGCCGTCCGAACCGGGGAGAAAAGCGAAAACGTGGACGCGCTCAACAAAATTCATGAATCCCGATCTCCGCTGCTGCGCGGCGTGGTGGGGGCCCTGCTGGTCACGCTGACTGCGGCCGGGGGCTACGCCGTCGGATCGCACAAGACCGTCACGCTGAGCGTCGACGGCGCGCCGATGACCGTGACGACGATGAAGTCGCGGGTGATCGATGTGGTCGAGGAGAACGGTTTCTCGGTCGGCGATCGCGATGATCTTTACCCCTCGGCCGACGAGTCCGTGCACCAGGCCGACACCATCGTTCTGCGCCGCAGCCGGCCCCTGGAGTTGTCGTTGGACGGCAATGACAGCAAGCAGGTGTGGACCACCGCCTCGACCGTGGACGAGGCCCTGGCGCAGCTGAAGATGACCGACAAGGCGCCGGCCGCTGCCTCCCGCGGCAGCAGGGTTCCGCTGGGCGGCATGGCGCTGCCCGTGGTGAGTGCCAAGACCGTCCGGATCGAGGACGGCGGCGCGGTGCAGACGGTGCATCTGGCCGCCCCGAACGTGGCCGGTCTGCTGGCCGCGGCGGGCAACCCGCTTGAGCAGAACGACACGGTCGTTCCGGCCGCATCGACCCCGGTCACCGAGGGTATGCAGGTTCAGGTGACCCGCATGCGCATCGAGAAGGTCACCGAGCGGGTGGCGCTGGAGCCGGGCCATCAGCGCATCGAAGACGCCTCCATGAACATGAGCCGCCAGGTCGTCGAGGAGCCCGGCGCCCCGGGTACCCAGGACGTGACCTACGCGGTGGCCAAGGTGAACGGTGTGGAGACCGGCAGGCTGCCAGTAGCCAATGTCGTGATCAACCCGGCGCGCGACGGCGTGCTGCGGGTCGGAGCAAAGCCGGGCACCGAAGTTCCGCCGGTTACCAACGGTGGTGCCTGGGACGCACTTTCGCAGTGCGAAGCGGGAGGTAACTGGGCGATTAACACAGGTAACGGATTTTTTGGTGGCGTCCAATTCGACCAGAACACCTGGGAGCGACAGGGTGGTCTGCGGTATGCTCCGAGAGCCGATCTGGCGACTAGAGAAGAGCAGATTGCGATTGCTACGGTGACGCAGGCCCGGCAGGGTTGGGGAGCTTGGCCAGTGTGTAGTGGGAGGATTGGGGCGCGCTGACTATTCGACTGCTCGGGCGGACCGAGATACGACGCTTGGCGAAAGAAATCGACTTTCGACCACGCAAGGCCTTTGGCCAGAACTTCGTTCATGATGCCAACACCGTTCGGCGCATCGTGTCGGCCTCCGGGATTCACCGGAACGACCATGTGCTCGAAGTCGGACCCGGTCTCGGGTCGCTGACACTGCCCCTGTTGGACCGCGGTGCCAGGGGGACCGCAGTGGAGATCGACCCGGTGCTGGCCAAGCAATTGCCGGCCACCGTCGCCGATCATTCCCACAGCGAGATCAACCGGCTCACGGTGATCAACCAGGACATCCTGACGCTGATGCCGTCTGATCTGACCGATCAGCCGACCGCGCTCGTGGCGAACCTGCCGTACAACGTGGCGGTGCCCGCACTGCTGCACCTGTTGGCCGAGTTCCCGTCGATCCGGACGGTGATGGTCATGGTGCAGGCCGAGGTGGCCGAGCGCCTGGCGGCCGAACCCGGTGGCAAGGACTACGGCGTGCCCAGTGCCAAGGCGCGTTTCTACGGAAATGTGCGCAGGCACGGCATGGTGTCGCCCACGGTGTTCTGGCCGATCCCGCGGGTGTACTCCGGGCTGGTCCGCATCGACCGGCACGAGACATCGCCGTGGCCGACGGACGCCGAATTCCGCAATGAGGTGTTCAAGCTCATCGACATCGGGTTCGCGCAGCGGCGCAAGACCTCTCGTAACGCGTTCGCGGACTGGGCGGGTTCGGGCAACGAGTCGGCCGAGCGGCTGCTGGCCGCCAGCATCGACCCGTCGCGCCGTGGCGAGACGCTCGGCATCGCCGACTTCGTCCGGCTCCTGCAGCGGGCCAAGGAAGCCGAGGGTGAGGCTGCGGCCGAAGTCGAGGCTGCGGCCGAAGTCGAGGCGGCACAGCAGGCCTAGGGTTTGTCCCCGATGTGAAGAAGATCGCGAGATTGTTCGATAATCTCGCGGTCTTTTTCACGTTGGGAGCGTGAGCGTCTGGGTGATCAGGCCGACGAACTCCGAACATGAGTCGTGTCGCCGGTCCGGGTCCTTCGCCATCGCCCTGGCGATGATCGAGTCCGCCGAAGGTGGAATCCAACTGCACCGCTGCGATATTCGTGGCGGTCGGCTGTACAGCTGGTGATCGATCAGGGCTATCGCGGTATCGGCGGAGAACGGCGGCGATCCGGTCAGCAGCTCAACCATCGTGCAGGCCAGTGCGTACTGGTCCGTCGCCGCCAGCGGGGTCCGGCCGCTGAGTAGCTCGGGTGCCGAATAGGGCAGTGACGCTTGGATATCCGGGTGTGGTCGGGTTGCCTGGCGGGTGATGCGCCGGGCCGGGTCGAGGCTCATCCGGGCATGCCGGTCCTGGGAAAGCTTGGCGGCCACGTCCGCGGCCATCGAGTGGGCCACCCCGAAGTCGATCAGCACCGCTCTCGAAAATGGTTGATCGACAAGGATATTGGCGGGTTTGACGTCGCAGTGCACGATGCCGAGACGGTGGGCGTGATCGAGTGCCCCGGAGATCTGGGTCAGTGCGGTGAGCCGCTCGGGGATGCCGGGCAGGTTGTTCACCGTGCCGCCATCGAGGAACTCCATCGCCAGCCAGCCCGGGCCCGCCGCGTACACCGTGACGATGTTCGGATGGGTGAGCTGACGGGCGAAGTCGAACTCGCGTTGCAGCCGGGCCAGCTGTGCGGGTCGGCGGTGCTGATCATCGAGAATCTTGAGCGCGACGATGGCCCCGTCGGGGTCGCTTGCCTGATACACGACGGCTGAGCCGCCGTTCCCCACGACTTTCGTCGTGGTGTATCCCGCTATTTCCACCTCGGGTGAGGTCACCGTCTCAGCCTAAGTTCACCGACAACCGAGGGTGGGCGGCGATAGTGTCGTGGCCGTGTCAGCTTCCGACGGCAGAACCGCGTCCGAATGGGTCCCCACCGGTTCGGTGACCGTGCGCGTCCCCGGCAAGGTGAACCTGTACCTGGCCGTCGGTGATGTGCGCGATGACGGCTACCACGACCTCACCACGGTGTTCCATGCCGTGTCGTTGCTGGACGAGGTGACGGTGCGCAATGCCGACATGCTGTCGCTGACGGTCGAGGGTGAGGGCGTGGAGTCGGTGCCCACCGACGAGCGCAATCTGGCCTGGCGCGCCGCCGAACTGCTGGCCGAGCATGTGGGCCGGTCGCCGGACGTGGCGATCAGCCTCGACAAGTCGATCCCGGTGGCCGGTGGCATGGCCGGGGGTAGCGCCGACGCGGCGGCAGTGCTGGTGGCCATGAACACGCTGTGGGAGCTCGGGGTGCCCAGGCGCGATCTGCACGCGTTGGCGGCTCGGCTGGGCAGTGACGTCCCGTTCGCGCTGCACGGCGGTACCGCGCTGGGTACCGGCCGCGGTGAGGAGCTGGCCACGGTGCTGGCCCGCAACACCTTCCACTGGGTGCTCGCGTTCGCGCACAAGGGCCTGTCCACCCCGAAGGTGTTCGGCGAGCTGGATCGGCTGCGCGCGGACACCTCGACGGGAAGCCCGCCGCGGGCCGAGGAGCCCGAGCCCGTACTGGCCGCGCTGGCTTCCGGTGATCCGGCCGAACTGGCCGGGCTGCTGGCCAATGACCTGCAGCCGGCCGCGCTGAGCCTGTACCCGGATCTGCGCCGGACGTTGCGTGCCGGCGTGGAGGCCGGCGCCCTGGCCGGCATCGTGTCCGGTTCGGGCCCGACGTGTGCGTTCCTGTGCTCGTCGTCGACGTCTGCGGTGGACGTGGGTGCCGAACTGGCCGGGGCGGGCGTGTGCCGGACGGTGCGGGTGGCCAGCGGTCCCGTCAGCGGTGCCCGGGTTGTTCCGGAGCCGTCGACGTCGGCCTGACGGGCGGGTCTGGCGGTCGGGCTGCTCCGCCCGTCGTCCGCTGTTTTCGACGCCAGGGCTGCGAACTTTGCGCCTGAACAACCCCTGAGTGGAAATCCGCGCAGTCCGAACCGACGCCGGCCTGAGAATGTGACGCAGACCTCAATTAACGCGAGGGTTTGGCAGTTACTTAAGGGTCTCTTAAGATGAGCGACGGTGAATGCTAGCGATCTTGCATCGGATGCGACTTGTGCGCCCGCCGTCCACGACGGTGGGTGGTCGCCCAGACGTACACCCGGTTCTGGGGCATCACCTTTTCGAGACATAACTGCTCCCCAATCGTGTGCGCGCGCCTACCCAAAAGCGGTGCGCAGCGGGCGGAGCATGGATAACCGGGCAACTGCACCTGGCGCACTGTCGCCGGTGCCGGGGCCGCGGAAGCCAAGGAGGTCGTCGTGAGCAGATTCACCGAGAAGATGTTCCGCAATGCTCGTGAGAGCAAGCGCGGCATGGTGACCGGTGAGCCGCATGAGCCGGTTCGCCACACCTGGGGTGAGGTTCACGAGCGGGCCCGGCGCATCGCGGGCGGTCTGGCCGCCGCGGGTATCGGTCACGGCGACGCCGTCGGCGTGCTGGCCGGCTTCCCCGTCGAGATCGCGCCGACCGCGCAGGGCGTGTGGATGCGCGGCGCGAGCCTGACGATGCTTCACCAGCCGACGCCGCGCACCGATCTGGCGGTGTGGGCCGAGGACACCATGAACGTGATCGGCATGATCGAGGCGGACGCCGTCATCGTCTCCGAGCCGTTCCTGGTCGCCATCCCGGTGCTGGAGGAAAAGGGCATCAAGGTGGTCCAGGTCTCCGACCTGCTGGCCGCCGACCCGATCGACCCGGTGGAAACCGGTGAGGACGATCTGGCACTGATGCAGCTGACGTCCGGCTCGACCGGGTCGCCCAAGGCCGTGCAGATCACCCACCGCAATATCCACTCCAACGCCGAGGCGATGTTCATCGGTGCGCAGTACGACGTCGACAAGGACGTCATGGTCAGCTGGCTGCCCTGCTTCCATGACATGGGCATGGTCGGCTTCCTGACCATCCCGATGTATTTCGGCGCCGAGCTCGTCAAGGTCACGCCGATGGACTTCCTGCGCGACACGCTGCTGTGGGCCAAGCTCATCGACAAGTACAAGGGCACCATGACCGCGGCGCCCAACTTCGCCTACGCGCTGTTCGCCAAGCGGTTGCGCCGCCAGGCCAAGCCCGGCGATTTCGACCTGTCCACGCTGCGGTTCGCGCTCTCGGGTGCCGAGCCCGTGGAGCCGGCCGACGTCGAGGACCTGCTCGACGCGGGCAAGCCGTTCGGGCTGCCGTCGTCGGCGATCCTGCCGGCCTACGGCATGGCGGAGACCTGCCTGGCGGTGTCGTTCTCCCCGTGCAACGCCGGCCTGGTGGTCGACGAGGTCGACGCGGACCTGCTGGCCGCGCTGCGCCAGGCCGTGCCCGCCACCAAGGGAAACACCCGCCGGCTGGCCTCACTCGGCCCGCTGCTGAAGGACCTTGAGGCCCGCGTCGTCGACGAGCACGGCGACGTCATGCTGGCCCGCGGCGTCGGCGTCATCGAGCTCCGCGGCGAATCGCTGACCCCCGGCTACCTCACCATGGGCGGCTTCCTGCCGGCCCAGGACGAGCACGGCTGGTACGACACCGGCGACCTCGGTTACATCACCGAAGAGGGCAACGTCATCGTGTGCGGTCGCGTCAAGGACGTGATCATCATGGCCGGGCGCAACATCTACCCGACCGACATCGAGCGTGCCGCCGGTCGCGTCGAGGGCGTGCGCCCCGGCTGCGCCGTGGCAGTGCGCCTGGATGCCGGGCACTCACGTGAGACCTTCGCCGTCGCCGTGGAGTCCAATGCCTGGCAGGATCCGGCCGAGGTGCGCCGCATCGAGCATCAGGTGGCGCACGAGGTGGTGTCCGAGGTCGACATGCGTCCGCGCAACGTCGTGGTGCTCGGGCCCGGCAGTATCCCGAAGACCCCGTCGGGCAAGCTGCGTCGCGCCAACTCGGTTTCCCTGGTCACTTAGCCTTTTGCACCGCGAGCGTGCGTGTCTGCTGCGCGACACGCACGCTCGCGGGCAGCACTTTGCGCACGCTCGCGCACCTTCGCTTCGCGCTCCATCGCGACAACTTAGATCCTGGCGTGCTTTTTCGTGATGCAGGCTGTGCCTTGCATCAGCGTGCGTGACCAAATGCGATGACAGCACGGTCAATTTGCCCATCGTTCACGTGATGTTTGCGTATTCTGACGCGGAAACCACTTTGACGAGAGGACCGGCATGGTCAATTCCCGATGGGTTTCGGCGATCCTCGGCGCGGGCGTTGTCGCCGCCGGGATTACCGCGGGCACCGCGTGGGCGGGTGGTCCCGGCGGTTACGTCGAAGACCCTGAAGACATGTTTGCAGCTGTGGGCACCGGCGAATTCGTCGACACCCTGGCTGGTTTCACCGCGACCGGTGACACCAGTGAAGAGGCGTCCGCGGCAGTGATCGCGGCCTGCCAGAACGCCGGTGGCGTGGAATGCACAGCCGACGAGGTGACCAACGACAACGTCTGCATCGTGTCCGTGGCCAGCCCCAGCAACCACGCGGTGGCCGGTGGAGCCGGGGCGACGGTGGAGGCTGCCCGACAGGATGCGTTCAACCGGGCGGCGGCAAACAACACGCCGCTCGATGCGGATTCCCACGTCGTTGTATCGGCCTGCCCCTGATGAGCGAGCGCATGCCGGCGGGTTCAGCGCATGACCATTCTGGTATCGCGGTCGTAGCCCGGAAGGGGAAGGACATGATGACAGGTCGCGGCAAGTTTGCCTTTGTGATGGTGGGTTTGGCTGCAGCATCGGTGATTTCGGCGCCCGTGGCGTCAGCTCGGCCGACCTGTCAGGACACGGCCACCAAGACCATCTGTACGACCAACGGCAGCACGTCGATCAAGGCGAGGCCCGGAACAACGGCGCCACCTGCCAACCTCCCGGTGTTCCCGTGGCTCGGTATGCCAGGAGCTCGCCGCTAGCGAATCGTCGCGCGGCACCGGCACCACCACCCGCGAGCGGGCGTGTCCTACCTGACACGCCCGCTCGCGGTGGTTATTGAGCCGTCGAGCGCGCGATGCGCTCGGCCGCGTCGGCGACCCGGTTCTGCCGAATGACGTAGCCGCGCAACGTCAACAGGATCGCTGCCGGCGCCGCCATCATCGACACCACCTCGAGCATGTCCGACATCAGCTGGCCTGCTTGGTATTTGCGCCGTGGTCCGAATCCATCCGGTCATAGACCTGCCACCAGATCAGCTCGTGATCGACGGCGGTGAGCTCACCGCGGTCGCGGTGTTCATCGGCCTGCAGAAGCGTCGCCGCGAGCACGACGAGGCGCTCGCGGGCAACCTGAGATCCCGGATCGTCACATCCGGCCAACGTCGTCGCGCACAGTGTCCGCACGCGGTGGAACGCACCGCCGGAGAGGCCGACTGCGATGGCCCCGGTGGCCAGGAACACCGCAGTAGACGCGCCGAACGCCGGCCAGGGGGACATCTGCCCGCCCAGCCAGAGCTGGCACAGCAGCCACACGAGCATCCCCCACAACGGCCAGCCCCGGGCCAACCGCACCAGGCGGCGCTCCGAGGTGCTCAGGCCGGGCGGATAGACCACCAGCCGGTAGTAGGTGATGCCGAAACGCCCCGGCCGGACCTGCACGCAACCCCACAGCCGCGAGCCGTCGAGCAGTGGGGTCAGTAGCCGGATGCCGTCCATATCTCGGGTGTACCCGCTGCGCGCACGCTCGCACCCGGCCTGAACGGTTTCTTTACGAGCGGAGGAGAGATCCTTGCACCCTAGGTATAGTTGTCTATACTCAGACACATGAAGCCCAAGCTTTCGCCCCGCCTGGCCGATCATCCGACGGTGCGTGCGGTGCGCGCCCGCGCCGATACGCCGGTTCCCGACGTGGTCGATGCGGACTGGCTGCGGCAGTTGTGTCTGGATGCCGGGGCCGACGACGTCGCGTTCGCGAGTGTGGACGACCCCGCCCTGGCCTCTGAGCTCGAACACGTCGAGGCCGCGCTGCCGGGGGTGCGCAGTTACATCTCGCTGGTGGTGAAGATGAACCGCGACAACGTGCGCTCGTCCACCCGCAGTGTGGCCAATCAGGAGTTCCACCGCAGCGGTGAGATCATCAACGAGGCCGCCCACCGGATCACCCGGGCACTGGAGGATGTCGGTCATCGCGCGGTGAACCCGTCGGCGACCTTCCCGATGGAGATGGACAGATACCCCGGGCGGATCTGGGTGGTGGCGCACAAACCGGTCGCGGTGGCCTCGGGGCTGGGCGTGATGGGAATCCATCGCAATGTGATCCACCCCAAATTCGGCAACTTCATCCTGCTGGCGACCATTCTGGTGGGCTCGCCGATCAGCAGTTACGGTGAGCCACTGGACTATTCACCGTGCCTGGAATGCAAGCTGTGTGTGGCGGCCTGTCCGGTCGGGGCCATCGGCAAGGACGGCGAGTTCGACTTCGTCGCATGCTCGGTGCACAACTACCGCGAGTTCATGGGTGGATTCACCGACTGGGCGCAGACCATCGCCGACAGCAGCGATGCCGAGGAATTCCGTTCCCGGGTCAGCGATTCGGAGAACGCCTCGATGTGGCAGAGCCTGTCGTTCAAGGCGAACTACAAGGCGGCCTACTGCCTGGCGGTGTGCCCGGCGGGGGAGGATGTGATCGAGCCCTACCTCGACGACCGCAAGGAGTTCATGGACCGGGTGCTCAAACCCCTGCGGGAAAAGCGGGAAACGCTGTACGTGCTGCCGAACTCGGCGGCCAAGGCGCACGCCGAGAAACGGTTTCCGCACAAGACCGTGAAAGTCGTCGACAGCGGAATCCGGGGGCTCTGACCGGCCGTTGAAATCAGCCTGAGCGCAAAGCCGGATCTCGCCGGGCCGCAACGCTAGCGTGTGGCGACGATGGCGACACAGCAGGGTGACTTTCGGCTCTGGACGTTCGGCGACGCCCACGTGGGCACCGACAAGCAGTTCGGGCGGGAAAGTCTGGCCGAGGCCATCGGGCAGTCGGAATTCGGTGGCGCGCAGGGTGGCCCGCCGTTCGACTGGGACATCGCCGTCGACGTCGGGGACATGTCCGGTGCGCATCACAGCCTGCCCGACGACGCCGAGGGTCAGGAGGTCCGCCGGCAACTCTCCGCGATGCGCAAGCACCGGCGTGAGGACGTGTACTCGGTGTGCGGAAATCACGATCGCAGTGGGCTCTCCGAACCTGATGCTTGGTGGTGGCAGAAGTGGATCGATCCGCTGGGCACGCACACCGCGCATTCCGGCGTCGACGCCGGGGCCCGGCGGTATCCGGTCACCGGGGCTTGGGAACGGTATTCGTTCCGGGTGGGCAACCTGCTCTTCCTGATGCTGAGCGACCGCAACGAACCGTCTCAGGCTGTTGGCCGGGGCACGCTCGGGGGCAACCCCGGTGGGGTGGTCTCCGCCGAGACATTTCAGTGGTGGGCGAACATGGTTGAGCAGAACCATGATTCGATCATCATCACGGTGCACCACTACGTGCTCAAGGACACCACGGTGGCGTCAGGGGAGTGGGAGGGGGTGCGCCGGGGTTCGGACGGGCAACTCTACGAGCACTACCATCGTCCCTTCCTGGAGGGGACCCCGCAGGGCGCGTCCTACCTGTACTGGGTTGGCGGCAAGCCGGACTCCGGGGCGTTCGAGCGGTATCTCACCGAACATCCGGGTGCGGTCGCGCTGTGGCTGGCCGGGCATACCCACACCAACCCCGACGATTCCCACGGCGGGAAGACCCATATCGAGCAAGCTTGGGGTGGAACCTATTTCATGAATGTGGCGTCACTGAGTCGCCATCACATGCCGATCACGACCCTGCCGATCAGCCGGCTGCTGACGTTTCAACCCGGCAGCCCGCAGGTGCGGGTGCAGTGCTATCTGCACACCGACCAGTACGCGCCGCAGGGCTGGTATGGCCAGGCGGAGCGCACGCTCACCCTCGACCGGCCGTTTCGCTGGTAAGGAGCGAAATCACCAGGCGTGGACGGTGTTCTGGGCCGGCTCCAGGCCCTGGGCGATCAACAGCTCGGTGGCGTCGGCGGCCTGCTCGCAGATCGTCGGGACCTCGGCGCGCTCGGCAGCGGTGAACGCCTCCAGGACGAATGCCGCCGGATCCTTACGACCCGGTGGGCGGCCCACCCCGATGCGGACCCGCTGAAAGTCCTTGCTGCCCAAGGCTGACGCGACCGAACGTAGCCCGTTGTGGCCGCCCTCGCCGCCGCCGATCTTGAGCCGGATCCGGCCGAAGTCGATGTCGAGCTCGTCGTGGATGACCACGAGCCGGCTCGGCGGCACCGAATAGAACTTGGCCAACGGTCCGACCTGGCGGCCGGACTCGTTCATGTAGCACCGAGGTTTGGCCAGTATCACCGGGGCTCCTGCGAGCCGGCCGGTGATCACCTCGGCGCCGGACTTCTTGTGCACCTTGAAGGCCGAGCCGATGCGGGCGGCCAGTACATCGGCCACCATGAACCCGACATTGTGCCGGGTCTTGGCGTAGGCGGGCCCGGGATTTCCCAGGCCCACCACCAGCAGCGGCTCGGCCATCAAATGGGGTGCTTACTCGGAGGCTTCGGCAGCAGCCTCGGCTGCAGGCTCCTCGGCCGGGGCCTCGGCAGTCTCGCCGGCACCCTCGGACTCGAGCGCCTCGGCGCTCGGGGCCTCGACGATGTTGACCACGAGCAGCTCGGGATCCGACACCAGCGAAACGCCGGCGGGCAGCTCGACCTGGCCGGCCAGGATCTGGGTGCCGGCCTCGACGCCCTCGATCGACACGGTCAGGTGCTCGGGGATCGACAGGGCCTCGGCCTCGATCTCGATGGTGTTGGTGTCCTGGGTCACCAGGGCGCCCGGGACGGCGTCACCCTCGATGACGACGGAGACCTCGACGTGGACCTTCTCGCCACGGCGCACGACGAGCAGGTCGGCGTGCTGGATGTTGCGGCGGATCGGGTGGATGTCCAGTGCCTTGGTCAGGGCCAGCTGTTCCTTGCCCTCGATGTCGAGGGTGAGCACGGCGTTGGTGCCCGCGTGGCGCAGCACCGCGGCGAACTCGCGGCCGTTGATCTCCAGGTGCTGGGGGTCGGTGCCGTGGCCGTAGAGCACGGTGGGCACCTGGCCGTCGCGGCGGGCCTGGCGCGAGGCGCCCTTGCCGGTGCGGGTACGCACGGTGGCGGTCAGCTTGTTGGGGACGTTCTTGGCTGCGGCCTTGGCCATGATGTTGCTCCTCTAGTTGCGGTACTGCGGTCAGATCGTCAGCACGGCAAGGGTCACAACACTTGAAGAAGTTCCCGCCGATAACGGTGGTCCAAAAGGTCCACCCTCGCCGTGACGCCAGGTCAGGGTAGCAAAGACAGGGGCGCCGCCAAAAATCGGAGCCGGAGACCTACAGCGGATACGTGGTCTTGGTGAGCTCTTCGGACAGCTCCCACAGCGCCTTCTGGGTGTCCGCCCGCCGGGCCAGCGGGCTGCGCCCGACGGGCTGGCTGGGGCCGAACTGGCCGAACCGCGGCCCGATGAAGGTGTCTCCTGGGATGTCCTGGGACACCGCGAACAGCGTCTGACGTGCGCCGAAGGACGGCTCGCTGGCGAAGACCCGGTTGGCGGTCGCCATCATCCGCTCGCCGAACTTGTTGCCGGTCTGGCCCTGCAGATTGGTGGCCGAATAGCCGGGGTGGGCGGCCAGGGCGCGCACCTGCGAGCCCGAGGCCGTCAGCCGGCGCTGCAACTCGGTGGTGAACATCAGGTTGGCGAGCTTGGACTGCCCGTACGCCAGCCACGCCGAATACGGCCGCGATTTCCAGTTCAGGTCCCGCTGGCTGATCTTCCCGATCCAATGAAACAACGAGGACACCGTCACCACCCGATCGGTGATCTTGGGTAGCAGCAGATTTGTCAGCGCGAAATGGCCCAGGTGATTGGTACCGATCTGACTCTCGAAACCGTCGACGGTCCGGCTCAGCGGCACGGCCATGATGCCGGCGTTGTTAACCAGCACGTCGACGCTCTCGACGGTGTCGGCGAACTCGTGCACCGAGGCCAGGTTCTGCAGGTCGAGCTTGCGTACCTCGACGATGCCGCCCGTCATCGTCTCGGCGGCTGCGGTGCCCTTCTCCAGGTTGCGCACCGCGACGGTGACCTTGGCGCCGACGCGGGCGAGCTCACGCGCGGTGACGAGCCCCAGCCCGCTGTTGGCGCCGGTGACGATCACCCTGCGGCCGGAGAACGAGGGCAGGTCGGCGCTGGTCCATCCACTCATGCTGACCACCCTACGGGTGGCTCTCGATCACTTCTTGGCGACGTTGAAGCCCGCGATGATCGCTTCGATGTCCGGGCCCTGTGCCGCAGCCTCGTCGGCGTAGGTCGTGACGGTCAGCTGGATGAGATAGCGCTGCGGGGGCTGCAGCCCGTCGTTCGCGATGATCACGCGGTTGTAGCTCTGCATGCGCTTCTCGTTGAGGTCGTAGCTGCCCTCGATCATCGCCGACGGGAAACCCTTCCAATCCGCGGTGGATGCGTTGAGCTGCTTGAAGTTCTGCGACAGCTGAGCGTCGGCGTAGCCGTGGTCCTTCAGGGCCTTGGGCACGTCGAAATCGCCGTGCAAGGCGAAGGCCAGCATCATCGCGGTGGGGTAGGTGTCACCCTTGGCGATCATCCGGGTGCCCGGGGCCAGGTTCGGATTGTTGTACTGATGCCATCCCGGTGGGCTCGGCATGGTCACCGTCAGATGCGGGATCTTCTCGGGCGCGATGGGCTCGCCGACGACACCGGAGTCCTCCAGGTACTGCCACAGCGGCACCGGCTGGTTGTCGGCGGCGGGGGCCGGAGTCGTCGAGCTCGTGGTCCAGATCGACTTGTAGTCAGGCGTTTCGGCGCCGCAACCGGTGACCAGCACCGCCAGCGTGCCGGCCGTGGCGAGCAGCCGCTTCACAGAATCTCGCGTACCGAATCGATCGGCCGGGCCAATCGGGTGCCGTTGTCGGTGACGACGAACGGGCGCTCGATCAGGATGGGATTCTCGGCCATCGCATCGAGCAGTTCGTCGTCGGAGGCATCGGCCAAACCCAGTTCGGCGTACAGGGATTCACGCTTGCGCACCGCGGTGCGCACATCGATGCCGGCGTCGGCGATCATCTTCTTCAACTCGGCGCGCGTCGGCGGCGTCTTCAGATACTGCACAATCTCAGGCTCGATCCCGTTCTCGCGCAACAGATCCAGCGTCTTGCGGGAGGTCGAGCATTTCGGGTTGTGGTAGATGATGGCGGCGGGCCGCCCATCCGATTCCGCCATCTAGGCCAACCCGTCGAACAGCCCGGTCACCGAACCGTTCTCGAACACCGCGCGGATGGTGCTGGCCAGCAGCGGCGCGATGGACAGGACGGTCAGCTGCGGGAACTTCTTGTCCTCGGTGATCGGTAGCGTGTTGGTGACGATCACCTCGCGGGCACCGCAGTCGGCCAGGCGCTGGGCGGCCGGATCGGACAGCACGCCGTGGGTGGCGGCGATCACCACGTCCTTGGCGCCGTCCTCACGCAGCAGCTTGACCGCGCCGGCGATGGTGCCGCCGGTGTCGATCATGTCGTCGGTCAGGATGCAGGTCTTGCCCTTGACGTCACCGACGACGCGGTTGGCCTTGACCTGGTTGGGCACCAGCGGGTCACGGGTCTTGTGGATGAAGGCCAGCGGAACGCCGCCAAGGGCGTCGGCCCATTTCTCGGCGACGCGGACGCGGCCCGAGTCCGGCGACACCACGACCGCGTCGGAGTCGCCGTATTTGTCGCCGATGTAGCCGCACAGCAGCGGCTGGGCCCGCATGTGGTCCACGGGCCCGTCGAAGAAGCCCTGGATCTGGTCGGTGTGCAGGTCCACCGAGACGATGCGGTCGGCGCCTGCGGTCTTGAGCAAGTCGGCGACGAGGCGAGCCGAGATGGGTTCGCGCCCGCGGTGCTTCTTGTCCTGGCGCGCATAGGGATAGAACGGCAGGATCGCGGTGATCCGCTTGGCGCTACCGCGCTTGAGCGCATCGATCATGATGAGCTGCTCCATGAGCCACTGGTTCAGTGGCGCCGGATGACTCTGCAGGACGAACGCGTCGCAGCCGCGCACGGACTCGTCGAACCGGACGAAGATCTCGCCGTTGGCAAAGTCACGGGCGGTCTGCGCCGTGACCTCGATGTCGAGTTCCTTGGCGACCTGCTCCGCCAGCTCGGGGTGCGCGCGCCCCGAGAACAGCATCAGGTTTTTTCGATTGTCGGTCCAGTCCGTGGCCACAGCGGCTGCCTTCGCGGTTGGGGATCGATACGGGGCAATCGTACGTAGCGTTTCTGGTGGTTCGTAGCCGGGTTACCAGATTGCCAACACGAAACGTCGGATCAGTCGTCCTTGCCGGCGGCGTCGTCGGCCGCTTCGGCCTGATTTGCCGCCGCCGGAGCCTGACCCGCGGCCGCTGCCGCAGCGGCCGCCGCCGAGCCCGGACGCTTGCGCTGCACCCAGCCCTCGATCGTGCGCTGGGCGTTGTCCGAGACCGCCAACGCGCCGGGCGGGACGTCGTCGCGCAGCACGGTGCCCGCGCCGGTGTAGGCACCGTCGCCGACGGTGACCGGGGCGATGAACATCGTGTCGGAGCCGGTTCGCACGTGGGAGCCGATGGTGGTCCGGTGCTTGGTCTCGCCGTCGTAGTTGACGAAGACGCTGGAGGCCCCGATGTTGCTGTGGTCGCCGATGTCGGCGTCGCCGACGTAGGTGAGGTGCGGCACCTTGGTAGCCGTGCCGATCGTGGAGTTCTTCGTCTCGACGAACGCGCCGAGCTTGGACTGGGCCCCGAGGATCGTGCCCGGGCGCAGATAGGTGAACGGGCCGACGGTCGCGCCCGCACCGATCACGGCGAGCTGACCGTGCGTGCGCACCACCGATGCGCCGTCACCCACCTCGACGTCGGTCAGGGTCGAGTCCGGACCGATCTCGCAGCCGGCGCCGATCTCGGTCGTGCCCAGAAGTTGGGTGCCGGGGCGGACGACGGTGTCGCGGCCGATGGTCACGTCGACGTCGATCCAGGTGGTGGCCGGGTCGACGATCGTGACGCCGGCCCGCTGGTGACGGGCCACGATGCGGCGGTTGAGTTCGGCGCCGAGATCGGCGAGCTGCACCCGGTCGTTGACGCCGGCGACCAGCGCGCTGTCGTCGACGTGCATGGCCCGCACGGTCCGGCCGTCCTGGCGCACGATCGCGATGACGTCGGTGAGGTACAGCTCCTGCTGCGCGTTGTTGGAGCTCAGCCGGCTCAACGCCGAGCGGAGGTCCGCGATGTCGAACGCGTACACCCCGGCGTTGACTTCACGGATGGCCCGCTGCGATTCGGTGGCGTCGGCCTGTTCGACGATGCCGATGACCTCGTTGTCCTGGGTGCGCAGGATGCGGCCGTACCCGGTGGGGTCGGGCACGGTGGTGGTGAGCACCGTGGCCGCGGCCGTCGCGGCGCTGTGGGTTTCGATGAGGCCGGCCAGGGTGTCCGTGTCGAGCAGCGGGACGTCACCGGAGGTCACCACGACCGTGCCGGCGAATTCGTCGGGCAGGGAGCTCAGGCCGCAGGCCACGGCGTGCCCGGTGCCGAGCTGCTGGTCCTGGATGGCGACGTCGATGGTGCGGCCCAGCTTGTCGGCCAGTTCGCCGACCGCGGGTGCGATCCGTTCGCGATCGTGGCCGAGGACAACCACCAGATGCTGGGCGGCGGCGTTGGCCACGGTGTGTAACGCGTGGCTGAGCATGCTGCGGCCCGCCAGCGTGTGAAGCACCTTCGGGGTGTCCGAGCGCATTCGGGTCCCGGCACCTGCTGCCAGTACGACGACTGCGGCCTCGGTGGTCGACACAGGTGCCTCTCTCTCCGCGTCCATTCCGCGAACGCGCGCGTCTGCTCGAGACACGCCGTCTCAAGCGCGCATTTTGCGCATGCTCGCCATATCCAATTGCTCCGTCGCCAGGACTCGAACCTGAACTATCTGAACCAAAATCAGAGGTGCTGCCGATTACACCACGACGGAATGTCCGGGAGAGACTCTAGTCGAACGGTCTAGCCTGATATACGTGGCAGCACCCGAGAAAGAAGTGCGGGCCCCCCGGGCCCGGATGACCGGCAACGAACGGCGACAACAGCTCATCGAGATCGCCAAGTCGCTGTTTGCCGAACGGGGCTATGAGGGGACCTCGATCGAGGAGATCGCCCAGCGCGCCAACGTCTCCAAACCCGTGGTTTACGAGCACTTCGGCGGCAAAGAGGGCCTGTACGCCGTCGTCGTCGATCGGGAGATGTCTGCCCTGCTGGACGGGATCACCTCGTCGCTGACCAACAACCGGTCGCGGGTGCGGGTCGAACGGGTGGCGCTGGCCCTGCTGACCTATGTCGAGGAACGCACCGACGGCTTTCGCATCCTGATCCGGGACTCGCCGGCCGCGATCACCTCGGGCACGTACTCGACGTTGCTCAACGATGCGGTCAATCAGGTGTCCTCGATACTGGCCGGGGACTTCTCCCGGCGCGGGCTCGACCCGGATCTGGCGCCGCTGTACGCCCAGGCGCTGGTCGGTTCGGTGTCGATGACCGCCCAGTGGTGGCTCGACGTCCGCGAGCCCAAGAAGGAAGTGGTGGCCGCCCATGTGGTCAACCTGATGTGGAACGGCCTGACCCACCTGGAGTCCGACCCGGTCCTGCACGAGGAGTAGGTCTGCGGGGTTCGCTCACCCCAACTGCAACCCGGGGGTTGCAGTGTCCGGCCTCATGTGCAACCCTTGGGTTGCAGCAATTCCGGTAGAGAGGACACCCCGACAATGACCACCGACTACGACCGCATCGAGCGCGAGATTGCCATCGACGCACCGGCGCAACGCGTCTGGGACCTGGTGAGCGAACCCGGTTGGTACATCAACGAAGAGCGGATCACCGAGCACCGCATCGATCGTGACGGCGATGTCGCCATCGTCACCGACCCCACGCACGGCAGGTTCGCGTTGCGAACCGTCACACTCGAGGAGCCGCGCTATGCGGCCTTCCGGTGGCACATCGACGCCGATGACCTCGACAGCTCATCCACCCTCGTCGAATTCTGGATCACCCCGGCCCCGTCCGGCGTGGTGCTGCGTGTCGTCGAGAGCGGGTTCGCCTCGCTCGACGAGTCTGAGGCCAACCGCCGCTCCCGGTTCGACGATCACAGTGGCGGCTGGCCGGTCGAGCTCGGCCTCGCGCAGAGGTATCTGGTGGGGGCCGCCGCGGATGCATGAGAGTGCCTCGCCGGTACAGGTTTTCGCTGCGCTTGCCGACGACAGCCGGTGGCAGGTTCTGGTTGCCCTCGGCCGTCGGCCCGCGTCCGCGTCGTCGCTGGCCGACGAACTCCCGATCAGCCGCCAGGCCATCGCCAAACATCTGAAAGTGCTCACTGACGTCGGCCTGGTGTCAGCTACCCGGGTCGGGCGAGAGATCAGGTACGAGGCGGTGGGGGCTCGGCTCAGCGAGGTGGCGCGGCGGCTCGACGGTATCGCGGCGGGTTGGGAACGCCGGCTCGCGAGGATCAAGGATGTTGTCGAGCGGGACGGTTCATCCCAGATCCCGCAATAGCAGGTCCGCCGTCGTCTCCCGACGCACCAACACCCGTGACGCGCCGTCGCGCACCGCCACCACGGGCGGGCGACCCACCATGTTGTAGGTCGAGGCCATGCTGTGTTGGTAAGCGCCGGTGCAGGCTACGGCCAGCAGGTCGCCGGCGTGGATGTCGGCGGGCAGTTCGACGTCATGCACGATCTCGTCGCCGGCCTCGCAATGCCTGCCCACCACCGTGGCCCGCATGGTCGGCCCCAGCGGGTGTCGATTTGCCAGGGCCACAGTGTATTTCGCACCGTAAAGGGAAACCCGGGGGTTGTCGCTCATGCCGCCGTCCACGGCTACGAAGGTGCGCCCGTCGGGCTGGGACTTCACCCCGTGTACCCGGTAAAGCGTCACGCCGGCCCGGGCGCTGATGGCCCGTCCGGGTTCGACGACCAGACGCGGCCGTGGAAACCGCTCGGCCGCACACGCTGTGGTCAGTGCGTCGTCGACGACGGCGGCGAGCGCGCCGGTATCGAGGGCCGTATCCCCGCGCACATACGGAACCCCATGGCCGCCACCGATGTTGAGCTCGGTCAGCAGTACGTCGTGTTCGGCGCGGATGTCGGCCATCGCGCCGATCAACCGGTGCACGGCCTCGCCATAGGGCGCGGGATCGGTGATCTGCGAACCGATATGGCAGTGCAGCCCAACCAGATCGAGGTTGGGGGTGGCCAGAATGCGGGCGGCGGCGCGGGCGGCCCGGCGGTCGGCCAGCGCGAAGCCGAACTTCTGGTCGGTCACGCCTGTGGTGACCGCTCGATGCCCGTGGATGTCGATGTCGGGGGTGACCCGGATCAGTACCTGTTGGGGCCGACGCACCAGGCCTGCCAGGTAGGTGATCTCCATCGGGGAGTCGATCACGATCCGGCCCACCCCGACATCGATCGCATCGCGCAGCTCGTCACACGATTTCGCGTTGCCGTGCAGCACGATGCGTTTCGGGTCGACGCCGCCGGCCAATGCCGTCGCCAGCTCGGCCGCCGAGCACACGTCCACCCCGAGGCCTTCCTCGGCGGCCCAGCGTGCGACGGCCGTGGTCAACAGTGACTTGCCCGCGTAGACCACCTCGGTGTGACCGAGGGCGGCCCGGTAGCGCCGGGCGCGGGTCCGGAAATCGGTTTCGTCCAGCACATAGGCCGGGGTGCGGTACTCGTCGGCGATGTCGGTGAGCGCCACCCGGCCGATGGTGATCCGGCCCAACTCGTCTACGCCGGTGGTCAGCGGCCAGATGTTCGGGTCCAGCCTTGGTCGGGTGGCGCCGCGAAGTGAAGGCAGGATGTCCAGCAGGGTCATGAGTCAACAGTCGGCCTTGCCGGCGGCCGCGTCAGCGGGCTTGACGATCCCTTGACGCAGGCGGGCTCAATCTTGACGTGTTCAGGTCCTACCGAAGGACGTCGTCTCCGTGGCGGTGGCGATGAACCCGTTGCCCTTCTTCGGATCGGCCATCCGGCACGCCAGCAGGATGTCGTCGGTGTGGATGCAGTTGACGTTGCCCGCCTCGAAGCGTTGACCGGCCGGGAGCATCGGAGCTTCGTCCTCGGTGAGTCCGTCGACCGGACTGAGGGGCACTTCGGTGTGGGTGAAGCTCATCGGAATCGCGCCGTTGGTCGTGCCGTAGCTGAACAGATGCGCCAGATTGGCATCGTTGGGCGCCCCGACGAACGGCCCGCGGCAGTCCAGGGCATACATCGCGCGGTGCTGGGTGGTCATGCAGACGAAGCCGTCGGGGGTACGAAACCCCTGGACCGGAAATCCCTGGCCTTCGCGCAGGACGTACCGCGCCGGATCGACGGCGGGGTAGGCGGCGAAGTCGGGTACGCCGTCGGGTCCGAGGTGCGTCGGTACCGCCTCGTGTGCGGGCTTCGACGACTCCCGGCCGGTCAGCCAGATGATTGCGAGCGCCACCGTCAGCACCACCGCGAGCGCCGCCGCCCAACGCTTCATCGGTACATGATCGCCCCGCGGAGATCGGGGCGGAGCCGAATTCCCGGCCCCGTAGAATGAGCCTCATCATGACCGCACCGGGGCACAACCATGTTCAGACCCCGATTGCGGGTCTCGTCGAGCTGGCATTAACCGATCCGTCCCTGCAGGACGTCCTTCGCCGCGCCGCTGACCGGCCCGCCGATCTCGCGCTCGTCGGGCCGGCCAGTGCCCGCGTGCTGGTGGCTGCCGGGCTGGCCCAGCAGGGCCCGTTGCTGGTGGTCGCGGCCACCGGACGCGAGGCCGACGATCTGACCGCCGAGCTGCGCGGCGTGGTCGGCGATGCCGTCGCGCTGTTCCCGTCCTGGGAGACGCTGCCGCATGAGCGGTTGTCCCCGGGCGTGGAGACGGTCGCTGCCCGGTTGTTGCTGTTGCGCAGGCTGGCTCGTCCCGACGACGAGCTGCTGGGCCCGCCGCTGCGGGTGGTGGTCACCACCACGCGTTCGCTGCTGCAGCCGATGGCCCCCGATGTCGTGAGTACCGAGCCGGTCACCCTCACAGTCGGTGCGGAGGCCGAGTTCGAGGCCGTCGTCGTGCGCCTGGTCGACCTGGCCTACACCCGCGTCGACATGGTCGGCAAACGCGGGGAGTTCGCCGTGCGCGGAGGCATCCTCGACATCTTCCCGCCCACCGCCGAGCATCCGGTTCGCGTCGAGTTCTGGGGTGACGAGATCTCCGAGATGCGGATGTTCTCGATCGCCGACCAGCGTTCGATCCCCGAGATCCCGGTGCAGAACGTTGTTGCCGTGCCGTGCCGCGAACTGTTGATGACCCCCGATGTGCGCGAGCGTGCCGCGGTGCTCGCCCAGGAACACCCCACGCACGAGAACAGCGTGCCGGGCAGCGTGCCCGACATGCTGGCCAAACTCGCCGAGGGCATTCCCGTCGACGGGATGGAGGCGCTGCTGCCGCTGCTGCATCCGGTTCAGCCCACGACGCTGACTCACCACCTGCCCGAGGGCGCCCCGGTGCTGCTGTGCGACCCCGAGAAGGTGCGGACCCGGGCCGCTGATCTGATCAAGACCGGGCGGGAGTTCCTGGAGGCCTCGTGGTCGACGGCCGCGGTCGGCGGGGATGCCCCCATCGACCTCGAGGCGCTGGGCGCATCCGGATTCGTCCCGTTCGAGCAGGCACGGGAGGACGCCGTCGCCGGCGGTCACCCGTGGTGGACGCTGAGCCAGCTGCCCGACGGCAAGGCCACCGAGCTCGATCTGCGGCAGTCTCCGTCGGCCCGCAGTCAGCAGAGTCTCGACGAGATCTTCGCGATGCTGCGCGCCCACGTGGCCACCGGCGGGTATGCCGCAGTGGTCACCCCGGGTACCGGTACCGCCCACCGCGTGGTGGAGCAGCTCGGCGAATCCGATACGCCCGCAGCGATGTTGGAGCCCGGAGCGGAACCCAAGGCCGGTGTGGTCGGGGTGCTGAAAGGCCCGCTGCACGACGGCGTGATCCTGCCCGGGGCCAACCTCGTGATCATCACCGAAACCGATCTGACCGGCAACCGGGTGACCGCCTCGGAAGGCAAAAGGCTTGCGGCCAAACGTCGCAACGTCGTCGATCCGCTGGCGCTGGCGGCCGGGGATCTGGTGGTCCACGATCAGCACGGCATCGGCAAGTTCGTCGAGATGACCGAGCGGGTGGTCGGCGGCGCCCGCCGCGAATACCTGGTGCTGGAGTACGCCTCGTCAAAGCGGGGTGGCGGATCGGACCGGTTGTACGTACCGATGGATTCGCTGGATCAGCTGTCGCGCTATGTCGGCGGTGAGGCGCCATCGCTGTCGAAGCTCGGCGGCAGTGACTGGGCCAACACGAAAACCAAGGCGCGCAAGGCGGTTCGTGAGATCGCCAGTGAGCTGGTCGCCCTGTACGCCAAGCGGCAGTCGGCTCCGGGGCACGCGTTCGGGCCCGACACTCCGTGGCAGAACGAGATGGAGGATGCGTTCGGCTTTACCGAGACCATCGACCAGATGACCGCCATCACCGAGGTCAAATCCGATATGGAGAAGCCGGTTCCGATGGACCGGGTGATCTGTGGCGACGTGGGTTACGGCAAGACCGAGATCGCGGTGCGGGCGGCGTTCAAGGCGGTGCAGGACGGCAAGCAGGTCGCGGTGCTGGTGCCGACGACGCTGCTGGCCGATCAGCATCTGCAGACCTTCACCAACCGGATGGCGGGTTTCCCGGTGACGGTCAAGGGGTTGTCGCGGTTCACCGATCCGGCTGAGTCGCGGGCCACGATGGAGGGGATGGCCGACGGGTCGGTCGACGTGGTGATCGGGACGCACCGGTTGTTGCAGACGGGCGTGACGTGGAAAGACTTGGGCCTCATCATCGTTGACGAGGAACAGCGGTTCGGTGTCGAGCACAAAGAACACATCAAGTCGATGCGCACCCACGTGGACGTGCTCACCATGAGCGCCACCCCGATCCCGCGCACCTTGGAGATGAGCCTGGCCGGCATCCGCGAGATGTCGACGATCCTTACTCCGCCCGAAGAGCGCTACCCGGTGCTGACCTACGTCGGCCCGCATGACGACAAGCAGGTGGCCGCGGCGTTGCGTCGTGAGCTGCTGCGTGACGGGCAGGTCTTCTACATCCACAACCGGGTACGCACCATCGACCAGGCCGCGGCGCGGATTCGTCAAATGGTCCCCGAAGCCAGGGTCGTCGTCGCCCACGGGCAGATGAACGAGGAGACGCTGGAGAAGACCGTCGAGGGCTTCTGGAACCGTGAATACGACATCCTGGTGTGCACCACGATCGTCGAGACCGGCCTGGACATTTCGAACGCCAACACGCTGATCGTCGAGCGGGCCGACACCTTCGGCCTGTCACAGTTGCATCAGTTGCGTGGCCGCGTGGGCCGCAGCCGCGAACGCGGATACGCCTACATGCTCTATCCGCCCAATTCGCCGCTGACCGAGACTGCCTACGACCGGTTGGCCACCATCGCCCAGAACAATGAGCTGGGTGCGGGTATGGCCGTGGCCATGAAGGACCTGGAGATCCGCGGCGCGGGCAATGTACTGGGCGCCGAGCAGTCCGGTCACGTCGCCGGAGTGGGTTTCGATCTCTATGTGCGGCTGGTGGGGGAGGCCGTCGAGGCGTACCGCGCCGCCGCCGACGGGAAAACCGTTGCCACAGCAGAGGAACCGAAAGAGGTGCGGGTCGATCTGCCGGTCGACGCTCACCTGCCGCCGGAATACATCGGCAGTGACCGGCTGCGGCTGGAGGGCTACCGGCGGCTGGCCGCGGCGTCGGACGAGGACGCGGTGAAGGCCGTCGTGGACGAACTGGTCGACCGCTATGGGCCGTTGCCCGAGCCCGCGCGGCGTCTGGTCGCGGTGGCACGGCTGCGGTTGCTGTGCCGGGAGTACGGGATCACCGAGATCGGTGCGGTGTCGGCGTCGACGATCAAGCTGTCGCCGCTGGTGCTGCCCGATTCCGCGCAGTTGCGGCTCAAGCGGATGTACCCGGGTGCGCACTATCGGGCCACCACCTCGGTGGTTCAGGTGCCGATCCCGCGTGAGAGCGACGGAATCGGCTCACCGCGGATCCGTGACCTCGACATTGTCCGAATGGTGGCCGGTCTGGTGCTGGTGCTCAACGGACAGACCGAGGGCAGCGTCGACATCACCGCCGACCTGTAATTTTTTCTTCGGCCTGATCGCCTGGTGGCACCGCCTTTTTGGACGCCCGTATCGTCTGAATCGCCGAACTGCTGTTAACGCCTCGGTGCGCAGACCCGACATATATGCCGGGGGGTCAAGGTATTGCGTAGTCGTCTGTAGCAGAGGCGGCAAGATCGTCGGCCATACGGCGGTCATGCAATTTCCCAAACCGAACATCACGCGACTGCCGTCTATCGGCGATTCGTCGGGGTGACGCAAGGCGAAGGAGTGACCATGAACTTGAAGAAGTTCGCAGTAAAAACAACGATGGCCGGTGCACTGGGATTGGGCTCGTTAGGCCTGGGTACAGGCCTCGCGCAGGCCGTTCCGAATGTGCCCCCGCCGCCTCCGGTTCCCGGTCCGGCGGTACCCAACATGGGTATGCCGAGCGTGAACGTGCCGGGTGTGAATGTTCCTGATGTGAACGTTCCGAGTGTGAATGTTCCTGATGCGAATGTGCCGGGTGTAAATGTTCCTGATGTGAACGTGCCGAGTGTGAACGTTCCTGATGTGAACGTGCCGAGCGTGAACGTTCCTGATGTGAACGTGCCGAGCGTGAACGTTCCGGACGTCAACGTGCCGAGCGTGAACGTTCCCAACGTGAATGTGCCTTCCGTCAGGTTTCCTGAGGTAGATAATTTCTTCCGGCAGACGAATGGAAGCATTGCGCCCGGTCAGCTGATGAATTCGCCGACCATCAACGGTGTTGGGAATCCGTTCTTCGGAATCCCGCCTGGCCAGCTCAAGACGCTGCCAACGGTGAATGGCGTCGCCAACCCGTTTTTCGACGAGAGCCCGGGTCACTGGGTGATCCCGGAGGGCCAGTTCCCGCCGGAGTCGTAAACCACGGCCTGTGACATGATGGCCGCCTTGCCTTCGGGCAGGGCGGCCATCCCGTGTGGGGACGGCCCGATGCCGGCGAATCGCAGCGTTGGCCGTGCTCACCAGGCGTGTCGAGGTCCGGCAACGTGTTGGTATGACCGAGACTAGGGGTCTCGTCGAAATCCGTGAGGGGGTGTCGCTCGATGACCGTCGTATTGGTGGACCCCCGCCGCCCGTCCCTGATCCCCGTCGAAGCAATCGATCTTCTCACCGGTGATGTGCAGTACACCGAGGAGATGCCGGTGAAGGTGCCGTGGTCGCTGCCCGCGGCGCGGCCCGCATATGACGGTGAGGATGCTCCCGTTCTGCTGTCCTCGGACCCGGAGCATCCGGCGGTCAAGGCCCGTTTGGCGGCCGGGGACCGCTTGATCGCGGCCCCGCGGGCACAGGCTGGGGAGCGGCTCGTGGACGCCGTGGCGATGATGGACAAGCTGCGCAGCGACGGGCCGTGGGAGAGCGAGCAGACTCACGATTCGCTGCGCCGCTATCTGCTGGAGGAGACCTACGAGCTGTTCGACGCGGTACGCGGCGGCAACGCCGACGAACTGCGCGAAGAACTCGGCGATGTGCTGCTGCAGGTGCTTTTTCATGCCCGCATCGCCGAGGATGCGCCCGTCCACCCGTTCAACATCGACGATGTCGCCGATTCGTTGGTGCGCAAGCTAGGTAACCGCGTGCCGGCAGTGCTTGCCGGAGAATCGATTTCACTGGACGAGCAGTTGGCCCAGTGGGAGGAACGCAAGGCCCAGGAGCAGAAGGTGAAGGCCCGCGGATCGTCGATGGATGACGTGCCGACCGGTCAGCCGGCTCTGGCGCTGGCGCAGAAGGTGCTGGCTCGGGTGGCGCAGGCCGGGTTGCCGGCCGATCTGGTGCCGGCTGCGCTGACCTCGGTGATGGTCTCGGCGGATGTCGATGCCGAGAATGATTTGCGCAGCGCGGTTTTGGAGTTCATGGACACCGTGCGGGTGGTGGAATCCGATGTGGCCGCCGGCCGCCGTGGCGAGGACGTTCCCGAGGAACTCGACGTGACGCCGTTGGGGTCGATCACCGAGGACGAGTGGCGGGAGTACTGGCCGGGCGCGGTTGTCGAACCCGTGGTCATCGATGGTTTGGATGACGAGGGTGCATTCGACGCCGAGGGGGAGCCCGAACGCGAGGCTGAGGCCGAGGACGCGGCCGACGACGCAGAGGATGCCGACGCGGCCGATGACGCGGCTGAAGAGGACGATTCGGACTCCGAGGGCGACGAGGGCGACGAGGGCGATCACCCTGGCGATTGATGCCGGCCGCCGCCGTCCGCGTTTGTAGCGCCACGGCGATTCCTGGCCGGTTTCTCCGCCACCACGCTACAAACGCGAGTCACGGCGGAGCATTCTGGGCCGATTCAACGGAGGTTCGGCCACTGCGAAGTTCGCTTAGCCGGGTTTGACCTTCGCCGTGGCATACCGAACAGCATGGAGTAGAACGCGATTTGGACGCGCGGACACGGCGTACGTCCTGACGGCGTGCCAACAGCTTGCCACCTCAGGGCCCCGTTACCGTGGGGCAATGAGGATGCTGCGGATCGCCACCACCGTCCTCACGCTCGTCCTGGGCATGGTGGCTGCACCGCTGGCCATTGCGGACTGCGCAGCCACGGGATGTGACCTGCGCTCGCGGATCGCGGCTGCGGATTCCTACCTGGCATCGCGGCCCGGCACCGTCGGCTACGTGTTGCGCGATCGCGTCGCGGGCACGCGGTACGCCAACCCCAATGCGGATCAGATGATCTGGACGGCCTCCACCATCAAGCTGGCGATGGTGGTCGACCTGCTGACCCGGGAACGCGCCGGGGCACTGCGGATGTCGGGCAATGACCGGCAGCTCATGGTGAACATGCTGCGGAACTCCGACAACGATGCGGCCGACTCGCTGTGGACCCGTTACGGCGGGGCCGACCACAAGGCGTTCAACGCCGGCTTCCCGCGTTACGGCATGACCGACCTACGGCCGCAACCGGGATTCGGTGACATGTTCCCGTACTGGGGTTTCCAGAAATCGACCACCAATGATCTCGACCGGTTGATGAATTACACGCTGACCCAACTGAATCCGCCCGATGCGGCTGCGGTCGTGGCCGAGATGCAACGGGTTGGCGGGGAGCAACAGTGGGGTGTGTGGGGTGCGGGGCCGTCGATGAGCCCCGGCAACAAGAACGGGTGGTCGCAGGAGCAGGGCGGCTGGGTCATCAACTCGGTCGGCTTCGCCGGACCGAACCAGCGCTACACGCTGGCGATCATGAACGGGCTCAACGGGCAGGGCGGCTACGACGACGGCGTCGCGACCACCACCCGGCTCAGTCAGATCCTGCTCGGTGCGTGACTGCGCCGCGCGGCCGCTTTACTAGGCCAGCGCCTGGTCGAAGGCCGCGGCCAGGTCTTCATAGCTGTGCGGCTGGATGCGCTGGCCGTTGAGAAAGAACGTCGGCGTTCCCTGCACGCCCAGGGCGCGCCCGTCGGCTACATCGAGTTGGACTCGGGCGGCGGTTGCAGGGTCGCTGTAGGCCTTGTCGAATGCCGTCATGTCGAGGCCGAGTTCTCCTGCGAAGCCTCGGAATACCTCGTCCGCCGGTTCCTGCTTCTCGCCCCACTGGTCCTGGGCGTCGTACATCTTCTTGTACATCGCCTCGAGCTTGCCCTGTTGGGCGGCAGCCTCGACGGCGCGTGCCGCTCGTTCGGCGTTGTAGTGCGCACCGAGGGGAAAGTAGCGGATGACGAAGTTGACCCTGTTGCCGTACTCGGACCGCAATTGCTCGATGGAGGGATACACCGCACGACAACCCTCGCACTCGAAGTCGAGGAACTCCACGAATGTCACGTCACTGCCGGGAACGGAGTTCAGCCGCTGACTGCTCTCGCGTACCACCTGGCCGGCCTCGATGGGAGGAGCCGGTGGCGGCCCGCCACGGTCACGAACAGACTGGTACACGAAAACGCCGATGGCCAGCGCTGCGATGGCCAATGCGGTGAGCAGTATTCGAGTGTTGCGCGTCATCGGGTCATTGCCTCACTCGAACAGCGTCGAACCCCAGTAGCCCGAGGTGTCACCGTCACGCAGCCCGGGCGGGCAGGCGAAGATGGCGGTTCCGGTGTGGGTGATGTATTCGTTGAGCAGATCCTTGCGGGACAGCTCCCGCTGCATCGGCATGAACTGCTTTTCGGGGCTGCGCACGAATGCGATGAAGAACAGGCCGGCGTCCAGATGGCCGAATCCGTCCGAACCGTCGGTGAAGTTGTAACCGCGGCGCAGGATCTCGATGCCGCCCAGGTGGTCGGCCGAGGCCAGCCGCACGTGAGCGTCCTTGTCGATCTTCGGATCGCCGCGGCCGTCCGTGATTTCGAAATCGAGCTCGTCGAATTCCTGCTGCAATCCGTTGGGGGCGCCGCTGCCCTTCTGCCGGCCGATCACCCGCTCCTGCTCCAGAAGCGTGGTGCGATCCCAGTTCTCGATGCGCATGCGGATCCGTCGGGTGATCAGGTAGCTGCCGCCGGTGAGCCAGGCCGCTCCGTCACCCTCGGCCACCCAGACGTTTTTGTCGAGCAGGTCGGTCTGATCGGACTTGAGGTTGTTCGTTCCATCCTTGAAGCCGAACAGGTTTCGCGGGGTGGCCTGACCGCGGGTGGTCGATGAGGTCCGGCCGAACCCCAGCTGCGAGTACCGTACGGCGACCGTGCCGAACCCGACACGGGCCAGGTTGCGGATCGCGTGCACGGCAACCTGCGGATCGTTCGCGCACGCCTGCACACAGATATCGCCCCCACAGCGGGCCGGGTCCATGGTCTCGTTGGGGAACTTCGGCAGGTCCTTGAGCTCGGCGGGCTGCTTGTCGGCGATGCCGAAGCGGTCCTTGCCATCCTTGCGGAAGAAGGACGGCCCGAACCCGATCGTCAGGGTGAGCTGTGAGGCCGGCAGGCCCAGCGCCTCACCGGTATCCGACGGCGGCGCATACGGATTGCCGTCCACGGCGCCGCCGTCTTCGGTCTCCTCGCCGCGCGTCATCCGCTCGGCCATCTTCGTCCACTGCTTGAGCAGCGCGATGACGTCGTCGCGGTTGTCGGAGGTGACATCGAAGGAGCAGAAATGCATCCGGTCCTGCGCCTCGGTGATGATCCCTGCCTGCCGGTCGCCACGAAACGGGACCGGCCCCTGCAGGGCGCCGTGCGGGACGCCGGCCGCGGAGGCGCGGCCGGCCAGCGCACCCGCGCTGGCCGCACCGACTACCGCAGCGGTGACCCCGGCGGCGCCGAACAGCCTGCGCCGGGAGAAGCCGGCGGACTGCTCGGAATCCGTTGCGGGGGTGACTGAATCGGCTACTGGATCACTGCTTGGCGATGACACCTTGCACCTGGCTCACTTCTTTGCTCAGCGCGTCGATGGCGCGCGACAGTTCCTGGCGTTGCGGCTCGGTCACCTTGTCGTAGGACACGAAGCCGTCGCCGTCACGGTACTTCTCCAGCAACTTCTCGACGTCGGCGAAGCGCTGGTCCACCCGCTTGCCCAGCTCGGCGTCACGCTCGTCGAGGATCGGCCGCACCGAGGCCACCGCGGTCTGCGACCCTTCGACGTTGGCCCGGAAGTCCCACAGATCGGTGTGGCTGAAGATGTCCTCTTCGCCGCTGATCTTGCTCATAGCGATCTCGTCGAGCAGACCCTGTGCGCCACCGGCGATCTGGGTGGAGTCGATGGTCCAGTCCGGCGCCTTGACCCCGGCGTGCAACTCCTTGACGTCGGCGATCAACTGGTCGCCGAGCGCACTGGCGTCCGGTTGGAGGCCGGTGACCCACAGTTGCTTCTCAAGAGCGTGGAAGCCGGTCCACTTCTGCCCGGGCTCGAGGTCGGCCTCGCGCAGGTCGACTCGCGGGTCGAGATCGTTGGGGAAGGACTCGGCGACCGGCTCGACGCGCTCCCAGTAGACGCGCGAGGTCGGGTAGAGCAACTTCGCCTTGGCGACGTCCTTGGCCTTGACGGCGGCGACGAACTCTTCGACGGCCGGTACCAGGGCGTCGACCTGGCTGTTCACGTACCGCTTGTAGTTGTCGGCGGCTTCCTTGAACTTGCCCTCGGTGTCGACTTTGACGGACTCGCCGGTCACCACGAAGTTGCCGCGGATGCCCTCACCGACCATGCCGGGGCGGCACGAGGTCTGGTATGTGCCGGGTTGGGTGAGCTGAACGATGAGTTGGCGCTTGAGCCCGGGGGAGATGTTCTCCACCTCGCCCATGACTCGCTCGCCCTCGTCGTAGACGTAGAACTCGGTGACCTTGTCGCCGGTGTTGGTGACCTCGAAGGTGCTGGCGCCCGTCGTCGCGGTGGTCCCGGACAGCTTGCATTCGGTGTCGGAGGCATCGACGGTGATCTGGGCTGACTTGGCCCCGTCGCCACTTGCGCTGCCGCCGTCGGCCTCCTTGGCCTGGCAGGCGCTCATCGAAATGCCGGCCAGCACCGCGGCAGTCGCCGCGAATCCGGTCTTGACGACAGGGGTCAGCTTCACTTGGTCGACCTTTCGGGTGCGGTGGAGGTCTCCGGCTCGACGGTCGGCTCGGAGGAAGGCTCGGAGGTGGTTGAGGCGGGCGACGCGGCGCCGGTGGCACGCATCGGCTTCAGGAACAGCGCCAGCACTACGACGATGTAGGCCACCCACGCACCGAACTGCAGCACGGTCGGTGTGGGGTCGATATTGAAGACACCCTGGATGATCTCGCCGTACCAGGCCGACCAGTCGAATGCGCCGCTCATGTCGAACGCCTTGACGCTAAGCCCGGGGATCCAGCCCACGGTCTGCAGCGCCTTGATGCCGTAGGCGAGGATTCCGGCCGCCACCACGATCAGGAAGATGCCGGTGTACTTGAAGAACTTGGCCAGGTTGATCCGGACGGCGCCGGCGTACATGCCGTAGGCGATCGCCGCGGCGATCAGCACGCCGATGATCAGGCCGGTCAGCGGCCACAGCGTCTCGGCTTCGGCGTAGCCGACCATGAACAGCGCGGTCTCCACGCCTTCACGCCCCACCGCCAGGAAGGCCAACAGCGCCACCGCGAGGCCGCCCGTCTCCAAAGCCTGCGACATCCCACCGCGCAGCTCGCCGGACATCGAGGCCGACGCCCTTTTCATCCACAGCACCATGGTGGTGACGATGACGACGGCGATCAGTGAGGCGATGCCGGCGATGGCTTCGGCGCCCAGTCCGCTGATGGTGTTCTCGCCGAACTGGATGACCAGAAAGACGGTGACGGTCATGGCGATCGCGGCGCCGACACCCAGCCACACCCATTTGAGCGCGTCGCGGCGTTCGGATTTGACCAGAAATGCGACCAGGATCGACACCACGATGGCGGCTTCGAGGCCTTCCCGCAAACCGATCAGCCCACTGCCGAATACCTGCGATGTGACGTTGGACGCCGCCAGCGTGCTGGTCGGAACGTCCGAGATGACAGTCATCAAAGCGTCCTCGTTCGACCGGGGTGAAAGCACCGTGAAAAATGTAGCCTTGCCTTGCCATAGCAAGGCGTGGCTCACCTTAGCAGGGGGGTCTGTGGGACCGGCCGAGTTCACCTGCCGTTCCTCCGGCACGGGCCCGTCGCCCGACGCGTCCACAGTCGCGCATGCGACGATGGCGAATCAGATCGAGCGGGGTTGAGGGAGTCTGGTGTCGCCAGTGCGTTGGCTGCGGGCTGTCGCCGTAATTGCTGCGACAGCGCTGCTGTTGGCATCCAGCTGTTCGTGGCATCTGGGGACCCCAATTCCCGAGGGCGTGCCGCCGCCGGCCGGGGATGCGGTGCCGGCAATCGACACCTATGCCAAGGGCAGACCGGCCGATCAGCTGCACGAATGGGCGTCGCAACGAGCGCCCGCCATGGGCATGCCCGTCAACGCCCTGGAGGCCTACGCCTACGCTGCGCGCGTTGCCCAGGTGGAGAACCCCAACTGCAAGGTGGCCTGGACGACCCTGGCCGGCATCGGCATGGTCGAGAGCCACCACGGCACTTACCGCGGCGCGATGATCGCGCGCAACGGCGACGTCACCCCGCCGATCCGTGGGGTGCAGTTGGACGGGACCTCGGGCAATCTGCGCATCCCTGACACTGACAAGGGCAAGCTCGACGGGGATCCGCTGATGGACCGTGCCATGGGGCCGATGCAGTTCATCCCGGAGACGTGGGGTCATTTCGGGGTCGATGCCAACAACGACGGGGTCGTGAGCCCGGACAACTTCGACGACGCCGCGCTCTCGGCTGCCGGTCTGCTGTGCTGGTACGGCAAGGACCTGTCCACCCCGCGGGGCTGGATGAAGGCGCTCAAGGCCTACAACAACTCCGACCAGTACGCCCGGATGGTCCGTGACTGGGCGACGGCCTATGCCGGTGGCCACGGCTTGTGACCCGTGTGACAAGCCCAAACACGCCGTTGCGCCGACCACGATCTAGTCTCATCCCTACACGCCGGACTCAATAAGGAGAAGCCAGTGCCCATCATCGAGCAGGTTGGAGCCCGCGAGATCCTCGACTCCCGTGGTAACCCGACGGTCGAGGTCGAGGTGGCCCTGACTGACGGCACGTTCGCCCGGGCAGCGGTGCCCTCGGGCGCGTCGACCGGCGAGCACGAAGCGGTGGAGCTGCGCGACGGCGGCTCCCGCTACGGCGGCAAGGGTGTCGAGAAGGCCGTCGAGGCCGTCCTCGACGAGATCGCCCCGGCGATCATCGGCCTGGCCGCTGACGATCAGCGTCTCGTCGACCAGGCGCTGCTGGATCTCGACGGCACGCCGGACAAGTCCCGGCTCGGCGCCAATGCGATCCTCGGTGTCTCACTCGCTGTGGCCAAGGCCGCGGCCGACAGCGCCGCGCTGCCACTGTTCCGCTACCTCGGTGGCCCGAACGCTCACATCCTTCCGGTGCCGATGATGAACATCCTCAACGGCGGCGCCCACGCCGACACCGGAGTGGACGTCCAGGAGTTCATGGTCGCCCCGATCGGCGCTCCCTCGTTCAAGGAGTCGCTGCGCTGGGGTACCGAGGTCTACCACTCGCTCAAGTCCGTGCTCAAGAAGCAGGGGCTGTCCACGGGCCTCGGCGATGAGGGCGGCTTCGCCCCCGACGTCGCGGGCACCAAGGCCGCACTGGACCTGATCGCCACCGCCATCGAAGCCACCGGCTTCAAGCTCGGCAGCGATGTGGCACTGGCGCTGGACGTCGCGGCCACCGAGTTCTACACGGAGGGTTCGGGCTACGCCTTCGAGAAGGAGACCCGCACCGCCGACCAGATGGCCGAGTTCTACGCCGGCCTGATCGACGCCTACCCGCTCGTCTCGATCGAGGACCCGCTGTCCGAGGACGACTGGGACGGCTGGGTGGCGCTGACCTCGGCGATCGGTGACCGGATCCAATTGGTCGGCGACGATCTGTTCGTCACCAACCCGGAACGTCTCGAGGACGGCATCGAGCGTGGCGCCGCCAACGCGCTGCTGGTGAAGGTCAACCAGATCGGCACGCTCACCGAAACCCTGGATGCCGTTGCGCTGGCGCACAACAGCGGTTACCGCACCATGATGAGCCACCGCTCCGGTGAGACCGAGGACACCACCATCGCCGACCTCGCGGTCGCGGTGGGCAGCGGTCAGATCAAGACCGGTGCCCCGGCCCGCAGCGAGCGGGTGGCCAAGTACAACCAGCTGCTGCGCATCGAGGAGGCACTGGGCGACGCCGCGCGTTACGCGGGCGATCTCGCGTTCCCTCGGTTCGAGGCCAAGTAACGCAGGCGTCTGCGCACCCTTACGTCGATGTCCGAAGCGAAGCGGCCCGATCCGAAGCGACGGTCCCCGGCCTCCCGACCCGGGAAGCCGGGTAAGGCCGGGGAGTCGAATCGGCCGCGCGCTTCGCAGCCCAAGCGCCGGGCGGCCGAGTCCCGACCGGCGCAGGCCGCGCCGGTCGCCGACGAGGCGGTCACCAAAGCCATTGCGGTGCAAGCTCAGCAGCAGGCCGAGCTGCAGTCCGAACAGCGGTTCGGGTCGACTGCGCGCCGGGCGGCGATTCTGGCCGCGGTGGTGTGCGTGCTGACCCTGACCATCGCCGGGCCGGTCCGCACCTACTTCGCCCAACGCACCGAGATGAAACAACTCAAGGCCAGCGAGGAGCAGTTGCGGGCCAAGATCGCCGACCTGGAGCAGCAGAAGGTCAAACTGGCCGACCCGGTGTACGTCGCGGCCCAGGCCAGGGAGCGGCTCGGTTTCGTCATGCCCGGCGACACCCCGTATCAGGTGCAACTGCCGCCCGGGGCCATGGAGTCGGGCGAGCCGGGGGCGCCCGTGCTGCCGGGGTCCGCGGTGCCCGCGGGCCAGCCCTGGTACACCTCGCTGTGGCACACGATTGCCGATGAACCGCACGGGGTTTCGCCCACCATCGGCGGGCCCCCGCCGGCGCCGGGCGGGCCGCCTGTCCCACCGCCACCGCCCGAGCCCAGAGGTCCCCATGGTTGATCCCGCCGACATCGAGGCCGTGGAGCGGCAATTGGGCCGTGAACCGCGCGGTGTCCTCGAGATCGCGTACCGCTGCCCGAACGGCGAGCCCGGGGTGGTGAAGACTACCCCGAGATTGCCTGATGGCACGCCGTTCCCGACGCTGTTCTACCTGACGCACCCGGCGCTCACCGTGGCCGCCAGCCGGCTGGAGTCTTCCGGGTTGATGCGGGAGATGACCGAGCGCCTGCAACAGGATGAGGAGCTTGCCGCCGCGTATCGGCGGGCACATGAGTCGTATCTGGCCGAGCGCGACGCGATCGAATCGCTGGGTACCACTTTCACCGGCGGCGGCATGCCAGACCGGGTCAAATGCCTGCACGTGATGATGGCCCACTCGTTGGCAAAAGGCCCGGGCGTCAACCCCTTTGGTGACGAAGCGCTCGCGGTGTTGGCGGTCGAGCCCGCGATGGCGGGAATCCTGGATCGAGAGGTATGGGTTTGAACCGGGTCGGCGCAATCGACTGTGGCACCAACTCGATTCGACTGTTGATCGCCGACGTGGTGGACGGAAAGCTGCGGGACGTGCACCGCGAGATGCGGGTCGTGCGGCTGGGTCAGGGCGTCGACGCCACCGGTCAGTTCGCTCCGGAAGCATTGGCGCGCACCGAATCCGCGCTGGCCGACTATACGGCGCTGATGGCCGAGCATTCGGTGACCGCGGTGCGGATGGTCGCCACCTCGGCCGCGCGGGATGCCGGCAACCGCGACGAGTTCTTCGCGATGACCGCGCGCCTGCTGGGCAAAGTGGCTCCGGGCTCGGTGGCTGAGGTGATCACCGGTACCGAGGAGGCCGAGCTGTCGTTCCGCGGTGCGGTCGGTGAACTCGACCCTGACGCAGGCCCGTTCGTCGTGGTCGATCTGGGTGGCGGCTCAACCGAACTGGTGCTCGGGGAGACGGCCGTGCAGGCGAGCTTCTCCGCCGACATCGGGTGCGTCCGGCTCACCGAACGGTGCCTGCACTCCGATCCGCCCACCGCAGACGAGGTAGAGCAGGCGCGGGTGGTGGCTCGTGACGGCCTGGCCGAGGCGCTCAAGGTGGTGCCGGTCGAAGGTGCGCGCACGTGGGTGGGTGTGGCCGGGACGATGACCACGCTGTCTGCGCTGGCGCAGCGGATGACCGAATACGATCCCGACGCAATTCACCTGTCCCGCATCGGCTTCGACGACCTGCTCGGAGTGTGTGAGCAGCTGATCGGAATGACCAAGGCCGAACGCCTGGCGCTGGGCCCCATGCATGCCGGCCGTGCCGATGTGATCGGCGGCGGTGCGATCATCGTCGAGGAGTTGGCGGCTGTCCTCGGGCGCCGGGCCGGTATCGGCGAGCTGGTGGTCAGCGAGCACGACATTCTCGACGGCATTGCGCTGTCGATAGCCTGACCCGCTCTCGAAAACGCTTCTCGCCTTGCCGTTTACGTGTCTCCGCCGGGCAGCGCGGGACCCCACACATAAAACAACGGCCGAACGCGGTTACCCGCGTTCGGCCGTTGCCTTGACTACCTAGATCAGGACACGGTCCCGTGGTTGCTCGCCGGCGCGACCGCGGGGGCCGGGGCGGGCGTGGTGACGACCGGCTGGGTGCCGGCGGGAACCAGCGCGGGCTCGGTGGCCGGAGCGGCCGGGGCACCCGGTGCCGGAGCAGCCGGAGCGGCGGGAGCGCCCGGAGCAGCGGCGGGCACACCCTCGGCGGGCACGCCCTCGGCCGGCGAGATCGCGGTGGCGGCGTTGCCCGCACCGGTGGCGGCCGGTGCCGGTGCACCCTCGGAGACCGGCGTGCCGTGTGCGACCGGGGTCGACTCGGCGCCCGGTGCCGGAGCGGCCGGAACCGCTTCGGTGCCGGCTGGGGTTGCGGCCGGAGCGCCCGGAGCGGCGGGGGTTGCGGCAGGAGCGCCCGGAGCCGCGGGGGTGGCGGCAGGCAGGTCCGTCGCGCGGCTACCTGCGCCGGTGCCGGCCGGTGCAGCCGGGACGGCGGCGGGCGCGGGTGCCGGGGAGACGGCGGCCGGAGCAGCAGCGGGAGCGCCGGCGGCCGGTGCGGCAGCAGGTGCGGGGGCGGCAGCCGGAGCCGCGGCGGGGGCCGGACGCTTCGGTGCGCCGGCAGCCGGGGCTGCGGCGGGCGCAGCGGTCTTGTCCCACGCCAGCACGTCATGGCCGCCGGCGTTGTAGACGACGGAGGTCGGCTGGTCGCCGGTCACGTCGAAGTAGATCTTGCCGCTGGTCTTCTGGCCCTGGGCCAGGGTGGCCGGGTTGACGCCCTGCGTGCTGGGCACCTGGAACAGCGCACGGTAGTTCTGGCCGTCAGCGGCGCGGATGTTGAAGTTGGAGACGATCGGCGTCACCGAGCCCTCGAGGGCCTCGTTGGTCGCGGTGACCTCCCACAGGGTGCCGCGAGGCGTGTAGTTGATGGTGTCAGTGCTCGGCTTGAGGTCGTTGATCGTCCAGCTCTGGGTGCCGCCGTCCAGCTTGCCCTGGCCGCCGAGCGCAGTGGTGGTGACGGCACTGTCGTCGGCGTCGGCCAGCGCCATCGGGGCCGCGGCGACGATCGCCGCGGCGGCGACGGCCGCTCCGGCAAAGGCCGTACTGATATTCGTCATCTTCAAGGCGTTCACTCCTGACTGGTCCAAAAAGAAAGGCAGGCCCCCGGCAGTGGGACACCCACTTCATGCGAAGTTATCAGCTTAAGAGGACGGTTAGGAACAGTAGTTCGCAGTTTCTGCCATCGGCGCCTGGCAGAAAGCGACGTTGACCTGGTCTCCGAGGCTGCAGGTCGGGCCCGAATGCGACCATGACCAGCCCGTTCGCCACCTCATCGAATCTCGATGAGCGGTAATGCCTGCCCTACCGACAGGGACAGCCGTTGACGCCCCAGCGCGGGCCAGGCCTGTACGGCGCAGAACGGCGCGCACTGATGCTGTGCCGAGTCCGACTGCCCGGAGCGGGTGCCGACGTGCACACAGCACTGGGTCAGCCGCTCCTCGATCATCGTGGACATGTCCATGAACGGCTTGACGGTCAGGCGCACGACGCGCTCGCCCAGCAATTTGCGGATCTTGCGGCGACGGCCCGGCAAAGCCGAGGACGCCAGCGTCAGCAGTGTCCCCATTCCCAGGTCGCAGCTCTCACAGATGGCGCGCCAGACGTCGCCGATCTGAGGATGCGAGAGCGACGACTGCTCGGAGAGCAGCCCGAGCAGTGACTCCTGCACCGCCACGCGCAGTTGGCGGGGGATCTCGGTGTCGGCGATCCGGTTGGAGACCAGGCCCAGCTTGTCCTTGAGGCTTTCGGTGCCGATCAGCGATACCAGCGAGCGCCACTGGTCGCTGTCGTCACGGACCAGGTAGCCGACCGAACAGCAGTGCGGGTGCGAGCAGGGCAGCGCGGTCAGGTCGCGCCAGGTGACGGCGCCGCCCGTCTGCGGGCCCAGTCGCTTGAGCACCCCGGTGTGGGTGAGCCGGTTCATCGGGTCGATCGCGCCCGAGCGTCCGGAGCCGAACTGCGGTTGGATGGTCAGCCCGCCGACATACGGAGTCTCCAGGGCCAGCCGAACCATGTCGCCGATCTCGTCGTCGTTGACGCCCAGTGCGGTCGTCATCACCAGGGTGGTGAAGATCTCCCGCTCGGAGAGCCTCTGTAGGGCATGGCTTTTGATTCGCCGAAGATCGCCGCCGCGGTGATGGCGGTGGGCCTGCTCGGACAAACCGTCGTATTGCAGGTACACCTCGACGCGTTCGCGGTGCGTGGTGAGCAGATCAAGCAGGGCGTCGTCGCCCGCGATGCGGACCCCGTTGCTGTTGACCAGGATCCGGGTGATCGGCCGGGCCACCAGCTCATCGAGCAGGTCGGCCAGGTTCGGGTGCAGGGTGGGTTCGCCACCACTGAGCATCAGAACGTCGATGCGGCCGTTCTCCCGGGCCAACCGCTGATCGACGTTGGCCAGAACGTCAGCCGTGGGCACCACATGCCGGAGGTCGGGCGAGCTGTCGGTGAAGCAGGTGGGGCAGCGCAGGTTGCAGGTCTCGGCGATGTCCTGCAGCAGGATGCAGGTGTGCTGGGTCTGCATCTCGGGCAGGCCGCGCAGGTAGGCCGAGGGAATGGGGTCGAAGTTCCCGGCGACATCGGGGATGTGGGCCTTGGTCGGGGCGGTCCACTCCTCCAGGTACGACAGGATCTCGGGATCCTCGTCGTACAGGGTGCGCACCAGTCCGTGTGTGCGGCAGCCGCGTTCGAGCCAGATGTGCCCGTCGCGCTCGACCAGGATGCCGGCCAGGCGCGCGACGTCGGCCAACGGACGCTCGGGCGCCTCGCTATGGCAGTGCGGGCAGAACGCGGTGACGTAGCGGTGCAGACGGTCGCCGCGCAACCCCATTCCGGTGCTCACAGGGCGTACAGATCGGGGTTGATGCCGGTGCAGAATCCGGCGGTGAACAGCGAGACCAGGGCCCAGCCGACCATCAGTCCGATACCGAGGCCCTTGGCCGTCGGGTTCTTGGACAACAGCATCGCCGTGCCGCCGCCGAATGCGATGACGGCCAGCAGAACCGCGGTGCCGCCCAGGACGAGGTTGGTGCTGCCGCCCGCGCTGTCGGCGGCGCCGGCACCCATGAAGCCGGCGAACCCGATCACCAGGTTGAGTGCGGCATAGAGGAACGGGCCGAGGATCACCATGGCGACGGAGATGCGCCGCTCGGGTTGCGGCGGGCCGTACGAATAGCCGGGCGGGTACGGATATCCGGCATAGCCCGGGGGTGGCGGCGGGGGTGGAGCCGGTTCGCCGTGATAGGCCGGCGGGATCCCTTGTGGCTCAAAGCTTTGCGGTCCGAACGCCGGAGGCTGGAAGCCGTCTGGAGGCGTGTCGTCAGGTGGGCCGGGCGGTGTCGTCATGCGGGCACCTCCTGAGTGTGGGCTGGGTTGCGATAGTACCCGCGGCGGTAGCCGTACCACAGCCGAAACCCCAGGATCAGCAGCGATGGCAGCAGGAACCATTGCGGGCGGGTCAGATCCAGCCACACGGTCTCGTTGGCCCGGACGAACTCGACGAGGAAGCGGAACACCGCATAGCCGGCGACGTAGAGCACGAACAGCTCACCGGGCCTGCCGATCCGGGGGCGCAGCCACAGCAGTACGGCGAATGCGGTGAGCTGGAAGGCGATCTCGTACAGAAATGACGGGTGCATGGCGACTCCGGCCAGGCATCCAGGACATTCGGGGGTGTCGGCCGGGGCGTGGATTCCCCACGGCAGGGTGGTGGGCCGTCCGGGGGCTTCGGTGAGTTGGCAGCCGATGCGGCCGATCGCCATGCCGAGTGCGACCGCGGGCGCGAACAGGTCGCCGGTCTTTCCGCGATAACCGCCCAGTCGCTTGGCGATCAGCACGCCGAGATAGGCGCCGAGCAACCCGCCGAGGATGCTGCGCGAGCCGAACTGCCAGGCTTGCGCCAGGCTCGGATTGGCGCTGAAGTCAAGGTGATGTAACCACCCGGTCAGCCTCATGCCGACGGCGCCACCGATCAGCGCCCCGGCCGCGGCGACCACGGACTGCTCGTTGACCGCGCCGCGCCGGCGGGCCTCGGCGACGAACACGAGCAGGGCGGCGAACACCCCGAGGGCGACGAACAGGTTGTGCACCCCGACGGTGACGGGCCCCAGGTGCCACTGCGCAGTCACCTGCCGAACCTAACCCGCGGCCGGTTCACCCAGCCAGCGACAGGCCCGCGGCGACGGCAAATCCCAGCACGGCCGCGAGTCCGGCGTTCTCTCGGGCTTTCTCGGTGGCCTCCGGGATCATCGAGCCGACCAACATGACCAGCAGCGCGCCGGCGGCGAACCCGTTGATCCCGCCCTGGAATTGGGCTCCGGCGACATTCTGCAGCTGATAGCCGCCGGCCGTGGCCAGCGCACACAGTGCGGCGATCACGGCCCAGCCGCCCACAATCCGGCGGGTCGGCTCACCGGCCGTTCGCATGTCGCTTGCCGATCCGATGGCTTCGGGGAGGTTGGACACGAAGATGGACACCACGAGGGCGAGGCTGACGCCGGCTCCGGTCGCGATGCCGATGCCGAGCGCGGCCTGTTCGGGAATGCCGTCGAGCAGGGCGCCCAGTAGCAGCGGCAGCCCGGCGGTCTGGGTTCCCTTGCGGCCCATTCGATCTACTGCCTTGTCCGCAAGATAGAACACCACGGCCCCGAGGGCCAGGCCGAGTGCCACGGCCCAGGCGCCACTGGCCCGGAATCCTTCCTCGGCGAGTTCGAAGGAGATGCTGGAGATGAGCGCGCCGGCGCCGAAACCGAGGACGAGGCCGACGAGGCGTTGATTCCAGTCCCGGATTACACCGGCGATCGCGCCGATCAGCAATGAGGATGCGGCGACCAGGCCCCAGACCAGCGCGGTGAGCACAGGCCGCAGCATAAGCCAGCAGAGAGGGAGATCGCGGGAGGCGGCGGGAGCGGGAAGCGAGCGAGAAAGCGCGTGATCGCACGACCGATCGGTGCGATCGATGGGTTATGGCCTCATGTTCAGGCGGTGTGGCGGGTTCGGGTGGTGACCTGTCGCCGGTTGCCCGGGCGACAGGTCACCGACGGCGTCAGCGCCGCGCGTTGCAGTTCGGGGGGTTTCCGCAGTGGTGGCCACCGTCGCAGGCATTACAGCGACAGGTGCAGGATCCCTTGGTTGCCATGCGCATCGTCGTTCAACTCCTCACTGTTCGGGTGCTGCCGGTGAGCCGACAGCAAACTCCCGAGTTGGGGCGGATATCAACATATAACGATTTCACAATAGTTCGGGCCACCGCGAAAATAAAGGATTCCGGCAATGGCGCGCGTTTTTGCCACGAGTCTCGTTCCGGAGGCGCACGCTCCGGTGAACAGTGTGTGAAACTCTTTGGCTGCGACCGTTTTAGGGGCTCAGGCGATGGTGTCGCGGGCGCCGAGCCGGAGGTGCTCGATGTGGTAGATGGCTTCATCGAGCAGCTGCGCCACATGGCTGTCGTAGAGCCGGTACACGATATTGCGGCCAGACCTGTCACCGGTCACCAGGCCCAGCGCCCGCAATAGCCGGAGCTGATTGGAGACCGCGGGCTGCTCCATGCCGACTGCCGCGGACAGTTCGGTGACCGAGCACGGCGATTCCCGCAGCCGGGTCAGGATCAGCAATCGGTTGGGGGAGGCCAGGGCCTGCAGAGTCTCGGCGACTTTGGCCGCTGAGGCGGCGTCGAGGGACGCTGCCGGTGTCGCGCGCCCCTCAACTCCGTGGCCCATGCCTTTCATTCAAGCACGCGGGCCCGAATGTCATTGATACATTTCAATCTCTACATGTATAAAGGTATTTGTTGTTGCATCCGACGGGAGACGCTCCATGACCGCTCTGGCACCCGCGCCGGTGCTTGGCCGCCCTGTGCCGATGCCAGGTCGTTCGATCGGCTGGCTGTGGTCGGTGGCTTCGGTGCGGTGGGCTGTCGCAGCACTCGCACTGTTCCTGGCCGGGGTGGCCGCGCAATTCTCGGGCGCTCCCGAGCCGGTGTGGTGGACGCTGTATCTGGCCTGCTACCTCACCGGCGGCTGGGAACCTGCGTGGGCGGGCCTTCAGGCTCTGCGCGACCGCACGCTCGACGTCGACCTGCTGATGATCGTGGCGGCGATCGGTGCGGCGGCCATCGGGCAGGTGTTCGACGGCGCGCTGTTGATCGTCATCTTCGCGACGTCGGGCGCGTTGGAGGAGGTGGCCACCGCGCGCACCGAACGTTCGGTGCGCGGTCTGCTCGACCTGGCCCCGGCCGATGCCACCCTGCTCGACGCCGACGGCGCCCACCACATCGTCGCCGCAGAGTCGTTGCGGCCCGGCGACCAGATCCTCATCCGGCCGGGGGAACGGATCTCGGCCGACGGCACCGTGATCGGTGGATCCTCGGACGTCGACCAGTCGTCGATCACCGGTGAACCGCTGCCGGTCGCCAAACAAAAGGGCAACGACGTCTTCGCCGGAACACTCAACACCATTGGGGCGCTGCAGGTCACGGTCACGCGGGACCCTTCGAGCACGGTGGTGGCCCGCATCGTCGCGATGGTTGCCGAGGCGTCGGCCACCAAGGCCAAGACCCAGTTGTTCATCGAGAAGGTCGAACAGCGCTATTCGGTACTCGTGGTGGTCGCCACCCTGGCGCTGTTCGCGGTGCCGCTGGCCCTGGGTGCCGATGTGCGCTCAACTCTGTTGCGGGCCATGACGTTCATGATCGTGGCCTCGCCGTGTGCGATCGTGCTCGCCACGATGCCGCCCTTGTTGTGCGCGATAGCCAACGCCAGCCGTCGCGGCGTGTTGGTGAAATCCGCGGTCGCCATGGAGCGACTGGCCGACACGGGCGTCGTTGTGCTCGACAAGACCGGAACACTGACCACAGGCGCTCCCCAGGTGTCGCAACTGGTGACGTTGGGCCGTGCCGGTGAGGTGGATGTGCTCACAACCGCCGCTGCCGCAGAACAATTCAGTGAGCACCCGATCGGGCGCGCCATCGTCGCCGCGGCGGCATCGCGTGCCATCGCGGTGCCTGATGCCACCGGCTTCACGGCCCGGACAGGCCGCGGGGTAGCCGCGGTCGTCGACGGACGCCCGGTCGAGGTGCTCAGCCCCGCAGCGTATGCGGGCCCGGCGATCCCGGCCGTGGCCGAGATCGAAGCCACCGGGGTTACCGCCGTCATCGTGACCGTCGACGGCCAGGCGATCGGGGTACTGGGGCTGCATGACCAGGTCCGTCCAGGGGCGGTTGCTGCTGTGGGGGCACTGCGTGCCCTCACCGGATGCTCGCCGGTGCTGCTCACCGGTGACAACCACGCGGCGGCGGCGCGGCTGGCCGGGCAGTTGGGCATCGAGGACGTGCGAGCCGGACTGCTGCCCGAAGACAAGGCCGCCGCCGTCCGGGAGCTGGAATCCGCCGGGCGGCGCGTACTGATGGTGGGCGACGGGGTCAACGACGCGCCGGCCATGGCCTCCGCGCATTCCTCGACGGCGATGGGGCACAGCGGTGCCGATCTCACGGTCGACACCGCCGACGTCGTCACCGTCGGGGATGACCTCTCGGCGATCGCCGCGGTGATCGCATTGTCGCGGCGGGCCCGGCGACTGGTGATCGCCAATCTGGTCATCGCCGCCACGGTCATCACCGTCCTGGTGGCCTGGGACCTGTTCGGACACTTGCCGTTACCGCTCGGAGTGGCCGGTCACGAGGGGTCGACGATCCTGGTCGCCCTCAACGGGCTGCGGCTGCTCAGGGGCGCAGGACGTCCTTGAGTGCGTCGAGCACCGCGGGATCCTCGATGGTCGAGGGCACGGGCTCGTCGAGCCCGTCGGCGATACCGCGCATGGTCTTGCGCAGGATCTTGCCCGAGCGGGTCTTCGGCAACGCCGCCACCACGTCGACCTTCTTGAAAACCGCTACCGCGCCGATGTTTTCCCGCACCCGGTCGACCAGTTCCTGGGTGATCCCGTCGGTCGTGGCCCCGGTCTTGAGCACCACGAAGCCGCGCGGCACCTGACCCTTGAGTTCGTCGGCGACGCCGATCACCGCGCATTCGGCCACTGAGGGATGGTCGGCCAGTACGGCCTCGATCGACCCGGTCGACAACCGGTGTCCGGCGACGTTGATCACGTCGTCGGTGCGGCCCATCACGAACAGGTAGCCGTCGGAGTCCAGGTACCCGCCGTCGCCGGTGAGGTAATACCCGGTGAACGCAGACAGATACGACGCGACGTAGCGATGGTCGTCGCCCCACAACGTGGGGAGCGTGCCCGGCGGCAACGGCAGCTTGATGCAGATGGCGCCTTCCTCACCGGCCTCGCACCGGGTGCCGTCCGAACGCAGGATCTGTACGTCGTAGCCGGGCATCGGCACGGTGGCCGAACCGGCCTTGATCGGCAGGGGTTCGACGCCCATCGGGTCGGCGGCGATCGCCCATCCGGTTTCGGTCTGCCACCAGTGGTCGACCACCGGGATGCCGAGTTTGTCGGCGGCCCAGTGGTAGGTGTCGGGGTCGAGGCGCTCGCCGGCCTGGAACAGATACTTGAGCCCGGACAGGTCGTAATCGGCCACCCGGGTGGCGTCGGGATCTTCCTTCTTGATCGCGCGGATCGCGGTCGGGGCGGTGAACAGCGCCTTGACGCCGTACTCGGCGGCCACCCGCCAGAACGCGCCGGCATCGGGGGTGCCGATCGGTTTGCCTTCGTAGAGAACGGTTGTCGCTCCCAAGAGCAGTGGCGCGTACACGATGTAGGAGTGTCCGACCACCCAACCAACGTCGGAGGCTGCCCAGAACACGTCGCCGGGTGCCACGTCATAGATGTGGCGCATGCTCCACAGCAGGGCCACCGCGTGCCCGCCGTTGTCACGGACGATGCCCTTGGGTTTGCCGGTGGTGCCCGACGTGTACAGCACGTACAGCGGGTCGGTGGCGGCCACCGGCACCGGATCGGCCGGTTTGGCGGTGGCCATCAGCTGCTGCCAGTCGTGATCGCGTCCGTCGACCAGCTCGCAGGGGCTCTGCTCGCGCTGCAGGATGACGCAGGCCCTGGGCTTGTGCTCGGCGATGTTCAGCGCCGCGTCCAGCATCGGCTTGTACTCGATGACGCGCGTCGGCTCGATCCCGCAGGACGCACTCACCACCACCGTCGGACGGGCGTCGTCGATGCGGGTGGCCAGCTCGTGTGCGGCGAACCCGCCGAACACCACCGAGTGCACCGCACCGAGGCGGGCGCAGGCCAGCATCGCGATGACGGCCTCGGGGACCATCGGCATGTAGATCACCACGAGATCGCCCTTGTTCACCCCGAGCCCACGCAGGGTCCCGGCGAACTGGGCTGTGGCATCGCACAACTCGCGGTAGGTGTACGTCGCCTTGGTGCCGGTGACGGGGGAGTCGTAGATCAGTGCGGTCTGATCGCCGCGTTCGGCGACGTGGCGGTCCAGGGCGTTCGCGCAGGTGTTGAGCTCCCCGTCGGGGAACCACCGGTAGAACGGCGGGTGGGTGTCGTCGAGTACGCGCTGCGGCTCGGACGTCCAGGTCACCGCCTTGGCGGCGTCGGCCCAGAACGTGGCCGGGTCGTCGAGGCTGGCTTCGAAGAGCGCACGGTAAAGGGCAGCATCACCTGACATACCGGCACCGTAGCGTGCCCGCCTGGCCGAGGTCGGTGATTGTCGCTGGTCGGTGGCCGGTCCGCGCCCGAAGGTCGTTAACCCGCGGTGATCGGTCGTCAGGCCTGATCTGAGGCCGGGGACGGCCCGGCCGGCTGGGCGACCGACCGGCCCGCACCGCCCTTCTTCGTCTTGGGCGCCACGGGTACCGGCTCGATCCCGAGCGGGGTCGCCGGCCGTACCGCCGCCTGGCACATCTCGATCGCCTTGTCGGTGTACACGCGGTAGCCGTAATCGGGGTTGTATCCGTGGATTTCGGGTGTGTCGAGGTCCACCAGCGAACGGCGGCCTGTGCGTCCGCTGGGTTCACTCCTGGAAGCGGTAACCCATCCCCGCCTCGGTCAGCAGGTGGACCGGATGTGACGGATCGTCCTCGAGTTTGCGGCGCAGTTGCGCCAGGTACACCCGCAGATAGTGGGTCTCCTTGGCGTAGGCCGGTCCCCACACCTCACGCAACAGCTCTTCGCGGCCCACCAACTTGCCGCGATTGCGCACCAGCATCTCCAGCATGCCCCACTCGGTGGGGGTCAGGTGCACCTCGTTGTTGTTCTTGGTCACCTTCTTGGCGGCGAGATCAACGGTGAACGAGGAGGTTTCGATGACGGGCTCGTCGGTTTCGGAAGCTGCCGCGCCGCGGCGCACGGCCGCCCGCAGCCGGGCCAGGAACTCGTCCATGCCAAAGGGTTTGGTGACGTAGTCGTCGGCCCCGGCGTCGAGCGCCTCGACCTTGTCCGACGAGTCGGTGCGGGCCGAGAGCACGATCACCGGTGCCGAGAGCCAACCCCGCAGGCCGGCCAATACCTCGATGCCCGACATGTCGGGCAGCCCGAGGTCGAGCACGATCACGTCCGGCCGGTGGTCGGCGGCAGCGCGCAGTCCCTGCCCGCCGTCGGTAGCGGTGTCGACCTCGTAGCCGCGCACCGACAGGTTGATTCGCAGCGCGCGAAGGATCTGGGGTTCGTCGTCGATCACCAGGACGCGGGTTTTGGCGGAGGTGGTGGGTGTCATGCCGGTTCGTCCTTTGGCGGTGCAGCAAGGTCGATTTCGACGGTGAGGCCACCGCCGGGGGTGTCGGTCGCCGAGATGGTCCCGCCCATGGCTTCGACGAAGCCGCGCGCAACGGACAGTCCCAGCCCGACGCCGATGGTGGTGTCCTGGTCGCCGAGCCGCTGGAACGGTGCGAAGAGTTGTTCCTCGGCCCCGCGCGGCATTCCGGGTCCTTCGTCGATCACCGCGATCAGTACCCGGTCGGCCACCTGCCCGGCGCTGACCCGGATGGGGCCGTCGGGTGCATACCGCAGCGCGTTGTCGATCAGGTTGGCCAGGACCCGCTCGAGCAACCCGGCGTCAGCCATCGCGACGGCGTCGCCGACCTCGACCTTCACCCGGTCCAGGCCTTCCCGGGTGAATCCGGTGGCGCCCCTGCTGATTCCCAGCAGCGCGCGCTGCACTGTCTCCTCCAGATAGACCCGGCGCAGCTCAGGGCGAACCACCCCGGCTGACAGCCGTGACGAGTCCAGCAGGTTGCCGACGAGCGCGGTGAGCGCGTCGACGGATTCCTCGATGGTGGCCAGCAATTCGGCGGTGTCCTCGGCCGAGAAGTCGATGTCCTCGCTGCGCAGGCTCGACGCCGCCGCCTTGGCCGCGGCCAGCGGAGTGCGCAGGTCGTGGCTGACCGCCGAGAGCAGTGACCGGCGCAGTTCATCGGCCTGTGCGATGGCTGCCGCTTTGCCGGCCTCCTCGGTAAGCTCGCGTTGTTTGACCAGGCCCGCAGCTTGTTTGGCGACGGCGCTCAGCACGCGGCGGTCGCGCGCTGCCAGTTTGCGTCCGGCCATCAGCAGCCAGAATTCGTCGTCCCCGACTTCGATTGCGGTGTCGGCGGTGTCCACCTCGGCACACGGCTTTGTGCCGACGCACGCCACGATCTCGGCGGTGCCCGCGTGTTCCCGCAGCAGGCTCACCGCCCGTTGGGAGTAGGTCTCCCGCAGGCGTTCCAGCAGGGTGGTCAGGTCGGCGCCGCGGAGCACCGACCCGGCGAACAGCGTCAGTAGTTCCGCCTCCTGCGAGGCTTTCCTGGCTTCGCGCGCCCGGCTCGCGGCGCCGTCGACCAGTGCCGCGACCGCGACGGCGACCAACAGCAGCACGACGACGGTTACCGCACTGTCGGGTTCGGCGATGGTGAACGTGTGGCGCGGGTCGACGAGGAAGTAGTTCAGCAACAGCCCGGACAGCAGGGCGGACAGCCCCGCGGGAGCGACGCCGCCGAGCAGCGCGACGATCAGCACGCCGATGAAGAACAGGGCGCTTTCGCCGCTGACTCCGAGGTACGGGTCCAGCAGGGTGACGATCGCCAGACAGATCGCGGACGGAACCACCAGGGCCGCAAGCCAGGACATGATGTGGCGCTGGCGGGGTGTGGCGGTCGAGAGGCCGAACCCGCGACGGGCCTGGTCATGGGTCACCATGTGCACGTCGATCTTGCCGGACTGCTGCACCACCGCCGCCCCGATGCCCTCGTCGAACATCCGGGCCCAGCGGGACCGCCTCGACGTGCCGAGCACCAACTGGGTGGCGTTGCGTTCGCGCGCGAAATCCATCAGCGCCGTGGGCACGTCATCGCCGACGACGGTATGCAGAGTGGCGCCCAGGCTGTTGGCCAGCTCGCGCACCTTGCCCATCTGGGGCGCCGCGATACCCGAGAGTCCGTCCCCGCGGACGACGTGCACGACCATCAGCTCGGCGCTGGATTTCGACGCGATGCGGGATGCCCTGCGTACCAAAGTTTCCGACTCGGAGCCGCCGGTGACGGCGACCACGACGCGTTCGCGGGCTTCCCACGTGTCGGTGATCTTGTTGTCGGCGCGGTACTTGGCCAGCGCGGCATCGACCTGATCGGCGAGCCACAGCAGGGCCAATTCGCGCAGTGCGGTGAGGTTTCCGCGCCGAAAGTAGTTGGACATGGCGGCATCGATGCGTTCCGGTGCGTACACATTGCCGTGGGACAACCTGCGGCGCAGCGCCTCCGGGGTGATGTCGACAAGCTCGATCTGGTCGGCTGCCCGGACGATCTCGTCGGGAACCTTCTCCTGCTGCTCGATTCCGGTGATCTGGGTGACCACATCGTTGAGGCTCTCCAGATGCTGGACGTTGACCGTCGAGATCACGGTGATCCCGGCGTCGAGCAGTTCCTCGACGTCCTGCCAGCGCTTGGGGTTCTTGCTGCCCGGGGTGTTGGTGTGGGCGAGTTCGTCGACCAACACCACCTGCGGGTTGCGGGCCAGCACCGCAGCTACGTCGAGTTCGGGGAAGCGGCCTCCCCGGTACTCGACGTAGCGCGGCGGGATGGCCTCGATGCCGTCGAGCAGATCGGCGGTTTTCTTGCGCCCGTGCGTTTCGACCACGGCGGCAACCAGGTCCGTGCCCCGTTCGAGCCGGCGGTGGGCCTCGCCGAGCATCGCGTAGGTCTTACCCACGCCGGGAGCTGCACCCAGATATATACGCAGCTCACCGCGTTTGGTGGGGCCCGACGACGGCGTATTCACAAGTCCATCATCCTCGTGCCTACAGCGCGTCGAGGGCGATGTTGAGTTCGAGCACGTTGACCCGCGGTTCGCCGAAGAAGCCGAGGGTGCGCCCGTCGGTGTGCTGGGCCACCATGGCGCGCACCAGCTCGGGGTTGAGACCCCGGGCCTTGGCCACCCGGTTCACCTGTAGATCGGCGTAGGCCAAGGAGATGTGCGGGTCCAGGCCGCTTCCGCTGGCGGTCACCGCATCGGCCGGCACCGCGGGCTCGGCGGGCGCGCTGCCGCGGATCGGCACGATCAGGCCGAGGCTGTAGTCCTCGCCCGCCTTCGCGCATTCCACCCGAACGCCCTCATAGGTGTTGAGGAACGGCGTCTTCGTCGTATCGCATGGCTCGTTGACGCTGACCACCTTCGTAGGGTGAATGACGTTTCCGCGGGCGTCGCGCGTTCCGATCACCGACAACACCGCTCCGACACCGCCGCCGGTGCAGAACGGGCGGGCGCCGTCGACACCGTCGAGCTTGCCGATCGCTGCGCTGCGTGAGCACACCATGGTGAGCAGGCTGGGCTTGTCGGGCCCGTCGACGGTGCTTTCCGGGCCCAGGTTGCTCGCGCTGGTGGCCATCGGGTCGTAGCCGTCACCGGCCATCGACGGCCGGCTCTGGAAGTACCGGGGCAGCGGGTTGCCGTCGGTGTCGGTGAACGACTGACCGATCAGGCTGCTGCCGACCGGCTTTCCGTTCGCCTCGATCAGCGATCCGTCGGCCTTGTCGCTCAGGCCGGGGACTTGAGCCACCAGCCAGATGAAGACCGGGTAGCCGATGCCCAGGATCACGGTGAGTACCAGCAGGGCCCGCAGGGCCGCTGCGTGTTGACGTATCAGGTTGGAGAATTTCATGTCACATTCCCGGGAAGAGTTGGACGACGAGGTCGATCAGCTTGATGCCGATGAACGGTGCGATGATGCCGCCGAGGCCGTAGACGTACAGGTTGCGGCTCAACAGCTTGGACGCGCTGCTGGGGGTGTACCGGACACCCTTGAGTGCCAACGGGATCAGCGCCACGATGATGATCGCGTTGAAGATCACCGCGGACAGGATCGCCGATTGCGGGCTGTGCAGCCGCATGATGTTCAGCAGGTCCAGGCCGGGGAACAGCGCCACGAACAACGCCGGGATGATCGCGAAGTACTTCGCGATGTCGTTGGCGATCGAGAACGTGGTCAGTGCCCCACGGGTGATCAGCAGTTGCTTGCCGATCTCGACGATCTCGATGAGCTTGGTCGGGTCGGAGTCGAGATCGACCATGTTGCCGGCCTCTTTGGCCGCCGAGGTCCCGCTGTTCATCGCGACGCCGACGTCGGCCTGGGCCAGGGCGGGGGCGTCGTTGGTGCCGTCACCGGTCATCGCGACGAGCTTGCCGCCGGCCTGCTCCTTCTTGATCAGTGCCATCTTGTCCTCGGGCGTGGCTTCCGCGAGGAAGTCGTCCACACCCGCTTCGTCTGCGATGGCTTTGGCGGTCAAGGGATTGTCGCCGGTGATCATCACGGTGCGGATGCCCATGCGGCGCATCTCGTCGAAGCGTTCCCGCATGCCCTGCTTGACGACGTCCTTGAGATGGATGACGCCCAGCACCTCGGCGTTGCCGTTGATGACGTGCCCGACCACCAACGGCGTACCGCCGGCAGCCGAGATTCCGTCCACGATGTCGCCGAGTTCGGTTGGTACCAGGCCACCTTCGGAACGCACCCACTCGGCGACCGCGCCCGCCGCGCCCTTGCGCAGCCGGTGATCGCCGGACAGGTCGACGCCCGACATCCGGGTGTTGGCACTGAACTCCACCCAGTGGGCCTTGTCGAGTTCGCCGGGTGTGCGTGCCCGCAGGCCGTATTCCTGCTTGGCGAACACCACGATCGAGCGACCCTCAGGGGTCTCGTCGGCCAGGCTGGAAAGCTGGGCCGCATCGGCGAGTTGCTCGGGCGTGACACTGGACAGCGGCACGAATGCCGCGGCCTGCCGGTTGCCGAGGGTGATGGTGCCGGTCTTGTCGAGCAGCAGGGTGTTGACGTCACCGGCGGCCTCGACGGCGCGACCGGACATGGCTAGCACGTTGCGCTGCACCAACCGGTCCATGCCGGCGATGCCGATCGCCGAGAGCAGGGCGCCGATAGTGGTGGGGATCAGGCACACCAGGAGCGACACCATGACGATGCCCGAGATGCCGTTTCCGTTGAGCGCCAGGGTGTCTGCGACGCCCGGGTTGTTGGCCTTGGAGAAGATGGCCAGCGGCTGCAGGGTCGCGACGGCGAAGACGAAGATGATCGTCAACGAGGCCAGCAGGATGTTGAGTGCGACCTCGTTCGGGGTCTTCTGCCGGTTGGCGCCCTCGACGAGGTTGATCATCCGGTCGATGAAGCTCTCGCCCGGCTTCTGGGTGATCTGGACGACGATGCGGTCGGACAGCACCGTGGTGCCGCCGGTGACGGCGCTTCGGTCGCCGCCGGATTCCCGGATGACGGGTGCGGATTCACCGGTGATCGCCGATTCATCCACCGAGGCAATGCCTTCCACGACATCGCCGTCGCCGGGGATGGCCTGCCCGGCCTCGACCACGACGATGTCACCCTGACACAAAAGGGGCGCCGCCACATCTTCTTCTTGGGCCTCGCGGTCCAGTGCGCCCGGGGACCAGCCGGTGAGCCGGCGGGCCATGGTCGAGGTCTTGGTCTTACGGAGCGACTCGGCCTGGGCCTTGCCACGTCCCTCGGCCACGGCCTCGGCCAGGTTGGCGAAGATCACCGTCAGCCAGAGCCAGATGACGATCAGCCAGGAGAACCAGGATGGGTTGAGGACGGCCAGGATGGTGCTCCAGACCGCGCCGATCTCGACGATGAACATGACGGGGTTGCGCCACAGCGTGCGCGGGTCGAGCTTGCGCAGCGCGTCGGGCGTCGATTTCCAGAGCATCTTCGGGTCCAGCAGGCCGCCCTGAAGTCGCGTGGAGCTACCGGGTTTGGGCTTCGTGGACGACGGTGAGTCGAGGGTGGGTATTGACATCAGTGAATTCCTTCAGCAAGGGGCCCGAGCGCAAGCATGGGCAAGAAGGTGAGGGCGACCAGGATCAGCGTGACGCCGGCGACCATGCCGACGAACTGGGGTCGATGGGTGGGCAGGGTGCCGACTGAATCAGGGGTCTTACCTTGGCGGGCAAGGGATCCGGCGAGCGCCAGCACGAAGATGATCGGCAGGAACCGGCCGAACACCATGGCGAGGCCGAGGGCGGTGTTGTACCACTCGGTGTTGACGCTGATGCCGGCGAACGCGGAACCGTTGTTGTTGGCAGCCGAGGTGAAGGCGTATAGCACCTCCGACAATCCGTGCGGTCCGGAGTTGAGCATGCCCGCCCGTTGGCCCGGCATGGCCATGGCCACCGCGGTGCCGGTCAGCACGATCAACGGTGTCACGAGGAAATACGTTGCGGCGAGCTTGATCTCCCGCGGGGTGATCTTCTTGCCCAGGTATTCCGGGGTGCGGCCCACCATCAGGCCGGCGATGAACACCGTGATGATCGCCAGGACCAACATGCCGTACAGACCGGACCCGACGCCGCCGGGAGCCACCTCACCCAGCTGCATGTTGAACATCGTGATCATGCCGCCGAGGCTGGTGTAGGAGTCGTGGAAGGAGTCCACCGCACCCGTCGACGTCAGTGTCGTCGCGTCCGCGAACACCGCCGAGTTGGCGACGCCGAACCGCTGCTCGACACCTTCCATCGCGGAACCGGCGGCGGTGGGGACGGTGCCGTGGGCCTGCAACTGGAACAGCATGATCAGGCTGACGCTGATCGTGGCGATGACGGCCATTGCCGAGGCGATCGCCAGGCCCTGCTTGGGGCTGCCGACCATGCGGCCGAACGTCCGCGGCAGCGAGAACGGGATCATCAGGATCAGGAAGATCTCCACCCAGTTGGTCCACGTGGTGGGGTTCTCGAACGGGTGCGCGGAGTTGGCGTTGAAGAAGCCGCCGCCGTTGGTGCCGAGCAGTTTGATGACTTCCTGGCTGGCGACGGGGCCGCCCGGGATGGTCTGCGTCCCACCGACGAGGGTGTTGATCGCCTGGGTGTGCAGTTCGAAGTTCTGGATGACGCCGCCGGCAGTCAGGACGATCGCGCCGATGATCGAAATCGGCAGCAGGATACGGAGACTGCCGCGCACCAGATCCACCCAGAAATTGCCGAGATCGCCGGTGCTGCGGCGAACCAGGCCCCGTACCAAGGCCACGGCCACCGCCATGCCGACTGCCGCCGATACGAAGTTCTGCACGGCAAGGCCGGCCATCTGCACCAGGTGCCCCTGGGTGGATTCACCCGAATAGGCCTGCCAGTTCGTGTTCGTGACGAAGCTGATGGCGGTATTCCAGGCCAGCGCCGGTGTCATGGGCGTGCCTGGATCGTTCAGGTGCAGCGGCAGCTTGCCCTGTACCAGCTGCAAGATGAACAGGAACAGCACGCTGATCGCGGAGAAGGCCAGCACGCTGCGGGCATAGGCGCCCCAGGTCTGCTCGGCCTTCGGATCGGCTCCGATCAGCCGGTAGATGACGCGTTCCGCGCGCGAATGCTTCTCCGACGTGTAGACGCGGTACATGTAGTCGCCGAGTGGCACGTGGACCGCCACCACCGCGATGATGAGAACGGCGAGGAAGACGATCCCCGCGGTTGTAGTAGTCACTAGAACCTCTCCGGAAACAACAGCGCCGCGAAGAGAAACAGCGCGATGAGGATCGCCAGGCCCAGGCCGACGACGTTTTCGTAGCTCACAGCCCCTCGACCAACTTCTGCACCAGGCCGAGCAGCGCAAAAATAGCCACTGTCAGCACGATGAACACCACTACGGACATGGGTTCTCCCACACGTATACGGGCGCCGTATCTCGGCGACCTGCTCAAGAATCCGCCCGACCGGAGCGCCCGGCCACGATCTTTATGTCTTCTTTACGCTCGGCTGCCAGACCTTTACGGGATTCCTCACCGCGGCCTACTGCGCGCCGGTCCGGGGCGGATGAGCTGTCGTCAAGATGGTGTCAAAGTGCCCCACACCGGGCGTAGGAATTACGTAATCAGCGGGTAATTCGCGGCCCTCCCTTCTTTAACGTGCATGAGAAATGTCGGCGCGTATGAGGAGCAGGAGCCATCGACGGTCAATCGCCATGGGGGCCGACGTCGTGGGCGCAGCTGTGCGCCATCGTCGCCTTTGTCGTATTTCTGCACGTCCCGCTCGGTAACTACATGGCCCGCGTGTACAGCGCTGACGGCACCTGGGCGGTTGAGCGGGTGATCTATCGCATCGTCGGGGTGGCGCCGGGCGAGCAGCAACGTTGGACCAAATACCTCAGTGCGGTGTTGGCCTTTTCGGCGGTCGGCGTGCTGTTTCTATTTGGATTGTTGCTTTTGCAGACCTATTTGCCGGAACCGTGGGGCCATAAAGGAATGACGCCGGCATTGGCGTTCAATACCGCAATTTCATTTACGACCAATACCAGCTGGCAGAACTACCCCGGCGAAGCGACCCTCGGCCACGTCGGACTGGTGGCCGGTCTCGGCGTGCAGGCGTTCGCGAGCCTCGCTGTCGGCATGTGCGTCGCTGTGGCATTGATCCGCGGGCTGGGACAGTATCAGAACTCCGAGATCGGCAATTTCTGGGTGGACCTGGTGCGCACCGTGGTGCGCATCCTGTTGCCGCTGTCGGTGATCGTGACCGTGATCCTGCTGGCTCTCGGTGTCGTCAACAACTTCCATGGCGCCCAGGAGGTTTCGACGCTCGCCGGGGGCGGACAGACACTGCTGGGCGGTCCGGTCGCTACGTGGGAGTCGATCAAGCTGATGTCGGGAGACGGCGGAGGGGCGTTCAACGTCAACAGCGCCCATCCCTTCGAGAACCCGACGCCGTTGACCAATGCGGTCGAGATCGTCGCGATGCTGCTGATCCCGGTGGCATTCCTGCGGACTTTCGGGGTGATGGTGGGCGACCGCAAGCAGGGCTGGGCCATGTTCGCCGTTGTCGCATCGCTTTTCGTCCTGGCAACGGTGGCAGTGGTCGCGGCCACCTCGATGCCCCACGGAACCGTGGTACATGCGGTGGGCGGGCCGGTGGAAGGTACCGAGATCCGGTTCGGCGTACCCGGCAGCGCGCTGTTCGGCCAGGTGGCAACTGCCACCGGAGACGGCGCCGCGAACGCGTCGTACGACAGTTTCGCCAGTCTCGGGGGCGCGGTGTTGATGCTGAACATGATGCTCGGCGAGGTCACCCCCGGTGGCGCCGGCAGCGGTCTGTACGGCCTGGTGATGATGGTGCTGCTGGCGGTCTTCCTCGGCCTGATGGTGGGGACGACGCCGGAGTACCTCAAACAACGACTGCAGGCCAGGCACATGAAGCTGGTCAGCCTCTACCTCCTCGCCCTGCCGACCGCGGTCCTGGTGGGAACGGCCCTGGCGATGGCGATGCCCGGTCAGCGCGCGGCGATGCTCAATTCGGGGCCGCACGGGCTCTCCGAGGTGCTGTACGCCTTCACCAGTTCGGCAGCCAACAACGGCAGCGGCTTCGCAGGGCTGAGCGGCAACACCACCTGGTACAACGTCGCGCTGGCGATCGCCATGGTGATCGGGCGGTTCCTGCCGATCATCGCGGTCCTCGGCCTCGCCGGCACCTTCGCCGCGCAACGACCGGGTGTCGTCACCGCAGGCACGCTGCGGACGCATTCACCGACCTTCATCGTGCTGACCCTGGCTGCCACGCTGCTGCTCATCGGCCTCGAGTACCTACCCGCGCTGGTCGTCGGTCCGATCGCCGATGCGTTGCAGTGATCAACGCAGCGTCAAGTTCGGACCACAAGGCGTCAAGAGACCGCTAAGACCCTGGTGGTCGGCGCACCGGTTGCGGGATCGTCGGAGAGTGGCCACTGGCAGTGGGCCAGGGCTCGACGAGGAAGAACAAGCTCCCGGTGACGCTCTCCGATTTCCTGATGCACATGTTGTCCGCACCTGTGCCGCGCGCCCGCGTGGCCGTCGGCGGAAGCGATGCCCGGCGAAGTCCGACAGATGACGCCGGGTGTGAGGACCTGGCGCGCTACCAGGACTACCGCAGACTGTTCCGGGCCGCCGAGGTGCCGTTGCCCGCTGAGGTTCTCGGCAATCGCACGGCGGCCAAGTGGGCCAGGGACCAGCACGTGAGCATCGATGTGCGCTCCGGGGCAGACATCGCCGGTGTGGTCGCGGCCAGCATTCCGCTGTCGCGTGTCACGGTTTTCGCCGATGTGTTGCGGGAGGCAGAGTTGCGTGCGGCGGCGGGCCTCGGATTCGGCCGTATCGTGGCCGGAACGGTTCAGCAGATCGAGATCCTGAGATCGGCTGTCGTGAACCAGCAGGACGTCGTCATCCGAATGTCCGATTCGAGCGCGAGCGTACGTATGTTGACGTCCGCTGCACCGTGCGGCTTCCGATTCGACAGCAACGAGTCGGATGCCGCGATGGCCGCGGTCGTCGGTCATGACAAGCTGAACCTGGTTGGGCTGCACTGCGAGATCGGTGCCGGTGACGAAGATTTCATCAGCTACCCGGCTGCCATCGGGCAGGTGATCGCGGAAATGGCCCAGGTTCGTCACGATCACGGCGTTCTCCTCACCCGGCTCGGGCTCGGCTGCGGGCGGATGATCCCGCCCGCGACTTGGGCGGCTGAATTGCACCGGCTCGCTGCGGAGATCGACGAGTCGCTCGACGATGCCTGCGGAACGCTGAGATTCCCTCGACCGCTGGTGGTTCTGTCGGCCTCGGCGGCCATTGGGGGACAGACCGCGGCATGACGACGTATTACGTTGAGCAGCCGCAGGATCTTCTCGACGATACAGTTGCACTGAGACGTTGTGCACTGTGGCGCAATGCGTTCCGGGATTTCGCGGTGAGCTATCCGGCTGAGCTGCTTGGCTTCGAAGCCGCCGCTGGATGGATGCGACGCCACCGGGTCACGGTCGATGTCGCGACCGCCGCTGAGTTCAACCTGGCGCTGGCGTCGGGAGTCCGACCGGCGCAGCTCGTGATGCACCCGCGTAACGGAGCCGCGATAACTCGCGGTCTCATGGGGCAGAGCGCGAGATTCGTCATCGACTCCGACCAGCAGGCCCGGGTCCTTGCCCGCGGAGCTCAGCGGATCGCGCATGTGTTCGTGCCCGGGGGCGCGGGGACGCATTCGATCGTCGCCGAGGTACTCGGGCATCGTCGGCTCGACCTCGTCGGGCTGCACAGCACCGCTGATCCGTCCGACGATCCGGTCGGGTTTGGTGCACTCCGGTCGGCGGTCGCCGAGATGGCCGCCATCAGGCGGAGGTATTCAGTGGTACTGAGCCGGGTCAGCCTGGCGGGATTGGATGGTGGCCGCTTATGCCTGCAGCCGTGGGCGTTGCGCCGCGTCGCCGAGGCGCTCGGTGAGGTACTCGAAGAGCAGTGCGCGCATTACCGCTACCCCCGCCCGGCATTGACTGTCGCACCATCTTTTTCGGCGTTGATGCCACGAAATGTCAATGTTGCGTGAATGTTTCATCCGGTCGTGTCAAGAGACCGCAAGGATGCTGGCCGAGTGGTCAGGACAGCGGAAAACTCGGAGCAGCGCAGACGGCATCCGGCCGCGCGCAGTGAAGAAGAGGTTCCGGTGACACTCACGGCAGGGTTGTGGTCCACATCTTCGGCGGCGTCGCAGCTGTCGCCCGAGCGGGAAGCCATGCGGCGGTGCGCGGCGTACTGTCGCTCCCTCGATCCCGTCGAGCTCGCACTGCCTGCCCGCGCACTTCGGGACAACAATGTGTCCAAGTGGGTGCGCGATCATGGCTCGATCGTCGCCGTCCGGGGCAGCGGAGACCTCGCCGCGGCGATCGGGGCGGGCATTCATCCGATGCGCCTGGTGGTGCACGCCGACGGGTTCACCGGTGACGAACTGGTGTTCTGCAGTGCCAACCTCGGGGTGGGGCGGGTGGTGGTGACCGACATCGCTCAGATTCATCTCCTGACCTCGTGCGCGGTGCGGCACCGCCGGCAGCGGGTGGTACTGGGAGCTACGGATGCCGACGCGGTGACCGCTGTGCTCAACGGACGCCGGCTGGATCTGGTCGGTCTCCACCGCGAAATCGATTCGAGGCAGGACTATTTCACCGCATATCCGGCAGCGGTCGGTGACCTGATCGAGGTGATGGCTGACGTTCGCCGGGCACATGGCACGGTACTCACCCGGGTGCTGGTCGGCGGTGGGTTCGACTTGGACACGGGGCCCGAGAATCTGTCCGCGTTCGCGCACGCGATCGAGATGACCCTCGACGACGCCTGTGCCACGTTGCGCTTCCCTAGGCCCGTGGTCGTCGTCTGTGCCGGGCTGGCTGTCCCGGCGTAGGGCCTGCCCGGGGCAGACCTGTACAGCGGACCTGCATCGGACATAAATTGAGCCGTGGGCCCAAAACGGCCAGAGGGCCGGCACCACGATCAGTCAGCGCCGAAAGCGTCGCTGAGGATTCTCGTTGTCGGTGCCGGGGTGGGTGGTATCTCCATCGCCCGGGGATTGCTGCGGGACGGCCATGACGTCACGGTGTTCGAACAGCGTCCCGAGGTCCGGGCCGGCGGTGGGGCCGTCACCATCTGGTCTAACGGCGAAACCGTGCTGGCGCAACTGGGTGTCGGCATGACGGGTGCCGGCCAGGAGCTGTCCACCGTGCGGGTCATGACATCGACCGGCCGTCCGCTGACTACGTTGGACGTGACCACGATCGTGAACCGGATGGGTGCGCCGGTCCGGATGGTCCCGCGCCGGGTTCTGCTCGAACGTCTGCTGGAAGGTTTTCCCGCTGAACGGATTCGGTGCAACGCGCAGGTGGTCGGGGTCGTGAACGGCACCCGTGGGGTTCGCATTGATTTCGCCGACGGCAGTTGTGCGGACGGGGATCTCGTAATCGGTGCGGACGGCCTGCACTCCACGGTCCGTGAGATCGTCGGCGCACCGCACGCGGAGCCGACAGGTTGGTGCAGCTGGCAAGGGCTGGCCGCGCTTCCGGACGGGGCCGATCGGCACGTCGCCTTCGTCATCGTCGGCGAGCAGGGGAACCTCGGTCTCTGGCCGGCCGGAGACACCGAGGTGCAGTGGTGGTTCGATCTGCCGTGGTCGCCGGACTTTGTCAGGCCAGAACGCCCGATCGAGGTGATCCGCGCCAATTTCACCGGATGGTCCGAGCTGGTCGATCGAGTACTCGCGACGTTGACCGACGATGATCTGGCGCGTTCGCCCTATCCGCATTTCCGCCATCCGATTCCCGGGCCGGGGCATGGTGCGTTGACGTTGTTGGGCGATGCGGCCCACACGATGCCACCAACCCTCGCGCAAGGGACCAACCAGGCGCTGCTCGACACGATGGTGTTGTGCAAGGCGATTTCGGATGTCCATCACGGAGCCAACGGCGATCTGCCCAGCGCGTTGCGCTGGTACGAGAACACCCGCCGCCGCCGGGTCGCAGCGGTGTCCCGGGTGGCCTCGCTGCAGGTGTCGCACGGTGAGGCCGTGCTGCGGCCGGCTGCGGTGGTCCCGGACCGGCTGATGACCTGGGTGCTGGCGACGTTCCTACGGGTGGTGAGCCACCGCCGGATGGCCGCGGGAATCAGCCGGGACCTGACCGGCGCAACCGCGGCAGGCAGCGATGAACATGCCCGCTGATGCCGTACGGGTGCGCGGCGCCATCGACGCGCCATCGAGCCGGCTGTGGCTCGTCAAATGGTGCGTGCTGGCCGTGCCGCACTATCCGATATTGATCGGTCTCTACCTCGTGTATCCGCTGGTGACCGTCGCCGCGGGTATCGCGATTCTGTTCACCGGCCGGTATCCACGGCCCCTGTTCGATTTCAACGTCGGGGTCCTGCGCTGGTCGTGGCGAGTGATGAACTACCGGTTCCCGATGAACACCACCGACCAATACCCGCCATTTACCCTCAAACCCAGCCCCGACTATCCGGGCGATCTCGAGGTCGACTATCCCGAACACCTGGTCAACTGGGCTGTACTGGTCAAGTGGTGGCTGCTGGCGCTGCCACAGATCATCATGTGCTGGGCGATGGAACCGCTGCTGCAAGTGCTTTGCGTCATCTCCGCGGTGCGGTTGCTGGCCCGGGGGACGGTCTCACAAGACATGTTCGACCTCCTGATGGGACTTGTCCGGTGGCGCTACCGCGTCGCGGTCTATGTGTCGCTGATGAGCGATGAATATCCGCCTTTCCGACTGGATCTGGGCAGCCGGGATTGAACCGAGGACTGCCCGGCCCCGTGGACAGGGAGGGTGCGGCCCGTATCCGGGAAGGGTGGGACTCGCATGACAACTTCAGCCAGATTCATCAGCGTGTGCGCCGGCGCTCCGATTGCGGCGCTCTGTTTCGGGGTGGGAACGGCGTGGGCCACCCCATCTAGCCCTTCCGCGACACACCAGGTGAATACCGGCGGGGTGGTGGTTTCGGCAGGCGGTCACAACGTGGTGCAGGTCGGCAGCAGCAACGCCTCGACGAGCGGACGCAGCGTCGCCGTCGCGTTCGACCTGCCGGGGCAGAAGGCGAGCACCGCAACCGCCAACGGGGACCGCAACTTTGTCCTCGCGGTCAACGGCAGCACCGCGCGGGCTGACGGGGATCGAAATTTCGTGTTCGCGGGTGACGACAGCACGTCCACCGCGACCGGCAACGGCAATGACGTGCGCGCCGCCTTCGGCAGTACGAATCACGTGATGGGCAATGACAACACCTCCTACGCGATCCCGAACAGTCATTCCCAGATAACCGGGAACAACAACTTCGCAGCGTCGCTGTGCGGGGGTAACGTCAGTGTGTCGGGGCAGGGGCAACGCGTCACGAGCGCACCCTGTGTCGGCCACTGACCTGAGCCGAGGTTCATGAAGCACCGCAACCCGTTGTTCCCCTATGTGTATCGGCTCGGCATGCCGGTATTCGACAGGCTGTTCTACCGCCGATATCGGCGGTCGGCGATGAGCCATGCGACGGGGCGGTTGCTGTTGGTCGGGCTGGGGCCGGGAACCGATCTGCTGTTCCTGCCGGGCGCGGTGACGTCTGTCGCCGCGGTGGAACCGGAGGCGGCGATGCGGCGAATGGCACGCGCCCTGGCCCGGCGCCACGGTGTCGAGGTCGATGTCGTCGACGGGGTGGGGGAGTCGATTCCGTTTCCGGACAACAGTTTCGATTCGGTCCATGTCGGGCTGGTGCTGTGTTCGGTCGACGATGTGCCGGCCACGCTCGGCGAGATCCGGCGGGTATTGGAGCCCGATGGTCGACTGGTCGTTCTCGAGCACGTCCGCGGCGAAGGCTTGATGGGGCGGTTCCAGGACCTGATCGCGAGGCCGTGGGCGTGGTTGTCGTCGGGGTGCGAGCCGAACCGCCGCACCGTCGACGCCATCGCCGCAGCAGGATTCGACACCAGCGGGCTGCACAGCAGCCGCCGGACGTTGGTGCCGCCGCCGTGCACACCGCATCTGCAGGGCGTGGCGACTATTCGACGCTGACGGCCTCGATGATGTTGAGCCGCGCGGCCCGTCGAGCCGGTGGAAGCGAGCCCAGCAGGCTGATCGCGAGTGCGCCGAGCGTGAACACCAGCGCCATGGGACTGGGTCGGAACGTGACGTCGAAATTCATGATGTCCCCACTGACGAGGCTGAACAGCCACTGATCGACCAGCCCGATCAGCAACCCGAGGATGCCGCCCACGATGCCGATGGCCGCCGCCTCGGCGAGCACCATGGCCAGCGTGTAGCGGCGGCTGGATCCCATCGCCCGCAGTACCCCGATCTCGCGGCGTCGCTCCAGCACCGACAGCGTCAACGTGTTGAGCAGCGCGACCGCCGCGACGAACACCACGATGATCCACACCGCGTTGGCGATCAGCATGCTCTGGTGCAGCGGGGCTTCGAGACCGGCCAGTGCGGTGGCGCCGTTGTAGGTGTGGTTCGGCGCCGGGACGACGTGACGGATGTTGGCCAGCAGGCGATTGGGATCGGTTCCCTTGACGGCGGTGACCTGCAGCGTCGTCGACCCCGGTCGGTCGAACCAGGCGCGCATCTGATCGAGGCCCATGCCGACGGTGCCGATCACCGTCGAGAAGTAGGGGACCAGCGCCAGCACCTTCGTCCGTTGGGGGCCGTGCGGCGTCTGCAATTGGAGGTCGTCGCCGACGCGGACGTTGAGGGTCTTGCCCAGATTCTGCGAGAGCACCACGCCGCGGCCGGCCAGCACGTCGCTGCGGGTCTGGTCGTCGAGGGCGTGGAAGAGGGCGTCGTGGCTGCCGGGGGCGAAGCCGTCGAGCATGACGCGGGTGCCGCCGACGACGGCGAAGCCCTGGGCGCCTTCGGTGACGTTCGCGACTCCGGGCACCTCGGTGATGCTCTCGGTAAGACCTTGGGGCAGAAGGCCGGTGGGGTACTGGTCGGGTGAGTTGGCGCTCACCCAGACGTCGGCATCGGCGACCGGGGCGAACACGTCTCGCGCAGAGCGGATCATGTCGTTGTTCGTGCCCGTGATCACCACGGTGGTGACGACGGCGATCAACACCGTCATCACCGTCGCCCACACCCGCCGTGGGGCCCGCTCGACCGTCGCCGCGCCCAGCGCCCCGGCCGATCCGAACAGGCGCGCCACCGCGGCGGTGGCCTTGACGATGGGTCCGGCCAGCGCGAAACCGAGCGCGATCTGCGCGGTGAACAGGGCCGCGATGGCCACGAACGCCATGGAACCCGGTTGGTAGAACACGATCAGGATCGCCGCGGCCAGCACCGCCACGGCCGCGATCCCGGTGACGATGCGCAGCCAGCGCGGCACGTTGTCCGCCGCCGACACCCCGACCGGGGCCAGCGCCTCGATCGGCGACACCTTGTACACCTGTCGGGCCGCCATCGCCGACGCCGCCACACTGGTCAACGCGGTCGCCGCGATGGCGACCGGGAGCGCATAGTCGGGTAGCCAGTACTCGATACGGGCTTCGAGGCCTTGCGTGATCGTCGGTGGCAGCCGGCCGATTGCCAGGCGGCCCAGCACTATTCCGAGCAGTGAGCCGATGGTGCCGCCGATCAGACCCAGGATTGTCGCCTCGGCGAGCATGTCGCGGACGATGGTGGCGCGTCGGCCGCCGATGGCGCGCAGCATCGAGATGACCGGGCGGCGTTGGGCGATCGCCATCGTCATCGTCGTGTAGATCAGGAACGCGCCGACCACCAGGGCGACCGCGGCGCCCATCAAGGCCATGTAGTTCATCAGCTTGACGCCGTCACCGGCGCGGGCCGCCCGCGAGCTCGGGGCGGCGACCAGGGCCCGGCCGTTCACCGCCGCGGTGACCTGCTCGCGCACGGTGTTGAGGTCGGCGCCGGGGGTGGTGGTGATCAGGATCGAGTCGAGCTGTCCTTGTCTTCCGGTGACGTTCTGCGCCAACGGGAGTGGCGCCAGCACATAGTGGCCGCCGTTGAGATCGGCGAGCTGTTTGCCCTCAAGTACCTCGGAGACGGTGACCGACCCCGAGCCGAGTTGGAACGTCTCGCCTTTCGCGTGACCGACAGTGGGGCCGACGCGGACACCCTCGGCTGACGCGGACGGCGCGTCGACCTTTACCCCGACCGCGTCCTTCAGAGCGCCTTCCAAGGCGCGGCTACGGTCGTCGGCGCCGAACAGCAGCACCGGTTCGGTCGCGGTGGGCGCGGACATCCGGATCATCGGGGCGGCGGTCGCGACGCCGGGGACCTTGGCGACGTCGGCTGCTACCGACTCGGGGAACCCCGCGTCGGTGACTCCCGAGACCTCAAGGGCGGCGATGCCGGCGACTCCGTCCGCGAGCCGGTTGACCGATCCCGTGATCGACCCGAAGATGCCGAGGATTGCGACGAGATACATTGCCGACACGGCCATTACAGCGATCGAGGCGATCGTCCGCCGCCGGTGCACGGTGAGTTCGCGCAGGCTGAACACTCGTAGCCGGCTTGCCGCGGCTGTGAGTTTCACCCCGGCACCACCGACATCTCGTCGGAGCCGAGCCGGCCGTCCTGCAGGGTGATCACCCGGTCGGTGGCCGCGGCGGCCTCGGCATTGTGGGTCACCATCACCACCAGCCGGCCGAGGCCCTCCTCGTGGGCAACCTGGCCCAGCAGGGTCAAGATCGCCGCGCCCGTCGTGGAATCGAGGTTGCCGGTGGGTTCGTCGGCGAGGATCAGCGGCGGGTCCATCATCATGGCCCGGGCCACCGCGACCCGTTGCATCTGGCCGCCGGACAGCTCGGACGGGCGGTGTTCGGTCCGGTTGCCGAGGCCGACGCGGTCCAACAGTTCCACGGCCTGCGGTTTGACCTTGCCCAGCCGGACCCCGTCGAGCAGCTTGGGGACGGCCACGTTCTCCCAGGCCGACAGGGTCGGCAACAGATTGAAGAACTGGAAGACGAAGCCCACCCGATGGTGACGGAACGCCGATTGCTGCTCGTCGCCGAGCCGCCCGATCTCCTCGCCGTCGAAGGTGATCGAGCCCGAGTCGGGGGAGTCCAGCGCGCCGAGCAGATGCAGCAGCGTGCTCTTACCCGCGCCGGAGGGGCCGATGACCGACACGAACTGCCCGCCGTTGAGCTGGAGGCCGATCTCATCCAGGGCGCGCACTGTCTGACCGCCGACCTTGTACTCGCGCACCACGTCGCGCAGTTCGATGGCCAGTTCGGGCATCGCAGCCTCCCGGGAGTCGGGATATGCGCAGCCTACGCCGGGTGCCCTCGCCGAACGTTGGCTTATGTGCGAGTTCTTGGCCGAACTTCGCACACAAGCCAACACTCACGGTGCGGTCAGTGTGGCGACCAACCGTGCCTTCTGGTCGGTGGCCGGGATGATGCGTGGCTCGGTGAGCTGGTAGCGCCGGCCACGATGCACCACCCCAGCCGAGCCTGCGGCCCGAACATTGCGCACCCAATCCGAGTGCTCGCCGTAGTTCAGCACCACCGAGACCGACTTGTTGTCGACGAATGCCATGACCGGGGTCCGGTACGGCTTGCCCGACTTGCGGCCGGTGTGCTCGATGACGGCCATGTATGGCAGCCATGGCGCCCAGAGGCGCTGCAGCGGGTTGGTCACGTACTTGTTGAACTGGGCGATCACCCGCATCGCTCGTAGCCCGAGGATCGACGCGATCCGTTCGGCCACTACGGCAATCGAATTCGCGATACTGCTCGGCATATGCGGCCCCCGTCGCTGTCCAGCCCCTGGGCTCATTCAACCAAGTACACGCCCGTTTCGCGCAACCCACATCTGCCCCTCATTTGCGCGAGGGTGCGCGTCTGTTTGCCCCGACACGGCCTGGGGGCATTCGGTGCACGCTCGCGGGCCGTGGGCTGGCAGTCTCCGGCCACCCGGCTGCCAGGTACGGTGCTACCGATCGCCCCCATAGCCCAATTGGCAGAGGCAGCGGACTTAAAATCCGCACAGTGTCGGTTCGAGTCCGACTGGGGGCACCATAAAAGACTTGGTAGATGCGTTTTGCGGCGCACGGATCGGCTCGAAAGGCCTTCTCGTCGCGGCGAGAGCGCGGCGGCCATGTCGGCGCACTAGCTAACACCGTCAACCGGGCCCTCATGTCTGAGCGGTTCGCCGCCCAGGCGCTGGCGGCGGAATGCCCGTCGATGACTTCAAGCAAGGCCGATGCCAGCCGATCCGTCACGTGGGCTCGGCGTGGCCCAGCGCCAGCTGTCGGCGGACCCTGCGACGATGAGCGGGTGGAAAAGCGATACCACGCCTTCGTGAGTTCGACGTACAAGGACTTGACTGATGAGCGAGCGGCAGTCATTCAAGCGGTACTCGGTCTCCCGCAAGCCGGTTCGCCTGGCCAACCCCGAGCCCAATCGGAAAACCGATATCGTTCAGGTATTGAATGACGGAGGCACTGAATTCGCCCTCGTCCGCGTCAATGCGGATCGCCTCAGCGAGGACGTCCTTTCGGGCTCCATCCGCCTCATACCATCGCTCGACCATTTCGCGGAGCTTGCTTAGCCGTTCGGCCCGCGCGTAAACCAAATCCGGTCGATTTAGCTTCAATTTTTTGATTGTTATCTCTCCGCGGCTTGCGCCAAAATGTTGGCTTACAAAACAACCAGTAAACATGATGTGGTTGTCCGGGTCGTCTGCGTACGGATTAAGCACGGCGTATTGCTCGTCGTAGTATTCGCGCTTGTTTCCATTGCAGACCGGGCATGCCCACGTCAGATTATGCCAGCGGTGAGCTAGTTCAGGGCGTGGGCTCTTGGGAATTATATGTTCGACATGGGGGTAGCTCACATCGGAAACCAGAGCTTCACAGTAAGCGCACTTTCCGGACGTCTCGGCATGCAGGCCGTCTTTGATCTCGGGGTGGCGCCAGTGCTCATGTTTTTTAGGGTCGTCAGTTGCTACAGCGTGTAGGTATTCCTGCGTCCACGCGTCCTCGTTTGCAACCAAGACAGCAGGTTTATCGCCCTTTGTCAGTTGCCGCATTAAGGAGTCCTGAAAGGATTGTCAGCCGTCGCTTCGATAACAGCATCCGGAAAACCACTCGCTAAGCCGTGCGTCCGCAATTCGTTTCTCAGCTCACGAAGTCGGGTCTCGTCGAGGGGCTGGCTAGCATAGCGATCGACTATTCCTTCGAACACTTGTTCTGCCCACTTCGGAACAGTGCTTGGCACACCAAGGACATTACGAAGCGTCTCGTCGGCGCTCGCGGCTTTATTGGCGTAGTCCAGCGCCCTTGATGCCACCCGCTGAGAATTAGTCTTTTCAAGTGCGTACACAGCCGATTCGGAGGTCGACGTAACGACGAACGGGCTATGTGTTGCAACAATAAATTGAACGTCTGGAAATGCTCTAAGAAGGCTTGGCATGATTTCGCGTTGAAGACTCGGATGTAGATGATTCTCGGGTTCGTCGATTAAGACGGTGAAGCGATCTTCTACTCGCGATCGCAAAAATATCTGCCAGGCGACTTCCATTATTGCTGATAGGCCGCCCGATGCCTCATCGAGTATAAAATCGTCTGTCTGCGTTTCGATGATAACGTCAGGCATTCGAACTCGAATGCTCCTGAAGTCGATCGCTGAAGGCATAACTTGACGAAGGATGGATAGATACCCTAACCAAATGTCGCGCGCTATAGGATTAATCTCAATATATTCACTCTCGGAACTTCCGAAAAATGCAGCGGACATTAATGCCTTTTTGAATGTGAGTTGCGGCGACGACTGTCCTCTTGCGGAGTTCATCCAAATGCGTTTTACCTCAGTCGTAAACTGATCGAACATCGTATTGGCGTCAGTGAACCTAGTAGGCATCTCGTTAACGTTAATGTAATTTCCAGAAACTAGACGATGCGATGTCAGATAGACGCCAACTACTTGCTGTTGGTTCGGGATATCGAGGTCGTACTCAGATCGATCCTGGCTCGAATCGTTAATTGGAACCCGAATCGGGCTTTCAATCCCTGTTCCATAAGTCAGTGTTCCTATATCGCCCATTTGGCCTTCGGCGTAATCTTGGTCGAGCCGTCGTCTCAGCGTCCTCCAGCGTCGGCGGCTCCTTTTGCTTCCTCCAGATGGTTCTGAGGAATAGCTTCGCCGCCAGTCGAAGTGGCGTCCTAAGATTCCGAGCAGCGTCGACTTGCCGCTGGCGTTCGCTCCGGTGAGAACCGTAAATCGAGGATGAAATCTTATGTCGACTGAATCGAATTGGCGCCAGTCGTCGATCGTCAGGGAAGAAAAGCCCGGTGGAGCAGGTTTTGTAGGGTCTTTCACATCGAACGAGAGTAGTCAAGCGAAGGTGATCCCGGCGCAACAACTCGAAACCGCGGCGTAGCTAACACCCGGGTGCAGATCTCGTCGCGGCGGGAACGCGGCGACCGGGGGCGATTCTAGGGCGAATCGAGACCGAACCGGAGGCATGCCAACAACGCCCAAAATCGTTGTCTAACAGTCGAAATAACCTTATCGACGAAGCGTTTCCCAAGGTCGCCGAAAGCGGCTCGCCCCTTCTTAAAATCCGCACAGTCTGGGTTCGAGTCCCAGTGGGGGCACCGATATCGGTGCAGTTCAGGGGAGTTTTCGTGCGGCCTGGCGTGCGGGGTCGGGCCGCTGACAGCTGCCCGCGTCAGCGTCGCGTCAGCAGTCAGCAGTCAGCAGTCAGCGAGATGCGGCAGGACGTGTCCTGCTCACTACTGTCGGTAGCGGATCGAACATCACCGGTGACCGGGCCGATGAACTGGGGCTATTCCCTGGATGACCTCATCAGTCGCATGGCAGGATCGCATCGAAACTGGTGAGGAGGTGTGACGAGTGAGCTTTCCCGTAGATCTGACGGTGACGATGACCGGCGTCACTCGCTCCCAGCTGACGCACTGGCGGAGAACCCGGCTGCTGGTTCCAGAGGCCAACGCGTACCGGCCTCCGCTGTACTCGTTTCGTGACCTGATTGCCCTGCGCACGGTCGCGCGGCTACGGCTTGAGGCGTCCCTCCAGAAGGTCAGGCAAGCGTTCAAGAACCTTCCCGTTTTGGAGTTGGCAGAGCATCCGTCGGCGTATCAGTTCGCAACGGACGGTAAGACGATTGCGGTCTGGACTGACTCTGGGTTCATGGACATCGTCAAGAATCCTGGTCAGTTGCATATCTACTCGTTTGACGACATCTTCAAGCCCTTCGTCAACAAGCGAGGCGACAAGGTCATCGACTTCCGTACGCCCCGACCAAAGCTCAGTGTGGACCCACACCGCCTCGGCGGGTGGCCGACGATCACTGGTACCCGAGTGCCATATGACACCATCGCCTCAGCCTTGCGCGGTGGAGACCTTCGGCCGGAGGACGTCAAGCACTACTACCCCGGTGTATCGAAGGCAGCGGCGAAAGACGCACTGAGTTTCGCCGATCAGGTAGATGCGCAACGAAAGAAGCGCGCTGGGTGAAATTCTTCGTCGACGAGAACGTCAATGCGGGGTGCCTGGATCGATTGCGGTCTACCTACAGGACACACGAGTTTGGTTACGCGTTCGACGAAGGGGGTATCGAGCACTGACGACATCCCGCTGTTCGAGATGCTTGCGGAGCGTCGCTATGACGGAATCATCACAAAGGGCCGGGAGCAGCTTCGCAACGAAGATGAGCGCCGGGCGCTGTTTGATGCCGGGTTGCACTGGATCGGCCACACTGCAAAGGATCACAACGGGCTCATGGGCATTGCCATCGAGACTGCAACCGTCACTGCTGGACTGATCTTCGTGCTGAACGACTGGCGTCCCCAGCCGCATGTCTATCGCATGAAAGGCGTAGAGACACAGGTCGGCCAGCGAGTCCGGATCACGGCTGTTGAGCTCGACAAGTGGGGACTGCCGAAGCAGACGGGCCTGAGCCTCGCATGACGCGGGCAGATGATCGATATGAAGAGCTGATCTAGGGAGATCGATTGAATAGGGCGGGGACGACGACATGGCCGACGCACCATTCGACCAAGATGAAGCCCGAAGGAATCCTAGATGCCCTCCGTGACTTCGGGCGCTCTACAAAGTTACTCGTCTGGACCATGTTGGCTCTCGGCGTCGCTCTGTTCGTCGTATGCCTGGTTGCTGACCTCACCAGAGCAGGGTGGATCAAATCGTATTCCTACATCCCGAACGTGCTCGCGGGCTTGACCGGGTTTCTCATCGGCGTGCCGTTCGCCCTTGTCGTACTCGCAACGCTTGCTAGCCAACGCGACCAGAAGGCAGCCTTAGATAGGGTTAGGACGATCAGCCAGATTGCGTGGAACCAATACCGCGACGCGGTCGTAACGCTTTGCAGCCCTGAGCGCATAGATGCAATCAATTCCTGCGCCCAGCGCATCCAAGACATCCACGACGAGACGTGGCAGGGGATCAACAGGTATGGCAGCGAACTCACGCCCGAAGAGTTCCAACAACTAATTGCCTTCGCGCAGAACCAAAGTCGCATTTGGAGTGAAGCACTTCGGCACTTGATGCAACAGATCGGCGAGACGTCTGATCTACGGCTGCAATGGTTTGCGGCGGTGCGCGACTGGAATACGTTGGACCAGTACGTCCGATTGCAGCGTTTGGAGCGGGGATTGGCCTGGTTCCACCGTGAGCTTGATTCGCTCTTGCAGGAACGAATGGTTTCAGACCGGCATCCCATGCGGCTGTTCTTTGAGATGCATGATGGCGACTTCGGGCACGAACCCGGTCAGCCCGATGACATGGCTTCGGCTTGGCGGCGAGTCGACAGCCTGGCTCAGCTTGGCTATGACCAAGATACGTTCAATCGGGTTCGCGAGCAGACCGGTGCGTATTTCCCGACGGCGCGTGTCGAGGGCTATCTAATGACTACTGGGCGGGTCGCACACCAAATGGGGATGTTGTGCGCCTTCGTCCAGCAGATTGACCGCAGCGGCTGGCCCGCGAATGCGCCGGAAGATCCGCCGTTGGCGTCCTAGGGCGTTTCCACTTGAGCAGGCTCACAGTGGCCGTGTTGTGGGCTGGATCGTGCCCTGTCCGTCTCTCGGCGTCATCGGTTCGTCCTCGTTGATGTAATCCGCTTAGGTTGTGAGGGTCAGGACGAAAGTACTGTGTCCCAGCCACTTTGAGACCCGCACGTAGTGCTCGCCAGCAGACAGGTTTATGGTGGCGAAGGTTCGCCGCACGACGACAACGACTTCACGCAGGCTTGGGTTGTCGCAGTGCTTCGGCAGCTAGGGCACGAGCCAAGATTGAAAACGTGTAGGCCTTTCGCCTGTGGGGTGACGGTCTGTCCCGACTCTGCAGCTCTGCGTGGTCTTGTGGACACAGGGAAGCGGCGGGTTGGTGGCGGTGGTAAGCAGGGTGAACACACACGTGCTGGCAGAGTTGAACGCCAGGACTTACGAGGAACTGGACGTGCTGCCGCCTGCGCGGTCGATACCCCGACAGAAAATTTAGTGAGCATCACGCGCGCATCGCCCCCGGAAGTAGCCGGTCATCAACCCATTGGTGCAGCCCCGCGCGAACGACCTGCCGGAGCCGCCAGCCCGGCGAAGCCGGCCAAGCTGCAGGACAATGTGATCAATTTGTTTGCGCGGCAGGCGAAGTAGGTTGAGCTGATTCCTTAAGCGACTCCATGGTCGCTGTCCAGTCGCGAACCAGTCGCATGATTTCGTCCATGGAGTCAAAGGCGCGTTCAATGGCAGAGAACGGTACCCGCAAGTCCCTACTCATACGCCCGATCGCGGAGAGCTGCGACCGGTATTCGCTGTACTTGCCGAATTTTTCGGCAAGAGCGGCGGGGATTTCCTTGACTCGGCCGATATTCTCGATGTCAACAGCTTGGCGCAAGACCGGATCGCGTAGCATTTCGGCCAGTTGAAACATGGTGTCGTTCAAGTCGCTAGCATCGCTGGCAGCTCGCTCGACGTACTGCTCGAATCGGTCTGCGTAGGGCTGCATTTCCTGCGCAATTCGCTTGAAATAGAACATCCGTTGGCCAGCGCTGGCCTGTGGAGGCAGCGGATTCGGTTGCAGGACATTGGTGCTCATATCTCGTACTGCTTGGAAGCCTGTGGAGAGGTTCGCTACAAATGAGTCGGCCCGCGTGGTAGCTTCTGCTGCCAGGTCAATTAGGCCAGGGGCGCTCTTGCTAGAGGCGGCATCTTCGCCGGAACGGGCGGCCAATCCACCGCCGCCACCTGTCGGACTTGGGGTATCCCCGTCACGGGTATCTGGAACGCCGCCATTGCCGTCGGAATCCGGCGTCCCAGGGCCGGAATCCGGAAGAGTCACCTCGGGTTTGCTTGCGACCGACTTCGCCGCCTTGGCAAGACGCTCGCCCATCTCATCAATCAATGCTCGGTACGGCGCTGAGCTCTCTTCTAGCTTCCTTCGCTGCGACCAGTCAATCCATTGCCGCGCCTTCGCGGCGTCGAATATGCGCCGCTCCTCATCTGTTTCCGGGTCGACTGGCACCCACAGGATCGGCAGGACGAGCTCATTAAGGTCAGAATTTCTGGCTTTCTCTGAAAACTCGTCGAACTCCTCCCGGCACATCGTGCTCTTTACGTAGCTCGGGGAGATGACTGGAATGAAGAATGTAGTGCCCGAGATCGTCGTGCTGATCTTGGATCGCCACTCTTCGCCCCACTCCAGCTTGTGGTCACCGGTTCGGTCGAAGAAGCTGGCTAAGGCCTCGCCGCGATGCATCTTGAAGGCGTGATCAAGCTTCTCCTTCAGGCGCCTGATCTGACCGTCGCTGCCTTCGTCGTCCGCATGCGCGTAACTCCAAAACGCCGTTGCCGTCTGCAAGCCCCCGAATGACATGGCTGCAATTCTGCCTGCTGGACGGCTAGTAGGACTAGCTGACACCGAAATGCCGGCGAACCACCGGCGTCCAGGGGCGCACTCTGCCTGTACTCGAGGAGGACTCGAGTCGAACTGCAACAGTGTGCTGCGGTCACGAAAACAGCAGGCCACCTTGGTAATCTGGTTCGCTGAAACAGTTTCTAGCAGGCATTTCGCGCGGGTTCGCGAACCGCTGGACCGGCGGGCGGTCCGTTCTCAAGATCTGCAAAGTGTCGGTTCGAGTCCGACTGGGGGCACCGACGTCGTTGCGGCTCGAACGGCCTGCTTGAACGGCCAAACCGACCGAGCAGCGGCCGGTGAGCCGAGCGTTTCCCGCAGGAGTGGCCGACCTCAACCAACGCCTAGACTCCGAAAATGCGCGTCCCTCGACGAATTGCACATTTCAACAAGCGAGTCACCAATCCGGCGGCTCGCGCGATCGCACCGTGGCTGCCGAACCTCGGGACGCTCGAGCATGTCGGGCGGAAGTCGGGTCAGCGATATCGAACGCCGCTTCTGGTATTCAAGACCCACGATGGCTACGCGATCCTCGTCGGCTACGGCCTGCAGACGGACTGGTTGAAGAACGTGCTGGCCGGCGGACCGACGGCGCTCTGCAAGCGGGGACGGGTTGTCGCGCTCACCGATCCCCGGGTGGTGAGCAAGGCCGAGGCCGCAGCACTAGTGACACCGAGTTCCCGGCTGTTCTATCGAGCGTTTCCCTACAACGAGGCGTCCCTGCTGCTGACGATTGCCGACTCCGCACGCTGACCTCCGTCCCGCACCGGGCTCGGAGCTGAGACGCTCAGGCCGTGCCGCTCAGCCACGCCCAGCACAGCTAGCACTAGATCCATCGGGCTCTAAAGATCGCCCTTCGGGCGATAGTCCTGTGCCGCTATCGCGACGACCGTAGTAGTCGTCAATCAATCACATACTCAGCCAAGCGAAGGCCGAGGCCACGCCGTACGCCGCCCTGGTGAGCACAGGAAAGAAAGCGCGCACAGTCATGAGCGCAGCGAATGTTGGCGATGCTGCTGGCGACGGCGGCGGTACTGGTTATCGCGAGGTACGCGAGGATGTCCCGATCGCGCCACACTCGCCCGGCGCGGTTGCCGAATCAATAAGCAGCGGTGCTGATCCCGACGTCCGAGCGAGAGCACCTCGGCGGCGCGACATCTCAGCTGTCCCGCACTCAGTGTGTGGGCTCGCATCACGCTGGAACCTGCTTTGTGCCAGGCCATTACCGGGCCGGGGTCTCGAAGGCCAGCTCGAAGGGCATGCGTCTGGTCGCCGAGAGGATGCATGCCAAGCGGGCGCGAAGACGCGTCGAGCAATGGGAATTCCAAGCCTGGTTGGAGATAGCGTCGGAACCACTCTGGTGAATCGTGGTCAATACCAACGGCCACCCGAACTCGGGTGGCCGTTGGGCTTGCAGACAGGCTCAGCCTTTGTCGAGCAACCGCTCGATGTTGTTGACGCCGAATGGGGCCAGGCCGGACTTCTCGTCACTGGCGAGCACGATGAACCCGGGGCCCTCGTGGTTCTTGGTGATCAGCAGGGTCTCGTTGTTCATCCCCACATCGGCGCCCGCCTTCTTCAGCGGTGCGACGACCTGGGTGTTCAGTGCGGAGAAGAAGTTCTGGTCGATGTTGTCGGTGTTCCAGGCCCGGTAGCCGCGGGGGCTCTTCTCGATCTGGGAGACCTCGGTGTGGCCGCGCACGCCGATCACGGAATCTTTCCAGCCCTTCACATCTTTGGTGACCTTGTGGTTCTTGACGGCCTGGTCGATGTCGGCGCGAGCGGTCGGGTCGAGCAGGGTGATGTGGATGTGCAGCTGGTTTTGGCCACGGTTGTCGGCGGAGTTGATACCCAGCGCCCAGTCCGGAGCCTGGCCCTGGTTGCCCAGGGGCAGTGTGCCGACGTAGCCATGGGCGTCTTTGAAGTAGTGGGGAGCATCGCTGCCCAACAGGTTGTCGCATTCGATGCCGGTCTCGCGTGCCGTCGGGATCACCAGCAGGTCGGTCAGCTGGGCGGGGTGGTGCCCTTGCCGGACCGCGTAGCCGCGGGACTTGTCCCCGCCGGGGAACACGACGTCGATGGCGCCGTCCTTGTGCGCAGGCGTGGCGTACCTGACGTCCTTCCAGAGATCGACTTTGTCATTGACGTTTCCGCACGGGCCGAACTCGGCGGCCTGTGCGCCGGCGGTGGGCGCGACGGCGAGTCCCATTACCGGCACGGCCGCCGCGGCGGCGATGAGAGCGAAGCGACGGGCGAAGCCGATGCGGTTGGTGTTGTTGGTGGTGGTCATGTGGTTCCCCTCGGTGGGTGTTGGTGTGTTGGAAACACCATCCCGTCTGCGCGCCACCGGGTCTGTCCGCTGGTCAGACCATGAATCGCCGGAATCGTGGGTCCCCCGATCGGAGGAACGGCCCTACGATCGGTCGGTATGACCAGCAAGCCTGCTTTGATTCTGGCCTTGGCGGCATTCGCCGCAGCTGTCCCGACGGTCACGTCTGCGCCCGCTGTAGCGGCACCGTGTCCCGACGTCGAGGTGGTGTTCGCCCGCGGCACCAATGAGCCGCCCGGCCTGGGCAGTGTCGGCGGTCCCTTCGTCGACGATCTCCAGTCGCGGGTGGCGCCGCGCACCGTCGACGCGGCGGCGGTCGACTATCCGGCGACCAACGACTTCAACACAAGCACCCCGGCCGGCTCGGATGCGGCGCGAGCGCTCATCGAATCCATCGCGGCCAGCTGTCCGAACACGAAGATGGTGCTCGGGGGTTACTCGCAGGGCGCGGCGGTCATCGAAAATGCCACCAACGAGGCGTCTCCCCAGGTCGCTGATCACGTGGCGGCCAGTGCGCTGTTCGGTACCCCGCGCACCAGCTTCTCCGGTCTGCTTGCTTCCGGGCAACCGCTGCCGACGCTCGCGCCGCAGTACGCCGCCAACTCCATCGATCAGTGCAACCAGTCCGACCCGATCTGTTGGGAAGGCGGCTGGGACATGGGGGCTCACGTGTCCTATGTGCAGTCCGGAAAGGTCGCGCAGGCAGCTGATTTCGCCGCCGGCAAGCTCTAGGCGTCCGCCGCTCAGTTGAGCCTGCGGACGTTCTCAGCAATCACCGTGGAGCCATTCCACCGTAGGTCGGCAGCCATCTTGATGGTGGGGCAGCACTCGCCATCGTCGGGTGCGTTGGCCAACCAGTTCACGTGCGCGGCACCGTCGCTGATCGACAAATCGGTCACGACCTCCCGGCTGTGGGTGAGGTCGCTCAGGTTCACCCCTCCCAACAGCGTCGGTCCGGATGTGTACAGCTGCACGGTCTCTGGCCAGGGCACCCCACCGGCGCTGCAGTCGGTCACCATTGCGGCATCGGTGTGGGCACCTCCGGTGAGGTTGCCGAATGCAACCTTGTACGTCGGGTCCTGCTGGTCGTATCGCTTGGCGATCCTCACCGTCCCGGGATGCGAATCCTGCGGCGGGAGTTGCCCGTTCACCAGGTCTCCCGGATCGTGCTGGCACAGCGCCGGTACCGGTGCGGATAGCAAGTCCTGCAGCGTGACCGTGCCGCCGGCCGGGGGTACGGGGGACGGCTCGGCCTGGCTCGTCGCCGGTGCGGACAAGCCGACCACCACCGCGCCGACCACACAGGTCAGCCTGATCATCGAGTTGCCCATGTCCACACGCCTCTCTCGTCGCCTCAGAGCGTCTTCCACGTAATGGCGCGTTTGTTCGCCCGCACCTTGGCACCGGGGCGGGTGCCGGCTCCTTGCCGGCGTAGTTCGGCCGGGTCGGTGCCGTTGCGCAGCCGCTCGAGCAGATAGTCGGGGTCGAAATTGACTCCGATGGGATTCTCGGCGAAGGAGCCGCTGAGAAAGTACTCCGCGGTCTCCTCCGCGGTCGCGAAGTTCTCGGTCTGGAATTCCAGCCGGACGCCATCTGGGTCCTCGTAGTACAACGACGTGGTCGGACCGTGGTTGATCGACCAGACCGGGGTGATACCGACCTTCTTGAGCCGCTCATAGGTCGACAACAGCTGTTCCAATGACCCGATCGTGAAACCGAGATGGTCGACGCCGTAGAACTTCCGGCGCAGCCGAGCGAGTGGGAAGACGTACCGCAGGAAGCGCGGGACCTTGACCACCGCGAGGCGGTGGCTTTCCTGGTCCCAGGTCAAGAATGCGATTCTGGGATCTTCGTGCACGACACGGGCGCCGAATACCGTTCCATACCAAGCGATCAGCTCGTCGCTGCGTGCGGTCTTGACCACCCAGTGCGCAAGGTAGTCCGGCGCCAGTCGGTTCCCATCCCGAGTGTCGCTGCCCTGTTCGCCTCGCAGGCTCATCGCCGTGCCCCTTCCCGGGGTTCTCGTCCCATGAGTGTCCGGCCGGGCACGCGGGTTGCGTAGCGTAGTCGGGTACCTAATTCACCCCTCCCGCGTTCCGGTCGCTCCGGCGCCACAGCCGGTTCATACTGCACAGATGCGTGCCCGCGTCGGCATCGCAGCGCCGACGGCTGCGATCGCACTGTTGGCGGGTTGTGCGTCGGGGGCCGGCTTGTCCGAGGTGAAGATCGTGATCGACGGTGACGTCCACACCCTGGCCGCCCAGGTCACCTGCACCAGGTTCCCTGACGGCAACCTGCTGATCTACGCCTCGCCGTCGGCGACGAACCATAGACAAAGCGTCCGGGTGATGCTGGCGACCGCACACCGCCTGGTCGTCACGGCCGCGGGCTTCCACATCCCAGAGGCCAACGGCTTCACCAAGGAATCGCGTGAGATGACGGCCATCAAGGTCGACGACGCCTACACGATCAGTGGACGGATGCCCGCCGACGACCGGGGGACCGGCTGGCGGCAGGTGAAGATCGAGATCACCTGCCCCGACTATCAGCGCCCGAAAGGCCCTCCCGACACGGTGCCTGCGATCGGGAGCCCTTGACCGGACCGGATGCTTGGCAATCATCTGCATCACGTGGCCTCGCAGGCGATACTGCGTCTATACCGAACGACCAGGGGAGATCGGAAGTGGATTCGCGCGTCGGTACGACGTTCGGCAAGTACGCCATCACGCGCCTGCTCGGACAGGGCGGCATGGGGGAGGTCTACGAGGCCTTCGACGCGGAGAAGAACCGGACCGTGGCCTTGAAGATCCTCGCCGACCAGTACTCCAGCGACACCACGTTTCGTACCCGGTTCCAGCGGGAATCACATGCGGCCGCGGTCCTGCAGGAACCGCACGTCATCCCCATCCACGACTGGGGCGAGATCGACGGCAGCCTCTACATCGACATGCGGCTGGTGCAGGGTACGACGCTGTCGGATCTGATCGCCGACGGTCCGCTGGCGCCGGCGCGGGCGGTGGCGATCGTCACCCAGATCGCGGCAGCCCTGGACGCCGCGCATGCGGCGGGGTTGATCCACCGGGACATCAAGCCGCAGAACATAATCGTCACCCCGGCCGATTTCGCCTACCTCGTCGACTTCGGCATCGCCGAGAGCCAGGGCGATAGCCGGTTGACCACCGAGGGATCCCGCATCGGCACCCTGAACTACATGGCGCCCGAACGATTTACCGGCCAGACGGTGACACCGGCGGTCGATTCGTACTCGTTGGCGTGCGTGCTGTACGAGTCGTTGACCGGCCACCCCCCGTTCGTCGGTGACAACCTGGAAAGCGTGCTGGCCGCACATATTTCCGCACCGCCTCCGCGCCCCAGCACCACCAATCCCACCGTGCCCATGACTCTTGACGACGTGGTGGCACGGGGCATGGCCAAGGACCCCGACGACCGGTACGGATCCGCCGGCGGATTGGGCCGGGCGGCGCAACGGGCGCTGCAGGCCGGCTCGGCGCCGTCGACCGCACCGCACCAGGCGCCGACCCTCGCGTCGCCCCTTGCCGCCCCAACGGTCAGTCCACAGCTGAATCAACCTGCCGAGCCTGCACATTCCGAGTCGCGCGGGCGGGGTTGGGTGCTGCCGACCGTCATCGCGGTGGCGGCCGCGCTGATCCTCGGGGGCCTCGGCGTGGTGATCGGGATGCTCGTCACCAACGCCGGCCAACCCGCGGACGCACCGCCAGCCGCGGCGGGGCGGGACCCGGCGAAGGCGGGAGGTCCGCTGCCGCCACTGGTCACCGGTCCTGATCAGAGCAGCCTGCACCAGTCGTGCGACGACGGTTTCGCGGTCACCACCGCCACCGGGTTCGGCAGCCGGGCCGGGCGCGGAACACCGGAAACCTCATGCCTTTTCACCAACAGCGTGCTGACGTCGTACTGGGCTGAGTACGGTAACGCGAGCCCGCTGCCCCGCGCGGTGTCGGCCCCGGGTGCGGTGGATTGCGGCAAGGTGCCCGGTGCGCTGTGCGACGGCTCCAACTTCTTGATGCACTGTCAGCAGTCCCCGGGCGACAGCTGGATCACCTGCACGGGCGGCAAGAACGCCCGCGTCTATCTCTGGTGAGCCGGGCAGTCACCGGCGGGGACGGCGCTGAGCCGCTCGCTCAGCCAGTTGGCCATCGTGGTGAGTGCGGCGGTGCCGTCCTCGAACTTCCCCGAGGACGGCAGCGCGGCCAACGCCACGGCCACCGTTCCGGTCGGAGTGGTCAGCACACCGATCTGACGAACCAGGTAACCACCCGTCGGTGACGGTCCCCAGCCGCCCTTGAACCGGCTGCCCTTAATGGTGCCGATACCCCACCGCTGGTCGGGTTCGACGCGGGCCATCAGGTCGAACACCGGGTCGTTTTCCTTGTCGCACACTGCCGCTGAGGCAAACCGCGCCTGGTCGGTCAGCGGCCAGTCGGTCTGCCCTGACGCACTGAATTCCGGTCGCACACGCTGAGATTGGACGATCGTCGGATCACCGGTCTGTCGCAGGACGGCTTCGACCTTGCGCGCGGCCTCGGCCGGTGTGCCCAGGCCGTCCCAGATCGCTTCGGCCGCGGCATTGTCGGATTGGGTGATGGCCGCGGTCATCGCTTCGGTGACCTGCGGCGGCACCTCTGCGCGCAGCGCGGCGATGATCAACGGCACCTTGATCGTCGACCAGGCCGGGCCGCTCTGCCACTCGCCCAACGATATTGGTTCCTGCCCGGGGCCGACGCCGCTGATCGCGATCCCGGCGACGGCGTGCAGCCCGGATTCCAACTGGGCGAACTCCGCGGCCAGCGATGCGGTGGGAGCAGCGCTCCGGGTGTTCGGGCGCCGGGCGAGGTGTGTCCCGATGATGACTCCCGCGGCGAGCGCAATCGCCGCGAAGACCGCGATGAGAGCCCACATCCGGCCCCGGTGAGCGGACGTCACGGTGCAGCACTTTGAAGTTCGAAGGTGAACTCACGACCGCAGATGCGGATGTGGTCCCCGTCGCCGATGGTGGCGCTGGGGTGGATACGTTCCTGCCGCACCTGCACACCGTTGGCCGACTGCAGGTCGGTGATGACGAAACTGCTTCCGGTGTCGATGATCACCGCGTGGTGGCGGCTGATCTCGGCATCGACGAGGACGATGTCGTTGTCGGGCAACCGCCCGATCCGGGTGACGGTCGGCTGCAACGGATATCGTCGTCCCGTGGCGTCGCGCAGTGCGGCAGCCGTTGAACCTCGGCTGGCGGCCGTGCCTCCGGCGCTCACGGTACGCGCGGCGGTGGCCATGGCGGCCTGCTTGGTGTCGAGGCGCTCCTGACGCAGGATCCGCGCATGCAGTGTGCTGAGCGTGGGCCCGGGATCGATGCCGAGTTCCTCGGCCAGCACGGACTTGACGCGCCGGTAGGCCTCCAGCGCGTCGGACTGCCGCTCCGCGAGGTAGTAGGCGGTGATGAGTTGGGCCCACACGGGTTCCCGGTACGGATGCCTGGCGGCGAGGTCTTCGAGGTCGGCGATGACGGTCGCGGCCCGCCCACAGGCGATCTCGGCCTCGGCGCGGCCGGTGTGCACCAACACGTGATCCTCGGCCATGGCCGAGGCAAAGGTGTCAGCGAACCGGAATCCGCGGAGATCCTCGAGGACCTCGCCGCGCCATTGCGCCAGCGCGGCCGACAGGTGCGTGCCGGCCGCCTCGAATCGTCCGGCCGCGGCGGCGTTGATCCCCGCGGACTTCTCGGTGATGAACCGGTCCAGATCGCAACTGCCGACGGCCACGTTGAGCCGATAACCGGGAGCCGCTTTGACCAGCGCGGCATGCGTTTCCCCCTCAGAGCTGCCGAGCAGCCGGCGCAGGTTGGACACGTGGGTATGGATGGTGGCGCGGGCCGCGGGCACGGGCTCACCGTCCCAGACGGCGTCGATCAGCGATTCGGTGCTGACCGCCCGATTGCGGTTGATGAGCAGGACCGCCAACACCGCGCGCTGTTTGGGCGTACCCAGTGCCACAGGGGTGTCGTCCACGGTGACCTGCAACGGACCCAACAGACCGAACCCGAGACGAGATTCACTCATCGCAAGCCTTCCCGGTGTTCGGCGCCGTTCGCCTCCCATTGTGACGCCGCGCGGCGCTACCGCAAGGATCCGTTGAGAATCCCGCAAGGTGTCGGCGTCATCGTTCCGACATGACCACTATTTCGCCCCTACCCGCCCGGCACGACGACGCTGCCGGACTGGATTCGCTGCTCGACACACTGGCCGGCGTCGCAATCAGGGGAGAGGTCCCCGGGCCCGAACTGCTGGCACGGGCGGTCCGGATGCGGCCCGCGCTGGCCGCGCTGGCGTCCGAGCCGAATGACGGTGAGCCCTACTCCCGGACGATCCTGCGGGTCGACGACGACGTCGAGATCATGCTGGCCCGGTGGCGCCCGGGCCACCGCTGCGCACCGCACGACCACGGCGGGGCAGGCGGTTTCGTGATCGTCCTGGAGGGGCGGTTCGAGGAGCGGCGGTTCGGCTGGGACGGTCCACAGTTGACCGTCACCAGCAGTGCCGAACACCTCGCCGGTGCGGTCACGAGCATCACCAGCGACGTCATCCACGACATGGCCGGCCTGGACGGTGGATTGACCCTGCATTTCTACAGTCCACCGGCAACCAGCATGCGGGTGTTCGATCTGGACCGGTCCGAGATGCTGGAGTTGATCGGCAACTACGGTGCCTGGATCCCGCAAGGACAGCACCCGCGCATCCCGTTCGCCCAGGTAGCACCGGAAAGGACTGCGGCGCCGGTGATCTGGGTGGCTCACACCACGCACTACCGGGGCGGATCGGACGAGTTCGCGGTGGCTGCCGCGACGATGGCGCGTGAGCTGGCCGCCGCCCATCCCGATGCCGAGGTCATCGCGTCGGGCCTGCATCACAAGGCGGACTTCGTCGCCGAGCTCACCGGCTTGGCCGAGGCCGGCCGCGTGATCGACCAGTTGCACCTCATCAGTCATTCCGGAATGTACGGCCCGATGTTCGGATCGACCGCCTGGCCCGAGCAGTTCTCACCGCACGAATGGCGTTCGATGACCATCCCTTTCACCGCCACCGGGCACGCCTACTTTCATGCCTGCCGCACCGCGCGCTGGTTCGCACCGTTCTTCGCGAACGTCTTCGGTGTGCCCGCTTTCGGTAACCGCAACTACACGACGGTGTCGGCGCGCAAGGACCGGTTCTCCTGGGCGGGGCGGCGCCCGGTGTCCCGCCCCGACCTCTACCTGATCGACACGCCGGGCCGGAAGTCGCACGGGCCGTTGGGCACCGCGCGCAAGTACCTGGGTGCCGCAGCGCACCCGCCGGTTCGCAGCCTGCCCAACCCCGCCGGGTCTGACGGCTCCTACGATCCGGTGGCCGAGCTGTACGACCGTGCCTACGCCGACATCAGGGTGCGCGGCGCCGAATGGCGGTGGGTGCACGAACGGGCCGCCCGCACCAGGGCCGATCTCGGTCGGGGGCTGCGGGTACTCGAAATCGGCTGCGGCACCGGTGCATTGTTGCGCGCATTGGACGACGACGGCGTGCTCGATTACGGCGTCGGCGTGGACATCTCCTCGGGCATGCTCGCCCAGGCGCGCCGCCGGGGCCGCCATCACCCGCGGCTGCGGTTCGCCGCGGTCGCCGGTCCGGAACTCGACATCCCTGACGACCATGTCGATGTGGTGATCTGCTTTCTGTCGTTCCGCTACCTGGATTGGGATCCGGTGATGGCCGAGATCCGCCGGGTACTGGCGCCCGGCGGCAGGCTGTGGGTGGTCGACATGGTGGAGCACCCGGTACGGCTGCGCGAACTCCCGGTGCTCGCCCGCTCGGTATCTGAGCACCTGCGCACCCGTCGCGCCCGGCCCCGGTTCGCCGCCGATCTGACCGCGTTGACCAGTCATCCCTCTTGGCGGGAGATGCTGCGGCACAACCCGATCCGTGCCGAACACGAGTACCGCTGGTACTTCGCCAGCCGGTTCCCCGGGACGCGGCCGCGGCTGCTGACCGCGACGCTGTCACAGCGCGTGGTGGCTTTCGACTCCGGACCGCTGGCCAAGGGGCTGACAGCCCCGCTCACCTACCCATGACGCCGGCGCCGTGCCTCGGCATCCTCGACTGGGGGATCGGGGGCATCGGGTTGGTGCGCGAGCTGGACCGGTGCGCGCCCGGATTGCCGGTGCTGTACTGGTCGGATGCCGGCGCCACGCCCTACGGCCGGATGCGCAGCGAGGACTTGGCTGCCCGGCTCTCCGCGGTGATCGCCGAGCTCGCCAACCGGGGCGCCACCGAGGTGGTGCTGGCCTGCAATGCGGCAAGCACGGTCGTCCCGCGGCTGGCCCACGCTCCGGTTCCGGTGGAAGGCATCATCGATCACGGCCTGGCGTCCGTCCCCGACGAGATCCACGGGTACGTCGGTGTCGTCGGCGGGCGGCGCACCATCGCCAGCGGCTGCTACCGGCGGGGGCTGGCCCGTCCCGGCCGGGAGGTGCTGTCACGGGTGGCGCAACCGTTGTCGGCACACATCGAGGCCGGCAGCACCGGCTCACCGGGGTTCGTCGCCGACCTGCACCGAATTGTCGCCCCGCTCAAGCGGGCACAGGCCCTGGTGCTGGCCTGCACCCACTATCCGGCCGTGAGCGACTGGTTCGCCGACGCGCTGCCGGACGCCGCACTGATCGACCCGGCCCAGCGGCTGGCCACCGTCGTCGCCGCACGCCACCCCGCTGCCCGAACCGGCCGCGTCGCCGAAAGAACCTATCTGACCAGCGGCGATACCGAGGCCATGCGGCGCAGCGCGGCGATCGCCTGGGGCGTGGAACTCACCGCCGAACCGGCCGCCACCGCCGACGAACGCAGCGCAAGATTCCATTGAGAATTCCGCAAGACGGCGCCCGCATGCTCAATGCCATGAGCACAAACCGGCGTCACCTCATCCCGTTACTCACCGCGGCAGCGGCCATCATCGCCCTCCCCGCAACCGCACACGCCTGCCCGCCGCCACCCAAGTTCGTCACCCCGTCGGGCAACATCTGGTGTCTGGTGCCGACCGGCTTCGACGGCACCAACGGTGTCGTATGCGAGATCCGGGACCACACCTACACCGCGCCGGCCAAGCCGGCGGACTGCCACCTGGACTGGGGCGACCGCGTCAGCTTGAAGCCCGGCAGCGCACCCGAGGTGCACTGCCACGGCGACACCATCTTCGACCCCGGAATGCCCACGTTGGCGTACGGTCAGACGCGTTCGGCCGGCCCGGTCAAGTGTGAGTCGCAGCCCGCTGGTGTGACGTGCACCGACACCAACTCCGGACACTTCTTCCGGATGTCGCGCGAATCTCTCGAACTCGGTTAGGGGATCCCGTGAAGATCGCGATCGTCGCCACCCTGAGCTCCGCCACGATCCTGCTTGCCGCCCCGGGTGTCGCCGACGCCGAATCGGCGTGCACCGCCCTGGGCGGCACCGTGGACGCGGACGGCGTCTGCACGAGTCATACCGTGACACCCCGCTACAAGCTCGACATCAGCTTTCCGGTCGACTATCCCGACCAGCAGGCGGTGACGGAATTCGTCGACGGCACCCGCACCGACTGGAACCATGCCGCCGACGCCTACCCGGTGCGCGAATTCTCGTATCTGCTGACCATTGCGGGCAGCGCCTACCATTCCGGCCCGCCGCAGGCCGGCACCCGCAGCCTGGTGTTCGCGCTGAACTCTGACTTCGGTGCGCATCCGGTGACCAGCTTTCACGCACTGAACTACGACCTCGGCAAGGGAGCTCCGATCACCCTGGCGACGCTGTTCAAACCCGGCACCGACCCGGTGCGGCTGTTGGCGCCGATCGTCAAGCGCGAGTTGGACAGACGCGGGCTCGGGGGTGACGCGTCAGTCGACGACCTGAACGCACAGGACTTCGAGCAGTTCGCGATCTCCGACGAGGCACTGACATTCTTCTTCGCCCAGGGACTCGTCGGGCCTCAGGTCGACGGACCCCAGCGGATCACAGTGTCACGCAGCGAACTCGCCTCGGTACTGGCCTGATCGGGCAGGGCAATCCGCATCGGTCAGTAGTCCGCCGAACCGGGCGCAGGGCGGGTGCGTTTGCGCCCGCGTCCACCGAACACCCCGTCGGGTAGATCCCGGGCCCGCAGCTGTGAACTGCGCGCCAGCTCCGTCGCGGCTCGGACCCGTGAGGCGACCGACTGCGACGAGCGTGCGTCGAGCACCAGGTGTTCGGGTGCCTCGAATATCGAGATCGACAGGTCGCCCGGTGCGATGGTCGCGAGCGCCCCGATGGGTACGCGAATCGCGGTCTCCCAGCTTGTTTCGCGCACGACCCGGTGTCCGCGGAAATCGTCGGCCGAATCCGCCGGGTCGGCAATGCCGATGCTGAGCCCGGGATCGACCAGCGGCTGTAGCGCGATCACGCGATCGCCGGCGCGCACCTCGAGAAACGTCGAGCCGCGCACCTCAGCCTCATCCGGGGCAGGGGCCTCGACGACGGCGCTGTCCAGCACGGTGATTCGGCCGCGGCGGACCTGCAGGCGCAGGCGGACACTGCGGTCCTGGTCGCCTGGTTCGGGTTCCGGTGCCACCTGGGGACCCCATTTCCTCTTCGCGGTGCTGCCACGGCCGTGGAGCGCCTCCGACGCTGCCACCGAGGGCTTGGGACGGCCAGTCTGCTCCCGGCGCAGCGCCGACAGTGTGCCGCCGTCCTTGGCCTGACCGCGGGCGAACCCGTCGGTGGTCGTGCCCAACGGCCGTCGCCGGCGCAGGTTCTTCGACGGCCGTTCAATCGAATCAGTCATCTTCGTCTCCATCACCAGTTTCTGCCGTACCGGTAGTTGTGCACCCATTTGTTGTAAATACAGTTCAGCCGTAGCGGCTGGACGCCGCGGAAAGTGCCCAGCCAGTCACGGTTGTGCACCAGCACGCGGTCTGGACCGCGCAGGACAATCGGACCGGGCAGTATCCGGCGCCCCTCGCCCACCGGCGGACGTAGCCGCTCATAGGTGGGTACCCGGTTGAAGATGTTCGATGCGCCCAAGCGCCACTCGCCGATCCAGTCCTCGCGAAAGTCTGCCGACAGGTTGGCGCCGCTGGAGATCATCCGCCCGGCGTAGGTGTGCGACCAGTCGACCATGTTCCAGGCGAACAGCCCGACCTTCCCGCTGCCGGTGAGATCGGCGGCCAGGAACTGGTCACCCTGACGCATCCCGCCCCAGCCGGGGACGTCGCCGTCGAACATCCTGCTGCGGGTGAAATCGCTTCCCGTGGAACGGAACATCGCGAGGTACGGGTTCGCCCAGTCGCTGCCGTTGAAGAGGAAAAGGTCGTCCTTACCGTCACCGTTGAAGTCGCCGACGATGAATCTGTCGTGCTCGGCGAAACCGCCCCAGCCTGGAATATCGTTCTCCCACAACCGGATGCAGCTGAACGCTCCGCGCCTCATCCGGAACAGGCCGAGGTACTTGCTGCTCCAGTCCTTCGAGTTCCAGATCAGCAGGTCGTCGTGGTTGGTGCCCCCGAAATCGCCGACGAAGATCTGGTCGTGGCGGGCCAGCCCGCCCCATCCTGGGATGTCGCCGTCGTAGCGGCGGCTCTGGGTGAATCCGGTACCGGTCGACATCAACGTCGCCACATAGGGCATCGACCAGTCGTCGAAGTTGTAGATCAGCAGGTCGACCTTTCCGTCACCGTTGAAGTCACCGGCGATCAGCCGATCGTTGCGCGCGAACCCACCCCACCCGGGGATGTCCCCGTCGTAGCGGGCCAGCACGCGCATCGTGCCGTCGGTGTTCACCTTGATCAGTGCCAGATACGGGAAAACCCAGTCGGTGGAGTTGAATACGACCAGTTCGTCGCGGCCGTCGCCGTCGAAGTCGGCCGCGAGGTAGGAATCGCCAGGTCGGATGGCCCAGATACCGGGAACCGCTGCGGCGGTGGTCTTCTTGTGTTCCCACCGGTTGCCGTCGGCTTGGTACACGGTCAACGCGCGGTTCTCCGGGACGATGAATTCCGAACCGACAACGGAGGTGAACCGCCCCGGCACCGCCTTGCGGAAGTCGTGGTCGGCGGCGACGCGATAGCGCTTCTTGAGCTCCGTGTAGCAGACCGGGCAGAAGTCCGGGACGTTGCTGTTCATGCGGCACTTGATCACCGGACGGTAGATCCCGGTCTCGAACGTGTGGCCGCCCTCGAACAGTCCGGCGTCGGAGGCGTCGTCCCACCCGGCGGGCTTGGTGCCGACGGTCCAACCCGCGGCCGCTCCGACACCGGTGGGAACCGGCGTCGAGGGATTGACGAAGTTGTTCCATTTGAGTTTGGAGCGCTTCGTTTCGAGCGTGACGTTCACCCTCCCCGGATCGGAATCGGTGAACGCCCCTTTGCCGTTGGCGCTGTACTCGTCGGCCAAATTGCCGAAGCCGTGCCCGAATTCGTGGGCGATCGTCGACCAACCCTCCTTCAGCGTGACCTTGAGGGTGGTACCGGTGCGCAGTCCGCCCGGCTTTTTCGAGTTGACGATGATCAGGGTGAAGTCCGCCCCCGGGGCCCACTTGTTGATCGCGTTGCTGATCCGGGTACTGGTACCGGTCCCGTCCTCGAACCAGTTGTGCCACCAGGCGCCGTTGGCGATGATGTTCAGCGCGGTGTCGAAGATGCTGTCCGTGGACGTGTCATCGGAGATGTCGGTCGGCGTCCCCGCATCGTTCCACGTGCGCTCGCTCGCACCCGAGTGCTTCGATTCGAGGTTGACGCGCCGGATGTTCCACGCGGCGGCGTCCTCGTTGTAGTAGCTGGCCGCCCCGAAGACCTGTTTCATCACGACGTCACGTACGAAGTCGTTGTAGATCGTCTGGTCGGCGCCCGCCGCGAAACCGTCGCCGAGAATTGCCAGCGTCTTCTTGAAACTGAACAGCCCTGTCCCCACGTCCTGCAGGACGGTCACGCTGTCTGCCATCTCGGCCCCCACTCATCAGGTGAGGTTCCAACGATGCGCCGTGGTGGGTGGAAGTGAACGCGTAGTGCGCTACTCGACTATCGCTCAACGGCCCCGCCGGGGTGCTCAACGGCCTGCAGACCACCTGTGACCTGTTCACCGGGGGCAAATGCACCGTGTAGCCCCGCGCAACGGACATAGGGTTCAACCATGATCGAAGCCCTGCCCGAAACTGCTCTGGAATTGCGGTCGTTGGTGACACCGGACGGCACGCTTGAGTTGTCGCTGCACGAGGTCGCGGTACCGGCCCCGGGCGCCGACGAAGTCGTGGTCCGGGTCGAGGCGTCGCCGATCAACCCGTCGGATCTGGGTCTGCTGATTCCCAGCGTCGCTGACATGTCGGCGGCGACAGTCGCGGGCACCCCGGAACGTCCCGTCGTCACCGCACCGCTGAAGCCGGGCTCGCTGGCGGGGCTCGCGGCGCGCATCGGGGAATCGCTTCCCGTGGGCAACGAAGGCGCGGGCACCGTGGTGGCCGCGGGAACGTCGCCGGCCGCACAGGCCCTGCTCGGCAAGACGGTGGGGATCGCCGGCGGCGCGATGTACGCGCAGTACCGGGTGGTCAACGCCGCGGCGTGTCTGGTCCTGCCCGAGAGCGCGTCGGCGAGGCAGGGCGCATCGTCGTTCGTCAATCCACTCACGGCGCTGGGAATGCTGGAAACCATGCGCCGCGAAGGACATTCGGCTCTGGTGCACACGGCCGCGGCGTCGAATCTGGGCCAGATGCTCGTCAAGGCCTGCCTCGCCGACGGGGTGCCGCTGGTCAACATCGTCCGCAAGGCCGAGCAGGAAGACATCCTGCGCGGCCTGGGTGCGGTCCACGTCTGCAACTCGGCGTCCCCGTCGTTCGAGACGGACCTCGTGGAGGCGCTCAAGGCGACGTCGGCGACGCTCGCGTTCGACGCCACCGGCGGAGGCACGCTGGCGAGCCAGATCCTCAACGGCATGGAGCAGGCCGCCAACGCGACGGCGGCGCAGTACTCCCGATATGGGTCGGCCGTCCACAAGCAGGTGTACATCTACGGCAGCCTCGACACCGGCCCCACCGTGCTCACCAGAAACTTCGGGATGGCCTGGGGTGTGGGCGGATGGCTGCTCACCCCGTTTCTCGCCGGTGCCGGGGCGGAGACCATCGCCAGACTTCGCGCGCGAGTGGCAGCGGAACTCACCACGACGTTCGCCAGTAACTACACCCAAGAGGTGTCACTGGCCGATATGCTCACGCCCGCCGTGTTTCACAGCTACCTCAAGAAGGCGACCGGTGAGAAATACCTGGTGACCCCGCAGGCTGGTCCCTAGCCGACCTGTTCGTCGAGCCAATCGAACATGACCTGATTGGTCCGGGACGCGGCACCCATGTGGCAATGCTCGCCGGCGCCGTCGGCCTCATAGAGTGTCACCAGGGTGGTCTTCGCGTTGACCATCGCCTCGGCCGCCCGCGCCGGCTCACCCTTGAAAAACTGGTCGTTCTCGGCGTCGAGCACCAAGGCCGGGGTGGTGATGCGGTCGGCCACGTCGGCGATCGTGTATGTCTTGAAAGCTCGCGCCAGATCGGCAGCCGAGTCGACTCCCAAGGCCCACAGTCCGTTTCGGATCGCCCAGCGGGTCTGGGTGTTCACCGCCATCAGCAGTCCGAGCACTGCGTTGGCGGCCTCGTCGTTGCCATCGTCGATCCAGCCGGTGAGGAATGGAGGCATCATGTTGGCCATCGCCGCATAGAAGTCGTAGACGCCGTCGTTGAGGATCATTGCGGCGGGCCGGTTCTCGAAGGCCGCCGCGCGGGCCACCAGATAGCCGCCCAGGCTGTAGCCGAATACGGTGATCGCCGCGGACGTGATTTCGGGGCGGGTGAGCGCGAAGTCCACCACCGGGGTCAGCACTGCCTCCCAGTCGGGCCGAAAGGTCAGGCCCTGCTCCCGTAACGCGGCGCCTTGGCCGGGTCCGTCGAACGCCAGCACGTTGTACCCACGCGCCAGCGCTGCGGCCGCGAGCGCGACGTAGGACTCTTCGAGCGTCGAGTCGTATCCACCGTTGAAGATGACAGTCGGCCGGGGGAGGCCGGAGTCATCGACCGAGTAGAGATAGCCGGGCAGGGTGGTGTCCTGGTACGGGATGGCGATGTGCTGGAAACCGAAGTCGAACAACGCCATTGCCTCCAGGAAGGTCTCGCGCGATCGGTTGAACAGTTCCTTGGGCTCAGGGTCGTGGGAAGGATCGTCGCGGAGATAGAACTCGGCGGTGCGGTAGTAGTTCGACGCCCGCAGCAGTGCCTCGCGCGCGCTGACCGGGTGACCGGCGGCCAGCGATTGACGGCCCAGCTCCTCGACCCGTTGTGCCGTTGCCTTCCATTCGCGATTCCAGGCGGCCTCATCGCCGTCCGGTATCGCGCGGGCGGTGACCAGGATTTCGCCCAGATCGGCACCGCCGGCGTTGGCGTAGCCGGCCGCGCGGAGGGTCTCGAACGAGAATGACTCGTCGTCGAACAGGAATTTCATGGTTCCTCCTTAACGAAACGGAACTGCATCGTCTCGATTAGAGTAGGTCCCGATGAAACGGAACGCAACCGTTCCGTCTCGTACAATCGGCCCGTGGCCACAGCAGCGCGCCGGACATCGGGCGGTCCCGTCCTCCTCGATGACGTGACCGCCGCGATCGAGTCCGCATTCTTCGAGGAGTTGGCCGCCGTCGGGTACGGCAGGCTCTCCGTCGACGCCGTGGCCAAGCGCGCCGGGGTGGGCAAGGCCGCCATCTACCGCCGGTGGAAATCGAAGCAGGACCTGGCCGCGGACCTGGTGACCAAGGTGGCCGTCGCGGCGATCGATGTCCCCGACACCGGAACGCTCCGCGGCGACGTCAGGGCATACCTGCACAATGGCCGCGAGGCGCTCACGCATCGGCTGGCCCGCACCATAATCCCGGACCTACTGGCCGAGGCCGCTCGTGATCCCGAATACGCCGCGACGATAGCTGACCAGATCCGACAACCGCGACGTCTCAAGGCGGCCCAGTTGTTCGAACGCGCGAGGCAGCGTGGCGAGATCGCTGACGACGTCGACCTCGAAGTCGCGCTCGACACGCTCGGGGGAGCGCTCTACTGGCGTCAGTCAGTCATGCAACTCGGTGCCGACGACGCCTACCTGGATCGGCTCACCGACGCCGTTCTCGTGCTCGTCGCCGCCGATACCTGAGCACGATCCCAGGGTCTGGAGGCACAATCAGCGCAAGCTCTGAGTCCATTCACCTTTGACAGGATGGTCCACCTTCGTGCCCACCACGTCCCCGGCCGCAGATCAATCACGCGGCACTGCCCACGCTCTGCGACCGGCGATCGTCATCGGTGCGCTCGGTGTCGTGTTCGGCGACATCGGCACCAGCCCGATCTACACCGTGCAGACGGTGTTCAATCCGGCCGATCCACACCCGGTGCCGCTGAACGATGCCAACGTCTACGGAGTCGTCTCGTTGATCTTCTGGTCGGTGATGCTGATCGTCACCCTGACCTACGTCACTCTGGTGATGCGGGCCGACAACCACGGTGAGGGCGGCATCATGGCGTTGATCACGCTGCTGCGCCGCGGTACCGGCACCCGTGGCCGACGCACCACAATGCTCCTGGCCGCGCTCGGATTGTTCGGGGCGGCACTATTCTTCGGTGACTCGATGATCACCCCGGCGATTTCGGTGCTGTCGGCCATCGAGGGACTGAAGGTCGTCGAACCCGGGCTCGAAGCGTGGGTGGTACCGATCACCGCGGTGATCATCGTCGGGTTGTTTCTCGTCCAACGCCAAGGGACCGCCGTCGTCGGCCGGTTCTTCGGACCGGTGATGATCGCGTGGTTCAGCGCGATCGGCGCGTGCGGTGTCGCCGGTATCGTCACCAACCCCGGAATTCTGGCCGCGCTTTCCCCTTCGTACGCAATTACGTTCCTGACGGGGCACTTTCACATCGCCTTCTTCGCGCTCGCCGCGATCGTGCTCTCGGTGACGGGCGCGGAGGCGCTCTATGCCGACATGGGCCATTTCGGGCGGCGCGCCATCACCATCGGATGGCTGGGTCTGGTGCTGCCGGCCTGCACGTTGAACTACTTCGGACAGGGCGCTTTGATCCTGGCCGACGAGACGAAGTCGAGCGCACCGTTCTTCCTCCTCACACCGGAATGGGCGCAGATCTCGATGGTGGTGTTGGCGACAGCGGCGACCGTCATCGCTTCGCAGGCGGTGATCACAGGCGCATTCTCGGTGGTCTCGCAGGCGGTGCAACTCGGATACCTGCCGCGCTTGCGTATTACCCACACCTCGGCGTCGACGATCGGCCAGATCTATGTGCCGTGGATCAACTGGTTGCTCATGTTGTCAGTGCTCACCCTGGTGTTCGCATTCGAAACGTCAGCGGCGCTCGCCTACGCATTCGGCATGGCCGTCGTCGGCACCATCACCATCACCACGGTGCTGTTCTTGTACCTGGCCCGGCAGCAATGGCGTTGGCCGCTATGGGTGTTGGTGCTCGGCGGCGGGGCCTTGATAACGGTCGACCTCTTGTTCTTCGCCGCCAACCTCACGAAACTCGTGCACGGAGCGTGGTTGCCGCTCGTCATCGCCGTCGCCGCCTTCATCGTCATGACCACGTGGCAGCGCGGCCGGGCATTGGTCACTGCTTCCCGCCGTGAGATCGAGGGCCTCCTGCGCCCGTTTGTCAGCGACATCGCCCAACAGCGGCCGACGTTGACTCGGATACCCGGGACGGCAGTGTTCCTCAATCGCGGCGACGACACGGTGCCGCTGGCCATGCGCGCCAATGTCGAGCACAACCACGTCGTGCACGAGCATGTCCTGATCGCGTCGGTCGAGACCGAACCCGTTCCGCGCGTGTCTGATGAGAACCGCGTATCGGTTGACGACCTGGGCTACCGCGACGACGGCATCCTGCACGTCACGATTCACGCCGGCTACATGGAGCGGCCGGATGTCCCGGCCGCGTTGAAGCTGGTACCCGCCGAGGAAACCGAAGGCGGCATCGACCTCGAGAATGCGTCGTACTTCCTGTCGCATCTGGACCTGGTCCCGGGGCCGGAACGCAACATGGTCCCCTGGCGCAAAAGGCTTTTCATCGCAACCTCCCTTGTGACGGCCGACGCGGCGGGTTACTTCAACCTGCCTCCCGAGCGGACAGTCATCATCGGTTCGCGTTTGGAGGTGTAGCGGGGCCGCCCCGTCGCGGGACCAGCGCCAGCAGCGCGATGTGCCCGGGAGGTGAGATGTCCGGAGGGTAGCCGGCTCTCAAGAACGTGACTACGTTTTGCATACGAACCGAGTAGCTCATCTTCGAATCCTCATGACATCCATTGACACCCAACACCGATCGGTGAATATCCGCTTGGGCGTGCGGCGGGCAGTCGCCCGATTGGCAACGTAACGCCACACCGCCACTGGCTGCACCTGCGCCAACCGAATACTTACGAATCGTTGACGGGTCAAGGGGCGCTTCCATGCTTTCGCGCCTCTTATCGTGGGAGACATGCGAGATGGGTTTCACCGACAGCTGGATCTCCTCACCTCCGACATTGCCTCGCTGTGTCACGCCGCGGGAATCGCAATGAGCCATGCCACCGAAGCGCTTCTGTGCGCGCATATTTCGGCGGTGGAGGAAGTCGTCGACGATCATCAACGCATCTCCGCAAAGGTCGCGGACGTCGAAGCCATCGCCTACCGTCTGCTGGCTCTGCAGTCTCCCGTCGCGTCGGACCTGCGCGCCGTCGTCGCCAGCATGCAGCACGCCAACGATGCCCATCGAATGGGAGCGCTGGCGTTGCACGTTGCCGAGGCCGCCCGCCGGCGGCACCCTCAACGCGCCGTCCCTCATGGCATCAGCATCGTGTTTGCGGACATGGCTGCGATCGCGGTCCAGATCGGCAGTGCCGCAAGAGATGTCGTACTGTTCGGCGATCCCGTCCGGGCTGATCAGCTCCGTCGCGACGACGACCGGATAGATGCGTTGCACCGCAAGCTGTTCGGCATTGTGATGGAGCCGCAGTGGTGCCACGGGATGGCGGCCGCGATCGACGTGACGTTATTGAGCCGCTATTACGAGCGTTTTGCCGACCATGCCGTTGACATCGGGGTGCGCGCAGCCTTTCAGCGCACCGGTCGCCCCGTGTCGCGATCCACGGTTGCGGTCGGATGTTGAGGATCGCGGACGGACGGCCCTGGCAGTCGCTGGCCAAGTGCCGAGATCATGCCACCGAGGTGTTCTTCCCGGACCGCGCCGGACGTACCGGTCTGCGACAGCGGGAAGAGGTGGCCAAACGGATCTGCCGCGAGTGCCCGGTGCTGTCTGTCTGCCGGGAACACGCGCTGCGACTGCCAGAGGATCACGGCGTGTGGGGTGCGATGACGGCCGCCGAACGCAAGAGAGCGAGCGGTCGGCCAGGCCGTGATCCCGTACCCAAGCCCACCTACCAGACGCGGACGTAGTCCACGAGCATGTCGGCCGGGTAGGTGCCGCCGCTGGGGTCTTCTCCACCGGATCCTGCGACCGCGAGGTTCAACACCACGAACATCGTGTAGCCCGGTTGGCTGAACGGCCAATCAGGCAGCTGGCTCGCCGAGACCTCGAAGTAGGGCTTTGCGCCTTCGGTGTAGTCCTGCCAGAAACGCGCACCGTTGGCATCCCACTGGGTGCGCCACGTGTGCCAGCCGCTGTCGACGGCGATGTTGTGGGTCTCCCATTCGCCGCCGTTCGACTTGGCGTGCACGGTGGTGGCCGACGGCCATTTGCCATTGCCGTACCACTCGACGATGTCGAGTTCACCCTCGCCGAGGGTGCCCAGCCAGAAGGCCGGCCAGGCGCCCGGGGTCAGGCAGTTGAACTTGATCTTGGCTTCCCAGGTGTGCCCGGCACCGCCCTCCCACACGCTCGCCAGCTTGGCGCCGTAGTAGGCGTCGCCTTCCTTCGAGGCCCGGATGACGAGATTTCCCTTGCCGTCGAGGAAGGCGTTCTTGCGGTCATCGCGGTACTGGCCGATGCGGCCGGGCTGCTCCCAGTAGGTGGGGTCCTTGATGGTCTCGCGGGCCTTCGCGATGGTCCACTTCGATGCGTTCGGCGCCGAGCCGGCGGACCCGTCGAATTCGTCGGCGAACACGTAGTTCACCGTGGCCTGTGGCGCCGACGGCGCGGGAACAGGCGGTGTCAGGGGCTTGGTCGGGAGGGCCTGGGCTTGCGGGGCGGGTATCGCTGCCGCCATCACGCCCAGACCTGACAACATCATCATTTTTCGGCGATCCAAGTTGGCCATGGTGGACCACCCTAGCGCTGCTGCGTGCGCGAGTCCGGATCGAACGGTTTTGCCAGCCGGCAGTTCGGTTCAGAACAATTCCATAGGAAACGCTTCATCCCTGCTCAGGCAGCGCGGGGACAGTGGGTTCTATGACGCTGATCGATTCTTTGCGCCCGGCCATCCGGGGGCGCGGTGCGCTGACCGCCGGGCTGGTGCTCGCCGGAGCGTTGGTCGCCCTCCTGTTCAGCGTCGCCACCAGCGGGGAATGGGCGACGGTGTTGGTCTCGCTGGCGGGCTTCGCGACGGCCATCACGATGATCGCGGCTGTGGTGATCAGCTGGGAACACGTCGTTGTCAGCGCCCGCAGCGCCGGGTTGGTCGAATCCGAGGTCGAATCCCGCTAACTCCTGACCTTCGGCCGGCCCGTCCCGGTGGGTGGCGGCCCCGGGTTGCCAGCTAAGCCGAGTGCTTGGTAGCGCCGGTGCTTCGGTCCGCCGCGATGTCAATCTCGCTGTGTCCAAGGCATGTTCGTGTGAGATGCTCTGCCCGTCAATTTTTTGGGTTCGGGTCGGGGCCAATTTCAGGGAGTGCGATCGTGAGACTTGTCATGGGCATTATTCCGGCGATGATTCTGGCCGGAACGGCCGTCGGTTTGGCGAGCCCGGCCGCCGCCGAAGAACTCACCGGCAGCTATCGCTACGACCACGACGGCCCGTCCACCTGGAGCACCTGGACCGTGACGTCATGTGGTGAGGGATGCGCCGACGTGGCGGCCACCGGTGGCGCGACGTGGGCCCCGTACGGCGGTCGGGCCCACCTCGACGGCGGGACCTGGACGATGGTGAGCCCGTGGCCCGACGCCGGAACCTGTGAGGGCGCCCCGCTCCCTGCCTCACGCACGCTGTCCTGGGACGCCGACACGCTGACCGGCACCGGGTTCGCCACCTGGGAGGCGAGCGACTGCGGTCCGGCCGAACGCAGCGACCGGTTCGCCTTCACTTTGACGAAGCTGTCCTAGTCGCCGCCAGTGAAACGTTGAGATTGCGCGTACGGTCGTGATTCCTCATGGATCACAGCCCTGCGCGCAATCTCATTGCATCTGCCGCGCGCTCAACCTTGCCGGGGGCGAGCTATCGGGCGCCGAAGAACTCCCGCGCGAACTGTCGCTGCCCGGCCATGCTCCAGTTGTCGTGATCCTCGCCGTAACCGGTGACGCCATTCCAGGACCACTCGGTGAGACAGTTCCATGTCCACAGGTTTGGGTTGATCGCGAACCCCAGCCGATTGAGCGTGGAGCCGACCGCCTCGATGGTGCGTCCGTGCTCATCGGTTGCCGTGATCCGCACGCGCGTCGGTGCGCCGGTTCCGTCATCACGATCCAGCACGTCACGGCGCCCCTGTGCCAGCTTGCCCCACTTCCCGTCGGCGATGATGTAGCCGTGGATGGCGTACGCAGTGCCGTCCCCGAAGTCCATGGTGATCGCGTGGAACCCCTGGCCGTCACCGGCATTCGCATAGCTGTACCCGCCGCGCTTACTCGGTGTGGCATGGATGCCCTGGCCGTGTTGTGTACGGCTACCCCAGGACCGGTCCCGAAACCCAAAGGCGTCCACTGGAATTCGTTCGCCACGAAGGACGATCTCGCCGCGGTACCGGCCCGGCTGGTCAAGGTGACTGTCACCGAGTAGATGGGGCTTGGCGACGGCGGTGAAGGTCAGGTCGACGTGGATCTCGTCGCCATCGTCGGGATCGTCGTAGCCGATGCGGTACTGCATCCCCGGTTCGATCACCTCGTACCGCGCGCCGTTGCCGAGCCTAAGGTCGGACAATGGCTCCTCGGGTAGGGGCAGATGCCAGAAGTTCTTGGCATACAGGCAATTCCAGATCTGGTCGCCGGTCTCGTCCCAGAAGTACGCCCCCGCCGAGGCCACGCCCAATGTCGGCTTGAAGAACGGGTACAGCTGCCCGGACAGTTTGCGTTCCGGCACGGTGAACGTGAACCAGCACGTCTCGGTCCACTGGGGATCTCCCGCGTCGACCGGGGGATGGAACTCGTCGTTGCTGTCCGCATACGGTCCGATGATCACGCGTGGCCCCGATCGTCCAGAATTGCCGCGATCAGTTCGGTCGCTGGATTGTCGCGCCAGATCAAGTGGTCGCTCGGGACCATCCCGGTTTTCTCCCAGTTGTTCATCACGACCACGACGGTGGTGGCGAACCGGTAGGCCGCGAACAGCTCGTACCAATGCAGATCAGCAAGTGGCCTCGTGGCCAGACGCTCGTATTCGGCCACCTGCTCGGCGCGCGTCGGCTCGCCGCGCAGCCGCGCCACGCCGGAGCCCTCGTGCATCCAGCGGTCCGCCATCAACCACCAGCCGAGGTCGAGTTCGCGCTCGCCGACCGCGACGCCCTCGAAGTCGGTCAGACAGCGCGGCGTTCCGGATTCGGCGTCCCAGATGACATTGCCCAACCGGGCGTCCCCCCACAGCAGGACGGCGTTGTCGGCCGGGGCGGGCGGGAGCTCCGATCGCAGCCGGTCGTCGACCAGTCGGAGTATCTCGGCATCTCGGCCGCGTAACGCGTTGCGCAGATGGGCATCCCACAACTCGAACTGACGAGCGGCGCCGAGCGGTCGAGCGCCGGCATCGAGATCTGTCAGCCCGCGGTCACGCCAGGGCACGGTGTGCACGCGGGCCAGTGCGGCGAGGCCGGATTGAAGCATCGTGTGACGGAAGCCGGGTTCGGCGTCCACATAGAAGCCCTCGATCGTGCACGGGGGCATCTCCTTCGGGACGACGCCTTCGACGAAGTCCATCACCACAAACGGCGCCCCCAGGACGTTGGAGTCGAGCTCGACACCCACGATCGGGGCGACGGGAACGCGGTCGCCGATTGCCGCCATGACACGGGATTGCAACTCCACCCCGGTGCCGAGGCCAGGCGCCTGTTCGGGATACGGCTGCTCGCTGTGCGAATCGACGCGCAGCACGTGGGTGGTGGTGCGACCGTCGACGGTCGCGGTGAAGATCAGGTTGTCAGCCGAGAATCCACTGCCCGGTTTGCCGGCAGCGGCCAGTTCGACCGGGGCGCCCCACCGGGCGGCGAGCCACTCTCGCACCGCATCCAGTCGGGCGTCTTCGTCGGAGTGCACACCGGAACTGTACAGATTTGAGAACCTGTCTACTAGGGGTTGTCGGGGGGGTTGGCGTGGAGCCGACCCGGCCTCCGCGTCCGGGACCGGCCCGACGTGCCTGACCTACGATGCGGAAGTGGGAGCAGGATCCTGGCCGGTACACATTCCGGTGGCGACCGTGGGACGGCCGGCCGCCGGCCTCGCCGGTGTTCCCCGTCCGGGGGTGACGCGGGTACTGCGGGGTAGCACCGGGCTGGTCGTGGTCGTGGCGCCCGCGGGATACGGCAAGACCACCGCGGTGGCCCAGTGGGACGACGCCGACGAACGCCCGTTTGCGTGGGCGCGGCTCGACAACCTCGACAACGATCCCGCGCACCTGCTGTTGCACCTCGCCACGGCGCTCGACCAGATCAGGCCCATCGACCCGGCGGTGCTGCACTACCTGCAGGGCGCGGGCCGGGCCGGAACCCAGTTGGTAACAGCCTTCGTCCAGGCCCTCGAAACTTCGGGGCCCGCCGTGCTGGTGCTGGACGACGTTCACGAATTGTCGGCGACTGCCGCCGTCGACACCCTGCGCGCGCTGGTAGACCTGGCCCCGGAATCGGCGACGCTGGCGCTCGTCGCCCGCCAGATGCCTGCGCTCGATCTGGCGAAGCGCCGGCTCGAAGGCCGTGTCGTAGAAATCGGGATTCCGGAGCTGCAGTTGTCGGGCTCCGAAGGTGCGGCCGCCTTCGCGGCCATCGGTGGTGGCGCCGACCAGGCCACGATCGCGCGGGTACTCGACAAGTGTGAAGGCTGGGCGGCCGGTGTGGTCATGGCAGCGCTGGCGCTGCGCGACGGCGCGCCCGCTGAGGTGGTGACCGGTCGGCACCGGCTGGTGGCCGACTATCTGGTCGAGGAGGTGCTCAGCCAGCTCGACCCTGATACCGCCACATTCCTGATGGAATCAGCGGTCCTGGACCGCTTCTGCGCCGGCGAACTCGATGTGCTGCTCGGACGTGCCGATTCGGCTGCGATGCTCGACGCGATCATTCGATCCGGCAACATGTTCCTGGTTTCCCTTGACGCCCAAGGTGTCTGGTATCGCTATCACCAGCTCTTCGGCGACCTCCTGCGCGCGCGGTTGCGTGACCGGGATCCGGACCGGTTCCGGGAATTGGCGGCGCGGGCGGCAGATCGGCTGGCCCAAGCTGGTGACATCGACGGGGCGTTGACCCAGGCGCTTGCCGCCGGCGACCGTGCCCAGGCGGCCGCGCTGGTGGGAAACGATGCGGTGCGGTTGGGCTTCGACGGCTGGGCCGGGGTCCTTTCCCGCCGGCTCAGTCTGATCGACGAGCAGACCTTCACCGACTACCCCGACGCCGCGATCGCGCGGGCCTGGTTGGGCGTGATGACCGGCGACGCCGAGCTGATCCAGCGTTCGCTGTTGACCGCGAGCGCGGCCGACACCGGCAAGCCACTCGCGGACGGCACGCCCTCGGTCGAGGTGGCTGCGGCCCTGATCGGTTCACTGCTGGGTGTAGGCGGGGTGGGCGAGGTCATTCGACATGCCGAAACAGTCTGTGCCGCAGGCGATCACATGGTAAATCCGTGGTGGGGCGCGGCGACGACGATGAAAGGCGCCGCGCTGGCCATGCTCGACGAAACCGAGCGGGCGCGGGCCACCCTGGAATCAGCGCTCCCGGTGATCGAGGACCTCCCGGGATTCCAGGCCGCCGCGCTGGCGCACCTCGCCGCTCTGGATCTCGGCGACGACGATCTGCCGGCCGCCGTCCAACACGCCGCGGCCGCGCGCTCGATCGTCGACTCACGGGACCTGTCCGACATGGTCCCGATGGTGGTGGTCTACGCGGTCGACGCACTGGTCCGGGCCCGGCGTGGCGACGTGGCGGGAACGCGCTCGGCCGTCCGTGCCACCGAACGGCTGGTCGACCGGCTGGGTGATCTCTCCGCCCGTACCGCCCTGATGGCCCATGTGCTGGTCGCCGGCGCAGCTGTGGAGATCGACGACACCGAACTGTGTGACCGCCACCTGGATGCGGCGCAACGTGCCCACCGGCGCGAACCCGATGCCATCGGCATCAGGCAAGGGCTGGAACGTATTCGGGCGTTGTCGGCAGCCCGTGCGGCCCGTGGCGCTCGGCCGTCGTTGACGACGGCCGAGCTCAGGCTTCTGCCTTACCTGGCCACCCATCTGTCTCTGCAGCGCATCGCCGGTGAGCTGACGCTGGGCCGGGAGACGGTGAAAAGCCAGGCCACGTCGATCTACCGCAAGCTCGCCGTTTCTTCCCGCGCCGCCGCGGTGGCTGAAGCGGATCGGCTCGGGCTGCTCACCGAGACCGCGCGAGCCGCCGCGCGAACGGCAACAGCATCAGAAACTCGACGATCAATACGACGGTGATCATCACGACGACCTTCGGATCGTCGAAGTTCTGTCCGGCCACGACGAACGCTGCGGCGGCGTTGCGTTGTGCGGTCCCCAGCGCCAGGACGTCCCTTGCCGCGGATCCGCCGAGGAGCCAACCGATCCCGGCGCAGATCACCGTGTAGACGACTGCCGCCAGAATGCCGAACGTGCCGAACACGGACAGCACACTGTTGAAATGGGCGGCGGTGGTCAGCACGATCACGAGGATCATGCTGATGGTGGAGATTTTCGCCACCACGGGCTGGATGCGGACGGCGACGCCGGGCCCGCGGGCCCGCATCGCCAGACCTACGGCCAACGGGATGAGCATCAGCACCACGAGGGACACCGCGATCTGGGCCGGGTTGACCGCGGTGCCTGCGACGAAGACCGGCAGAACCAGCGGCACATAGCCCACGGTCACCACCATCAACAGCACCATCAGGCCCACCGCGAAGGCCATGTCGGCCTTCGCGAACTCGGCGAGCTTGATCAGAAACGGTGCGCCGGCTGCGAGCCCGCACAGCAGCAGCCCGATCCCGAGCGGCTCGTCGAGTCCGAACACCCGCCACAGCCCGAACGCAACCAGCGGCGCGAGCACGAAGTTCGCCGCCAGCGACAGCGCAACCAGACGAATGTTCTTGAGCGGCGCGAGGATCTGACTGGCGGTCAGACTCAGACCAACGGCAAGGGTGCTCGAGACGACGAAGAAAGCGACAGCGATATTCGAGCCCTGCAACAGCAGATCGGTCACGTCAGGCCATCGTCACGAGGTTGCGCCAGAAGGACTTCAGGCTGTCACTCGCACCGAACAGGGTCGTGAAATGAGTTGAGTCGACAAGCACGATGTCGCCGGCGCGGTCACCGGACGGCGGCATGTGGACCAGTGCGTTGAACTCGGTGTTGCCCGCCAGGGTGAACGGATGGGGCCGGGTCTGGTCGATCAATTGCCGGCCCAGCACCCGAAGGTCAGGTCCCTCGGGCGCGGTCAGCTCATAGTGTGGAAGGTGCGGATGCAAGGCCAGCGTCGTGACGTCGCGCAGCAGGCCGGCGGAATCCAGATCGCGGAATCCGGTAAGCGGCACAATCTGTTTGGTGCCCTCGACCGTGGCGGGGCGCAGGCCCCAGGTGTTGTGCACCGGGATGTTCAGTCCGGTCAGCAGCGACCGCGCGAACCCGCTGAACCGCTGGATCCTCGGCGTCAGGGGGTCGCCGTGATGCAGGTACTCCATCTGCTGCTGCTCTTTGTCGTCGGTGAACCCGACGTCGTGATGCGGCGCCAGCATCAGGCACTTGCCTTCTTGACGCAACCACTGCTGTATCGCCGCGATCTCCTCCGGCGAGGAGTCCTCCTCGCCGAGCAGATGATCCAGGCCGAAGATCATCAGGGTGTCGGTGTCGTCCAGGATGCGTTCATCGATCGGCAACCGGTACCCGGCCTGGTCGACCCGCTGGAACACCGCCACCGGATGTCCGGTCGCCTCACCGGCCACGTCTTGGAAAGCCAAGGACGACCGGTGGAACAGTTCCAGCGTTCCGTCGACGCCCTGCAGGAAGTTCCGCGGGCTGTACTCGGGCCCTTCGTATGCCGGCCACGTCGCCGCGCGAACCTCGGTCATGGTGGAGAACCGGTTGTACAGCAGTGCCGGGTCGCGCTGGGCCTCCCACGGATAGCTCCACGACCAGTAGATGCTGACGCGTCGTTTGCCGTTGTGCGGGCGGGTGATGTGGGCCTGGTTGTAGGTACGGGCGGAGGTGGTCATGCTGACTCCTTTGTTCGAAGAGTTTGGAGGTAGCGCAGCGCGCTCAGGCCGGGCAGGAAGAAGTACGCCCCGCCGCGCAGCGTGGTGAATGCCGGTAACCCCTTGTGGACCTTCCGGATCGGCCGCTTGGGAATCTTGAAGTCCAGCGTGCCGTCCTGGGTGCCGCAGATGGGGTCGTGTTCGTTGCCGAGATCTTTGAACGACGAGTCATTGATCCAGACGTTCTGGGCGAACTCGAACTGACGCACCAGACTGGCGCAGATCAGGAACATCCCGACACCGCGTTCGATTCCGTCGTCGGCAACGCCTTCGGGCAGCGCCGGGCCGTAGGTGCCGCTGCGCCGGATCAGCCTGCGCCGATTCGGATTCGGTTCGGTGTCGCGCGGGTTGAGCCGGCGGGCGTGGGCGCCGATCGGACAGGCGTACCCGTGCGGATCCATTTCGCCGTAGTCGAAATCGTTGTTGCGCATCGGATCCGCACCCAGTTCCGGATCGTCGTGCTCGGGTGCCAACACCAACGGTGCACCGCTGCGCCAGCGGCCCATGAATTTCGCGGCCAGCAGCTCCTCGCCCTCGGCACCCTCGGCATTCTGCTTCAGGTAGTCGCGGAAGACCCCGACATGCTCCTCCAGGCGGCGGTATGCCATATAGCTGCCGTTGCGCGAAAGCGCCTCGGGTGTCGGCTGATTCGCTACCAGTCCCTCCTCGTCCGGATAGCCGAGGATGAACTCGCCCGGTTCCAGCGCCCCGCCCGAGCCGGGAATCAGTACCTCTCCGGAACCTTTCATCTGTGGCTGAGACACCGGATCGCGGTACCCGAAGTGATCGTGGTCGTACTCGAAGGGTGCGGTGGCCGCCAGATCCAGATGCGACAGTGACCGCACCCCGGGGCAGCGGGCCAGCAGTGCGTCGTGTTCGCCGACGCACCGCACGCTCTCCTCCTCGTCCCGGGCGAACAGGATGACGATGGCGTGCAGGTCGTCGCCGGCCAGCCCGCCCAGCCAGTGTTCGGGCGCGGCCGCACCGGTGTCCCCGAGGATGTCGGCCCGCGACGCCATCCCTTCACGGAACTCGTCGGGGAAACTCGCCAGCGACCCGTCGTCCAGACCCAACGCGCGCAACCCATTCCAGGTGAAAGCCAGGTTGACCCAACGCTTGAAGACGTTGACCGTCTCGCGGACATCGGTGGCCGACTGCACGAGGGGAACCATCTCGGTCAGCCAGGCGCGTCCCGCTTCGGGGGTGTCGAAGGACAGGAACTCGTACCGACCGGTCAAGTGGGGCGTCCCGGTCAGCATGATGTGCTGGATGTCGTCGAATTCGAGGGCTGTCATTGCATCTGATCCAGCATGTCGGAGAACGCGGCCTTGAGCCGCAGGGCCTTCTTGACCTCCTCGGACGTGACGTACGGGTACTCGCCATACTCCAGGAAACTGGGCACCTGGTGGTTCCGGACGAACATAATGAAGGCCTCCGGATTGGTCTTCCAGTCCTCCGGGAAGCCCTCCAGGTGGGTGAACGCCGTGGTGATGCCGGTCGAGCTGAACAGTTTGACGGCGTCCTCGGTGTACTTGTCGAAGTCGGTGTCGAAGATGCCCTGGTATTGGAAGTGCAGACCGGATCCGACGTCGAACAGCTGCCAGCGGAGGTAGTGCAGCTTCAGCGGGGCCAGCACCTCGGGCTGCGCGGCGACGGCCGCCTCGAGCTGCTTGCCGTAATCGCGGATCGCCTGCTCGTGGCCGTCGAGCACCTTGGCGATGATGTTGAAGCCGTAGCAGGCGGGGGTACGGGGGAACACCGGCCCGTACCGTCCCCGGGTCAGTTCGAAATAGCCCTCCTTGGGGAGGGCGATAGCTGCGGGCTGGGTCCAATCGTTGTTTCCGTTGTGCGCCATGGCAACGAGATTATGGGCGCGGTGGCCTCCCGTCGTCCCCCGATTCGGGGGAAGTTTTCCGCCCCTCTGGCGGCCGTTAGACCTCGGGTTTCACCGGATCGACCGTCCAGCTGCAATGGCCGTAGACGAGCCGAGCGGTGAGCAACATCCCGCCGAGCAAAGCCGCAGTGAAAAGCCACGCACTGACCGCCAACTGGATACCGCCGCTGAGGGTGTGCCCGCTGGTGCATCCACCGGCCATCCTGGCCCCGAAAATCACGAAAAAAGATCCCACGAAGCATGCCGCTGCCCGCCTGGCGCGGCCGGGGCCGAATCGATTACGCCATGAGGGCGGTACGACGGGGCGGAACGCGTTGAAGCGACCTGTGATGAACAGTGCCGAGAACAGAGATCCGAGCAGGACGCCGAGAACCACCAGGGGCTCCCAGCCGATCGTGGCGAAGACGAGTCGGCTGTAGTCGAAGCCCGGCATGAAGAGGTGTCCCACCACCCACGAGTAGGTGGTCGACATGCCGAAGGGCTGACGAAGGAACAGCGACAGAACCACGAGCGCGGCCACGAACATGGCTGCCATGGCGGTGGCTCGCGCGAAGAAGGTCGCGCGAGGCACGCGTTGTGACGCCAGCCGGGAAAGTAGGGCGGGACGGGGCGGCACGGCCGCACCTTCGGACAGATAGGCAGCGGTGTCCTCGGCATAGGCCCGGTCGTGTTCATCGACCGGGGCGCTGGTGGTGCGTAGATGCTGAAAACAACTGTGCTTTCCACCCGCATATCGCGGCAGATAGTACAGCAGCGTCAACGCGGCCGCCGCATAAGCGACTGCGATTGCGAACATGGGCATGGGGCGGATACTCGCGATGTTTCCGGTAGCCACGAGATCACCGAGGTCGGCGGTGTGCACCAGCCATCGGCCTGCATCGGTCTGGTAAACCGCGGACCACGCCGCGGCGCCGAGAAGTCCGCCGGGCAGCGCTGCCAGGGCGTCTCGGCGGCCCTCCCCGAGGGCGATCATCTCGGTGCCCGGGAAGTAGCCGCATACGGCCGCTCCGGCGCCGAACATCAACCCGCCGAGGGTGACGCCGATCAGATACGTGGGTCTCGGCGAGAAGTGCATCGAGAATCCCAGCGCATAAAGGCCATAAAGCAAAACAGCGCCTATCGCGGTGACAAACAGAAAGCAGCCGAGGAGGAGCCGGTCTACCAGCCTGGCAGTTCGGATAATCGTCTCGGGGTTGCCGATTCCCCACAACGATGCCGGCACACTGAATGCCGCACCGATCAGCAACCCCACCCACAACGGAGCTGTGACGCTGACCATGCGCACCTCCTGAGGCAGCCGGCTACGGGCTCTGGCGATTCAGTATCGCGTCGACGTCAGGCAAGCCGCTCGACTTCGACGAAGGCGATCGTCTCGCGGTCAGCTCGGTTCTCAACGGTATGCTCCGAGCCGGAAAGGCGTGAATAGCTCTGGCCGGCAACAAGTTCTGCGACGATTTCGACGCCGTCGGCGGTCACGACGTGCATGGTGCCGGTGACCAGCGGCACAACCACATATTCGTGATCGTGGCGGTGCATCGGTATCGCGCCGCCCGGCTCGATGGTCCACTTCGTGACCCGAAACCAGTCGTTTTCGAGCTGGACCTCGCCATGGGATCCGGTGGTCATGTTCGCCCGGCCATCAGAAACCCGGTGTGCTCACGTCTTCGAGTTCCTGCTCGGGGCCCGTCGGTGCGACCGGCGCAGTGGGAGTGGCCTGGACTTCTGCCGAACCGCACTCAGTGCCGGTGACTCCGGGCGGGCACAGGGTGTTGCTGCTCGCTGAGTTCGGCACCAGGTAGGGAACACAACTGCCGGTGTAGGTGTCGTTGTCCTCGCCGTTCGGACAGGCTGCCAGCACGGTCGACGGAGCGGGCGAGGCGACGATCGCAGTCGTCGCTGCCACGATCGCGAATGCGGAGCAGGCGGTGCCGATCAGGTGGCGGGTAGGGATCAGGGCTGTCATGTCGTTCGCTTTCAGTCGATGACCGCGGTGGCCTTGTGCACCGTGATCGGCGCGGCCAGTTGCTGCTCATCGCAGATCCGTTGCAGTTTCTCCAGTGTCTCAGCCAGACCCGGACCGATCCGGCGACCGGGGGTGAATGTCGCGGGCAGATGTTGCATGCCCTGGATGACGCCGATGGTCTCGTAGTGGACGGCACCGTCGGGATCGCACCGGTAATCCGGCATCCGGTCGAGCACGCCGGTGAGCATCGACTTGAACACCGTGCGCGCCACATTCGAGCCGATGCACCGATGCACGCCCAAGCCGAAACTGAAGTGGCGGTTACCCGTTCGGTCCATCATGAGATCGTTGGGGCTCTCGAAGACACGTGGGTCGCGGTTGGCCATCGCCCAGGAAAGCCACAACCGCTCGCCTTCCTTGAGTGGCACCCCATCCACTTCGATGTCCTCGGCGATGGTGCGGCCGTCCCCGGGTGCCGGGGTGAAGAACCGCAGGAACTCCTCGGTCGCCGGGTCGAGCAGGGAAGCGCGGTCCCGGCTCAACCGCTCACGCTCATCCCGGTGCTGGGAGAGCCATTCAAGCGAGTGCGCGGTCAGTGCCGTGGTGGTGTCGAAGCCGCCGCCGATCAGGAGCATGAGCATGCCGAGGATTTCCGAATCGGGTGCCGGCTCGCCATCGATACGCATCTGGACCATGGCGTCGATCAACCCTGGCCGAGGATCCTCGCGGATCACGGAGACATGGCCCATCATGTGCAGCGCTGAGGCCACGGACAGGTCGAAGACGCGTTTGGCGTCGGGGGAGTCGGCGCGCGTGTACACCGACGCATGCGCGGGTTCGCAGTAGATCTCCCATTCGGCGAGCGGGACACCCAGGAGACCGAGCGTCAACACCGCCGGGACGATGTTCGCCAGATCGTCGACGAAATCGATACTGCCGTCTTCGATCTTCTCGTCCAGACACGCCCTGACGAGCTCGTCGACCACCGGCCTCCACCGCGCGACCGCGGCCGGGGACAGGTACCCGTTGAGCGGTGTCCGGTAGGCGCGGTGTTCGGGATCGTCCATCTCCAACATGCCGCCGCGGAACTGCGTGCTCACCTCGCCGCGCGGAATGTTGATGCCCCGGTAGCCTTTTCGCTCCCCGACGATGTCGTTGTCGTTCGAGATGTGTGGGCAGCGGGCCAGTTCGAAGACCTCGCTGCTGCCGGCGGCCACCCAGTGCCCGCCGTACGTGTCGGTCCAGGCGAGAGGGCACGAGCCCAGCATCTCGGAGGTGATCGGCTCGAACTGGTCGCGATACTGCGGGGTGTGTCGATCGAAGTGGTAGCTGTGCCCGGCATGTCGAGCTTCCGCCGTCGCACCCTCGGTCATCTGCGCTCCCAACGTCGTTGTGGGTCTGCAGTTCTGAGGATAGGAACTATGCGCGCTGGTGTGGGCGGTTCTGGTGGATCACGGAGTGAGATTCAGGATGGCCTTGCCGTATTCGAGGTCGGCGGGCACCGAGATGTGGTCGTGAAAGACGCGCCAGACGCCGTCGACGCACTTCAGGCAGGCCGTCCACCGCACCCACATGTCGATGTCGCGGCCGCTGGCCAGGGTGCCGCGGACGTGGTTGAGGCTGTGAATGAACGCGATGTCGCCCTCGGTGGTGACGGTCAGCTCATGTACGTCGTAACCGATCGGTCCGGTGTACGCGGTGAAGACCTCGTGCCAGGCCCTTCGCTTGTTGTCGTCGCCGGCGTACCGCAGCGGCGCCCCGAGGTCGAACGACACGACGTCGGGCGCATAGAGAGCCGTGAGTGTGTCGAGGTCGCGCGCACGGATCGCATCCACACCCTCGGCGATGCGCTGACGAATGGCGGCTTCAGTCACGAATGTCACGGTAGGCCACCACCGCCACCGGGCACCGGAAAATCAGTCGGCGGGGCCGAGTCCGAGTTCGACGAGTAGTACGCGCACACGCCGCTCGATGTCGTCGCGGATCGGACGGACCGCATCGACTCCGAGGCCGGCCGGATCGGCCAGGTCCCAGTTCTCGTAGCGCTTGCCCGGGAAGTACGGGCAGGTGTCCCCGCATCCCATCGTGACCACGACGTCGCTCGCCTCGACGATGTCGTCGGTCCATCGCTGTGGCTGCTCGTGTGCGATATCGATACCGACTTCGGCCATGGCGGCGATCGCGGCCGGATTCACCTTGTCGGCCGGCTCCGAGCCTCCCGAGAACACGGATGCCCGGTCCCCGGCAAGGTGTGCGAAAAAGCCCATCGCCATCTGGGACCGGCCGGCGTTGTGCGTGCACAGGAACAACACGCTGGGGCGGTGGTGCGCGGTCATCGGCTGACCCTCATCGGCGCAGCGGAGCCTGCGGTTGCGGTGAACCGTCGTCGCAACCCCAGAGACACGTAGACCAGCGCCACGAGTACGGGCACTTCGATCAGCGGGCCGACCACGCCTGCCAGGGCTTGGCCGGAGGTTGCGCCGTACGTGGCGATGGCCACCGCGATGGCCAGTTCGAAGTTGTTGCCCGCGGCCGTGAACGCGAGGGTGGTGGTGCGCTCGTAGCCCAGTCCCAGCACCGCTCCCAGCGCGTATCCGCCACCCCACATGATCGCGAAGTACGCCAACAGCGGCAGCGCGATGCGTGCGACGTCCCAGGGCCGACCGGTGATCTGATCGCCCTGAAGCGCGAACAGCACCACGATGGTGAACAGCAGGCCGTACAGAGCCCACGGGCCGATACGCGGCAGGAACGTCGATTCGTACCAGTCCCTGCCCTTCGCCGATTCACCGATGCGTCGCGACAGGTAGCCGGCCAGCAGCGGAATGCCCAGGAAAATCAGCACGGACTTGGCGATCTGCCATGGCGATGTGTCGATGCGGGCCTGCTCAAGGCCCAGCCAGCCGGGGAGCACCGACAGGTAGAACCAGCCGAGCACGGCGAACATGAGCACTTGAAAGATCGAATTGAGGGCGACCAGTACCGCGGCCGCCTCGCGGTCGCCGCAGGCCAGGTCGTTCCAGATGATGACCATGGCAATGCATCGAGCCAGCCCGACGATGATGAGACCCGTTCGGTACTCGGGCAGATCGGGCAGAAAGAGCCAGGCCAGCGCGAACATCAGGGCGGGGCCCAGCAGCCAGTTGAGGATCAGCGAGCTGATCAACAGCTTGCGATCACCGGTCACGCGGTCGAGTCGGTCGTAGCGCACCTTTGCCAGGACCGGGTACATCATGATCAGCAGGCCCAGTGCGATCGGCAGCGAGATGCCGTCGATCTGAACGTGATTCAGGGCAGTGTTGACTCCGGGAACGAGCCTTCCGAGCAGCACGCCTCCGGCCATCGCCACGGCGATCCAGACGGGCAGTAGCCGGTCCAGGGTGGAGAGCCTGGTTGCGGCAGGCTGGTTCACGAGGCGCAGCAGGTGCCGCCGGATTCGGTGGCATCGAGTGCGGGCGAGTTGGTGCCGAATGTTTCCGAGTCGGCGAGAACGGTGTAGACCTCCCACTTTTCGCCGGCCGGCCCGGTCACCCACACCTTGTCCTGCGTTGCGAAGCAGCAGGTTGCGCCGATCTCCTCCTCGGTGAACAGGCCTTCGTTCGTGAGGCGGGCGATCTCGGCGTGCACCTGGTCACTGGACTCGACTTCGACGCCGAGATGGTTGAGTGTCCCGCCGTGCCCGGGATTTTCGATGAGCACCAGTTTCAGCGGGGGAGCGGCGATCGCGAAGTTGGCGTAGCCGGGTTTGACCTTCGCCGGTGCCGTGTTGAAGAGCTTCGAGTAGAACGCGATGGCCTCGTCGAGATCATCGACGTTCAGGGCGAGTTGTGCGCGGGACATGACAGCCTCCAACCTCTGCGGCTTATGTCGAACTATTCGGCAGCGTCGATAATGCCACCTCTTCGACATATGTCAATGTTCTCTGGCAGGATTGATTCATGCCCAAGGCGTTGCCGGTGGTCGACACCTCTGAACCGGTCTGCTGCTCACCTGTGGCGGCCGGCCCGATCGATGACGATGGGGCGCTGGAGATCGCCTTACGGCTCAAAGCGTTGGCCGACCCCGTGCGGGTCAAGCTCGTCTCGCTGTTGTTCAGTGCGGAGGCCGGGGAGGTCTGCGGGTGTGATCTCGCGGCTGCGGTCGGCCTGGCCGAATCCACGGTCAGTCATCATCTGTCGCAACTGCGGCGAGCGGGGATGGTGGAATCCGAACGGCGCGGTATGAACGTCTACCACCGCCCGCGCCGGGACTCGCTCGTCGCGCTGTGTTCCGTGCTCGACCCAAACTGCTGCCGTTAGGGCGCCGGGGCCGTCAGGCCCCGGTACGGCTCTGCGTCAGACGCACTCGACGCAGAGCTGCTGCTCGCCCCTCTGGAGCGCCAACCGGTTGCGGTGCTGCACCAGGAAACAGCTGGAACAGGTGAACTCGTCAGCCTGCTTCGGGATGACCCGCACGCTCAGCTCCTCTCCGGAGATGTCAGCGTCGGGCAGGTCGAACGAATCGACCACCTCGTCCTCGTCGATGACCGCGGTGTCGGCTGCGGTGCGCCGCGTGGCCAGCTGTTCCAGCGACTCCTCAGCGGGCTCGTCGGTCTCCTTGACGCGGGGGGCGTCGTAATCGGTAGCCATAAATGATCCTCCTAAGTTCAAGACCAATGTTTTGGGCCAACGCCGCAGCGGGACTCCTTGTTCCCCGGGCGAACAGCCTGTAAACGTCGGGTGCACGTTAGCGGTTCAATCCGCCGGCGTCTGCATCGGTGGACGTGATGCTGGGTACAGTCGTCGGCGTGCATGACGATGTCAGTGGTTCGGACGCCGAGATCTTCGATGACGCTGAGCTTGATGAGTACCTCGATGACGACGATGCCGGTCTGGAGGATCTGGACTCCAACGGCCAGGTGATCTCGATCCGTCGCGCCAATGGCGAGGAGATCCTCACCATCGTCGCCCAGGACGACGAGTGGAATGTCGACCTGCAGCCCGGGGGCTCCGTGCAGAGCGCGTTCCTCGGTTCGCGACGGGACACCCCGGTGTGGATCAATGCCCTCGATGGCCAGATCGAGCGCGACGACGACGGCACCTACGTCATCCGCATCGACTGATCTTCAGAGGTCTTTGCGCTCGTAGTGAGCACAACCGTGGCGCTGCCACACCCCATCCTCGATGGTGACGGGGTGTCCTCTCTGCGTGTAGTGAAGCTCGGTGCCCACATCGGGGCCCGCATCGACGGAATCGACGTCAACGGCACCCTCGATCCGGCCACGGTGTCGGCGATCAACGATGCCCTCCTCGAGCACAAGGTCATCTTCTTCCGCGGTCAGCACCACCTCGACGACGACCTTCAGTTGGCGTTCGCCCGGTTGCTCGGCACGCCGACGGGAGCGCACCCGACCGTCACCTCACGCGGCGACCGGATCCTGCCGATCGACTCGCGGTATGACAAAGCCAACAGCTGGCATACCGATGTGACGTTCGTCGACCGCGTCCCGAAGGCCTCGCTGCTGCGGGCCGTCACGCTCCCGGACTACGGCGGCACCACGACGTGGGCGTCGACCGAGGCCGCCTACGACCGGCTGCCCGAGCCGCTGCGCGTGCTGGTCGAGAACCTGTGGGCCGTGCACACCAACCAATACGACTATGCGGCCGGTGATCGGGTCGACCACGAGGGCCGGCCCGTTATTGCCGACGGCCACCGTCAGTACCGCGAAGAGTTCGAGTCCGAGTACTACGAGACCGAGCATCCGGTGGTGCGGATCCATCCCGAGACCGGCAAGCGGGTACTGCTGCTGGGACACTTCATCAAAAAGTTCGTCGGCCTCGGCGCCGCCGAATCGTCCACCCTGTTCCAGCTGCTCCAGAACCGGGTCATCAAGCTGGAGAACACGATTCGATGGAGCTGGGAACCCGGCGATCTGGCGATCTGGGACAACCGGGCCACCCAGCATTACGCGGTGGACGACTACGACGACCAGTTCCGCCGGCTGAGCCGGATCACCCTGGCCGGCGATGTCCCGGTCGATGTCCACGGCCGGCACAGCCGGGTGATCGCCGGCGACGCGTCGCGATATTCCGAGGTGATCACGCCGGTAGCGCTGGCCGGCTGACCAGCGGGGCCTACCCGGTTAGAGCCGTTCCATCTCCCGAGCCATCAGGCTGTTCTCGAGATAGCTGTATCGCGATGGGTAGTACGGGCGAGCGTGCCGCGCCCGCCAGTGCTGCGTCACCGATGACACCGCATGCGACATCATCGTGACGAGGTTGTGGTCCGCTTGGGTGCCCGCTGCCGCGGCAGTACTGAACAGCACCTGCTGTTCGGTGATGAGCACCGGCTCGTGCGTGTGGCGGCGCGTCATGGTCTGTGATGAGGCTTCGCGTCGGGCGGCGGAAACCGGATGGAAAACGCTCATATCGAAACTTCCTCTGAACCAAGCGCCGTACTCTCTAACGCTCTGATGTTCAAAACGTACGACTGACCGCAGTCATTCCTCACGCGTAGTGCACTACCTCAATAAGGAGCATCTCCGGCCGAACGTCCTTTTACAGGAGCGGTTCTCACGGCGGCTAGATGGACAGGTCGGGAGATTTGTAAAGCCCACCACGCGGGTTGCCATCGGCTGATGGCGTGACAGCCGGGGACGTTCCCCCGTGCAACTATCTTCTTCCCGCACAGGTCAATTCGATGACCCGTGCGCCTGTGTGGGGGAGACCCGCCGTCGCGGTGGCGCGTAGTGCGGTCCGGCGACCTGATCGGATTGCCGAACCGTGCCCCGGTAAATACCGCCCTAATCGCAGTGACGGCGATAGCGTGAGGACTCGTCGTTTCATACCTGGATAGGAGACTGGGCGATGAGAGCCGAATCCGCGTCGCGTGTGGGCATTGCCGGGGTCATCCGGTCGCCGCACCGGCTGATGGCCGCTGTCGTGGCACTGTTGGTCGGATTGTTCGGGGCCGCCATGCTGGCCCCGGCTCGAGCCTCGGCCGAGGGCGAGACCTACATCGTCGCCACCGACATCACCTTCGCGCCGTTCGAATTCCAGGACGTGGACGGGAAATTCGTCGGGATCGACATCGACCTGATCAATGAGATCGCGGCGAACCAGAAGTTCAACATCACGATCAAGCCGCTGGGCTTCGACGCCGCGCTACAGGCCGTTCAGGCCAACCAGGCCGACGGGGTGATCGCCGGCATGTCGATCACCGATGAGCGCAAGAAGGTCTTCGACTTCTCCGACCCGTATTTCGAATCCGGCGTGCAGATGGCGGTGCTGGCCGGGAACGAGGACATCAAGTCCTACGCCGACCTCAAGGGCAAGCGGGTCGCGGTCAAGAACGGCACCCAGGGTGCCGAATTCGCCGGGTCGATCAAGGACAAGTACGGCTTCCAGATCGTCTCGTTCGCGGATTCGGCCTCGATGTTCGAGGAAGTCAAGACCGGTAACTCCGTGGCCGTCTTCGAGGACTACCCGGTGCTCGCCTACGGCATCCAGCAGGGCAACGGATTCAAGACCGTGACGCCCAAGGAAAAGGGCTCCAGCTACGGCTTCGCGGTCAACAAGGGCCGCAACGCCGAGCTGCTGACAAAATTCAACGCCGGCCTCAAGGAACTCAAGGAGTCCGGTCGGTACGACGAGATCGTCGAGAAGTACCTCGGCGAAGGGGCCACCGAGGCCGACAACTCCTTCGCCGGACTGCTCAAGAGCACCTTCCCGTTCCTGATGACCGGCCTGAAGATGACGCTGATCCTGACGGTGGTGTCGATCGCCATCGCGCTGGTGCTCGGCGTCATCTTCGGGCTCTTCCGGGTGTCGCGGTCGATCGTGCTGCGGGCCATCGGCACGACGTTCGTCGACATCTTCCGTGGTACGCCGCTGCTGGTGCAGGCCTTCTTCATCTATTTCGGCATTCCGACGGCACTGGGCTTTCAGATGTCGGCGCTGACGGCGGGCATCATCACGCTCTCACTCAACGCCGGGGCCTACATGACCGAGATCGTCCGCGGCGGAATCCAATCGGTGGACAAGGGACAGATGGAGGCGTCGCGCAGCCTGGGCATCGGGTACCTGCCGACGATGCGCAAAGTCATCCTGCCGCAGGCAATTCGGACCATGATCCCGTCGTACATCAACCAGTTCGTCATCACCCTCAAGGACACCTCGATCCTGTCGGTGATCGGGATCGCCGAGCTGACCCAGACCGGGCGCCTGATCATCGCCCGCAACTACCAGTCCTTCACCATGTGGCTGATCATCGGCATCATCTACTTCATCGTCATCATGACGCTCACCAAACTCTCCGACCGGCTCGAGAAGAGGATCGTGAAATGACCCAGCTGGTACCGGAAGCCGCGGCCGCCGAACCCGAGGGCACCGTCAAGATCCGCATCGAGGGACTGAAGAAATCGTTCGGCGACCTGGTGGTGCTCGACGGCATCGACACCACGATCAGCAAGGGCGAGGTGGTCTGCGTCATCGGACCGTCGGGATCGGGCAAATCCACCTTCCTGCGGTGCCTCAACAAGCTTGAGGACATCACCGCGGGCAGGGTCACGGTGGACGAGTTCGACCTCACCAACCGGCGGGTGAACCTGGACAAGGTTCGTCAGCACATCGGCATGGTGTTCCAGCATTTCAACCTGTTCCCGCACATGACCGTGATCGACAATGTGACGCTGGCGCCGCTGCTGACCAAGAAGATGGACAAGGCAGCCGCCGAGAAGCGGGCCATGGAGTTGCTTACCCAGGTGGGGTTGGCGGAGAAGGCCAAGGTCAAACCGGCCACGTTGTCGGGTGGTCAGAAACAGCGCGTCGCGATCGCCCGGGCCCTGGCGATGAACCCGTCGATCATGCTGTTCGACGAGGCCACCAGCGCGCTGGATCCCGAGATGGTCGGCGATGTACTGCAAGTGCTGCGCGACCTGGCCGAGGGTGGCATGACGATGGTGGTGGTGACCCACGAGATGGGTTTCGCCCGCGAGGTGGCCTCCCGGGTGATCTTCATGGCCGACGGCAACATCGTCGAGGACGACACCCCGGCCGAGGTGTTCGACAACCCGAAACACCCTCGGCTGCAGGAGTTTCTGTCGAAGGTGCTGTAGAGGCCGTCGGTCAGCCCGCCTCGACCACGTTGGACTGACCCGATTTGCTTACCTCGGGTTCCCCGCTGCGGTAGGTGACCCGGTTGTCGAATCCTGACACCCCGATGGTTTCGACGGATTCGACGGTGATGACGTTCTCGACGCCGGACACAGTCACCGCGATGCAGTGGCCGAGGATCTCGACCTCGTTCTCGATGCCGCTGACGATCACGGTGTTCTCCCGGCACTGGACGGTCCGGTGTTCGTTGATGCCCGAGACGATCACTGTCTCTCCCGCCGGAACCTCGGTCGGCGCAATGGATCCGGGCTGTGGCACTCCATTGATCGTGGTCTGCCGGATGGTCGTCGACTGGCTGTCGGTGACCGTGTCGGTGTCGGTGTCGGCAGTGTCTGCGTCGGGCTTGCTGAACATCAGAAAGGCCGTCACGAGGCCGCCGATTATCAGGGACACGGTCAGGACGCCGAATGCGAGGATGAGGCGCGCGCTGCCCGTGCTGCGTCGCGGTCGCGGCGGGGCGGGGTAAGGCTCGTATCCCGGCCACGGAGCCGGGGGTCCCTGGGGCGGTGGTGGGAACGCGTTGGTCCACGGCTGGGTCGGGGGCGGACCGGAATGGCGCGTGGTCTTACCGGTGCCGAGCTCGGATGCGTGGGCGGCCTCGGCGAGTGGGCGTTCGAGCTCCCGGATGCGAGCCTCGGGGTCGTCCTTCGGATCCATGCGCAGATGCTCGCACATTCGGCCGCCGATGCGGATCGAAAGTATCGCTGCAACCGATTGGATGTGTTTGCTTGGTCTGATGCCGGCGAACGTGCTCACTGATCGCACCGCAGGTGAGGTTTCGGTGGGCAAAGAGCCTGCTGCATAACCAGTCTGGCCGCTCCAGTGCATTCGGGGAGGTGTCGGCTCCCGCGCGTAGGGTTGATTCCACGGATGGTTTGCTGCGCAAGGAAAAGGAATCTCAGTGCCACAGACAGGGCGATGGACCGGTGACCCGGTCTGGCTGGCCGATGTGCTCAGGGCGGAAGGCATCGATCTCGTCGAGTATCCGGGTTGGCGCACGCGCGGGCACGGCGATTTCAAGGACATCCGCGGGGTGATGGTGCATCACACCGGGTTGGACACCGCCACGGCCGCATCGATCGCCGCTGGACGGCCTGACCTTCCCGGCCCGTTGTCGCAGTTGCACATCGCGCGCGACGGAACGGTGACGGTCGTCGCGCTCGGGGTGGCCTGGCATGCCGGTGTCGGCATGTATCCGTGGTTGCCGACGAACATGGGCAATTGGCACATGATCGGTATCGAGTGCGCCAACAGCGGTACCAGCCCGACAGCGCCGCATCGCAAGAACTGGCCTGACGCACAGTATTTCGCACTGGTGCGGTGTTGCGCCGCGATCAATCGCCGGTTGGCGCAGAGCTCCGAACGCACCATCGGGCACAAGGAGTATGCGGGCCGCGCGCAAGGCAAGTGGGATCCGGGCGCCATCGACATGGACATCCTGCGCGCCGACATCCAGGCACAGATCGGCGAAGTCGTGAAACCGGCGCCCACGCCCCGGCCGCCGGTTCCGGTGGGGCAGTACACCGATGTCCTGTTGTTCCGGCCCATGGAGGGGCCCGAGGTCGCCGCGTTGCAGCGCCGGCTCAAATCCGCCTACGCGGCATACGCGGGGGATCTCGAGATCGATGGTGTCTTCGGCCCGCAGACCGAGGCCGCGGTCAAGGAGTTCCAACGGCGCACCCGCGGACTGAAGATCGACGGAATCGTCGGCCCGGCCACCGCGGCAGCACTGCGGCTGTAACCGGTGCCGGGCGAGTTGCGGCGTGTAGCGAACTACCGATTCGGCATGGCTCAGCTTTCACAGCAGTAACACATATCCGCCGCCGCTGCCGACCACCTTGAGTTGACGCTGCAGAAAGTTTGCTGACGTGTCGCGGTGTGATCTACCGCTCACTTTTGCCGGAGATGGTAAGAATTGCTATTGACGGCCCTGCTGCTCGTGAAATGTGGGATGTCTTAGCGATGCTGCGAAGTCCCTGGTAACAGGCTTTTAATCAAAAGTGGCCAAAAGGTAACGAGTCGATAACGAAGAATTTCCTAAGTGCATTCTGAGAGAGTATTGGCGACGGTCGCATATTCGCTGTGAAGTCGTCCAGGTGCTGTCGGTTTCGTCGCTAGACTCAATGCAACCGCGCCACTCCCGGCGCAGATCGACCTGAAATCTAGAGCCGGTGAAAGCCTTGCCGGCGGAGGTGCCGATGACGATGGCAAACAACTTCCTGCGTGCGCTGGTCGCAGCGCTGCGCCCCGGCCACGATGGCCGCGCCATCGACGATTCGGCTGTCCACAGCGTCGCATTCGACGGTGCGTTGGATGACATCGACGTGGCCGGCCTGGCCGAGGTTGGACGCGGGCCGATCGGCGACATCGCCGTCGATCCCGAGCGTGACACCGTGGTGGTCACCAACACCGCGACGCAGAGCCTGACCGTGATCAACCCTCACACCATGGGTGTGGTGGGTTCGGTCCGCCTCTCGGGCGACCCCTTCGCCGTCGTGGCCGCCGATGACCACGCCTACGTCAGCATCGCCACCGCCGGGCACGACGCGATCGTGGCAGTCGACACCATCACCGGCACGGTGCTCAACGAGTACCCGCTGGCCTTCAGCGTCACCGCCCTGTCCATCAGCCCGGACGGCAAGCGTGTGTTCGCCGGCCGTGCGGGCCACGAGCGCATCGACATCGCGGTCATCGACACCCCCGCCGAGCGCGTCGGCACCATCGACATCGCCACCGGTGCGGGTGTCAATCTCGATGCCCTGCAGATCGACGCGACCGGCAAGCGCCTGTACGTCGCCACCTCCGACTTCCGCGGCAGCCGGCTGGTCGTCGTCAACACCGAAACCGCCCAGGCGCAGGCCACGGTCTGGATCGGCGCCCCGATCCGCGACATCGCGATCGGCGACGGCGTTGCCTACGTGCTGACCTCTGACCGTGAGCACCGCGGTGTGGTGCACACCGTGGACCTGTCCGCCGGCACTGTGGTGGACGCCGTCGAGGTCGGCGGGGCACCCACCCAGTTGGTGCTGAGCCCTGACGCCACCCGCGCGTACCTGGTCGACTACGACCGCGTCATCGTCTGGTGCACTCTGAGCAGCGAGATTCAAGGCAGCATCGACGTGCACGCGCAGCCCGCGGCGGTCGCCGTGCGCGACAACGGCACGCGGCTGTACATCGCCGACTACGCCGGCCAGGTCAACGTCTTCGACGTCGCCGAGTCACTGTACTCGCAGTTGGTCTCGGCGGACGCGGTCGAGATGCACGAACTGCCCGCCCTGGCGCCGGTCGGCGTCTGATTCAGCTGATTCAGCGCCACCGATAACGGGTGCGCGGTCGCCCGGCCTTGCCGTACTCCGTATTGCGGGTGACGGTGCCTTCATCGGCCAGACGCTCGAGGTAGCGCCACGCCGTCACCCGCGACACTCCGACGCGCTTGGCTGCCTCGTCGGCGGTCAGGCCGTCGGGTTCGTCGCGCACAGCGATGGCAATCCCCTCGGTGGTCTGCGGCGCCGCACCTTTTGCGGAAGATCTGGCAGATTCGCTTGAGGCAACCCGCAATTCGGCCAATGCCCGGTCGACTTCAGCCTGGCTCGCGGCATCGGTTCCCGACGGCAGTGCCGAACGATAACGGCGGTAACGCTCCAGCCGATCGCGAAATGCCGCGAAGGTGAACGGCTTGAGCAGGTAGGCCAGCGCGCCGTGGGCCACGGCGGCCCGCACCATTTCCAGGTCGCGCTCCGAGGTGATCGCAATGATGTCGGGTGCGGGCCGTAAACCGGAAAGCCCGGACGCCAACGAGATTCCGCTGGCATCGGGCAATCCGATATCCAGCAGTACCAGGTCGACAGGATGCTCGGATGCGGCGGCTCCCGCCGCCGCCCGCATCGCATCACGTGCGGTGTGCGCCACAGCTGTCACCGAAAACCCTTGCAGACGGCCGAGATAGGTCTGATGGGCCTCGGCGATCAACGGATCGTCCTCGACGATGAGGACGTTGATCGTCTGGTCGCTCATCGCAGTATTGTCACTGTCACCACCGAGCCGTACGTCACATCCGCGGTCAACGTGCCGGAATGCCGTTTGACCACCTGGGCGACCAGGGCCAGCCCCAGCCCGTGACCGGACGTGTCGGCGGATTTCGTGGAATATCCACGCTGCATAGCCTTTTCGAAGGTGTCCGGGTCCATGCCGGGCCCGCTGTCGGCGACCCGGATCAACAACTCGTGATCGTCCTGGCTCACCGTGACCTCGATCCACGGATCCTCACGGTCACACGCATCCATCGCATTGTCGATCAGGTTACCCAGCACCGTCACCATCTCCTGTCCGGAGAGTACGGCGTCGGCGGACAACTGGGTGTCCTCGGTGACCGTCAGCGCGATGCCGCGTTCGTCCGCCTGAGCCGTCTTGCCGAGGAGCAGGGCCACCAGGGCCGGTTCGCCGACGGCCTGCGACAGCCGGTCCACCAGGCGTTGCGACAACTCCAACTCGCTGGTGGCGAATCGGACCGCGTCCTCGGGCCGGCCCATTTCCACCATGGTGACCACGGTGTGCAGTTTGTTCGCCGACTCGTGCGCCTGTGCCCGCAACGAGTCGGTCAGAACCTGCAGCGAGCTGAGTTCGCCCAGGGCGCCCTGCAGTTCGGTGCGATCACGAATGGTGACGACTTCCGAACTGACTCCCCGGTCGCTTCGCTCCTGCCCGCCGGACCCGGTGTTGGCGACGCGGGCCCGGTTCACCACCAGCACCCGGTCGGCCGTGACGTGCAACTCGTCGCGCGCCCCGGGGGCGGTGCTGCGCAGAAACTCCGGCAGGTCCTGGGTTCGCACCGGACCGGGCCCAAGACTCAGCAGCCGGCGGGCTTCGTCGTTGGCCAGCGCCACCCCGTCGCGATCGAGCACGATGAGCCCCTCGGACACCGAATGCAGGATCGCGTCATGGTGGTCGTACATGACCCGCAGCTCGTCGGGCCGCAGCCCCCGCGTCTGGCGCAGCAACCTGCGCCGGATGGCCCCCACCCCGACCAGCGAAACCCCCAGTGCGGCAGCCGTTACCGCGACGATCACGGGAATCTGCGCGCGCCAGCGCTGCCCCAGCGTCTGCTGGGTGATCCCCGCCGACACCAGGCCCACGATGCGCCCGTCGCGACCACGCACCGGTGCGATCGCGCGCACCGACGGACCCAGCGTCCCGGTGTAGACCTCGCTGAATGTCTCGCCGCGCAATGCGGGCTCGACCGTGCCCAGGTAATGTCCGCCGATCTGACTGGGATCGGTATGGGTGAACCGGATGCCGTCCGGCGCCATGATCGTGATGAACGCGATGTCGGTGTCGGTGCGCACCGCCTCGGTCACCGGCTGCAAAACCTGTGTCGCGGTTCCGGATTCGATGGCCGCCGCAGTGGAAGGGGAATCGGCCAGGGCCGTGGCGATACCGACCACCTGCTGGCGGGCCGCATCCTCGCCGTCACGGCGGGCGTCGAGCAGGGCCAGCGCCGTGCCGGCCAGCACCACCACCGCGACCACCAGGACCTGCAGCGCGATGGCCTGCCCTGCCAGCGAGCGTGGCCGGACCCGCCCCGACAGCCGCCACCACCAACGCGTCACGACACCTCCGATTGTGAAGGCAATGATCTTCCAAAGTAGTGCCCCGGATATCCGCTGGTAGCGGGTTCGAGCCGACAATCTGGCGACCTTCGCGACCGTCAATTCAGGGCTGCTGTTCGCGGGCGCGGAGTCGTAGAATCTGACCATAAGCAGGGTCGAGGGTAGATCCAAGGGAGACCTGCGATGAGCGGCATCATTCATCGCCTGACAACCATCATCACGACCGCGGTTGCGTCGCTGGCAGTGGTGACGGCGATGTCTCCGGCCTTCGCCAATGCCACCGAGTGCGGAGCGGGCACCGTATTCGATCCACCCTCCAACACCTGCGTGGCGGCCCCTTTGCCGCCGCCCCCACCACCCCCGCCGCCGGCGTGGAACGGCGACATCACGCCGTACTTCTCGGTCGGCATCTGCGCACCGATCCCGTTTGTGTCGCTCTGCGCAGGCATCTGAGCCAGCGGTCGCTGATCCGGCCCCGAAGGCACTCGCCTCGGGGCCGGATCGCCGCGTGAACGTAATGAACTAAAACGTGACCTGGCTCACCCTATGGTCGAAGGTGCTTGTACAGCGCATTCACGTCGAACCGGACCGAAACTGGAGGTGGACCGATGACCGTGTCCATAGACCCGCAATCAGAGCCGGCGCCCCCGCGGCGTCGCGACCGCACGCACTGGCTCTACATCGCGGTCATCGCGGCCGTCGTCGTCGGCGTGATCGTGGGGCTCGTGGCACCCGAGGTCGGAAAGAGCGTGGGCGTGCTCGGCACCATGTTCGTCAGCCTGATCAAGATGATGATCGGCCCCATCATCTTCTGCACGATCGTGTTGGGGATCGGCTCGGTACGCAAGGCCGCGACCGTCGGGAAGGTCGGTGGCCTGGCCTTCTGCTACTTCCTGGTTATGTCCACGATCGCGCTGACCATCGGTCTGGTGGTCGGCAACCTGATCCACCCTGGCAGCGGCATGCACCTGTCCGAGAGCTCGGCAGGCAAAGGCGCCGAGCTCGCGGAGAAGGCACACGAGGCCGGGGGACTCATGGACTTCGTCAAGGGCATCATCCCGGAGACGCTGTTTTCGTCGCTGACCGCCGGAAGCGTGCTTCAGGCCTTGTTCGTGGCGCTGCTGGTCGGATTCGCGCTGCAGGGCATGGGCAGCGCGGGTGAACCGATCCTGCGCGGTATCGAGCACCTGCAGAAGCTCGTGTTCAAGGTGCTGATCATGATCCTGTGGCTGGCGCCCATCGGTGCGTTCGGCGCGATCGCCAACGTCGTCGGGCAGACCGGCTGGACCGCCGTCACCCAGCTGCTCACGCTGATGCTGGGCTTCTATGTGACCTGCGTGCTGTTCGTGTTCGGCGTACTCGGCACTCTGCTGCGCGCGGTGTCGGGAGTGTCCATCTTCAAGCTGGTCCGGTACCTGGCCCGCGAGTACCTCCTGATCTTCTCGACGTCCTCGTCGGAGTCGGCGCTGCCGCGCCTCATCGCCAAGATGGAGCACCTGGGCGTCGACCGCAGCACCGTCGGTGTCGTTGTGCCGACCGGATATTCGTTCAACCTCGACGGCACCGCGATCTACCTGACCATGGCGGCGCTGTTCATCGCCGACGCGCTCAGCGCCCCGATGTCGGTCGGGCAGCAGATCGGCCTGCTGGTGTTCATGATCGTCGCGTCGAAGGGAGCGGCCGGTGTGACGGGCGCCGGATTGGCCACCTTGGCCGGCGGCCTGCAGGCCCATCGCCCCGATCTGCTCGACGGCGTCGGGCTGATCGTGGGGATCGACCGGTTCATGTCCGAAGCCCGCGCGGTGACCAACTTCTCCGGCAACGCGGTGGCCACCCTGCTGGTCGGTTCATGGACACACACCGTGGACAAGGCGAAGGTCGATGCGGTGCTGCGCGGGGACTACCCGTTCGACGAGCTCACGATGGTCGACGACCACGCCTCGGCGGACGCCCAACCTGCGCGCGTCTAGCCTCGCGACGAAAGGCCCGGCCGGGAAATCCGGCCGGGCCTTTCGCGTTGAACCGGTGCCGAGCCTGGCACGTAACAACTGGCAGGACATCACCGAAAAGGTGTATGCGAGAAGAAAGAAGACACGACCATGCGAGCATCCATCATCATGCTCGCCGCGTCGGGGGCGGCTATAGGCATACTTCTGGCGACCGCAGGTCCGGCATATGCCGACTCCGCGATCGAAACGATCGGGCTGCTGGAGGCCCAGGGATTCCAGGTCAACATCGACCGGGTGGGCAGTGCCCCGCTGGACCAGTGCACGGTCACCAGCGTGCGCAACCCGCAGACTCAGACCAGGCTCATCCGGGTCGAACGGTTCGGCAAGAACGGTAAGTCCGAGTTCGACCTCGTACCCGTGGTGGTGCGACGAACCATCACGGTGTCGCTGGACTGTTCGAAGTGAGCCTCAGCGCTGGCAGTTGAGGGATACCGACACGGTCTGGCTGGTGACCGATGGCACGAGGATGCGATCGCCGCCGAGGCCCGGCCCGACGTAGGGCACCAACTGGCTGACCTGCCGGGGGTTGCGCACGCTGGTGACCGTGCACTGGTCCAGCGGGGCGGTGCCGATCTTGTCGATCGTGACGGTGTAGCCCTCGGACTGCAGCCGGCTGATCGTCTCCTGGGCGGTCTCCTCGGCCGAGGCAATCGCCGTCGACGCGCCCATCACGCCCAACGCAGCCAGTCCGACTGCCGCCAACAGCGACTTCGTGCGCATCGGACTAGTCCTTCCGTCGTGGTCAGTCCATCTTCCCCTACATACATCGTTCGGGGAATTCGAATCGTTCCCGCCGGCGTCGATGAAAGAGCGCATACCATCGCGCCCGTGAAGAGCACGATGCAGAACTGGCCGTTGACGATCACCGCGATCCTGCGGCATGCCTGCGGGGTCAACGGCGACCGGACCGTGACCACCGCATGCGGACAGGGCCGGTACCGAACCGTCAGCTATCGGGAACTGGGCGGGCAGGCGGCGCAGTTGGCCCATGCCCTGCGCGGGCTCGGCGTCGACGGTGACCAGCGCGTCGGCACGTTCATGTGGAACAACACGGAACACCTCGCCGCCTACCTCGCCGTGCCTGCGATGGGCGCGGTGCTGCACACCCTGAACATCCGGCTGTCCCCGGAGCAGATCGCCTACATCGCCAACGAGGCAGCCGACAGCGTGGTGATCGCCGACGTGTCCCTGGTGCCGCTGCTGGCCCCCGTGCTGCCACTGCTGGAGACCGTGCACACCGTGATCGTGGTCGGCGACGGCGATGCCAGCGCCCTGACGGGGAAGACCGTGCTGCGCTGGGACGAGCTGCTGGCCGCGCAGCCCACCGAATTCGACTGGCCCGAGATCGACGAAAACTCCGCGGCGGCAATGTGTTACACCAGCGGCACCACCGGAAACCCGAAAGGCGTGGTCTACAGCCATCGGTCGAGCTACCTGCATGCACTGAGCACCTGCACGGGCAATGCGCTCGATGTCAGCTGCAGTGACACCGTGTTGCCGATCGTGCCGATGTTCCACGCCAATGCGTGGGGGTTGCCGTACGCGGCGCTTATGGCCGGCGCCCACCTGGTGATGCCGGACCGGTTCATGGACGGCGCCTCCCTGATCGACCTGATCGAAACGCGGCGCCCCACGCTGGCCGGTGCGGTGCCGACCATCTGGAACGACGTCATGCACTGCCTGGAAAAGAAGCCGGGACATGACGTTTCGTCGCTGCGGCTGGTGGCCTGTGGTGGTTCGGCCGTGCCGCTGTCCCTGATGCAGACCTTCCAGGAGACCTACGGCGTGTACATCCAGCAGGCCTGGGGGATGACCGAGACCTCGCCGCTGGCGACGGTGGCCAAGCCACTGCCCGGAGTGTCCGAGGAACGGCAGTGGGAGATGCGGGTCAGTCAGGGCAGGTCGATGTGCGGCGTGGAGGTGCGCGTCGTCGACGACGAGGGCGCCGCGCTGCCCAGCGACGGTGCTGCGGTCGGCGAACTGGAGGTGCGCGGCCCGTGGATCACCGGGGCCTACTACCTGGGCCGCGACGCCGAGAAATTCGACACCGGGTGGCTACGCACCGGAGATGTCGGCTCGATCGATCAGCAGGGTTACGTGACGCTGACCGACCGGGCCAAGGACGTCATCAAGTCCGGCGGGGAGTGGATCTCCTCGGTGGAGTTGGAGAACCACCTCATCGCCCACCCGGCGGTGCTGGAGGCGGCCGTGGTCGGGGTGCCCGACGAGCGCTGGCAGGAACGCCCCCTGGCCGTCGTGGTGCTGCACGAGGGCGCCTCAGCGGAACCGGCTGAACTGCGGGAGTTCCTGGCGGACAAGGTGGTTCGCTGGTGGCTGCCCGAGCGGTGGACCTTCGTCGAGCAGGTACCGCGCACCAGCGTCGGCAAGTACGACAAGAAGACCATCCGGGCCCGGCACGCCGACGGCGCCTATGACGTGACCACTCTCTGAGCGCTCGCGGGCTCAGGCGCGCACGGCGATCGTCGAGAGCAGGTCGGCCAGCCGGTCCGGGCAGTCGACCATCGAGAACGTCCGGGCTCCGTCGATGACCTCAAGACGGGCCTGCGGGATGATCCGCGCCAGTCGTTCGCCGTCGCCGAGTTCGAAGAACGCGTCGTCGGCCGACCACGCGATGAGCGTCGGCTTGTCGAATTCCGGCAGCCGCGCGGCCACCCCGGTGGTGACCTCGGTGCACAGGGACAGGGTGAACTGCCGGAGATCCTCGGCGATCGCGGGATTCGACAACGCGGTACGCACCCACTCGCGGGTGAGCGTGTCGATGTCGGAGTGAGCCAGTCCGGCGTACGCCCGCTTGCGCACGGCCGGGATCCGGACCAACTGGGCGGCAGTCCGGAACACGGTCTTGGTCCGGGCGGCGGCGATCAGCGGCTTGAGGATCGGCGGCGGAAAGTGTTCGAACGCATCGCAACTCGTCAAGACCAGCGCACCGATCCGGTCTGGGTGGTGCACCGCGACAAGCTGCGTCACCACGCCGCCGGTGTCATTGCCGACCAGCACGACGTCCTGCAGGTCCAGCGCGGCCAGGGTGTCGGCGACGATCCCGGCCACCCCGCGGATGCTGCGATCGGCGCCGGGGCGCAGCGGCTCGGGATGCGCGCCGAGTGGCCAGGTCGGGACGATGCACCGCAGACCGCGCGCGGCCAGTCGGGCACTGACCTGCCGCCACAACTGACCGCCCATCATGTAGCCGTGGACGAAGACGACCGGCCTGCCGTCAGTTGGTCCGAATTCCTCGAAATGGATGGTTCCGGCGTTAATCTCAATGATCGACATGGATGACTCCCGGCTCGATACACATTTACGAACAGTCTGCCGGTAACTTACCAACAGGGTGTATGGAAAACAAGAGACGTACTCAGGAAGAGCGCTCCGCGGCGACCCGCGAGGCGCTGATCTCGGCCGCCCGGCGGCTGTGGGGTGAACGTGGCTATGCCGAGGTGGGCACGCCCGAGATCGCCACTGCGGCAGGGGTGACCCGTGGCGCGATGTATCACCAATTCGCCGACAAGGCAGCGCTTTTCCTGGCTGTGGTGGAGGTCGTGGAGCAGGACGTGATGGCCCGGCTGGCGACCGAGGTGGCGGCATCGGGGGCGGCCACGCCCGCCGACGCGATCCGGGCGGCGGTCGACGCCTGGCTGGAGGTGTCCGGTGACCCCGAGGTGCGCCAGCTGGTCCTGCTCGACGCGCCGAGCGTGCTCGGCTGGGCCGGCTTCCGCGACGTCGCCCAGCGTTACAGCCTGGGTATGACGGAGCAGCTTCTCGCGGAGGCGATCAAGGCCGGCCAGCTCGCCAAACAGCCGGTGCGGGCGTTGGCGCATGTGCTGATCGGTGCGCTCGACGAGGCCGCTATGGCCATCGCCACCGCCGAGGACCCGAAGAAGGCCCGCCGCGAGATCAGGCAGGTATTGCGCCGCCTGATCGATGCGATGTTGGAGGGCTAGCTACTCCCACAGTTCGCGGGCGAACTGTGGAAGCGCTGGGCGGTTGAGCGCTCGACGATCAGCTCGCTGCCTTCCTGTTGGCGTCGATCATGAACGCGATGGTGACAGTGGCCAGGTCATTCGTCTTCGACAGGTCGAAGCCGGTGAGCTCGGCGAAGGCACGCAATCGCGCGCGCACCGTGTTGCGGTGCCGGTAGGTCCGCTCGGCGATGTTGGCTATGGCGCCGCCGTTCGCAGCGAGGTCGCCGACCGTCTCGGTCAGGCCGTGTCGTTCGCTGGCGCTCAGCGTCGCTAACGGGCCGAAGACCGCGGAGTGGATCGCGTCGGACAGCTCCTGGTTGGCCGCGACGACGGCGTGGAGCCAGTTGTCCTGCAGGCGCGTGACTCCGCTGTCAGGCCGACCCTGGACGGACATCCGGGCCAAGCGGATGGCACGGGCCACCGAGCCGAGCCCGTCGGCGGTCGCTACTGAACAGGTCTGACCGTTCAACGCGGCCAGTTCCTCGACGATGTCGAAGGAGTCGTCCGCGGCATGGATGACCCCCCGGAGTTCCCGGGCCCACCAACCGAAGTAGAAGGACCGGCCGGATGCCTGCAGCCCGGCGCTGCACTCGGCGAGGAGCTCTGGGCGCGGGATCGGGAACGCGCCGACAAGGCAGTGGTATCTGCCCTCGGTGGGCAAGTCCAGCACGCGCGCCGCATCGTCGATCGTGCTCGGCTCCACCTCGCCGTCCGTGAGCAGCTGATCGAATGCAACCGAACGGATTTCGTCGAGGCTCTCCTGGGTGGTCTGGTACCCACGGACGACGTGCTCGGTGTTGAGCTCGACCGCCTCCCACACCATCAGTGACGAGCGTTCGAGGAAGTCGGCCCGCACGTCCGCTCCCACCGCACGGCCCTCGTCGATCAGCGCCTCCCACAACGATTTCAAGTCGATCCGGAACGCATGCAGCACACTCGACAGTGGAATTCCTTGGCGGGCACGAATTTTCCCGAGCTCAAGCGCGGCGGATTCCAGATCGGCCGGTATGTCCTCGCCGGCGAGTCGGGACAGCGCCAACCGCATCGTCCGATCCATGTGATGCCTGAGGTCGGAGCGGCTGACTGGACCGCCGGTGTAGTTGGGCTCGTTCTCGATGGTGCGGGCCACGGTCCGGTCCACGATCTGGTCGAGGTGGACGTCGAGCAGTCGGCGGGCTGTCGTCCTGATCAGCTGCGTGGTGGTGTCCGGCTGCCTCATGGGGTCATTCCCACTCTCTCGTCGGGTGTCTCGTCGCAGCGACCTGAAATGTGCATTCCGCCCAATATACGGGCGAAATGCGCGCACTTTGTGGCATTGACCGCATCGCTTTGACCTCATTGAATGTGTGCTACCCCACAATCACGTGCTGAGCCCGGGCGACACCCGGCCAGCGGAAGGACGATCGATGCCGCAATCGCGAGGTGCACTGCCCGTCACCGATGACTCCTGGGGGTCGACGCTGACAGACCTGCTCGGCGAGGAATACGGACTGTCGATCGTCGACCTGGCATTCCTGGGCGGCGAGGTCGACCGCAACTACCGGGCTACCGCCGACTCGGGCGAGTGCTTTCTGGCAAAGCTGCAGGTCCGCGGCGACAGCCATCGCGAACAGCGCTGGCAGGAAAACATTCTCGTGCACCTGGACGGCCGAGATCCCGGGGTCGCGGTGCCCACGATCGTTTCGCCGAGCTCTGGTGGCCGGCATGTACGACTCGACAACGGACACGAAGTGCTGACCGTCTTCAACTGGGTACACGGCGTCGAATGGGCCAAGGTGGATCGGCATTCGGACGGCCTACTGGCGCAGCTGGGTGCGACGGCCGCGCGTATCACAGCGGCCCTGGACGGGTTTCCGCCGGAAAGCCTTCGGGCCACCCATCACTGGGATATCACCCAGGCCCGCGCTGCGATTTCATCCTGTCTCGCCGATGCTCCGGATCTGGCCGGAATGGATTACGTGCAAACCGTTTTGCGATGGTTCGACGAGGTCGAACCGGCCTTGTCGGCACTGCCGCGGGCCGTGGTGCACAACGACCTCAACGACAACAACGTTCTGGTCGATGAGCAGGGCGACGAGATATCGGGGGTGCTGGACTTCAACGACGCGCTGTACAGCGTGCGTGTCGCCGAGCCGACGATCGCCGGTGCCTACGCGATGCTGCGTCAGGCCGACCCGCTGCGCGCTCTGGGCCGGGTGATCGGCGGATACCACGCGGTGACCTCGCTGACCGACAACGAGCTGGCTGTGGTCTATCCGCTGGCTGCGTCCAGATTGTGTGTGCAAGCCCTGACCTGGACGTCGCGGGCCAATACCAATCCCACCGCATACGGCAGCATGCGGATGCGGTTCACGTTGCCGACCCTGCACCGGGTGCTGGCCATCAGCCCAGAGGAGGCTGCGGCACATATCCGTTCAGTTGCCGAAGAGTTTGCGGCCGCGGTGCCAGGTGTCGACCTTCCCGGCAAGGCGGGGAACGGTAGCCGACCATGAATACCCACCGCACCTTCATGGCCAACGCCTACGACGGCAACGACGAGTCGCTCGAACCCGCCGCCAGAGAGCTTATTCGGCGCCGCTCTGCGGTTCTCGCCCCCAGCTATCGGCTGTTCTACCGGGCACCGGTCAGCGTCGCTCGCGCCGAGGGGGTTTGGCTCTATGACGCCGATGGCCGGCGCTACCTCGACGCCTACAACAACGTTCCGGCAGTCGGTCACAGTAACCCGCACGTACGGCGGCGCGTCGACGAACAGATGCGGGTGCTCAACACCCACACCAGATATCTGACCGAACCGCTGATCGCCTACTCCGAGCGACTGCTTGGGCTGTTCCCGCCCGAGTTGTCGAAGGTCGTCTACACGTGCACCGGCAGCGAGGCCGTCGACCTCGCCCTGCGCATGGCCCGATATCAGTCCGGTGCTCGCGGCGTGATCTGCACCAGCCACGCCTACCACGGCACCACCGCGGCCGCCGCCGAGATATCGCCCAGCCTCGGCCCGAACAACCCCATCGGCACAGACGTCGTCCTGGTCGACGTGCCCGACTCGTACCGCGACGATCCCGCCACCGCCGCGGAGGTGTTCGCCGGCCGGGTCAAAGTGGCCATCGAGACTCTCGGCCAACGGGGTGTGGGCCTGGCCGCGTTGATCGTCGACTCTGTGCTGTCCAGTGACGGAGTGCAGACCGACCCGGCCGGCTGGCTGGCCCCGGCCGCTGATCTCGTCCGCGAAGCCGGCGGAATGTGGATTGCCGACGAGGTCCAGCCAGGTTTCGGCCGGCTGGGCACCGGATGGTGGGGATTCGCCCGGCACGGGCTGACCCCCGATCTTGTGGTCCTCGGCAAACCCATGGGCAACGGCGTGCCCATCGCCGCAGTGGTCGGCACCGAGGCGGCAATGGTCAGATTCGGACGGGATATCCGCTATTTCAACACATTTGGCGGAAACCCGGTCAGTATCGCGGCGGCGAACGCGGTGCTCGACGTGATCGAGAGCGATGACCTGATCACCCGAGCGGGCGTGGTCGGCACCCGACTGCTGACCGGGTTGGAGCAGGTGGCCCAACGGCACCCCGAGATCGGGCACGTCCGCGGCTGCGGTCTCTTCGTGGCCGCGGAGTTCGTCACCGACCCGGAAAGCCGAGAGCCGGATGCCGCCACGGCCTCGTCAGTGGTCAACGAATTGCGGGACCGGGGCATCCTGATCAGCGCATCCGGAAGGTCCGAGAACGTGCTGAAGATCCGTCCCCCCTTGCCATTTGAAGCCGAACACGCCGACTACGTGGTGACGGCAATCGACGAGGTCCTGACGGCCACCGCCAAGAAGAAATCGAACTAGGAGCGAGAATGCGCGCAGTGTTGTTCTCCGGGAACGCCGGAAAAGTCGAGGTAGCCGATGTCGATCTGGCCAAGCCCGGTCCCGGTGAGGTCCGGGTCAAGATCGCCGCGACAGGCGTCTGTCATTCGGATCTGCACATCATCCGTAACGAATGGCCTCTGCCGGTGCCGATGGTGCTCGGCCACGAGGGCAGTGGCGTGGTCACCGAACTGGGTTCCGGCGTGACGGATCTGGAAGTTGGAGACCATGTCGTGCTGTCCTGGGTCGCCCCGTGCTACGAGTGCCGGTACTGCCAATCGGGCCATGAGGCCCGTTGCACCGTCGCGATGAACCTCGTCGCCCCCGGCGGCGTGCTGTACGACGGCAGTTCACGAATCAGCCGGGACGGCGAGACGATCTACCACTACCAGGGCGTCTCTTCGTTCGCCGAAGAGGCGATCGTGCCCGCCAGCGGCGCCATCCGGGTCCGCAAGGATGCCCCGCTCGACATCATCTGCCTGATCGGATGCGCGATCGCCACCGGCGTCGGTGCCGTCACCAACACCGCCAAGGTGGAAGCGGGTGCGACCGTGGCCGTGATCGGTTGTGGCGGAGTCGGTCTGTCGGTCGTGCAGGGTGCGCGCATCGCAGGTGCGGGCCGGATCGTCGCCGTCGACATCCAGCCGGAGAAGACCGCCGTTGCGCTCACCCTCGGCGCCACCGACACGATCGACGCCGCGACCACCGATCCGGTTGCCGCACTTCGCGAACTACTTCCCGACGGTGCCGACTACGTGTTCGACGCGATCGGCAAGATCGCCACCACCGAACAGGCCATCGGCATGCTGGGGCTGGGCGGAGCGGCGGTCGTGGTCGGGCTTCCCGCGGCAGGGGCCAAAGCGTCCTTCGAACCACTGGCGCTGGCCGAGGCCGATCAGCGCATCCTGGGCTCCAACTACGGAAGCGTCCGTCCCGCAATCGACATCCCCAAGCTGGTGGACCGCTACATGGACGGCGAGCTCAAGATCGACGAACTGGTGACCGCCCGTCGTCCGTTGGAGGAGGCCGCCGCGGCCCTCGACGAACTCGCCACCGGCTCCTCGCTGCGCACCCTGCTCATCCCCGGTCAACACTGATCCGCGAGATCGAACACCGAAGGACATCACAGAAATGACCACAGGCTCTCAGTCCGCGTCCGCGGACGCGACGACCGCCCGCGACGGGGCCGGGATATCGCTGCTCAGCCGTAACCTGGGCGTCGGCCCGATCGTTTTCATGGTCGTCGCCGCCGCGGCGCCTCTGGCGGTGGTGGCCGCCAACCTGCCGGTCCTGATCGCGCAGAGTGCCAATGCCGGAGCGCCGTACTACTTCCTGGTGTGCACTGCGCTGCTCGCCGTCTTTTCGGTCGGGTTCACCCTGATGAGTCGCTACGTGCCCAACGCCGGGGCGTTCTACTCCTACATCCAGGCGGGCCTGGGCCGGGTCACCGGAACCGGCGCCGCCGCGGTGGCGATCTGCGCGTACTCGATGATGCTGCTGGGGGTGACCGCGTACTTCGGGGTCGCGGCCCGCAACCTGCTGGGAACCGACATCCCCTGGTGGGTGTTCTCGCTGCTGCTGGTCGCACTGGTGGGGTTGCTCGGGTACCGCGACATCGAGCTGAGCTCGAAGATCCTGCTGATCGCCCTGGCATTGGAGACCGTCGTCGTCATCGTGATGAACATCGGTGTGATCGTGAACAATGGCGGTGCAGGCCAATCCCTTTCGGTTCCGCTGAGCACCCTGGGCGAGGGCGTGCCGGCGCTAGGCGTCATGTTCGCGTTCTACAGTTTCATCGGATTCGAGGCCACCGCGGTGTTCCGGAACGAGGCCCGCGACCCGAATCGCACGATCCCGCGGGCCACCTACATCGCCGTCTTCGTCATCGGTCTGTTCTCGGCCTTCTCGGCGTGGTGTGTGGTTGCCGGGGTCGGAGTCAACGACGTGGTGCAACGTTCGGCAGACGATCCCGAGAACGTCGTGCTCGACCTGATGCACACGGTGGCCGGGCCGATTCTGGGTGACCTGGCCCGGGTCCTGCTCGTCACAAGCTTCTTCGCTTGCGCGTTGTCCTTCCACAACATCGTCACCCGCTACGTGTTTGTGCTGGCTCAGAAGGGGGTGCTGCCGCCGCGGCTCGGCGAGGTCAGCACCAAGCACCACGCGCCGTCGCGTGCCTCTCTGGTGGTCAGCGTCGTGATCGGCGTGTTCGTGATCGCCTCGATCATCGCCCAGCTCGATCCGGTCTCGGTCGTGTTCACGCTGGCCGGTGCGGCCTCGTCCTTGGGCGTGGTGATCCTCATGACGCTGGTCAGCGTCGCAATGCTGGTGTTCTTCCGCCGGGTCGCCACGGGTAAAGGCATCTGGCACACCTTGATCGCGCCGATCATCTCCACCGTCGGGCTGGCGGTGATCCTGCTGCTGGTGGTGACCAACTTCAGTCTGCTCACCGGCACACAGGCCCAGGCCTACGGTGTGATGGGTTTCGTGGTTGCCTCCTTCGTAGTCGGGTCGGTGAGCGCTGTGGTGATCCGCAGTCGTCGTCCCGAGGTATACGCCCAGCTCGACGCCTGATCCCGCCCATCTGCTCTCGAAACCTGGAGTACCGCAATGCCAACCGCGATTCCCTTTCAAGTTGTCAACCCCGCGACCGGAGCGACCGGCGAGCGGCTGCCGTTCATCGATGATGCCGACCTGGCCGGCGTGATCGCCGATGCCCAAGCGGCGCAACGTTCTTGGCGCAGAGTTTCAGTGGCCGAACGGGTCGCCGCGATCCGGCGGGTGGCCCAGCTGCACCGTGATCAGCTCGAGGATCTGGCGCGGACCGCGGTGCGAGAAATGGGCAAGCCGATCAGCCAGGCCCGGGCCGAGGTCGAGTTCAGTGCCGACATCTATGACTACTACGCCGGCGATGCCGAGAAACTCCTCGCCGAGGATACGATCGACCTCCAGTCGGGAACCGGCAGCGCGGTGCTCCGAAAGCACCCCCTCGGCGTGATTCTCGGCATCATGCCGTGGAACTTCCCCTACTACCAGGTGGCACGGTTCGCCGCGCCGAGCCTGGCCGCCGGGAACGCGGTGCTGCTCAAACCGGCACCGCAATGTCCGGAGTCCGCGCTCAAGATCCAGCAGATCTTCGCCGAGGCCGGTTTCCCGGATGCGGTGTTCACCACCATCTTCGCCACCGAAGAGCAGATAGCGGAAGCCATCGCCGATCCGCGAGTTGCCGGGGTCAGCTTCACCGGATCCGAGCGGGCCGGCGCGGTGATCGGCCGACTGGCCGGTGGTGCGGTCAAGAAGTCGGTCCTCGAACTCGGTGGTTCTGACCCATTCCTGGTGTTGGACGTCGCGAAGCTCTCGGCAACCGTGGACGCGGCGGTCGAAGCGCGCCTCGACAACAGCGGGCAATCGTGCAACGGCGCCAAACGGATCATCGTCCTGGATCGGCATTTCGACGATTTCGTCGAGCTCTTCGTCGGCAAGCTGGCCGCGGTGGCGCCCGGCGATCCGATGAGCGAGGAGACGGTCCTGGGCCCGCTGTCCTCGGAGCGGGCGGCGAAGAACCTGGAATCCCAGGTGCGCCGGGCGCTCGACGCGGGCGCCAAGGCCCTGCTGCCGAGTTCCCGCGACGGCGCGTTCCACACCTGCGGCGTGCTGGCCGAGGTCGACGAGAACAACCCGATCCATCACGAGGAGCTGTTCGGGCCCGTCGCGATCGTGTACCGGGCGGCAGATGAGGCGGCGGCCGTGCGCATCGCCAACGACACACCGTTCGGCCTTGGTTCGTACGTGTTCACCGATGACCCGGCCCAGGCCGACCGGGTGGCCGACGCCCTGGACACCGGAATGGTCTATGTCAACGGTGTCGGCCTGGACGCGGTGGAACTGCCATTCGGCGGAACCAAACGCTCCGGTGTCGGGCGTGAGCTTGGATCCCTCGGCATCCGGGAGTTCGTGAACTACAAGCTGGTTCGCGCGGCCACCGGGTAGCGCTGGTTTGTCCGCCGCGCACTGGGTTCCCCACCGAATGTCACGCCAGAGTGACTGCCGCCTTCGACGGCCACTCTGGCGTGACAAAGCGGGCGTGACAAAAGGGGAGCTCGCGGGAAATGGTTACCGCTCGGCGCGCTGGTAGGCCGTCACGACGGCCGCGCCGCCGAGGCCGATGTTGTGCTGCAGGGCCGCGGTGACGCTGTCGACCTGCCGCTTGTCGGCGGTGCCGCGCAACTGCCAGGTCAGCTCGGAGCACTGGGCCAGGCCCGTCGCACCCAGCGGATGGCCCTTGGAGATCAGCCCACCCGACGGGTTGACCACCCAGCGGCCGCCGTAGGTGGTGTCGTTGTTGTCGATCAGCCGCGGTGCCTCGCCTTCACCGCACAGGCCCAGGGCCTCGTACAGCAGCAGCTCGTTGGCGGAGAAGCAATCGTGCAGCTCGATCACCTGGAAGTCCTCGGGCCCGAGACCGGACTGCGCGTAGACCTGTTGGGCGGCTTGCACATTCATGTCGTAGCCGATGACGTTGGCGGCGCTGCCGTCGAAGGTCGAGGCGAAGTCTGTGGTCATCGCCTGCCCGACGATCTCGACGGCCTGCGAGGCCAGCCCGTGCTTGTCGACGAACGCCTCACTGGCCACGATCGCCGCGCCCGACCCGTCGGAGGTGGGGGAGCACTGCAGCTTGGTCAGTGGATCGGAGATCATCTTGGCGGCCAGGATGTCGTCGAGGGTGTACTCGTCCTGGAACTGCGCGTACGGGTTGTTCACCGAATGCTTGTGGTTCTTGTAGCCGATCTTCGCGAAATGCTCGGCGGTGGTGCCGTACTTCTTCATGTGCTCGCGGCCGGCCGCGCCGAACATCCACGGCGCGACGGGGAAGGCGAACTCGTCGATCTCGGCAAGCGCCTTGACGTGCTTGCCCAGCGGGGACTCGCGGTCCTGTGCACCGCCGCCCAGTGAACCGGGCTGCATCTTCTCGAAGCCCAGCGCCATCGTGCAATCGGCCAGCCCACCGCGAATCGCCTGTGCGGCAAGGTATAGCGCTGTCGAACCGGTGGAACAGTTGTTGTTGACGTTGACGATCGGGATGCCCGTCATGCCCAGCTCGTACAGCGCACGCTGGCCGGAGGTGGAATCACCCGAGCAGTACCCGACGTAACCCTGCTGCACCTGGTCGTAGGAGATCCCGGCGTCCTCGAGGGCGTTGGTGCCCGACTCGCGTGCCATGTCCGGGTAGTCCCAGCCTTCGCGACGTCCCGGTTTCTCGAATTTCGTCATCCCCACACCGACGACGAACACTTTGTTAGCCATGCAACGGAACATACTTCATCGCGAAACGGGGTCAACCGTCTTCAACTGGAGTTGGCGCCCCCGCACCACCAGCGCGGCCGCGGCCAGCAGCGAGAACACCCCGAGCTGCCACCAGTCCGCCGGATTGCCGCCGTCGCGGTCGAGGAAGTGATTGACCGCGTGCAGGGTGTTGGCGACCAGGAAACCCGTCAACACCACGGCGATCACGTCGCGCCACCAGAGCGCGAACAGCATCGTCACCGCGATGCCGATCTGGAAGACGCCGGCATCGTGCAGGAAGTGCACGTGGTTGGGCCAGTTGGCCCACTGGGCGAACGACGCCGGGTCGATGCGCATCCACACCCCGGTCACCAGCATGCTCAACGCCGCCACCACCACGACGATCTGAATGAATTTCATCTGCATATCCATCAGACGGCACAGCCCGCCGGGATGTGACAGTCACGTTTGGCCGGGCTGTCTCGTCGAAGGGGCATGACCTCTCTTGCGGACCATTCCCTGCTGCTGACCGTGCCTGCGTTTCTGCCCGCGGTGCTGGTGGTGCTCGTGATCTCGTACGTCGCGCGGCGCGAACGTACTTCCGCTGACGACGACGGTGGTGTAGACCTGAAGTAGAACGTGTTCTAGTTCTGCCGAGGAGGGTCTGTGGCGTTACGCGTCGTGCAGTGGGCAACCGGTGGGGTCGGCGTGGCCGCGATCAAAGGTGTGCTCGAACATCCCGATCTCGAGCTGGTCGGCTGCTGGGTGCATTCGGACGCCAAGAACGGTAAGGACGTCGGCGAGATCATCGGCACCGAACCGCTCGGCGTCACCGCCACCAACAGCGCCGACGAGATCCTGGCGCTGGACGCCGACGCGGTGATCTACTCGCCGCTGATCCCCAACCCCGACGAGGTCGCCGCGCTGCTGCGCTCGGGCAAGAACGTGATCACCCCCGTCGGCTGGCTGTACCCCAGCGAGAAGCAGGCCGCGCCGATGCGGGCCGCCGCGCTGGAAGGCAACGCCACCCTGCACGGCACCGGCATCGCGCCCGGCGGAATCAGCGAGAAGTTCCCGCTGGTGTTCTCCGCGATGGCCACCGGAGTGAACTTCGTTCGGGCCGAGGAATTTTCCGACCTGCGCACCTATGAAGCGCCCGATGTGGTGCGCCACGTCATGGGATTCGGCGGCGCCCCCGACACCGCGCTGAGCGGGCCGATGCAGAAGATGCTCGACGGCGGCTTCATCCAGGCCGTCAAGATGGTCGTCGACCACGTCGGGTTCAAGATCGACCCACGGATCCGGGCCACGCAGGAGATCGCCGTGGCCACCGCACCCATCGACTCGCCGATCGGCGTGATCGAACCCGGCCAGGTGGCAGCTCGTAAGTTCCACTGGGAGGCCCTCGTCGACGACGAGCCGGTCGTCCGGGTCACGGTGAACTGGCTGATGGGTGAGGAAAACCTCGACCCCGCATGGACTTTCGGCCCGGCTGGGCAACGCTACGAGATGGAGGTCCGCGGTAACCCGGACTTCACCGTCATCATCAAGGGTTTCCAGTCCGAGGCAGGGGAGGACGGTCCGGAGTCCGGCGTCGTCGCGACCGCAGCGCACTGCGTCAACTCGGTGCCCGCGGTGTGCGCCGCGGCACCGGGTGTGGTGACCTACCCCGACCTGCCGCTGATCAGCGGGAAGGCCGCGCCAAAGCTGCGGTAAGGCTCAGGGCCGCACCAGGATCCGGATCGGGTTGCCCTCCTGGCGCTCGAGCTTGTCGATGCCGAGCGCCACGTCCTCCAGTGACACGATCTCGCTGATCGAGCGGGACAGGTCGAGTCGGCCCAATGAGACCAGCGTCGCCAACGTGGAGATGTCGACGTTCTGATAGCCCAGGTGACCGAGCACCTGCTTCTGCGTGAGGCCGAACATCGACGTCGGGCCGATCGTCGGCTCCTGGGCGCTCATTCCGACCGCGACCAGCCGGCCGCCGACCGTCAGCTGTCCCAGCGCCTGCTCGAACGTCGACTTGAGCCCGACGGCGTCGAACGCCACATCCAGCCCGCGGCCGCCGGTGACGTCGGCGATCTTCTCACCGAGCCGCTCGTCGCCGGCGTTGAATGCGTAGTCCGCACCGAGTTCCAGGGCGCGATCCAGCACCTCAGGTTTGATGTCGACGGCCACCACCGGCACCGCGCCCACCAGCCTGGCCAACTGCGCGATGTGGGTGCCGACACCGCCGAGACCCCACACCCCGACCGCCTCGCCGATACCGACCTTGCCGGTACGCACCACCGCGCCGTAGGGCGTCGACACCGCGTCGGCCAGGATCGCGGCCTGCTCCAGCGGCACGTTGTCCGGAACGCGCGTCAGCCCGACCGCCTGCGCCAACGTGTACTCGGCCCACGCGCCGTCATAAGCGAAGGCCATCAACCTGATTCGCATGCAATTGGCGATGTCGCCGCGCCCGCAGTTCGGGCATTCCATGCAGGGCCGGCCCGCTGCGACGATGACACGGTCGCCCTCGGCCCAGCCGGTGACGCCGGGGCCCAGGCGGGCGATGGTGCCCGAGGCTTCATGACCCTGCGTGACCACGGGGGCCTGCGCGGGGAACGTGCCGTTGATCAAGCTCAGGTCGGAATGGCAGATCCCGCAGAACGCCACCTTGACCAGAACCTCGCCCGGCCCCGGCTCGGGGATCGGAACATCCTCCACCACAACTCGTTTGGTGTCAGCGTAGAAGCGCTCGGCCCGCATGGTCGGCCCAAGATCGGATGTCATGGCGTTCCCCTCTGCTACCCGGTTACTATCCGCATCATGGCACTTGATCGGGTGGGCTGAGGCCATGTGCCGATTGTTCGGTCTGCACGCCGGCCGCCAGTTGGTGCCTGCGACCTTCTGGTTGCTGGACGCCCCGGACAACCTTGCCGAGCAGAGCCGCCACAACCCCGACGGCACCGGTCTGGGCGTATTCGGCGCCGACGGCACCGCCGTGGTGCACAAGGAGCCCGTGGCGGCGTGGCAGGATTCCGAATTCGCCACCGAGGCACACGATGTCACCGCGACGACCTTCATCGCGCACGTCCGCTATGCGTCGACCGGCTCGTTGGATCCGGTGAACACCCATCCCTTCGTCCAGGATGGCCGGATCTTCGCGCACAACGGCGTGGTCGAAGGTCTCGAAGCCCTGGACGGCCGGATACATGCGCTGGGAGTGACCGGCCTGGTCAAAGGCCAGACCGACTCCGAACGCGTCTTCGCGCTCATCACCGCGGCCGTCCGGGCGCACAACGGTGACGTCGGCGCGGGCATCGTTCACGCCATCGGCTGGTTGGCCGACAACGTGCCGATCTACGCCGTCAACATCCTGCTCAGCACGGCCACCGACATGTGGGCCTTGCGCTACCCGGGCACCCACGAGTTGTATCTGCTCGACCGCAGACACCCGGCGCAGCGGCGCCTGCGCCTGCGCAGCCGCCGGATCCGCGCCGAGTCCGAGCACCTGACCTCGCAGCCGTCGGTGGTGTTCGCCAGCGAGCCGATGGACGGTGAGAACTGGCAGCTCCTCGCCCCCGGTGAGCTCGTGCACGTCGACGCGGATCTGCGGATCGAGCGTCAGCGGGCGTTTCCGGACCCACCGCGCCACCTCCTGCACCGCGACGACCTGTCCGCGCAGGCGGCCGCGTCGCAGCACGCTTGACCCCGACCTTCGGCGCCCTGGCACACTCGACTGTCGTGACTTCCAAACGCGCACTGGTGCTCGCCGGTGGCGGTATCGCAGGCATTGCCTGGGAGACCGGCATCCTGCAGGGCATCGCCGACGAATCTCCCGAAACTGCCGACGCGCTGCTCGCGTCCGACGTGCTGGTGGGCACGTCGGCCGGGTCGACGGTGTCGGCGCAGCTCGGCAACGGGCCGACGCTGCAGGAGCTGTTCGAGCGTCAGATCGGTACCGAATCGGCCGAGCTCGATCCCGGGGTGAGCATCGATACCGTCACCGACCTGTTCGTCAAGGCCATGCTGACACCCAACACCACGAGGGCGCAGAAGCTGCAGCAGATCGGCGCCGTGGCGCTGGACACCGCGACGATCGACCCGGCGGTACGGCGCAAGGTGATCGAAGCGCGCCTGCCCTCGCACGACTGGCCCGACCGGGTGCTGCGGATCTCGGCCATCGACATCGACACCGGCGAACTGGTGACGCTGGACCGGGACTCCGGAGTGTCACTGGTCGACGCGGTCGAAGCCAGTTGCGCCGTTCCCGCCGTCTGGCCCGTCGTGACAGTCGGCGGCCGCCGGTTCATGGACGGCGGCATCGGCAGTGCGGTCAACATGGCGCTGGCCGCAGACTGCGACGCCGCGGTGGCGCTGGTGCCGCAGGGCCGCTCGACGCCGTCGCCGTTCGGTACCGGTGCGGCCGAGGAGGTCGACGGTTTCGCCGGACGGTCTTTGGGAATCTTCGCCGACGACGAGTCCCTGGCCGCCTTCGGCAAGAATCCGCTCGACCCGGACTGCCGGGTGCCCTCGGCCCACGCCGGACGGGCTCAGGGGCGGCGCGTGGCGGCCGAGGTCGCGCAGTTCCTCGCGGGCTAGCGTTTCCGGTGGACGTCAGCCGTCGAGCGCACGGGCCGTCAGTTCCTGCCCAATCGCGATCACCTCGGCGGCACGGTTGAATTCCAGGCTGCGGCACACCGTGCGCGGCACCTCGATCAGCAGGTCGGGAGGGTAGGCCGCCAGGGTGTGCCGGGCCAGCGCGGCCTGCGCGATGTCGATGGTCCGGTACATCACCTCGAAGCTGCCGAGCTTTGGCACACCGGCGGTTTCGGGAAGCTCCGGCAGACCGCCGCCCTGATCAGGGTCTTCATCGGCCTCCGGTGTCGCAGTGCCGAACCGGCTGAGCACCGCGCGGGCGGTGGGCCGATCCAACACGGAACGAACTGATGCGGTGTCCAGTACAGCCGACGTGCTGCGCATCATGCGGTTGAGCCATTCGGTGGTGGGGCGCCGTTCTGGGTCCTCGGGCGCGGCCACGGTACCCGGATCGCTTCCTGAGACGCTGACCGCGATGGTCAGATCCGCGTTGACGGCCGCGATGGGGGCCATCGGCAGTGGGTCGAGGATGCCGCCGTCGCCCAGCAGCCGGCCGTCCAGCACATGTGGCGCTATCACGCCTGGGATCGCGATCGACGCCCGGATCGCCGAGTCCAGCGGGCCGTGCTGCAGCCACACGGACTTGCCGGCGATCAGGTCGGTGGCGACGGCCGTGTAGGGGATCGGCAATTGTTCGATCGTGGCGTCGCCGATGATGTCGCGGACCGCGTCGAGGATCTTCTCTGCCCGCAGGATGCCGGCTGCGCTGATCGACGGATCCAGCAGCCGCAACACCGCGCGCTGGGTCAAAGTCCGTGCCCACTCGGCGAAATCGTCGAGCTTGCCCGCCGCGTGAAGCCCGCCGACCAGCGCACCCATCGATGACCCGGACACCCCGACGACCTCATAACCGCGGTCGCACAGCTCGTTGATCACCCCGATGTGCGCATAGCCGCGGGCGCCGCCACTGCCGAGGGCCAGAGCAACACGCATGGCTCCATTCTGCCGTGCCGCGGGGTGGCGGCGTCATCGACGATCACGACGGGCGATAGCGGCCGCCGCGTTCGACGTCCTGCCACCACGGCCATCGGCTGGCGATGGCCCGCGCGGATTCGGGCATAGCGGCGAACTCGACCCGGACACCGGCCGCGGCGAGATCGGCATCCAGATCGCGCAGGCCGTCCAGAATCGTCGAGCTGACCTCAAGTTGCCGGGACAGGTCCACTACCAACGTTTTGGGTCGCGGATCGGAGGACAGCGCAATGGCCCGCATCATGGTGGTGTTGGCCCGCAGGTTCGCGGTGTAGAGCGCGACCTGGGGTCGCAGCACCAACGGATCCGCCGGCTCGGCCAGCTCGCCCTCAGGTCCGTCGGTGCTGACGCCGTCACGGTTCACGATCTGGACCACGTGCGGCCGATTCGCGTTGTGCAGCACCGAGTACAGAGTCAGCAGCACCCCTACCGCGACTGCGGGCAACAGACCGACTGTGAGCGCGAACGTCATCACGATGACGGCCAGCGCGAACTCCCGGCGGTTGAACCTCCACAACTGCCGCAATGCACCGATCTCCACCAGGCCGAGTACCGGCACCAGCACCATCGCGCCGAGTGTGGCCTCGGGCAGTTTGGACAGCACCGGTGCCAGCAGCAGCGCCACCACGACCGCCAACGAGGCGGTGACGAGCCCTGCCACCTGGCTGCGGGCGCCCGCGCGGGTGTTCACCTGGCTCTGCGAGAAACCGCCCGACGGCGGCAGGGCGTGGAAGAACGCTCCGGCGACAGCCGCCAGGCCCAGCGCGCCGAGCTCCCGGTCCGGGTCGATCTGAGCATCCTCGCGGCGGCGGATGCCGCGAGCCGCCGACACGGTCTCCAGGAACGCCATCATCGCGATGGCCAGCGCACCGGGAAGGAGGTGGCCGGTGTGGGCGAACGTGGGCAGGTCGGGAACCGGAAGACCTTCCGGCACAGCGGGAATGAGCTTGACGCCCATATTCGTCAGGCCGCCGAACGTGCTGCCTGCGATCCCGAACGCCGCGACCACCAGTGGGCCGGGGACTTTCGGGTAGGCCCGGCCGATGAACCACAACAGCCCGATGCTCGCGAGGGAGAGCACCACGGTCATCGCGTTGATGTGGCCGAGTTGTCGCAGTGCCGACGCCAGCACGCGGAAGAAGCCCTCATGATGGGGATCGGATGCCACACCCAGCAGTTTGGGTAGCTGACCTGCCGCGATGGTCAGACCGACGCCGGCCTTGAGTCCGATCAGGGTGGCCTCGTTGATGTTCTCCACCACCGATCCGAGGCGAAGCATCCGTGCGATCAGCAGGATCGCCCCGACGAGCAAGGTCAGGGTGATCAATTCCGCAGGCGCGCCAGATGATCCGGCCAGGACCCCGGCGCCGAGCATCGTCGACGCCGTGAGCGTCGCGACTGTCGAGGTGGTGCTGATGCTGACGCTGCGTGAGCCGCCGATGAACGCATACACCACCATCGGCAGCATGCAGCTGTACAGACCGAACTGCACGGGCATGTTCGCCACGGTTGCGTACGCCATCGCCTGCGGTATGACCACCGCGCCCGCCGCCATACCCGCGAACACGTCGGCGCGTAACCACACGCGCTGATACGGAAGAATTCCCGGTGCGCGCACATTCGCAGTATCGCCCACCGCAGACTCATTCGTGGGAGGGTTGCACCGTGGGAGCGTCAACATTCGCGCGAAAGCTCGGTCGCCCCAAGCCTCGCGATGTCATCTCCGGGCTGGTCACGGGACTGTTCTCCATCCCAGAAGGCATGGCGTACGCCAGTATTGGCGGCTTCAACCCGGTCGCCGGTATCTATGCCGGCGTCGTCCCGGGGATCATCGGGTCACTGTTCGCCCGCACCGTGTTGATGGTGACGACGCTGACCAGCGCCATCGCGCTGACGTCGCGCAGTGTGCTCAAGGAGTCCGGGCTGGATCCGCAGGATCCGGCGAACGTCGCCGCGCTGGCCCTCGTGGTCGGCGTGGTGATGCTGCTGTTCGGTCTGCTGCGGTTCGGCTCGATCATGAACTTCGTCTCCAACGCCGTGATGACAGGCTTCTCCACCGGCATCGCCCTGCAGATCGTGGCCGGCGTCCTCGGCGACGCCACCGGTTACAAACCCCAGAGCGGCAACACCATTGGCAAGTTCATCGACTCGCTGGCACACCTCGGGCTGTGGCATCCCACCGCCGTGGCCGTCGCGCTCGGCACCGTTGCGGTGTGGGCGGTGTTCCACTTCATCAAACCGCTGGAATCGTTTGCCACTTTGATCGCGCTGGTAGTGGTCACCGCGGTGGTGGCCGTAGCCCACATCGACGTCGAAACCGTCGGTGACATCGCCTCGATCGCGAATGCGCTTCCGCCGGTGACGCTTCCGAACTTCGCCGCCATGCCCGAGCTGATCGTCGGCGGCGTGGCGGTCGCCCTCGTTGCGCTGGCCCAGGCCGCCGGAATCTCTGCCGCCGTGCCCAACCCGGACGGCAGCCGCACGAACATGAACGGTGATTTCCTGGCCCAGGGCGCGGCGAACGTGGCCGGCGGAATGTTCGGCGCGCTGCCCGCCGGCGGTTCGCTGTCGCGCACCGGGGTCGCGACCTCGGCGGGCGCCCAGACCCGGTGGGCGGGCATCTTCGCCGGGCTGTGGCTCGCCGCGCTGGTGCTGGTTGCCGGCTCGGCCGCGGAGATCATCCCAATGCCGGTGATCGGCGGGCTGATCCTCGTGATCGGCGCCGAGCTGGTGGTCGGCCGCCTGCCCGACATCAAGCTCGTGCTGCGGGTGGCGCCGCTGTCGGCGGTGGCGATGCTGGTGACGTTCGCGGCCACCACCCAGCTGCCGCTGCACACCGCGATCCTCATCGGCGTGATCACGTCGCTTGTGCTCTACTGCGCCAAGGCGGCCGAGGCCGCGCAACTGATGGCGCTGACCGCCGCCCCGGACGGGGGCTGGCAGCAGGCGCCCGTGCCGGAGCGCTGCGCCAGCAACGACGTCACCGTGCTGCACTACGCCGGGGTCGGGCTGTTCGCCGAAGTGGCCCGCATCGACGAAACCTGGCCGCGGGCGGATGGCACCACCAACGCCGTCGTGGTGCTCAGCCTGCGCTCGCTACCCGATGTGCCCTCATCGGTGACAATCAAGGCGTTGCGCCGGTGGGCCGGCCAGCTGACGGCCAACAACGGCAAGCTGGTCATCTCCGGGGTCAACCCCGGCACCGCGGCAGTGCTGCGGCGGGGCGGGCTCGACGACCTGCTGGGCGACGACGGCATCGTCCCGTCGTCCGACCGGATCTTCGGCGCGCTCGACACCGCGGTCGAGCGTGGTCGCGCCTGGGTGGCCGCCCAGGGCGGTCCGGGGGATTTACCGCAGCGTGATTCGAACTAGCGGCGCCTAGCTGCAGAGCTCGTCTGCCGCAGCCTGCGCCGCGACGATGACCGCGGCCTGACGGCCCGGCTCCAGCTGAGCCCATGCCACGTTGTAGGTGCCAGGCCCGGGCGCCGCCTCGGGTACCTGCAGGCTGGCCAGATACGGCTCGATCTGCGCCTTGAGATCCCCGCCCTTGCCCTCCATCCACACCTTCGCGGCGTGACAGGCCTGGAAATACTCCTCTTCGGTGGACTGGGCGTCGGCGCCGACCGCCGTCGTGACCCCGCCGGGGGACGTGGCGATCTCGCCGGGCTTGACCTTCTCGGTCGGCGATGCGGCGGTCGTGGTGGCCGGCTGGGCCGGCGCCGCGGATTCCCCGGATTGATCCTTACCTGCCTCTGTCGAACATCCGATGAGCAGGCTCAGGCCGGCAGCTGCGGCGGCTCCGGCGGTCAAACGGGTGGTCCACGTGTAACGGCGCATCCCGCCAATCTATGCAACACTGGCGGCCATGACGGAAGGGACCGGATTCCAGGAGTGTTGTCGGGCTTGCTAACGCGCCCGTCTGCCCTGTTCCGCCGTCATTCTTGGAGTTTCTCTGATGCTGTCCACGCTCGCGCCCGTTCCTGCGGTCTCGGCGCCCACCCGGCTGCGATTGCCCGACCTGCTGCACACCACCGACCGCGCTGCCGACGATGTGTTGTCCGGCCGCTACGACCGCTTGCTGCGCGGCTTGCCGAAGGACGACCGGTGGTACACCCGCTTGTCCGGTGACGACGAAGTCGACGTCTGGCTGATCAGCTGGGTGCCCGGCAAGTCGACCGAAATGCACGACCACGGCGGCTCCCTCGGTGCTTTGACCGTGGTGTCCGGTGCGCTGCGCGAAACCCGTTGGGATGGTGAGCTTCTACGGACGCGGCGACTCACCGCCGGCGATCAGGCGGCGTTCCCGCTGGGTTGGGTGCATGACGTGGTGCATGCGCCGGCGGCCGTTTCCGGTCCGACGCTGAGCGTGCACGCCTACTCGCCGCCGCTGACCGCAATGTCCTACTACGAGGTGACGCCGCAGAACACGTTGCGCCGCAACCGCACCGAACTCACCGACGCACCGGAGTGACTGCCATGAGCCGCATCGACACCGTGCTGGAGCAGGCCCGTACCCGGCTGCACCGACTGCCCGCCGAAGATCTTCCCGAGGCCCTGGACGCGGGTGCCGTCCTGGTCGACATCCGCCCGGCCGCCCAGCGTGCCGCCGAGGGTTCGGTGCCCGCAGCGCTGGTCATCGAACGCAACGTCCTGGAGTGGCGCTGCGACCCGACCAGTGACGCGCGGATACCCCAGGCGATCGACGATGACGTCTACTGGGTGATCCTGTGCTCGGAGGGTTACACGTCAAGCCTGGCCGCGGCGGCACTGGTCGACCTCGGTCTGCACCGGTCCACCGACGTCGTCGGCGGCTATCACGCACTGGTCGCCGCCGGTCAGGTGTGACGTTTCGCCTCAGGCGTTTTCGTTGTTGCTCAACATGGGGCGGAGCTTCTCGGTCATCTCCGGCGTCCAACCCGGCGGCTGCAGGATCGCCGCCCATGCGTTGGCGACGTTCTTGACGTACACGTGGCCGTGGCCGTCGGGCACGTCGACCGCCACTGCCATGTCCGCGGACACCTGCAGGAACGTCACCACCGGAATCCATTCCATCCGGGGCGATACGTCGTACCCACGTGGCTCACGCAGCCAATCCGGCTTGGCGAACAACAGATCGGGCGTCCACCATGAGATCGGGTCCGATGCGTGCTGCAGATACACCGCGCGGGGGTGGCCCCACGGCGCGTCGGGCCGGTCCAGATTCTCGGCCTTCGCGCTGAACCGCACGTTCTCGCCGTTGTCGTAGATCGGCAACCACTCCGGCGAACCGGCGTCGCGGTCGCGGGTCAGTGTCGTCCAGATCGTGTTCTTGAACGTCGGGCCCGAGAACAGCGCGCCGTCGGTGCGGGCGACGAGATTGTTCAGCGACAGGAACGGTGCCTCACCGCCGAACGATCCCAGGCTCTCCCCGAACACCACCAGTTTGGGGCGCTTGTTCTCCGGCATCGCCCGAACCAGAGTGTCGACGGCCTCGAACAACGCCTGCCCGGCCTGGCGCGCGTTCTCCTGGTCGACCAGGAACGACAACCAACTCGGCAAGAATGAGTACTGCATCGACACGATTGCGCTGTTGCCGTTGTACATGTACTCCAGGGCCGAGGCCTCGGCCTCGTTGATCCAGCCCGTGCCCGTCGTGGTCGCCACCGCGACCACGGCACGATGCAGGCCGCCGGTGCGCTGTAACTCCCTGGCCGCCAAGGCCGCGGTGGCCTTGATGCCGTCAGCGGAATGCAGACCTGCGTAGGCCCGGATCGGTTCGATCGCGGGCTTACCGCTGAACTGCGAAAGCTGTTGCACAGTAGGGCCGGCCGAGACGAACACCCGGCCCTGATGACCGAGCGACTCCCAATCGGCCAATGACTGCGGACCGCCTGAGCGCAGGATCGACTTCGGGGCGGCGAAGTCAGGATCGCTCTCGTCGTTCACGGCCGCGAACGTCCGGTTGATGGTGTCCATCGCCACCCGGACCACCACACCGTTCAGCAGCGCGATCGACAGCGCAAGCAGCAGCGCCACCGTGATGACGGCCGAAACCCGTGGCGGCAGAAAGCGATCCAGCTTGAGATCCAGGAAATGCACCAGCTTGCGGATCAGCTGACCCAGCTCGACGAACGCGAACAGAACCACGAGTGACAGCACCGCGGTCAGCGGGTGATCCCAGAACTTCAGCCGGGGCACACCCATGAAGTCGCGGACCTCGTCTTGCCAGACGTGGAAGTAGACGATCATCAGGATCTGCCCGACGATGCCGACGACGAGCAAGGCCAGCCAGGCCCACTTGGGGGCCTTCGGGCTGGTTTCCTTGGATCGCATGTAGCGGACCAGCCACACCCCGAAAACGCCGAGGCCGTAGCCGGTTGCGCCGGCGCCGCCGCTGACCAGGCCCTGGAACAGCGGCCCGCGGGGCAGCAGGGACGGTGTCAGCGAGAACCAGACGAACACCAGGCCCACCGCGGTGCCGAAGAACGTGTAGTGGCGTGACCACCACACGGGCTCGGCAACCGGTTCGGCCGCAGGCGTGGACTGAGCTTCGGCGGTATCGGTGGCGGGGGTGGGCGAGTCGGTCTCGGTCACCCGTCGACTTTAGCGATGGGTGAAGTTGGCGGCGCGTTTCTCCGAGAACGCCGCCATGCCTTCCTTCTGGTCCGCGGTGGCGAAGGCCGAGTGGAACAGCCTGCGCTCGTAGAGCAGTCCCTCGGCCAGGGTGGACTCGAAGGCACGGTTGACCGCTTCCTTGGCCATCCGCGAAGCCGACAGCGACATCCCGGCGATCGTTGCCGCCACGGCCAGGGACTCGTCGATCAGCGAATCCGCGGGCACCAGGCGCGACACCAGGCCGGCGCGCTCGGCCTCGACGGCGTCGATGGTGCGGCCGGTCAGGATCAGGTCCATCGCCTTGGCCTTGCCGATCGCCCGGGTCAGCCGCTGGCTGCCGCCCATCCCCGGTAGCACGCCCAGCTTGATCTCGGGCTGGCCGAACTTCGCCGTGTCCGCGGCGATCAGGATGTCGCACATCATCGCCAGCTCGCAGCCGCCACCGAGGGCGTATCCGGCAACCGCGGCGATCGTCGGGGTGCGGGTGGCGGCGAACTTCGACCACAGCTCGAAGAAGTCGGTCGAGTACACGTCGGCGAACGACAGTTCGGCCATCTCTTTGATGTCGGCGCCGGCCGCGAACGCCTTCTCATTGCCGGTGACGATGATCGCGCCGACGCTCGGGTCACGGTCGAGTTCGGCTGCGGCCGTGGTCACTTCGGTCATCACCTGCGTGTTGAGCGCGTTGAGCGCCTTGGGCCGGTTCAGTGTGATGGTGGCGACCCGGTCGGTGCGGGTCACCAGGATCGTCTCGAACTCACTCATTGGTTGTCCTCCTGGAAGGTCAGATCGGGGTCGGCCGGAACGAAGTACGCCTCGACGTCGGCGGGGGTGACCGCTGCGATCGAGGCAGGGGACCACTGCGGGTTGCGGTCCTTGTCGACGAGCTGAGCGCGGATGCCCTCGACGAAGTCATGCGATTTCACCGAGGCGCACGAGGTTCGGTACTCCTGGCGCAGCACGTCCTCCAGTGTCGCCAGCTCGGCCGCCCGGCGCACCGCTTCCAGCGTGACGGACAGGGCGACAGGGGAGCGGGTGGCGATCAAATCGGCCGCGTCGCGGGCAGCCTGCTCGTCACGACCGCGCAGCGCGGCGAGGATGTCGGCCACGGTGTCGCCGGCGTAGCACTCGTCGATCCAGCTGCGCTGTTCGAGTAGCGGGCTGGCGGGCGGCTCCACGGCGTAGGCAGCCAGGGCCTTCTCGACGCCGTCGTTGACGACGGCCTCGGTGAACTCGGCCAGTTGGTCGTGTGGCACATAGTGATCGGCGAAGCCCATGGCGATCGCGTCGGCCCCGGAGAACGGTGCGCCGGTGAGCGCGGCGTGCAGGCCGAGCCCGCCGGGGGCCCGCGAGAGCAGATAGGTGCCGCCGACGTCGGGGATGAAGCCGATGCCGACCTCGGGCATCGCCATCTTGGTGGTATCGGTCGCCACCCGGATGTTGCCGTGGGATGCGACGCCCACGCCACCGCCCATCACGATGCCGTCCATCACCGCCACATAGGGCTTCGGATAACGGCCGATATAGGCGTTGAGCAGGTATTCGTCGTACCAGAACCGGCGAGCGTCGGCGCCACCTGCCTTCGCGCTGTGATAGAGCGCCACCACGTCACCGCCCGCGCACAGGCCACGTTCGCCGGCGCCGGTCAGCAGCACGGTGTGGACGGCGCCGTCCTCCGCCCAGGCGTGCAGCGCCTCGGAGATGCCCGCGACCATGGCGTCATTGAGCGAGTTGATCGCCTTCGGCCGGTTCAGCGTGAGGATGCCGACGCCGTTCCGGACACTTACTAGGACGTCCTCGTTTTCTGTCACGAGTTGCAATCTAGTTCGGCCCCCCAGTTGTGGTGCGCTACGGGTAGGGTTTGCTCCAAGATCAAACCTGGACGTTTCCTGAGAGTCTTCTGGAGTCGACGGGAACCCACCCGGAACATTGATCGTTGAGCTACTAGTTCGTTCTCGAACACATCTCATCAGAGAGGACCCGACGGTGCGCGAAACCAGCAACCCGGTATTCCGCAGCCTGCCCAAGTCGCAGGGCGGATACGCACAATTCGGCACCGGAGCCAGCGGCTTCGGTGCACAGCAGGTGCATGCGCAGCCCTACGCGCAGGAGTACCTGGAGCAGCCGCAGACCGGCGTCTCCCGGCCGCTGACCATCGACGACGTCGTCACCAAGACCGGCATCACGCTGGCCGTCGTGTCGGCCGTCGCGGTCGTGTCCTACTTCCTTGTGGCCGGAAACACGGCCCTGATGATGCCGTTCACCCTCATCGGCGGCCTCGGCGGTCTGGTCATGGTGCTGATCGCCACCTTCGGTCGCAAGCAGGACAACCCGGCCATCGTGCTGACCTATGCGGCGCTGGAGGGCCTGTTCCTCGGCGCAGCGTCGTTCCTGTTCGCCAACCTGGTGTCCAACGGTGGGCCCACCATGATCTTCCAGGCCGTGGTGGCCTCGATCGGTGTGTTCATCGGCATGCTCGTGGTCTACAAGACCGGCGCCATCCGCGTGACGCCCAAGTTCACCCGGATGATCGTCGCTGCGATGTTCGGCGTGCTGGCATTGGTTCTGGTGAACTTCGTGCTCGCGATGTTCGGTGTGGGCGGCGGTGAAGGCCTGGGCCTGCGTTCGGGCGGCGGCCTGTCCATCGCGTTCTCGCTGTTCGTGATCGCCCTGGCCGCGTTCAGCTTCCTCATCGACTTCGACGCGGCCGACCAGATGATCCGCGCCGGTGCTCCGGAGAAGGCCGCATGGGGCATCGCCCTGGGCCTGACCGTCACCCTGGTCTGGCTGTACATCGAGATCCTCCGGTTGCTGTCGTACTTCAACAACGACTAGCAACCCTTCCCCGAGAAAGGCGTCCGCGATTGCGGGCGCCTTTTTCCTTTGGGTTTGGGCGCTCAGGGCGTCGAGCCTGCGCTCAGGGCGTGAAATCGCGCAAATCTGCGCTCGGAGCGCAGACTCGAAGCCCTGTACACAGAGTCGATTTCATCCACAGCAGTGGCTCACCGACGCCTTCGTAAAAGGTGGCCGTCGGAGATGCCTCGCAACGTCGACACCGTGACCATCTTCGACAGTCCGTTCATCGGCTCAGAAGCGTTGCGGGCTGGGCTGATCCGCAAGCACCAGCTGCGCGCCAACTTCCGCGCCGTCCTGCCCGATGTCTATGTGGCCCGGGGCTTCAGCCCGGGGCTGGTTGATCGGGCCAGGGCGGCATGGCTGTGGTCGCACCGCGAGGGAGTGTTGGCGGGTATCACTGCGGCGGCGTTGCACGGGGCGAAATGGGTCGATGATTCCGCACCGATCGAATTGATCTGGGCCAATGCCAGGAGCCCGCGCGGCGTACGGACATCCGCGATGTGCTTGCAGCCGACCGAGATCGGCCAGGTGCACGAGCTTCCCGTGACGACACCGGAGCGGACTGCCTTCGACATCGGCCGAACACCGGGCATCGGTCGTGCGGTGGCGCGGCTCGATTCCCTCGCCAGGGCAACGGGATTGAAGGTTCGCGATGTCGAAGAAGTGGCCGCACGGCATCGCGGAGCCCGCGGACTGCGCCAACTCGAGAGGGCGCTTCCGATGGTCGATGCAGGATCGCAATCTCCGAAGGAAACCTGGCTGCGCCTGCTCCTCATCGACGACGGTCTTCCGCGTCCGCAGACTCAGATCCCGGTGGTAGGGGCCAATGGCTATCCGCTCGCCTACCTCGATATGGGTTGGAGCGAATGGATGGTCGCGGTGGAGTACGACGGGGACCAGTATCGCAGTGATCGCGCGCAGTACGTCAAGGACATCCGCCGGATAGCCGAGCTGGAACGGATGGGCTGGATCATCGTCAGAGTGGTGGCAGAGGACCGGGCGTCCGAGATTCTGCGAAGAGTTCGCACAGCAATCGTCGGCAGGCAGACGACGCTGCGCTGAGTGCAGCGAGTCTGCGTACAGATCGCGAAATCTCGTGAAATCGCGATCTGTACGCAGACTCGGCGAAACCTGATTAGGAGAGGCGCTCCACGACCATGGCCATACCCTGGCCGCCGCCGACGCACATCGACTCGATGCCGAAGGTCTTGTCGTAGGTGGACAGGTTGTTCAGCAGTGTGGCGGTGATGCGGGCACCGGTCATGCCGAACGGGTGGCCCAGCGCGATCGCGCCGCCGGAGACGTTCAGCTTGTCCTCGTCGATGCCGAGCTCACGAGCCGAACCGATCACCTGGACGGCGAAGGCCTCGTTGATCTCGACCAGGTCGATGTCGGAGATCTTCTTGCCGGCCTTGGCGAGCGCCTTCTTGATGGCCTCGATCGGACCCAGGCCCATGATCTCGGGCGACAGCCCGGACACACCGGTGGAAACGATCCGCGCCAGCGGGGTCAGCCCCAGCTCCTTGGCCTTGGTGTCGCTCATGATGACCACTGCGGCGGCGCCGTCGTTCAGCGGACACGCGTTGCCCGCGGTGATGGTGCCGTTGGGCCGGAACACCGGCTTCAGCTGGCTGATCTTCTCGTACGAGGTGCCGGCACGCGGGCCGTCGTCGGTGGACACGACGGTGCCGTCGGGCAGGGTCACCGGGGTGATCTCGCGCTCGAAGAACCCGCTCTTGATGGCCTCCTCGGCGCGGTTCTGCGACCGCACACCCCAGTGGTCCTGGTCCTCGCGGCTGATGCCGGTGTAGGTGGCGACGTTCTCGGCGGTCTGGCCCATGGCGATGTAGACATCGGGGATGAGGCCGTCTTCGCGCGGGTCATGCCACTTGATGTCGCCCTCGGCCTGCGTGATGGTGCGGGCCTGCGCCTCTTCGAAGAGCGAGTTCTTCGAATTGGGGGCGCCGTCGGCGGCACCGACGCCGAAGCGCGAGACCGTCTCGACACCGGCGGAGATGAACACGTCACCCTCGCCGGCCTTGATCGCGTGGAAGGCCATCCGGGTGGTCTGCAGCGACGACGAGCAGTACCGGTTCACGGTGGTGCCGGGCAGGAAGTCGTAGCCGAGCTCGACGGCCACCGCGCGAGCGATGTTGTAGCCGGCCTCACCGGCGGGCTGGGCGCAGCCCATCATCAGGTCGTCGATGTCCCGGGGATCCAGCGACGGCACTTTGTCCAACACGGCCTTGACCATCTGCGCGGCGAGGTCGTCGGGGCGCATGGTGGCCAGCGACCCCTTCACGGCGCGTCCGATCGGCGAGCGGGCGGTGGCAACGATGACGGCTTCAGGCATGACGGCTCCTGCTAATCGAATGGCTTAGAAAACTCAGATTGAAACTAGCCCGCGGGCACCACGATGGGTGCGGGCACCCCGGTTGAGCGGCGCCACAGCCTGCTGACACCGCCCAGCCGGTTCAACAGGGTTCCGGTGTCTGCGGTCACGGATTCCAGTGCGTCGTCGCCGTCCCATTCGCCGAGGACGCTGCACAGCGCGGGTAACAGCTGCGTGGCCGCGAGCGCATAGCCTGCGGCCGACGGATGGAACATGTCTTCGGAGAACAGCAGGTCAGGGGCTTTGTAGAACTCCGGAGCCAACAGATCCGAGAATGGCACCGGCATGCCTCCCGCGGCGCGGACGGCAGCGGCCTGGGCGCGGGCCAGCCGCAGGCCACGCGCGCGGGTGAAGGCGCGCAACGGCTGCGGGATTGCGGTGACCACCCCGAAATCCGGGCAGGTGCCGACCACGACGACGGCTCCCGCCGCCCGCAGCCGGCGCACCGCGTCGCCGAGCCGGCGGGCCGACGGACCGATGCCGTTGGGTTTGGTGATGTCGTTGGCGCCGATCATGATCACGGCGGCATCCGGTGGCGGACCCGCCACGAACATGGCATCGATCTGGCCGGAGAGCCCCTTCGAGGTGGCGCCGACGATCGCCTTGGTGCTCAAGCGGATTCGTTTGCCGAACTGCTCGGCCACGCCGCGCGCGATCAACACCCCGGGCACCTCGTCGGGCACTCGGCAGCCGTATCCGGTGGCCGTGGAGTCGCCGAAGATCATCAGGTGCGTGTCGAACGGGACTCCGCGCTCCCACTTCTCCACCGGCCCGCCGCCGGGGAGATACACGCCGTCGGCGCGAGGAGGAATGTCCCAGGATTTGGGGATGACCTGACGGGCCTTGTCAGCCTGCCCGCTCAACAGATTGCGCGCCCCGATGTAGGCCGAAGCCGTAGATGCCAACGCCGCAGCGGCGAGGGTAATGGTCGACCGACGCGCTATGCGTGTGCCCACGAGATCAGTCTAAGTGGATGCCGCGGGTTATCCGCGTGGCGCATCGCCCGTGGCGGTCACGGTGCTGTATCAAGTCCGGTATCAAATCAGTTTATTTGACTGTTGAACTGTTTACGGATGTCAAGCTAAGTTACCCGGGTTGTCTGAGTGACGAAGCTCACCTAGCACTACAAAGACGTAGGAAGTGGTGACGATGACTGCACCGAGCAAGGTATCCAGGTCTCATCATGCTGGCATAAGCCCAGCTAGAGCCCACCGCGGGCGTAGGTTTCCGGTCAGTGACGGCGCACCCGTCGAGGTGGTCGAGGACGGCCCGAGCCTGGCAGGCCGATTGGCTTCGCTGGCGGCGATGCTGACAATCAAGCCGACCTTGGCAATTGGTAGCCATGTACCGCATCTGCCGTGGCCGTTCGGGCTGGTCAATTTCGCTGCCCGGCTGATCCGCCCGGCGCCCGGAACCATCAAGGCCACCATCGCGCTGCCCAACTGCAACGCGCAGCTGGTGCGCGCCGACGGTGTACTGCCCGCCGACGGGAAGCGCAGCGTGATCCTCTACCTGCACGGCGGCGCTTTCCTGGCCTGCGGGGCCAACACGCACTCGGGGATCGTCACGGCGCTGTCGGAGTATGCCGACAGCCCGGTGCTCGTCGTCGACTACCGGATGGTCCCCAAGCACTCGGTGGGCACCGCGATCGAGGACTGTTACGACGCCTATGAGTGGCTGCGGCTGCTTGGCTACGAGCCGGATCAGATCGTCCTGGCCGGCGACTCGGCGGGCGGCTACCTGTCGCTCGCGCTGGCCGAGCGCCTGGTCGATGAGGGCGAGATGCCTGCCGCGCTCGTGACGATGTCGCCGCTGTTCGAGATCGACAACGAGTCACGGGCCAACCACCCCAACATGCACACCGACGCGATGTTTCCGCCCAGGGCCTTCGACGCCCTCGTCGAGCTCATCGAGCGCGCCGCGGAGCGCAAGGGCGAGGACGTCTACGAGCCCCTCGACCACATCGAGTCCGGTCTGCCCCGCACGCTGATCCACGCGTCGGGCTCGGAGGTTCTGCTCAGCGATGCGCGAAAAGCCGCGCACATGCTGGCCGCTGCCGGGGTTCCCGTCGAGCTCCGGATCTGGCCCGGTCAGATGCATGTCTTCCAGCTCGCGTCGCCGCTGGTGTCCGAAGCGAAGCGCTCATTGCGCCAGATCGGCGAATACATTCGAGAGGCCACCTGGTAAGCGATTCTCGGGCCTGAGACCATTGACGTATGCGCATCGCCAGGCACATCAGTGAGCTCATCGGCAATACCCCGCTGGTACAGCTGAACTCGGTTGTACCCGAAGGCTCAGGAATGGTCTTGGCCAAGATCGAGTACCTGAACCCCGGTGGCAGCTCCAAGGACCGCATCGCCGCCAAGATGATCGACGCCGCCGAGGCCAGCGGCGAGCTCAAGCCCGGTGGCACCATCGTCGAGCCGACGTCCGGCAATACCGGCGTCGGGCTGGCGCTGGTGGCCCAGACGCGCGGCTACAAGTGCATCTTCGTCTGCCCGGACAAGGTCAGCGAGGACAAGCAGAATGTGTTGCGCGCCTATGGCGCCGAGGTCGTGGTGTGCCCGACGGCGGTGCCGCCGGATCACCCGGACAGCTACTACAGCGTCTCCAACCGCCTCGTCGAGGAGATCGACGGCGCCTGGAAGCCCGACCAGTACTCCAACCCGATGGGGCCGGAGAGTCACTACGAGACGACGGGTCCGGAGATCTGGGCCGACACCGACGGCACCGTCACGCACTTCGTGGCGGGCGTCGGCACCGGCGGCACCATCACGGGCACCGGGCGGTACCTGAAAGAGGTGTCCGACGGCAAGGTCCAGGTGATCGGTGCCGATCCGGAGGGCTCGGTGTACTCCGGTGGAACCGGGCGGCCGTACCTGGTGGAAGGCGTCGGCGAGGACTTCTGGCCGTCGGCGTACGACCCCTCGGTTCCCGACGGGATCATCGCCGTCTCCGACGCCGATTCGTTCGACATGACCCGGCGGCTGGCACGCGAAGAGGCGCTGCTGGTCGGTGGATCCTGCGGCATGGCGGTGGTGGCCGCACTCGAGGTGGCCCGCACGGCCGGCCCCGATTCGGTCGTCGTGGTGTTGCTGCCCGACGGCGGACGCGGTTATCTCTCAAAGATTTTCAACGACGCGTGGATGTCGTCGTACGGATTCCTGCGCAACCGGCTCGACGGTTCGATCGAGCAGTCGACTGTCGGCGATGTCCTGCGCGGCAAATCCGGGGCGCTGCCCGACCTGGTGCACACCCACCCGTCGGAGACGGTGCGCGACGCGATCGGCATCCTGCGCGAGTACGGCGTCTCGCAGATGCCGGTGGTCGGCGCCGAACCTCCGGTGATGGCGGGCGAGGTGGCCGGCAGTGTGTCCGAACGGGAACTGCTGTCCGCGGTATTCGAGGGACGGGCGAAGTTGGCCGACGCGGTGGCCGACCACATGAGCCCGCCGTTGCCACTGATCGGTGCGGGGGAGTTGGTCTCCACGGCAGCCAAGACATTGCGTGAGTGCGACGCGGTGATGGTCGTCGAGGAGGGCAAGCCCGTCGGCGTACTCACTCGCCACGATCTGCTCGGGTTCCTGTCCGAGGCCGGTGGGCGACACTAGCGCGCGATCCAGCGTATTCAGCGAATTGCCAGGGTAAGGTTGCCTCGCTTTGTCTAGCAACCTCTTCCAGGAAGGCGTCAATGACTGAATACCCGCCCCCACCTCCCGGTGGCTACCCGCCCCCGCCTCCCGGTGGCTACCCGCCGCCGCCCCAGGGTGGATTTCCCCCACCTGGAGGGCCCCAAGGCGTTCCGCCAGACAACAATCTGGTGTGGGCGATACTTTCGACTGTCTTTTGCTGCCTGCCGCTGGGCATCTACGCCATCGTGAAATCGGTGTCGGTGTCGGGACTCTGGGCGCAGGGCCAGTATCAAGCCGCGCAGCAGGCCGCCGATGACGCCAAGAAGTTCGCCATGTGGGGCGCCATTGCCGGCGTCGTCTTCAGCGTGGTCTGGATCATCTTCCTGGTAGCGACAGGTGCGTTCTCGGCCTCAGTGTCGTCGTACTGATCTCGATCTGTGTCTCAACCCCTCGTTGCACCTCGCCTCGGTGCGCCACTCGCTGTGGCCGCCGTGGCGGGGTGCGCGTGTCTGGCCGTGTGGGTGGGCGATCCAACGACACCCGGTGGATTGCTACCGGCATGTCCCACAAAGCTATTGCTGGGCATCGACTGCCCCGGCTGCGGCAGCCTCAGGATGATCTATTCCGTGCTTCATGGGGATCTTCTTGCAGCGCTGCGGTTTAACGCTGTCGGATTGGTCGCGCTCGGGTTGATGGCGTGGGCCTATCTGGCGTGGACATATGGCCGCATCCGCGGACGGCGGATTACCAGTTGGCAACATCACCGGTGGGCGGCGATGGTGACGCTGGTCGTGACCGTGGTGTGGTTCATCATCCGCAATTTGCCAGTCGAACCGTTCACCGCATTGCGGGTCTGAGTCTTCCGGTTCACCGCCCGCGGTAACGACCTGCCCACTGTGCCCGGCGAATACGCTCGTGTTGCCCTGTCAATGGGGGTTGACGATGCGTAATCTTCCTGTGGAGCAGTCTGTCCATCTAGGTGCTGGCAGAAAGTAGCGTCCGCCTGCGGAGCGCTATCCGAGATGAGGAGAGCTTTCGACGTGACCGATCAACCGCCCCCGCCCGGGAACTACCCGCCGCCGCCGGAGGGTGGCTACCCGCCTCCGCCTCCGCCCCAGCACGGCGGCTTCACACCGCCGCCCCCGCCGCCCGGTGGCAGCTACCCGCCGCCTCCCCCCGGCGGCTATCCACCCCCGCCCCAGCAGGGTGGCTTTCCTCCGCCGCAGCCGCCGCAGGGTGGCGGCTACCCGCCACCTCCCGGTGGCGCCGGTGGCTACCCACCCCCGGGTGGGTATCCGCCTCCCGGTGGCTACCCGGCTCCCGGCGGTTACCCGGCTCCCGGCGGTTACCCGCCGCCCGGTGGCTATCCGCCGCCCGGCTACGGTGCCCCCGGCTACCCGCCTGCGGGCGGAGCCGGATACGGCGACGCACCGTACAGCGTCGGCGACGCCTTCTCGTGGGCCTGGAACAAGTTCCTCAAGCATCCGGCTGAACTGATCGTGCCGGGACTCGTTTTCGGAGCCGCGACCGCTGCCGTCTACGTGATCTTCACGCTGATTGCGTCCGCGGTGGCGCCCGAAACCACCAGCAGCTACCAGTCCTATGACGAGGACTTCAGCTTCACGGCGTCGAGCAACCTCGGGTTTGCCGGCAGCGCAGTGATGCTCGTCGGGGCAATAGTGCTGTTGATCATGGGCGGTTGGATCGCGGCGGCTTACACCGCGGGCCTGCTCGACATCGCCAACGGACAGCCGGTGACGATCGGATCGTTCTTCAAGCCGCGCAACGTCGGCAACGTGATCCTTGCGACCGTGCTCGTCGCCCTGATCGTCTTTGCGGTCGTCCTGGTGCTGTCCCTGCCCATGATGCTGATGCCGGGGCTCGTGTTCTTGAGCTTGCCGTTGGCGTGGATCGCCGAAGTACTTCTCGGCGTGCTGTTCCTGTTCACGACGGTCGCAGCCGTGGATCGCAATCTCAAGGCTGTCGACGCGGTCAAGACGAGCTTCAATCTGGTCAAGCCCAAGTTCGGCACGGTGCTGCTCACGGTGCTCGTGATGCTCGCCATCGGAATCGTCGGGTCGATCCCGTGCGGGCTCGGCCTGATCGTGGCATTCCCGTTGATCCTGCTCATCCAGGTGTACGCCTGGCGGCGGCTCAGCGGTGGTCCGGTTGCACCGCTGACCCCTTAGTAGAACCGACCTCAGCGCCCACGGCGCGTACGGCAGAAATGCCTGCGCCGTGGGCGCTGTGTTCCGTGACATCATTTCAGCTAGCCTGCCGATGCCGAATCCATATCGGAGTCGGTGCATTCGAGAAAGTCGGGGCCGCAATGTCGACACCAAATCAGCCCGGAGACATGTACGGAGTGCCGCCGCAGGCCGTGCCTCCGCAATTCCCGCCTCCGCCGGGAGCCCCGCAGTTCGGCGGTTATCCGCCTCAGGGTCCGCCCGCAGGCTATGCGCCGCAGGGCTTCCCGGCCGGGTACCCGGGGCAGCCGCAGCCTTACGGCGCATATCCTGCCGACCCGTCGGCGCCGTTCGGTCGCGACCCGCAGACCGGGGAGCCGCTGTCTGACAAATCGGCTGTCACCGCCGGTCTGTTGCAGCTGTTTTTCGGCGGCTTCGGTGTCGGACGTTTCTACATCGGCTCCACCAATATCGGCGCGATCCAGCTGGGGCTGACGATCCTCGGCATCCTCACGTCGATTCTGATCGTCGGGATCTTCATCATCATCGGCGTCGGGATCTGGGCGCTGGTGGATGCGGTCATGATGTTCAACCGGTCGGTTCCCGATCAGTACGGACGAAAGCTGCGAAACTGAACGGCCGCGATAGGCTCGTCACGTTATGAGTGAACAGCGCAGGTGGCACGGTCTGGCCACAAAAGCCATCCACGCCGGTTACCGACCCGATCAGGGCACCGGAGCCGTCAACACCCCGATCTACGCAAGTTCGACCTTCGCCCAGGACGGCGTCGGCGGATTACGCGGCGGATTCGAGTACGCCCGTACCGGAAATCCCACTCGGCAGGCTCTGGAATCGGCGCTTGCCGCGGTCGAGGAAGCCGCCTATGGGCGTGCCTTCAGCTCGGGCATGGCCGCCACCGACTGCGCGCTGCGCGCGGTGTTGCGACCCGGCGACCACGTGGTGATTCCCGATGACGCCTACGGCGGTACGTTCCGGCTCATCGACAAGGTGTTCTCGCAGTGGGGGGTCACCCACACCCCGGTCCCGTTGAGTGACCTGGATGCGGTGCGCTCGGCGCTCACCCCGCGGACCCGGCTGATCTGGGTGGAAACGCCCACCAACCCGCTGCTGAGCGTGGCCGACATCCCCGGGATCGTCCAGATCGCGTCGTCCTCGGGCGTCAAGGTGTTGGTGGACAACACGTTTGCCTCGCCGGCGCTGCAGCAGCCGCTGTTGCTGGGTGCCGACATCGTGCTGCACTCGACCACCAAGTACATCGGTGGGCACTCGGATGTGGTGGGCGGCGCGCTGCTGACCAACGACGAGGAACTCGACGCGGCATTCGCATTCCTGCAGAACGGCGCCGGAGCGGTGCCGGGACCCTTCGACGCGTACCTGACCATGCGTGGGCTCAAGACGCTGGTGCTGCGGATGCGTCAGCACAGCGAAAACGCCGCGCTGATAGCCGAATTCCTCGACGGGCACCCCGCTGTCGAGACCGTGCTCTATCCCGGTCTGGTCAGTCATCCCAACCACGATGTGGCGGCGCGGCAGATGTCGGGCTTCGGTGGCATGGTAAGCCTGCAACTACGTGGTGGGCCCCGGGCGGCACGTGAGTTGTGCTCGCGCACTGAGCTTTTCATTCTCGCCGAGTCGCTCGGTGGGGTGGAGTCGTTGATCGAGTACCCAGGGGCCATGACACATGCGTCGACCGCGGGCTCGCAGCTGGAGGTGCCCGACAACCTGGTGCGGCTGTCGGTAGGTATCGAACATGCTGCCGACCTGCTGGCCGACCTGGAGCAGGCGCTCGGGAAGTAGCGCCGGGCGCTAGGCCATCAGGGCCGGACGTAACGCCGACGTCGTCACTGCCAGATTCATCTCGGGCATGGCCGACGCGGCCTCGTCCACCCAGATGCCCGTGGCGATTTCGGTGGACCGCGCATGCACCCAGCGCCAGCCGCGGTTATTGAGGCTCAGTATCGCGCCGAAGCCGTCGACCGCATGCAGTAGGCAGATGATCGCGGCGATCGCGGGCACCGGGTTGTGGCCGTCGAACAGTGCGGCCAACAGCGCCGCTCGCGCCTGGCTGACCCGTTCCCGGTTGGCCAGCGGCCAGCAGTAGACCGTCTTGCCCGGAAAACCCTTGCCGGGCATGCGGACCCGGCGGATCTGCCCGATGCGTTCGAGATGCTGTTCCAGGATGGGCTGGGTGTGCCTGCTCAGCTTGGCCAGCGCGGACTCCGCCGAAAGCGGCCGGCGTTGCAGTAGTTCGAACGCCGGGTCACCGACCGGATCGGCGGGCCACTCGCCGGCCAGCGCGACCAACCGGCCGGCCTCGATGGGTTCGTCCGCCATGGCAGGACGGATCCGGCAGGCGTAGGCCAGGTCCAGTAGTACTGCGGCGCTGAGTACTTTCTCCCTGCGATGGCGGTCAAGCGCGGGCTGCGCGGCTGCGTTGTCCAGCAACAGCAAAAACAGGTCTTCGGCGATTTGCGCCATTTCCCCGACTGTAGTGCTTCCCCCGCGTCGACCCGTCAGGCGTGATAGGGCTCGGCGCTGACCAGGGTGACCTTGACGGTGTTGCCGTTCGGCACGGTATAGGTGCGTGTCTCGCCGACCTTGGCGTCGATCAGTGCACTGCCCAGCGGTGAGTTGGGGGAGTACACCTCGAGCTTGCCGACGCTGATGCCCTCCTGGCGGGTGGCGATCAGGAACGTCTCGGTGTCCTTCTTGTCGTCGTCGTAGTACACCTTGACGACCGAACCGGGCAGCGCGACACCGGACTGCTTGGGTGCCTCACCGACCTTGGCGTTGTTGAGCAGCTCCTGCAGCTGGCGGATGCGGGCCTCCTGCTGGCCCTGCTCCTCGCGGGCGGCATGGTAGCCACCGTTCTCGCGCAGATCGCCCTCTTCGCGGCGGTCGTTGATCTCGGCGGCGATCACCGGCCGGTTGGCGATCAGCTGATCCAGCTCCGCCTTCAACCGGTCGAATGCATCCTGAGTGAGCCAGGTGACCTGTGTGTCGGTCATGTTCTCGTGCTCCTGTCTATCTTGCTCTTGTGGCGCTCGTGCGCCTTCCTCGCGTACGAAGTCCGTCGTTTCCGGGCCGGGGGCATGCGCGTGTATTGCCGCGGGCGTCAGCACCCAACTGAGTGCTAATGCAGCAATACACGGCCCCAGCGAGGAACCGTGTATCGCACAATCGTACCACCGAGCGGCCAACGAATCTTCATGTAATGGCTGTTCGACGTTTGTTGCCAGCCTGAAAATCAGGGCGCTACCAGGTAGGACGGTACGTCCGTCCCGCAACCGTAGACATCGCCCATCACGGGGGGTCGGCTGGATTTCACTTCGCCCGTCACCTGCACCACCCGCTGATCCGAGGGGCCGACCAGGATTTCGCGTCGCCCGGTTTCGCTCCCGTCCATCGAGCGGGCCCGAACGATGCACACCACCGGCTTGGAAGGGTCGGGCCGGGTCACCCCGATCGTCACCGACACGGTCTGGTTGTCGACCAGTTCGTAGGCCGAGAGCTCGCCTTTCACCTCGCCGGTGCCCAACCGCTGGAAGGCCACGATCGCCAGGATCACACCCGCCGCCACGACCAGGCCGACCAGGGCAAACGTGATCCTTCGCCGGGTCCGTCGGGACATTTGGCGGGATCCATATCGGGCGACAGGGCGTTCGATCATCAGAACTGGAACTATAGGGCGAGACAGGTTGGCCACCGACGCCCAGGGAGCGGGTCGGGTGGTTGAGGCTAGGTATCGGGCATAGGTAAGAGGGCGCCGTAGTTAGATGAAAGCGAAATGAGTGAACTGCGGTTGATGGCGGTGCATGCCCACCCGGACGACGAGTCCAGCAAGGGTGCGGCAACCACCGCGCGCTACGCGGCCGAAGGTGTGCGTGTCATGGTCGTGACGCTCACCGGCGGCGAGCGCGGAGACATACTTAATCCGGCGATGGACCTCCCCGAGGTGCACGGCCGGATCACTGAGGTGCGCCGTGACGAGATGGCCAAGGCTGCCGAGATCCTCGGCGTCGAGCATCACTGGCTCGGATTCGTCGACTCGGGCCTACCCGAAGGCGATCCGGTGCCCCCGCTCCCGGACGGCTGTTTCGCGTGTGTGCCGCTCGCCGAGCCGGTCAGCCGCCTGGTCCGGGTGATCCGGGAGTTCCAGCCGCACGTGCTGACCACCTACGACGAGAACGGTGGCTACCCCCACCCCGACCACATCCGCTGCCACGAGGTCTCGGTGGCGGCCTACGAGGCGGCCGCTGACCACCGGCTGTACCCCGAGGCCGGGGCCCCGTGGAACGTCTCGAAGCTGTACTACAACCACGGCTTCGTGCGTCAGCGCATGCAACTGCTGCAGGACGAGTTCGCCAAGAACGGTCGGCAGGGACCCTTCGCCAAATGGCTCGAGCACTGGGACCCGGACCACGACCCGTTCGCCAACCGGGTCACCACCCGTGTTGAATGCTCGGAGTACTTCAGTCAGCGCGACGATGCGCTGCGCGCGCACGCGACCCAGATCGACCCGAAAGGCGATTTCTTCCATGCGCCGATCGAGTGGCAGCAGCGGCTCTGGCCGACTGAGGAGTTCGAGTTGGCGCGGTCGCGTGTCCCGGTGAATCTGCCGGAAGACGACCTCTTCACCGGGATTGAGAAATGATCGACACTTTGACCGCAGTGATCACACTGCTCGCCGACGAGCCGCGAAATACCGGGCCGGAGTTCGGTAAGGCGACCCCGCTCGGCCTGCTGGTCACGGTAGCGCTGCTGATCGGCACCTTCGCGCTGGTGTGGTCGATGAACCGTCACCTGCGCAAGCTGCCCGAATCCTTCGACCGGGAACACCCCGAGCCCGACCAGGCTGCCGACGAGGGCACGGTGGAGAACACCGACACCGAGGACGGCGCGGTGAACAGCGCACCCGATGACCATCAAGGTCCGTCCCGTGAGCCCGGTAGCGGGTAACGCGCTCGGCGGGTCCACCAGCCCGTACCTGCGCCAGCACGCCGACAACCCGGTGCACTGGCGTGAATGGACGCCCGAGGCGCTCGCTGAAGCCGCCTCCCGGGACGTCCCCATCCTGCTGTCCATCGGATATGCGGCCTGCCACTGGTGCCACGTGATGGCGCACGAATCGTTCGAAGATGCCGACGTGGCCGCGGTGCTCAACGACGGATTCGTCTGCATCAAGGTCGACCGCGAGGAGCGTCCGGATCTGGACGCGGTCTACATGAACGCCACCGTCGCGCTCACCGGGCAGGGCGGCTGGCCCATGACCTGCTTCCTGACCCCGGCTGGCCGGCCGTTCTTCTGCGGGACCTACTACCCGAAGCTCGGGTTCCTGCAACTGTTGGATGCCGTCGCCGAAACCTGGCGGGACCGGCGCGACGAGGTCGAGCGCGCCTCCGATCAGATCGCCGACGAACTGCGCTCGATGTCGGCCGGGCTGCCCGGCGGCGGGGCGCCGGTGGGGCCCGAGTTGTGCAATCACGCAGTGGCCGCCGTGCTCAACGACGAAGACGTGTCGCACGGTGGCTTTGGCGGTGCGCCCAAGTTCCCGCCTTCGGCGTTGTTGGAGGGGCTGCTGCGCCACCACGAACGCACGGGTTCGATTGCGGCGTTGGGGGCCGTCGAGCGTACGTGTGCCGCGATGGCCCTTGGCGGCATCTACGACCAGTTGGCCGGGGGATTCGCCCGGTACAGCGTCGACCCGCACTGGGTGGTGCCGCACTTCGAGAAGATGCTCTACGACAACGCGCAACTGTTGCGGGCCTATGCCCACCTGGCGCGGCGTACCGGGGATCCGTTGGCGCGCAGGGTGACTGCGGAGACAGCCGCGTTCATCATGTCGGATCTGGGTACGGGCGCCATGTTCACCTCCTCGTTGGACGCCGATGCCGGTGGGCATGAAGGGCTGACCTACGTGTGGACGCCGGCTGAGCTGCGTTCGGTTCTGGGTGCGGACGACGGGGCTTGGGCGGCTTCACTTTTCGGGGTGACCGAGCGCGGCACGTTCGAGCACGGCGCCTCGGTGCTGCAACTGCACCGTGACCCCGACGACGATGCGCGCTTCGAGTCGGTGCGCTCGGGACTTTTGGCGGCACGCGCCCTGCGGCCCCAGCCGGCCCGCGACGACAAGGTGGTGACCGCCTGGAACGGCCTGGCCATCACCGCGCTGGCCGATGCCTCCGTGGCACTCGATCGACCCGAATTACTTTCTGCGGCAGTCGAATGCGCGCGCCATCTGTTGGACCTGCACATGGTGGACGGCCGGCTGCGCCGGGCCAGCCTGGGTGGCAGGGTCGGGGACAGCGCGGCGATTCTGGAGGATCACGCGGCGTTGGCCACCGCATTGCTGACGCTGTATCAGCTCACCGGGTTCGGGCTGGACGAGGCGGTTGGCCTGTTGGATATCGCGCTCGAACATTTTGCCGATCCCGATCAGCCGGGCCGTTGGTTCGACACCGCCGACGATGCCGAGCAGCTGATGGTGCGTCCCTCCGACGCGATCGACGGTGCGACGCCGGCGGGCGCCTCGCTGATCGCCGAGGCCCTGCAGGCGGCGGGTTACCTGACCGGCTCGCAGCGCTATGTGGATGCGGCACAGGCGACTTTGTCTTCTGCCACACCGATCCTGGCCCGGGCGGCCCGCTCCGGCGGGCACTGGCTGGCCGTGGCCGAGGCGCAGGTGCGGGGGCCGATCCAGATCGCGGTGGCCGGCGACCCGTCGTCGCCGTTGTTGGGCGCCGCGCGCCGGTTGGCACCCGGTGGGGCGCTGGTGGTCGGCGGCGCTGTCGACTCCTCGGAACTACTCAAGGGACGCGACCGGGTGGATGGCGCCGACGCCGCCTACGTGTGCCGCGGGACGGTGTGTGATCTGCCGGTCACGACGGTCGGGGATCTCGCAGTCTCGCTGGGTGGCCAACCGCCAGACGGCGGTACTGGCGCCGTGTAGCCTCGCGGCCATGCCCAACGCCGAGCACATCACCCAGACCGTCAATCGCTACCTCGAGCTGGTCGCCAACGGAAGCGCTGATGAGATCGCCGAGTTGTACGCCGACGACGCGACCGTCGAGGATCCGGTGGGCGGTGGCGAGGTTCACATCGGACGGGCCGCCATCCGCGGCTTCTACGCCAACGTCGAGAACATCAAGGGCAAGGCCGAGTTGGTGACGCTCCGGGTGGCGGGCCACGAGGCCGCATTCCACTTCCGGCTCACGATGGACTTCGGCAACAGCAGCATGCAGATCGAGCCCATCGACGTGATGGTGTTCGACGGCGACGGCAAGATCAGCGCGATGAAGGCCTACTGGTCGCAGGCCGACGCCGTCACGCGCTAGTCGTTGTCTTCGGCCCCGCATCGCTTCGGTGGTGCGGGGCTTTTTTGTGTCTTCGGACACGTGTGTGTCACTGGCGCGCACGCTCGCGGTGCAAGGGAATCAGTGCAGAAGAATCAGAAGACGGCGAACCACATGGCGATGTAGTGACAGATCGCCGCGACCGCCGTGCAGGCGTGGAAGAACTCGTGATGGCCGAACGTGGTCGGCCACGGGTTGGGCCATTTGAGCGCGTAGAGCACGCCGCCGATGCTGTAGAGCGCGCCGCCGACGATCAACAGCACCACCGCGGCCACTCCGGCCCCGTGCATGATCGGCCCGATGAACCAGGCTGCCACCCAGCCCAGCAGGATATAGAGCGGGACGCCGAGCCAGCGTGGTGCCGACGGCCAGAACATTTTGAGCAGCACACCTGCGATCGCCCCACCCCAGACGATCCAGAACAGCACCATGCCTTTGGATTCGGGCAGGGCCAGCAATGCGAACGGGGTGTAGCTGCCGGCGATGAATATGAAGATCATCGAGTGATCGAGGCGCTTCATCCACTTGCGGGCGTTCGGAGACTTCCACGTCACCCGGTGGTACGTGCCGCTCACGGCGAACATCGCCACGATCGTGAACGTGTAGAGCAGCGTGGCCAGGCCCGCGCGGGTGGACTCCAGCGACCACGACACCGACACCAGGGCGGCGCCGGCGATGAACGCGATCACCGCCGAGTACACGTGGATCCAGCCACGCGCGCGAGGCCTACCGAGGAATTGGGCGACGCCTTCGGCGACCGCTTCGGGCAGATCTTCTGCGGGCCGGCTCAGCGCGGCCGCTGAGCGATAGGGCTTGGTGCTACCGGTCGGCGCGGTCATGTCACCTCCATTGAGAATTCATGGTGTACCCCGAGGCTCACAGTAGTCTGGACTCTCGTGGACATCATTCCCCCGCGGCTCAAGGAACCGGCCTACCGGATCTACGAGATGCGGTTGCGTCAGGAACTGACGCGGTCCAAAGCCGAACTGCCTCGGCATATCGCGGTGCTGTGTGACGGAAATCGCCGGTGGGCACGTGACGCAGGTTACGACGATGTCAGCATCGGCTACCGGATGGGCGCGGCCAAGATCGCCGAGATGCTGCGTTGGTGCCAAGCCGCAGGCATCGAGATGACGACGGTCTATCTGCTCTCGACCGAGAACCTGCAACGCGATCCCGAAGAGCTGTCCGCACTGCTCGAGATCATCACCGACGTGGTCGAGGAGATCTGCGCCCCGTCGAACACCTGGACTGTGCGCACCGTCGGTGACCTGGAGTTGTTGGGGGAGGAGCCGGCCCGGCGGCTGCGGGAGGCCGTCGAATCGACCAACGGCCGGGGCGGGAAGTTCCATGTGAATGTGGCGGTCGCCTATGGCGGACGTCAGGAGATCGTCGACGCCGTGCGCTCGCTGTTGTCGAAGGAACTGGCCAACGGCGCGACGGCCGAACAACTCGTCGAAGCTGTCACCGTCGAGGGGATCTCGGAGAACCTCTACACCTCAGGCCAACCCGACCCGGACCTCGTCATCCGCACCTCGGGTGAGCAACGCCTGTCCGGATTCCTGTTGTGGCAGAGCGCATATTCGGAGATGTGGTTCACCGAGGCGTACTGGCCCGCCTTCCGCCGCGTCGACTTCCTGCGCGCACTGCGCGATTACACGGCCCGGCATCGTCGCTACGGGAAGTAGGCGCGTGCCAAACTGATGCTATGGCTGCGCTGTCGGCAGTGGTCTTCGCACTCAGCTGGTGGCTGGGTCTCTACCTGCTCGCCCGCGACCCGCGTAAGCCCGTCCTGGCCCTCGCGGCACTCGGGCTGACCAGCTTCGCGGTCGTGGTCGCGCTCGACGCCGTTCGACTGGTCACCGGCTCAGAGATGCTCAGCCGCATCGAGATCTACCTGGTGGCCCTCCCAGGCATCGCCTGGTTCGCGGTGATGGTCGAACTCGCCCGGCCGGCCGACACCTTCCGGTCCCGCGTGGGTGAGATCGCGGCGATCTTCGCGGTGGCGGTCCTGGCCTTCGCCGGGGCGGCGCTGGCGGGAAGCGTCGACGGACCGTTGCGGACCGGGCACTGGGTGATGTTCGCAGTGATCTCGCTGTCCTCACTGGGCGCAATGGTCAAGGCGGTGCTCGGCGGCGCGAAACCGGGATCCGTGGTGGGCTTCATCATCGTCGCGACGCTGTTCTTCGCACTGGGCAACGCGATCCTGGTGATCCCGCTCGGGCTGGTGCCCAGCTGGCTGGCCCTGGCCTCCACCGGATTCGACGTCGCGCTGCTCGGTGTGGCGGTCGCGATCTGGGATGCCTTCGACGAAGGGCAGGCGCTACGGGCGGACATGCGCCGTTCGATCATCGGGACTTTGGTGATCGCGGTTCCGTTCGCCGCCCAGGCCCTGATCGGCATGGCCGTGCTCGATGCCGGGGCCGGCCGCACCGTCATGACGATCCTGCTGTTCACCAGCCTGGCCGTCGCGGTCGCGGTGGAAGTGCTGGCCGATCCGCTGGCCGGCCTGTTCGACCGGCTGGCGTTCTTCCGGTCTCCGGACCTGCGTGCCGATCGCGAAGTGTTGCGCCAGACCGAGGCCGCCCTGCCGCTGCGATCGGGTCACCCGTTGGGCGGTATCGATGACGACGCCTTCACCCGGCTCACCCGGCGCGCCCTCGGCCACTACGGCGACCTGTCCAAGCTGGTCGCCAGTCCGCTGACCTCGTTGCCCGCCATCGACGCCCGGCTCGCCCAGCGCGGCGTGCCCGATCAGCCACTGGAACGCGCGAACGAACTCAAGGCGTTACTGGCCGACCGCATTGCCGCGCTCAAGCCCCGCGACAGCGGCGACTTCGGCACCACCGAGCAGTGGCGCCACTACAACTCGCTGTACTTCCCGTACGTCGTCGGGGTCCGCGCCTACGCGCAGAACGCCACCGCCGCAGGGCTCGACCCGGTGGCGCGGCAGGCCTGGCAGTGGTTCGTCACCGAGGTGCCGCAGCGGTCACTGCACAACTGGCAGAACGCCGCGGCGCGCGTGATCGCCGCAGACCTGCGCGGTGATCTGGCGCCGGCAGTCGGCTCCGCCGGCCGATAGGGAGTTCACTCCAGAAACCGCGCTGACCTGGGCTTGGCAGCGCTTGGCAGTGTTTGGCGTCGATCTGGCAGCGCCCGCTGGGCAGGGTCGGAGCTGTCCCACCAATCGACACCCTCGTCCCGAGGAGCCCGACATGACCGCCACCCTGCACCAACCATTGGCCGACTCCACCACCGGCGCGGCCTCGGAAGATTCCCTGCTGCGATTCGCCTTGCGCGCTGATGCCACCGTGTGCGCCGGCGTCGGCCTGCTGGTGTCCATGGTCGCCGATCAGCTGGCCCGCATCGCGGGTCTGTCGCCCACCGCCGGGTGGGTCGTCGGCGCCGCCCTCGTCGCCTACGGCGCCCTGCTGTACGGACTGGCCGCGGTGTCGCGGGTCCGGCGCGTGGGCATCGGCGTCCTCGCCGGCAACGTGGCTTTCGCGATCACCGCGGTCGTCGCGATCGTGACCGGCTGGTTGGCGTTGACCGGGACCGGAACCGAGTTGGTACTCGGATTCGTCAGTGCCACCGCAGTACTGGCCTGGCTGCAATACCGCGGAGTGCGCCGTCTGGCGTGACTCCGTCGGCGAGCCGGTGCGGGGTGCCGCCGGAAGAGGTTACGGCGCGTATCCCCGCACCGTGCTCCACCGCTCGAAGTGAATGCACGACAAGGAAATCATCACCAGAGAAGGAGAATCATGTCCGCCATCACCTCCGCCGGATACGCAGGCACCACGAAGGGAACCGACTCGCTGCTGCGCCTGGCCATGCGGCTGGACGCAGTCCTCGTCGGCATCAGCGGGATCGCATTGCTGGCCGCAGCCGGGTGGTTCGCCGATCTCACCGGGCTACCGAAATCCGTCGAATACGGCGTCGGCGTCTTCTCGGTCGTCTACGGCATCGCAGTGTTCGCTCTCGCCGGCATCGAGCGGGTGCGTCCCGCCGGCATCGGCACCGTGATCGCCAACGCGGCGTGCACGGTGATCGCCCTGATCGCCGTCTTCACGATGGCACTCACCACCGCGGGCGTGGTGTTCGTCATCGGCGCCGGCATCTACACGCTGGCGATGGCCGAGCTGCAGTACGTCGGGGTCCGGCGGATCCCGGCCTGATCTTTCGCCGGCGCAGCGCCCAGAGCCCAGGCTCTGGGCGCTGTGGGTGACTTTCGCGATTCCCGACGGGCAACGGTTCGTCGGCAACGACTGGGGTGGCCGGGAACGCGGCTGAGCGATCCGGCTGTCGAAACTCGGGTACCGCACTACTCATGGCGCGGCGACCTGTCGGACGCACACTGAGCTCACGCGGCGATACCCGGGAGAATTGCGATGCCTACAGAAGATTGCGACGTTTGCATTGTCGGTGCCGGCCTGTGCGGCATGAACGCGTTGTTCGTGGCCGGCACATACCTCAGACCCGATCAGAAGATCATCCTGATCGAGCGTCGTCCTCGGGTCGGTGGCATGTGGGTGGACACATATCCGTATGTGCGGCTACACCAGCCCCACCCCATGTTCACCGCCGGCAACATCAAGTGGACCCTCGGGCGTGAACCTTCCTATCTGGCCACCAAACCCGAGGTGCTCGACCATTTCAGCTACTGCCTGCAGCAGATCAAACAACGGGTGCGGGTCGAGGAACGCTACGGCTGGGACTTCCAGTCCGCGGATGCGAACGGTGGTGCCGTGCAAATCATCTGCCGCGACGGGGGCGGGCAACCGCACACCATCCGGGCCGGCCGATTGATCAAGGCTTACGGGGTGCGGGTGACGCCCAACGACGCACTGGAGCTGTCCAGCGACCGGGTGCGGTCAGTGTCCCCGGATTCGTGTGATGTCCGCTCCGGGGAGATACACGACAGTGACACCCCGGTGTGGGTGATCGGCAGCGGCAAGACCGCGATGGATACCGCGCACGCGCTGATCACGTCGAGTCCGGCGCGCGAGGTGAACCTGGTGGCGGGCTCGGGCACCTTCTTCTCCAGCCGCGATCGGTTCTTCCCCACCGGTGCCCGGCGTTGGTCGGGCGGGGTCTCGCTGACCAAGATGTCCATCGACATGACCCGGCTCTTCGATGGCACCAACGAGGACGAAGTTGCGCGATGGTACCGGTCGTCCTACGGCACCTCGCCGACACCGCGGGCCACCCATTTCATGGCCGGCGTCCTGTCGGAGGCGGAGAACGCCGACATTGTCGCGGGCCTGAACGATGTGGTGATGGACCACCTGGTCGACGTCGTGGACAGCAACGGTTCCGCCGATCTGCTGTTGCGTAGCGGGGCCAGGAAATCCGTCTCGCCGGGCAGCTGGATCGTGAACTGTACCGGGTACCTCATCAAGGGTGAGCATCCCTATGAGCCGTATCTGTCCGGCGACGGCTCCATCTTGTCGATTCAAATGCGTTCCGCCACTATGCATCTGACGTCATTCGCAGCCTATTTCGCGACACACCTGATGTTCCTGGGCAAGTTGAACACGGTGCCGCTCTACGAACTCGACCTACAGGACTTGGCGCAGAAGTCCAAAAAGGCGATGCTGTATGCGATGTTCACCCTGGCGCAATACAACCTGAGCCTCATCTCGGATGCGGTGCCGGTCAAGGTGTTCCGTGACTGCGGCCTGGACTTCAACCGCTGGTATCCGATGCCGCGCCAGCTGTCGGCCACCGCCCGGTTCATGGCGACCCATCACCGAGACCGCGAGCACCTGCGTCGCACCCTGGACACCGTGCGGGAGCGCTTCGACGTGCGTTGCGGTCCGCTGGTCACAGCGCCGGCCGGGGCGGGCTAGAGCTTCCGCAGTCGCAGCCGGTTGATCGAATGGTCGGAGTCCTTGCGCAGCACCAGGGTGGCGCGCGGCCGGGTCGGCAGGATGTTCTCGATCAGGTTCGGCCGGTTGATCGAATGCCAGATGTCACGGGCCGCGAACACGGCCTGCTCGTCGGTCAGGGTCGAGTAGTGATGGAAGTGCGACGCCGGATCGGCGAATGCCGTCGAGCGCATCGTCAGGAACCGCGAGATGTACCACTGTTCGATGTCCTCGATACGTGCGTCGACGTACACCGAGAAGTCGAACAGGTCCGAGACCATCAGTGCCGGCCCGGTCTGCAGGACGTTGAGGCCCTCCAGGATCAGGATGTCCGGATGCCGCACCACCTGCATCTCGCCCGGCACGATGTCGTAGAGCAGGTGTGAGTACACCGGCGCACAGACCTCGTCAGCGCCGGATTTCACCGCGGTGACGAATCGCATCAAGCCGCGCCGGTCGTAGCTTTCCGGGAAACCCTTGCGGTGCATGAGGTTCCGGCGGTTGAGTTCCTTGTTGGGGTAGAGGAACCCGTCGGTGGTCACCAGATCCACCCGGGGATGGTGCCCCCAGCGGGCCAGCAGGGCCTGCAGAACACGGGCGGTGGTCGATTTCCCGACTGCCACGCTGCCCGCGACGCCGATGACGAACGGCACCGGCCGGTCCGGATTCTGCTGCGGCTCACCGAGGAACTCCGAAGTTACGGCGAACAAACGCTGCCGGGCGGCCACCTGAAGGTGGATCAACCGGGCCAGGGGCAGATAGACCTCTTCCACCTCGAGGATGTCGAGTTTCTCGCCCATACCCCGCAGGCGCAGCAGTTCATCCTCGGTGAGTTTCAGCGGTGTCGACATGCGCAGTGCACGCCATTGACTTCGGTCGAACTCCACATAGGGGCTCGGCTCGCTCGGCCGCGGCATCCGATCAGTCTTACATCTACGGTTGAGGGCATGGCTAACGGGATCGAGAAAAAGACGGGCTCCGGAACCGGCGCAGTGACCGACTCGGCCACTCTCATTCGCGAATACCTGCTCCTCGGCCTGCGCTTCGACCGCGTCGAGGACGGTTACGTCGACTCCTTCACCGGTGACCCGCAGCTACGCCGTGCGGTCGAGAACGAGCCCGCGCCCGACCCGGCCGAGCTGGCCCGTCAGGCCGACCGGTTACTGGCCCAGATCCCAGACGACCTGGACCGCGACCGCGCCGAATACATTGCCGCGCATCTGAGGGCGCTCAACTGCGCGGGCCGCAAGTTCGCCGGTGAGCAGGTCGGATTCGTCGACGAGGTGCAGGCCTATTTCGATGTCCGGATCAGCAAGGGCGATCCGGAGAAATACCGGCAGGCCCACGCCAAACTCGACGACGCACTCGGTGGCACCGGCCCACTGACCGAGCGCATTCAGGCGCACCGCACCGGAGACGAGATCCCGCCGGCCCGGCTGGAGGAGTCCATCCACGCGTTCTCCTCGGCACTGCGCGACAAGGTGCGCGCCGCCTACCCGCTGCCGGAGACCGAGACCATCACCTATGAAGTCGTCACCGACAAACCATGGTCGGGGTTCAACTACTACCTGGGTGACTACAAGTCCACCGTCGCGGTCAACGCCGACCTCAAACAACAGATGGCCAACCTGCCCCGGCTGGTGGCCCACGAGTCCTACCCCGGTCATCACACCGAGCACTGCCGCAAGGAGGCCGGCCTGGTGGCGCGAGATGGCGAACTCGAACAGACGATCTTCCTCGTCAACACCCCGCAATGCCTGATGGCGGAGGGCCTGGCCGACCTGGCGTTGCATGCCATCGTCGGGCCGGGTTGGGGCACGTGGGCGGCCGACATCTATGCCGACCTGGGACTTCGGTTCGACGGGGAGCGTGCCGAGGTGATCTCGGAGGCGGTGGCCGGGCTGGCCGACGTGCGCCAGGACGCCGCGCTGATGCTGCACGACGAGCATCGCGACGTCGACGAGGTGGTTGAGTTCCTCAAGCGGTGGCTTCTGGTCGACGACGATCGGGCCAGGCAGATGTTGCGGTTCCTGTCCTCGCCGTTGTGGCGTGCCTATACGAGCACCTATATCGAGGGGTACCGGTTGCTGCGGGGGTGGCTGGACGACCGACCCGATGGCGTCACGTTGACCCAGCGCTTCGGTCGGCTGCTCGACGAGCCGCTGATCCCGTCCACGCTGCGAGGTTCCTGAGCCGGCCGAAAGACCGGCGCTTCCGAGCCGGGCGGCAGATTTCACAACCCGATTTCGACGTCGCTGGGAAGGCGCGCGATTTGTTTTCCCGTTGGCCATCGAACGGGTGCCTCACCTGCGGTATGACCTCTGTCTCAAGTGCTTGATTAGCCTAGTTACTGGTCGGTAACATTGTCGCTGTAAGGCCCGGTGAACGGAGCCGGGTCAGGCAAAGGAAATGACCATGGCAGCGACAAGGGAAAGACTCGACAACATCAAACGCATGGCCGGCGTAGTCGTGGCCGCGGGTGCGATGGCGCTCGCCGGAATCCTCGGCTCTGGCGCGGTGGCCAATGCCGGACCCGTCACGAAGGTCGGCAGCGATCCGGTGGCGCCGGTCAATCCCGGGGGCAACAAAGCGCCCTTCACCAAGGTCGGCAGCGATCCGGTGACATCCGTCATCTCTGGCATCGCTGACGCCGCCACCTCTGGCGCCTCTGGCGTCGAGGTTCCCCCCATCGTCAGCCCGTGGCCCGGCGGTGCGTGGGCCGGCCACGACTGGAGCAAGGGATACCCCGGCGGCGGTCTCGCCAACGGCAAGGGCGGCGGCGCTGCCATCCACGGCAAGGCCGGCGGCGCGTGGAACCACCGCTGACAAACGCGAAACCAGGCGGACCAATGGGTCCGCCTGGTTTTTTGTGAGGTGCCAGTCATCGGCGGCATGGTCCGGGCTTTGCTGAACGCGGCCTCTGGCGTTTCGTGTCCGCGCCCGCTGGGCCGATCGCACCTGCGATGGTCCCTTCCTGGAAAGCGCTCTTGAAAAGACAAGTACTGACCTTGATCGACTGCTGCGACGGGCCACGTCTCCCGTCGCCCGATAGCTTGATCGGACTCGCGGGCCGAGCGTAAAATATTTGCTGAGCATCGTGTGACATACCGGGCTGCAGCAAGGGGTCGACATGACTACAGCGAGCACGAAATCGAACCGGGTCAAGCGCATGGCCGGTGTGGTCGTGGCGGCGGGCTCGATGGGGCTGGCCGGGCTCGTCGGACCCGCGATGGTGGCCAATGCCGATCCCGTCGTGGTCTTGAACGGCGAGACGGTGGCCCCGCCGAAGCCTCCTCCCCTCGTGAGCCCGTGGCCCGGCGGGGCGTGGGCAGGCTGGGACTGGAGCAAGGGGTGGCCTGGTGGCGCCTGGGCCGGGCACGACTGGAGCAAGGGTTGGCCGGGCGGCGGTTTTGCCAACGGCAAGGCCGGCGGCGCATGGAACCACACCAAGTGATCTGACCGCCAACGCTTCCCCGATGAGCTGCTCATTCCGTCGACATTGCGGGCTTAGGCTCGGAGGGTGTCTGAGCTTCGGCCGTATATCCCCGCGTTGGCCATGCCGCTCAACATGCTCTTGTTGATCTGGATGGTGATCGGTCGGGGACTGTTTGCACAGCTCGGGTGGATGGTCGTGTTCGGCGTCCTCGCCGCACCGTGGCTGGCACTTTGCCTGGTGGCGACGAGCAGGATGATGCGTAAGCAGCCGGGCGGGGAACTCACCTCCGGGCAGGCCTGGGCCCAGGTCATCCTGTGGGCGTCGATGTTCGTGTTCGGGCTCGCCTGTGTCGACGGCGGAGACAGCCCCGGCGCCTTCCCGTCGGTCCTGATGAAGCTGATCGGCGAGGGGCCGCGCATGGAAACCGTCAGCAACCTCCTGTGGGCCGGATCGGTGATCGTCGGGATTGCCGCCTGGTTCGTGTTGCTCACCAAGCTCACCAGGGGCCTCGCTGTCCCGCCGACGGCCCAACAGCCCTATCCGTACCCCGGTTACCCGCCGGCCCAACAGCCCTATCCGTACCCCGGTTACCCGCCGGCCCAACAGCCCTATCCGTACCCCGGTTACCCGCCGGGCCAACCCGGCCCGGGACCGTCGACCTGACCCGCTCCGACTAGGCTGAATGCCATGGCAGCAGACCCGTCCTCCACCTTGCCCGCGGCTTCCGGCGCTGATTACGCCGACACCACAAGTGCCGCCTACCAGGCTGCGTTGCAGGTCATCGAATCCGTCGAGCCACGAATCGCGGCAGCCACCCGCAAAGAGCTTGCCGATCAACGTGATTCGCTCAAGCTGATCGCCAGTGAGAATTACGCCTCCCCGGCCGTGCTGCTCACCATGGGCACCTGGTTCTCCGACAAGTACGCCGAGGGCACCGTGGGGCACCGCTTCTACGCGGGCTGCCAGAACGTGGACACCGTCGAGGCCCTGGCCGCCGAGCACGCCCGCGAACTGTTCGGCGCTCCCTACGCCTACGTCCAGCCGCACTCCGGCATCGACGCCAATCTCGTTGCGTTCTGGGCGATTCTGGTCACCAAGGTCGAAGCGCCCGAGCTGGCCAACCTCGGCGCCAAGCATGTCAACGACCTCTCCGAGGCGGACTGGGAGACCCTGCGCAACAAGTTGGGCAACCAGCGTCTGCTCGGCATGTCCCTGGACGCCGGCGGGCACCTGACGCACGGCTTCCGGCCCAATATCTCCGGCAAGATGTTCCACCAGCACAGCTACGGGACCAACCCGGAGACCGGATTCCTGGACTACGACGCGGTCGCCGCCGCGGCCCGCGAATTCAAGCCGCTGATCCTGGTCGCCGGCTACTCGGCCTACCCGCGCCGGGTGAACTTCGCCAAGATGCGTGAGATCGCCGACGAGGTCGGCGCCACCCTGATGGTCGATATGGCGCACTTCGCCGGCCTGGTGGCGGGCAAGGTGTTCACCGGCGACGAGGATCCGGTGCCGCATGCCCACGTCACCACCACCACGACGCACAAGTCGCTGCGCGGTCCGCGCGGCGGCATGGTGCTGGCCACCGAGGAATTCGCCCCGGCCGTGGACAAGGGCTGCCCGATGGTGCTCGGCGGGCCGCTGAGCCACGTCATGGCCGCCAAGGCCGTCGCGCTGGCCGAGGCCCGTCAGCCCGCATTCCAGACCTACGCTCAGGCGGTCGCCGACAATGCCCAGGCACTGGCCGACGGCTTCGTCAAGCGCGACGCGGGCCTGGTCACCGGCGGCACCGACAACCACATCGTGCTGCTCGACGTGCGTTCGTTCGGGCTGACCGGCCGCCAGGCCGAGTCCGCCCTGCTGGATGCGGGCGTCGTCACCAACCGCAACTCGGTGCCCGCGGATCCGAACGGCGCCTGGTACACCAGCGGTGTCCGGCTGGGTACGCCCGCGCTCACGAGCCGCGGATTCGGCGCCGACGACTTCGACCGGGTGGCCGAGTTGATCGTCGACGTGCTGTCGAACACGCAGCCCGAGGGAACATCCAAGGCCAAGTACAAGCTCGCCGACGGCACCGCCGAGCGCGTGCACGCGGCCTCGGCCGAGCTGCTCGACGCCAACCCGCTGTACCCGGGCCTCACCCTCTGAGCCGGGCTGAGCTCGGGCCGCTCTACATCACAGTGGCCTGAGTTTTAGAAACCTGTGAACCCGGGTTACAGTTACCTCATGGCACAGAAACCTGTAGCTAATGCGCTGACTCTGGAGCTTGAGCCCGTTGTCGAGGCCGAGCTGCGTCGCCACCTGGATACCGAGGATCTCTGGTACGCGCACGATTACGTGCCGTTCGACCAGGGCGAGAACTTCGCCTTCCTCGGTGGCCAGGACTGGGATCCCTCTCAGGTGACGCTGCCCAAGAACGTCACCGACGCCCTCGAGATCCTGCTGATCACCAAGGACAATCTGTCCGGGTATCACCGCGAGCTCGTCGAGCATTTCATCCTCGAGGACAAGTGGGGCCGGTTCCTGGGCCGCTGGACCGCCGAGGAGCACCTGCACGCCGTCGCGCTGCGCAACTACCTCGTCGTCACCCGTGAGATCGACCCGACGGCCAACGAGGACGTCCGCGTCGAGCACGTGATGAAGGGCTACCGCGCCGACAGCTACAGCCAGATCGAGACGCTGGTGTTCATGGCGTTCTTCGAGCGCGCCCACGCGGTGTTCACCCGCAACCTGCGGGCCCAGATCACCGAGCCGGTACTGGGCTCGATGGTCGACCGCATCGTCGTCGACGAGGAGCGCCACGAGCTGTTCTTCGCCAACCTCGTGTCGCACCTGCTCGGCACCCACCGCGCCGAGACCGTGGCGGCCATCGCTGCCCGGGCGAAAGAGTTCGATGTGATCGGCGCGGACATCGATGCCTACCAGGACAAGGTCGCGCTGGTGGCCGAGGCCGGCATCTTCGACAAGGCCGCGGTGGCGAAGGTCATCTCCGACCGGATCACCGCCTGGGGCCTGGCCGATGAAGCCGCGCTCCAGGAGTTCATCAACACGTAACGCGCCGGGCATCGTTCCCGCGGCGCGCCAGCCAGCAACCTCGCCGACGCGGGAGTAGCGTCGAATCCGATGGCTAGCGACATGCTCTGCTGTCCGGACGGTACCGATCGGTTAGTTCACGAGAGGACCGGCTCCGGTCCTGGTGCCGCAGTGTCCACCGAGCAACTCGTGTGGGGCCGCGCGGGTTCTAGGAGCGCCACGTGACTGATAAGGCTGTCCGTACCTACGTGCTCGACACCTCCGTGTTGCTGTCCGATCCTTGGGCATGCAGCCGGTTCGCCGAGCATGAAGTGGTGGTCCCGCTGGTCGTGATCAGCGAGCTCGAGGCCAAACGGCATCACCACGAGCTGGGCTGGTTCGCCCGGCAGGCGTTGCGGATGTTCGATGATCTGCGGCTTGAGCATGGACGGCTGGATCAGCCGATTCCTGTTGGGGCAGAAGGCGGAACACTGCAGGTCGAGTTGAATCACATCGACCCCTCGGTGCTGCCCACAGGTTTTCGCACTGAAACCAACGACACCCGGATCCTGGCATGTGCAGCCAACCTCGCCGCCGAGGGCAAGCGAGTTACGTTGGTGAGCAAGGATATTCCGCTGCGGGTCAAAGCCGGTGCGGTCGGCCTGGCGGCCGATGAATACCACGCACAGGATGTCGTGGTGTCCGGCTGGACGGGCATGGCCGAGTTGGACGTGGCGGCCGAGGAGATCGACACGCTGTTTGCCGACGGCGAGATCGATGTCGAAGCTGCTCGGGATCTGCCCTGCCACACCGGAATTCGGATGCTGGGCGGTAGCTCGTCGGCGCTCGGGCGAGTCAACGCCGAGAAGCGGGTGCAGTTGGTGCGTGGTGATCGCGAAGTGTTCGGCCTCCGGGGAAGGTCAGCCGAACAGCGCGTCGCCCTCGATCTGCTGCTCGACGAATCCGTCGGCATCGTCTCGCTGGGCGGCAAGGCAGGCACCGGCAAATCCGCGCTGGCCCTGTGCGCGGGCCTGGAAGCCGTGCTGGAACGCCGAACCCAGCGCAAGGTCGTGGTGTTCCGTCCGCTCTATGCCGTCGGTGGACAGGATCTCGGCTACCTGCCCGGCAGTGAGAGCGAGAAGATGGGGCCCTGGGCACAGGCTGTCTTCGACACCCTCGAAGGGCTGGCCAGCCCGGCGGTACTCGAAGAGGTGCTGTCCCGCGGAATGCTGGAAGTGCTTCCGCTGACCCACATTCGGGGCCGTTCGCTGCACGACTCGTTCGTCATCGTCGACGAGGCGCAGTCACTGGAGCGCAATGTGCTGCTGACCGTGCTGTCGCGGCTGGGTGCGGGCTCGCGGGTGGTGCTGACCCACGATGTGGCCCAGCGGGACAACCTGCGGGTGGGCCGCCATGACGGCGTCGCGGCGGTGATCGAGAAGCTCAAGGGGCATCCGCTGTTCGCCCACATCACGTTGCAGCGCAGCGAACGCTCGCCGATCGCCGCGCTGGTCACCGAGATGCTGGAGGAGTTCAGCCCCGGCGCCCTGCCCTGAGTGCCCTGAGCCGGAGTGATTTGGGTGCGTTTACCGGCGCTCACCGCCGGTAAACGCACCCAAATCGCCAGCCGGTAGGCTGCCGGGGTGGTGAGGCTCCCCAACAGTCAAGCGTGGCGGTGGACCGTAGTCGGCGTGGCCGCCGCCATCGTGGTCCTGGTGGTCGGGGTATTCACCGGGCACATCCGTCGTGACGATCCCGACGATGTGGACTGTGCGACGGAGAGATGCATCGCGCTGACCTTCGACGACGGGCCCGGCCCCTACACCGACAGGCTGCTGAAGATCCTCGAGGACAACGACGCCAAGGCGACGTTCTTCGAGATCGGCAACAAGGTCGCCGCCAACCCCGAGGGTGCCAAGCGGGTGGTCGACGCCGGGATGGAACTTGGCAGCCACACCTGGGAACACCCCAACATGACGACCATCCCGCCCGAGGAGATCCCGGCGCAGTTCAGCAGGGCCAGTGACGCCATCGAGGCCGCGACGGGCCAGCGGCCGAAGCTGCTCCGCACGGCGGGCGGGTTGGTCAACGACCAGGTGCTCGCCGAGGCCCGCAAGCAGGGGTTGGCCGATATCAACTGGGACGTCATCCCGTTCGACTGGGCCAACGACGCCAACATCGCCGCGACCCGCTACATGCTGATGACGCAGATACGGCCCAACAATGTCGTACTTTTTCATGACACCTACTCGTCCACCGTGGATCTGGTGGAGCAGTTCATCCCGGTCCTCAAGGCCAATGGCTACCACCTGGTGACCGTCAGCCACATGCTCGGTCAGCGTGAGCCGGGCACCAGTTACGGCAGTCGGGAGAACGGCCCGCCCGTGCCGCCGGCAGAGGCGCTCAAGGACATCCCGCCGGAGCAGATCCCCTCCCTGCCTGCGACACCGTCGCCCGCGCCGATGCCGAACTTCCCGATCACCGACATCCCCGGAGCGAATTCGGGTGGCCCCAACAACGGCGCCTGACAACTGAGACACACATCGCGTCGAGTTGAGGACCAAAGACCCTAACCGACGGGCCCGGGCACGACGAGGCTTGAAGCATGCCCGAGACGATGTTCGATTCTGCGACCCTCACCAGTGCGGTGCAGTTGGCATCACGTGCACCTTCGCTGCACAACACCCAACCGTGGCGGCTGGTGGTCGACGGCAGCGGAGTGCACCTGCACCTGGACCCCCATCGCGTGGTGACCGCGACCGATCGGTCGTCGCGCGAGGCGATCATCAGCTGCGGAGTGCTGCTGGACCATCTGCGGGTCGCGATGGCCGCGGCCGGGTGGGCCACCAGCGTCGACCGCTTCCCGAATCCGAATGACCTCGATCATCTGGCGACGCTGCAGTTCTCGCCGATGGACTTCGTCACCGATGCGCACCGCCGGCGGGCCGACGCGATTCTGGCCCGGCGTACCGACCGGTTGCCGATGGAAGGCTACGCGGACTGGGATTCCTTCGAGGCAGTGCTGCGGGCGCGGTTGCCCGACGGCCCGGTGCACCTGGATGTGCTGGCCGAGGACATGCGCGCCGACGTGGCCGAGGCCGCGGCGCTGACCGAGACACTGCGTCTGTACGATTCCGCCTACCATTCCGAACTTGCCTGGTGGACAACACCGTTCGCGACCGAGGACGGCATTCCGCAGAGTGCCCTGGTCTCGGCCGCGGAAAGTGAGCGGGTCGCGGTGGCGCGGACCTTCCCGGTCACCGCGCACAGCGATCGACGCCCCGCCGTCCGCGACGATTCGGCGACCCTGGTGGTGCTGTCCACCGACGGATACAGCAGGGCAGATGCCCTCGAAGCGGGCGAGGCGCTCTCGGCCCTCCTGCTGGAATGCACGATGTCGGGTCTGAGCACCTGCCCGGTCAGCCACGTGACCGAGTTGCACGCCAGCCGCGACATCATCGGCTCCCTGATCGGCCGTGATGCCTGCCCGCAGTTGTTGGTCCGGATCGGCATCGCCCCGACGCTCACCGACGCACCACCGCCGACGCCGCGCCGCACCGTCGACACCTTCCTGACCTTCGAATAGGAGCTGACCATGACCGACACCCTGATCGCCCCCGCCGCCGCAGCTACTGCCGCTGGTGCGGCCGTCGTGGTCGAAGCCGACGGCCGCACCGCCAGCAACGACGCGCTGCACGCCGCGATCGAGGAGGCCCTGCGGCGCGGCGCGCCGCTGCGGGTGCTGACCACCTGGGGAGCCCGGCATCGCGAGATGTACGACGCGACCGCTGTCGCCGAGCGTGACCGGTTGTCGGCGGCGCAGCTGGAGCGCAGGCTGGCGCGTGCGCTGAAACGATCCCCGGACCTCGATGTGCAGAGCATCGACGGCTACGGCAGCGCCGCGGAATACCTGACGGCACACCCGGAGTCGGCCCAGATGCTCGTGCTCGGTGCCGATCACCCCGATTCGCCCGGGTTGCAGACCGCGTTGGCTTCCTCGGGCTGCGCGGTGCTCACTTGCGATCGGCGCCACCGGTTGTGAGACTCAGGGAATGATCAGAGTCTTTCTGGTCGATGACCATGAGGTGGTTCGCCGTGGGCTGATCGACCTGCTCGGCGCCGACCCGGAGCTGGACGTGATCGGCGAGGCCGATTCGGTGGCCCAGGCGCTGGCCCGGGTGCCGGCGCTGAAGCCCGACGTCGCGGTCCTCGACGTCCGGCTGCCAGACGGCAACGGCATCGAACTCTGCCGGGAACTGTTGTCGCGCATGCCCGATCTGCGCTGCCTGATGCTGACGTCGTTCACCTCCGACGAGGCCATGCTGGATGCCATCCTGGCCGGCGCCAGCGGCTACGTGGTCAAGGACATCAAGGGAATGGAACTCGCCCAGGCGATCAAGGACGTCGGGGCCGGGAAGTCGCTACTGGACAATCGTGCCGCGACGGCGCTGATGGCGAAACTGCGCGGCGATGCCGAGCGGTCCGACCCGTTGGCCGGGCTGACCCAGCAGGAGCGGGTGCTGCTCGATCTGCTGGGCGAGGGGCTGACCAACCGGCAGATCGCGGCCCGGATGTTCCTCGCCGAGAAGACCGTCAAGAACTACGTGTCGCGGTTGTTGGCCAAGCTGGGCATGGAACGCCGCACGCAGGCCGCGGTCTTCGCCTCCACACTGGACCGTCACCGTCAGTAGATGCCAGAGTCTTTGGTCCTCAACTGACAGGGCTTTCGCCCATGTCGCCGCGAACTCGTCGGCAATAACCTCACGGATATGAGCCATGATGTCGATACCCGTTCGGGAATCGGAATGTCAACGCGCGGTGAGCCGGTCGCGGTTCTGTCCGAGTCCGAGTGCTGGAGACTGCTGGGAAGTATGACGCTGGGCCGAATCGTCACCACCGTGGACGACGAGGCGAACATCTTTCCGGTCAACTTCGCGGTGCAGAACCGCAGCATCCTCTTCCGAACCGCGGAGGGAACGAAGCTGATCAGCGCGGCCATCAACAACCACGTGTTGTTCGAAGCCGACGATCACGACGTGGTCGACGGCTGGAGCGTGATCGTGCGAGGCGTCGCACGCACCTTGCGCACCGACGAGGAACTGGACGAAGCAGAGCGGGCGCAGTTACTCCCGTGGACGGCTACGGCGAAGCCGCACTGGGTGCGGGTGTCCCCGGTTCGCGTCACGGGTCGCAGATTCCGATTCGGTCCTGAGCCGGCCGGGGAAGATCCGGACAAGCTTGGTGCGGTACCGCCGATGATGCCAGCATGGGGACGTGACTAAGCAGGGCGCGCAACCCGACGACGAGTCGCGCAACTCGCCGTTGCGGGACACTCTCTCGCAGCTGCGGTTGCGCGAATTGCTCACCGAGGTCCAGGACCGCGTCGAGGAGATCATCACCGGGCGCGACCGCATCGACGGCCTGGTCGAGGCCATGCTCGCAGTCACCTCGGGTCTGGACCTCGAGGTCACGCTGAGCACCATCGTGCGGACCGCGATCGAACTGGTCGACGCCCGCTACGGTGCGCTGGGTGTCCGCGGCGACGATCATGAGCTGACCGAGTTCGTCTATCAGGGCATCGACGACGAAACCCGGGCCATCATCGGACATCTGCCCGAGGGCCGTGGTGTGCTCGGGGTACTGATCGACGATCCGAAACCGATCCGGCTCGACGACATCCATCAACATCCCGCTTCGGTCGGGTTTCCGGCCAACCATCCGCCGATGCGAACCTTTCTCGGTGTCCCGGTGCGAATCCGCGGCGAGGTGTTCGGCAACCTCTACCTGACCGACAAGACCAACGGGCAGCCGTTCAGCGAGGACGATGAGGTGCTGGTGGAGGCCCTGGCCGCGGCCGCGGGCGTAGCTGTGGAGAACGCCCGGCTCTACCAACTGTCCCGCGACCGTCAGGCCTGGATCACGGCCACCCGCGATATCGGCACCGAACTGCTCGGCGGTACCGATCCGGCCACGGTGTTCCGGATGGTGGCCGACGAGGCGCTCAAATTGACCGGTGCCGACCGCATCGTGGTCGCGGTGCCCGGCAGCGAGGCCCCGGCCGGTGAGGACGACCACCTCGTGGTGGCCGCCACGGCAGGCGGCCCGACCACCGTCGACTCGATTCCGGTGGGCGTGCACGCGGCGGAGGACGCGGTGGGTGCGGCGTTCCGTGACGGCACGCCGCACCGGCTGGACCGCCTCGAGCTGGACGGTTCGGGTGGCCCGGCGCTGGTGCTGCCGCTGCGTACCGTCGACACCGTCGCCGGTGTGCTGGTGGCCGTGCGTGCCGACGGCGCCCGGAGCTTCACCGCTGAACAGCTCGACATGGCCGCGGCGTTCGCCGACCAGGCCACGGTGGCCTGGCAGCTGGCCAGCTCGCAGCGCAGCGTGCGCGAGCTGGAAATCCTTGCCGACCGCGACCGGATCGCCCGGGACCTGCACGATCATGTGATCCAGCGGTTGTTCGCGGTGGGCCTGTCATTGCAGGGCACGATCCCGCGGGCAGAATCCCCCGAGGTACAGCAGCGGCTCACCGGCACCGTCGACGATCTGCAGGCGGTCATCCAGGAGATCCGGACCGCGATCTTCGATCTGCACGGCGCCCAGGCCGGCACGACGCGGCTACGGCAGCGCCTCGATGAGGTGATCGCCCAGTTCGCGGACGCGCCGATACACACCAGCACGCGGTTCGTCGGCCCGCTGTCGGTGGTCGATGCGACCCTGGCCGACCATGCCGAGGCGGTGCTGCGCGAGGCGATCAGCAACGCGGTACGACATTCTGGGGCAACTGAACTCACCGTCGTCGTGGAGGTTGCCGACGACCTGTCCATCGAAGTGGCCGACAACGGCTGCGGGATCGCCGCCGAGATCACCGAGAGTGGGCTGGGTAATCTGCGGGCCCGGGCGTTGAGTGCGGGCGGCCGGTTCACCATCACGGACCGGCCCGGTGGCGGGACCGTGTTGCGCTGGGCGGCACCGCTTCCCGATTAGTGCAATACAAAAGCGCCCCGAAACCGGGTGGTTTCGGGGCGCTTTTGGCGTTGAAGGGGTTACTCGCCGTCCTTCACCTTGGCCATGGCCAGCACATCGAGGCGCTTGTCCAGCTCGGCCTCCGACAGCTTGTCGCCGATCAGGCCGCGGTCGATCACCGTCTGGCGGATGGTCTTCTTCTCCTTGAGGGCCTGCTTGGCGACCTTGGCGGCCTCCTCGTAGCCGATCGCCGAGTTCAGCGGCGTCACGATCGACGGGGAGGACTCGGCCAGGGTGCGCAGGTGGTCTTCGTTGGCGACCAGGCCGTCAATGCACTTGGTGGCGAACAGCTTCGACACGTTGGACAGCAGGGTGAACGACTCGAGCAGGTTGCGCGCCATCATCGGGATGTACACGTTGAGTTCAAAGGCGCCCGACAGGCCACCGACCGTGACCGCGGCGTCGTTGCCGATGACCTGCGCGGCCACCTGGGTAACCGCCTCGGGCAGAACCGGATTGACCTTGCCCGGCATGATCGAGCTGCCCGGCTGGAGGTCCGGCAGCTGGATCTCGCCCAGGCCGGTCAGCGGGCCCGAACCCATCCAGCGCACGTCGTTGGCGATCTTGGTCAGCGAGGCCGCGATGGTCTTCAGTGCGCCCGATGCCTCGACCAGCCCGTCGCGGGCCGCCTGGGCCTCGAACGAGTCTGCTGCGGTACGCAATTCGGCCAGGCCGGTCTGGTTGACCAGCACCTCGACCACCTTGGGGCCGAAGCCGTCGGGGGCGTTGAGGCCGGTGCCCACGGCGGTGCCGCCGATGGCGAGCTCTCCCAGGCGGGGGAGCGTGGCCTTCACGCGTTCGATGCCGGCCTCGATCTGACGGGCGTAGCCGCCGAACTCCTGGCCCAGCGTCACCGGCACCGCGTCCATCAGGTGGGTGCGGCCGGACTTGACCACGGTCTTCCACTGCTTGGCCTTGGCGGCCAGCGACTCGTGCAGCACCTCGAGCGCCGGAATCAGGTGGCGCACAGCGGCTTCGGTGGCCGCGATGTGGGTGGCCGTCGGGAACGTGTCATTGGAGCTCTGCGACATGTTCACGTCGTCGTTGGGGTGGACGGTCACGCCGTTGCGGGCGGCGATCGAGGCGATCACCTCGTTGGCGTTCATGTTCGAGCTGGTGCCCGAGCCGGTCTGGAACACGTCGATCGGGAACTGGTCGTCGTGCAGCCCGTCGGCGATCTCGCCGGCCGCGGCGATGATGGCGTCGGCCTTCTCGGCGGCCAGCAGGCCCAGGTCCTTGTTGACCTGCGCGCAGGCCGCCTTCAGCAGGCCCAGCGCGCGGATCTGGGTGCGCTCCAGCCCGCGGAAGGAGATCGGGAAGTTCTCCACGGCACGCTGGGTCTGCGCCCGCCACATGGCGTTGACCGGCACCCGGACCTCGCCCATGGTGTCGTGCTCGATGCGGTACTCGACAGCGTTGTCGGTTTCGGCGTCGGTGCTCATGCTTGCCTTTCTAGCGAGTTAGGGGAGCGGGTAGGCGGCAGTCTTGTCGCCGGTGAAGTCGATGGCGGAGTACTCGTTGAGTTTCGTCAGCCGGTGGTAGGCCTCGATCATCCGGACGGTGCCGGACTTGGACCGCATCACGATGGACTGGGTAGTGCAGCCGCCCGGGTAGTACTGCACGCCCTTGAGCAGATCACCGTCGGTGACGCCGGTCGCGCAGAAGAAGACGTTCTCACCCGAGACCAGGTCGTCGGTCGACAGCACCTGGTCCAGGTCGTAGCCGGCGTCGATGGCCTTCTGGCGTTCGGCGTCGTCGGTGGGGGCCAGCTGCGCCTGGATCGCGCCGCCCATACAGCGGATCGCGGCCGCGGCGATGATGCCCTCTGGCGTCCCGCCGATTCCGGCCAGGATGTCGGTGCCCGAGTTGGGGCGGCAGGCCGAGATGGCGCCGGCGACATCGCCGTCGGTGATCAGCCGGATGCGGGCACCGGCGGCGCGGGCATCCTCGATCAGCTGGGAGTGGCGCGGCCGGTCCAGGATGCACACGGTCAGATCGCTCACCGAGGCACCGCGCACCTTGGCCACCCGCCGGATGTTCTCCCCGATCGGAGCGGTGATGTCGATGGCGTCGGCGCACTCGGGGCCGACGGCGATCTTGTTCATGTAGAACACCGCCGACGGGTCGAACATCGCGCCCCGCTCGGCGACGGCGAGCACCGAGATGGCGTTCGGCATGCCCTTGCTCATCAGCGTGGTGCCATCCACCGGGTCCACAGCGAAATCGCACTCCGGCCCGTCGCCGTTGCCGACCTCTTCACCGTTGAAGAGCATCGGCGCTTCGTCCTTCTCGCCCTCACCGATCACCACGACGCCGCGCATCGACACCGAGTTGACCAGCTCACGCATGGCGTCGACAGCGGCCCCGTCGCCGCCCTCTTTGTCGCCGCGGCCGACCCAGCGGCCTGCGGCCATGGCGCCGGCCTCGGTCACCCGGACGAGTTCGAGGGCAAGGTTGCGGTCCGGGGCTTCTCCCCGCGTGGGACTCATGGCCCAGATTGTCCCAGAACCGGCTGCGGGTTTGAGAGCTGGGATACTGGCGAGCATGTCCACTGAGCCGACGTCTGAGCCAACCCCGGCTCCGAGACCCGAAAAATCCCGGTTACTGCAGGACGGCCGGGACATGTTCTGGTCGATGGCGCCGCTGGTGGTGGCCTGCATCGTGCTGGCCGGGATGCTTGGTATGTGCTCGTTTCAGGCGGGTGGACCAGGGCCCGGCCCGGCCCCCGAATTCGATGCGCCGGCCGCCCTGCAGGCCGACGCCGACGCGCTGAAGATCCCCATCCGGATGCCCCAGCTGCCCGAGGGTTGGCAGCCGAACTCCGGCAGTCGCCACGGCATCGACGGTGGCCTGACGTTGCCCAACGGTCAGCACGGCCGCGCAGTGGCCTCACGCATCGGTTATCTGGCGCCTGACGGCCAGTACCTGAGCCTGACCCAGAGCAATGCCGACGAGGCCGCGCTGGTGGCCTCGATCAAGCCGGATTCGTATGCGTCGGGCACCCAGGACGTCGACGGGGTGACCTGGGTGGTCTACGACAGCAGCGACCCGGAACCGGTGTGGACGACGAAGCTGAGCGGACCGGCTCAGGTTGCGATCACCGGCGCCGGTGGTACTGATGGGTACCGTACGCTGGCGAGTGCGACGCAGAAGCAGTCGCCGCTGCCGCTCAAGAGGCCGTGACGCACTAACGGATGGAGCCCGTGTTGTCGTCGCCAGTTGCAGATCTCACCGGGTGGACCGCCACCCCGTTCACCGCCGCCGATCAGACCTACGACGTGTACCGCAAGGGCGCAGGCCCCGGGGTGGTCCTGATCCCCGAGATCCCCGGCCTGCATCCCGGTGTGCTCGCGCTGGGCAACCATCTGGTGGACAACGGCTTCACAGTGGCCGCGCCGTCGCTGTTCGGCACCCCGGGTGCGGCCGCGGTACGCCCAGGCGCCATCGGAGTCATGGTGAAAGCTTGCGTGACACGGGAGTTTTCGGCATTCGCCACCAATGCGGACCGGCCCGTCGCGCACTACCTGCGGGCCCTGGCCCGCGACCTCAACGCCAGCACCCCCGGGAAGGGTGTCGGCGTGATCGGGCAGTGCTTCACCGGCGGGTTCGCGCTCGCCGCCGCGGTGGACGACAGCGTGCTGGCCCCGGTGCTGAGCCAGCCGTCGGTGCCGGTGGCCCTGACCGCGGCGCAGAAACGCGACCCGGGCATGTCGGAGGCCGAGCTCAAGATCATCGAACAGCGTGCCGCCAACGACGGGCTGTGCGCGCTGGCCCTTCGGTTCAGCCAGGACAAATTGGCGCCGGGGGAGCGGTTCGCCACCCTCAAGGCCCGCCTCGGTGACGCGTTCGAGGTCATCGAGATCAACTCGAAGAAGGGCAACCCCGACGGTCTGTCTCCGGCGGCGCACTCGGTGCTGACCGATCAGGTCCGCGAAGTCGACGGGCATCCCGCCTATGAGGCGCGTAAGCGGGTGGTGGCGTTCCTTACGGAGCGTCTCGCTTCGTAGCGGGCTCCGACTCGGCCTCGGGTTCGGCCTCCGGTTCTGGATCAGGTTCGGTGGCCGCGGCCTTCTTGCGCCGCGGCCACAGCTTCTTGCGGGGCGCGTCGGGCTCGTCGGTCTCGAGCGCGACGCCCTTGTAGACCGCCAGGTACACGCTGACCGTGGTGACGATGATGATCATCAGTACCGGCCCGATCACCAGACCGAAGAAGCCGAACATCGAGATCCCGGCGAATACCGCGAGCAACATCAGCGCGGGGTCCAGTCGGGCTGCCTTGGGCACCAGCCACGGCCGCAGCACATTGTCGATGTTGGTGACCACCAGCAGGTGGAACGCCACCACGAAGGCACCGCCGAAGATGTTGCCGAAGAACATCATTCCGATGCCGAACGGGATGGTGACGATTCCGCCGCCGAGCGGGATCACCGACAGCGCGGTCAGCAGGATCGCGAAGACGAAGAACCCGCTGTGGAAGCCCGCGATGTAGATCGAGATAGCCCCGGCCACGCCCTGGCAGAACGCGATCACGAACTGGCCCTTGACCGTTCCCTTCACCATGGCGCCGGTCTTGGCGAGGTACAGGTCGGTGATCTCCTCGCCGAGCGGGTTCAGCCGGCGGATCAGGGTGGCCATCTCGTCCTTGTTGACCAGCATCGAGATGAACACGTACAGGAAGATGATCGACGAGGTGATCGCGCCGACCATGCCGCCGACCGCGCCCTGCAAGATGCCCAGCAGCCATTCGCCGAGGTGCTGAGAAAGCTTGACCACGGTGTCGCGCAACGAATCCGCAGTGAGGTGGATGTCCAGGAAGGGAACCCGCTGCAGCAGCGAATTGACCAGTTGCAGGGCCCGGTCACCGAGCGTGCTGACGTCGGTGTCGGCGATCCAGGTACTGACCGTGTTGACGAGCTGGGTGACCTGCACGATGGCCATGAAGACCACCAGGGACACCGGGATGATCACCATGAGGATGGCGACCAGCAGCGTCAGTGTGGCCGAGAGGCCCGTGCCGAACCGGCGCTGAAACCGCTGGTAGAGCGGGGTGAACAGGTAGGCGCCGACGGCGGCCATCACGATCAGGACGAAGAAGTTGCGCAGGAAGTACGCCCCGAGCAGTAAGGCCAGCACGGTGAAGATTGCCAGCGCCCGCTTCTGGGTGAGGGTGAACTGGTCTTTCATCCGGCCCCTTCCCGCTTTTGGGCTGACCTTATCGTCACGCGGGCATGACGGCCGGCATTGAACGTCTACTCCAGCGTGACGCTCGCGCCGGCGTGCGCGGCCTGGCCGGCCCGCTGCGAGGCGACGAAGCGCATCGAGAGGCGCTGCATCAGGCCCGGTGCCAGCCGGGCGAACACCCAGGAGGCCTGGGCGCGACGGGGTTTGACCAGGATGGCCTTGTTGCGCGCGATGGCACGCAGCGTGTCGGCGGCCAATCGGTCGGCGTCGTAGGCGGTCTTGACCCCCTGGCCCTGCAGGAAGTAGTCGCGGCCGACGAAACCGCCGACCGCGCCCTTGTCCAGGATCGGCGTCTCGACCGCGGCCGGGCACACCGCCAGCACGCCCACGCCATGGGCGGCCGCTTCCGAACGCAGGGCCAGCGACAGCCCGACGACGGCGTGCTTGGTCATCACGTAGCTCGTGAGCTGGCCCGCGGCGGCCAGGCCCGCCATCGAGGCGGTGTTGATGATGTGGCCGTGGCCCTGCCGGATCATCTGGGGATACGCGGCGGCGACACCGTGGACGACACCGCGCACGTTGATGTCGATGATCGCGTTCCACTGGTCCAGCGTCAGCAGTTCGGTGTCCCCACCCCAGACGATGCCCGCGTTGTTGAACATCAGGTCGAGCCGCCCCGTCCGCGCGACGACATCGTCGACAGCCGCCTGCACGGCGGCCGCATCGGTGACGTCCAGACGCGCTGACCGTGCCCCGAGCGGTGCCGCAGTGCGGGCTGCGGCGTCCTCGTCGATATCGGTGCAGAGCACCTCGGCACCGGCGGCCGCCAGCGCCCGGCACAGTGCCGCGCCGATGCCGGATCCGGCACCGGTGACGATCGCCTGCTTGCCGGACACGGACTGGGTCACGCCTGGGCCAGCTTCATGACGTGGCCGAGGATGTCCGGGTAGCGCTTGAGGTGCGCGCCGCCGTTGAGATCGAGCACCTCGCCGGTCAGCCATGACGCCTGCGGTGAACACAGGAACACCACGGCAGCGGCGATGTCCTCGGGGGTTCCGCCGCGGCCCAGCGCGGTGTTCTCGATGTAGTCCTCGACCACACCGGGGATCATCGCCGCGGGATCGGTCAGCGGGGTCTTCACAAATCCCGGCGCGATCGCGTTGACCCGGATGCCGCGCGGCCCCATTTCCAGCGCGGCCACCTGCGTCAGCATCGACAACCCGGCCTTGGCCGCGCAGTAGGCGCTCATGCCGGCCGCGGGCTGGCGCCCGTTCAGCGACGAAATCGACACCAGGACACCGCCTTCGGGCAGGTTGCGGCCGGCGTGTTTGGCGACGATGAACCCGCCGTTGAGGCAGACGTCGACGACCGACCGGAAATCCTCGACCGCCAGGTCGGTGATCAGGCCGACATTGCTGAACCCGGCGCAGTTGAGCACGATGTCGACCGCCCCGGTCGTCTCGAACAACTTCTGCACCGTGTCCTCGTCTGTGACGTCGACGTAGCAGCTGGTGTGTGGCGCACCCAACTCCGGGTCTGCTGCCTCGTTCAACTCGGAAGCCCGGGCGGCCGCACCCTCGGCGTGACGGTCGGCCACCACGATGCGGCAGCCGTCGGCGGCCAGGGCCTGGGCGCTGGCCCACCCGATCCCCGAGGCCCCTCCGATGACGACCGCTACCCGCTGGGTGCTCATGTGTTACTCCCGTCCGGGCGGTGGTCGCCCCACTTCTTGTCGATCGCGTTCCACACGTCGGCCTGCTGGCCTGGATAGTCCTTGTAGGCGGACTTCGACCGCAGGAATGCGCGAATGAGGGGAGCGGCCAGGCCGATCGGAAAGCGCTTCCATCCGGCATTCGCCCTGGTGTCGGCCAGCAGCACGGGCCAGCTGTGATGCTGGTACCCGAGGACTTCCTGTGCCCGGGTGGTGTCCATCCAGTCGGTGGCGAACCAGGCGGCGTCATCCTCGGGGTTGCCGGGCCGCCCGATCGGCAGGCCGCCCTTGATTCCCATGGCGGCCGCTGCCTGCGAGCCGACCGCGGACTGCGTGTGCCGGTGGGTTTCGGCTTCGCCGCCGATCAGCAGCACCTCGTGGTTGGCGGTGTCGGTCGGGACCGTGGTGGCCGCGACGAAGGCGGCCGCGACATCGCGCACATCGACGGTCTGCAGCCGGCCGTCGGCGGGCAGCACACTCTCGAACGAAATGAGGTCGACGTCCATGTCGAGGCTGAATTCCGAGCTCATCACCCCGCCGAGGCGCAGGATCAGCCAGTCCAGCTTCGAGGCCCGAACCAGGGCTTCGGCCTCGACCTTGTGCGCGCCGTAGATGTCGGACGCGTTGGTCGGGGTGTCGGGGGTCAGCACGTCGTCGATGTGGTGGGGATTGCGGGCGCCGTACACCGCGATGCTGGAGGCCTGCACGAATCGGGGCGGAGTCGGCCGGGCTTCGGCGGCGCGCACCAGTGATGCGGTGGCCTCGACGTTGACCTTGCGGGCCAGCCCGCGGCGCATGTAGCAGAACGGCGGGATGATCGCGGCGAGGTGGATGATCGCGGCCGGTGCGGCCGAGGCAACCAGTGCGTCGACGGCGGCGGAATCGGTCAGATCTGCCCAGCGCACCTGTACGGAAACGGGGAGCGCGGCGGCGGCCTTGCGGTTCGCGGGCACGTCGAGATCGGTCGCGACCACCGTGCGTCCACCGGCGGCCAGCGCCTTCACCACGGCGGAGCCCACCAAACCGAACGCGCCAGTAACCAAAACGGCGTCGGACATAGGCCTCCTCGCTAGAACGTGTTGCAACACTAGCGAACGCGGATGTGGTGTGTGTCACCGCGATCTGGACGGGGTTCGAGTATCCGCGGGAGACCGTTCGCCCGGGGTTGCTCAGCAACCGGTACATAGGCGTCGTACTGGGGGAGCGCCGGAGGAGGCGAATGTTGCTGCAGTTGCCTCAAAAGCATTGACCAATGGCACTGTCGGCAGATGAGCGTGACCGGCATCACGCTGCACACCCGAGTGTGATGCATTTGCCGGAACGCTCGTCGTTACCCGATTTGGAAATTTGCCCGAGACGTATGCAAGGTGTGGCTGTAGGTATCGACGAAAGTGAGCCAATCGCAGGCGTTTGTGATGTACTCGGTTGCACGCGTCAGTAATTGGGGAGGTGTGGGATGTCCGAAGATGTCGTGACGGGGGTTAACGACAGCGACTCTGGCGAAATTGCCGAAGAGGTTGCTGTGGGTTCCTCGGTGGTTGTTTATCCGGGAACTGACGACGAATTGCACGGCACTGTCGTCGAAGATTTCGCCGACTTGGCCGGGACTGCGGTCGAGGTCGCTGGGGAGCGAATTGTCGAACCGGCGCGCCGGTGGGCAGTCAACCTCGACGACGGCGGGCTGGTGTTCGTCGACGACGACAGCATCGCGCTCGCTACGCAAGCCGCCTGAGTTCCGGGTAGTTCACCGCAGGCTCAGCGGAAGCTGACGTAACCGGCGCACCAACAGGCTGGGTTGCCATTCGGCATCCCCAGCCGGCCGAATGGTGTTTCCGGTGGTCAGTAGTGACGACATCACGATGCGGGCTTCGAGCCGGGCCAGTGCGGCCCCGAGGCAGAAGTGCCCGCCCTTGCCGAATGCCAAGTGATTCTTGATATTCGGCCGATCCAGCCGCAACTCGTTCGGATCCTCGAACACTGCCTCATCCCGGTTGGCCGCGCCCCACAGCAGCAGTAGGTGGCTGTCTGCGGGCAGCGCGACGCCTGCCAGTTCGGCATCGGACAGCACATGCCGATAGTGGCCCCGGAACGGGGACTCGAACCGCAACACCTCCTCCAGGAACGGCGCGATCAATGCGGGATCCCGGCGCAGCCGTTCGGCGAGGTCGGGACGTCGGCTCAGAATCCACACGGCGCTGCCGATCAACGACGCGGTCGATTCGCCTCCCGCGCCCACCAGCTGGATCAGCATGAACACTGCCGAGTCGGAGGACACGCGTTCGGCCGCGCAGTAGGTCGCCAGGTCTCCCAGCAGGTTTTCTCCCGGGTTTGCCGACGCTTCGGTGAACCGTTCGGTCAGGTAGCCGCCGAGCTCGACGGCCGCGATCCCCGACGCCGTCAGCTGTTCGGCATCGACCAGCCCGTCCAGGAGCTGGGTGCTGGCATAGGCCCATGTCACCAGACGGTCCACGTCCTCGGCCGGCAAGCCCAGCAGCTGCGCGACCACCAACATGGGCAGTCGATCGGCCAAGGCGGACATCCACTCGAATTCTCCGCCCGCTCCGGCGAGCAAGTCGGCAGTGATGGCCGCGATGAAGGGTTCCAGTTCGGCTATCCGCTTGACCGCCATCCGGGGCAGCACCATCTTGCGGTGGGCGGCATGGGCCGGATCGTCGGCGGTGGCCAGCACGTGGATGGGGCCACCCGGCTCGCCCATGCCGAACGCGGCGACGGTGCCGTCGGGCTGGGACCACATGGTCGCGGTGAGATTCGATGAGAAGTCCTGGGAACGTGCCGTGGCTTCGACGACGGCGTCGAATGACGTCACCACGAAGAACGGTGAGTCGCCGACCTGCGCCACTGGTGCGTGGGCCCGCAACCGGTCGTAGAGCGGATACGGATCTTGCAGGCATTCGGGTTCGAACAGTTCGTGTGCCAGGAGCATTTGGCCAGGTTGGCTGGCGATTCTGGGCTAGTCAACGATGTTCGGGCATGTTGATATTGGCCTCTGGGGCTCGCGGTGCGGGGGTGTCTCAATACAGGGCGGTGACCTGCGAATCGGCTGAGAATTACTCGGAGTTCTGTCTCAATATGCGATAAGTTCGCATCCATGTCTCCTGGGCGCGCTGACTGGTTGGTCGGGGGTGATCGACGGGTCGAGGCCGCCGAGCGCATCTACGCCGCGGCGGCCGAGATGGCGGCCCGCGACGGGCTCGACGCACTCGACATCGATGCGCTGGCCGCGCGGGTGCACTGCTCGCGCGCGACGGTCTATCGGCATGCGGGCGGCAAGGCGCAGATCCGCGACGCCGTGCTGGCCCGGTTGGCCGCTTCGATCGTTGGCGAGGTTCGTCGCGCCGTCGACGGACTGACCGGAGCGCAGCGGATGCTGACCGCAATTACCGTTGCACTGCAACGGATTCGGGCAGATCCGATGTTCGATCTGCTACTCGGTTCACTGCGCAGTGGGGGCGGGATGGCCGATCTGGGTCAGTCGCCGGTTCCCGCCGCGTTCGCCACGGAACTCACGGGACTGGCCGAGGACGACCCGGCGGCTGCGGCCTGGATCGTGCGGCTGGTGCTGTCGCTGTTGGTGTGGCCGGGTGCCGACGAGGCGGTCGAGCAGGAGATACTGAGGCGCTTCGTCGCCCCGGCGTTCGGCTAAGGCCGCTTGACGCATCGAAAACCGATGTGGCTCATGCCGGTATCCACCATCTGCGGTCGCCGGGCGGCCGGGCGGTACCTCATGCAGTAGCTGTCGGCACACAGGAACGAGCCGCCCTTGATCACCCGGCGCCCGATCTGGAACTGCGGCTGGTTGGGGTCGTAGGTATCTGCGGCGCAGCACGGCGTGGTGGCCCGGTCCTCGCCGTACCAGTCCGTTGTCCACTCCCAGACGTTGCCCGCCATGTCGAACAGGCCGTAGCCGTTGGGCTCGAAGCTGCCGGCCGGTTTCGTTGTGCCATAACCAGTGTCGGGCAGGTAGGGGAATTCGCCGTGCCAGTAGTTCGCCAGGTGCTGTCCGGGCTGCTCGGGCTCGTCGCCCCAGGTGTATGCGGCACCGGAGATCCCACCGCGGGCCGCGGTCTCCCACTCGGCCTCGGTGGGTAGTTCCAGATCGGCCCAGTCCGCATAAGCCGCTGCGTCGTCAAAGGCGATGTGCACCACGGGATGCTGCTCACGACCCTTCAGCGACGAGCGTGGTCCGCGCGGGTGGTTCCAGCACGCGCCGGGCGTCCATGCCCACCACTGGTTGATATGCCGCAGGTCCACCGGACCCGCGGTGCGCTGGAACACCATCGAGCCGGGAACCAGATTCTCGGGTGGGGCGCCCGGGAAGTCGTCCGGGTTCACCGGACGTTCGGCGACCGTGAGATAGCCGGTGGTGTCGACGAATTCGGTGTACTCGGTGTTGGTCACCTGGTGGCGTTGGATCCAGAACCCCGCCGTGGCAACCTCGCGCGCCGGAGCCTCCTCGGGGTAGTGCGCATCCGAGCCGAGGATCGTCGTCTGCGCCGGAATCCAGATCAGATCGGTGTCACTCTCAGTCAAAGACCGTCGTCCAATCGTCCCGCATACTCGCCACCGTCCAGTCGCGATCGAAAGCGAGCCCCAGTGCCTTCTCTGCGCCTGCGGTGTAATCGAATTCGCGATCGGCGTCATCGTGGCGCACCAGCATGCTCAATGACGGGCCGGGCCCGCCGGCGGTGTACTCCAGCATCTGGATATCGCCGTTGGAATTGCCCACGGCGAAGATCGGCCGACGCCCGATGCGGCCCCAGATTCGCACGGCCTTGACCGGACCGTCGTTCAGGAACTCCGGTGTGGCTGTGGTTTTGAGTTGACCGTCGACGAAATCCAGCCCCACCGAACTGCCGATCACCCGCTCCGGCGGAACGCCGTACATCGACACCGTCACCGGACGCATGAAATCGCGGCCGCCACCGGACACGATGTAGTTCGCGAAGCCGTTGGCCTCCAGATAACGCAGCAACTCGACCATGGGCAGATAGCCGCACGCGGTGTACGGACGCCCCAGCGTCGGATGCTTCGCCTCGGCGAAGAACGCCTTGATCCGGTCGGCGTGGTCCTCGACAGACAGTCCGGCGTAGGCCGAAAGTATCCCGCCGGCAAGGATTTTGAGGGCGGAATCATCACCGTTGTAGTGCTTGGTGACAGCATCTCCGAACCAGGCCAGATCGTCGGCGGCCGCCGCGGTGTAGGGCTGTGTGGCTGCCAGCGCCGGGTCGGCCGCCGCCTGCTCGGCCAGGCGGCGCACCAGGAAGTCCAGCTGAATGTAGGCCGGCTTTTCACACCACAGGGTGCCGTCGTTGTCGAACACCGCGACACGGGCTTCCGGCGCGACGAAATCCGGACCGTCGGCGGTGACGCGGCCCACGAAGTCGACGATCGCCGACTTCGTGGGGCCGTCGTTCCAGGAGATCAATTCCGTCAACGTTCTAGCCGCCGCCGGTGGCCAGAAACTTCTTGAGTTCGTCCACGGCGTGATTGATCGTGAACGAAGCCGGCTCCTGGCGCGGGGGGAACTCCTTGAAGGTTTCCAGGAACTCCGTCACGATCGCCGAGCCGTAGAACATGAGGAACAGGCGGTCGATCATCCAGTCCCAGTATGTGTTTGATGTGATATCCGCGTGCTCGAACGGGTCGGTGCGCAAGTTGAACAGCTTGGGCGCCCGCAATTTGGTGAACGGCTCGAACCATACCTGCAGAGTGCCCTGGCAACGCTGCTCCATGAACACGATCTTCCAGTTGTCGGCCCGGATGCCCAGCACGTCGCCGTCGTCGGAGAAGTAGATCATTCCACGCCGCGGACTCTTGTCCACCTCGCCGGTGAGGTAGGGCAGCAGGTTGTAGCCGTCGATATGCACCTTGTAGTTGGTTTCTCCATCGGCCCCCGCTGTGTGACCTCCCTTCAGCTTCTCGACGATATCCGGATCGCCTGCCGCAGCCAAGAAGGTAGGCAGCCAGTCGTGGTGCTGCACAATCTCATTGGAGATCGCCCCCGGCTTGATCTTCCCGGGCCAACGGATCATTTCCGGAATGCGGAATGCGCCTTCCCAGTTCGTGGCCTTCTCGCTGCGGAACGGGGTGGTCGCACCGTCTGGCCAGGAGTTCGCATGTGGGCCGTTGTCCGTCGAATAGATGACGATGGTGTCCTCGGCGATACCCAATTCGTCGACCAGGTCGAGAAGGGTGCCGACATTGCGGTCGTGATCGATCATCGTGTCGTGGTACGGAGACTGCCAGCGGCCGGCCTGTCCCCGGCTCTCCGGCTTGGTGTGAGTCCGGAAGTGCATGTGGGTCAAGTTCATCCACACGAAGAACGGGGTATCGGCTTCATGCTGGCGTTTGATGAAATCAGCACACGCCGAGGTCGTTTCGTCATCGATGGTCTCCATCCGCTTCTTTGTCAGCGGTCCGGTGTCCTCGATGCGCTGCTTGCCGACCGGCCCGTAGCGATCGTCCGCCTCGCCGGAGTCCTCGTCAGTGGCCCAGGAGTGGATGACGCCGCGGGGCAGTAACGCGGCTCGCATCTTCGGAGCTTCCTCGGCGGTGGGGTAGTCCTCGTGCTCAGGCTCCTCTTCGGCGTTGAGGTGGTAGAGGTTACCGAAGAACTCATCAAACCCGTGCGCGGTGGGGAGAAACTTGTTCAGGTCGCCGAGGTGGTTCTTTCCGAACTGGCCGGTGGCGTAACCCAGCGGCTTCAGCAGTTCGGCGATCGTCGGGTCCTCCTTCTGAAGTCCCACGTCGACGCCGGGCATGCCCACCTTGCTCATTCCGGTGCGGTAGACGCTCTGGCCGGTGATGAACGAGGCGCGGCCGGCGGTACAGCTCTGTTCGCCGTAGGAATCGGTGAAAAGCATTCCCTCGTTGGCGATCCGGTCGATATTGGGAGTGGAGTAGCCCATCATGCCGCGGCTGTAGCAACTGAGATTCCAGATCCCGATGTCGTCGCCCCAGATGACCAGGATGTTGGGTTGGTTGTTCGGCATGTGCCAAGCCTCGCTTTCGTGTCGGATTTGTTTGTCGCGTGTGCCGTCGGTACCCCCGGGACTAACCCGACGTCATGCGCCCACTGCGGAGCCGAGGACGGACTTGCGCGCCTCTCAGGCAATACTCATTTCGAACCGGGTCAGTCCTTGGCCAGGAACTCATGCAGCTTTTCCACCGCCTGGTCGATGCTGAAGCTGGCCGGCGGATGGCGCGGCGGGAATTCCTGAAACGTATCAAGGAATTTCGTCGACATCGCGATGGCGTACATGATGAAAAAGTCATGGTGGATCAGCCACTCGTAGTACGAGTTCGACGTGATGTCGGCGTACTCGTACGGGTCGGTGCGGAGATTGAACAACTTCGGCAGGCGCAGATGGGTGAATGGCTCCGCCCACACGCGCATGGTGCCCTGGCACCGTTGTTCCATGAAGACGACTTTCCAGTTCTCGAACCGTAGGGCAACGAGATCACCGTCGTCGGAGAAGTAGAAGAAGCCGCGGCGCGGGCTGTGCTCGACCTCGCCGGTGAGGTAGGGCAGCAGGTTGAACCCGTCGATGTGCACCTTGTACTCGGTTTCCCCGTCGGCTCCCGCCTGGTGTCCCTTCTTCAGCTTCTCGCTGATGTCGGGATCACCGGCGGCGGCGAGAAGCGTGGGCAACCAGTCGTGATGCTGGATGATCTCGTTGGACACGGTGCCAGCCGTGATCTTTCCGGGCCAGCGGATCATTTCCGGCACCCGGAAGGCGCCTTCCCAGTTGGTGTCCTTTTCGCTGCGGAACGGCGTGGTGCCCGCGTCGGGCCAGGTATTGCGGTGCGGGCCGTTGTCGGTCGAGTAGATGACGATGGTGTCCTCGGCGATGCCCAGTTGGTCGAGCACGTCGAGGACGGTGCCGACATTGCGGTCGTGGTCGATCATCGTGTCGTGGTAGGGCGACTGCCAGAGCCCGGCCTGCCCGCGGCTCTCCGGTTTGGTGTGGGTGTAGAGGTGCATGTGGGTGAAGTTGCACCACACGAAGAACGGGTTGCCCGCCGCGTGCTGACGCTTGATGTAGTCGACGGTGCGGTCTGCGATGTCCTCGTCGATGGTCTCCATCCGCTTGGTGTTCAGCGGGCCGGTGTCTTCGATGGTCTGCTTGCCGACCGGACCGAATTTCGGGTCGTCGGGTTCGGTGGACACGGTGGCAGCGGCCTTGCAGTCGAGCACGCCGCGGGGCTTGGCCAGTTGGTGTAGGACCGGGAACTGGTCGGCATGCGGGTAGTCGAACTGCTCGGGTTCTTCCTCGGCGTTGAGGTGGTAGAGGTTTCCGTAGAACTCGTCGAACCCGTGCACCGTCGGCAAGTATTTGTTGAGGTCCCCGAAGTGGTTCTTGCCGAACTGGCCGGTCGCGTAACCGAGCGGTTTGAGGAGTTCGGCGATCGTGGGATCCTCAGCGGCCCAGCCGATGTCGAACCCCGGCGCCCCCACTTTGCTCATTCCGGTGCGGTACACGCTCTGCCCACTGATGAAGGCTGCCCGCCCTGCGGTACAGCTTTGCTCGCCGTAGGAATCCGTGAATCGCATGCCCTCGCTGGCGATGCGATCGATGTTGGGTGTCCGGTAGCCCATCAAGCCGTCGCTGTAGCAACTCAGGTTGCTGATACCGATGTCGTCGCCCCAGATCACCAGGATGTTCGGTTTGCCGTTCGGCATGTTGAGCTCCTCACCCGTGGATGTACCCCGGCCCCGGTTCCGACCCTAGGCTCATGGCCGCCGGCTCGACACCGCTTCGCCCGCCTGTCGCCGGAAATTTACGCATCGGTCGGACGGTGCAGTGGTATGACCAGAGCCATGAGTGAGCCGACTGGACGCGAGGCGGTGCGTACCCTGCATCCCGGTTACTTCGCACTCGTGATGGCCACCGGGATCATGTCCATAGCGATGACTTATCACCGGGTACATGCGCTTTCGGTGGCGTTGTTGTGGGTGGCGGGGATCGCGTATGTGGTTCTGGTGGTTCTCACCGTGATCCGCACCGTCTCCTACCGGCGAGAATTCATGGCTGACCTGACCGATCCGAGCCGCGGTTTTGCCATGTTCACGTTCGTGGCTGCGACCTGCGTGGTGGGCACACGGCTGGCCACCGACGGCCACTACGGGCTGGCGTTCGCATTGCTGGCGGTCGGCTGGGTGGCCTGGATGATCTTGGGCTATGTGGTGCCGTGGACGGCGGTTCTCGGTCAGGCCGTCCGGCCGGTACTGCACAGTGCCAACGGAACGTGGTTCATCTGGGTTGTTGCGAGCCAGTCCGTTGCGGTGCTGGCCGCGGCGTTGCAGCCCGAAATCACCGAGGGCCGTTCAGAATTGGCGCTGTTGGCGGTGTTTTCGTGGTCGGTCGGGATTTTTCTCTATGGGGCGGCGGGGATCTTCGTGGCGGTTCGCATGCTCCTGTATCCGTTGCGGCCCACCGATCTCACGCCGCCCTACTGGGTAGCGATGGGCGCAACCGCCATCACCGTGGTGGCCGGGGCCCGGATCGTGGAGATGGCGGACGCGCCCATGGTCGCGGCGACTCGGGGCCTGATCGCGGGAACGTCGGTGTTCTTCTGGGCGTTTGGTACCTGGCTGATCCCACCGCTGGTCGCGGCCGGGATCTGGCGGCACTGGGTTCATCGCGTTCCCTTGCGCTATGACGCCACCCTGTGGAGTGTGGTCTTCCCGCTCGGCATGTACGGGGTCGGTGGCCACTACCTCGGTCAGGCCGACCAGTTGCCGATCGTGGAACGCATCGGATACGTCGAGAGCTGGGTCGCACTGGCGGTGTGGGCGCTGGTCTTCGTCGCGATGCTGCGCCACCTCGTCCTGACGCTGTGGCTCGATCGCGACGCCACCCCTGGCGTGGAGGCCGTATCCGGCGCACCCTTAGAGGTGGAGGGTGATTGACATGTACGACAAGGATCTGACCAACAAATGGCTCGTCGAGATCGAGTTCTCCGAGGACGAGATCCACACCCACGCCACGGCCCGGGCGCAGGTGCGCGATGACACGATGTCCACCACCGGAGATGCCTACCGCAACCCGAAAGACGCCGGAGCGCCGATGATCGGCGAGGAGATCGCCGCGGCCCGTGCCCTCATCGCGCTGGGTAGCGATCTACTGCATGCCGCATCGGCACGCATCGAACAGTCAACGCACCATCCGGTGCATCTGTACCGCTGAGCTACACGCCGGCGGGTTGCTTGGCCGACTTGGTATCCATCTGGTTGAACAGGTCGACGTAGTACGGCATGCACTCGGCCATCGCCCGCTCGGTGGTGAACAACGGCTCGTAGCCCAGATCGCGCTTGGCCTTGGCGATCGAGAAGTAGTTGTTGAGGTAAAGCCGTTCCACCGCAAGGGGTTCGATCAACGGCTCGGGAAGGCCGAACTTGAAGTGCAGCCACTGCCAGGCCATCATCACCTTGTGCACCAGACGCCCTGATACCCGGAAGTTGGGCAGCGGACGCCCGCACGCCGCGAGCACCGGCCGGGCGAACTCGAACATGTTGATGGGCTCGCCATCGTTGATGAAGTAGGCCTGACCGGGTGCGGTGCCACCGGGGACCAGATGCTGGCCGGCCAGGATGAACCCGTGGATCAGGTTGTGCACGTAGGAGTTGTCCAGCTTGATGTTCTTGTTGCCGACCAGCACCTTGACGTGCCCGGCGAGCACGTTCTCGAACACCTTGCGGAACATGGTCTGATCGCCGCGGCCCCAGATGCCGCTGGGGCGGATCGCGCAGGTGAGCAGGCTGTGCTCGCCGTTCTGGGCCAGCACGAACTTCTCGGCGACCACCTTGGTCTCGGTGTACAGGTCGTTGAACCGAGCGGTGTACGGCATGGTCTCATCGCCGTTGACGATGTCCTGCCCGCCCATCACCACGCTGTTGGATGCGGTGTAGACGAAGCGCTTGACGCCCGCTTCCTGTGCCGCGTGCACGAGGTTCTTGGTGCCCTCGACGTTGACGGCGAAGCTGCGCTGCCGGTACTCGTCGGTGACCGAGGCGCCGCCCATCAGGTCGATGATCGCCGCGGTGTGGATGATCGTGTCGATGTCCTTGACGGCCGCGGCCACGGTCTGCTTGTCGCAGATGTCGCCCTCGATGACCTCAAGGCCGGCGTGATCGCCCAGCGGTGACGGCGCGCGGTCGAAAGAGCGCACCGCGTATCCGCGGTCGAGCAGTTCGGTCACCAGATTGGCACCGACGAAGCCGGAGCCGCCGGTAACCAGGACGCGGCCGAGTTCAGTGGTCAGAGATGCGTCACCCATGACGGGCAGCTTAACTGAAACAGGTTCCAGTTTCGAGCGCGATTGGCAAAAATGGTTGCTGGATCAATCTTCTTCGGACTCGCGCGCGGTCAGTGCCTGCTCGACGCGCTGTCGCGCTCCGGCTAAGTGCTCTTCACAGCGTTGTGCCAGCTTCTCGCCTCGTTCCCAGAGGTTTAGCGAAGCATCGAGGTCGAGCCCTCCCTGCTCCAACTGCTGCACGACGGCGATCAGCTCATCGCGGGCCTCTTCATAGCCCAGTTCACTAATAGGCTTAGTACTCACGATGCTCACACCCTCACTCGCTACCGTCGCTGACCGCTGAGATGACGCCGTCCGACACCCGCACCCGCAGGCGGGTGCCGCTCGGCGCGTCGGACACCGAACGTAGAACCGATGGCGATCCGGACGCCGGGACCGCTTGGACCACCGCATACCCGCGGGCCAGGGTGGCCGCCGGGCCGAGCGCGGTCAGCCGCGCAGACAGGTGGCCGATGGTATCGGTCTCCGCGGCGATGAGCCGCGTGATGTCACGTTGGGCGGTGGTCCTGGCGCGCGCGATCTCGTCGGCGCGTGCGGTGAGCGCCGCCAAGGGTTGCGCGAGTACCGGGCGGCTGCGCAGCTGCTCCAGGTGATGCTGCTCGCGGTGCACCCAGTTGCGTAGCGCGCGGGCGCTGCGCCGGTGCAGATCGGTGATCAATGACTGTTCGGCGGCCGCGTCGGGAACGATCCGCTTGGCCGCGTCGGTCGGGGTGGCGGCGCGCAGGTCGGCGACGAGATCGGACAGGGGAGTGTCGGGTTCGTGGCCGATCGCACTGACCACCGGCGTGCGGCAGGCGACGATGGCCCGGCACAGCGTCTCGTCGGAGAACGGCAGCAGGTCCTCGACGCTGCCGCCGCCGCGGGCCAGGACGATGACGTCGACGTCGGGATCGGCGTCCAACGCCGCGAGCGCCTCCACGATCTGGGGAACGGCATTGGGCCCCTGGACGATCGTGTTGCGGATCGCGAAGCGCACCGCGGGCCAGCGGGTGGTGGCGACCGTCGTCACGTCCCGCTCGGCGGCTGAGGCGCGTCCGGTGATCAGGCCGATGGTGTTGGGCAGGAACGGGATCGGCCGTTTGAGGCGCGGGTCGAACAGTCCTTCGGCCTCCAGCAGCCGACGCAGCCGCTCGATCCGGGCCAGCAGCTCACCGATGCCGACCGCGCGAATCTCACTGACCCGCAACGAGAATGTGCCGCGACCCGTGTAGAAATTGGGCTTGCCGCAGATGATCACCTGGGTGCCCTCGGACAGCTTGACCGGGGCGTTGCGCACGAGATCGCGCGGGCAGGTCAGCGTCAGGGACATGTCGGCCGCCGGATCACGCAGCACCATGAAGACGGTTTTGGAATCCGGGCGGATCTTGAGCTCGGTCAGCTGGCCCTCGACCCACACCGTGCCGAGCCGGTCGATCCACTTGGCGACGCGGGTCGCCACGGCGCGGACCGGCCAGGGGTTCTCCGGCGACTGGCCCGGTTCGGTCACTTCGCGGTCGCGCGGGTGATCCTGTTGGCGAGCAACGTGACGAACGGTGCGCGGGCTCGACCGGCCTCCTCATAGGCCAGCAGCGCCTCGAGGTCGGCCACGCGCAGCGAGGTCAACCTGGCGCGAAGCTGCGCCAGCGTCAGCGCGTCGTACCCGAGTTCGCCCGCGATGTCCGGCTCCGTTCCCGAGCCGGAGGTGCGTGCGGCCTTGCCGTTCGTCGCAGCTGCGGACCCGGGCTCGCCGGTGCTGTACAGCGCGAACCGTCCCTCGGTACGCCGCTCGCCGTCGGTGGACTGAGTGTCGTCGGCAGCGTCGTCGTCGAGCCCGGACTCAAGATCCTCGTCGAAGGTGGCCCACTCGGGCTGCTCGTCCTTGGGCGGAAACAGCTGTTCGAGCGTTTCGTCGCCCTTGACCACCAGCTCGGCAAGGTTCTGCTGGACGTGCATGACGAGGTTGGCTGCCTGACTGGCCATCGTCATGGGATAGGTCAGGATGGTTTGGGGCAGCTTGCGAGTTTCCTCGATCGCGGTCGCCGCCGCGCCTACCAGCAGCCGGACCCCGTACGGTGCAGTTCCCATGGCCCACAGCCTACGGCTGGCTCGGTGCTGCGGTGGCCCCGTACCCTGGAGACATGCCGCCGACAATCAACATGGGTATCCCGGGTGCCACGAGCTCGGTGAGGTCACGCGGCGGTTCGCAACCCTCCGGCAAGCGAGTCCTGCTGGCCGAACCGCGCGGATACTGCGCAGGCGTCGACCGCGCCGTCGAGACCGTCGAGCGCGCTCTGGAGAAGCACGGCGCCCCGGTCTACGTACGCCACGAGATCGTGCACAACCGTTATGTCGTCGACACCCTGGCCAAGGCCGGCGCGGTGTTTGTCGAGCAGACCGATGAGGTGCCCGAAGGCGCCATCGTGGTGTTCTCAGCCCACGGCGTCGCGCCTACGGTCCACGAAGAGGCCGCCGCCCGGAATCTACGGACCATCGACGCCACCTGCCCGCTGGTGACGAAGGTGCACAACGAGGCCAAGCGCTTCGCTCGCGACGACTACGACATCCTGCTCGTCGGCCATACCGGGCATGAAGAGGTCGTCGGCACTGCGGGCGAGGCGCCCGACCACGTGCAGGTCGTCGACAATCCGGACGCGGTGGACAAGGTCACGGTGCGTGACCCGAACAAGGTCATCTGGCTGTCGCAGACCACGCTGAGCGTCGACGAGACCATGGAGACGGTGCGCCGGCTGCGCGAGAAGTTCCCGACGCTGCAGGATCCGCCGAGCGACGACATCTGCTACGCCACCCAGAACCGCCAGGTTGCGGTCAAGGCGATGGCGCCCGAATGCGAGCTGGTGATCGTGGTCGGCTCGAAGAACTCATCCAACTCGGTTCGGCTGGTCGAGGTGGCTCTCGGCGCAGGATCCGACGCCGCCCATTTGGTCGACTACGCCGAAGACATCGACCCGGCCTGGCTGGAGGGCGTCACCACGGTGGGCGTCACCTCCGGCGCGTCGGTGCCCGAGGTGCTGGTGCGTGGTGTCCTCGAGCGGCTCGCCGAATACGGCTACGGGACTGTGCAGCCAGTGACCACCGCCAACGAGACGTTGGTGTTCGCGCTGCCGCGTGAGATCCGTCCGCCGCGCGCCTGACCCCGCGTTGACCGGGCCGGGCTGTGACCCGGCTTAGTCGTCGTACTCCTTGGAGTGCCGTCCCCGGGCCGCTGCGCCTTTTGATGAGCGAGGCCGCGTCCGGTGCTCCACCCGGTGGTCCTCGTCGTCGGAACCGCGGTACCGCACCCGCGACACCGGATGGTGCGTCGAGCGGCCCGAACCGGTGGGCGGATCGAATGATTCCTCGAACGGCTGATAGTCGTCGAATCGGCGGCGCTGCCGCTGCGGGCGCTCATGTGGGGTTTCGAACGCGCCGGCCTCACGTCGCTCGGGCGGTGGTTGCTTGCGCGGCTCACGCGGCTGGGTGCGCACCCGCCGGCGCGGCTCGCCGGCCCCGGGCTCGGCAGAGCGCGGGGGCCTGGGCCGCCGTGGCCGCTCGGGAATCGCGCCGTCGAGTTCGCTGCCGAGTTCGCCGGTGGCCGCACGGCTGGGGCGGGGTCGAGGCGGTGCGGTGCGTTTGGTCGGCCTGCGCTCGCCCCTGGGCCGCCCGGCGCCTGCTCCGGCCGCCGCTGCTGCGCCTGTGCCGGGTTCTGCGCCGGCCGGACGTCGCCGTGGCGGCCGTTCGGAGGGACGGCGGCGCGGCGGGGCTTCCGCGGCGGGATCGTGCTCGGCCGTCCGGTCGCGGCGCATCGACGCCGTAGCGGGTTTGCGGAGCACCAGCCCGGAAAGTTTCGTTGTGACAGATGACACAATTCCGGCGACGGGCGTCGCCGTGGCCGTTTTGGCCTCGGCGGCCGTCCCGGACGCGTCGTCTGCCTCTCCCGCGCGCGTTGTCAGGCCGATGTACCAGCGGCCCAGGCCGATCAGCAGCACCGTGGCAGAGAGGAACAGCATCAGCGGGAAGCGTTCGATCAGGGGATATCCGCAGTTGATGGCAAGGTCTTTGACGCCCTGCAGCTCGCCCCCGTGGAACAGGAAATAGGACCCGGGTACCGCGACGAACAGGATCAGCGGGGGCTGGATCACCGCGGTGAACAGCCCGGCCTGCTGAACGGCCAGAACAGCCAGGATGCAACCGAGGGAATAGCAGATCGCGAACACCGAACTGAGCTCTCGATCACCCGAACCGGCGTCGAAAGCAAAGCCGATCGCGGTAGCCGTGATCGCCAAAAGGACAGCTCCCCACCACGGCACACCGGCGAATCGCGGGTGTACAGAGCGGTGGTCAGCCGGCACTGCCGACTGTGCGCGCTGTCCTGACACACGTTGACCGTACCGGCTCTGTCTGGCCCCGTGCTGCCAGCTCGCGCTGGCGTGCCGGTCACACGGGCCTAGACTCTCTTCTCTGTGAGCCTGAACCTGGGAATCGTCGGTTTGCCGAACGTCGGAAAGTCGACTCTGTTCAATGCCCTGACGCGTAACGACGTGTTGGCGGCCAACTACCCGTTTGCGACCATCGAGCCCAATGAGGGCGTGGTGCCGTTGCCCGATCCCCGGCTGGACAAGCTCGCCGAGATCTTCGGCTCGGAGAAGACCGTGCCGGCCCCGGTGACGTTCGTCGACATCGCCGGGATCGTCAAAGGCGCGTCCGAAGGCGCCGGCCTCGGCAACAAGTTCCTCGCCAACATCCGTGAATGCGACGCCATCTGTCAGGTGGTGCGCGTGTTCGCCGACGATGACGTGATCCACGTCGACGGACGGGTGGACCCGCGCTCGGACATCGAGGTGATCGAGACCGAGCTGATCCTGGCCGACATGCAGACGCTGGAGAAGGCCGTGCCACGGCTGGAGAAGGAAGCCCGCAACAACAAGGAGCGCAAGCCGGTCCTGGATGCCGCGGTCGCCGCCCAGACGGTGTTCGACGACGGAAAGACGCTCTTCTCGACCGGCAAGGACTGGTCGGTGCTGCGTGAGCTCAACCTGATGACCACCAAGCCGTTCCTGTACGTCTTCAACGCCGACGAATCGGTACTGACCGACGAGGCCAAGCAGGCCGAGCTGCGGGAGCTGGTGGCCCCGGCGGACGCGGTGTTCCTGGACGCCAAGATCGAATCAGAGCTGATCGAGCTCGACGACGAGTCGGCCAACGAACTGCTGGAGTCGATCGGACAGACCGAGCGTGGCCTGGATGCGTTGGCGCGAGCCGGGTTCCACACCCTGCGACTACAGACCTATCTGACGGCCGGGCCGAAGGAATCGCGCGCCTGGACCATCCACCAGGGCGACACCGCTCCCAAGGCGGCCGGCGTGATCCACACCGACTTCGAGAAGGGCTTCATCAAGGCCGAGGTGGTCTCGTTCGACGATCTCGTCGAAGCCGGTTCGATGGCCGCCGCCAAGGCCGCGGGCAAGGTCCGGATGGAAGGCAAGGAATACGTGATGGCCGACGGAGACGTGGTGGAGTTCCGCTTCAACGTTTAGGAGCGGGGCTGTCGAAGTGCTGGACGAGGCAGAACTCATTGCCCTCAGCATCGAGCATGTTCAATACGACGCCCTCGTCGTATTGATGCCGAGAGCCCGAGAAGCGTCCGCCTAGTTCCTCGACCTGCTGACGTCCGATGTCGATGTCTTCGACCTCTACATCCAGGTGAATGCGTACCTTTCCGGCCTTCGGTTCAGGTACGCGCTGGAAGGTAAGGCGGGGAAACTGTCCTGCGCGTGAGCCCACGGTCGCCCAGTTCGGATCATCCCCATGCTCGCTTGAAGCTGGGATACCGAGCAGCGCGGCCCAGAAGGCCGACATCCGAACGGGATCGGCGCAATCGATCGTCACTCCAGACCAGCGGTTGGCCATCGTTTCTCTCCGCCCGGGACTTTGGGACACTCCAGCAGATCCTTCCACCGCACCGACGGGGATGGGATCCCGCGGTTTGACTGGCAGCGATGGCTGACGGTGATCGGCCACGAAATGTGGCGCTCACCCGGTCAGTCCGTGAGTTCGACCCACTCGGCGCGGGATGGCCCGGGGCTGAACGGATCACCGAAATATTGTGTCTCGCGGGCTACTTCGCCGTCCACGAATTCCATGATGCTCACCACATGGGACGGTTGTCCGTCGTAGGTCAGGACGAGTTCGCTGATCCACAGATCGCCGCTGCCGAGGATGCGGCGAACGGTGAAGCGTTTGGCGTTCGGCTGAGCTTCGCGCGACGCCTGAATGCCGTCGCGGCCACGGATCCGCTCACCCGACTGGGGGTATTCGAGAACCGCGTCGGCCCGATAGATCCGATGTTCTGCGCCGAAATCGTTCACGTCGGATGACGCCCAATGCGCTTCAAGTGCGGTCCGTACATCGTCGTCGGCCATGGGCAAGACGCTATCGGGCGCGCCGCTTCAACGTGAGCCCTAGTTGATGATTTCGCCGCGGTCGTCCGCATGGATTGCGGCCAGCCGGTCTCGCCACATCTGGAGAGCTTCGGGTGTCAAGCGCGTCCAGTCGGTGACCTCACCGACGACGCGGAGCGGCTCCGTGCTGCGATAGGACCGGGTGGGATTGCCCGGGAACTTCTTGTCGGTGACGTTGGGGTCGTTCTCGAACTCCCCGGTCGGTTCCACGGCATAGACCCGCGGGATCCCGTCGCCGGCGGCGAGTTCGGCGGCAAGTCCTGCGCCGTCGCGCAACGCGGTGAAGTAGATGTGGTTCATCACGATTTCGGGCCGATAGTTGGAACGGAACCCGGCGGTGAGGAGATCTCCCTCCCGCAGTTCAGCCTTGGTGCCGTGAAAGTAAGGCCCGTCGTCCAATGCGCCGCCCATCTCGACAGGTTACAAACTGTCGTGACGGTCATCGGTGGCGGAATGCAAGGAGCTCCGCGTGAGCCTGTGGCCCGCGTGTTAGCGTGCGTGGTGTGGCGACGACTGCCGCATTCTGCGCTTCCAGGTGAACGATCACCTGAATCATTGCGGAGAGGCCTGAGCTGATCAGGACATGTCCGAATGGGGTGCTGCGCCTTCTGGCGCACCAATTCCATTGTGCCGGTTGACCGATACCGGCAGACGAAAGGACATGACAGTGGCTGCGAAGGACGACAAGAATCTCAAGCAGGTCCTCGACAAGATCGCGGGAATGGATGAGCCTGCGCGGGGCGTGATGCGGCGCATGCACGACGTGATTGTCGCTGCTGCGCCCGAACTCAAGCCGCGCATTTGGTACGGCATGCCGGGCTACGCCAAGTCTGGGAGCAGTCCCGTCCTCGTATTCTTCCGGAACGACGAGCTGATGAGTCTAGGGGTGAGCGAGAAGGCCACCCTCAAGCCCGCCGGAGGCAAGCAGGGACTGTTGATTCCTGCGGCGTGGTACTTCGACGGCCTGGACGACGTCACCGAGCAGCGTGTTGCCGAGATCGTCCGCGCCGCGATCGAGTAACCGGTCACGGCGGTGGGTTGTCGGTGCCCGGGTCTAGCGTGCGCGGCATGCAATTCGTTTCGACCCGCATCATCACCGCCGACGTGAAGCGTCTTGTCGCCTTCTACGAGATGGTGACCGGCGTGACTGCCGTCTGGGGTAATGAACTCTTCGCCGAGATTCCGACACCGGTCGGCACGCTGGCCATCGGGAGCGACAAAACCGTGCCGTTATTTGGAACGGGGTCCGCGGAGCCGGCGGCCAACCGCACGGCGATTCTCGAGTTCATCGTGGATGACGTGGACGCCGAGTACGAGCGGCTTCGTGAGCACGTCTCAGCGGTGGTCACCGAGCCGACGACGATGCCATGGGGAAACCGGGCGCTGTTGTTCAGGGACCCCGACGGAAACCTCATCAACCTGTTCACTCCGGTCACCGAGGTAGCTCGCGCCAAGTTCGGGGTATAGGTTGCCCATTCGATCCGGGATGGTTGTCGGAACGTCATCGAGTGCATGACGTTGACGGGTGACGTGATTCGTTGGATTTCCGCTTCAATGTGTAGGTCGAGAACGTGGAGGCCGAGTCGTGAGGTGCGCAGCGAGATCATGTACATCCCGAACGAATTGCTGTCCCGGCTCGTCGGAGCGCGACTGTATTCGGTCGAGATGGTCCTCAACGAGTACCTGCACCTGATGTTCGACGGGGCGGCCGGTGGGGGAGAACCGGCTGTTCTCGCCTGCTATGTCTGGCCGGTGGTCGAAAGCTCCGGCCGCGTATGGCACGAGTCCGATCTCGGATACGCAGATAGCCTGCGCAAGTTGACTCCCGGCGCCGTGACCTCGACTGTCGAGCAGACGGGTATCGGAATTCGCATCGAACTCGACACGGGCACACTCGTGATCCATCCGAAGTTGGATGAGGTCTACGTCGAGATTGCGATGCTCACGGGATTCACCGATGGCGCGTGGATGGTGTGGCGTCCTGGAGAGGACAGCTTCGAGGATCTGGCGTGAACGGGGACGTGACGAGACCCGCGACGTAGCATTCCTTGGTGGGTTTTCTCGTCCCGCCGGACGCCTATACGCGATTCATGGGTCGGTACGCCGAGCCTCTCGCGGAGGTCTTTGCGGCGTTTTCCGGGGTGGGCGCCGGTGGCAAAGTGCTCGACGTGGGATGTGGGCCCGGTGCGCTGACGGCGCAGTTGCTGGCGGTGGGAGCCGAGGTCGCAGCGATCGATCCGTCGCCACCGTTCATCGATGCGATCCACGCACGCTTCCCCGGTGTCGATGTGCGGGTGGGCGCCGCCGAGGAATTGCCTTATGACACTGATGCTTTCGACGGTGCTCTGGCGCAACTGGTCGTGCACTTCATGGCGGATCCGGTTGCCGGCATCAGGCAGATGGCACGGGTGACCCGCAGTGGCGGTGTCGTCGCGGCATGTGTGTGGGACGGACCGACCGGAGCGCTGGCGCCGTTCTGGAATGCCGTTCACCTGATCGATCCCGAGGCTGAGGATGAAGCGCGACTTTCCGGGGCGCATCGGGGACACCTGACCGAGATATTCGAAGCGGCCGGCTTGGGTGATGTGGAAGAGCGTCCGATCGCTGTCGACGTTGTGCACCCCACCTTCGAGGAGTGGTGGGAGCCGTACACATTCGGTGTCGGCCCAGCCGGTGACTATGTTCACGGCCTCGACGCTGACGGTCGTGCGCATCTCGAATCAGTGGCCCGCGAACATCTGGGGGGTGGCCCCTTTACGGTTACCGCCACCGCCTGGGCCGCCCGCGGGATGGCCTGACGCCGGGCGGTGGGGCCTCGACCTCGCTACACTCTGCGCTCGTGGCCTCGAATACTCGTCGGGCGGCTGGAACACAGACATTCACCGACGTCTTGAAGATCTGGTTCGGCGGCAAGCGGCCGAACCGGACCGCCGACCTCGCCGACTTTCAGTCCGGGGTGACGTTGGAAGTCAGTTGTTTCCTTCGTCCCCAGGGTGATTCGGCATCCCGGCCCAAGCTGGGAATGCTCGTTCTCACCGGCGGCGAGCCCGTGCGCTGGCGAGGCCGGGACAAGAACGTCGTCATCCTGAACCCGCCGGTGACGCTGGCAGGATCAGGCGGAAAGGCCATTGGGCCGAAGTTCACCGCATTCGATCTCGCCTGCGCCGCTGGGTCATTCAGCGTGCAGATCCCGACACTGGATGTCGAGTTGGTCAAGGACGTTCTGGGCGCCTCCGCCTGATCAGGTCTCAGTCGATGAGCACGGAGATCTCGTCACCCAACCCGTAGCTGGCGGCCATCGGCAACTCGTCACCGCTCCAGAACGAGCCGGGATCGAACCAGTTGTAGTGCTTCTCCGTGGTCAGCAGGCCCATCTCCTCGTAGGTGATGGCCACGGTTTCGGCGCAGTAGGCGGTCTCCAGCCCGACCTGGCGGGTGCGTGCCTTCTTGCGTTCGGCTGACTCGCGAACCTTCTTGTGTACCAGGGGGATTCCTCGGGTGAAATCGCTGATGACGGGCACCCGTCCGCGCAGCCAGCGCCCGGTCAACCGGGCCGTGGTCGGAAAGGCCGTGCCATTCATCCGGGCGATCACCTTGAGAAGTTTGTCTTCCTGTTCGCGCGAGGCAAACGGGGTGAGCTGACGCAACCAACAACGCTGCCCGTAGCTCTCCGCCCACCGTTCGACGACCTGGCGGGCGTCGTTGAGTTGCACGCCGCGGTGGTTGGTGCCGGTCCACATGTCGAGCAGCTTGTCGCCGAGCTCGGCGTGCCAGATCAGCGGTGGCAGGTCGTCGATCGCCACGGTCATCCCGACATGGTTGACCGGGCTGTTGGTCAGGGTCTGGATGGCCCGGTCGGGCCCGGAGCCGCCGCGGAACAGCCAGATGTCACCGGTGCGGGTCTCCTCCAGCGCCTTGGTCAAAGACACCGTGTTCGCTTTCACAAGCGAAGCTTATGCACACTTAGAGCATGCGCAGCATCTGGAAGTGGATCGGACTGGCCGGTGTCGCCGGCGTCGTCGCAGGTGGCGTCATGGTGGCGCGGGATCAGCGTCGCCGCAACGCCTACACCCCGCAGGACATCCGGGAGCGCCTCCACCAGCGGCTGGCCGAGGCGGAGCAGGCTGAACCGACGCGATAATGCGCGCGGCGGTGCTCACCAGCCTTCGGTAAGCACCCGGTCCAGGGCGTCGGCGTAGAAATCGGCTGCTTCGACGTCGATGCACAACGGCGGCTTGGTTTTCAGGATGTTCTGGTGGTCGCCGGTCGGCTGGATGATCACCCCGAGTTCGAGCATCCGATCGCAGATCAGGGCCGTCTCCTCGGTGGCCGGCTCCAGGGTCCGCGGGTCACGGATCATCTCGACACCCAGATACAGGCCGACGCCGTGGACGGTACCGATGATCGGATGTCGCGTAGCCAGTTCCTCCAGCCGCGACTTCAGATGTGCGCCCACGCGGGCCGCGTTGGCTTGCAGCCCTTCGTCATCCAGCACATCGAGCACCGTCATACCGATCGCGCACGACAACGGACTACCGCCGGTGGAGGAGAAGAAGTAGCCCTGGCTGCGGAACGCCTCGGCGATTTCGCGGCTCGTCACCACCGCACCCAGCGGGTAGCCGTTGCCGACCGACTTCGCCATCGACACGATGTCAGGGACGATGCCCTGCTGCTCGAAGCCCCAAAACCACTCGCCCAGACGGCCGTATCCGACCTGTACCTCGTCGGCCACGGCGAATCCACCGGCCCCGCGCACGGCGGCATAGATCTGCTGCAGGTATCCGTCAGGCAGGGCCATGCCGCCGGCATTGCCGTAGACCGTTTCGCAGATGAACGCAGCAGGGGCGCGCCCGCCCGCGATCAACCCCTCGATCTGGGCCACCGCATCGGCGGCGTAGCGGCCCACCTCGCTGCCGCGGTACTTCCCGCGGAAGCTGTTGGGCGATTCGACGGTGTGCACCCAATCCGGCCGGGTGGTGAGCGCATTGGGGTTGTCGGCGGTGGAGGTCGACACTGCGTCGGTGCCGTACGTCCAGCCGTGATAAGCCTCGCGCATTGCCACCACATCGGGACGGCCGGCTGCCGCGATCGCCAACCGCAGGGCCAGGTCGCTGGCCTCGGACCCGGAGTTGACCAGAAACACCGTGTCCAACGGATCGGGTAGTAGCCCGGCAAGTCGTTCACTGAACTCGACGACGGAGGCGTAGTTGAACCGTGAGTTGGTGTTGAGCTTGCGTAGCTGCCTGGCCGCGGCCGCCGCAACCCGAGGATGCGCGTGACCCAGCACCGTGACGTTGTTGACCATGTCCAGGTAACAGCGCCCGCTGGTGGACATCAGGTAGTGCCGCCAGCCCCGTTCGATGCGCGGCGGCCGACGGTAATAGTGCTCCTGCACGGGTGCGAACGCCCGGTCGCGTCGCGCCATCAGGTCGGCATCTGCCGGCTCTGCATCGACCGGCGTCAGCCCGAGCAGCGGGCGCGGATCCCGCACGCACGCCAGCCAACCCGGTGCCAGCCCGGGTGTGGTCAGCGCAGGCGCACGGGGTGCGCCGAGGGGACGAAGCGCCACATGCGTCCAACGTCCTGGTTCGGCCGTGCCAAGGACACCGCCCGAACCGCCGTCGGACGGGGTGATCCCGGTGAGCGTCAGCTCGTACTCGGCGCCCCGCAGTGTCAACGAATCCGCGGTCCGTTCGACCACTTCACCCTCGAACGGCGCGGTCAGCTCCAGCTGATACGCCGGCCACATGCCGACCCCGGTCGCGACCACGGGGGGCTCCTCCTGGCTCAGTGCCGGAGCCTGGGAGATCCGCGGTTGCCCGAATGGTGTCACCACCAGCGCAGCGCCGCGATCGACTGCGGCCCTGGCCAATTCATCCTCGACATCGGGCTTCACCCAGCCGCCGGCAATGAACGCGTCGTCCAGATCATCAGACGTCGCGCACAGATCCAGTGTCACCACCGATTCCGGTACCGCGATCATCGGGGACGAAAACCGCACGGGCGCGGGCGGTCCCACCAGACCGAGGTCCTCTTTGATCAGCGCCGTCATCACGTCGATCGGCACCGAGGTGGCGCGCTCGAACATCCGCCACTCACCGTCGGCCTGCTCGGTGAGGTAGTCGTTGTCCGGATCGAATCCGGCCTGATGTGCGCCGCTGACGATCAGCACCGTGGTGCGCAGAACCAGCAACGGCCACAACGCTTCTGCCTCGGCGACGCTCAACGGCCGGATGGCGTGGAAGGCCCGGATCCCGGGCAGCACGGACCTTGGGTCGGCCCCAGGGTGTTGCAGCACCGAGGACAGCGTGATGGCCAATTCGCCCACGGCCCAACTGTCGGCCAGATCGCCGAGATCGATGATCCCGTCGGGATGGGCGACACCGCCGACGTCATGGGAGACCACCACATTGGCATCGGTGAGGTCCATGTGCACGGCCTGCCGGGGCAGTGTGTCGGCCAGCGGTTCGATCCGTGCCCACGCCTGATCGGCCGCGGCCTGCAGCCGGGAACGTGCGGCGTCGTCGTCGACGTGGGAGACCAGGCGGGCCACCACCTCGGCTCCGTAGCGCAGATCCCACTGCAGGACACGGTCCAGGCCGGGGTGACGGAAACCGGCCAATGCGCGGCTGACCCGCCCGGCCAGCACGCCCAGTTCGGCGACCGTGGCCGGTGGCAGGTAGCCGGATTCGATGAGGGTTCCGCCGGGCAGGTGTCGCAGCAACCGCACGTAGGCTGTGTCAGTCCGGTTCAAGCCCAGACCGGTTACCGCAGTGAGCTTCTCGTCGCGCTGATTGGGCAACGACTGGGCCACCCGCAAATCCGGTTCGGCGACCGCGATCAGGTCCGCGGCCAATTCCTGAGCGGTCAGCTCGATCTCGTTGAACGCCGGATTGGCGATCTTCAGCACGCCCGCGACGGTGTCGCCGTGGGTGACCAGGAAATTCTTATCCTGCTGGCTGCCGAGCGATTTCACGCTCGCCCGCAGGCCGAAGTGGGTTTCCAGGATGTCGAGGGCGGGGGATTCACCGACCTGAGGTGCAGGCAGCTCCGGTTCGCGCAGAAAGTTGAAGCCGACGGTGTCGCGGTCGGCGCTCACCGCCCGACGAACTCCACGACGACCTCGGAGAACGCGTCGTTGTCATCCCCGGCCGCGGTGTGCCCCGCATCGGACAACTCGACGAACTCGGCGGCGGGCACCTTCTCCAGAAAGTCCTGCACGCCCTCGGGGCTGACCACGTCGGAGAGCTTGCCGCGGATCAGCAGGATCGGGATGGACAGGTTCATCGCGGCCGTTTCCAGCTTGTCGACCCGGGCGAACGGATCGTCCTCGGGCTTGGTGAGGAAGGCCGGATCCCAGTGCCAGTACCAGCGCCCGTCGCGCAGGCGCAGATTCTTCTTCAGGCCCTCCGGGCTGCGCGGCTTGGTGCGGTAGGGCAGGTAGGCCGCGACGGCCTCGGCCGCCTCCTCCAGGGAGTCGAAGCCGTCCACGTTGGTGAACATGAAGTCGCGGATACGCGCGCTCCCGCTCTTCTCGAACCGGGGCACCACATCGACCAGCAGAAGCTTGGTGACCAACTCCGGGCCCGCCTCATGAGCGGCCAGGATGCTGGTCAGCCCACCCATACTGGCCCCGATCAGCACCACCGGGCGGCCGACTTGATACAGCACGTGCTGCACATCGGCGCTCAGCGCCTCCACCGAATAGTTCGCGCTGGGCGAGCGGTCGCTGTCGCCGTGACCACGCGCGTCGAGCGCGATCACGTGCAAGCCGTCGTCGGCCAGGATCTGGCCGGTGTTCTTCCAGGAGTACCGGTTCTGCCCGCCGCCGTGCAGCAGCAGGACAGTTGGTCGGTCAGCAGCGGATGCAGCGTCCCGGTTCCATTCGTCGCCGACCAGGTTCAGGCCATCGACGCCCCGGAACGTGACGATGCGTGATTCGCTGTGCTCGGTTTTCCCGGTGCTCACGGACATTCCTCTCGCCAGGCCCCGGAAGTCACGTTACCCAGGCGGGTTTTCGCCGCATCTGCGACCCGCACAAGCGCGCCGTTCCTAGAATCGTCAATCGTGCAGAGGCAGCCAGGTACCGAGCCGGACGATGGGGCGGGTGAAGCGGCGATCGATGAGCGCCGCGCGATCATCAGGGCAGCCTTCACCTGCCTGGCCGAGCCCCACACCGGTGCGGTGCCGATCGCTGTGGTGCTGGCCCGGGCCGGGCTGTCCACCCGGGCGTTCTACCGGCATTTCGAATCCAAGGACGCGTTGTTCCTGGCCATGCAGGAGAGTTCGGGCAAGTCGCTGGGCGGCCGGCTCGACCAGATCGCCGGCGACACCGACGGTGCCCCCGCGCACCAGCTGGCGCACTGGATCAGGGTGTCGTTCGACGTGATACACGATGCGCGGTTGCGCGGGCTCGCGGTCGTCCTGGATTTGGAGGAGGTCCGCTCGGCCAAGGGTTACCAGTCCGTGCAAGAGCAGTGGCGCCTCGACCGCGAACGTTCGCTGGCGGCTCTCCTGCGCCGCGGCCGGGACGACGGGTCGTTTCCGCTGACCAGGCCGGATCGGGACGCCGCGGCCATCCGAGCCGTGGTCAGCCATGAGTTGTCCCGGCTCAGTGCCGACGGGGATTGGGAGTGCGCGTGTGCCGCGGCGGTGGACTTTGCCCTGCGTGCGGTCGGGGCGCACGTCACGCGCAGGGAGCCCGGCACCACGTAGGGGTAGTCGCCTTCGCGGCCTATCCGGGACTGCCGGTACCGCTGATGACGATGTGACCGGTGCCACGTACGTTGGACCGCACGCGTGCCAACACACGCGCCAGTGCAGTGCCACCGAGGAGCAGATGAATGGCAGACGACAGCGCCGACGTCGAGCCGGTCGAGCCGACCGAGATCGAGGAGTCGAGCCAGTCCGCCCCTGAAGCCGAGGCCCTGAAATCCGAGGCTGAAGAAGAGCCGGCAGAGGCCCCGAAACCCGAGGTCACTGAACCCGAGGCTGTAGAACCAGTCGAGGCGGCGGCTGCGGCGGCGCCGCGCGGCTTCCTGCGTGCGCCGTCGGTGGGGCTTGTCGGAGTGGCGATCGTCGTCGCGCTGGCGGCGCTGACCGGTTGGCTGGGCTACGGCTTCTACCAGGTCCACCAGGAGCAGCAGCGGCGTGACATGTTCGTGGAAACCGCGCGGCAGGGTGCGACGAATCTGACCAGCATCGACTGGGAGCATGCCGAAGACGACATCCAGCGAGTCCTCGACTCATCGACCGGACGGTTCTACGACGACTTCGAGAAACGTTCGAAGTCGTTCCTCGACGTGGTCAAGCAGATCAAGTCGAAGTCGGTGGGCACTGTTACCGCATCGGGTTTGGAGTCTTTCTCGGATGACAAGGCGGACGTGCTCATGTCCGTGACCGTTCGGTCCACGAATGCGGGCGTACCGGAGCAGGCTCCCCAGGTGTGGCGAATGGTGTTGACGGTGCAGGATATTGATGGCAAATCGAAGGTTTCCAACGTGGAGTTCATCCAGTGAGCGGCCGGCACAAAATGCCGCCGTCGGGGCGTCGTAAGGCCGCAGCGGATCCTGCAGAGAACACTGAAGAAAGCACTGAACAGGCAAGCGCTGAACAGGTAAGCCCTGAGCCCGACACCGTCGAGGACAGGGCGCCCGAGGAGGCGGCAGTCGAGGAAACGGTCGCCGACGACGCCGACGAGGCCGCCGACGCCGCCGACGACGAGGCGGACGAAGCGGACGAGCCCGCTGCGGAAGCGGACGAAGCCGAAGGCGTGGACGAGCCCGCGGAACCCAAGCCGTCCCGCGACCGCTCGCGGGTCAGCCTGCCAGTCGTACTGGCGGCCATCGCGTTGCTGTTGGCAGTGGCCTCCGGGGTACTGCGGTGGCTGACCGTGTCCCAGCACGAAAGCGACACGGCCCGAGTCGAATCGGTTCAGGCAGCCAAAGAGATCACCGTCGAGATGTTGTCGTATGAGACCGAAACTGTCGATCAGCAGCTCACTGCGGCCCGGGACCGGATGACCGGGGAGTTCCTCGGTACCTATACCGCGATGATCAACGAGGTGATCCCAGCGGCGCACGCTCAGCGGATCGCTGCCGTCGCCGACGTGCTGCAGATCGGGACGGTCACCGCGAAGCCGGACAGCGTCGAGGTGGTGATGTTCGTCAACCAGAGCGTCCAGGTCGGAGACCATATGCCGGAGAAGACTCCGTCGGTGGCACGGGCCACGATGGTCAAAGACGGTGACCGCTGGCTGATGTCCAAGTACGAGCCGGTGCCGCTGTGACCGAGCCGCGCTGGATCGATGTAGCCACTCCCGCGGTGCAACTGCGGGCGCTGGTGTGGGGGCCCGATGACGGCCCGGTTGCGTTGTGCCTGCACGGTTTTCCTGACACCGCCTACGGCTGGCGCAAGGTGGCGCCGGTTCTGGCGGAGGCCGGCTGGAAAGTGGTCGCGCCGTTCATGCGCGGCTACGTGCCCTCGTCGATTCCCACCGATGGCAGCTATCACGTCGGTGCACTGATGGACGACGCCGTACGCCTGCTGCAGGCGGTCGGACCGACCGGACGCGATGTGATCATCGGCCACGACTGGGGTGCCATGGCGGCATCGGGTGTGGCGGCGCTGCCGGACAACCCGTTCACAAAGGCCGTGATCATGTCGGTGCCGCCGTTGGCATCGTTCCAGCCGTTGGGTCGGGTGCCTGATGCCGGCAAGCTGTTGGCCCAGTTACCGCGTCAGGCGTTGCGCAGCTGGTACATGATGTACTTCCAATTACCTTGGCTTCCTGAGCGTTCCGCGTCGTGGGTGGTGCCACGGTTGTGGAAGACGTGGTCGCCGGGTTACGACGCGGCCGAGGACCTGCGCCACGTCGACGCCGCGATCGGTGCGCCGGACCGGTGGCGCGCCGCGCTGGGCTACTACCGGGCAACGATCCGCATGAGCAAACCGCCGCCCCAGTACGCCGAGCTGCACAAGCACTGGCTGCTGCCACCGGTATTGCCGTCGCTGTACCTGCACGGCACCGATGATGGCTGTGCCGCACCGGATTACATCCGGTGGGTGCGCGAGGTGCTGCCCGCGGGCAGCGATGCCCATGTCGTCGAATCCGGCGGCCACTTCCTGCAGCTCGATCAGCCGGACGTCACCGCCGCCCGCATCCTGGACTTCGTCGGACGTGCCGGCTAACCGACTCACTGCGGTCGATGCGCAGATGTTCTGGATGTCGTCCAGAATGCCCAACGACACCTTTCTGCTGTACGGATTCGACGGCGTGCCCGCCGATCTGCCGGGTGCGATCGGCGAGCTGGTTGCCAATTCCCGCATCAGTCCGGACCTCTCGCAACGGATCGATGACAGCTCACGGCTGCACTACCCCGCCTGGGTGCCGGTCCAGGTCGACGAATCCCGTTTCGTGGTGCACGATCTCGACCAGCCGACCTGGCTGGGTTGTCTGGCCGCCGTGAGTGAGCTGGTGGATGCTCAACTCGATGCTCAGCTGGCGCCGTGGCGGCTGCATGTCTTCCCCGGAGTCGAGGGGATGCCCGGCGTGGCCGGCACCGGCACCGTTGCGGTCCTGCAGATCACGCATGCCCTCGGCGGCGGTGGGCGCACCTGCGGTCCGGCGGCGGTGATGTTCGGCCGCCCTGGGGAGGTCGCGCCGGTGACACCGGTCTACGGACATCCCGCGATGCTGCCGTGGCGAAGCGTCGAAGCGGCCCGTGCACACCGGCAGTTGGTGGCCGACACCGAGGCCGGGCGGGTGCCGCCGGCCGCGACGCCGCGCCCGCTCCTCCGGACCAACGATCGTCCGACGGGTGCACGCAGCATGCGCACGATTGTCCGCGACCGTGCGCAGCTTTCGGGTGCCACCGTGACGGTGTGTGCCCTGGCCGGGATCTCCGAGGCGCTGGCCGGTCAGCTACGTGCGCTCGGGACGGATCCGGCAGATCTCGGTGCGGAAGTGACCATGGCGAAATCCGGTCCACGCCAGGCGTACAACCATTTCGGCACGGTGGGCGTGGGCCTGCATCCGTCGCTACCGGTGACACAGCGGCGGGACGCGATTGCCGCTGAGCTGGCGGCACGGCGGGAGCGGGCCGCCCACCCCGCGATGCGGGCCTCGGAACGCGCGTTCGCCGCCACCCCGGCTCCGCTGTTGCGGTGGGGGATAAGCCAGTTCAATCCCGATACCCGGTCGGCGACGGTCACCGGGAACACCGTGGTGTCCAGTGTGAATTGCGGTGCCGCGGATTTCAGTTTCGGCGGTATGCCGGTGCGGATGGCGGCGGCGTATCCCGGGTTGTCGCCGATGGTGGGGCTCACCCACTGCGTGACGGGCGTGGGGGACAGCATCTCGATCAGCGTGTTCGCGGCAGAGTCGGCGATCGGGGATGTCGACGCATACCTAGACCGGCTCGAGGCTGCGTTGTGAACGGCCTGCCGGGTTAGCCGCGACGCAGCATCGCGATGCCGACATCCAGCGCGGACTCCAGATAACTGAGGTCGCCGGAGGCCAACATCACGCTGACACCACCCTGGATCCCGGCCAGCAGGGCGGCGCCCACGTGGTCGGCGTCCAGATCGGCGGCCATCTTCCCCTGCGACTGCATGTGCCGGATACCAGCGGCGATTTCGTCATGCCATTGTCGCAGCAGGGCTTTGGTGACCGCCTGGGCGCCGGGGGTGGTACGGCCGATCTCCGACATCAGCAGGCTCAGCGGGCAGCTCTGGCCTTGGCGGCGGTAGCGCTCGACGACGGCGTCGCGCCAGCGCTGCCAGGCGGCCCATGAGGTCAGCTCGCCGAGGTAGGGCTGCTGATCCTCCAGGACCATCTTCGCTTCACGTTCGGCGACCGCAAGCAACAGCTGGTCCTTGCCGTCGGGGAAGTAGTGGAACAGCTGACTCTTCGAGGTCTGGGTCTGGGCGCGGATATCGTCGAGCGTGGTGGCGGCCACGCCGTGGCTGCGGATCACCGCGGCGGCGCCCTCGATGATGCGGCGGCGGGTGGCCTCACCCTTGGCCGTCAGTTTCTGGACTTGCAGGTCCATTTCTAGCGGCCTATACCTGGACTCATGAGTCCAAACACTACGCGCCTGCAAGGTCGCACAGCACTCGTCACGGGATCCACCGGCGGCCTCGGCGTCGCCATCGCCAAGGCCCTTGCCGGGCAGGGCGCCCTCGTCATCGTCAGCGGCCGCAACAAGGAGCGCGGTGATGCCGTCGTCGCCGAGATCCGTGCTGCCGGAGGGCAGGCCGAGTTCGTCGCCGCCGACCTCGGGGCCGGGGCAGGCGAGGTGCAGCGCCTCGCGCAACAGGCCGCCGAGACTGCCGGCGGTCAGATCGACATCCTGGTCAACAACGCCGGGGTGTGGGGGCTGCCGGAACCCACCGGCGAGGTCTCCGAACGGGCACTGCTGGAGTCGTATCAGACCAACGTCATCGCGCCCTTCCTGCTGACCGGCGCCCTGGTGCCGGCGATGGCCGAGCGTGGCCACGGCGCGGTGGTCAACGTCGGGTCGATCACCGGATTGATCGGCGGAGACCGGTCGGCGCTGTACTCGTCGAGCAAGGCGGCGGTGCACTCGCTGACCAAGTCATGGGCGGTCGAGTACGGCCCGTTCGGGGTGCGGGTGAACGCGGTGGCTCCCGGGCCGATCGCCACCGAGCGTGCGGCCGACGTGGCCGAAGAAATCGCACCGGTGCTGGCACGAATCCCGTCCCGGCGCATGAGCACCCCCGACGAGGTCGCGGCGGCAGTGGCTTTCCTGGCCGGTGACGACGCCGGAAACATCCACGGGGTCATCCTCAGTGTGGATGGGGGCTGGGCGGCGGCTTAACAGATGCCCTACATTCTGTTACATGGCTGCTGATGCTGCGATCCTGATTCTGCGTGTGGTGCTAGGCCTGACCATGGCTGCCCACGGTTACAACAAGTTCTTCGGTGGCGGGCGAATCCCCGGCACCGCGGGATGGTTCGACAGCATCGGCATGAAGCCGGGCATGTTCCATGCCCGGGTCGCGGCCGGCACCGAGATCGCCGCCGGTCTCGGCCTGGCGCTCGGCCTGCTGACTCCGGTGCCCGCGGCCGGGTTCGTGGCGCTGATGCTGGTGGCGGCCTGGACCGTGCACCGGCACAACGGCTTCTTCATCGTCAAGGAGGGCTGGGAGTACAACCTGATCCTCGCGGTGGCCGCGGTGGCAATCGCCGGTACCGGCGCCGGTCGCTACAGCCTCGATCACCTGCTGTTCTCCAACTGCAGCTTCTACCACTTGCTGCACGGCTGGTGCGGTATGGCGATCGCCGCCGGCCTCGGCCTGGTTGGTGGCATCGGACAGCTGGTGATCTTCTTCCGTCCGCCGGTCAAGTCCTAGCTGCGATTCCGCCGACTGGGCAGAACGACTACCCCAGGACTAGAACACGTTCTAATCTGTCCGGCATGGGCTTTCTCAAACAGGAATCTCCCGAGATCGACTTCGAACAGTGGAGCAAGGGCACTCGTGCGGAGAAGATCCAGCCGATGGCTCGGCACTGGGCCGAGGTCGGCTTCGGGACTCCGGTTGCGCTGCACCTGTTTTATGTTGTGAAGATCCTGGCGTACATCCTCGGAGCCTGGCTGATCGCGCTCACCACCACCGGGATCGATGGGTTCACCAACGTCGCCTCCTGGTACGCCGAGCCGATCGTCTATCAGAAGGTCGTGTTCTACACGATGCTGTTCGAGGTCATCGGCCTCGGCTGCGGCTTCGGCCCACTCAACAACCGGTTCTTCCCGCCCATGGGGTCGATCCTGTACTGGTTGCGTCCCAAGACGATTCGGCTGCCACCATGGCCGAACCGGGTGCCGCTGACCAAGGGGGACAGCCGCACCGCCGTCGACATCGTGCTGTACGGAGCGCTGCTGCTGGTGTTGGTGGTGGCTCTGTTCTCGCAGGGCACCGGTCCCATCCCGGATCTCGGTAGTCAGATCGGCGTGCTGCCGGTGTGGCAGACCGCGGCGATCGTCGGCCTGCTGGCCCTGGCCGGCGTGCGCGACAAGGTGATCTTCCTGGCTGCCCGCGGCGAGGTGTACGGCTCGCTGGCGATGTGCTTCCTGCTCAGCGGCGCCGACATCGTCATCGCGGCCAAGCTGGTGTGCATGGTGATCTGGCTGGGCGCGGCGACATCCAAGCTCAACAAGCACTTCCCGTTCGTCATCTCGACGATGATGAGCAATAACCCGGTGTTTCGGCCGCGCTGGATCAAACGGCAGTTCTTCGAGCACTTCCCGGATGACCTCCGCCCGGGCCGGCCGTCGCGGTTCCTGGCGCACTTCTCCACCGCCATCGAGGGTTTGGTGCCGTTGGTGCTGTTCTTCTCCCACGGGGGCTGGCCGACGGCGATCGCCGCATTCGTCATGGTGTGCTTCCACTTCGGCATCCTGAGCTCCATCCCGATGGGCGTGCCGCTGGAATGGAACGTCTTCATGATGTTCTCGGTGCTGGCGCTGTTCGTCGGGCACGCCGGGGTGGGCCTTGGCGACCTGGGCAGCCCGTGGCCGATCGTGTTGTTCGCGGTTGTGGCGGGGGTCGTGGTGTTGGGAAATCTGTTCCCGCGCAAGATCTCCTTCCTGCCAGGTATGCGGTACTACGCGGGCAACTGGGACACCTCGCTGTGGTGCGTCAAGCCCTCGGCCGCGGAGAAGATCGAGAAGAACATCGTCGCGATCGCCAGCATGCCGGCCGCTCAGATGGAGCGGTACTACGGCAGCCCAGAGACCGCCCAGATGTATCTGTATATGGGATATGCGTTCCGCGGCTTCAACTCTCACGGCCGGGCCCTGTTCACCCTGGCGCACCGGGCGATGGCCGGGTGCAACGAGGACGACTACACGCTCACCGACGGGGAGCGCATCGTCTCCACGGCCATCGGCTGGAACTTCGGCGATGGGCACATGAGCAACGAGCAACTCGTGGCGGCCCTGCAGAAGCGGTGCCGTTTCGAGCCGGGGGAGGTGCGCATCGTCATGCTCGACGCTCAGCCGATTCAGCATCAGACGCAGCAGTACCGGCTCGTCGACGCGGCCACCGGAGAATTCGAGCGGGGATACGTCAAGGTTGCCGACATGGTGACCAGACAGCCCTGGGACGACGAACTGCCGGTCCATGTCCAGCGAGATGACACCGCCACCTGAACCGGTCGCGGTGTGGGTCGACGAGTCCGGGCGGCTGATGAGCGACCTGGGCAGTGTCGACACGCAATGTCACGCCACCGTCCGGGCCGGCCATTGCCCGCAGCGGTCACAGTGCGTGCTGCTGCATCGCGCGCCGGGGCCACGGCTGCTGTTCGGGGAGTTGATGTCCGAGCTCGACGACGAGGCGGGCATCTACCTGGAGACTCACGCCAAAAGGCTTGACGCGGATCTGATTTCGATCACGGTTGATCATGTGGGGCCGGGCGGTCCAGCCGGCAGCTGGCGTTACCGGCTGCTGCCGATGCGATGGAAGACCGCCGATGGCTGGCGGGATACCGATGCGCGGCTTGCGGTGTGGCCGGACTAGACGTGCTCTCGAAACTGCGTACCGAACCTCGAGACTGCGCACAGTGCTTCGAGACTGCGCACAGATCGCAATTCTGCCTTGAAATGCGATCTGGACGCAGGCTCGATGGTCAGCCCGCAGACTCGATGGCCAGCGCAGACTGAGCGGACAACTACTAGCGCATGACGTCGCGCACCTTGACGCTCTCGATGTCCCGCAGCATGAGGATGCGCGCGGTGTCGAGGTGCTTGCGCCAGTGCGCCTCGGCGGCGTCGCCGTCACCGGAACGGATGATCTGGATCAGCTTGCGGTAGGACCGCATGAGCTTGTCGTAGTCGGCCTTCGACACCGGCCGGCGCTCCTTGAACAGGAAGGCGTGGTGGCGCACGGTGATCTCGTGCAACATGCCGGCGATGATGCCCAGCGTGGCATTGCCCGACAGTTCGACCACCCGGCGGTGAAAATCGCCGGTGGTCGCCGCCAGTTGGTCTGACTGATGGTCCTTCGGGATGTGCTCGTCGAGCATCTGTTCCAGCTCCGCGAACGCCGCCTGATCGCCCTTCTCGGCCAGCAAGCGTGCGGCCATCGGCTCGATCGCCGCACGCCCCACCAGGAGGTCGGCGATGTCGGCGCCGGAGAGCTCGAGCAGTAGTCCGGCCGGGCGGGCGACGATCTCGGGTCCGGGAACCCGGACCCGCGCTCCGGTGCGTGAGCCGCGCCGGACCTCGACCAGACGCTCGGATTCCAACACGCGCACGGCCTCGCGCAGCGTCGGCCTGCTGACCCCGAAATGCTCCATGAGCTCGGCCTCGTTGGGCAGGAAGTCGCCCTCTTTGAGCTGGCCGTCGACGACCATGCGCCGTAATGTGCCTGCGACGAGCTCGGCCGTCTTCGGGGAACGGACCGGTGCCTGCGGTGCGATCGCGTCAGGGCCGATCATCGGCGCCAGCGGTGTGGTTCGAGCCACCAGACACTCCCAGGTGAGACAACTTTATGCTGGCCGGATGGTCAGCTGTACAACTCAGTAAACCATCTGTTCACCGCGGAAACGGCATGTCAGGCCCTACCAACCAGTAGGTTGACCTAGTAAACCTACTGGGTTATTTTCACCTCGAGTGCCCCATCGGGTCCAACCGGGGTAGCGCCCCCACCCTTCAAAGGAGAAGTCATGGCTGAAGCCGTCATCGTCGAGGCCGTCCGGTCACCTGTCGGGAAGCGCAACGGCGCCCTGTCTGGTGTGCATCCGTCGGAGCTGTCGGCTCAGGTGCTCAACGGTCTGGTGCAGCGCACCGGCATCGACCCCGCCCTCGTCGACGACGTCATCTGGGGCTGCGTCATGCAGGCCGGTGAGCAGGCCCTCGACATCGCCCGCACCGCCCTGCTGACCGCCGGGTGGCCCGAGACCGTTCCCGGCGTGACCGTCGACCGCCAGTGCGGTTCCAGCCAGCAGTCCCTGCACTTCGCCGTCGCCGGTGTGGTGGCCGGTCACTACGACGTCGTCGTCGCCGGTGGCGTCGAGTCGATGTCGCGCACCCCCATGGGCTCCTCGCTGGCCAGCGGCGGGCACCCCTACCCGGAGGCGTTCCGGGAGCGCTACAACGGCCAGACCCCGAACCAGGGCGTCGGTGCCGAGATGATCGCCGAGCAGTGGGGCCTGTCTCGCACCCAGCTCGACGAGTTCTCGCTTCGGTCGCACGAGAAGGCCGCTGCCGCACAGGATGCCGGTGCCTTCAAGGACCAGATTGTCGGGATCAATGTGACGGACGCCGACGGCAACAAGAGCACAGTACTCGAGGACGGCGGCATCCGCCGCGGCGGCACGGTCGAGTCCATGGGCGCCATCAAGCCGGCCTTCAAGGAGGACGGCGTGATCCACGCCGGTAACTCCAGCCAGATCTCCGACGGGTCGGCCGCGTTGCTGGTCATGTCGGCCGAGAAGGCAAAAGACCTGGGGCTCAAGCCGCTTGCCAAGGTGCACACTGCGGTACTCGCCGGTGCCGACCCGGTCATCATGCTGACCGCGCCGATCCCGGCCACCCAGAAGGCGCTGGCCAAGTCCGGCCTGACCGTCGACCAGATCGGCGCGTTCGAGGTCAACGAGGCGTTCGCCCCGGTTCCGATGGCCTGGCTCAAGGACATCGGCGCCGACGAGAGCCGCCTCAACCCCAACGGCGGCGCGATCGCCCTGGGCCACCCGCTCGGCGGCTCCGGCGCCCGTATCCTGACCACCCTGCTGTATCACATGCGGGACAACAACATTCAGTACGGCCTGCAGACCATGTGCGAGGGTGGCGGCCAGGCCAACGCGACCATCCTGGAGCTCCTGTGACCGACACCGACACCGATACCCAGCCCGGCGCTCTCACCGAGCGCATCGGCAATGTCCTGCTCATCACCATCAACCGGCCCGAGGCGCGCAACGCGGTGAACCAGGCGGTCAGTGTCGGTGTCGGCGACGCGCTGGCGCTGGCCCAGAACGATCCGGAGATCCGGGCCGTGGTCATCACGGGTTCGGGCGACAAGTCGTTCTGTGCCGGTGCTGATCTCAAGGCGATCTCCAGGGGCGAGAACCTCTTTCATCCCGAGCATCCCGAATACGGATTCGCCGGCTACGTCAGCCATTTCATCGACAAGCCGACGATCGCCGCGGTCAACGGCACTGCCTTGGGTGGGGGCACCGAGCTGGCCCTGGCCAGTGACCTGATCGTCGCTGAGGAAGGCGCGAAGTTCGGTCTGCCCGAGGTGAAGCGGGGCTTGATCGCCGGTGCGGGTGGCGTGTTCCGCATCGCCGAGCAGCTGCCCCGCAAGGTGGCGAACGAGCTGCTGTTCACCGGTGAGCCGATGTCGTCGGCCGATGCGCTGCGCTGGGGCCTGATCAACCAGGTCGTACCCGACGGCACCGTCGTCGACGCCGCACTCAAACTGGCCGAGCGGATCACGGGCAACGCGCCGCTGGCCGTCCAAGCCAGCAAGCGGGTCGCCTACGGCGCCGACGATGGCGTCATCACCGGCGACAAGGACGGCTGGAAGCGCACCAACCGCGAGTTCAGCACCCTGTTGCAGACCGAGGACGCCAAGGAAGGGCCGATGGCCTTCGCGCAGAAGCGCCAGCCGGTCTGGAAAGCCAAGTAGGAGAAGGCGATATGAAGCGACAGATCTACACCGCGGAGCACGAGGCGTTCCGCGGGACGGTCAAGGAGTACATCGAGCGTGAGCTCGTCCCGCACTCCGAGAAATGGGAGACCGAGCGCATCGTCGACCGGTCGGCGTACACCGCCGCCGGCAAGTACGGCGTGATCGGGTTCAACATGCCGGAGGAGTTCGGCGGCGGTGGTTCGGATGACTTCCGGTTCAACGCCATCATCGACGAGGAGATCGCCAAGGCCGGCGTGCACGGCCCGGCGCTGAGCCTGCACAACGACGTCGTCGGCCCGTACTTCAAGGACCTCACCAACGACGAGCAGAAGCAGCGCTGGCTGCCCGGCATTGCCAGCGGCGAGACCATCATCGCGGTCGCGATGACCGAACCGGGCGCAGGCAGCGACCTCGCGGGCATCCGCACCTCGGCGGTGCGCGACGGGGACGACTGGATCATCAACGGCTCCAAGACGTTCATCTCCTCGGGCATCAACTGCGACCTGTGTGTCGTGGTGGCCCGCACCGATCCCGAGGCCGGCCACAAGGGCTTCACGCTGTTCGTGGTGGAGCGCGGCATGGAGGGCTTCACCCGCGGCCGCAAGCTCGACAAGATGGGCCTGCACAGCCAGGACACCTCAGAGCTGCACTTCGAGAACGTGCGGGTGCCGAACGCCAACCTGCTCGGCAAGGAAGGTCGCGGGTTCTATCACCTGATGACCAATCTGCCCTCGGAGCGGCTCTCGATCGCCATCTCGGCGATCTACGGTGCCCGTGCGGTCTTCCAGGAGACGCTGCAGTACGCCAAGGACCGCAAGGCCTTCGGCCAGCCGATCGGCAGCTTCCAGCACAACCGATTCCTGCTCGCCGAGATGGACACCGAGCTCGAGGTCACCGAGACCTACATCGACCGGTGTCTGCAGGGTGTCGTCGACGGTGAGCTGACCGCGGTCGAGGCGGCCAAGGCGAAGTGGTGGGCCACCGAGGTCGCCAAGAAGGTCATCGACAATTGCGTGCAGCTGCACGGCGGCTACGGCTACATGATGGAGTACCGCGTCGCACGCGCCTACGTGGACGGACGTATCCAGACGATCTTCGGTGGCACCACCGAGATCATGAAGGAGATCATCGGCCGCGAGTTGGGCGTGTAATACCGCGACGAGATGCAAAACTGCCCCTTTTCTTGTGAAAAGGGGCAGTTTTGTGTCTGCTCACGCTGAGTCGGCGCGGGCTGAGGTCAGCCGATCGGCGCGTCAGCGGCCGGGGTGGCTTCCGGGGCCTTGGACGTGGTGCTGGTGCCCGTGATCGACGGCACCAGGCTCTCCGGCGGGGCGTTGGGATCCAGCACGGTGTCGATCAGGTAGATCCGGGCGTTCTGCGCCTGGATGGGACCGCAGACCAGCTTGGCGGTGTCGTTGACCTTGATGTCGCCACCCTTGCCGGTCACCTTGACCTCGGCGCCCTGCTGGGTGGGCCGCTGGCCCTTGACGTCATCGGGGCCGAGCAGGCCCAGGAACGCGTGGTAGTAGTCCAGGCTGGTGAGCGCGGCCGGATCGGCCTTGAGCGCATCGAGCTTGCCGGGCTCCAGGGCGGCGAACGCATCGTTCGTCGGCGCGAAGATGACGTACGGGCCGTTGTCGATTACCGGCACGACGTTGACGGCCGGGTTCAACCCGCCGGACAGTGCCGCGTTGAACGTGCTGATGTCCGGGATGGCGGCCAGAACCTTGCCTGCCGGCAGATCGGCGAGGCTCTTCCAATCCGGCATGGCCTTCTTGAAGTTGTCGCAGCCCGAGCCCTGTGGGTCGGGGATCTCGACCACCGGGGCGGCGGTCGTTGTCGGTGCCGGGTCGGCGTATGCGGTGAACGACAGCGGCAGCGACGCCGTGATCGCGGCGACGGCCGCAGCAACGCCCAGTGTCTTGGTGCGAGTCTTCATTTGGTGGGTTTTCCTCCCGCTCATGCCTAGCCTGTATTCGTCGGCTGCCGGTGACGCGTTACACGGATCTCCGCGCGACTATGGCGAGCGACCGCGAGCACCACCGGCTCAGCGTTCCCCGCGGCGCCGCATCGGATGTTAAGGGCTACGAAGTGGTTACGGCAAAGCCGAGCTGTCCACTCTGACCGCCCCAGTGTCTGTGACCTGGGCTTTTCTGATACTGAGGCAAAGTGCCGCGGCGACGAAGCACAGCCCGGCGGCCAGTCGGAAGGCCAGGTCGTAGTCGCCGTTCAGATCCCGCAGCCACCCTGCACCCGCGGCGGCGATGGCCGCGCCCACCTGGTGGGACGCGAACACCCAGCCGAACACCACTGGCGAACGATCCCCGAAGTAGTCCCGGCACAGCACGATGGTCGGCGGCACGGTGGCCACCCAGTCCAGGCCGTAGAAGATGACGAACACCCAGGTGCTCGGTTCGGCATGCGGGGACAGCAGCGACGGCAACAGCAGCAGTGACAGGCCGCGGCCCGCGTAGTAGACGAGCAGCAGCAGGCGCGGGTCCACGCGGTCGGTGAGCCAGCCGGAGAACACCGTGCCCGCGACGTCGAGAATTCCGATGGTGGCGAGCAGGCCTGCGGCGACCGTGGTGGGCATCCCGTGGTCGTTGGCGGCCGGGATGAAATGCGTGCCGATCAGACCGTTGGTGGTCATGCCGCAGATCGCGAAGCTCCCGGCCAGCAGCCAGAACACGCGTGTCCGTGCGCCGATGCGCAGGCCGTCGATGGCTGCGCTGAAGCCGCCCGCCGGGGCCGGGGCGGGCGAGGCTGCCTCGGTTGCCCCGTATGGCGCCAGGCCGACATCGGCGGGGCGGTTGCGCATGAACAGGGCGGCGAGCGGCACGACGGCCAGCGAGGCGGCCGCGACGATCAGAGATGCCCAGCGCCAGCCGTGTTGCGTGGTGACGGCCGCGACGACAGGCAGGAACAGCAGTTGTCCGGTGGCGCTGGCGGCGGTGAGCACACCGGTGACCAGCCCGCGGCGCTGTTCGAACCAGCGGGTGGCGATGGTCGCCACGAATCCCATCGAGATCGAGCCTGTGCCGATGCCGACCAGTACGCCCCACAGCAGCACCAGCTGCCAGCTGGCCGTCATCGCGATGCTGCATGCCGAGCCGGTCGCGATCAGCAGCAGCGACACGGTCAGCACCGGCCGGACCCCGAAGCGGTCCATGAGCGCAGCGGCGAACGGCGCGGTGAGTCCGTACAACATCATGTTGACCGACATCGCCAGCCCGACCGTGCCGTGCGACCAGCCGAACTCGTGATGCAGCGGAATCATCATCACGCCCGGAATGGACCGGAACCCGGCCGCGCCCAGGATCGCCACGAAGCTCACCGCGGCGACCACCCAGGCCCAGTGGATGCGGACGCGCGCGGGGACCGCCGCCCGGTCGAGGTTTCGAGTCACCCGACCACTGTTGCCGAGGACGGCCGCCTGGACCAGTGGCATAAACGACAGCAATCATCAAAAACGTGCCACACTGGCGTCGTGCACCGCGTAGCCGTCCTGCTGCTGGCTCCGGTGGTCGGTTTCGACGCGACCATCGCGCCGCTGCTGTTCTCCAACGCCACCGACAGCGAGGGGAATCCCCTCTACGACGTGGTGACGTGCGGACTCACCACTGATCCGGTGCCGTCGACGACCGGGTTCGCGATGGTGCCCATCGCGGGAGCTGAGGCGTTGGACTCGGCCGACACCGTGGTGATCCCGGGAACCCGCTATCCGCCGGCGCGGATCGACGGTGTGCTGGACGGGGAGGTGTCCGCCGCGCTGGCCCGAATCCGCCCCGGAACGCGCCTGGTGTCGATTTGCACCGGAGCATTCGTGCTTGCTGCTGCGGGGCTGCTGGACGGCAGGCCGGCCACCACCCACTGGCGCTACGCCGAGGACATGCGGCGGCTGCATCCCGGGGTGCGGCTCGATCAGGACGTGCTGTTCGTCGACGACGATGACGTGCTCACCTCAGCCGGCCTGGCCGCCGGAATCGACCTGTGTCTGCACATCATTCGCAGCGACCACGGCGCTCACGTGGCCAACGGAGTGGCGCGCTACTGCGTGGTGCCACCGTGGCGGGAGGGCGGGCAGGCGCAGTTCATCGACCATCGGTTCACCATCACCGACCACGCTTCGACCGCTGCCACCCGCGACTGGGCGCTGCGGCACCTCGATGAGGAACTCACCGTGATGCGGCTGGCCGCACACGCCCACATGAGCGCCCGCACGTTCAACCGTCGCTTCACCGAGGAGACCGGACAGGCTCCGGGCGCCTGGATCCGCAGCCGCAGGCTGGACCTGGCGCGCGAACTTCTGGAATCCGGAGACCTGTCGGTCGACGAGGTGGCCAGGCGTTCGGGTCTGGGCACCGCGGGCAATCTGCGCCACCACCTACGCCGCGGGCTCGGGATGTCCCCGTCGAGCTACCGCAAGGTGTACCAGGGCGCATGAGCCGGCCGGTCGGCTGTCTACCATGACCGGCATGCCTGAGCCGCTGATCGTCTCCGTCGCTGGTCATACCCCGCAGATCGACCCGGACGCCTGGGTCGCCCCCAATGCCAGTGTGATCGGCCAGGTTTCGCTGGCCGCCGGCGCCAGCGTCTGGTACGGCGCCACGCTGCGCGCGGAGGTCGAGCCCATCGAGATCGGAGAAGGTAGCAACATCCAGGACGGCGTGACCGTCCACGTCGACCCCGGGTTCCCGTGCCGGGTGGCCACCGGCGTGACGGTGGGCCACAACGTGGTGCTGCACGGCTGCACGGTCGAGCAGGACAGCCTGGTCGGGATGGGTGCCGTGGTGCTCAACGGGGCGGTGATCGGCGCCGGCTCATTGGTCGCTGCCGGTGCGGTGGTTCCCCAGGGCATGGTGGTGCCGCCGCGCTCGCTGGTGGCCGGTGTGCCCGCCAAGGTGCGCCGTGAGCTCAGCGATGACGAGGTCGGCCACAACCAGCTCAACGCCGCGGCCTACACGCACCTCACCGGGTTGCACCGAGAGGCGGATTGAGTTTCGCGAACCCGTCCTGACGGCGATACGGGAAGTAGGGATACGGCGCCTGGCCGGTGCTTGCGGCGTCCAGGCGCGCGATCTGATCGGCATTCAATTGCCATCCAACCGCGCCGAGGTTGTCGCGTAACTGCCGCTCGTCGCGGGCCCCGATGATGACCGACGACACCGTCGGTCTGCGCAGCAGCCAGTTGAGTGCTACCTGTGGGACGGTTCTGCCGGTTTCCGCGGCGATCGCGTCGAGTTCGTCGACCACGCGATAGAGAAGCTCGTCGTCGACCGGCGGACCGGCGTCCGCGGTGGCGTGCAGTCGGCTACGTTCCGGCAGTGGCCGGCCGCGGCGGAGTTTCCCGGTGAGTCGTCCCCAGCCCAGCGGGCTCCACACGAGTGCACCGACCCCTTCGGCCGTGGCCAACGGCATGAGCTCCCACTCGTAGTCCCGCCCGATCAGCGAGTAATACACCTGGTGCGCGACATACCTTGGACGATCGTGCTTTTCGGCGAGGCTCAGGGACTTCATGAGCTGCCATCCGGAGAAGTTCGACACCCCGGTGTAGCGCACCTTGCCCTGGTCGACGAGCGTGTCGAGAGCTTGCAACACCTCCTCGATCGGGGTGAACGCGTCGTAGGCGTGTAGCTGGAACAGGTCGATGCGGTCGGTCTGCAGCCGTGTCAGCGCGGTATCGACGGCCCGCAACAGTCGTGCCCGTGACGTACCCCAGTCGTCGGGCGCGGTCGGCAGCCCGGCCTTGGTGGAGATCAACACGCGGTCGCGGCGCCCGCGCAGTGCCGCACCGAGTACTTCTTCCGAGGCGCCGTCGGAGTACACGTCCGCGGTGTCGAACAGGTTGATCCCGGCCTCCAGGCTCATGTCGACCATCGCCCGCGCCTGCTTGACGCCGGTGTCGCCCCAAGCGCCGAAGAACTCTCCTGATCCGCCGAAAGTAGCTGCACCGAAGCTCAACTCGGAGACCATGAGGTCTGAGTCGCCAACCCTGCGATATTCCATTCCAACTCCTTAACGAGACTGTCTTCCCGATAAGGAACACATGGTTAACGGGAAAATATTCCTATTAATATGGGGGAATGGCAGTCGAACGACCGGGCGGGCGTACCGCGGCCGTGCGCGACGCGGTGTTGCGCGCGACCGCCGACCTTCTCATCGAGGCCGGGCTGGAGGGCCTGGAACTGACGGCGGTGGCCGAGAGGGCGGGCGTCGGCAAGTCGACGGTGTACCGGCGGTGGGGTTCGGTGCCGGCGTTGGTGGCCGACCTCCTCGTCGACATGGCCGAACAGTCGTTGCCGCGCGCCGATACCGGGTCGTTGCGCGGTGATCTGCGGGCCAACGCCAAGCTCGTGCGTCGCACCCTGAACGATCCTCGCCAGGGCCGGTTGTTCAAGTCCGTCATCGCCGCCGCCACATGCGACCCACACCCTGCAGCGGCGCTGGAGGCGTTTTACGGCCGGCGAATCGCGGAGTGGGCCGGATGCGTGGCCGATGCGGTGGAGCGCGGCGAGGCGCCGGCCGGGACCGACGCCGCGGCGGTCATCCGGCAGGTCTCAGCCCCGCTCTACTACCAATTCCTCACCAGCACGAGGACTCTCACGGTCGCCGACGCGGATCGAGCGGTAGAAGCCGCGATCGCGGCGACCACGGCCGGGGTGTTCTCCTAGCGCAGCGGGTGCGCCAGCTCGTCGCGCGGCATCCGGGCTGCGGCCACGGCCACCGCGGCCAGCACGGCAGGCAGCAGCCCGGCCACGAGGAAGATCGACTCCATCGAGACGACCTTCGACAGCGGGCCGACGATCGCGAACGACAGCGGCATGAAGGCCAACGACACGAAGAAGTCCAGGCTTGAGACCCGGCCCAGCATCTCCGTCGGGACCCGGCGCTGCAGCAGCGTTCCCCAGATCACCATCCCGGCACCGTCGGTGACGCCGATACAGAACGTGGCGGCCGCCATCAACGGGAACGAAGAGGTGACGCCGACGATGACCAGCGGGATCGAACCCAGCCCCCACATCAACATCATCGTGGTCAGGTAGCGTCGCGGCATCCGGCGCGAGGACACCGTCAACGCTCCCAGTGCGCTGCCGAATCCGAAGAATGCCAGGATGAATCCGTAGGCCCGGGCGCCGTCGGTGAACCGGTCCTGGGCGATGAACGGCAGCAGTACCTCGATCGGTCCGAGGACGACGAGCACGAACATGCTGGCGAACAACAGTGTCCACAGCAGCCACGGTGTGCGCGCCATGAACGTGAAACCGTCACGCAGGTCACGTAATACGTGCGGTCGCTCGCTGTCATCCTGTGCCGCAACCAGATCCGAGCTCCCGCGGGTGGCGACCAGGAGGGCCAGACCGAGCCCGAACAGCACCGCCACCACGACCGCGCCCAGTGAGGGGAAGGTCGCGGCGATCACCATGCCTGCGACGGCGGGCCCGACCGAACGCTGGAATACCGGGCGCACCACGCCTTCCACGCCGTTGGCCGCCAACAGTTGTTCGGGCGGCAGGATGCGCGGCAGCAGCGCGCTGTAGGCCGGGAAGAAGAAGGCCGCGGCGATGCCGAGAATGCCTGATGCGACGGCCAGATGCCAGATTTTGAGCGCGTCGAGCAGGCCCAGCACCGCGACCGTCGTGACCGTCACCAGATTGACGGTCTCGACCGCGATGATGATCGTGCGCTGGTTGATCCGGTCAGCGGCGATGCCGCCGATGAGGACGAACGCCACCAGCCCGAGACCGAGGCAGGTCGCCACCAGCGACAGCGAGGCCGGATCGTTGTCGATCGCGATGACCTGCAACGCCATCACGACCGACCACATGCCCTCGGCGAAGATCGACAACGTGACCGCGGCGATCAGCAACCGGTATTCGCGGATGCGGAACGGGGCGAGCACACGCCAACCGCCGGTCTGACCGACCGGCGTCTGGATGTCGTGCTGCATGCTCACAACATTCGATGGTGCCTACCCGGAGCGGGTTGAGTCCAACGATTTTCGGGTGGCGAGCCCGGCGAGCGGTTACTGGTCCGAGAACTCCGGGCGCCGGTTCTGCTGAAAGGCCTTGGTGCCCTCGCGGAAGTCGTTGGACACCAGCAGCTGCAGCTGGCCTTTGCGCTCGCGGGCGAAGGCACCCTCGAGCTCGGTGAGCGTGGCCGCGTTGACGGCCTGCTTGGTCTCACGCAGGGCGACGGCCGGACCGGAGCGGAGCTTGCCGATGATCTTGTCCACCGCCGCGTCGAACTCGTCGGCCGGGTACACGGCGCTGATCAGACCCCAGTCGTAGGCGTCGGCGGCGGTGAGTCGGTCGGCCAGCAGTGCCAGCCGCATGGCCCGGATCCGGCCGATGTTCGCGGCGACCAGAGCCGACGCGCCGCCGTCGGGCATCAACCCGATCTTGGTGAAGGCCAACAGGAAGAAGGCCGACTCCGAGGCGAGCACGACGTCGCACGCCAGTGCCAGGGACACCCCGACGCCCGCGGCGGGCCCCTGCACTGCGGCCACGACCGGCTTGGGCAGTCCGACGATGGAGGCGACGGCGCGGTTGGCGGCGTCGAGCACGCCTTCGGCGTCGTGGGTCTCGGCGTTCTGGTCTTCCTCGCTGATGCCTGCGCCCGAGCTGAAGCCGCGGCCCGCGCCGCCCAGTCGGACCGCCCGGACCTCGGGATCCGTGGCGGCCAGTTCCATCGTGTCGGCGATCGTGACGAGCATGCCCTGGGTCAGGGAATTGAGGCTGTCGGGCCGGTTCAGCGTCACCGACAGCACACCGTCCTCGAGGGACACGGATAGATCTTTGACGTCGGGGTACGCGCGGGTCACGGTCATCTATGCACCTTAGGTCTGGCGGGCCAGTGGCCCGCTCCGGGCGGGGCCGGCTATGGCCATGCCGGTCGAGAAGGTTATACAAGTAAGCTATGTCACCGGTCAACCAAGGCCTAACACGCGAAGGGCGGAAGAGCATGGCAGGACCACTGCAAGGTTTGCGCGTTGTGGAGCTGGCCGGTATCGGGCCCGGCCCGCATGCGGCGATGATCCTCGGCGACCTGGGCGCCGACGTCGTGCGGATCGAGCGGCCGGGCCGCAGCGGGGGAGTGCCCGCCGGCGACCGGGATTCGATGCTGCGCAACCGCCGGTCGGTGGCGGCCGACCTCAAGAGCGACGAGGGCCGTGAGCTCGTGCTCAACCTGATCTCCAAGGCCGACGTGCTGATCGAGGGCTACCGGCCGGGTGTCACCGAACGTCTGGGTCTGGGCCCGCAGGACTGCGCCAAGATCAATGACCGGCTGATCTACGCCCGCATGACGGGGTGGGGTCAGGAGGGTCCGCGGGCCCTGCAGGCCGGCCACGACATCAACTACATCTCACTCAACGGCCTGCTGCACGCGGTCGGGCGCAAGGGTGAGCGCCCGGTGCCGCCGCTGAACCTGGCCGGTGATTTCGGTGGCGGGTCGATGTTCCTGCTCGTCGGCATCCTCTCGGCCCTGTTCGAGCGTCAGACCTCGGGCAAGGGGCAGGTGATCGACGCGGCCATGGTCGACGGTTCGTCCGTGCTGATGCAGATGATGTGGGGCTTCCGCGCCAACGGCCTGTGGTCCGACGAGCGCGGCACCAACATGCTCGACACCGGCGCACCGTACTACGACACCTATGAGACCGCCGACGGCAAGTACATGGCCATCGGCGCGATCGAGCCGCAGTTCTACGCCGAGCTACTCAAGGGCCTCGGCCTGGACGGCGCCGATCTGCCGGGCCAGAACGACGTGGCGCGCTGGCCCGAGTTGCGTGAGGCCTTCACCAAGGCCTTCGCCGCGCACGACCGGGATCACTGGGCCAAGGTGTTCGCCGGTACCGATGCCTGTGCGACGCCGGTGCTGTCTTTCGCCGAGGTGCTCACCGAACCGCACATCGCCGAGCGCGACACGTTCTTCGACGACGAGGGCAACCTGCAGCCGATGCCGGCACCGCGGTTCTCACGCAGCACCACGACGGTGCCGACGCCGCCGAGCCCGCGCGGAGCCGACACCGAAGCTGTTCTGCGGGACTGGGTTTAGTTCACCGTTCAGTTCAACCACATCAGTGGGTCGGCACAACGCCGGCCGGAAAGGAATGCGGTAAGTGGAGATCAAAGACGCGGTAGCCGTCGTCACCGGCGGTGCCTCCGGCCTGGGCCTGGCCACCACCAAGCGCCTGCTGGACGCGGGTGCTCAGGTGGTGGTGATCGACCTCAAGGGTGAGGAGGTTGTGGCCGAACTCGGTGATCGGGCCAAGTTCGTCGCCACCGATGTCACCGACGAAGCGGGTGTGACCGAGGCGCTCGACGTCGCGGAATCGCTTGGCCCGGTGCGCATCAACGTCAACTGCGCCGGCATCGGCAATGCCATCAAGACCCTGAGCAAGAACGGCGCGTTCCCGCTCGACGGGTTCCGCAAGGTGGTCGAGGTCAACCTGATCGGCACGTTCAACGTGATCCGGCTGAGCGCCGAGCGCATCGCCAAGACCGAGCCGCTGGCAGGCGAGGAGCGCGGCGTCATCATCAACACCGCCTCGGTGGCGGCGTTCGACGGCCAGATCGGCCAGGCTGCCTACTCGGCGTCCAAAGGCGGCGTGGTCGGCATGACGCTGCCGATCGCGCGCGACCTCTCCCGTGAGCTGATCCGCGTGTGCACCATCGCGCCGGGTCTGTTCAAGACCCCGCTGCTGGGCTCGCTGCCCGAAGAGGCACAGAAATCGCTGGGGCAGCAGGTGCCGCACCCGGCCCGGCTGGGCGATCCCGACGAGTACGGCGCTCTGGCCGTGCACATCATCGAGAATCCGATGCTCAACGGCGAGGTCATCCGCCTCGACGGCGCGATCCGTATGGCCCCCAGGTAAGTAAGGACTGATATGGCATTGAAGACGAAGTTCACCGAGACGTTCGGGATCGAGCACCCAATCGTGCAGGGTGGCATGCAGTGGGTCGGCCGCGCCGAACTGGTTGCGGGCGTGGCCAATGCGGGTGCCCTGGGCTTTCTCACTGCGCTGACCCAGCCGACTCCGGCTGATCTGGCCAACGAGATCGCCAAGACCCGCGAGCTCACCGACAAGCCGTTCGGGGTGAACCTGACGATCCTGCCGACGATCAACCCGCCGCCGTACGACGAGTACCGCCAGGTGATCGTCGACTCCGGCATCAAGATCGTCGAGACCGCCGGGTCCAACCCGGCGCCGCACCTGCCGATGTTCCACGACAACGGCATCAAGGTGCTGCACAAGTGCACCTCGGTGCGCCATGCGGTCAAGGCCCAGAGCCTGGGTGTGGACGGCATCAGCATCGACGGGTTCGAGTGCGCCGGACACCCGGGCGAGGACGACATCCCGGGCCTGGTGCTGATCCCGGCGGCGTCGGAGAAGATCGACATCCCGATGATCGCCTCGGGTGGTTTCGCCGATGCCCGTGGTCTGGTGGCCGCGCTGGCGCTGGGCGCCGACGGTGTCAACATGGGCTCGCGCTTCATGTGCACCGCAGAGTCGGCGATCCATCAGAACGTCAAGGAAGCGATCGTGGCGGGCACCGAGCTCGACACCGAGCTGATCTTCCGCAGCCTGGGCAATACCGCGCGGGTCGCGAGCAACACCGTCTCGCGTGAGGTGGTGCAGATCCTCAAGGACGGCGGCCAGTTCGAGGACGTCAAGGATCTGGTGGCCGGCAAACGCGGCGTGAAGGTCTATGAGATCGGAGATCTCGACGCAGGCATCTGGTCGGTCGGTACTTCGATGGGCCTGATCAACGACATCCCCACCTGCGGCGAACTCGTCTCGCGGATGGTGTCGGAGGCTCAGCTGCTGATCAGCGGGCGCCTGGCCAACATGATCGGCGCGGATGAGGCCGAGCCGGAGAAAGAAGCAGTCCTCGCCTGAAGCGAGGACTGCGGCCCGTGACGGGCAAAGTTACGGCAAACTCAAGATGGGAAACGCGCGCCGCGAGGCGCGCGTTTTCTCATACGGCGGTGGGCAGTTCTTGGTAGTCGTCAAACTGCTCGGAGGTCTCACCCTCGACCAGGACATCGCCGTGGTAGAGAGCCTCGAAGTCAACCTTGATGACATCGGCACTGGTGTCGTCGATCCACATGACACTGAGCGTATGGGTCACTATTAAGGAATCTTTGAGTCACGGTTCGGAAAATGGTGGCAATCCTACTTTTGGGTAGGTTTCTAGCCAGTAGGTCTTGTGATGTGGATGGGGTTGCTGGGGTTCAGCGCGATCCACGTCACCACCGCGGCTGCGACGCCGATCACCAACAGGCCCACCGCGGCCTTGGCCGACACCCGGGAGCGGCCGAACACCCGGTGATCGACCGAGATCGCGCCGGCGCCGGTGAACAACAGCGCCGCAGCGGCGAATGCGGCCAGGAACGGAACGTTGAACGGCTGCGACCAGAAGGCGTCGGCCGACACGTTCACGGCCCAGGCGTCGACCATCGCGCCGATCACCGCGCAGGCCGCCAACGGGGTGAGGATTCCGAGCAGCAGGCCGATGCCGCCGAGGGTTTCGGCCGCGGTCACCATGAACGCCCCGAATGCGGGGAGCCGCCACCCGCTGGACTCCATGAATTCCACGGCGGTGCCGAAGTCGAATGCCTTGATCAGACCGGCTTGCAGCATGGTTGCGCCGGTGGCGATGCGCAGGACGAGCAGCCCGGTATCGGTCATGCCGGTGGTCGCAGGTTCGGCGTCGGTGGTGAGTGTCATGCCCTATTAGACGCACAGACGCCCCCGAATTCATCGCGACATGTCGGAGGTGAACCCTTCGGTGCCGGTCGCCGTGTGTAGAGCGAGACCCACGTTGACGTCGGAAACTTACCGTTGTTAACTTAACGGCGATACCCATTGGAAGAAGGACACGAAGTGCTGCACCGAATCGCCCATCTGGCCATCGCCGCACCGCGACGTGTCCTCGTGGTGGCCGCGCTGGCGATGGTGGCCGCCGGCATCTTCGGAATTCCCGTGGCCAACAGCCTGTCGGCCGGCGGATTCCAGGACCCGACGTCGGAATCGGCCCAGGCCACACGGCTGCTCTCGGACAAATTCGCCCGCGGCGATATGCAGTTGGTCATCAGCGTCACCGACGACGACGCGGCTGCCGGGGCCAACAGTCCCGCGGCCAGGGCCGTCGGCGCCGACATCGCCGCCCAGCTCAAAGCTTCGCCGTACGTGACCGAGGTCAGCTCGACCTGGACCGTGCCCGCACCCGCGGCAGCCACGCTGATCAGTAAGGACGGCAAGACGGGACTCATCCTGGCCGGTATCACCGGCGGGGAGAGCGGCGCGCAGAAACATGCCAAGGAGCTCACCGATCGACTCGTGCACGACCGTGACGGTGTGACTGTGCGCGCCGGCGGCGAGGCGATGATCTACGTCCAGATCAACGGGCAGAGCGAAAAAGACCTCTTCATGATGGAATCCATCGCGATCCCGCTGAGCTTCGTCGTGCTGGTGTGGGTGTTCGGCGGATTGCTCGCCGCAGCGTTGCCGCTCGCGGTCGGCGGCTTCGCGATCCTCGGATCCCTGGCAGTGCTGCGTGGGTTCACCATGGTCACCGACGTCTCGATCTTCGCGCTCAACCTCACCGTCGCCATGGGTCTGGCGCTGGCCATCGACTACACCCTGCTGATCGTCAGCCGCTACCGCGACGAACTCGCCGACGGTGTCGATCCGGACCGCGCGCTGGTGCGCACCATGGTGACGGCCGGGCGCACGGTGCTGTTCTCGGCGATGACGGTGGCGCTGTCGATGGTCGCGATGGTGCTGTTCCCGATGTACTTCCTCAAGTCTTTCGCCTACGCGGGCATCGCGGTGGTGGCGCTGGCGGCATTCGCGGCCATCGTGGTGGCCCCGGCCGCCATCGCGCTGCTGGGTGACCGCCTGGACGCCTACGACGTGCGCCGGTTCATCCGCAGGCTGCTGGGTCGGCCCGAGCCCGTGCGCAAACCCGTCGAGCAGACCTTCTGGTACCGCATGACCAAGCGCGTCATGCGTCGCTCGGTTCCGATCGGACTCGCGGTCATCGCATTGCTGCTCATGCTGGGCGCCCCCTTCCTCGGCATCAAGTGGGGCTTCCCCGACGACCGGGTGCTGCCGTCGTCGGCGTCGTCCCGTCAGCTCGGCGACGAACTGCGCAACGACTTCGCCGTCGACTCCTCGACCGCGGTCACCGTGGTGATGCCCGACGTGACCCGCCTGGCGCCCGCCGAACTCGACCGCTATGCGGGCGACCTGTCACGCGCCGCCGACGGGGTCTCGGTGTCGGCGCCCGGGGGCACGTTCGTCGACGGCCGACGGGTCGGCCCGCCGACCTCGGGAACCGGAATGGCCGACGGCAGTGCGTATCTCACCGTCGGTAGCCATGTGCCGCTGTTCAGCGACGCCTCGGAGGCCCAGCTCGACGCGCTGCACGCCGTGCCCGCGCCGGCCGAGGTGCAGTTCACCGGCATCGCGCAGGTCAACCGGGACAGCTCACAGGCGATCACCTCCCGATTGCCGCTGGTGCTCGGCATCATCGCCGCGATCACTTTCGTGCTGCTGTTCCTGCTCACCGGCAGCGTGGTGCTTCCGCTGAAAGCGTTGGTGCTCAACGTGTTGTCCCTGTCGGCGGCGTTCGGTGCGCTGGTGTGGATTTTCCAGGACGGCCACCTGGGTGCACTCGGCACCACATCGACGGGCACCTTGGTGGCCAACCTGCCGGTGTTGTTGTTCTGCATCGCATTCGGGTTGTCGATGGACTACGAGGTGTTCCTGGTGTCGCGGATCCGCGAGTACTGGCTGACATCCGGACTGACCCACCCCGACGGCACCGAAATGTCCCCGCGGGAACGGAACGACGAGAGCGTCGCGCTCGGACTGGCCCGCACCGGCCGGGTGGTGACGGCCGCGGCGCTGCTGATGTCGATCTCGTTCGCGGCGCTGATCGCCGCGCAGGTGGCCTTCATGCGGATGTTCGGCCTGGGCCTGACCATTGCGGTTCTCGTCGACGCCACCTTGGTGCGCATGCTGTTGGTGCCGGCATTCATGCACCTGATGAGGCAGTGGAACTGGTGGGCGCCCGCCCCGTTGGCCCGGTTACACAAGCGAATCGGGATCAGTGAGTCGGGTCCGGAGGTGGACCCTAATGAGCCCGGTGAGGTTCCCGGGGACGGGGAAAAGCGCGAACCGGCCGGGGCCGGTGTGACGGACGCCGGCTAGCGTGGCGATCCAACCCTGTAAACGGCGCCGCGCCCCGCGCGGTTCCGGTGAGCTTCTGCGTGATCAGATCCTTGACGCCACAACCGAATTACTGCTGGAAACCGGCCATGCCAAGGCCGTGTCGATCCGGTCGGTGGCCCAGCGCGTCGGGGTCACCCCGCCGTCGATCTACCTGCACTTCGCCGACAAGGACACGCTGCTGGACGCGGTGTGCTCGCGGTACTTCGAGAAACTCGACGAGGAGATGCAGCGGGCCGCCACCGATCACACCTCGACCATCGAAGTGCTGCGCGCGCAGGGACACGCCTATGTGAATTTCGCCAGGCGCACCCCCGAGTTGTACCGATTGGCCACGATGGGTGAGGGTCGGCCCGGCAGCGACGTCGACACCGCGCTGAACAGCTCGGCGTTCCAGCACATGCGGGCGGCCATGGACACGCTGATCACCGAGGGGATCTACCCGCCCGGGGACGCCACGACGCTGGCGCTCGAACTGTGGACCGCGGCCCACGGGGTGGCTGCCCTGCTGATCTCCAAACCGTATCTGCCATGGGGAGATGCCGAGGAGTTCACCGATCGGGTGCTGCGTGCGGTGTGCACCGGTCAGATCGTCTCGGGGATCATCGGTACCGACCTCGAACCCATGGAGACCATCGCGCGGTTGAAGGGGTTGACCAGTGAACACTGCTGATGACATCGAAGAAGGGCACTTGCCGTGACTGACAAGACCGTGGACAATCCGTTCTTCGCGCGGGTGTGGAAGACGCTGTCGAGTTCGGAGCCGAAGGCTCTGCGTCGACTGCGTGGCGACAACCTCGCCGGACTCAGCGGGCGGGTCCTGGAGATCGGCGCGGGCACCGGGACCAACTTCCCCTTCTATCCGTCGACGGTCACCGAGGTGGTCGCCATCGAGCCAGAACGTCACCTTGCCGAAGTGGCCCGCGGCGCGGCAGTCCAGGCCCCGGTGCCGGTGACCGTCACCAGCGACACCGCCGAGAAGTTCAGCAGCACAGAGCCATTCGACGCGGTGGTCTGTTCATTGGTGTTGTGCTCGATCGACCGGCCGGATGAGGTTCTACGCCAGCTGTTTTCGATTGTCCGGCCGGGCGGGGAGCTGCGGTACCTGGAGCATGTCGCCGGTAGCGGCTGGCGGGCCGGGATGCAGCGCGTGGCCGATGCCACCGTCTGGCCGCGGTTGTTCGGCAACTGCCACACCCATCGGCACACTGAGCAGGCCATCGCGGGCAGCGGATTCCAGGTTGAGGTGGCACATCGTGAGCTGGCGATGCCGGCCTGGGTGCCGCTGCCGGTGACCGAGTTCGCGATCGGGCGCGCGGTCAGGCCTGCCTAGCCGGCGTCGCGACTACCGAGGAGGGTAGGCAACCGCTGCAGCAGCTTCGGCAGAGTGCCGGCCGCGGTCTCACGCAGGGAAACCGTCGCACTGTCGGACAGCGGTGTGCGTTCCGGATTGACCTCGATCACCACGGTGCCCGAGGCCACGGCGGCCTCGGCCAGGCCTGCCGCGGGATAGACGACCGAGCTGGTGCCCACCACGATCACCACATCGGCGTTGCCGACCGCCAGTACCGACCGTTGCCAGGCGTCGTCGGGCAGCGGCTCGCCGAACCACACCACGCTCGGCCGGATCAGGCCGCCGCACGGACAGACCGGGGGGTCGATCGTCTCGACCGGCTCCGGCATCTCGGGCAAGTCGCCCTCGAACCTCGAACCACATGCATCGCAACGGAACTCGAACAAATTGCCGTGCAGGTGGTAGACGTTGGTGCTTCCGGCGCGCTCGTGCAGGTTGTCGACGTTCTGGGTGATGACGTGTACGTCGGCGAAGTCCTGCCAGGCTGCCACGGCCCGATGCCCGTCGTTGGGCTGCACGTGGGCCATCATGTAGTGGCGCCACAGATACCAGGCCCAGACTTTCTCGGGATGCCGCTGCCAGCCTTCGACGCTGGAGATCTCGTAGGGGTCGACCTTCGCCCACAGGCCCGTCTCGACGTCACGGAATGTCGGTACACCGCTCTCCGCCGAGATCCCGGCACCACTGAGGACAGTCACTCGCACCTCACCAACGTAGTCGGTTTGGGTGATACTGAGCACGTGGTCGAGTTGGGGGATTGGGTTCTGATTGATTCGAGCGGGGAAAAACCGTTGTTCGATCAACTCAGGATCCAGATTATCGAGAGCATTCGCCAGGGGCGCCTGACGCCGGGTACCCGGTTGCCTACCGTGCGTGAACTGGCGGGGAAGGTCGGGCTCGCGGTGAACACCGTGGCCAGGGCCTATCGCGAGCTGGAGTCGGCGGGGGTGTTGGAGACCCGGGGGCGGTACGGCACGTTCGTCGCACGGGCCGATCCGGCTGATGCCGCGATGGCCGCCGCCGCGCATTCGTTCGCCGAGGCCGCCCGTGCGCTGGGGATCGGCAAGACCGACGCCCTGCGCTATCTGGACAACGCATTCGATTGATCGACTCAGCCGGTCCGGTTGCCGTGCCAGCGGAGCGCATCCAGGGCGACGGACACCGCGACGCTGTTTTCGGCAAGCGGGCGGGGCAGGAGTTCGTCGGCGCGGGCCAGCCGGCGCAGCAGCGTATTGCGATGCAGGTACAGCCGCGCCGCCGCGCGCGAGGCGTTGCACTGTTCGTTGACGAATACCCTTACCGATTCCTGTAATTCAGGGTCAGCGGTCTCGAGGCTGCCAAGGTTGCGGGTGACGAACCCGGCAGCGCGATCGGGGTCGGCGGTGATCAGTGCCGCCAGTTCGACATCGGCGAACCGGGCGATCTGCTGTGTGGAGTGCAGCCGCGCCATCATCTGCTGGGTGGTGATCGCATCGAAGTGACTGCGCCGGAACCCATCCAGACCGTCGGCTGTCGGGCCGATGGCAATCCGGACACCGTCCAGGTCTCCGGCGGTGCGGATCAGCGCCTGCAAACCGTGCTGGATGTCGGCGCTACCCGCCGCCCACACCCAGCGGGTGGCGGTGCTGGCCAGCACGCTCAACGGCCGCGGATCACCGCAGTCCTGGCCGAATGCCTCGGCGGCCCGGTCCAACCCGGACAGGTCGCCCGCGGAGTCTTCGCTCCAGATCACCGCCGCGGTGTGGGTTCCGGTCAATGCGTGGCCCAGGCGCGCCTCTGCGCGCTGCGTGGGGATCGGGGCGCCCTCGAGCAGTAGTGCGACGGTCTCGCGCCGCTCGGCGTGGGTGCCGCGGGTCAGGTCGTCGCGTTCCAGGTCGATCTGGGCGGCGATCCCGGCCAGTGTGGCGTCGACGAACGCGCTGATGGACTGTGAGCACACGTCCAACATCTCGTGCAGTTCGGCAGGGTCGGACGTGAGCTCGAAGGCGATCTCCATGAGGCGACGCCACGCCACGCCCTCGCCGACCCGGTACGCATCGAGAGGGAACTCGCTCACGCCGCGGCGCACCAGTTCTCGCGCGATGCTCAGCGGCTCCGGTCCGGTGTTCGGCGGTACCGGAGCGCCCGGATCCCGCACATTCGCAGTGCCCCAGAAGAACAGGTTGGCGTGGTTGCTGCGCACGACCGCGGCGGCGAGTTCGGGGTCGGACGCGACCGTCGGACTGGCGGCCAGCACTGCGGCGTCGAATTCGTCGAGCCATTCCGGCCGGGGGTTGAGGACAGTCTGCGCGCATTGCCGGATCAGGTCCTGCACCCGCTGTGAAGGTGGCTGCCACACCATCACCCCAGGGTAGAGCGCTGGTGCAAAGTGCACCATCAGATGGGCGATGTTTGGCACTTCCGACCTTGGGGGATGGTTGTCTGACCGCGACCATTGAGACATGACCCACACCGATCACGTCGACGTACTCATCATCGGCGCCGGCATCTCCGGCATCGGTGCCGCCTACTACCTGCAGCGCGAGCACCCGGACCGCAGCTACGCGATCCTGGAGGCCCGCGGTGCCGCAGGTGGCACCTGGGACCTGTTCCGCTATCCCGGAATCCGGTCGGACTCAGACCTGCATACCTTCGGCTACGAGTTCAAGCCGTGGCGCGACGAGCATGCCATCGCCACGGCCGACAAGATCCTGGCCTACCTGCACGAGACCGTCTCGGAAAACGGCATCGACAGCCACATCCGGTTCCACCACAAGGTGCTGGGCGCGGCCTGGGATTCGGCTCAGGCGCGCTGGACCGTGGACGTCGAGCGGGCGGACGCTGACGGAGGGACCGCCGAGCTCGTCCAGATCTCGGCGAACTGGTTGTTCTGCGGTGGTGGCTATTACCGCTACGACCAGGGCTACACCCCGCACTTCGAAGGTCAGGACCGGTTCACCGGGCGCATCGTGCACCCCCAGCACTGGCCCGAGGATCTCGACTACACCGGCAAGAACGTCGTCGTGATCGGTAGCGGTGCCACCGCCGTGACGCTGGTGCCGTCGATGGCACCGACCGCCGGGCACGTGACCATGCTGCAACGCTCACCCACCTATGTGCTTCCCGTCCCGGCCAAGGACAAGTTTGCCAACACCGCCAGGCGGTTGCTGGGCGATCGCCTGGGCTATGCAGCGGCCCGGCGCAAGAACATCATCAAGCAGCGCTCCGTCTACACGCTGTGCCAGAAGTTCCCGACCGCCGCCCGCTGGCTGATCCAGAAGATCAACGCCAGCAAGTTGCCCGAGGGATACCCCGTCGACGAGCACTTCGCGCCCCGCTACAACCCGTGGGATCAGCGGCTGTGCGCGGTGCCCGACGGTGACCTGTTCAAGGCCATCAGCAACGGCAGCGCCTCGGTGGTCACCGATCGCATCGCGACGTTCACCGAGAACGGAATCCTGCTGGAGTCCGGACGCGAGCTCGACGCCGACATCATCATCACCGCAACGGGTCTCAACATTCAGCTGTTCGGCGGGATGTCGCTGACCATAGATGGTCAGGCGGCGAATCTTTCGGAAACCGTCGCCTACAAGGGCATCATGCTCTCGGGCGTGCCGAACTTCGCCTTCGCCTTCGGCTACACCAACTCGTCGTGGACGCTCAAGGTCGGGCTGCTCTGCGAGCACTTCTGCCGACTGTTGAAGCACATGGACGACAACGGTTTTGACGCCGTGCAGCCTGAGTTCGCCGGTGGTCAGACCCGTCCGCTTCTGGACTTCGGGGCAGGGTACGTGCAGCGTTCGATCGACGAGATCCCCCGCCAGGGTGTCGACGGACCGTGGCAGATGACGATGAACTACACGGTGGACGCCGAGACCCTGCGTAACGGGCCCGTCGAGGATTCCGCTCTGTGGTTCGGATCCCGGCGCACAGCCGACGATCCCGACCGGGCGCGTCAGCTCGTAATCTGAGGCTGATTCCCAGGGGCAGCTCATGTTGCGTGGCTAAGCTCGCGCTCATGGAGACGTTCTCGCCGGCGGTACCTCCGGACATCGACGGGGTGCCGTCGGCGGTGGGCTTGAAACTGCCGCCAGGGCCGGTTACCGGCCGCCCGTACGCGCTCCCCGCGGACGTGCTCGCCGAGCAGTACGGGCCGCTGTTCTACGCCGACTTCGGCGGCAGTCGGCGGCTTTACGCGTGCTCGTTGGCGTTGGTCGACGAACTGTGCGACGAGACTCGGTTCGCCAAAGGCCTCACCGACCGTCTGGACCGCTTTCGTGTGCTGGCCGGGAACGGCTTGTTCACCGCTTATCCAAGCGAAGACGGGTGGCAGCAGGCTCATGACGTTCTGATCCCCGGATTCAGCTTCAGTGGCCTGCGTAGCTACCACCCCGCGATGCTCGACATCAACCGCCAGCTCATAGCGCTCTGGGATGAAGCGGCCGGACAGCGGCCGGTCGACGTTGCCGGGGACCTGGCGAAGCTCGCCATGGACACCGTGGGTCTGGCCGGCTTCGGGGCGCGGTTCGACTCCTATCACCAGGACGGGCTCGCCGACGTCCCCGCCAGTTTCGCCGCCGCGCTGGGGCAGATCCTCATCCCGGGCGGTGGCGACGCCGCGGTGTTCACGGCCGAGCGGGACAAGCTGTATGCGTTCATCGAGGACCTGATCGGGGAGCACCGCGCCGGCACGGTCGAGATCGACGATCTGCTCGCATTGATGCTGCGGCCGGGAGCCGACGGAACCCCGCCCCTCGACCACGACCTCGTCCGCAACCAGATCCTGACATTCATGGTCGCCGGGCAGGACACCACGTCGACGCTGATGCCGACCGCGCTGTACAGCATCGTCAAGAACCCGGCGGTGCTGCACCGGGCCCGGATCGAGGTGGACACGGTATTCGGGTCCGCCGACGACCACGTGCCCGCATTCGACGAGATCGGCAAGCTCACCTACATCCGGCAGATCGTCGACGAAACGCTGCGGCTGTCCCCGCCGGTCCGGGAGTTCGACCGGATGGCGTTGGCGGACACCGTTATCGGAGGCAGATATCCGGTGCGCAAGGGTGAGGTCGTCACCGTGACGACGTCGGCGCTGCACCGGCAGCCCGAATGGGGTGACAACGCCGAGATCTTCGACCCCGACCGGTTCGGGGCCGAGCAGGCCGCGGCCCGGCCGGTCAACCTGTTCAAACCGTTCGGTACCGGAGCCCGGTCCTGCATCGGCCGTCAGTTCGCCCTGCATGAGGCGACGATGGCGCTGGCCACACTGGTACACCGATACCGCTTCCTGGACGTGGAGCACTATGAGCTCCGCACCCACAGCGACCTGCTGCGTAAACCGGTCGGATTCCACCTCGACCTGGTGCGTCGGACACCGCCGGACCGTCAGCACACCCCGGAGGCGACCCCGGCGGTCGCGGCGCCGGCCCGGCCGCGCGCAATGGCGGCGCCGGGGTCGAAAGTGACTGTGCTGCACGGCTCGAACCTGGGCAACTGCCGGGCACTGGCGCAGCAACTGGCCGACGAGGCCACCGATCTCGGCTATCAGACCACTGTTGCCGCTCTCGATGAGGCAGCCGGAGCCCTGCCCGACGCGGGGGCGCTGGTGGTGATCGCCGCGTCCTACAACGGGCAACCCACCGACGACGCGCGGCGTTTCGTCGAGTGGTTGGACGACCCCGGCACGCAAGCGCAACCGGCCATTCCGTACGCCATACTCGGGGTCGGCGACCGGAACTGGGCCGAGACGTACCAGACCATTCCGAAACACATTGATCAGCGTCTGGCGGAACTGGTTGGGCCACCGGTGATTCCGCGCGGTGAAGCCGACACATCGGGAGACTTCGCCGGGACCGTCGAAGACTTCTCCGCAGCCCTTTGGGACGCTCTCGCCCCCACGGATGGGGTACAGGTGCCCGCCGGCAGCACCGATGGCGAGTCCCTGTACGAATTGCGCGCCATCGACGGGCCGGTGACATCGGCGATCGATGCGCGTTTCGAGGTGCAACCGGCCACTGTGCTGGACAATGTGGCACTGGTCGATCCCGGCGAGCAGATGGGAAATGCCAAGCGGCTCATCCGGATCGCGCTACCGGACGATCTCGATTACCACACGGGTGATCACCTCACGGTGCTGCCCGACAACAGCCCCGAGGTCATCGACGAGGTCGCCGAACTGCTGGACCTGCGGCTCGACCGCCGGATCTCGGTCAATCCGCGGCGCAGCACGCGCCGCGCCATCGCCATCGACCGTGAGGTCAGCGTGCGGGAACTACTCACCCATTTCATCGAACTCCGCAAGCCCGCCACCCGCAGCCAGCTGCTGAAGTTGGCGGCGGCCAACCCATGTCCGCCTGAACGGGCGACGCTGACCGAACTCGCCGAACACCCCGAGGCTCGCGCGCTGAGCGTCACCGAATGCCTGGCCGAGTTCGCGGCAACCGAACTGTCGCGGGCCGAACTACTGGAGTTGTTCGAGCCGATGTCGCCCCGGCACTACTCGATCGCCTCCTCGGCCCGCCGGGTGCCGCGTGAAGTCGAACTGGTGGTCAGCGTGCTTGAGGGGCCGGCCCGCTCCGGCTACGGTGTGTTCCGCGGGGTGTCGTCGAGCTATCTCGCAGATGCTGTACCGGGACAACAGATCCGGATGCGGGTCGACACCGCGCGCCGGGCATTTCGGGCCGGCGCCGAGCCGGCGAAGAACGTCATTCTGGTCGGCGCCGGAACCGGGGTCGCCCCGTTCCGGGGATTCATCGGGGACCGGCTCGCGGCGCAGGCCGCCGGCGAACCCAGTACATCGGCGCTGTGCTTCTTCGGCGTGCGGCACCCGGACGTCGATTACCTGTTCCGCGACGAGTTCCAGGCGGCTGAACACGCGGGCGTGGTGCGGATGCGCCCGGCGTTCTCGCGGCGGCCCGAAGACGAGATCCGGTACGTGCAGGATCGCATCACCGCCGACGCCGACGAGGTCTGGGCGATGCTGGGCGACCCGGACATGGATGCCCACGTGTATGTGTGTGGCGACGGAGCGCGGATGGCTCCCGCGGTTCGCGGGGCCTTCCGCGACATCTACCGCCGCAACACCGGCGCGGACGAAGATACCGCCGCTCGATGGCTCGCTGATCTGGTGAGTTCGGATCGCTACGTCGAGGACGTCTGGGCCCAGTAGCCCCCAGCCGGCGGTCTAGCCGAACTCCAACAGCCCCATCACCGGGCGGACGGGGTCGAAGATCGGCAGGTGTTGTGTCTGCAGTATGGCGTTGAGAATCACGCCTCGGCCGGACGGCATCGGCAGATCGCGCACCCTCCGCACCCCTGGGACGGTGTTGGCCAGGTCGGCGAGCTCGGTAGGCGTCAGGCTGAACGGCATCGGGGGCACCCGGTAGCGCATCGAGGTCGGCAACCCCTTGCGGGTGAGGAAGGCGAAGAACGCCGGCGGCAGGTCGAACATCATCTGTCCACCTGGAAAGCGTTCCGCGCAGGCACGGATCAGTGACATGGACTCCTCGGGCTGCAGGTACATCAGCAGGCCCTCGGCGGTGATGAACACGCCGTGGCTGGTGTCGACGTGGTCCATCCAGCTGAAGTCCAGTGCCGACTGGGCGCACTGGGTGACCCGGTCCGGCTTCGGCAGCAGCTGGTTGCGGAGCTCGATCATGGGCTCCAGATCGACGGACAACCAGCGGAACTCATGCCCCAGTCCGGCGGCATCCAGGCGGTAGAAGCTGGTCTGCAGTCCCTCGGCCAGCGCCACCACGGTGGCCTTCGGATGCTCGCGCAGATAGTCGCCTGTGGTCCGGTCGAACAACAGGGAGCGCAGGGCCATGTCCTGGCGGCGGGTGTATCCGAACTTGGCGAAATCGAAATCGATCGAGTCGACCAGTTGCACCGCCATCGGATCGTCGATCAGTCCGTCCGGGCGGCGCGCCTCGTGCGCGCGCACCTGCAGGGTCAACAGTGCCGTCTCGGAGACACCGGTGAGCGCGCTGCCGCTGACCTTGTCTGAGCCACCCGTCATGGCGCGAATGTACCTGCGGTCCGCCGGCCGGTGCCAACCCCGTCGACCGCACGCGCGAAGATGGCCTCAACCGGTGATTCGGCTCAGCTGGAAGGAGTCTGCCGTGCCACGCTTTGCGGCCAATCTCTCCATGATGTACACCGAACACGCCTTTCTCGACCGGTTCGCCGCCGCGGCAGCCGATGGGTTCACCGCGGTGGAATTCCTCTTCCCGTATGAGTACCCGGCCGAGCAACTGCGCGGTCGGCTCGATGCCGGCGGTCTGGGTCAGGCGTTGTTCAACGCGCCTCCCGGCGATTTCGAGGCCGGGGAACGCGGCATCGCCTCCTTGCCCGGCCGCGAGGCCGAGTTCCGGGACGGGTTCGCCCGTGCACTGGGCTACGCCGAGGTGCTGAGTTGCCCACGGGTGCACGTGATGGCCGGCCTCGTCCCGGCCGGTGCCGACCGCGAGGAGCGGCTGGCGGTGTACCGCGACAACCTCACCTGGGCCGCCGATCAGGCCGCGGGCCACGGCGTCGACGTGCTGATCGAACCGATCAACCAGCGCGACATGCCCGGATACCTGCTGAGCCGGCAGGACGAGGCGCACCACATCGTGGGCGGGATCGGGGCACCGAACCTCAAAGTGCAACTCGACCTGTACCACTGCCAGATCACCGAGGGCGACGTGACGGTCCGGCTGCGCTCGGACATTCCGACCGGTCGCATCGGGCACCTGCAGATTGCCGGAGTCCCCGATCGGCACGAACCGGACAGTGGCGAGCTGGCGATCGACTACCTGCTCGCCGTCATCGATGAGACCGGGTACGAGGGCTGGGTGGGCTGTGAGTACCGCCCCGCCGCCGGCACCAGTGCAGGTTTGGGGTGGATGCGAAGAGCGCGAGGGTGACGCTTCAGCGCAGCACTTTGTCCAAGGTGCGCAGATTTCTGGTGGTCGTGCAGGATTTGTAGCGCTTCTTGCCCATGGTCTTGCCGATCGCACTGCTGAGTGTCGCGGCTCGGGGCACCTGCCAATAGAGCACCCCGTCACCGCGCTGCACCTTTTCGTCGTCTCCCGGGGTCAGCGCCGCGAGCTCGTCGAGCAAGTCGGCGTCACTCACGAACGTGACGTAGGAGTGGTGGTCCGGGACCTCCCGCTCGAACGGATAACCGGCGGAGATCTTCTGCAGCGTGGGAATGTCGTACACCAAAACCCATGCCTCGTAGCCGAATGCGTCGCGCAGTGCGCGCTCGGCCGTGGTGCGGACCTTCGCGGCATCGGAAGTGCTGTCGAGCAAGACATTTCCGCTTGCCAGAATGGTCCGAACCTCGGTGAATCCAGCTGCCTCGATGGCTTTCGCCACGTCGGCCATCTTGAGGTTGACGCCTCCGACGTTGACGCCGCGCAGGAACGCGATGTAGCGGGTCACGGCTCCAGCCTAATCAGTCACTTCACCGGCAGCTGGTCCAGTTCGGCCTTCGCGGTGGCGGTGATGAGGTGCAGCACCTGTCGGAAGCTGGGGGAGCGCGTCGACATGATCGACGTGTGGTTCTCACCCGGGAGCAACTCGACGCTGGCCCGGCCGCCGCGCTTCTTGAGCGCTGCGACATAGCGCTGCGAATTGGCCGGTGCCACAACAGTGTCGAGGGTTCCGTGCACCGCGATCACCGGCACGCTCGGGTCGAGGTTCTGGATCGGATCGACCGAGGCGTAACGCTGCGGCACCTCTTTCGGGCGGCCGCCGAGCACCGCGACGATGCGTTTGTCGCCGTGGTTGGCGGCGTAGACCATGTCGAGCGGACCGGCCAGCGAGATGACCCTGGTGGGCCTGAAGCGAGGCCGGGATCCGACCTCGTCACCGCGCAGGTCCTGCCGCGTGCTGGCCCATACTGCCAGCTGAGCTCCCGCACTGTGGCCGACGACGAGCGCATCGTCGATGGCCAGCTGCGGATACTGCAGGGCCACCTCGGCGACGTAGTCCATGGCTCGTGCCACATCGTCGAACGTGGTCGGCCACCCACCGCCCGATCCCAACCTGCGGTACTCGATGTTGTAGACGGCCATGCCGCGGCTGGTGAGCTCGCGGGCCAATCCTGCGAACACCCCCGCGCCCATCGTGCTCTGCCACCCGCCGCCGTGGATGAGCACCACCAACGGGACCGAATTGAAAGCATGCGCGCCGGCGGGCAGGTACAGGTCGGCCCAGTTCTGGTCGGGATACCGGCCGGTGGGGTGTGCGTCGGACAGGTAGTGGAAGCGGGTGACAGTCACGTCGTGCAGAGTGAGTGCCTCGGGGACCACCGCGACTTGAGCGGACCGCTTTTCGGTCTTGGCCTCCGTCGCGCAGGACGGCGTGACACCGACGACGAGCAAAGCGGCGAGCGCGATCAGCGCGCGCCGATACCGCCGGCGATGCAGTCCTGGAATCAGCACAGTCGTCTCTTTCTCGATCCTGCGGGTCAGAAGTCCAGCGCCGTGATGGCCGGCCTGATGCGGTGGATCGCGCCGATGCGGTCCAGCCACGGCTCGGCGGCCAGCTTGAACAGGCCGCGGCCGGCCTGCATGGGCACGTCACGGGCAGACCTCACCCCGGCGATGGCTCCCGGTCCCGTCCCGGCCATGGCCAGGCCCTCGTCGGCGGTCAGCGCGAACGGCATCGGCGGCGCGATGTAGCGGTCGGACAGGCGCAGACCCTTGATGGTGCGCCGGCTTACCCAGTGCGGAATCGAGTCGAACACCATCCGCCCGCCGGGAAACCGCGCCGCGCAGTCGGCGATCAGGCTGCGCACGTCGTCGGGTTCCAGGTACATCAGCAGGCCCTCGGCGGTGATGAGCACACCGTCGGCGGCGTCGACGTGGTCCATCCAACTGCGGTCGAGGGCCGACTGGGCCAGGGCGACGATGCGGTCGTCATGGGGCAATAGTCTGTCGCGGATTGCGACGACGGGCGGTAGATCGACTGAATACCAGGTCAATTCGTCGGCTACCCCGGCCTGATCGAGTCGCCAGAAACTGGTCTGCAGGCCCTCGGCCAGTGCCACCACCGCGGCCTTCGGGTGCGTCGAGAGATAGTCGTGGGTCTCGATGTCGAATGCGCGGGCCCGCAGGGCATGGGCCTGATTGGGTCTGCCGAACTTGCGGTAGTCGTAGTCGATCGAGTCGCGCAGGGCCACTGCCCACGGGTCTCGGATCACGCCGTCGGAACGTCTGGCCTCGAGGCCGCGGTTGCTCAGGGTCCACAATGACGTCGCCGAGACGCCGTCGAGGGTGTTGCCGTCAATCACACTCATCGAACCGATGGTAAAGACGTACGCTCGTCACATGGGGCGCCAGGTTTTCGACGACAAGCTTTTGGCCTTGATCGGCGGCAACTCGATGGGAGTTCTCGCGACGATCAAACAGGACGGTCGTCCACAGCTGTCCAATGTCTCCTACTACTTCGACCCGCGGGCAGTGCAGATCCAGGTGTCCATCACCGAGCCCAGGGCCAAGACGCGCAACCTGCGACGTGATCCCCGGGCATCCATTCACGTCAGCTCCGACGACGGCTGGTCATATGCGGTCGCCGAGGGCGATTCGATTCTCACCCCACCTGCCGCTGCACCCGACGACGATACGGTCGAGGGCCTAATTGCCTTGTACCGCAATATCGCCGGGGAGCATCCGGACTGGGACGATTACCGGCGCGCCATGGTCGACGATCGCCGGGTGTTGTTGACCCTGCCGATCACGCACGTATACGGGATGCCGCCGGGTCGTAGGTGATGCGCCGCCGGAGGCGGCAATCAAACCTGGTGACGATGACGTTGTTGGCAGGCTACGCTGCGGCGTATGGCTGACGACACACCGGAAGACGACAACAAGCGCAAATTCCGGGAGGCCCTGGAGCGCAAGAAGGCGCAGGCGTCCGGGGGCGCTGCCCACAAGGACGGCGGCCGGGACAAACCGCGGGCCCACGGCCCGGTGGAGAACCGGCGGGAATTCCGCCGCAAGAGCGGATAGCCAGCGGCTGGTCACTGACACGAGACTGCGCACAGATCGCGATTCTGCGGAAATTCGCGATCTGTGCGCAGTCTCGATGCGTTCGGCGGTGTGTCGACGGGCTTCAATCGCTTTGCCGAGCAACCAGCTGACCCCGTTTTTCGATGGCGTCGAGCAGCACTTCCACACTGAACTCGAAGACCTCGGCGGTGTCCGGGTAGATGGTCGGGGCGACACTGGCCGACGATGGAAAGCGACGAGGGTCGAGCGCGGCGTAGTGCCGGCGTTGCTCGTCGCGTAACTCGATGTCGGTCAGCCAGGGCGACAGGGCGGCGACCAAGCCGTTTCCGACCGTGTGGTTGTAGATGGTCTGGTGATACAGGCCGAGTTCACCCTCGCTGACGCCGGCCCGAATGAGCTCACGGACAGTCCATTCGGTGAGGTGGAACAGTTGTGGCTCGTCGTCGGGCTGACCGGCCATGGCCGCGGCCAGGCCTTCGTGCCGACGGTAGATCTGCCACCACTGGATCATCAGTTTGCGGAGATTGTCACGCCACTGTCCCTGTGGGTCCGGCTCGTCGACTTCCAGCCGGAACAGGTCATCGATCAGGGCTGAGATCAGCTCGGCCTTGTCCCGGAAATGCCGGTACATCGCCGTGGCGTCGACTCCGAGTTCGTTGCCGAGCCGCCGCAAGGTGAGTGCGCTCAAACCGTCGCGGTCGCAGATCTCCTGGGCCGCTCGCAGGATCACGGCGCGGTCCAGCCGAACTGCACTGCTGCGGGTGGGCGATCCCTGGGCTCGTCGGCTGCGGTCCACGGTCCACAGCATCGCACGCGCGGCAGCCGGATCCGTGCAACTGGTGTCCACGATGAAGACAACGCAGTTGTCATCACTGTTGACATCGCTGGAAAGTATCGCCAAGATCACACCGTCCGGCACATCGGCCGGACCGCTGACTCCGTCGGTGAGCCCACCCAGGTGTCCATCAGAAAGGCGCCGAATGAGCGAAACGCAGCCCGGCAGTCCCAGGGCCTACAAGCAAGAACTGAAGCGCGACCTCAGCCTGTGGGAGAACACGTCACTCGTCGTCTCCGCAACCACTCCGGCCACCGGCGCGTTCATCATTGCTCCCGTGCTCTTCGGGCTGAACGGCACCGGCGCCGCGATGACGTTCTGCATCGCCGCCGTCCTCGGCCTCTCCCTGGCGTACTGCTGGGCGGAGTTGGGTGCGGCATATCCGATCGCCGGTGGTGATTACACGTTCATCGCCCGCATCCTGGGACGCGCTCCGGGTTTCGTCTCCATGTTCATCACCGGGCCCGTGCAGGCCGTGCTCATCCCGGCGGTGGTAGCACTCGGAATGGCGGAATACCTGAGGGTCATCGTCAACGTGGACGCGAATGTTCTCGGTGCCGTGATCATCATGGGCGGTGCCGTGGTCGCGCTGTTCGGCGTTCGGTTCAACGCGATCGCCGTGACCGTACTGCTCGTGGTGGAGATCCTGGCGGTGGTGCTGGTGGCGGTGGCCGGATTCCTCAAGGTGCAGCGACCGGTGACCACCCTGCTGCATCCCGAGGTCATCGACGCGCACGGGATCGCGAGCCCACTCACCCTCAGCGCGCTGGTCGCCGGCATCGCGGTGGGAAGTTTTGCCTACAACGGCTTTCAAGGCGCCCTGATCTTTTCGGAGGAGACGGTGAGCGCGCGCCGCAACGTCGCCCGTGCCGTGTTCATCGCGCTCGGTGTCGCCGTGGCCTGCGAAGTGTTCCCGGTGGCCGCCGCTACCCTCGCCGCCCCCTCGCTCGCCGAGCTGTCGAACTCGGCCAACCCCTGGCAGTACGTGCTGACCGCGATCGGTGGAGACACGTTCAACACCGTGATCAGCCTCGGGATCGCGGTCGCCGTACTCAACGCCGTCATCGCCCTGATGCCGTACTACGCGCGAATCCTGTACAGCACCGGCCGGGACATGGCGTGGCCGGGCCCGATCAGCCGGGCTCTCAGAGGGGTGCATCCGAAGTATGGAACACCCTGGCTGGCAACGATTCTGGTTGGAATCGGCGGGGCGGTGATGATCCTTTGTTCCGATGTCGCCACGCTGACCACGTGGACCGGTGCGCTACTGGCCGTGGAGTTCATCCTCGTCGCGGCATCCGCGCTCGTGAGCCGGCTTCGCACCCCCGGGCTCGACCGCCCGTATCGAATGCCGTTGTGGCCGCTATGGCCGATCGTCGCGATCGTCATGTCGATCGCGGTGCTGAGCCAACAGGTGCGCGCCGACCTCATCGTCGCCGGCGCATCGGTTCTGCTTGCCCTGGCTTACTACGTCTTCTACCTCCGTCCGCGTGGCGAGACCCATTTCTTGATGCTGGCGCCACCGGACGAGGATCACCGCGAAGTGACAGCAGGGATGGCCTGATGCAGCTGGATTTCTCTATCGTCGACGACATCGCCGAGCAGTTCCACGACCGGCGTCGTGCCCCGGGGCTGCAGATCGCAGTGCTTGCAGACGGCGAGGTGGCGCATTTCACCGGTCACGGCGTCACCGATTGCACCACCCATGCTGCTCCGGCAGCGGATCGCTTCTTCCGGATCGCATCGATGTCGAAGAGCTTCACGGCGGCCGCGATCCTGCAACTGCGTGATCGGAGATTGCTGTGTCTCGACAATCCCGTGACGGATTACCTGCCCTGGGCGGCGGGCCTGGCCGGCCCCACCACTGATTCGCCGAAAATCACTGTGCGCCAATGCCTGACGATGAGCAGCGGCCTGCCCAGCGACGATCCGTGGGCGGACCGGCAGGAGGAGATGACGCAGTCCCATTTCGACGGCCTGCTGCGCAATCCGATATCGGGGGCTTACGCACCCGGCACCGCGTTCGCCTACTCAAATCTGGGGTATGCCATCCTCGGCCGCATTGTGGAGGCGATCGCAGGCCGGCCATTTGTCGATCACGTGGCGAGAGAGTTACTGCTGCCACTGGGCCTGACGGATACCACCTATGACTATCGCTCGGTGCCGTCGGGGCGCCTGACTCAGGGCTACCGGCCGACCCCGAACGGACAGTGGGAACTGCAGAAGTTCACGGCGCCGGGAAGTTTCTCCGCCATCGGAGGACTGCTGAGCACCGTGGCCGACATCGGGAAATGGGTCGCCTGGCTCGCCGATGCATTTCCGCCGCGCGACGGGGACGACGATCGGGTCCTGTCCCGAGCCTCCCGGCGTGAGATGCAGCAGTCGCACCGCCTACTGCCGTTCGACATCATGGAGGAGCCAGGTGAGCGGAACCGGTTGCTGAGCACGGGCTTTCCCTGGGGGCTGTCCGGCTACGGCTACGGGCTGTTCGTCGAGGCGGACCCCGACTTCGGAGCGGTCAGCCAACATCCCGGCGGTTATCCGGGATTCGGCTCGTATATGGGCTGGCACCAGGGCAGCGGACTGGGCGTCGTGGCCTTCGCGAACGGCACCTATGCCCCCGTCGCGGCACCCGCGCGGGCTGTGCTGGATGCGCTTCTGCGCCAATGCCAAGCCGGTCCCGAGGTGCGCCCCGCTGAGCATCTACGGTCCGCTGTCGATCTGATCGAACGTGTCATCGCAGACCCGTCGATCCTGCAGAGCCCGGCGTTCGCCGACAATGTGCTGCTCGACATGCCACTGGACGAGCGGATTACCGCGATCACCGCCGCACGGCAGGCGATGGGTGAGCATAACGGGCAGACCGACGTCGAGCTGCGATCGCCCACCGAAGCGATCTGCCGGATGACGGGAGCTCGCGGCCGGCTCGACGTGACCCTCGCGCTGACGCCGACGGACCCGCCACGCATTCACACGTTCGCGGTGGACGCAGTGGAGCCGGCGGAGTCCAAGTCCTGACACGAGACTGCGCACAGATCGCGATTCTGCGGAATTTCGCGATCCGTGCGCAGTCTCGATGCGTCAGTCTCGGGCCAGTGCGCGGGCCGCGACGAGCGCGGTCAGCATGACTGCCACGCAGTACACACCCTGATCCTTCAGACCCCAGGCGACCGAGGTCAGCGTCGCCGCACCGGCCAGGCACAGCAGCCAGCCAACCGCGGCGCTGCGGATGCCGGTGCCGGCCACCGCGCCGCCGTCCCACAGCGGCAGCGGCGAGTTCTCCAGCGGCCGCAGCGCGACGAACGCCATCGCGACCAGCCCGGCCATCAACGCCAACTGCAGTGCCGACAGGGCCAGGAATCCGGGCGCGGACGGGTCGTAGCGGTCGGCGCCCAGGTAGTCGAACACCAGGTGCAGGCCCAGCAGCAGCGGCATGTGCCACAGGTACAGCGTCATCGCACCGGAGTTCCCGATCGCGGTCAGCCACCACACCCGCGGCCGCTGCGCCCACCGGTTGATCGCGGGGGCGGCGGCAATCGCAAACGCGCACATCATGATTGCGTGACCGGCCAGGAGCAGTGAGGGCGGCGTCATGTTCTTCAGGTGCTGGGTCTCGATGCCGACCAGGCTCAGCTCGTAGGGGCCGAAGTACAGGAGGGCCAGGTTCACCCCGAGCATGCCGATCCCGATCTTGAGCGCGGCGCCGCTGGACAGCAGGTGGCGACGGTAGGCGACACCGAACACACCGGGGATCAACCACACCACGGTGTTGAGGTAGCCCAGTGTGGCGTAACCGTCCATGTTGATCCGGATCGCATCGATGACGGCGATGAAAGCGTAGGTGCCGATCACCGCGCCGGCCACCTGCCCGGTCGTGGTGATGCGGGCCAGCAGCGGCACCGCCGCCAACACCAGGACGTAGGCGCCCAGGAACCACAGCAGCTGGATGGAGATCCCCGCGATGGGCTCGTAGACATGCTCCGGCAGGACGAACCGCAACACTGCCAGGGTGACGGTCCAGAAGGCCAGGTAGTAGAACACCGGGCGGTAGAGCCGGGTGCAGCGTCGCAGCAGCCACCCGCCCCAGGACGAGCCGGGCTTCCAGGACTGCACGGAGGCGGCCACGCCGGCGAAGAAGAACAGCGGCATGATCTGGAACACCCAGGTCAGCGCCTGAAAGACGACAGATGCGGTCAGCAGGTTGCTCCAGATGAACACGTCGTCGCGGATCGTGCTCGTCGCCATGACGGTGTGGCCGAACACCACACCGACGAGCGAGACGATCCGGATGACGTCGATGGCCCGGTCCCGGTCGGCGGGGGTCTGGGCCTCGACCTCGGCGGGGGACGGGAACAGCCCGGCTTTCGCGGGGGCTTTCTTGGAAGCTGTGTCAGCAGCAACGGTCATGGCAGAAACGCTATGGCCTCGCGGCTGCGTAGTCCCTAGGTAGAAGCACTCAACTTCGCCCGGCCCCCGCGTTGACCGGCTAGTGGCTGACCGCCTTCTCGGCGCCCACGCCCGTCAGCGACCGCACTTCCATCTCGGCGTTGAGTTCGGGGTTTCCGGTGTCGGCGGAGGTGAGAGTGCCGATGATGCCGAGTGCGAAGGCCAGTGGAATGGACACGATGCCCGGATTGGCCAGCGGGAAGAAGTCGAAGTCCGCCCCCGGGATCATCGCGGTCTTGGATCCCGACACCGCGGGGGAGAACACGATCAGCACGATGGTCGAGATCAGTCCGCCGTACATGCTCCACAGGGCGCCACGGGTGTTGAACCGCTTCCAGTACAGCGAGTACACGATAGTCGGTAGGTTGGCCGCGGCTGCCACTGCGAAGGCCAGCGCCACCAGGAATGCGACGTTCTGGCCGTTGGCCAGGATGCCCAGCCCGATTGCGAAGATGCCCAGCACCACGGCGGTGATGCGAGAGACGCGTACCTGTTCGTCCTCGGTCACCTTGTGGGACTTGAGCACTGAGGCGTAGACGTCGTGGGCGAACGAGGCCGACGCCGTGATGGTCAGGCCGGCCACCACCGCGAGGATCGTCGCGAACGCCACCGCCGAGATGACCCCGAGCAGGATCACCCCGCCGAGTTCGAACGCCAGCAGCGGGGCCGCGGAGTTCACGCCACCGGCCGCACCGAGGATCCGGTCCGGGCCGACCAGGGCGGCCGCGCCGTAGCCGAGCACCAAGGTGAACAGGTAGAAGGCGCCGATCAGCGCGATCGCCCAGACCACCGACCGCCGGGCCTCTTTGGCGGTGGGCACGGTGTAGAAGCGCATCAGCACATGCGGCAGGCCCGCGGTGCCGAGCACCAGTGCCAGCGCCAGTGAGATGAAGTTGATCTGCGAGGTGAGCGATCCGCCGTACTGGGCGCCCGGCGCCAGCACGTCGCGGCTCGAGACGCCCTTGGTGGTGGCCTCGGAGATGGCCGATTGCGCCGATCCGAGGATCTCGGAGAAGTTCAGCCCGAACTTGCTCAGCACCATCACCGTCATCAGGGCGGCACCGACGATCAGCAGGACGGCCTTGATGATCTGCACCCAGGTGGTGCCCTTCATCCCACCGACGAGGACGTAGACGATCATCAGGAGGCCGACGACGGCGATCACGATCGACTGCCCGGTCCGGCTGTTGACGTCGAGCAGCAGCGCGACCAGACCACCGGCCCCGGCCATCTGGGCCAGCAGGTAGAACAGTGACACCGTCAGCGTCGAGATGGCCGCGGCCAGGCGTACCGGCCGCTGCTTGAGCCGGAAGCTCAGCACGTCGGCCATGGTGAATTTGCCCGTGTTGCGGAGCAATTCGGCTACCAAGAGCAGAGCCACCAGCCAGGCCACCAGGAAGCCGATCGAGTAGAGGAAGCCGTCGTAGCCGTAGACCGCGATGGCGCCGGCGATACCGAGGAAGCTGGCCGCCGACAGGTAGTCGCCGGCGATCGCGATGCCGTTCTGCGGGCCGGAGAAGCCGCGGCCACCGGTGAAGAACTCGTCGGCGGTCGCGTTGCGCTTGCTGGCCTTGATCACCACGATCATCGTGACGACGACGAAAAGGCTGAAGATGCCGATGTTGGCGACGGGATTGCCGACGGTCTCGGCGGCGAGGACGGTGGTCGTCATCAGGCTGTGCCCTCCAGCTCTTCGCGGATGGCGGTGGCGCGCGGGTCGAGTTCCCGGTTCGCGAAGCGCACGTACAGCCCGGTGATCAGGAACGTGGTGAGGAACTGGCCCAGCCCGATCAGCAGGCCGACATTGATGTTGCCGAACACCCGGATGGCCATGAAGTCGTGGGCGAACGCACCAAGGGCGACGTAAAGGCCGTACCAGACCAGGAAGAACGCGGTCATCGGAAAGACGAAGCGGCGCAGGCGGGTACGCAGTTCCTGGAATTCAGGACTTGCCTGCATGGCGAGGAACTGCTCCCCGGTGGGGGCAACCCTCTCGGGAAGGTCGGTTTCGGTCACCCGAGGACTCCTGACAGTTGACTGTGAGATAGCGGAAAACCTAATTGAGAGCTGGGTCACATGCGATGCGAATCGGGGCCGAGACGCCGAATTCGGTGGACGCTGCGGTGAGCGGTCGGTCGAGGAGGCTGAGCGGCAGGCGGATCAGCCGGCCGGGACCCGCTCGACGCCCAGGCCCAGGCGTTCCGGCACGTGCATGCGCGCGAAGATCTGCGCGACGCCGGGGGTGGGCCGGGTGAACAGGCTGACGACGATCATCGTGAGGAAGGCGATCGGCACGCTGACCGCTGCCGGGTAACCCACCATCACCGCGGGCCATCCGCCGAGCACGGCGTCGTCGACACCGCCGCTGATCGCCACGAGCACCGCGCCGCCGCAGACACACCCGCCCACCACGAGCCCGCAGGCCGCGCCGATCGCCGTCAGGCCGCGCCACCAGATGCCGAGCACCAGCAGCGGGCAGAGGGTGGACGCGGCAACCGCGAACGCCAATCCGACACTGCGGGACAACTCCAGCCCGGACACCATCAGTGACAACGGGATCGGGATCAGCCCACCGGCCACCGCAGCGATGCGGAAGTCGCGCACCCGGCCGCGCAGCACATCGGTGGCCAGCGCGCCGGCGATGCTGATCAGCAGGCCCGAGGAGGTGGCCAGGAATGCCGCGATGGCACCCGCGGCCACCAGGGCGGCCAACAGTTGGCCGCCGATCCCGCCGACGGCCGCACCCGGGGCCAAAAGTACTGCAGCGTCGGCAGTTCCGGTGATGAGCAGCTGCGGGACGTACAACCGGGAGAACACCCCGAGCAGGATCGGGAAGAAGTAGAACACCGACAGCAATGCCACCACCGCCAGCGCGGTGCGCCGGGCGGCCCGCCCGTCGGGGTTGGTGTAGAAGCGGACGAGCACGTGCGGCAGGCCCATCGTGCCCAGGAACGTCGCGACGATGATGGACAACACCTGATAGAGCGGATGTCCGCCACCCAGGCCTCCGCCCGAGGCGATCCACTCACCGCCCGTGCCCGGGGTGCCGGCCACCACGGGCGTGGCGGCGCCGGCCTCCAGCGTCAGCGTGGTGCCCGCGCCGAGGGTGTGTTGCCCGGGTGCGGTGATTCTGGCGGACTCGACATGGCGGCCGTCCAGATCGCCGGACACGGTGATGCCGGCCGGTTCGATCACCTGGACCATTACGGCGGTTTCGATCTGCACCGTGGTCTGCTGTTGCACGGTGGGTGGCAGCGGGCCGCCCAATTCGCCGCGGTCACCGATGAACAACCCCAGAAGCGCCAGGGCCGGGACTGCGATGGCGGTGAGCTTGAGCCAGTATTGGAACGCCTGCACGAACGTGATCGACCGCATGCCGCCGGCCACCACATTGGTGATGACGATCGCGGCGACCAGCAGCGGGCCGATCCAGACCGGAACGCCCAGAAGCGTTTTCAGGGCGAGCCCGGCCCCCTGATACTGCGGGGCCAGATAGAACAGACAGATCACCACGACGACGAGCATGGCCACCTTGCGCAGGCGGGCCGAGCCGAGCCGGAACTCGGCGAAGTCGGGGACGGTGTAGGCCCCCGAACGCCGTAGCGGTGCGGCCACGAACAACAGCACGCCCAGATAGCCCGCGGTGAAACCCACCGGGTACCACAGCGCGTCGGCGCCGTACTTGGCGATCAACCCGGCCACCCCGAGAAATGAGGCAGCCGAGAGGTATTCACCGGAGATCGCGGCGGCATTCCACTGCGGGCCGACGCTGCGGGAGGCCACCAGGAAGTCGGAGGTGGTGCGCGACAACCGGACTCCGTAGGCGCCGATGGCGATCGTGGCTACCACGGCGGCCAGCAGGGCAGCGGCGGTCAGCGGTGCGCCGGTCATGGCTCGCTGTCGACGACCCGGACGAAATCCCGCTCGCCCTGTTCGGCCAGCCGCACATACAGCCGTCCCACGCCGTACAGCAGCGGGTAGAGCAGCCCGGCCAGGATCAGCCAGTTGAGCCGGATCCCGAACACGGTGAGCGCGGCCAGATCCGGCACGGCGGCATTGAGCAGCACGAGTGCGACCACGACCGTGATCACCACCGCGGCCAGTCGCAATGCGAGCCCCAACTGGGTGCGGACCAGGCCGCGCACCAGTGCGTCGCCCACCTGCGTCTGCTCGGCCACCTCGATGCGGGTGCGCACCATCCGGGTACCGCGGCGGTGGGCGAGCACGACGCGTTCACGCTGCGGCCGCTCACTCATCGGTGCCCACCGGCTTGAGGGAACGCATCGGATCGCGGACCAGCCGGTCGCGCAGTTCACGGGCCTGGCGCCGGCTCACCGGAAGTTCCACGGCGGGGGAGGTTCCGTTGGCGCGCAACCGGACCAGCACCGCGCCGTCGGCCGTGCGCAGCCCGGTGACCTGCCGCAGTGACACCAGGTACGACCGGTGGATGCGCTGGAACCCGTGGTCGCGCCAGCGGGTCTCCAAGGTGCTCAACGGGATTCGCACCAAATGGGCACCGGTGGCCGAGTGCAGCCGCGCGTAGTCACCCTCGGCTTCGACCCAGCCGATACTGTCGCGGGGCACCAAGTGGGTGATGCCGCCCAGTTCGGCGGGAACCACATTCCAGTCCTGGTCCTCGGGCTGGGGTGCGCCGGTCGGCTCGGCCGGGGCCTTCGGCGCTGCCGAGGCAACGCGGCGCACGGCCTCGTCCAGACGGTTCTGCCGGATCGGCTTGAGCAGATAGTCGACGGCGCCGACATCGAAGGCCGCCACCGCCTTGTCCTCGTGGGCGGTCACGAACACCACGGCGGGCCGGTTCGCGTAATTGGCCAGCACCCCGGCCAATTCGATGCCGGACAGGCCGGGCATGTTGATATCGAGGAACACCGCGTCGATGGCGTGCTGGTTGAGTTCGCGCAGTGCCGAGGTGGCGTCGGACGCGGTGTGCACCTCGCCGACGTCGGGATGCCGGCCCAGCAGGTAGGCCAGCTCGTCGAGTGCGGGTGCCTCGTCGTCGACGGCGAGCACGGTCAGGTTGGAGCTCACCCCAACGCACCTCCGCCGGCTCGGACCCCTGAGCGGAACTTCGGCACGCGCATCACCACTTTGGTGCCGGCACCGACCGCTGTCTCGACCACAAGACCGTAATCGTTGCCGAATGCCGCGCGCAGCCGATGGTCCACATTCGTCAGCCCGACCTGGGCGGATTCGCCGGTGCGGTCGGCCAGTGCGTCGCCGGGGCCGGCGCGCAGCGTGTCGGGATCCATGCCTGCGCCGTCGTCTTCGACGGTGATCACGCACTCGGTGCCCGCGTCACGGGCGACGATCTCCACCGATCCGCCGCCGTTGCCGGCCAGCCCGTGCCGGACAGCGTTTTCCACGAGGGGTTGCAGCGCCAGGAACGGCACCACGACATTGAGCACCTCGGGGGCCACCTGCAGCCGCACCCGCAGATTCGTGCCGAACCGGGCCCGCTCCAAGGTGAGATAGCGGTCGATGTTGCGCAGCTCGTCGGCCAGCGTCGTGTACTGCCCGGCCGCGCGGAACGAGTAGCGGGTGAAATCGGCGAATTCCAAGATCAGTTCGCGGGCCCGGTCCGGGTCGGTGCGGACGAACGAGGCAATCGTGTTGAGCGCGTTGTAGATGAAGTGCGGGCTGATCTGGGCGCGCAGCGCCAGCACCTCGGCCCGATCCAGACGGGCGCGCGATGCGTCGAGCTCGGCGAGCTCGATCTGACTGGCGGCGTAGCGGGCCACCTCGCCGACCGCGCCGAGCATGCCCGGGCCGGGGCTGGCCGGGGCCAGCACCACCAGGGCGCCGAGTACCTCGCCGCCCTCGGTCAGCAGCGGCTGTGCCACGACAGATGTCGACCGTGCGGTGTGCATGACCCGGCGACCCGCACTGATCGACTCGCGGGCGGTGTCGGCACAGACCTCGACGGTTCCGGGTTGCCAGATGGCCTCGTCCTCGTGGTCGCGGGCCAGCAGGGCCGCGTCGTCGTCGAACAGGGCCAACCCCGCGGTACCGGTCAGCTCGCGCAGATACGGCGCCGCGGTCTGGGCGGATTCGGTGTCCAGGCCCTGCCGTAACGCGCGGGCGGCCTGCGCCGCGGTGTGCAGTGCGGCATGTACGGCGCGTTCGGTGGGGGTGGCCACCACCCGTCGGGTGCGCACCACGACGACGGCGGCGACCGCCGCCAGGATCAGCGCCAGGGCCAGCGCGACTGCAACCTCGCCGGACATCGTGCGGCCAACCTTAGATGGCTCTGCGGCGAAACCGCAGCTAGCTCACCTATTGAACCGGGCAGGCGTACTTTCTGGCCACGTCGTACACCCGCTGCTCCGAACCGGGGCCGAAAACGCCTTGCGCAGCCAGTTCCCAGCTGATGTATCCCGGTATTCCGCCCGTGCAAGCCTGGTGGGCGACACGCCACGCGGTATCCGGATTCAAGTGGAATCCATTGCGCTCCAGGCCCTGCATGTATTCGTCGAACGCCGGCGTGCCCTGGTCGGGGATCGCGTTGGCCGTGGCGGCCAAGGCAATCGCGGTAACCACCGCTGCAAAAAGTGGTGCAACGACGCGTCTCATGTCCATCTCCTACGGGCAAATCCACCGGTTATCGGGTACACGTTCGCACATTCCACCGACGCAAACGTCAAAAATCGTCTTGACCCGTACTTTTGCCACATCTCGGCGAACGCAATGCTGTACTGGGCACGTGAATTCGGAACAGGTGGTGCGGGCCGAACTCGAATCATGGTCGACTCTGGACGTCGAGCGGATCGTGGCGCACTTCGCACCGGATGCCGTCTGGGTTGCGCAGACCACGCTGACTCTGCACGGCATTGATGAGATCCGTGCGGCAGTCACCGAATGGGTTGCCAGGATCACCTTCGCCGAACTTCGGCTGGTCAACATTGCCACCAACGGCGATGTGGTGCTGACCGAGCGCGTCGACGTCTTCACGTTCACTGACGGCAAGGAGATCGCCTTGCCCGTCATGGGTGCCTTTGACGTGGTGAACGGAAAGATCACGGCGTGGCGCGACTACTACGACCCGGGCTCACACGGCTGACAACCTTCGTGGTTGTCAGCAGTCCGCTGTCGGCGTCGCGGAGCCCTAAACTGGCGACGTGGGAAAGCTGCAGCTAGTCCAAGATCCGGAGGCCGACGCCCTGCTGGAGTCCAACCCGTTCGCGCTCTTGGTCGGGATGTTGTTGGATCAGCAGATTCCGATGGAGACGGCATTCGCCGGGCCCAAGAAGATCGCCGACCGTATCGGCGACGTCGACGCCCGGGAAATCGCCGACTACAACCCGGACAAATTCATTGCGCTGGTATCGCAAACCCCGGCCATTCACCGGTTTCCGGGGTCGATGGGCAAGCGGGTGCAGGACCTCGCGCGGGCCATCGTCGACGAGTACGACGGCGACGTGACTGCGCTGTGGACCGCTGGCGATCCCGACGGCAAAGAGGTGTTGCGCCGGCTCAAGCGGTTGCCCGGGTTCGGTGACCAGAAGGCCCGGATCTTCTTGGCGCTGTTGGGCAAGCAGTGCGACGTGAGGCCGACGGGCTGGCGGGAGGCCGCGGGGGATTACGGCACTGCCGGCAGCTTCATGTCGGTGGCCGACGTGGTCGACCCCGGGTCGTTGCAGAAGGTGCGCACGTACAAGAAACAGATGAAGGCTGCCGCGAAGGAAGCCAAGGCTGCCAAGGCCTGATTTGCATCGACTCTGCGTACAGATCGTGTTTCGGCGCGGAATCGCGATCTGTGCGCAGACTCGGGGTTGAAAGCTGGGCTACCTATGCAATGGTGAACATATGGCGAAGACACATCTGAACTGCCCGTGCGGCGAAGCAATCAGCGGGACGGACGAAGACGACCTCGTTGAGAAGGCTCAGGCGCATCTGGCCCAGCAGCATCCCGGGCGCGAGTACGACCGGGAAATGATCCTTTTCATGGCCTACTAGGCCCCAGACTTACAGCCCCAAACAAAATTCCCGGTCGCCGGCCATGAGGCAAGCGACCGGGAATTTCGTTTCCCCATTCATATGGTGTGGTCAGGGCACCACCGTGGATCCGATGGTGGGCATGAACTGGCACTGCTTCTCGGTCGTGGTGACCTGGCCGAAGACCGTCGTCATGATGCTGCCCGAGCCGGTGTCGGCGATCGCGGTCAGCGTGGTCGGTCCTTCGGGGTTGATGTCCGAGCGCGGCTGAAGCGTCACGCTGCCGGACTTGCCGGTCGTCAGGTTCACCCAAGTGGCGTTCAGCGGCAGCTTCTGCTCGGCGGCCGGGCCCGGGGTGCCGATCGCGGTGAACACGTACGCGGTCTGGCCGGGTTTCGGGCCGGGCAGCGGGATCGTGGCCGGGCCGGCCACTGAGATCGCCGTCGCCAGAACGTTTCCGCCGTCCTTGAGGCAACCGTTGCTGATCGACGGGTACATGAAGTCCTGCGTCGTCGGCGTGTCGGGCCCGAAGCCCGGAGGCGGCGTCGGCGCCGGGGCCGGCACGGCGTCAGGGGCCGGGATGGTGGCCGCGGCCGGGACAGCCCCGGGAGTGGGAGCGGGCGCCGCTTCGGGAGCCGGTGCCGGAGCGGGTGCCGGAGCGGGTGCGGCTTCGGGAGCCGGAGCCGGGGGAGCCGGCAGTGCCTCTGGGGCCGGCCCGGCCGCGTGGGCCGGGTCGACACCCATCGGCAGGTGAGCGTCGCCGCCGGCGCCCAGAGCAGGAACATGCTCGGGTGCGGCGACGGGCTGTGCCGCGAAATGGTTGACCGCCGTTGCGACGTTGCGGGATTCCGCCGATTCAGATTTGTTGGCAGCGAACGCCTGCGCGGCCGCCATCAACAGCTGTACGGCGCCCCCGGGGTCGGCTGCGGCCTGCTGGATGATCGGGCTCAGACCCTCCATCGCAGGCAGACCGGGTGCCTGCACCGCGTCGATCGGCAGCGGTGCCGGATCGGCGTTCGCTACGGCGCTGCTGAACAGCAACAGGGTGGTGGACCCGATTGCAGCGGCGGTGCCGAACATCGTTTTCAGGGACTTACGCGGTGACATGGCTCTCCCAATCGTTTCGGGCGGTCAGACCAGTTCGGGGATCAGGGCAGGCCGGCGGTCAGCAGGGGAGCCAGTGCCATGACCTCCGGGTTGAGGGCAGCGGGGGCCGCGGCTGCCGGAGCCACAACTGCCGGAGCCGCTGCCGCTGCCGGGGCCAACGGGGCTGCCGCGGTGGGCAAAGCCGTCTGAGCCGCGACCGGAGCCAGCGAGGCCAGATCACCCGGGATGTTCACCTTCTGGGGCAGCGGGAAGGGCATCCCGGGCACCTGCGGGATAGTCAGCTCGGCCGAGGGGATCAGGGATGCCGGGCCCGAGACCGGTGCGGTCGCGGCCGGAACCGCCGGTGCCGCAGCCGGGGCGGTCGCGCCGGGCAGCAGCGACCCGAGCGGTGACGTCGCAGCCGGTGCGGCAGCTGCCGGTGCCTGCGGCAGTGTCACCGAGGCGGTGGCCGACGGAACCGGAGCCGGTGCGGCGGCAGGGGTGCCGGTCAACGCGGAGCTCACACCCTGCAGCAGTTGCGGCGCGGCGGCCGGCACGCCGGCGAGTTGGTTGACGATCGGCAGGTTCGGCGCGGGGACCGGGGCCGGGGCCACCGGTTCGGCGTTCGCTGCGGCGCTGAGGGCCAACGCGACCGGGACTGCGCCGGCGGCCGCGATCATGCTGGTGGAAAGTGCTTTCCAGGTGAAGATCATGGTTCTCCCAATCGGTTGCTTGCACGTCTGAAGGCGAAACTATCGAGTTACTGGTGGGACTCAAGTGACACGTGTGGCGGTTATTCAACCGTTACTGCTCTGACCGAATTCGTTATCTCGCAGTGTCTTGCGCGTGACGCGTCGGGAGCCACGGTGGCGTGACGAACCGAGCGGGTCGCTAAAGTCGTGTCCGTTAACACCGAACCGGCCACCCACGTCTCAGCAACCGCGCGGCTCTACCGTCTGGCGCCTGTGTTGCTGGTCCTCAGCATTGCGGCGCGCCTGGCGTGGACGTATCTCGTTCCCAACGGCGCCAACTTCGTCGACCTGCACGTCTACGTCGGCGGCGCCGCCACCCTGGACGGTCCCGGCGCGCTCTATGACTACGTCTACGCGGACCAGACACCGGATTTCCCACTGCCTTTCACCTATCCGCCGTTCGCCGCGGTGGTGTTCTACCCACTGCATCTGCTGCCCTTCGGACTGGTCGCGTTCTGCTGGCAGATCGGCATCATCGCCGCGCTGTACGGCGTGGTGCGGGTCAGTCAGCTGTTGCTCGGCGGCCCGGCTCCCCGGCGTGTCGCGATGTTGTGGACGGCTGTCGGCATCTGGACCGAGCCGCTGCGCAGCACCTTCGACTACGGACAGGTCAATGTCGTTCTGGTGCTGGCGGTGCTCTATGCCGTCTACAGCAATCGCTGGTGGCTGTCGGGGTTGCTGGTGGGCCTGGCGGCTGGGGTGAAACTCACGCCCGCGGTGTCGGGGCTCTACTTCCTGGGCGCACGGCGCTGGGCCACCGTGGTGTTCTCGGCCGCGGTGTTCTTCGGCACGGTGGCGGTGTCGGCGTTGGTGATCGGGGATCAGGCGCGCCGGTACTTCACCGAACTACTGGGTGACGCGAGTCGGATCGGGCCCATCGGAACGTCGTTCAACCAATCCTGGCGCGGCGGGATCTCCCGGATCCTCGGCCATGACGCGGGATACGGTCCGGCGGTGCTGCTCGGCATCGCCGTCACCGCGGTCCTTGCGGTGCTGGCATGGCGGGCCATCGGCGGCAGCGCGGACCGGCTGGGCGGGATCGTGATCGTGAGCCTGTTCGGGTTGCTGCTTTCACCGATTTCGTGGACGCACCACTGGGTCTGGCTGATGCCGCTGATGATCTGGTTGCTGCACGGGCCGCTGGCCGATCGGGTGGGAGCGCAGATCCTGGGCTGGGGCTGGCTGGGGCTGACGCTGGTCGGTGTGCCGTGGCTGCTCAGCTTCGCGCAGCCGACGATCTGGGAGATCGGCCGGCCCTGGTATCTGGCCTGGGCCGGGCTGGTCTACATCGTCGCGACGCTGGCGACGCTGGCCTGGATCGCGACGAGTGCGACCAGCGCGCCTAGGCCGGCTGGTCGGCCAGAATCCGGTTGATCTCCTTGGCCATCTGAATGTCCTTCTCGGTGATCCCGCCGGCGGAATGTGTCACCAAGGCGAAAGTGACTGTGCGCCATCGGATATCGATGTCCGGATGATGGTCCTTCTCCTCGGCGAATTCGGCGACGCGGCGTACCGCGTCGATGCCGTCGAGGAACGTCGGGAATTTGGTGGATCTGCGCAGGGCGCCCGCCGCGCGTTCCCAGCCCGGCAGATCGGGCAGTGCGGCGTCGACCTGATCGTTCGATAACACGGCCATATGCCCGACGGTATACCGTCGGGCGCGATGGAAGAACAGATCGTCGTAGCCGGTGCCCTGTTCTCGGAAGCCAGGCTGTTGGTCGCCCAACGGCAACGGCCGCCGGAGCTTGCGGGGCTGTGGGAACTGCCCGGTGGCAAGGTGGCCCCCGGCGAGAGTGACGCCGACGCCCTGGCACGCGAATTGCGGGAGGAGCTGGGCGTCGAGGTGAGCGTCGGTGCCCGGCTGGGAGCGGACGTGGCGTTGCACTCCGGTATGACGCTGCGCGCCTACCGGGCAACTCTGACCGCGGGCAGCCCGCAGCCGCACGACCACCGGGCGCTGCGCTGGGTCACCGTCGACGAACTCGACGATCTGCCATGGGTACCCGCCGACCGGGCCTGGCTTGCGGATCTGGCGGCCGCGCTCGGTCCGAGACGCGCGTAAACAACGCCGATGTTGTAGATAACGTTTCACTGAAACCAGCGCGCGTGCCGTAGGCGGATGCTTCGCTAGACGGGTGACCACGGCAAGAACGCCGTACCTGGGCCAAGGGCAGAGCATGAATCTGTTGCTGGCCACCTGGGTCTCGGCCATCAATTTCTGGGCCTGGAACATGATCGGGCCGCTGTCCACCACCTACGCCGGTGACATGAGACTCAGCGCCACGCAAGCCTCGATGCTCGTCGCCACGCCGATACTCGTCGGATCGCTCGGCCGTATAGCGGTCGGGGCGCTGACCGATCGGTACGGCGGTCGCACCATGTTCCTCGCGGTGACGTTGGCCTCGATCGTGCCGGTACTGGCGGTCGGTGCGGCCGGCGAGGCCAGGTCCTACCCCATGTTGTTGGTGTGCGGATTCTTCCTGGGTGTTGCCGGAACCGTATTCGCCGTCGGAATTCCGTTCGCCAACAACTGGTACGAGCCCTCGCGGCGCGGCTATGCGACCGGTGTGTTCGGCATGGGAATGGTGGGTACGGCGCTGTCGGCGTTCTTCACGCCGAGATTTGTGCGGTGGTTCGGATTGTTTCCCACCCACCTCATCATCGCGGTGGCCCTGGCGTTGACGGCGGTGTTGTGCCTTGTGGCGATGCGCAATTCGCCGGCATTCCAGCCGAATACCGATCCGGTGCTGCCGAAACTCAAGTCGGCCCTGAAACTTCCCGTGACATGGGAGATGTCGTTCCTGTACGCCGTGGTCTTTGGCGGATTCGTGGCGTTCAGCAACTACCTGCCGACCTACCTCAAGAACGTGTACGAGTTCTCCTCCGTCGAAGCGGGCTCTCGCACAGCGGGATTTGCGTTGGCCGCGGTGCTGGCCCGGCCGGTCGGCGGTGCGCTCTCGGACCGGATACCTCCCAAGTTCGTGGTGCTCACTTCCTTCGCCGGGACCGCGGTACTCGCCTTCATTGCGATGTTCCAACCGCCGCCGGATGTGTGGTCGGCGGCAACTTTCATCGGTTTGGCGATCTTCCTGGGCATCGGCACCGGCGGCGTCTTCGCCTGGGTGGCTCGCCGGTCACCGGCCAAGGAGGTGGGCTCGGTCACCGGAATCGTCGCTGCGGCAGGTGGTTTGGGTGGCTACTTCCCACCGTTGGTGATGGGTGCGACGTACGACGCTGTGGATCACGACTACTCGGTCGGACTTGTGCTGTTGGTGGCGACGGCATTGGTGGCGTTCGGATACACCGCACTCCGATTGCATGCCCACGAGCCCGAGCCGGCCAAGGAGGCCCGTTGATGAGCAAGCCCCACGTCGGCGGATCGATTGAGGAACTGCTCGAGCGCAGTGGCCGCTTCTTCACCCCCGGTGAATTCTCCGGCGACCTGCGTACCGTCACCCGCAAGGGAGGGCGTGAGGGCGACGTGTTCTACCGCGACCGGTGGAGCCACGACAAGGTGGTGCGCTCCACACACGGGGTGAACTGCACCGGATCATGCTCCTGGAAGATCTATGTCAAGGACGGGATCATCACCTGGGAAACCCAGGAGACCGACTACCCGTCGGTCGGTCCCGACCGCCCTGAGTACGAGCCTCGCGGTTGCCCGCGCGGCGCGGCGTTCTCCTGGTACACCTATTCGCCGACGCGGGTGCGGTACCCGTATGCGCGTGGCGTGCTGGTCGACATGTACCGGGAAGCCAAGGACCGCCTGAAGGATCCCGTGTTGGCCTGGGCCGACATCCAGGGTGATCCCTTGCGCCGCAAGCGATATCACCAGGCCCGGGGCAAGGGTGGTCTGGTCCGGGTGACCTGGTCCGAGGCCACCGAGATGATCGCCGCCGCGCACGTGCACACGATCAAGACCTACGGGCCGGACCGGGTGGCCGGGTTCTCGCCGATCCCGGCGATGTCGATGGTGTCGTTCGCGGCGGGGTCCCGGTTCGTGGAGCTCATCGGTGGGGTGATGACGTCGTTCTACGACTGGTATGCCGATCTGCCGGTGGCCTCCCCGCAGGTGTTCGGCGATCAGACCGACGTGCCCGAGTCCGGGGACTGGTGGGACGCGTCGTATCTGATGATGTGGGGATCCAACGTCCCGGTGACACGCACACCCGACGCGCACTGGATGGCCGAGGTCCGTTATCGCGGCACGAAAGTGGTCACGGTCAGCCCGGATTACGCCGATAACACCAAGTTCGCCGATGAGTGGATGCCGTGCGCGGCGGGCACCGACGGTGCGCTGGCGATGGCGATGGGTCACGTCATCCTCGACGAGTGCTTTGTGCAGAACCGTGTTCCGTTCTTCGTCGACTACGTGCGCCAGTTCACGGATCTGCCGTTTCTGGTCAAGCTCGAAGAGCGCGACGGTGCGCTGGTTCCCGGGAAGAACCTCACCGCAGCAGATCTCGGCGGGGTGATAGCCGAGCAGGAGAATGCGGCGTTCAAGCCGGTGCTGCTCGACGGTGTCAGCAACAGCGTCGCGGTGCCGCAGGGCTCGCTCGGATTCCGCTTCGGCAAAGATGGCGTCGGCAAGTGGAACCTCGACCTCGAAAACCTGACTCCGGCCCTGACTGTGTTGGGGGACATCTTCGAGACTGCCGAGATCACGCTGCCGCGTTTCGACACGGTCGACGGATCCGGCGCCACCCTGCAGCGGGGCGTGCCGGTGCGGCGGGTCGGCGAGCACCTGGTGTGCACGGTGTTCGACCTGATGCTGGCCCAGTACGGCGTGCACCGTCCCGGCCTACCCGGAGACTGGCCCTCCGGCTACGACGACGCCACTCGGCCCTACACCCCGGCGTGGCAGGAGCAGATCACCGGAGTGTCTGCGGGTCAGGCCATCCGGGTGGCACGCGAATTCGCCCGCAATGCCGAGGAATCCGGCGGCCGGTCGATGATCATCATGGGTGCCGGTATCTGCCAGTGGTTCCACGGCGACGCCACCTACCGGGCGGTGCTGGCGCTGCTGTTGCTCACCGGTTCGATGGGCCGCAACGGCGGCGGCTGGGCGCATTACGTGGGGCAGGAGAAATGCCGCCCGGTGACCGGGTGGGCCGCGATGGCGATGGGCACCGACTGGTCGCGTCCGCCACGGCAGATGGCGGGCACGTCGTACTGGTATGCCCACACCGACCAGTGGCGTTACGACGGATACCGGGCCGACGCCCTGTCGAGTCCGGTCGGGCGGGGTCGGTTCCGCGACAAACACACAATGGACGTGCTGACTTCGGCAGTAGCCATGGGGTGGACGCCCTTCTTCCCGCAGTTCGACCGGTCAAGCCTGGACGTGGTGGACGAGGCCAAGGCGGCCGGCCGAGAGGTGCCGGAGTATGTCGCCGAGCAGTTGGCAAGTGGCGGGCTGAAACTCGCGGTCACCGATCCGGACAATCCGGTCAACTGGCCGCGGGTGCTCAATGTCTGGCGGGCCAACCTGCTGGGCTCTTCCAGCAAGGGCAACGAGTACTTCCTGCGGCACCTGCTGGGCACGACCTCGAATGTTCAGGCCGAGCCGGCCGCGGAGGACTTGCGGCCCAATGACGTGGCGTGGACCGAGGACATCCCGGAGGGCAAGCTCGACCTGCTGATGTCCATCGACTTCCGCATGACGTCGACGACTCTGCTCTCTGATGTGGTGCTTCCCGCAGCGACCTGGTACGAGAAGGCCGACCTGTCCAGCACGGACATGCATCCGTACGTGCACGCGTTCAGCCCGGCTGTGGACCCGCCTTGGGAAACCCGCTCGGACTTCGAGGCTTTCGGGGCGATCGCGCGGGCATTCAGTGCTCTGGCGGCCCGGCACCTTGGCACCCGCACCGATGTGGTGATGGGCACGCTGCAGCACGACACCCCTGGTGCAATGGCCTATCCCGGTGGCACCGAGCATGATTGGCGGACCACCGGTGAGACACCGGTGCCAGGCAAGACGATGGGACCGCTGGTGGTCGTGGAGCGTGACTACACGACGATCGCCGAGAAATGGTCGGCACTCGGTCCGCTGGTCGAGAGCCTGGGCCTGACCACCAAGGGCATCACCACCTACCCAGAGCAGGAGGTCCTCGAGCTCGCCGCGAAGTTCGGGGTGATGGATTCCGGTGCGGCACAGGGCCGGCCCGCGATCACCACGGCCGAGCGGATGTGCGATGTCGTCCTCGCACTGTCGGGCACGTCCAACGGTCGGCTCGCCGTCGAGGGCTTCAAGGAGTTGGAGAAGCGCACCGGGCGCAGACTGGTGCACCTGGCCGAAGGTAGTGAGGAACGCCGGATCACCTACGCCGACACCCAGGCCAGGCCGGTTCCGGTGATCACCAGCCCGGAGTGGTCGGGCAGTGAGACGGGCGGCCGCCGCTACGCGCCGTTCACGGTGAACATCGAAGAACTCAAGCCGTTCCACACGCTCACCGGGCGAATGCACTTCTACGTCGATCACGACTGGCTGGAGGAACTCGGCGAGCAGCTGCCGATTTACCGGCCCCCGTTGGACATGGCGAGATTGTTCGGCGAATCCAAGCTCGGGCGCGACGGCATCGGCCTGACGGTGCGGTATCTGACCCCGCACTCGAAGTGGTCGATCCACTCGGAGTATCAGGACAACCTGTTCATGCTCTCGCTGTCACGCGGTGGCCCCACCATGTGGATGAGCCCGTTGGATGCGGCGAAGATCGAGGTGAAAGACAACGATTGGATCGAGGCGGTGAACCGCAACGGGGTGCTGGTGTGCCGCGCCGTCGTCAGCCACCGCATGCCCGAAGGTGTGGTCTACGTCTACCACGCCCAGGAGCGGACCATCGACGTACCGCTGACCGAAACCACCGGAACCCGCGGCGGCATTCACAATTCGCTGACCCGGCTGTTGGTCAAGCCCAGTCATCTGGCCGGCGGGTACGCGCAGCACTCGTTTGCCTGGAACTATCTCGGCCCCACCGGAAATCAGCGTGATGAAGTGACGGTGGTTCGCCGCCGCTCGCAGGAGGTGAAGTACCAGTGAAGGTCATGGCCCAGATGGCGATGGTGATGAACCTCGACAAGTGCATCGGGTGTCAGACCTGTTCGGTGACCTGCAAACAGGCCTGGACCAACCGGGCCGGCACCGAGTACGTCTGGTTCAACAACGTCGAAACCCGACCAGGACAGGGCTATCCACGCACCTATCAGGATCAGGAGAAGTGGCGCGGGGGGTGGAAGCTGGACCGGCGTGGCCGACTGCGACTGCGCGACGGCGGCCGCCTGGCCAAGCTGGCCAGGATCTTCGCGAACCCGAAGTTGCCGTCGATCGACGACTACTACGAGCCGTGGACCTACGACTACGAGAACCTGACCTCGGCACCCCTGGGTGAGCACATCCCGACCGCGCCGCCGCGCAGCCTGATCACCGGAAAACCGATGAAGGTGTCTTGGTCGGCGAACTGGGACGACGATCTGGCCGGCTCGCCGGAGATCGTGCCGGGGGACCCGGTCCTCAAGCAGGTCAGCGAGCAGATCAAGCTCGAATTCGAGCAGACCTTCATGTTCTATCTGCCCCGGATCTGCGAGCACTGCCTGAATCCGGCGTGTGTGGCGTCCTGCCCGTCGGGTGCGATGTACAAGCGGTCCGAGGACGGCATCGTGCTGGTCGATCAGGACCGCTGCCGCGGCTGGCGCATGTGCGTGTCCGGATGCCCTTACAAGAAGGTCTATTTCAACCACAAGACCGGCAAGGCCGAGAAATGCACGATGTGTTATCCGCGCATCGAGGTGGGTTTGCCGACAGTGTGTTCGGAAACCTGCGTGGGCCGGTTGCGCTATCTCGGGCTGGTGCTCTACGACGTCGACCGGGTCCTGGACGCGGCGTCGGTGCCGGACGAGAAGGACCTGTATGAGGCGCAGCGGCAGATCCTGCTCGACCCGACCGACCCCGAGGTGATCGCCGGGGCCCGGGCCGAGGGCATCTCCGACGAGTGGATCGAGGCCGCGCAGCGTTCACCGGTGTACAAGCTCATCCACACCTATAGCGTTGCGCTGCCGTTGCATCCGGAGTTCCGGACGGTGCCGATGGTGTGGTACATCCCGCCGCTGTCGCCGGTGGTCGACGCGGTCAGCCGGGACGGCCACGACGGCGAGGACGTCGGCAATCTCTTCGGGGCGCTGGAAGCGTTGCGCATCCCGATCGAGTACCTGGCCGGGTTGTTCACCGCGGGGGACACCGCCGTCGTCGAAGGGGTGTTGCGTCGGCTGGCGGCGATGCGGTCCTACATGCGTGACATCAATCTCGGCCGGCAGACCCAGCCGCACATTCCGGCCGCCGTCGGCATGACCGAGGAACAGATGTACGAGATGTACCGCCTGCTGGCCATCGCCAAATATGAAGAGCGTTACGTCATTCCGACCGCATACAGCTCGGAGGCGATACCGGGCGCGGAGGAGCCCGGCTGCTCGCTGTCGTTCGAGGGCGGGCCCGGAATGTACGAGTCGGGTCCGTTCGGCGAGGCCAGTGGCGGGCCGATTCCGGTGGCGGTGGAGACCTTCCATGCGCTCCAGTCCCGGCAGACCAGCGGCGGCATGGCTGCCAACGCCCAGCGGCCGTCGCGGGTGAATCTGCTCAACTGGGACGGTAGGGGAACACCGTCGGGCATGTTCCCGCAGGATTAGGAGGACGAGTGAGGAAGCGTAGAAGCCGCTCCGACAGCGGCCTGACTCGTCGCTCCCGCGACAGCGGCCTAACTCGTCGCTCCCGCGACAGCGGCCTGACTCGTCGCTCCCGCGACAGCGGCCTGCAGGACCGCCTGGTGTGGCAGGCAGCGTCGCTGATGCTCGCCTACCCGGACGACGGCCATGCCGACCGGCTGCAGGCCGCGGCCCGTCTGCTGGATCACGTCACCGGTGAGCCCAGGGTGCTGCTGGGCGAAACCGTTGTCGGGCTGAGCCTTCGACCCACCATGGAGTTGGCGCAGGAATACGTCGAGACCTTCGACCTGCAGAAGCGCTGCACCATGCTCCTGACGTACTGGACGTCCGGGGACACCCGAAACCGCGGCGCGGACATGGTCGAATTCACCCAGGCCTATCGTGCCGCGGGGGTTGAGATACCGAAAGGTGAGGCACCGGACCATCTTCCGGTGGTGCTGGAGTTCGCCGCCACGGTCGACCCCGATGCGGGCCGACGGCTGCTCGCCAAGTACCGGGTACCGATCGGCGTGGTTGCGCGCGCGTTGGCCGACGGGGGTTCGCCGTACTCACCGGTTGTCGCTGCAGTGGCCGGAACACTGCCGTCCCTGGCCTCGGTCGACGACGTGGCACAACTCATGATGGCCGGTCCGCCAGCTGAATCCGTTGGACTGCAACCTTTTCAACTGACCGTGCCGCCACGTAGGGCGTAAGGAGACCGCTGCGATGAACTGGGAGATCTTCTGGGACGTGGTGCCGTACGTGACCCTGGCGACGGTTGCCGTCGGCACCTGGTGGCGTTACCGGTACGACAAGTTCGGCTGGACCACACGTTCATCGCAGCTCTATGAGTCGCGGTTGCTGCGGGTCGCCAGCCCGATGTTCCACTTCGGCATGCTGGTGGTGTTCATCGGGCACGTCATCGGCCTGTTCATCCCAGAGTCGTGGATGAACCTGGTGATGAGTGATCACGTCTATCACCTCCAGGCGGTGATCCTGGGCGGCATCGCCGGCATTGCCGCCCTGGTCGGCATCGCGCTGCTGATCTACCGCCGCCGCGTCACCGGTCCGGTCTTCATGGCCACCACGGTCAACGACAAGACGATGTACGTGGTGCTGGTGGCGGCGATGGTGGCGGGCTTCGCGTGCACCGCGATCGGGGCGACGCCGGAGGGCGCCGAGCACGACTACCGCGAAACCGTGTCGCCGTGGTTCCGGTCGATCTGGATCTTCCAGCCCCGCGGCGACCTGATGGCGCAGGCGCCGGTGTACTTCCACATCCACGTGATGATCGCGTTGGTGCTGTTCTGCCTGTGGCCGTTCACCCGGCTGGTGCACGTGTTCAGCGCCCCGATCGGGTACCTGTTCCGGCCCTACGTCGTGTATCGCAGCCGTGATGTCGCCGAGCGAAGTGAGTTGGTCGGATCACGGCCGCAGCGCCGGGGCTGGTGAAAGCCGCCTCAGTATTCGACGATCGGTGTTTGCTTGGTGTCGTCGAGAAATCTTGTCAACAGGCGATCGAGTTCCTGAAGATCTGCCGCGCTCCAGCCCGACAGTGCGCGCGCCAGGTGTTCCCGCCGCAGGTCCTGTAGCGCGGCGGCGGCCTTCTCTCCGGCGGGCGTGACCGTGACAATGGAGATGCGCCCATCGGCGAGATCGGCGTGCCGGGTGATGAGTCCTGCCTTGACCAGCGCCTGTACGCGGCGGGTGGTCATGCCGACGTCCATATGTGCCATCTTCGCGAGTTGGCCCGTGGGTAGCGGACCCTCGTCGATCAGGACGCGCAACAGGGCGTAGGACGGCTGCGACAGTTCGGCATCTGCCGTGATCGCTTGCCGTTTGAACGCCGACCGGCTGAGGTTCAGCCGCACAATCCGCGCGAGCGTGGCACTGATGGAGTCCACCGAGTCCATCTTGCGGTTCGCCGGCACGTCAGCTCCGATCGGGTACTTCTAGGGTTGCCTCGTCAATTTGTACCAAGGCTACTTCGGTCGTGACCGGTCTGGATGTCCCTGACGCAGTTCGAGAGCCCCTCATCGTCATCCACGTCCACGGGTGGGAGGACCACGCCGTCGGCGAGGCCCGCATACTTCGTCCGCAGCAGCGCGGGCAGTTGGTCGTATCGTCCGATGGTGACGAGTTCGTCGAGCACGTCGTCGTTAAGAATCGACGAAAGATCTTTCCACCGTTCCTGTTTCGTGAGATGTCGGAGGTCGACGGCAAGGTCGGTCCAGCCTCGTCGTTTGAGTGCGGTCGCGTAGGACGGAGTCGAGAGCAGGAAAGCCAGCATGCGGCGTTGGCGTTCGCGCTCTCGGATGACGCTCTGATCTGTCGGGCCGGTGGCGATGGCGGTCGAGGCGATGACACGCGGTTCTTCGTGGCGGTCCGACATCTGCGCGCCCCGTGCCACTGCGGGTCGTACGACGTCGCGCAGAAACTGCGGGTCTGAGTTCGTCGAGTGGGTGACGACGCCGTGGGCGACGCTACCGGCCAGTTCACACATGCCGGCATTGACCGCGCCCAGCCAGATTCTGGGCGGGTCAAGCTCTTTCGGACCCGGATTGAAGTAGGGCTGCAGCCGGTTGATCCGGTAGGCCTGCCCTTCGTGGTTGACGGGCTCCCCGGTGCGGAAGGCCGTGAAGATGGCGTTCAGGGCAGCGATGTAGTCGGCCATCCGTGCGCGGGGCTCGCTCCACGGCATTCCGAATCGGCCTTCGATGTTCTGCCGGACCTGTGTACCCAACCCGAGCTCGAAGCGGCCTTCGGACAAGATCGCCAGATCCCACGCGGTGTAGGCCATGAGCATCGGGCTGCGCACGAACGCCAAGGTCACAGCGGTTCGAATGACAAGTCGCTCGGTGTGTTCGACGGCCAGAAGTGCCGCCGCGAGCGAGTCGTGGATTGTTTCGGCGATGTGCAAGCCGTCGAAACCCAGACTCTCGATTCGCTTGGCGTAGCCGGCGACCTGTGCCAGCGGCATGTCCGGCGCCATTGCGGCGAAGACCTTCATGGCGAGGCACGGTAGCTCGCATTGGTTGACTATGTCAATCGATTGACATAGTCAACCAATGCGGCTTACGTTGCAGTCGGCCCGTTCCCAAATCAATAGTTCAAGGAGAGCCGATGGCCGGGGTGCGTTTCTACTTCGACTGGTCCAACTACTTCACGATGGCACGGTTGTTGCGCGGCGACACGATGCAGCGCAATCACCGAGTGCGGTTTCTGCGGTTCGTGCTGGGTGTCCCGCTGGTCGCGGGCTTTCACGCGCTGTGTTTCGCGCTCGACCCCTTGCTGTTCCCGTCGCTACGACGCACCGAAGTGCTAAAACCCACGTTCTGTATCGGGCACGCCCGAAGCGGCACCACCTACCTGCACCGCTTGATGGCCGAAGATCCGCAGTTCAGCTATGCCCTCATGTATGAGCTGTTCTTCCCCTCGCTGCTGCAGAAGAAGTTGCTACGTCTGATGTTCCGCATCGATGCGGCGACGGGCGGACGCGTGCGCCGCCGGCTCGATCAGGTCGAAGAACGTGCCTTTGCTCCCACCGACGACATCCACAAGACGGGATTCTTCGTTCCGGAGGAGGACGATGCACTGCTCACGTGGTCGTTGAGCTCAGGCTTCTGGATCGTGGCCTTCCCGTACATGGGCGAGCTGGACTTCTATCACGTCGACCGCTGGCCGGCGCGGAAGCGGCGGCGGATGATGACGTTCTACAAGGAATGCGTGCGGCGTCAGCTCGCGCTCAACGGCGGCGGCACCCACCTGAGCAAGAATCCCACGTTCTGTGGCCGGGTGGAAACGCTGATCGAGACCTTTCCCGACGCGAAAATCGTTGTGCCGATGCGCAACCCCTACGAAACCATACCGAGCCTCCTCAAGCTGATGAAGACCGAGTGGACGCTGAGGGGCCGCAACGAGCAACTGGTCCTGAACTCACTACGCGTCCTCGCCGACCAGTCGGTGGATACCTATACGCATCCGCTCGAGGTGCTGGCCCGGCATCCCGAGATTCGTTCCAGCGTGGTCGATTACCGCGATCTGGTCGGTACTCCGGCGAGCACGATGAGACGAATCTACGACGATCTCGGGCTCGACGTGGGGCCGGCGGCGGAGCGCGCATTCATCGCGGCCGAGGCTCGGGGCGGTCATGAGTCGGCCCATCGCTACAGCCTGGCCGAGTTCGGTCTCGATCCGCACGAGATCCAGAACCGGCTGGCCGATCTGTTCGATCAATACCAGTGGGATATCGAGGAAAGGGAAGCGCATGTCAACTGAATCAGGGCAACTCGTGCTGGAAGCGGCATGGACGGACATGATCGCAGCCCTCAGCCGGGCACGCGAAGCGGTCGTTTCCCCGGACCTGCACGCCCCTGAGGTGAACGCACTGGGCGTCGCCGAAGGCCATCGGTACCTGATGGGTTTCGCGTTCAGTGCGATCGAGCGGGCGTTCTGCGAGGATCCCGACTTCCCGTACTTCCGGCGCGCGATCCAGCCGATCGACAAGGCCACCATCGACAACGCCGACGCCCTGTACCTGTCGGCGGCCATCGACGGCGCCCGCAGCTACCGGATACGGGGCCGGTTGGCCGATCACGCGAAACCACCGCAGTACATGATCTTCGAGGCACACACGGTGTACGCCGGAGATTCCGGCAGTCTCGCTGAACTGGGACCGGGCGGCCGCGTGGTGACCGGGATCCTCGATACGTCGGATCTGCTCGTCGACGACGGCGGCGGGTTCGAGATCCTCCTGGCTCCACATCGGCCCGACGGTCACACCGGGAATTTCCTGTGCACCGCGGCAGCGGACGGGGCCGGCGCGCGTTACGTCATCGCCCGCATGCTCTTTCACGACTGGGAGAACGAAGCGTCGCCCGATCTTCACATCGCCCGGATCGGTGCGGAAGGATCCCATCCGGGGTCGATCGACCCCGAAACGGCCGCTGCAAATCTGCGCCGGGTCGGTGAGCTCGTCGAGAATCAGATGAGGTTCTGGAATGAGTTCTACGACATCGTCCTCGAGGCCAACGGCGACAAGAACGGCGACGGCGTCACCTTCATGCCCCGCAATGCACTCAATACACCGATGGGCGCCAACCTCGCGACCGGCGGAGGGCAGAGCACCAACGTGTACTCCGGCGGCGTCTACGACCTGGAGGCGGGGGAGGCGCTGCTGGTCGAGGTCACCATCCCAACCCCACCGGCCTATATGGGTTTCCACCTGTCCAACCTCTGGGGGGAATCTCTCGATTACGCCAACCGCATCAGCAGCCTCAACGGATTCCAGTCCGAACCCGATCCGGACGGGACGCTGCGCTATGTGATCGCCGACTCCGACCCAGGGGTGCCGAACTGGCTCGACACCTGCGGACACCAGACCGGCTTCCTTACGTTCCGCTGGACCTACTCGGAGCCGACGTCGGAACTGCCACTCATCAAGGTGACCGCGATGCCGCAGGCTGACGTGCGTGCGCACCTTCCCGGCACCACGCGGCGGATCGCCGGGGATGAACGCAGAGATCAAGTGCGCATTCGTCAGGAGCACGTGCAACGGCGCTACCGCCAATACTGACCGCGTCGGATCGGACAATAGGGACCTTTGGCCCTGCCCGGGCAGGGCCAAAGGGCGGACCATCGTTCTATGGAGCAGCTGACCGCACTTGACGCGGGGTTCCTGGAAGCGGAGGACTCCGACCGGCACGCGAGCCTGGCGATCGGGGCGATCGCCGTGCTGGACGGGCCGATGCCGCGCCCCGAGACCGTCGTGGCATCGCTGGCCGAACGTGCCCTGACCGCACCCCGCTTGCATCAACTGCTGCACACCCAGCCGCTCGACCTCGGCGCGCCCCGCTGGGTCGAAGACATCAACTTCGATGCGGCACACCACATTCGCTATGCCGCGCTACCTCATCCCGGTGACGATGCGGCGCTGTGCCGGTGGGCCGCCGACATCATGGAACGCCGTCTCGACCGGGACCGGCCGTTGTGGGAGTGCTGGATCGTCGACGGCCTGGAGGACAACAGGTGGGCGATCCTGCTGAAGGTCCACCACTGCATCGCCGACGGGATCGCGGCCACGCGCCTGCTGAGCCGACTGTGCGATGACGGTGCTGTGGTGGGCAACGGTGTGACACGTCAAGCATCCAGGGGAACAGCTGTTTTCAGCCCTGTCGACTGGCTCGGTAAGGCGTGGCGCATCTCGAGCGGGCTGCCCGTCGCCGCGATGCAGGCAGTACACGGGGCTCTCGACATCGTCACCGGTCTGCTGCGTCCGGCGGCCGCAACCTCGTTGACCGGACCGGTGACCAGCATGCGACGCTATGCCACCGGCGAGGTGTCGTTGGACGACGTCGACACGGTATGCCGGGAATTGGGCGTGACCGTCAATGATGTTGCCCTGGCGGCGATCACCGACACGTTCCGCAACACACTCATCCGTCGCGGTGAGACACCGACGCGCGACGCACTGCGCACCCTGGTGCCGGTTTCGGTGCGCTCCGCGGATGCGGATGATCGGACCGACAACCGCGTATCGGTGATGTTGCCGTACCTTCCGGTCGACAAGGCCGATCCGCTGCAGCAGTTGCGCGCCGTGCATTCCAGGCTGTCCAGGGCCAAGGCCAGCGGACAGCGCGAAGCGGGGAACATCCTGGTGTCAGCCGCGAATGCGATTCCGTTCCCGCTCACCGCATGGACGGTGCGGGCGCTGACCCGGTTGCCGCAGCGCGGCGTCGTCACCGTGGCCACGAATGTGCCGGGTCCGCGGAATCGATTGCGTGTCATGGGTTGTGACATCGTCCGGTTGCTTCCGATTCCGCCGCTCGCGATGCAGCTGCGAACCGGAATCGCCATCATGAGCTATGCCGACCGCCTGGTCTTCGGAGTGATCGGCGATTACGACGCGGCACCGGATGTGACCGAACTGGCCCGCGGCATCGAACATGCGGTTGCCCGTCTGGTCGATATCAGCATTGGCCACTGGCGCAGCACTCCGGTGGGTACCCTTCAACTGGTACAAGGAGGTTGATCGCCATGAAGGGATCTGAACTCGGCGTCCTCACCCGCCGACAGTGCCTGGATCTCCTGGAGGGGGTACGCGTCGGCAGGTTGGTGTTCACCGAGGACGCATTGCCGGCCGTGCAGCCCGTCAACTTCCGGGTGTGGCATGACGATGTGGTGATCCGGGTGGCCGGCGGGCCCAAGCTGATCGCCGCGACCGATCACCAGGTGGTGGCGTTCGAGGCCGACGAGCTCGATGCCGATCTACGCACCGGCTGGAGCGTGACGATCGTCGGGCATGCCGAGCACATCACCGACGTGGACGAACAGGTGGAGGTCGCCGGGACGTTCGTGCAGCCGTGGGCTGAGGGGCGGCGCGATCATTTCGTCCGGATACGGTCCGAGAAGGTCACCGGGCGTCAGCTCCGGAACCATGCGATGCCGCACTACGGTGCGGCAGGCGGCGGTTAGTACCGAAGCGGGGGGGGGGGGGGCCGCCGGGGGGGGGGGGGGGGGGGCGGCGGGGGGGGCGGGGGGGGCAGCGGGGGGTGGGGGCGGTGCGGGCGGGGGGGGGGGGGCGGGGTCGCGGACGCGCGGGGGGGTG
>NZ_JBFAJS010000007.1:0-484331 GCF_040655355.1 Mycobacterium sp. NPDC050441 | reverse complement strand
TGCGGCCGGTGGTGTGTTGCTGCGTCCGTTCGCCCGCCTGATCGCCTCGACCGGTGACAGCGTCACCACCTACGGCGAGCCCTGGAATATGAACTGAGGACGTGAACGTCCAGTAGTCATCCTGCCGATCGGCGCGTCCCGCTTCTCTCGAGGAGCCGGGCGCGCCGATCGCCATTTCGGCGCTACGGTGGCCTCATGACGTCGCAGGGCCCGGTTTCGGTGCTCGGGGAAGACGAGTGCTGGCAGCTGTTGTCCAGCGTGACCCTGGGTCGGCTGGTCACGACGATGGGCACCCGGCTGGAGATCTTCCCGGTCAACTTCGTCGTCCAACACCGCACGGTGTTGTTCCGAACCGCCGAGGGGACCAAGTTGGTCACCGCCCTGTTCAACGATCGGGTGCTGTTCGAAGCCGACGATCACACTGTCTCCGGTGGGTGGAGTGTGATCGTGCGCGGCGAACCGCGACTGCTTGAGGCACCGGACGAGATCGCCGAGGCCGAGGGTGGCCAACTGCTCTCGTGGATTGCCACCACGAAACGCCGCTACGTCCGCATCCAGCCCAAAGAGATCTCCGGACGCAGGTTCGTGTTCGGCGGCGCGCCTGCGCCCTAAGGGCTACACCCAGTACGGGACGCGTGCCCGGTACTGGCGCATCGCGATTGCCGCGAAGCCCCAGCCGATCGCGGTCAAGACCAGCACCACAATCCAGTGCCGCGCTTCCTGATCGGCGCCCAACAGCGGCGCACGCACGATGTCCAGGTAGTGCAGCAGCGGATTGATCTCGACGATCTTCGCCCATGATCCGGCGCCCTGCTGCCGCAGCGTCGACTCGTTCCAGATGATCGGAGTCATGAAGAACAACAGCTGTACCACCGAGGCCAGCAGCGGACCGATGTCGCGGTAGCGGGTGGCGAGGATGCCGAAGCAGATCGACACCCACACGCAATTCAGCACGATCAGCCCCAGCGCCGGGATGACCGCCAGGTCGACCCATTTCCACGGCTTCGGATAGATGATCGCGATCACCACGAAGATGACGATGTTGTGGCCGAACAGGATCAGCTGCCGCCACACCAAGCGGTAGACATGTACCGACAAAGGGGTCGGAAGTTGTTTGATCAGGCCCTCATTGGCGATGAACACCTCGGAGCCCTCGAGGATCGACGCGTTGATCAGGTTCCAGATGATCAACCCGAGCGTCACGTAGGGCAGGTGTTCTTCGAGGGGGAGCTTGAACAGTTTCGAGTACAGCAGGCCCATCGCCACCGCGGTGGTGCCGGTGGCGATCGTGATCCAGAACGGGCCGAGCACACTGCGCCGGTAACGCTGCTTGATGTCCTGCCAGCCCAGGTGCAGCCACAGTTCGCGCTTGCTGAAACCTTCGGAAAGGTCGCGGATCGCTCGGGTCATGGTCTTGGACTCGGACGCCGCGTCAGTGAACGTCATCTGTTGTTCCTCCCGTCGCTTCGCTCGCCCCGCTCGAATCTCTCGCGCCTGCCCAACCGCCGCAGGCGAATCCACTCGCGCAGACCCGCCGGGTCGCGGCGGGACACCAGGAAGTACCAGCCGAACCGCACCCACTCCTGCGCCAGCAGCTTGCGCAAACCCGGCTGTGACAGCAGATAGCCGCGGTTGCGGTAGGTGAAGAACCGCTTCGTCTCGTCGTCGGGGTACTGCGTGTGCATCCGGCCGCCGAGGATCGGTTTGAACTCATCGGTCCCGCACGGGTGCAGATAGCTTGCGGTCAAACACGTTCCGAACGGCAGGCCGGAGCGCACCAACCGCCGGTGCAGTTCGACCTCGTCGCCGCGGACGAACAGGCGCAGATCCGGGACGCCGACGGACTCCACCGTGGTGGCCCGGAACAGGGCGCCGTTGAACAGTGAGGCGATACCGGGCAGCAGATCACCCTCACCCTCGGTGCGTAACTCGCTGACCAGTCGTCGCCACACCAGTCCACGGCGCAGCGGGAACGCCAGGCGGTCGGGATCATCGAGGTTGCACACCATGGGTGAGACCTCGGCCAGGCTGTACTGCTCGGCACAGGCCAGCAGGGTGGACAGGACGGTGTTGTCGGCGGGGCGGCCGTCGTCGTCGGCCAGCCAGATCCAGTCGGCTCCCTGAGCCAGGGCGTGCAGCATGCCCAGCGCGAAACCGCCTGCGCCGCCGAGGTTTCGGCGGGATCCGAGATAGGTCGCCGGTACCGGCTGGTCGAGGACCAGCTCACGCACGGCCTCGTCGTCGTCGTTGTCGACCACGATCAGGTGATCGGGTTTGCGGTCCTGGTTCACCACCGCGGCCAACGATGCGGCGAGCAGTTCACGACGGCGGTGCGTGACGATGACGGCAATTACGGACTCAGGCTCCACGAGCCGTCTCTTCCAACACCTCGCGCACATGCCGGGCCGCATCCGGACCCTCGTAGGCGCCGACGACTTCTTCGATGCCGCCCGTCATCTTGATGGTGCCGTGGTCGATCCACATCGCCGTTTTGCAGAGCCTGGCCAGGAATTCGTTGGAATGGCTTGCGAACACCAGGATTCCGGACCGTTCCACCAGGCTCTGTAGGCGTGACTGCGCCTTCTTGAGGAATTCTGCGTCGACAGCGCCGATGCCTTCGTCGAGCAGCAGGATCTCGGGGTCGATGCTGGTGACCACGCCCATCGCCAGGCGCACCCGCATACCGGTCGAGTAGGTGCGAAGGGGCATCGACAGGTACTCGCCCAGTTCGGTGAACTCGGCGATCTCGTCGACCTTGGCCAGCATCTGCTTGCGGGTCTGCCCGAGGAACAGGCCGCGGATGAGGATGTTCTCGAACCCGGAGATCTCGGGGTCCATCCCGACGCCGAGGTCGAACACGGGGGCCACCCGGCCCCTCACTGTGGCCGAGCCACGTGTCGGCTCGTAGATACCCGAAAGTAGCCGCAGCAGTGTGGATTTGCCCGCACCGTTATGGCCGACCAACCCGACGCGGTCGCCCATTTTCAGCGACATCGTGATGTCGCGCAGTGCTTCGATGACGACGACGTTGGACTCGTTGCGTCCGATGGCGCCGCCGGCCTTGCCGAGGAACGCCTTCTTCAGCGAGCGGGTCTTGGCATCGAAGATGGGGAACTCCACCCACGCTTCGCGCGTCGAGATAAACGGATCAGACAACGCGACCTACAAGTACTGGCCGGTGCCGGGGTGAGCCGGACCGCCGCGTTGTCCGCCCGGGACCTGAAGTCCTGGCGGAAGGGCACCCTGGCGCATCGACTCGAGCTGTGCGCGGGCGGCCATCTGCTGGGCGAACAGTGCCGTCTGGATGCCGTGGAACAGCCCTTCGAGCCAGCCCACCAACTGTGCCTGCGCGATGCGCAGTTCGGCGTCGGACGGCACGCTGTCCTCGGTGAAGGGCAGTGTCAGCCGCTCGAGTTCGTCGCGAAGTTCGGGGGCCAGGCCGTCCTCGAGTTCGCGGATGCTGGTCCGGTGGATGTCGCGCAGCCGGTTACGGCTGGCGTCGTCGAGCGGAGCCGCGCGCACCTCTTCGAGCAGTTGCTTGATCATGGTGCCGATGCGCATGACCTTGGCCGGTTGTTCGACGAGGTCTGTCAACGCCTTGCCGTCGGCGTCGGCATCGGTCTCATCGGCCGTGCTGGCCAGGATCTCGATGTTGTCATCGTCGGGGTTGATGGTCATGGCCTTCCCTTGCAACAGTTCTGTCTCGTGTCAGTTCTTCTTCGTCGCCGCGTTCTCTCCGTGCCAGCGGTAGATGCGGTCCTCACCGTTGTCGTAGATCTTCTCCCACGACCGTGAGCGCTCTAGCGACACTAGTCCGTCGGGCATGACGAACCCTCGAACCACCGGTGTACTGGTGATCACGTAGCGAATGTTGAGCGCCTCAACCGCCTCGGCAACCCTGGGATCGGTGTCCGCGTCGTCGGCGTAGGCCCAGAAGATGAACCGGTGGTACCCGGGGCCTTGTTGCACCGGGTAGTCGTAGTGGGTCCACAGCGGGTGCAGCCCCGAAACCGCGTACATCCAGGCGGTGCCGTCGGTGTTGGCGTCGCCGATCAGCGTGGTGCGGGCATCGGGAAGCTCGGCCAGGTAGGCGAAGGCCTCCAGGTCCTTGGCGCCGATCATCACCGAGTCGTACTTCTGCCCGAACAGGTACTTGTGCCGGGGGAAGTAGTGCCAGGCCAGCCCGACGGTGGTGGCGACCAGTGCGACGGCAGCCGTCGCGCGGATCCACGCCGGGCGGGCGCCGGTCCGGCGCAGGGCCGCGGCGCCCAGCAGGACCAGTGTGCCCAGGCCGATGGCCGCCATCGGTGCGTACAGCAACGTGACCACCGCCGACAGTCGACGCGGATCGCTGTAGAACAGGTCGCTGAACTTGCCGGTGATGACGCCAAGCGGCCCGCCGAACGGGGCGCCGGAATGCACGATCGACGCGATCAGGATCAGCCACACCGCCAGCGGCCACCACATCTTCTTCACCAGCATGACCAGTCCGCCGACGGCGGCCATGGCGATGAGTGCGTTCTGGATCGGGAAGTCGTTGAGGTGACGGGTGTGCTGGACCACCGCCGCGAACAGCGAGTGTTTCTTACCGAGGTGGTTGACGAAGGCGTGGCCGACGATGATGTCGGCCTGTTGCAGGACCCCGAGAAACTGGGGGAGCAGGATCAGCAGGGTCGGCACCGCGACGGCGGCCAGCGCCAGGAAGTCGGACAGCCTGCCGCGCACCGGCCGCCACAGCGCATCCGCGAGCCACCAGACGCCCACCAGCAGCGCCGTCACCACGCCGCCGGTGAGGTGCACCGAGAAGACGCCGACCGTGGCCAGCACGGCCAGGCCGATGCGGTCGCGATGGGCCGGCGTCGAGGCGATCAGGACGAACACCGGTACCGCGAGGCCGTAGGCCACCAGGTTGGGCATCGCCGCGACATCGAATTCGACGTAGGGCACCGCGGTGAACGACGCGGCGAGTGCCGCGGCCGTGCCCGCAGCGACAGCGGTGCGCATCTCGCAGGTGTGTGGGCGGAGCATCTTCCACGTCAGCACCGCGGCGCTGACCGGGAACAGCCACACCGCGGCGGTGACCGAACTCACGGTGTACGCGGTGGTCGCGGCGGCGCCGGTGAGCTGGCAGTAGACGGCGGCCAGGGCGTGGAAGGCCGACGGGTAGTAGAGCGCCTCGTGGGTTTCGACGTTGCGCAGTTCACCCATGTGAGTCGGCGAGGCCTGGCCGGTGTCGAGGATCCACCGGATGGTGTTGGCGTGCCACACCGAGTCCCAGGTGCTGGGGATGGATTGCCAGTGCGCCAGGCCGGCGAAGGCCGCGGCAGCAATCAGTACGGCGCCCAGCAGCACGCCCGCCGCAACCACCGCTGTGGGCCGCAGCGTCATGGCTGACGCCTCGGCATCGCGGTCACGGAAGCGGGCAAGAAGCCTCCGCAAGCCGGCCGCAATGGCAGTAACGACGACCACAGCAAACAGCGCCGTCCACGCGTTCCACGGCACGCCGATGGCCCCGAGAGGGACGATCGTCAATGCGACGGTGCCGTAGGTCAAGGCCGGACCCACTGCGACCGCCGTCGACACGGTCAGCCCGCCCGCCCTGGCTATCAGCGCCCCGGGGATCACCAGCAACAACAGTGCGATTAGCACTCCGAACCCGAAGCCCACTGGACTAGTATGGCTGCCCAGGGTGACCCGGTCCGAGCATGGTCTCGGAAGTGCAAACGTGCGGTCGGGCGCTCACCAAATCGTGTCGGTTTGTGATATCTGCGGACGCTCTAAGGTGGCTGGCATGGCATACGACGTCGCCCGGGTGCGGGGCTTGCACCCGTCATTGGGCGATGGGTGGGTCCACTTCGATGCCCAGAACGGCATGCTGGTGCCCGATTCCGTCGCGACGACGGTGTCCACTGCGTTCCGCGGCTCGATGCCCACGGCAGTGGGACCGCACCCATCGGCACGCCGCAGCGCGGCCGTCCTCACCGCTGCCCGGCAGGCTGTCGCCGACCTGGTCAACGCCGATCCGCGGGGCGTGGTGCTCGGCGCGGACCGCGCTCAACTGCTGACCTCGCTGGCCGAGGCGTCCTCGAGTCGGGTCGGGCTCGGCTACGAGGTGGTGGTCACCCGCCTGGATGACGAGGCGAACATCGCGCCCTGGTTGCGGGCTGCGAATCGCTATGGCGCCAAGGTGAAGTGGGCCGAGGTCGACATCGAGACGGGTGAGCTGCCGTCCTGGCAGTGGGAAGGGTTGATCGACAAGCCGACCCGCCTGGTGGCCATCGCGTCGGCGTCGTCGACGCTGGGGACCGTCACCGATCTGGGTGAGGTGACCAAGCTCACGCATGAGGTCGGCGGAATGGTGGTGGTCGACCATTCGGCCGCCGCTCCGTACCGGCTGATCGACATCAATGAGATCGACGCCGACGTCGTCGCCCTCAACGCGGTGCCGTGGGGTGGCCCGCCGATCGGTGCCCTGGTGTTCCGCGACCCATCGGTGATCGACTCGCTGGCGTCGGTCTCGTTGAATCCTCAGGCGACCGGTCCGGCCCGCCTGGAGGTGGGCATGCACCAGTACGGCCTGCTGGGTGGCGTGGTGGCCAGCATCGAGTACCTGTCGAACCTCGATGATTCGGCCAGCGGCTCGCGGCGCGAACGCCTGGCCGTGTCGATGCAGTCGGCCGGCGCGTATCTGGACCGCCTGTTCGAGTACCTGGTGGTCTCGCTGCGCTCGTTGCCGTTGGTGATGGTGATCGGCAGGCCGGAGTCCCAGATTCCGGTGCTCAGCTTCGTGGTGCGGGACATCCCGGCCGAGCGGGTGGTGCAACGGTTGGCCGACAACGGCATCCTGGCGATGTCGAATGCCAGCTCGCGCGTGCTCGACGTGATCGGGGTGAACGACATCGGTGGCGCGGTGACAGTGGGGCTGTCGCACTACTCGACGGGTGCCGAGGTCGATCAGCTCGTGCGGGCTCTGGCCTCGCTCGGCTAGACCGTCAGCACGATTTTTCCCGACACCTCGCCGGAGGCCAGCAGTTCGTGGGCCCGCTGGGCCTGCTGGATGGGCAGTTCGGCACCGATGATCGGCCGCACCCGCCCGTCGGCGATCATCGGCCAGACGTTGTCGAGCACGGCCCGCACGATCTCGCCCTTGCCGCCGGGTCCGTCGACGGGCCGCGGGCGCAGTGAGGTGGCGATGACCCCGGCCCGTTTACCGAGCAGCTTGGCGATGTTCAGTTCGGCCTTGATGCCGCCCTGCATGCCGATGATGACCAGGCGTCCACCGGTGGCCAGGGCGTCGACATTGCGGTCCAGGTAGGCCGCGCCCATGATGTCGAGGATCACGTCGGCCCCGGAGCCGCTGGTCTCGGCCCGCAGCCGTTCGACGAAGTCCTCGTCGCGGTAGTTGATGGTGATGTCGGCGCCCAGGTCGCGGCACAGGGCGAGCTTGTCGGCGGAGCCCGCTGTCACCACGACCCGGGCGCCGAGCGCGTGGGCCACCTGGGTGGCGTGGGTGCCGATGCCGCTGGCGCCGCCGTGCAACAGGACGAGGTGACCGGCTGTCAGGCCCGCTGTCATCACGAGGTTCGACCACACCGTGCAGGCCACTTCGGGCAGGCCTGCGGCGTCGTTCAGGGCAACGCCATCAGGCAATGGCAGCACCTGGGGGGCCGGTACGGCGACGTATTCGGCGTAGCCGCCGCCGGCGAGCAATGCACATCCCGGTTGCCCAACTGACCAGTCGGTAACATCCGCGCCGAGCGCGGCGACGGTGCCCGACACCTCCAGTCCGATGACCTCGCTGGCGCCTGGCGGGGGCGGATATTTGCCCGCCGCCTGCAACAGATCGGCCCGATTGACGCCCGCAGCCTGAACCCGAATCAAAATCTCGTCGTTTGCTGGTGCGATATCAGCGACGTTTTCCCAGGTCAGATGGCCATCGACGGACGCGACAATTGCATGCATTTTTTCCACGCTACAAGCCTTCTGTTTCCCAAGCGCAGCAATACTGACGTCCCTTACGATTGCGCCCATGGCGGGGATGATTGCGGGGCGCACGGCGGGTGACATGCCGGGCCTGGACATCGCCGAGCAGAGGTCATGGCAGAACTACCTCGACTCGGCGTTGCGTATGTATGCGACCTTGAACCGGTCGTTGGTGGACGCGCATCATCTGACGCTGAATGATGTGCGCCTGCTCGATATCTTGGACAAGTCGTCGACCGGGTCGGCGCGGATGGGCGACTTGGCCGAGCGGCTGATGTCTCTGCCCAGCCGGGTGACCCGGCAGATCCGGCGGCTGGAAGTTCAGAACCTGGTGACCAGGTGTGCCAGTCCGGACGACGGGCGCGGCGTGGTCGCCACGATCACCGAAGAAGGCAGGGCTGCTGTCCGCGAGGCGATGGTGACGTACGGGCAGGGCGTCCGCTCGCACTTCCTCGGCAGGCTCTCACGTCCGCAGATCGCGGCGATGGGGGAGAACTGTCGTCGCATCAGCGTCGCGCTGAAGAACGGATCGCCGCCCGCCCACATCGGCCGGGTGTGAAACCCGTACGCTTGTCGGCGGTGGCGTGGCAGAGCGGCCTAATGCACTCGCCTTGAAAGCGAGAGACGGCTAACACCGTCCGGGGGTTCAAATCCCTCCGCCACCGCCATCAGGGCGGGGTTGCCGGGACTCGGCGATGAGTCCCGCAGCGCATCCATCACCGCCGCGTCGTGCGACGCGATGGCGTCACGAGCCGTGAACCACGACGCAAACCCTAGCTCTTCTTGCGGAAGAAGGGCGTGCCCTCGTACGGGTTCCAACTGGTGCTGCCGCGGGTGACGTGGAGGAAGTAGGCCCAGTTCGCGGTGCTGGAGTAGAGCACGCCGATTGCCGCGCCGTAGGCGGCTGGCGGAAAGGTGAACTTCAGGATGTACTCGACGAGCGCGATGACGAAGCTCAAGACGAACGAAATGGCGAAGAGGCTGAGGCCCTTGCGCCAAGGCCCCTTGATAGCAAAGTAGATCGGGCCGAAGAAGAACGCGGGCCCGTTCGCTCCGAGCCGCATCCGCTGTCCGAACGAGAGTTGCTTGAATGCGGCCGTTGCCTCGGGCGAGGATCCGGGCTGGCCATAGCGTGAGAAGAAGTCGAATCGGCTGCGCCACTTCTCGGGCACCTCGAAGGCCGCCGGGGCCGGTGCGGGCGCCCCGTACGGGCTCTGCGGATCATTCGAGTACTGAGGAGGAACACCGTTGTCGGTCACCGCGCGATAATAGCCGTCGAGCAGAAGCTCGTTGCGGTCAGCGAAGTCTCCTGCGGTACGGGAGCACGCCGACGAACCTACGCATGGGCCGGCCACTCCACCTGATCCAATGAGGTTGGGGTGTAGTCGAGTTCGACACCCGAGACATTGAGCGCGGCGTTTGCGACGGCATCAACCACTGGTCCGCACTCAGTCCGCCCGCAGTACCTCGAGCATCCCCGGTCGCAGCAGATCGGCGATCCGGTCCCACGGCACGGTCACGGGCACGTAGTCACCCATCGCATGGACGACAGACACGTACACCTGGAGCCCGCTCGGCGTGGGCAGCCAGTTGGCGGCGATGTCCTCGCCCGACAGCCATTGCTCATCCAGACGGCGGCTGGGGTCCAGTTGCGGCAGGAGCGTCCGCAGCCGGGCCAGCGCGCCAGCGCGGTCCAGGTACAGATCGTCGACGGTGACCGGTGTCGCGCTGTGGGTCTCGATCACCACGGTGCCGAGACTGTGATTGGGGTGTGCGGCGCCTTTGCCGTACCAGAGCAGGACGATCCGTCCGGCTACGACTCCGGAGCCGATTCTGGTCACGCCGCTGCCGAACCCGCCGGGGAGCTCACCATCGTCCACGCTCATGTCGGCGGACTGTTCGGGCATCCCGGCCCGGGAGGCCTGCATGGCAGCGTTGAAGCGGGCGGTGACGGCCGGTTCGCCGCCGGACAACTGAGGGATGGTCACCGACTTGCCCGGCTGCGAGCCGGGGGCAGTGATCGACGTGATCGTGTACCCGTGCGCGTCGGTGGCCAGTGGTGCGGCCGATTCGGCGCCGGCGGACGGTTCGGGTGTCGCGATCGGTGACGTCGTCGTACTTTCCGCCGCAGATGGTGTCGACGGCGCAGGGGCCGGTCCGCAGCCCGCGAGGGCGAGAACGACTACCGTCGCCGCCGCGACCAGGGCGCCACTTCGGGGCATTGCCATGAACGCAACACTTTGCTCATCGCGTTGCGTGGGCGGCATAAAGGCAAATCCTATCGGTTAGCTGTCCGAAATCGCGTGATACGGCACGGGCAGAACTACGTGAGCCGCGGCCGAGGCACCCGCGATCACAAGTTTTTTGGAAAGTCTGTCGACGGATTCTGAAGGCGTTGCCGAGCGGTGAGTGTCTATGGTGGCTGTGCGTCATACGAATTAGGCGACGTAGACGTGCATCCGGTTGCCGCGGACTTGTTCCCGGCAACCGGATTTCGCCTGTACAGCGCCGCTCCGCCTGCGGGTCACGAAGTTTGCGCGCCAGGCCGGTCGCCATAGACGTTACGATCGTTGCGTGTTAGCTGAACGAACGGTCGGCCTGTTGTCGTGACGGTGAATCACGATGTCGGCGACGGCGAACACGTGCACGGTGCGACCGGAGACGGCTTCCGCGAGCGCGACGTCATGGTGCTCGGGATCGGTGTCGAGTTTGTTACCCAGCAGTTCGCTGAATCGGTTGATTGGTCATTTTCTGAATCCGATCACAAGGTCCTTGTTTGGCGTGGTGGGCAGGCGAGTTCTAAGGAGGTTGAGTTCGAGGGCGGATTCGCTGGTCATGTCATCCCCCGCACGAGCAACGTGTGGGTGATCCCCGCCGAACTGCGGTCGGCCGCCATGGCAAGAGAGACCGAATGCCGATTCGTTCAGCTGACCTTCCCGACTGCGATCATCGGGCGCGATACGTTGCGCCCATCGGCCGGGCAGCAGGATCCCTTGTTGCACCACATGATTGAGCGGATCATCAGCGTCGAGGAGCGCGAGGACATGGCGGCGAGGCTGCTGCAGGAGTCCCTTGCCGACGGGCTGCGCCTGCATGTGCGCGACCGGTACGGCGAGGCTGCTCCACCGACGCGGCTGCCGCGGAGGGTCCGGGAGTTGAGCCGGGACGAACAGCGGTGCCTGGTTGAGTTCATCCGCGACGGCGTGGACTCTGAGGTCAGCCTTCCGACGTTGGCGGGGCTGGTCGGGATGAAGCTCGACGTGTTTCGTCGTGCGTTCGAGCGGGCGTTTCACATGACGCCCTACCAGTTCGTTCTGGACCAACGGATCGCCGAGGCCAAGCTGCTGCTGGAATCCGCGCCCATCTCGATCACTGAGATCAGCAATGTGGTCGGGTTCTCCACGCCCAGCCACTTCTCCACGACGTTCAAACAGCGGGTGGGCGTCACCCCGACCGCATACCGACACGCAACGTGGGGTAGCCGCGAGGTGTAATCCGTTGAGGCTCAGCCATTTACGGATGGATCCTTGGAAGTGTTGTGGTGGTTACTGTTTGAGGTGAGGTTTGAGGAGTTCGGACCAGGCGTTGGTGAGCTTGACGAACTCGTCTTGGCAGCCGTCGGCTCGGTCTTGCGGCAGCAGCCCATCGGTGACGACGTCGGCGTTGGCCTCGGGATCGGATCCGTAGATCCAGCATTCGAAGTTGTACATGCGGGCTTCGTTGAGGGTGTGCACGTCGGCCATCAGCGCTTCGTCGGGTTGCGGACCGTCGTCCTGGGCGTACAGGCGGTATTCGCGAGCCTGATCCTTGGCGGCCTGCACCTCGTCGGGGTCGACGTGGCCGTCGGTGTCGGCGGCCAGCAGCAGGTACGCCGAGAGTTGGTCGGCAACGTCCTCTTCTCGCCCGGTGGCGGGCAGTTGGTAGAGGTCGATGGCCATGTGGCCGAGCTCGTGGTAGAACGACGCGACCGCTACCCGGCGCGCAGTGGCTTCCGGATCGGGGTCGTCGGCGAAAAGGGTGAGACTCTCGGCGATGTCCTCGTAGCACAGGACCATCTGCTGATCCTCCGGGCTCCAGAAGTCGTTGGCCTCCCCGCACTGGGATCCGACGAGCGGAATATCGTAGGGCAGCTTGAAGATCCCGGTGACCTCGTCGGCCAGTCCTTCGAGCACCTGGGTTTTCTCCATCAATGCCCGGCCCTGTTGGGCTTCGGGTGTGGTGGCTTCTTCGAAACTGACGACCATGGCGCCGTCGTCTGCCTCGGTGGCTGCGGCGGAGGTGGTAGGGGGCGTCGTTGCCGGCGGGGACTGCGCGTCCTCGGCGCAGCTCGATGCCAGCAGTGCGATCGCCACCAGTGCCGTGGTGATAGGGATCCGGCGCACTGTGTGTCCTTTCGGGGGATCAAAAAGCATTGTGGGTCAGTCAGTTCCGTCGAGTTCATTGGCAATCTCGACCCGGTAGCCGATGACCACCGAGGCGATCAGCGCGGCGGCGATCAGGATCTCGGCGATGAAGAACGACACGAAGTCGATCACCGACCCGATGGGAGGGTCGCCGGGAACGGCGTTGCGCAACGGGATCAGCGCGAACAGCACCGCGGCCATCATCGAACAGGCGGGGAAGATCAGCCCGCGTCGCCAGCGCAGGATGTAATAGCTCGCGGTCAGGGCCGCGATCGACAGGCCCAGCATCAGTACCATCACGAACACCGCGAACACCAGGGTAGGGGTGGAACGCGTTGCGCTCAGGGTGATCTCGACGGTCTGGTCTGATTCATCGGGTGGGGCGGATTCGGCGGGCGCGATCCGGAAGAACGGGTCGTCGCTCCACATCGTCACCGCCACCGGAATTGCCGTGCCGTCGGGGCTGCTGGCGGCGAAACTCATGGTTGCGCTGTAGCGGTCGAACGGGTAGTCGGTGACGGTGCCCGAGCCGGTCCAGAAATGGCGCTCGACATCGAGCAGGATGTCGCTCTTCTTGACTGCCATCGGCCCGCCCAGGGCCGAGGTGGTCAACACCGTGTCGCTGCCGAAGTTTCCGTCGGGATCCGTCAGTGCCCCGGCCGGCTCTACGTTCATGTGCACCACGACCGTTCGGGCGCTGGGATCGATGCGCGTGATCCACACGGACACGTCCACCCGGTCAGCGGCGTCGGCCGCACCGAAGGTGTATGAGTAGTCGGAGTTGCGGTGCATGAGGTAGAGACTGAGGCTCCCGGCCATCACCAGGACCAGCACCAGCCCCGCTGCCGCAGCACCTTTGACGCCCAGCCGCCGGATCTCGGTGTTCGAAGCCACTGACTAGTTCGGAATGTCGGTGTTCCACAGGTACCAATGGACGGTGTCACCGCGATCGTCGCCGATCCGGCAGTACCAGTACGGGTAGGTGGTGTCGTTGATCTGCAGGTGGACGGTCGGCCCGTCCTCTTGGCATTCGGCTTCGGTGTTGTAGTACTCCTCGACGCCGTCGTACCCCACCACCAGGATGTCATCGGCCTGTGCGACGCCGTTCCCGTTCGCAACCATGGCACCCAATGCCAGCGCACCAGCCACAGCAAACCTCGTCAACATGGAATCTCCTCAGCTCGTTCGTCAGACCGTGCGGTCTGGAGCAAACGCGGCCGACGTTACCCAGGTAATTCCGAAAACGCCTTCGGAAAAATGGCGGACTTTCGGGAAACTTGTTGTCGTTTCAGCTGTCCCGTGACGGGCGTGGGGCGAATGCCCGGCTCCACACTTCACGGACGGCCACCCCGAGCAGCACCAGCACGAGCACGACGATCGGGTTGAGCTGCAGCTCACCTGCGAATCCGGTCCGCGCATAGAGCGCGACCAGGACGACGGCCGCGCTGGTCACCGGGGCAAGGATCGTGCCAATGCCGATGGGCCACTTGCCGACTGCCACGGCTTCGGTCACCGCGCCGATGACCGTCACCGTCAGTGCGACGATGGCGACGCTCGAGATGAGGTTCGTGCTGTAGAAGTAGTCGCCTTGGCCCAGGCCGACCCCGAACAAGGAATCCTCGGAGAAATCCGCGTAGCGGCGGGGCATGCCGTACGAGTTCATCTCCGCCATGAGTCGGGCGACGACGAATATCCACCAGGCCGCGTCCCCGGTGACGTGGGCGATCCGTGCGATGGCGTAGCGCCGGTTGCTGAAATTGTTGAGGCTCAACCGAACACCGGTATCCCGTTCGGCCCGATCTGCGGCGGCGGCATGAAGCACGGCGGGATGCCCGGCGCGTACGGTGGCACGCACGGTTGCGGGAAGCAAGGCTGCCCGTTCCAGTTGGACGGCTGGTTGGGTGGGCACACCGTCATCGGATCGGCCCCGGCCACCGCGGTACCCGGTAGCGTCGTCACGGCGGCGAGCGCGGTTGCCGTGAGGACCGTGCGAAGCATTGCCGGAAGCGCGGAACGCAACTTGAACAACGTCGTTGACGCCATGACTGGAAACGATAGCGGTTAACTGGCCGATGGGAACTGGTCCGTGCGTTCGTCATACATCGACGCGCCCCGGCACTAGGCTCGCTCCAATGTGTACGCGAGTCATGTGGCCCGAAGCGGGCGATGGGGTTCTGGTCGGCAGGAACATGGATTTCCACAAGGATTTGATGACCAACCTGTGGAAGCAGCCCCGCGGCGTGCAGCGTGACGACGCGGTTTCGGGCAAGCTCACCTGGACCTCGAAGTACGGCAGCGTCATCGCCTCGGCTTACGACATCACCACCGTCGACGGCATGAACGAGGCGGGTCTGGGCGGGCACATCCTGTGGCTGGCCGAATCGACGTACGGCGAGCCGGATGACTCGCGCACGCAGCTGGGCCAGGCCATCTGGCTGCAGTACTTCCTGGACAACTTCGCCACCGTCGCCGAGGCGACCGCATGGATCGCGGAGACCGACGTGCAGGTGGTCCAGATGGACGATCCGACCGGTGGCGTCCGCCCCGGACTGCACCTGGCGCTCGATGACGCGACCGGCGACTCGGCGATCATCGAGTACGTCGACGGCAAGGCCCGGGTGTATCACTCGAAGGACTACCGGGTGATGACCAATTCACCGACCTTCGATCAGCAGCTGGAGCTCGTGAAGTCGTTCACCGGTCTCGGTGGCGATCAGCCGATCCCGGGCTCCACCCTGGCCAGCGACCGCTTCGCCCGGGCGAGCTACTACGCCGGCCGGCTGCCCACGCCGTCCAGTCAGGTTGAGGCCATCGCGAGCATGTTCTCGGTGATCCGCAACGCCGCTCAGCCGTTCCGCATCCCCGACCCGGGCAAGCCCGACGCTTCGCAGACCATCTGGCAGGTGGTGCTCGATCTCACCAACAAGCGGTACGTCTACGAGTCGACCACCCGCCCCAACATCGTGTGGGTCGACCTGGCGGACCTCGACTTCTCCGAGGGCAGTCCGCAGCTCAAGCTCGACCTCATCGGGGAGCTTGCGGTGCAGGGCGGCATCGCCGGCAACGTGGCCCACAAGTTCGAGGACAAGGGCCCCATGACCTTCCTGTCGCTCGGGTTGCTCCATCAGTTGGAGAAGGCGGGGGAGCGTTAATCCGCCTCGTCGCCTGACGCGGGTCCGGTGAATGTCGTCTGCCCCGGTTCAGGTGGCCCGTCCGCCGCGGGTCCGGTGAACGTGTTCTGGCCCGGTTCGGGTGGTCCGTCCGGTGTTGGTCCGGTGAAGGTGGGGTGACCCGGTTCCATCGGACCCGCCGGCGCGGGGCTGGTGAACGTGTTCTGGCCCGGTTCGGGTGGTCCGTCCGGTGTTGGTCCGGTGAAGGTGGGATGGCCCGGTTCCATCGGACCGTCCGGTACGGGTCCGGGGTTGACGGGCTCGGGTACGACGGGATATCCGGGTACTGCTCCCGGGTTGCTCGGCTGCGGGACGACGGGCGTCGCACCGCCGGGTGAGGCGGGACCCGGCGCCGGTGGCGCGGTCCGCGCCGGTGCTTGCGGTGCCGACTGTCCATTGCCCGGTCCCGCCGGGGCCGGGACATTGGGGCTCGTGGCCGACGACGGTGGTGCCAGGGGGGCGGTGTTCCCGGTAGGGGTTGTGTTGTCGTCGCGGCTGACCATCAGAGCGACCGCCACGGCGATGATCCCGACGACCGCACCACCGAGAGCGATGAGAACCGCAGGGACCTTGTACCACGGCGGTGATTGCTCAGGGGCGTGATCAGAAATTTGCTCGTCACGCGGAATCTCGTTGGAGACCGTCGGTTCTGCCGGCGCCTCGCTGTACGCCGTCGGTTCCGGTGGAACCTCGTTGTACACGGTCGGCTCATCAGGAACCTCGTTGTACATCGTCGGATCTTGCGTGGGGTCAGACATTGCCGGAGCATACCGCCATCGGGAATCGCGATGTGTCAGGAAATGCGCGGTAACCGTGGGATATTCGAGTTCTTCCGATCGAATCCCATTGGGATGGTGAAGATTACACTCCCGTGGTGCTGTGACGGTCGGCGACGTGAGCGGGCATGTCTTTTCATTGCTGTCGGCTCCGATGGTGGAACTAGTGTTTGCGTTCCTTGCTTGTCGGCTGCCTGTCGGTGTTTGCCGAGTGGCTCCGCTGGCGGCTGCTCCGCCGCTCGCCGTCCTCGGGCCCTTTCGTTTCACCAATATGTAACCTACGGTTCCGTAACCTACGGTACCGTAGGTTACGGAAGGCGCGCGGATGTCGATGCGCAGCCAACACGTTGGGAGGACTGGAAATGGACACCCAGGCCGGATTGCTTCACGAGCTGGAGCCGGTAGTCGCGAGCAACCTCGATCGCCATCTGTCGATGGCGCGGGAATGGTTTCCGCACGACTACGTCCCGTGGAGCCGAGGGCGCGACTTCGCCTTCCTGGACGGAGAAGACTGGCAGCCCGAGGACTCGCCGTTGGACCATGTGGCCAAGGTGGCGATGACGGTCAACCTGCTGACCGAGGACAACCTGCCCTCCTATCACCGTGAGATCGCCACGCGGTTCTCCCGCGACGGCGCGTGGGGCACTTGGGTGGGGCAATGGACGGCCGAAGAGGGCCGTCACAGCATCGCGCTGCGCGATTACCTCGTCGTCACGCGCGGAGTGGATCCCGTTGCCCTGGAACGTCTTCGCATGACCCATACGGTGGCCGGGTACGACTCCGGTGACAAGACGCCGCTTGCGGCGCTGGCCTATGTGTCGTTCCAGGAGCTGGCCACCCGGGTATCGCACCGCAACACCGGGCGGGCGTCCGGTTGCCCCATCGCCGATCAGTTGCTCGCGCGGGTAGCCGCCGACGAGAACCTCCACATGGTCTTCTACCGCAATCTCATGGCGGCAGCGCTGGATATTGCGCCCGACGCCTCGATGACCGCGATCCGCGATGAGGTGGTGAACTTCGCGATGCCGGGTCAAGGAATGGCCGACTTCGCACAGAACGCGATCACCATCGCCAAGGCCGGCATCTACGACCTGCGTGTCCATCACGACGACGTGGTGCAGCCGGTGTTGCGGTTCTGGCGGATCTTCGATCGAACCGATTTCGGGCCCGAAGGTGAGAAGGCCCGCGAGGAGCTCGCACAGTTCCTCGACGTGGTCGATGAACGGGCCCGGTTCTACGAGGAAAAGCGCGAGCGCCAGCGCGTCGGGGCCGCCTCGTAGCAAATCGAAGACCCCTCCGTGTCCGGTAAACGTGTCATACATCACACACCCGGAGAGATTCGTCCGGCCTTGATCTTGGGTATCGAGGAGTAGTTGGTACGAAAAGTTGTCGCGGGTCGAAACGAGTGTGGGGTCGAAAATGAACCGGATTGGTCGTTGGTTGGCGGCGATGGCGTCGTCGGTGTTCGTGGCGGGTGGGTGTATCGCCGCTGCCGGTCAGGCTTCTGCGGAATCGTGTGCGGACGTCCAGGTGGTCTTCGCGCGGGGCACCTTCGAGCCGCCGGGAGCCGGGGGCGTCGGGGATGCGTTCGTGAACGCGCTGCAGGCCAGGACGGGCGGGAAGTCCGTCGATGTCTACGCGGTGAATTACCCGGCGTCACTTGACTTTGCGACTGCGGCCGACGGCGTCGCCGACGCGAGCAACAAGGTCAGGGCGACGGTGGCGGCCTGCCCCGACACAAAGATCGTGCTGGGCGGTTTCTCGCAGGGTGCAGCGGTGACCGCTTACCTCACCGAGGATTCGGTGCCGCAGGGGTTCGTGTTGCCGCCGAGCATCAGTGGCCCGCTGCCCGCGGAGGTGGCCGACCATGTCGCCGCGGTGGCCCTGTTCGGCAAACCGTCGAGTGGCTTCCTGCAGATGATCTACACCGGTGCGCCGCCGATCACGGTCGGTTCCCGGTACACCGCCAAGACTGATGACCTGTGTATCCCGGAGGACCCGGTGTGCTCACCCACCGGCAGCGACAACAATGCGCACAACTTGTACGCCGCCAACGGGTTGACGGATCAGGCGGCGGACTATGTGGTCGGCAAGCTGGGCGTCAAGCGGGCGGACCAGGGTGTCGACCAGGCCTCCGGGCGGTAGGAACCCCGGAGCCGACGCACGCTACTGTTCGATCACGTTCTCGGATAGGGGAGATTCAGTGACGGAACAAGAGCAGCAGTTGACGGCAGGCCAGAAGGCAAAGCTGTACTTTCAGGCCGCAGGCGCGTTCGCGCGCAATCCCAAGGCGCTGGTCGCTCTTGTGAAGTACAAGCTCGCCGAGCGGAAGTCGGCCAAACAGGCCGGCTGACCATCTGGCGTAGCCCGGGAGCGGCCCGGGTGGCGCGGTCTCTGGATTACCGAACTGCCGGTGTCGGCAAGGCTTTTGGCGGGTCTGATCCGCTCGATCAGGTGGGCGCCCGCTAGATTGGCGATCACGCGTGCCGTGCGCGAAAGATCGGGGGACCATGGAGCTCGGAGTTCACTTCCGTCTACGCGACGCCGAGGCCGAGCGCGTGCTAGGCGTTGTCGGCGACGATGAACGCCTGCATGAAGTGATCGGTGCCCTCGAAGCCGACGACGAGGTCTGGGCGCAGGCGTGCGAGACCGACAAGGCCTGGGATCCGATCGCGTGCGCGCTTGCGCCGGCGGGCGACGACGGTGAGTGGCCGGCCCGCGGTGTGATCGGCGGCGCCCGTGCGCTGCAGCAGGACGACGAGGAGTGCTGGGTCACCCATCTCAACCCGGCCGAGGCCGCCGAGGTCGCCGCCTATCTTGCGACGCTCGATGACGAGGCGTTCGTCAGCGCCTACGGGCTCATGCCACCCGAGTTGCGCAATCCCGAGTACGGCGACGACGAACAGGTCTACGCCCTCGCAATGCTCGCGGGGCTGCGCGAGTTCTTCGCATCGGCCGCAGCCGAGCGGCAGCACGTCGTATTCACGGTGTGGGGGTAGGGCACGCGCCCGAGCGCATGCTCTCTGGCGGTCAGAAGCTCAGTGCGCAGCCTTGCCGAGTAGTTCCACGCCCGTTGCGATCTGGGATTCGGTGAGGTTCGCATAGCCCAGGATCAACCCGGGCGGCGCGGTCGCGGGATCGGCGTAGCACGGGGCCAGTGGCTCCAGTCGGATGCGTAATTCGGCGGCGCGACGGGTCAGGTCGTCGATGGGGAAGCCGGCCGGGAATCGCACGGTCAGGTGTACGCCGGCGGCCGCACCGAGAACCTCGGCCTGGGGTAGGTGCCGCGACAATGCTGCCAGCAGTGCGTCGCGTCGGGCCGGATAGCGCCGGCGCATCTGACGTAGGTGACGGTCGTAGGCGCCGGAGGTCAGGAATTGGGCGAACGCGATCTGATCCATCACCGAACCCCCGGTGTCGGCAAGGCTTTTCGCGGTTCGGACCCGATCGATCAGATGGGCCGGTATGACCATCCAGCCGATCCGCAGTCCGGGGGCCAATGTCTTGCTGGTCGAGCCGAGGTACACCACGCGATCCGGCGCGACCCCTTGCAGTGCGCCCACCGGCGCCCGGTCGTAGCGGTACTCGGCGTCGTAGTCGTCCTCGATGATCAACCGTCCGGGTTGGGCCCATTCCAGTAGTTCGGTCCGCCGGGCGGCCGAGAGCACCACCCCGGTCGGAGATTGGTGGGCCGGGGTGGTCAGCACCGCGGTGGCGTCGGTGGCGGCCAGTGCACCGACGTCGATGCCGTCGTCGTCCACCGGGATGGGGATCGGTTCGGTGCCGTTGTGTCGCAGGATCATTCGGTGTAGCCAGAATCCCGGGTCCTCCACCGCGATCGGCCCGTCCAGGCATCGGGCGAGCAGCGCGATGGCTTGCGTTGCGCCAGAGCACAACACGATGCCGCGTGGGTCGGCGACCACGCCGCGGGTACGCCGCAGGTAGTCGGCCACCGCGGTCCGGGCGGCCCGTGCGGGGCCGCGTAACCGAATGCGCTGGATTCGATCTCGGCCAGGCCCTGGCGCATGGCGCGGAGCCAGGCCTGACGCGGGAAGCTGGCGAGATCCGGTGAGCCGGGGGCGAAATCGATGTCGAAGCGGGAACGGGTCCGTTCGGGATGAACATGGTTCGCGGGGGCAGCGTCGACGGACGCTACCCGGGTGCTGCCGCCCTGGCTGCTGTGCAGGAATCCCTCTGCCGTCAGTTGCCCGTAGGCCTCGACAACGAGCCGTCTGGACACCCCGAGGTCGGCGGACAGCACGCGGGTGGACGGCATGCGCGAGGCGGGGGCCAACCGGCCGGAACGGATGGCGTCGCGCAGCCCGTCGGCGAGTTGGCGGTGCAACGGCGTCTTGCTGTCCCGGTCCAGGGCGACCAGCAGCTCCGGACCGGAACTGGTACCCGAATCTGCCATGGAATTGGAGCCTACTCGGAGACCACTGCGGCGTTAATGTGATGGCATGGCCAACGCCGCGCCCCCGGTCACGCACACTCGGCGCTACCCCGAGGTGGTCCTCGCGGTGTTCGGTGTCTACTCGGTGAGCCTCGGTCTGTTCATGCTGCTGGCGCCGGGCACGTTCTTCGACACCCTCGGCGCGTTCGGCACGCGCAACGATCACTACATCCTGGACAACGCGTCCTTTGAACTGCCGCTCGGGTTGATGATGCTGGCCGCCCTCAAGTGGCCGCGCTGGCGCGTGCCCGCACTGGCTTTTGCCACCGTGCACTGGGCGCTGCATTCGTTGAGTCACCTGATCGACACCCACCACGCCGCCGGCAGCTGGGTCGGCTGGCTGGAGGCCGGGGGCCTGGTGGTGACCACGGTCCTGCTGGCAATCGCCTTGCGTATCAGCATTTCCGACGAGAAGGCAGGAGAACCATAGATGCGCGTCCTGGTGGCGGGTGCAACCAGTGTCCCGGGGATCCCGTTGCTGCGTGAGCTCAACGCACGCGGCCATGAGGTGATCGGGGTGACCCGGTCACCCGGCAAGACCGCCAAGATCTCCGCCGAGGGTGCCAAGCCGGTGGTGGCCGACGTCCTCGATGCGGGCCAGATCGACTCTGTGATGGCCGAATTCAACCCCGAGGCCGTGGTCAGCCTGCTGACCACGCTGCCCAAGTTGGGTCCCAAGCGGATGAAGGACTTCGAGCCGGCCAGAGAGTTGTGGAGCCGGGGTGCCGGCAATCTGATGGCCGCCGCCCAGCGGGCCGGAGTCCGCCGCGTGGTCGCCGAATCGGTGATCTTCGCGTACGGGTACGGATCGACCGGACCTCGACTGATCGACGAGACCGACCCGTACCCGGGTCCGCCGCCGCGCGGCGGCGAACAGATGCTGGCTGCGTTGCGGGGGATGGAACGTGACGTGTTGACGTCAGGGGAGCGCAGCGGTACCGAGGGAATCGTGTTGCGCTACGGCGTTTTCTACGGTCCCGGCGTCACCCACGACGATCTGTTCCGCCGGCTGGCCAAGTGGTGGGCCGTGCCAGCGATGACCGGGACCGGGGTGCTGTCGTGGGTGCACATCGACGACGTCGCCCGGGCGACCGCCGACGGGCTCGACAAGGGCCGGGGTGGGCAGATCTACAACATCGTCGACGACCGGCCGCAGTCCTTCGGCGATTACGTCCGGGAACTCAACGCGAAGCTGAACCGGCCGCGACCCTGGCCGATTTCGCACCGGCTGGTCGGATTGGTCGCGCCCTATCCGGCCACCGCGTTCGGCACGGCCTGGCTGCCCCTGTCCAACGCGAAGGCCAAGGCTGAGCTCGGCTGGACGCCTATTCCCCGGTGAACTGGGGCGGGCGCTTCTGGAACATCGCGGTGACCGCCTCGGCCAGATCCTTCGACGGCAGGAACGCCGAATTCCATGCGGCCACGTATCGCAGGCTCTCGGCGACCCCGGCGGTGCGCTGCTGGTCGAGCACGTCCTTGACCCCGGCGACGGTCAGCGGCGGGTTGGTGGCGATCTCGGCTGCCGTGGCGTGTGCGGCCGCCAACGAGGCGTCGGCGTCGGCGTGCACGTCGTTGACCAGACCGATCTTCTCGGCCCGCGCGGCATCAATGTCCTTGCCGGTCAGGACCAGCTCCCGCAGATGTCCGTCGGACAGGATCAGCGGCAGGCGCGCCAGGCTGCCGACGTCGGCGACGATGGCCAGCTTGGTCTCGCGCACCGAGAACTTGGCGTCGGCGCTGGCGTAGCGGATGTCCACGGCGCTGATCAGGTCGACGCCGCCGCCGATGCACCAGCCGTGGATCGAGGCGATGGTCGGGGTGCGGCAATCGGCGACGGCCGTGATCGCGCCCTGCATCTTCCGCAGCGTGGTGTGAAAGTCGGCCCGGGCTTTCGCGCCGGCGTCCAGGCCGGGCATCGTCGCACCCATTGCGGGAAGGTCGAGGCCGTAGCTGAAGTTCTTGCCGGAGCCGGTCAGCACGATCGCGCGCACTTCGGGGTCGGCGTCGAGGGTGCCGAACACGTCGGGCAACTCGGCCCAGAACGCCGGACCCATCGCGTTGCCCTTGCCGGGACCGAGCAACGTCACCTGGGCGACGTGATCCTTGGTCTCGATGGAAAGGGACTCGTACGTGTCGGTCATGGAGTGGACACTACCGAGTATGGAGGAACTCGATAGTGCCGAGGCCACGCTCGACGTGCTGCAACGCGTGCTGCACGGCATCACCGCAGATGATCTGTCCAGGCCGACACCGTGTCGCGAGTTCGACGTGGCGGGGCTGACGGACCATCTCCTGAACTCGATCACCGTGATCGGCTCGGCGGCCGGGGCGCAGATTCCCGAACGCGACCCCGGCACCTCGGTGGAGGACCAGGTGATCAACGCGGCGCGGCCGGCCGTGGCGGCATGGCGACGGCGCGGGGTCGATGGCGCGGTGCCGTTCGGGCAAGGCGAGGCGCCCGCGCGGATGATGGCCCGGATCCTGTCGCTGGAATTCCTGGTGCACGCCTGGGATTACGCCGCGGCCACCGGGCAGACGGTCGACGTGCCGGATCAGCAACCGGAGTGCGTCCTGGGGTGGGCGCGGGAGATCATCACGCCGGACGGGCGCGTGCGCGCCGGCTTCGACGACCCGGTCGAGATCGGCGCAGACGCACTGCCGCTGGACCGGTTGCTGGCGTTCACCGGCCGCCGGCCGACGGACTAGACGCGCTGCAGGTAGAAGTACAGGTAGCGGGCGACGCCCGAGGTGGCGTCGACCGCGCCCTTGCCGTTCATGATGCCCATGACGGTGTTGTCGTCGACCACCTTGAAGTGGTCGTGCACGGGGCGGCCGTCGTAGACCATGGTCGCGGTCACCTCGCCGCGGAACTCCTCCAGCCACAGGCTGGCCTCGCCGTTCATGGCCTCGGTGTTGGAGAACTTGTTGCCGTCGGCGTCCAGGCACACGAGCGGCTGGGCCTCGGCGGCCGAGCGGAACGTCTTACCGAACCAGTTGAGCCGGTTCATGAATCCGTTGGCCTTGTGCCCGGTCTGGAATTCGCCGCCCTTCCACTCGCCGAGCATGAAGTCGATGCCGGCGGGCCGCAGCAGCGCCCAGAACGCGTCGAGTTCGGCGTCGGGGATCTGCCCCTCGCGGCTGACGAATCCGTCGAACGTGCCGCGTGCGTCGCTCACTTGGTCTCTCCTGTCCGAGTCCCGGCGTCACCCGCGATCCAGCCCCGGGCGAACTCCAGAAAGGCGTCGTTCTCGTGCGGGGCCCCGATGGTGACCCGCACGCCGTCCTCACCGTACGGGCGCACGATGATGCGGTTGTCGGCGGCCCTGGCCACGAAGTCCAGGGTGCGTTCGGCCAACGGCAACCAGACGAAGTTGGCCTGAGAGGGCGGGAGCTCGAATCCCGCGTCACGCAGTGCCGCGCTGACGCGGATGCGCTCGGCGACGACGGCGTCGGTGCGGGCGAGGAGTTCGTCGGCGGCTTCCAGGCTGGCGATGGCCGCGGCCTGGGACACGCTCGTCGCACTGAACGGCACGTAGACCTTGCCCAGCGCGGTCACGATCTCCGGATCGGCCACCGCGTACCCCACCCGCATGCCGGCCAGCCCGTAGGCCTTCGAGAAGGTGCGCAGAACAACCACATTGCGGTGCGACCGGACCAGGCCGAAGCTGTCGGGCAGCAGCCCGTCGCGGATGTACTCCACGTACGCCTCGTCGAGCACGATCAGGATGTCGTCGGGTACCGCCGCGACGAACCGGGCGAGCGCCTCGGGTTCGACCACGGTGGAAGTCGGGTTGTTCGGGTTGCAGACGAAGATCAGCCGGGTGCGGTCGGTGATCGCCGCGAGCATGGCGTCGAGATCGTGAGTCTCATCACGCAACGGCACCGGGACGCCGGTCGCGCCGGCGGTGCGGATCTGCAGCGGATAGATCTCGAAACTGCGCCACCCGAACACGACTTCGTCGCCGACGGTGGATGTGATTTGTATCAACTGCTGGCACAAGCTCACCGAACCGCAGCCCACAGCGACGTTCTCGGGCGCGAAGCCGACGTGTTTGGCCAGGTGTTCGCGCAGGTCAAGGTATCCGTTGTCGGGGTAGCGGTTGATGTTCTCGGTGGCGCGCAGGATCGCCTCGCGCACGCTGGGAAGCGGCGGAAACACGGTTTCGTTGCTCGCGATCTTGATTGCGCCCGGAACTGTTTTGCCTGGTGCATACGCCGGGAGGTCGGCCATTTCGGGGCGCAATCGGATACTCACTTGGCCAGAATAGGGGAGGCTGTGTACTGTGTGCCCTCGGCGGTTTCGGGCGACAGGACGGAGTCCGGTACCCTCACAGAAGTTCAAAGGAGGCGTGCCAGAGCGGCCGAATGGGACTCACTGCTAATGAGTTGTCCCCCTTAAAGGGGACCGGAGGTTCAAATCCTCTCGCCTCCGCCACGGTTGACTTGTCAACCGCACAACTGAATAACGCTAGGCGCCCGTAGCTCAACGGATAGAGCATCTGACTACGGATCAGAAGGTTAGGGGTTCGAATCCCTTCGGGCGCACGCATAGAAATCGAGGCGCGGTCTGCGGACCGCGCCTCGATTTGTTTTCTTCGGGGGTGCCATGTCGGCGGAGCCTTGGTGCATCGAGATCGACACCAGGGCTGTGATTCGTGCGAAACAACAAACCTGACGTCGCTCTCGGCGTCGGCTGAGGCCCGAGGGGGCTTACTCAGAGGCGACGGCGTTGGCGATGTCGACGGCCATCTCGCGCAGTACGTCGTCGGTGACGAACTGACGCGCGGTCTGACGGTCCAGCCGCAGCACGGAGACCAGGAGTTCGACGTGACCGGCCACCTGGACCCGGGCCAGCTCCAGCGGGAGGTGCAGCCCATGCAGATCGGCGAGGAAGCCGCGCAGCACGGTGACGCGATCGTTCATCCACGGTGACCGGCCGGCCACCGTGGATGTCGAGGTCTTCAGCTGTCCGATGTAGCGGCGTTGCCGCGGCCTCTCGAACACGCCGTGGTGGGCTTGACGTGCGGACTCCGCGGGACGGGTCCTGGCGCGCAGGTGGGCGTCACCGTGCGGTGATCCGCATCCGGTGAATGCCGCCGTGCGCATGACCCTGGCGGTTGCCATGGCGTGTCTGTGACCCATTGATTCCCGTACCTGCCGACAATTGTTCTTTGCCAGTTAACTTTACGGGAATGTCTCAGGTTCAGCTCAGATTCGCGCCTGGGGCCTCAGTTCCACAGCACCGCGATCGCCGATGCGAGCAGGGGCAGTACGCCGGCAGCGATGAAGAGCGGCATGACCGGTTGGCCGCCCGCGCGACGCTGCCGCGCGGTGCCGATGCCCAGCACCGCGCCGAGCGCCACCAGGATGATCAGCTTGGTGCCGAGTTTGGGGTAGTTCAGCACGATGCCGGCCGGCCACGGTGCGGCCAGGGCCAGGCCGGTGATGAGCGACAGCGTCATGCCGTAGGTCATCACAGGGGTGATCAGAAAGCGTCGGGCCGCGGCTTCGGCGATCCAGGCGCCGACCATCACTGCGAAGCCGAGCAGATGTGCATATACAACTACGTTGCGTAGTAGATCCATGGTCGGAGTGTAAGCGCCGCGGCGGCGCGGGGTGCCTGAACCAGTCGGTGTGCTTCCAGGCTCATCGGCATCGGTCACGTAGGCTCGGCTGGCATGCGGCTGCTGCTGATCGCCGATACCCATGTACCCAAGCGCGCCACAGATCTGCCGGCTCAGGTGTGGGACGAGGTGGACCAGGCGGATGTCGTTGTCCACGCCGGTGATTGGGTCGATCCCGCCCTGCTCGATGCGCTCAGTTCACGCGCAGCGCATCTGGTCGGCTGCTGGGGCAACAATGACGGGGCCGAGTTGCGCAGGCGGCTGCCCGAGCGTGCCGACGTGACCTTGGACGGCCTGCGATTGACCGTCGTGCACGAGACCGGTGCGGCCACCGGGCGGGAGGCCCGGATGGCCAGGGACTACCCCGGAACCGACGTCCTGGTCTTCGGCCACAGCCACATCCCATGGGACACGACCGCGAAAACGGGTCTGCGCCTGTTGAATCCGGGCTCGCCGACCGACCGCCGCCGGCAACCGTACTGCACCTACATGACGGCCCGCATCGCCGCCGGAGTGTTGTCCGACGTCAGCCTGCACACTCTCGATCGGCCGTGACCGAACCCGCGGGTCAGGTTCGCGGTGCCGTGACGCCGACTGCATGAGGTGGCACGCTCGACGGTATGGAACAGAAGCCACCTGCCGACGTCATCGAGGCCGCCCACCGTGCGCACCTGAAAGACCTGCCGTTCGAGGACACCAGGGACTTCGAAGACACCGACCGCGGTTTCATCGCCGCGCTCGATCCGTGTGTGGTGAGATCCGCTGACGGAACCGTGGTGTGGGACAACGACGCCTACGCCTTCCTCAAAGGGGACGCGCCGCCGTCGGTACATCCGAGCCTGTGGCGCCAGTCGCAGCTGTGCGCCAAACAGGGCCTTTACGAAGTGGTCGAGGGCATCTATCAGGTCCGCGGGCTGGACATCTCGAACATCAGCTTCATCGAGGGCGATACCGGCGTCATCGTCGTCGACCCGTTGATCTCCACCGAGGTCGCCGCGGCCGCGTTCGGGCTGTACCGCGAGCACCGCGGCGACCGGCCCGTCGTCGCAGTCATCTACACGCACAGCCACGGCGACCACTTCGGCGGCGTGCTCGGTGTCACCAATCAGGCCGACGTCGATGCGGGCAAGGTCGCGGTGCTGGCGCCCGAGGGTTTTGTCGAACACGCCGTGCAGGAGAACGTCTACGCCGGCACCGCCATGACCCGGCGCGCCACCTATATGTACGGCGCGCTGCTGGATCGTGGCCCGCAGGGGCAGGTCGGCTGCGGGTTGGGGCAGAGCACGTCCACCGGCGAGGTGGCGATGATCGTGCCGACGATCGATATTCGCCACACCGGGGAGCGGCACACCATCGACGGTGTCGAGATCGAGTTCCAGATGGCGCCCGGTACCGAAGCACCGGCCGAGATGCACTTCTACTTTCCCAAGTTCCGGGCCCTGTGCATGGCCGAGAATGCCACCCACAATCTGCACAACCTGCTGACCCTTCGCGGTGCGCTGGTACGTGATCCGCACGGGTGGGCGGGGTACCTGACCGAGGCCATCGACACCTTTGCCGACCGCGCCGACGTGGTTTTCGCCTCGCACCACTGGCCGACCTGGGGCCGCGAGCGGATCGTCGAATTCCTGTCGCTGCAACGGGATCTGTACGCCTACCTGCACGATCAGACGTTGCGCCAGCTCAACCAGGGCTACACCGGCGTCGAGATCGCCGAGCAGTTCCAGCTCCCGCCCGCACTGGAGAAGGCTTGGCACGCCCACGGCTACTACGGCTCGGTCAACCACAACGTCAAGGCGATCTACCAGCGGTACATGGGATGGTTCGACGGCAATCCCGGCCGGTTGTGGCCGCACCCGCCCGAAGCGATCGCGCCCCGCTACGTCGAGGCGATGGGCGGCGCCGACCGGGTCGTCGAACTGGCCGGTAAGGCCTTCGATGAAGGTGATTACCGCTGGGCGGCAACCCTTCTGGACCATGTGATGTTCACCGATGCCGAGCACGCCGCAGCACGTGCGCTCTACGCGGATACCTTCGAACAGCTCGCCTACGGTGCGGAGAACGCCACGTGGCGCAACTTCTTCCTGGCCGGCGCGACCGAGTTGCGGCAGGGCAAGTTCGGTACCGCCGGGCAGATCACCGCGCCGACGATGCTGGCCCAGCTGAGTCCGGAGCAGATGTTCGACGTCCTCGCGATCAGCCTCAACGGGCCGCTGGCCTGGAATCTGGACCTGGCGATCGACGTGACCTTCCTCGACAAGGCAACCAATTACCGCCTGACGGTCCGCAACGGGGTGCTGGTCTACCGCAAGGCCGACGCTGACGAGACGAGTGCGCTGACCACGGTGAAGCTGGCGAACAAGTTGCGGCTGCTGGCCTTCGCGGCGGGTGATGCCACTTCACCGGGCCTCGAGGTCGCCGGTGGCGCCAGTGCCCTGCCCGCGCTGTTGGCCGCCCTGGATCGGCCCGACCCGGACTTCAACATCGTCACACCATGAGGTGAACACAACACCTACTTATATAGACAGGTAGACTTATATAGACAGGTAGAAAACTTCCTCAACTTGTATTGACAAGTTGTGGTGATGTGGCCCACAGTACTCGGCATGGGAAATCATCACAGCTACGACGTCGTGGTCGTCGGCGCGGGCATCGTCGGCCTGGCGCACGCCTATCACGCGCATCAACGGGGACTGAGCGTCGCCGTCGTCGACCATGCCGACGGCGTCGTCGGCGCGTCGGTCCAGAACTTCGGTCACGCCTGCATCACCGCTCAGTCCGGCGAAGCGCTCGAATACGGCCGCGCCGGGCGTCAGCACTGGCTGGACCTGTCCCACAAGGCGGGGTTCTGGTCGGCCGAGGCGGGCACCTTCTGCGTCGCGCGCCACGATGACGAGCTCGCTGTCATGGACGAATTCGCCACCACTCGCGAGGACGGCGAGGTGCGGCTGCTGAGCCGCGAGCAGATCCTGGAGCAGATCCCGGTGGTGCCGTCTGGAATCACCGGCGGCATGTACCTTCCGAACGACCTGCAGGTCGACCCGCGTACGGCCGCTCCGTCGATCGCCCGGTGGCTCGCCAGTGAGGGTCTCGACTTCCATTGGCGTACCGCAGCTTCCGGGTTCGAACCGGGAATCGTACGCACGTCGCGCGGACCGTTGCGCGCAGGCACGACGTTCGTCACGGTGAACTACGACGTCGATCGGTTGTTCCCGGCGCTGGCCGAACGCGACGGTCTGCTGAGGTGCCGGCTGCACATGCTGAAGGCCCGGCTGCCGCTGGCCTTCGCCCTGCCCGCGCCGTTGTTCACCGGCTGGTCGTTGTTGCGCTACGCCGGTTTCGAGAATCTGCCCGCCACTGCGGCCGTCGCCGAGCGGCTGCGCACCAAACATCCCGACTACGTCGCCATCGACCTGCACCAGATGTACACCCCGCAGCCCGACGGCTCACTGCTGATCGGCGACACGCACTACCGCGACGTCTCCGCACCGCCGTTCCAGTCCGAGGAGGGCTTCGCCGTGCTCCTCCAAGAGGCCCGGAAACTGTTCGGGGTCAATGAAATCGAGGTCACCGAGCGCTGGCAGGGCGTGTACACCTCCGCGCCCGGGAAAGAGTTCCTGATCGAGCAGCCCATCGAGGGCACCCACGTCGTCACCGTCACCACCGGCATCGGCATGACCACCAGCATGGGCCTCGCCTACGCCACCGTCGGCAATGCCCTGGACCGCGACAGAGTCGTCGCACACGCCTGAACGATCCAACTGAACCGAAGGGATAACCAATGAGCATCAACACAACTGACTCAATCAGCCTCGTCGTGTTCGACATGGCCGGAACCACTGTCGAGGACACCGGGCTCGTCCAACAGTCGTTCCTGGCCGCCGACAGGCACGCTGGTCTGTCGAAGACCGATGCCGACCGCGACGAGATGCTGCGCTACGTCTCCGACACCATGGGACAGTCGAAGATCGTGGTCTTCCGTCACCTGGCGAAAGGTAATGAGGAGCAGGCGCAGGCCGCGAACAAGGAATTCGAACGCTGCTACGCCCAGCTGGTCGCCGAGGGCAATTGCAGCCCCATCCCCGGTGCCGAAGATGTCATTACATCTTTGCGGTCCAGCGGCATCAAGACCGCGCTCACCACCGGATTCGCCAAGGAGACCCAGTCGGCCATCATCGAGACGCTGGGCTGGCAGAACCTCGCCGACGTGGTGCTGTGCCCGTCGCCGGGTGTGCGCGGCCGGCCCTATCCGGACATGCCGCTCACCGCACTGATGCAGACCGAAACCGATTCGGTGCGTTCGATGATCGTCCTGGGTGACACCTCCTCGGATGTCATCAGCGGGCTACGTGCGGGTGCGAGGGCCTCGATCGGAGTGCTGACCGGAGCCCACAACCGGGCACAGCTGTCCGAGGCGGGGGCCACACACATCCTCGACAGCGTCGCCGATCTCCCCGCTCTGGTGGCAGCCCTCCGATAGTCCACCGACCGTTACAGCCCCGCGGCGGTCGGTCGTAGGCCTCGCCTCCCGACCGCCGCACCTCCTCTGCACCCGTTCTCGCAAGAGAAACCTGCCTTTGACGTTCGGCCGAACTCGCTCGGCAATCTGCCCCGGCCCGTCAGCACACCGTCTGCAGCACGCCCATCAGAGGTGCAATCTCATGACCCAAGTAACGACCGCCGTCAGTCCAACGACCGCTCCGCGCTACAAGCGCTGGCGTATCCAGATCTTCGCAGTCACCTGGATCGCCTACGCCGGCTTCTATTTCACCCGGCAGGCCTTCTCGGTCGCCAAGCTGGGCATTCTCGAAGACCCGATCCTCTCCATCAGCCTGACCAAGAGCACCCTGGCCAATCTCGACGCCGCCTACCTCGCGGCCTACGCGGCCGGTCAGTTTGTCTGGGGTCAGGTGTCCGACCGCTTCGGTCCGCGGGTGGTCATCCTCGGCGGATTGGCGATATCGGCCATCGCCACCGTCTTCATGGGCTTGCTGCCCGCACTGGTGTTCCTGCTGCCGCTGATGATCGTGCAGGGTCTGGCCCAGTCCACCGGCTGGTCCCCGACGCTGAGCAACATGGCCCAGTTCTTCTCGATCGGAGAACGCGGCCGCGTTCTCGGTTTGTGGAGTACCAACTACGCATTCGGTGGTTTGGTCGCCGCACCGATCCTGGGCTGGGCCGCCTACGACGTGTTCGGAACCTGGCGGGCGGCGTTCTTCACCGGTGCCGCCATCGTGGTCGGTGTGTTCGTGCTCGTGCTGCTGTGCCAGCGCAACCGGCCGCAGGACGTCGGGCTGCCACCGATTGAGGAGTACCGGGCAGCTCAGGACGCCAGCGAAGGTGTCGAACTCGATGACTCGCCCGAAGCCGAGGCGGTTGCCGAGCCGACCCCGTCGTGGCGGGATTCGCTGAAGGTGGTGCTGAGTGACAGCATGGTGAGAACCCTTGGTGCGTCGTACTTCCTGCTCAAGCCCGCCCGCTACGCGATCCTGCTGTGGGGTCCGGTGATCGTCGCGGAACGACTCGTCGACGGCGACAAGTTCCAGGCCGTGACCATCCCGGTGGCGTTCGGTGTGGCCGGCGTGATCGCCCCGATCCTGCTCGGCCGGATCTCTGACCGGGTGTTCAGCGCGCGCCGGGTACCTGCTTGCGTGATCAGTCTCGGGATCCTGGTAGCGGTACTCGCGCTGTTCGGTCCGCTGACCGCAACGGGCAGTGCCTGGGTCATGGTGGTGGTGCTCGGCCTGATCGGGCTGAGTGTCTATGGCGCCGACGCGATGATCTCCTGTGTGGCGGCCGTCGACTTCGGCACCTCCAAGCACGCCGGGACCGCGGCCGGCTTCATCAACTGCTGTGGTTCGGTCGGCGCGATCCTCGGCGGGTTGCTGCCCGGTTACCTGAACACGTCGACCCTGTTCTACGGATTCGCCGGTGCCGCTTTGCTTTCCATGCTGCTGCTGATTCCGCACTGGAACCGGATGCCTGCCGCTGACTGACCGTCCGCGAGCAAACGCGAAACCCCCCTTTCCCGCTCGGAAAAGGGGGGTTTCACGTCTGGTCTGCGGAGGAAAATTTGGTGCGGGCGTTGACGATGCTGAACGCCACCATGTCCGGCCGGTACCGGTCATCGGCGGATTCGAACACGACGCCGTGCTGATCGCGTGAAATCCGGCGCTCACGCAACAGCGGGCTGCCCGGCGCGATCCCGAGGTTCGCGGCGTCGTCCGGACCGGCGGCCACCGCGTCGAGCACGTGCTCCATGGAGTCGAAGGACACGCCGTGGCTTGCCAGATAGTCGGTCATCGAGCCGGAATCGGTGTCGAAGTCGAACAGCAGCGAACCCACGGATTCGATGAACGTGCTGCGCTCGATCATCGCCGGTTCACCGTCGAGCAGACGTACGCGCAGCACCTCCACCACGAAATCGCCGGCCGTCAAACCCAGTGCCTCGATGGTGGTTTCGGAGGCGCGTCGCCGCGCCACCTCGATCGTGCGGTTACCCGCGACGCGCCCGACGCGCTCGGCCCACTGGGTGAACGGGGTGAACGTATCGAGCGTCTGGGTGGCGTCATGACTGCGGACCACTGCCGGCTTACCGCGCGAGACCCGGATCAGGCCCTCGTTCTTCAACGTCGCCAGGGCCTGGCGGACGGGGCCGCGGGACACGTCGAACTCCGCGCACAGTGCGCTCTCGGTGGGCAGCGGCGCTCCGATGGCGTAGTCCCGGCGCCTGATGCGCTGACGCAGTTCGGCGGCGACGTGCTCGTGGCGCGAACGGGGCTCCGCCATCCGCATCACCCTTCGGTCAGGTTGTCATGACAAGTTTGCTATCCAGCTACATTACCGTGCCGTGCTCAGGGCAATCCGCCGTCCACCCGCAGGATCGAACCCGTGGTGAAGCTGGACGCGTCCGACATCAGAAACAGTGCGGCGCCGACGATCTCGGCAGGGTTGCCGGCCCGTTGCAGGGCGAGGTGGCCGAACGGGTCGCCGGCCATGTCCCAGGCCTTGCTGACATCGGTGAGAAATGGCCCGGCCATCAGGGTGTTGACCCGCACCGTGGGCCCGAACGCCTTGGCCAGCCCTTCGGTCATGGCGTTCAGCCCGGCCTTGGCCGCGGCGTAGGGCAGCATGTACTGGTCGGGCCGCAGCGATCCCGACGAGCTGACGTTGATGATCGCGCCGCCGCCGGCCGCCACCATCCGCTCACCGAGCAGGGCCGAAAGCCGGAACGGCCCTTTGAGATTCAGGTTGAACACCGAGTCGAAGAGTTTCTCGGTGACCGAGCCCAGCGATTCGTACAGCGGGGACATGCCGGCGTTGTTGACCAGCACATCGACCTTGCCGAAGCGGTCATAGGCGGCCTCGACCAGACCGTCGAGTTGATCCCACCGGCCCACGTGCACCTGATAGGGCAGGGCGGCGCGACCGGTGGCCGCGGTGATCTCCTCGGCCGCGGCCACGCAGGAATCCAGGTTGCGGCTCGCGATGACCACGTCGGCCCCGCAGCGCGCGGCTCCCATCGCGATCTCACTGCCCAGTCCGCGGCTGCCGCCGGTGACCAGCACCACCCGGTCGGTGAGGTCGAACAATTCGTCGGCATATCCCATGTGATGAAAACCCTCTCCGGCCGTCCGGCACCGCGGCCCTATGGTGACACGGTGCAACTGCTTCTGGTCCGACATGCTTTACCGCTGCGCAGCGAGCCCGGTCAAGGGTCCGATCCCGACCTGTCCGAGGAAGGCATCGCGCAGGCGGAGCGGCTGCCCGCCGCGCTGTCCCGGTTTCCCGTCAGCCGGCTCGTCAGCAGCCCGCAGCGGCGCGCGATCCAGACCGCGGGACCGCTCGCCAAGGAGCTGGGACTGCAGGTCGAGGTCGACGAGCGGCTCGCCGAGTACGACCGCGACATGTCGCACTACGTGCCGATCGAGGAGATCGCCAAGGAGAACCCCGAGGAGCTGGCCCGACTGGTGAACGGCCACCTGCCCAGCAGCGTGGACGAGGACGCGTTCATGGCACGGATCGGCGCCGCGGTCGAGGACCTGGTGGCGGCCGGCGACCATGACGGCACCGTCGCGGTGTTCAGTCACGGCGGGGTGATCAACGTGCTGCTGCACCAGATCCTGCAGACCCAGCGGCTGCTGTCCTTCCACGTCGACTATGCGTCGGTCACCCGGCTGCTGTCGTCCCGTTCGGGCAAGCTGGCCGTCGCCTCGGTCAACGGCACCGAGCACGTATGGGACCTGCTGCCGCGAAACGTGCGGTGGTAGACAGTGACGGTGACAAATCTGGAGGGCCTCGACCTCACCGCGCTGGACCGGCACCTGCGTTCCGAGGGCATTGCCCGCAGCGGTGAGCTCCGCGCCGAACTGATCGCCGGTGGCCGCTCCAACCTGACCTTCCGGGTGCGTGACGACGCCTCGGCGTGGGTGTTGCGACGTCCGCCGCTGCACGGTCTGACCCCGTCCGCGCACGACATGGCCCGCGAGTACAAGGTGGTGGCGGCCCTGGCCGGCACCGCGGTGCCGGTCGCCCGTGCGGTGACGATGAGCAACGACGACTCCGTGCTGGGGGCGCCGTTCCAGATGGTCGAGAACGTCTCGGGTCAGGTGGTCCGCAGCGCCTCTGAGCTGGCCGCCCTCGGCGACGATCAGGTGATCAGCAGCAGCGTCGACGCCCTCATCCGGGTACTGGCCGACCTGCACGCGGTGGACCCCGAGGCGGTCGGTCTCGGCGATTTCGGCAAGCCCGCGGGCTATCTGGAACGCCAGGTGCGCCGGTGGGGTTCGCAGTGGGACCTGGTCCGCCTGCCCGAGGATCCCCGCGACGACGACGTCAAGCGTCTGCATCAGGCCCTGGCCGATTCGGTTCCGGTGCAGAGCCGCAACTCGATCGTGCACGGCGACTACCGCATCGACAACACCATCCTGGACACGCAGGATCCGACGAAGGTCCTCGCGGTGCTGGACTGGGAACTCTCGACGTTGGGCGACCCGCTGAGCGATGCCGCGCTGATGTGCGTGTACCGCGACCCGATGTTCAACCTGATCCTGAGCATGGAAGCCGCGTGGAGTTCACCGCAGATGCCGTCGGCCGACGAGTTGGCCAACCGCTATTCGGTGCAGTCCGGCCAGGACCTGGCGCACTGGGACTTCTACATGGCGCTGGCCTATTTCAAGGCAGCGATCATCGCCGCGGGTATCGACTTCCGCGCCCGCCAAGGTTCTGAGGCGCCGGGCGGTTCGAGTGTCGGCGAGGCGGTCGCCCCGGCGATCGCCTCGGGTCTGCGCGCCATCGGCTGACGCGTCAGCTGCGCTGGGCGGCCTTGAAGTTCTTCTTGGCGGCCCGGCGCAACTGGAAGATCCTCGCCGATCCGGCGGCGACGGTCAGCAGTCCGCCGGCCACCGCGGCACCCAGGATGGCCACCCCCGTCGGCAACGACCAGTGCCAGCTCAGGAACGTCAGCGGGACCGGGGCGGTGTTCTGCGCGATGAAGATCAGCAGCACGATCAGCACCAAAAAGCCCAGGATCAGTGCTGACCACAGCGCTCCGGCGCGGGTGAGTTTGGGCTCGGTGGCCTTACCCGTTTTGGCGGGGGTCTTGCCGGCCTCGGGAGCCTTACCGGTGTCCGGGCGCGGCGTATCCGGCGTGACCGGTGTGGGTTCAGGCAAATCGGGCGATGCAGACGGATCGCTGGTCATAGTGACATCTTTGCCCGTCGCGGCCTCAAAGCAAACCACCATGAGATAAAGCACGGCGGCATGTCGGGTGTGCCGTTAGGGTCTCAGAGAGGCTGAACGCGCCGAAAGGACGTGCGGATGCAGCGCAAAACCCTGGCAATATTGGCGACCTTGCTTGCACTTTTGTTGTCTGCCTGCGGAAGCTCCAATCCACTGGGCGGCGGAGAAATCTCGGGTGACCTGAAATCGATCACCGTCGGATCGGCTGACTTCCCGGAGTCCAAGATCATCGCCGAGATCTACGCCCAGGCTCTGGAGGCCAATGACTTTCAGATCAGACGGCAGTTCGGTATCGGCAGCCGCGAGACGTATGTTCCTGCGGTGCAGGATCATTCGATCGATCTGATCCCCGAGTACACCGGAAACCTCCTGCAGTACCTCGACGCGGAGGCCACCGCCACCACGCCGGATGAGGTGTTGATCGCGCTGTTCAAGGCATTGCCGGGGGATCTGTCGATCTTGTATCCCTCACCGGCTGAGGACAAGGACACCCTCGCGGTCACAGCCGAGACCGCCCAACGCTGGAACCTGAAGACCGTTGCGGACCTGGCCGCACATTCGGCCGAGGTGAAAGTCGGTGCACCATCTGAGTTTCAGACTCGGCAGACGGGGCTGGTCGGCCTGAAGTCCCGCTATGGGCTGGACATCGCGCCGGTCAACTTCGTCGCGATCAGCGACGGCGGTGGGCCGGCCACGGTTCAAGCCCTGAACGGCGGCGCCGTCACGGCCGCGAACATCTTCAGTACCTCACCGGCAATCGAGCAGTACCACCTGGTGCCTCTCGAGGATCCCAAGAATGTCTTCCTGGCCGCCAATGTCGTTCCGTTGGTGGCCTCGCAGAAGATGTCGAAAGAGCTCAAGACGGTGCTCGATGCGGTGTCGGCCAAACTCACCACCGAAGCCCTGATCGAACTGAACACTGCGGTCGAGGGCAATGCCGGCATCGACCCCGACGAGGCCGCCGAAAAGTGGATCAGGGACAACGGATTCGACAAGCCGGTGACCAAATGATCACCTTCGAGAACGTCACCAAGCAGTACCCGGACGGCACCGTCGCCGTCGACAACCTCAATCTGGAAGTGCCGCAGGGCACGCTGACGGTGTTCGTCGGCCCGTCGGGCTGCGGCAAGACCACCTCGATGCGGATGATCAACCGGATGATCGACCCGACCTCGGGCACCCTTACGGTCAACGGGGAGGACATCAGCACGGTCGACCCGGTCAAGCTGCGGCTCGGCATCGGCTACGTCATCCAGAGTGCCGGGCTGATGCCGCATCTGCGGGTGGTGGACAACGTCGCGACGGTGCCGGTGTTGCGTGGCGAATCCCGGCGCAGCGCCCGCAAGGCCGCGATCGGGGTGATGGAACGGGTGGGGCTCGACCCCAAGCTGGCCGACCGGTATCCGGCGCAACTGTCGGGCGGGCAGCAGCAGCGGGTCGGGGTGGCTCGGGCGTTGGCCGCGGACCCGCCGATCCTGTTGATGGACGAGCCGTTCAGTGCAGTGGACCCGGTGGTGCGGGAGGATCTGCAGGCCGAAATCCTGCGATTGCAAAGCGAATTGCGCAAGACCATAGTCTTCGTCACGCACGACATCGACGAGGCGGTCAAGCTCGGGGACAAGGTCGCGGTGTTCGGCCGCGGCGGCGCGCTGTTGCAATATGCCGATCCCGCCTTTGTCCTGTCGAATCCGGCCAACGAGCTCGTGTCGGGATTCGTCGGGGCCGACCGCGGTTATCGCGGGCTGCAGTTCTTTCACGCCAGCGGCCTGCCCCTGCACGAGATCAAACACGTCGACGAGGACGACGTCGACGCGCTGAACCTGAGCCCGGGGGAGTGGCGCCTGGTCATCAAATCCGGCACGCCGTTCGCGTGGATCAACGCCGAGGGCGTCGAGGTGCATCGCAAGGGCAATGAGCTCTACGACAGCACCATCGGCGGCGGCTCTTTCTTTCCGCCCGACGGCAATCTGCGGCAAGCGCTGGACTCCGCACTGTCCTCACCGAGCGGGCTCGGTGTGGCGGTCGACGAGGCCGGCAGGCTCGTCGGGGGTGTGCGCGCCGACGATGTGCTCGATGCACTCAAGGAGCAGCGCCGCGTCCCGGAGCTGGGGTAGCTCATGCGATATCTGCTGAACCATCTCGACGACCTGTGGGTGCTGACCATCGTGCACCTGAGGTTGTCGTTGGTGCCGATCGTGCTGGGGCTGCTGATCGCCGTCCCGTTGGGAGCCGCCGTTCAGCGCACCACCGCGCTGCGGCGCATGACCACTCTCGCCGCGAGCATCATCTTCACCGTCCCGTCGCTGGCGCTGTTCGTGGTGCTACCGCTGATAATTCCGACCCGTATCCTCGATGAGGCCAATGTCATTGTGGCGCTGACTCTTTACACCACGGCCCTGTTGGTGCGGGCGGTGCCGGAGGCGCTCGACGCGGTGCCGGAGCAGGTGCGCGACGCGGCGACGGCCATCGGGTACCGACCGCTGGTGCGGATGCTCAAGGTCGAACTTCCGCTGGCCATCCCGGTGTTGGTGGCGGGGCTGCGGGTCGTGGCGGTCACCAACATCTCGATGGTGTCGGTGGGTTCGGTGATCGGAATCGGCGGCCTGGGCACCTGGTTCACCGAGGGCTATCAGTCCAACAAGAGCGATCAGATCATGGCCGGGATCATCGCGATCTTCGTGCTGGCCGTCGTCATCGACAGCCTGATCATGCTGGCAGGCAAGGCGATCACGCCTTGGATGCGAGCGACCCGCGCACCCCGGGCGTCCCGGCTCGCCAAGGCGGCCACATGAACTTCCTGCAACAGGCACTGGACTTCATCTTCACCGCCGCCAACTGGGGCGGGCCCGCGGGCCTGGCCGCCCGCATCGTCGAACACCTGCAGTACACGGTGGTCGCGGTGCTGGCCTCCGCGGTGATCGCGATCCCGATCGGCCTTCTCATCGGGCATACCGGGCGGGGCACCTTCCTCGTCGTCACCGGGGTCAACGCGTTGCGTGCCCTGCCCACGCTCGGCGTGCTGTTGCTCGGCGTGCTGTTGTGGGGGCTCGGGTTGGTGCCGCCGACGGTCGCCTTGATGCTGCTTGGCATCCCGCCGCTGTTGGCCGGGACCTATGCCGGGATCGCGAATGTCGATCCCGCCGTGGTGGACGCGGCCAGGTCGATGGGCATGACCGAGCGGCGGGTGTTGTTCGGGGTCGAGGTGCCCAACGCGCTGCCGTTGATCATGGGCGGTCTGCGTACCGCGACGCTACAGATCGTGGCGACCGCGACGGTGGCGGCCTACGCGAGCCTCGGCGGGCTGGGCCGGTATCTGATCGACGGCATCAAGGTGCGGCAGTTTCACATCGCGCTGGTGGGTGCGCTGATGGTCACGGCGTTGGCATTGATTCTCGATGCCGCGCTGGCGTTCGCGGTGTGGCTGTCGGTGCCCGGTAGTGGCCGCTTGGGGGGTCGACGACCGATTCCGCAGCCGTTGCTCGGTGACGAGGTGGCGCTCGAGTCGCGGCCGACGTCACGCTCGGCGGGGAGTTCCGGACTCGGCTACGAAGGCCGAGCCTCGTCGCATACGGTAGAAGGGTGAGTGACCAGAAGGACAGTGCCTGGCCGGCGGTGTTGACGTGGCGGGCGCACGATGAACCCCGGATGGAGTCTGCGCGGGTTCAGCTGTCGGGCAAAAGGATCAAGGCCTACGGCCGGATCGTGGCCGCCGCCACCGAATCCCACCCGGCGTTCTCGGCCTCCTATGACCTGGTCACCGACGAGACCGGCGCCACCAAGCGGCTTTCGCTCACTGTCACACTGGCCGAGCGTGAACGCCAGCTCTCCATCGCCCGCGACGAGGAGAACATGTGGCTGGTTCAGGATCACACCCAGACCAAGCGGTCGGACTTCGGTGGCGCGCTCGATGTCGATGTGGTGTTCAGCCCGTTCTTCAATGCCCTGCCGATCCGGCGGACCGGCCTGCATGAGCGCGCGACGTCGTTGACCGTGCCGGTGGTCTATGTGCGGTTGCCCGACTTCGCGGTGGAGACCGCGAACATCAGCTACACGAGTGGTGGACCCGGAGTGCCCGGGGTGAAGCTGCGCTCACCGCTCTCCGACACCACCATCACGGTGGATTCCGACGGCTTCATCCTTGATTACCCAGGACTGGCAGAGCGGATCTGATCACCCCGCCGGCCCGTCCGGCGGCGGCCAGCTCGGCCCGCCAGTTGTCGGTGCCCACCACCGTGGTGATGATCTCGGGGCGGCTGAAGCTGTCGTAGCGCATCCGCGCGGCATGGCCGGTCTCGACCAGATCGGCCACCGAACCCGTGTCTGCCAGTGTTTTCTTGGCGTGCGTCAGCAATTCGATGCCGCGTTCGAGCGCGGGCAGCAGTTGTTCGGCGTTGGCCTCACACATGGCCCGCACCAGGTCCGGTGCGGTGGCCGCCACCCGGGTGCCGTCGCGGAACGACCCGGCGGCCAAGGCGAAGGCCAGCGGCACCTCGCCGGCGATCACGGCCAGGGTTTCGGCGAACAGGTGCGGCAGGTGCGAGATCGTGGCGGCGGCCGCATCGTGCTCATCGGAGCGGGCCGGAACGACGACGGCGTGGCAGTCCAGGGCCAGCTGGGCCACTTGTGACCAGATGTGGGCGTCGACGTGGTCGTCCACGCTGACCACCCACGCAGCGCCGGTGAACAGGGCGGCATCCCCGGCCGACCAGCCGGAGTGCGCGGTCCCGGCCATCGGATGGCCGCCGACGAAGTTCTGCAAGAGGCCGACTCGCTGCACCTCGGAGAGCACCGCGCCCTTGACGCTGGTGACGTCGGTCAACGGGCACTGGGGTGCGGTGTTGCGGATGCGGTCGAGCATCTGCGGCAGGGCCGGCATCGGCACCGCCAGCACGATCAGCGCGTTGCGGTCGGCGGCCCGGCAGAGCGCCTCGTCGAGGTTCGCCGTGGCATCGAACCCGTCGAACTTGGCGGCCGCGACGGCCTCCATCGACCGGTTGTAGCCGAAGACCTCACGGCCGGCCCCCGCGGCGGCGCGCATCAGCGAGCCACCGATCAGGCCGAGGCCCACCACGCACACGGGTGTGTTCGTCACGCATCAAGGTTGGCATACCGACCCGGCCGGGGCCGAGGGTGATCCCTGTCAAAATTGCTGGTCGGCGACTACCGTAGGCGGGCATGGAGGCACAGCGTGCGCCGGCAGACCTGCCCGATGGCTTCGGGGTGGCTGTTGTCCGGGAAGACGGTAAGTGGCGGTGCGCGCCCATGCGTTCATCTTCGTTGAAGAGTTTGACCGCGGCTGAGACGGAGCTTCGCGAGCTGCGCAGCGCCGGCGCGGTCTTCGGGCTGCTCGATGTGGACGACGAGTTTTTCGTGATCGTGCGGCCTGCACCTGCGGGAACCCGGTTGCTGCTGTCGGATGCCACGGCGGCCCTTGACTACGACATCGCCGCCGAGGCGCTGGAGAATCTGGACGCTGACCTCGAACAAGAGGACCTTGAGGACGCGGACCCGTTCGAGGAGGGCGACCTGTCGGTGCTGTCCGATATCGGTCTGCACGAGGACGTGCTCGGCGTGATCCTGTCCGAAACCGATCTGTACGCCGACGAGCAGATCGGGCGGATCGCCCGCGAGATGGGCTTCGCCGATGAGCTGTCCGCGGTGCTCGACCGGCTGGATCGGTGAGTTCGTCCGATGAAACGCTGATCCGCGCCGCGCTCGATGCCGCCCGGACGGCCGGTCCGCGCGATGTGCCCATCGGCGCTGTGGTGTTCGCCGCCGACGGCACCGAACTGGCCCGGGCCGCCAATGTCCGCGAGGCCACCGGGGATCCTGCCGGGCATGCCGAGATCGTGGCGATGCGCGAAGCCGCCCGGGTGCTCGGCGACGGCTGGCGGCTGGAAGGTGCGACGCTGGCCGTGACCGTCGAGCCGTGCACGATGTGCGCGGGCGCGCTGGTGCTGGCCCGGGTGGCGCGGGTGGTGTTCGGCGCGTGGGAACCCAAGACCGGGGCGGTCGGCTCGCTGTGGGATGTGGTGCGTGACCGCCGGCTCAATCACCGACCCGAGGTGGTCGGCGGAGTCCTGGCCGACGAGTGCGCGGCCCTGCTGGAGGATTTTTTCGCCGCCCAGCGCTGACTGTGTGAGCGTCGGCACCCGTGCTGGGTGCGATTAGGGCCAGCGGCGCTCGCCCGGTAAGCTGCCACACGGTGGCGTGTCCGAGCGGCCTAAGGAGCACGCCTCGAAAGCGTGTGACGGGTAACCCCCGTCCGAGGGTTCAAATCCCTCCGCCACCGCCATAAAATCCCGCTTCCTGCTATCGCAGGTAGCGGGTTTTTGGTTTCGAACGTTCTGGTGTGGCCGCCTGTCAACCGCATACGCCCGCGGGTCGCCTTCTCCAGCGGGTCGGGTTTCAAGCTGTGCCCGGGGAATCCCATTCAGGCTGTCGCTGCGCATGGTGACCTACTAATTTCCCGGTCAGCGAAAGTCGGCCGGGCCCACTGAGCAGCAGGCTCAACAGGCCCGCCAGGATCAGCAGCGCCTCACGGAAACCGGGCAGCGGATCACCTCCCGGCAACGGCGCGGGAATACCGCCCGCGACGAAGCCGAACACCAACAGGCCGGCGACGTTGAGCGCGTTGGCCACCGTCGCGAGCCGGAAGAAAACACCCAGCAGGATGCCGATACCGCCGCCGAATTCGACCAGGCCCACCACCCAGCCGGTCGCGCCGGCGAACGGCACCCCGAGCTGCCCCACGAGGTAGGCGATGTTGGCGTGCCCGCCGGAGGTGAACAGTTTGATGCCGCCGTGCAGGATCAGCCCGCCGCCGAGGAACAACCGCAACGGCAGCGGTGCCCAGTCCCGCCAGGCGGTCATGGCAGGGCCGCGAGATAGCGCGTGGCCGCGACACCTGGCATGAAGAAGTACGCGCCGCCGACGGTGTGGACGAAGCGGGGCAGGCCCGTGACGCGTCGTCTGACCGGCTCCTGCTGCACCGTGAACGTGCCTGCGGCCGTGCCGTTTCCATTGCCGCGCGCGCCGGTGATCGGATCGTCCTCGGCGTATCCGCCGTCGAACTTGGTGCTGTTGACCCAGGTGTGCTGGATGAACTCGAACTGGCGCCCGAGTTGGGTGTTGAAACAGATGAAGTGCAGGCCGCGCTCGACGCCGTCATCAGCCGCCGCGATCATGTCGGCGGGCTCCATCGACGGCGCCAACGGCGGCCCGTAGGCCCGGCCGCGACGGATGATCCGGTGACGCTTTCCCACGTCGATCGACCGGTCGGATCCGGGGACGGGGTCGAGCGCATCGCGCGGATTGGACCGCCGCAGATGCGAACCGATCGGGCATTTCAGACCGTCCGGATCTTCGGACCGGAAGTACATGAAGTCGTTGTCGTCGGCGAGTGCGGGATTGTCGGCAGTGGGCGCTTTCACCAGCGGCGCGCCGCTGGGCCAGCGGCCCACCATCTTGGCCGCCAGCCCGACACATGCCGGCACCCGGTCGAGCGCATCGGCGGATCGGTCGGCCAGGCTGTTCCAGAACCCGGCCACATCCTGCTTGAGCTGCCGGAAGACCAGGTAGCTTCCGCCCTTGCCGAGGTCGCGCAGTGCCGGCGCATCGGCCGCCGCAGGCAGCAGTCCCCGGGTGTCGGCGGACGGGTCCACCAACGGCCGGTCGGTGTACTGCCCGTAGGCGTTCGGATAGCCGAGCACGAATTCGCCTGCCGCAACGGTGTTGCCCGCCGGTCCGCCCTCGTCGTAGCCGTCGATCAGCGGTTGCGATATGCCGTCACGAAAACCGAAGTGCTCCTTGCGTCCCGGAAGTGTCAGCGAATCGAGCCGCCGGACGATGTGCAGGCCGGAGCCGGGCAGGTCGTGACTGTTCTCCAGTTCGGCGACGGCGGTGGAGTCGTGCCCGTAGAGCAGCAACAGTGCGTGAACGTCCGCGCCGTCCCAGCGCCAGGCCGACGGGCAGCTCTGACCGTGGTCGCCGAGGATGCGGCGGCGATGCTCGGTGCCGCTCATTCCTTCGCGGAACTCGCCCGCCAGCATGTCCAATTGTTCTTGCGGCAGGCCGAGTTTGGCCAGCCCCGACGGTGTGAACGCGATGTTCGTGCAGGTGTCGGCGGCTTCGGGGGTGGCTGTGCTGTCACGTAACTCCAAGCCCGCCAGCCAACGTTTGGCCGCCGCGACGTCGTCGATCGCCAGCAGCAGGAACGCGGCGTCATCCAATGCGCCGTAGCCGTGCAGGATGACGCCCTGGATGTCGTCTAGTTGGAGAGTCATAGCCTGTCCCAGGGGATGCTGTCGAGCTTTCGGGCCGCCCAGTTTGATTCGGGAAGGTCATTGCCGCAACCGAACCGGCGCAGCCAGCGCCGGGCCTCATCGTCGTCCATCTTCTGTGACAGCCCGTGGCGGATGGCTTCGTTGTTGGCGATGTTTTTGGTGGTCAGGTGCGGGTAGGCGCTGTACCAGACATTGCTCGGGGCCTGACGGGTGGGCAGCAGCTTCTTGTAGGCCTTCTCGTCGGTGATGCCGCCGAAGAACAAGAACCGTGTGCGCGGAAAACCGTCGCCGTTACTGAAGATGGCGTTGAGCCCCCAGAAGGCCTTGTCGATGAAGTCGTTCATGTAGCTCTCCAGGCTGCCGTCGTAATTGCTGGAGAAGAACAGGCCGCGGTTGCCGTTCATCCGCACCCACCGGGCGAAATGAATTGTGTTGAGCCCGGACAGCGTTCCGCGGTTGTAGATGTGGCGGGTCGCGTAGTCGGTGAGGAACAGGATCGCGGTCGTGGTCAGCCGGCGGAACACCCCGGGTTTGAGGAATCCGACGGCCACGATCTGGTTGTGCACCCAGTAGTCCTCGTCGTCGCGATAGGCCCGGACCACCTCGGGTGCTGCCCCACGGGTGTCGGGGATGTCGCGCTTCTCGTGGTGGCGCAGCGCGACCACGAACAACGCCAACCCGAGCACCACCAACGGCAGGAACAGCACCGTCACCACGGCCAGCGCGGTGATCCAGAAGTACTGGTGGAAAGCCTCTTTGGCGCACCACAGGAAGGACGGCCCCTCCGCCTGTTTCAAGGCCCAGGCCAGGTCCTCGCGGTCGCGCACGAAGTCGACGATCGCGCTCTTGAGTTTCCCGGTGTCGAGCGAACCCAAGTCGCCGGAGTCCAGGAACCGGTTGATCTCGCGCTGCAGCAGGTCCTCCTGCCGGATCTGGCTGACCGATCGGCCACGTCGGTTAATGTGTGCCGCAGCGGATTTGACCTGATGCTCCCGCAGGAACGCGTGCCGGGCAGGTGCCGAGGCCGGCTGCGGGTAGCCGACGCAGTGGGAGAACACCGCGTCGAGCCCGTCGCCGCAGATCGTCGCGAGTTCGTCGAGATGGTTGTGCAGCGGAGCGTCGACGTCGGTCAACAGCGCCAGCTGGGCCGGCACCGGCCGCCCGTCGAGATCCCGGTCCGGGTCGAAGAGTACGAGCCTGGCGAAGTGCAGGCCGCTCAACTGCTCGAACGGCAGCACGTCCCATCGTTCGACGTGGTCGGGGATGCGTCCGAGCAGGTCTCGCAGTGACGCCAGGCGGTCTGCGCTGACCTCGGCGAGCACCGTGAACGCTTCCTGGTGTGGCATCGCGATCACCCGGTCGAGCGAATGGTGAACCACCCGACGCGTTTCCGCCACAGCCATACGACCCCGAGGTAGAAGCCGGGACCGACTTGGCGGATCTCGTCGCGGACCATGCGGGCCAGGAACGACGTCTCGGAGTAGTCGATGAGCACGCAGTCACCGCTGTCCACCCAGCTTGATGCGATCGAGAGCCGGGCTTTGACGAGCCGCAGACCGAACGGGGTGACCTTGTTGCGCAGCACCCGCTCGCGACGGTCGAGCACCTTGCCCTGCCAGATGATCATGCGGACCAGCAGGGCAAGTGGCTTGGCCAGCCACGTCCCGGGCCAGGCCAGCAGCGTGCCCCGGGTATCCCCGTCGGGGATGGGGCCGGCCTCCGACTGCCGGAACAGCAGGTCCAACGCGCTGTTGGGATAGCCGAGCAACAGCGACTCGTCGAGCGCTGCCGCCCGGTTCAGCTCCGGCTCGGGGCGTGTCATCGTCGTTCCTGACTCAGGCGCGGCCACGGTGCGAATGCGTTGCTGTGGCCGCGCAGTACCGGTTCGAGCTCGGGATAGTGCCGGATGAGCACCGAGCACATGTCGTTGTCGGCGATCCAGGCGATGCCCTCTGGTGTGTAGACCCGCGGCGTGAAGTCGACCGTGAAGAACCGGTCACTCTTGAGCCGTCGGGTCGCCATCAGGACGAAGATGCGGAACGCCGTGTCGCTGAATCCGAACTTCTCGGGCAGCTTCTCGCCGAACATGCCCACCATGGCGTCGACCTTCTCGATGTCACCGCCGTAGATTTCGCTCATCTTGAGGGCAGTGTCGCGGTCCCCTCCGCTGATCTCATCGAACGATGTCGCCGGGTTCAACCGCAGCTGGCGGCGGAACTCGTTGTAGCGCGGCACGCCCCGCTCGCGGGAGCGGATGATGTCGGTCGAGATCATGTCGATGACGTGGCCGTCGGTGCGGTCGAAGCGGCGCATGAAGTTCGGACTGTTGTGCAGGGTGACCGCGCCGGGGTGTGCGACGCCCAGCGAGTAGATGCAGTTCGAGAGCCCGACGCTTTTGAGCACGCCGCGCGAATTGGCGCCGCCGTGGATGCTGTCGAACGAAAGTTGCTGCGGCTCGGCATTTCCGGCGAGGTTGAGGAACTCGTACTCGTCGGGCACCAGTGGGTGCATGCGATAGACGGTGACGAAGTCCTCGGTGATGGAGTACGGCGCGGTGTGGTGATCGGTGGCCGATCCGACGACGCCGCTGATCGCCTCGCTGGAGCTGATCCGTCCGAACAGCTGCTTGACGCGTTCGCCGGCGAGCCCGAACCAGTTGGCCCGCATACCGATCTGCAGCGTCGGGTGGCCGAGGATCGCAGGCGTCCACTCGATGGTGTGGATCTTGGCGATCAACGCGGCGTTGATCATCCGCGCCTTGTTGAAGATCTGGTCGCCGGTCCAGTCCGGGTAGGCGGCTTTCAACCGATCGCAGATGGCGTTGTGTTCCCGCAGGAAGATCGTGCCCATGAGCTCCAGGCCGAGCCACCAGCCGTCGGCACCGCCGGAGGCACCGAGCATCGACGGATCCAGATCGATGAAACCGTCGGCGTCGATGCGTACCTTGCCGTCGTTCGCGTTCTGTGTGCGGATCGCGCGTTGAAACTGCTGATTGCTGCCGTAGATCTGCGACGCATCCCACCAATGGGTCTCGGTGTTGATGAAGGTCGTCTCGCCGGGTGTCGGGTTCGGGTCGGTCGGCGTGGACGGAATCCGGATGGTGGTCTCGTCCCAGTCGTCGCCCTCGGGCACCGGGATCTCGATCATCCGGCTGGGGTCGGTGTCGTGGCTGAACCAGTCGCGGGTCTCGAACTGCAGCCAGGCCGCGGCCAGGACGTTGAGCGTGGTGGCCGGCTTGAACGTGTCGCGGCGCAGCAACTCGTTGCTGATGGTGCGCGGGTTGGGGTCCATCAGGTGCGGCGGCCGCTCGGCGTGCCCCTTGTCGAGCGGCACGTTGCGGCCGAACCGGGTCTTGGCCATACCCATCGAGGGCGAGGACAAGTCGTTGTAGGAGCCGTCGACTGTCCGGACGGTGAGGTATTGGGCCGGGGTGTGGCTCGGTGCCGCCGGGGGGTTGCCCCGGTACGTGTCGTAGAGGTTGTGTTCGCGCAGCGCGTCGCGAACTCCGATCAGAACGCCGAGTCCGAGCGACGGCGGGAGCTTGTCCCACCCGATCCGGCGGTCGACGACCTCAGTGGCTTTGATGAACCACCTCGTGAGCAGTGACGACATCCTGGCCTCCTTTCCATGCGGTGACGGCAAGTGTGGTGTTGATCGCCGAGATGACGATGGTCATCAGGCCCTGTTTGCGGGGCAGGTCACCGCGGGCGGCGGTGACGGTGGCAGAGACGGTGTCGGCGGCGTGGATCAGAACCGCGAGCCTCTCGGCGCGACGCAGTTCCTCGCCGTGCAGCACGAGGAGGTCGAGCCCGATGAGCACGGTTCGGATTCCGAACATCCGGAAGGGATAGGTGCCAGAACGATCCTGGGACGTATCGACGCCCAGCCGGCCGAGCAGTTTCTCCGGCACGAGCAATCCCGCCGCCCCGTTGACGATTCGGATCACTGCGAGCGCCTTACGCGCTGCGGTTGAAATCAGCACCCCGACACCTCCGCTCGACGACTTCGCTGTGCATAGATCGTGCGGGTAATTCGGTGCGGGCGAACGAGTAGTCGGCTACTTGTTTTGCCGGGTATTCGCCGGGGGTCGTCGCAACAGCGTTGAATATGTCCATGGAGCTGATGTCGCCGACCGACTCGATGTTTCTGATCGCCGAGACGCGGGAGCATCCGTTCCATGTCGGCGGACTCGCGCTCTACGAGCCGCCGGCCGGCGCGGGGATTGATTTCGTGCGCGAGCTGCACGAAGACATGGTGGCTCAGACCGACATTCAGCCGGTGTTCCGCAAACACCCGGCGACCATCCTGGGCGGCATCGCGAACGTCGGCTGGAATTACGACAACGACGTCGACCTCGACTATCACCTGCGCCGCTCGGCGCTGCCGACCCCGGGCCGGGTGCGGGATCTGCTGGAGCTGACCTCGCGCCTGCACGGCAGCCTGCTGGACCGGCACCGTCCGCTGTGGGAGGCCCACCTGATCGAGGGGCTCGCCGACGGCCGGTTCGCGGTGTACACGAAGATGCACCATTCCCTCATCGACGGGGTGTCGGCGCTCAAGCTGTTGATGCGCACGCTGTCGGAGGATCCCGGAGACACCGAGGTGCGGGTGCCGTGGACTCTGCCGCGCCGCAAGCGGCCGCACCAGAGTTCATCGGTGCTGCGGACGGTGACCGATACGGTCGGCTCGGTCGCCGGGCTGGCACCTTCGACGGTCAAGCTGGCCCGTTCGGCGCTGCTCGAACAGCAGCTCACGTTGCCGTTTGCGGCACCCAAGACCATGTTCAACGTGAAGATCGGCGGTGCCCGTCGGGTGGCGGCACAGTCCTGGCCGCTGGAGCGGTTCCAGCGGATCTCGCGGGCGGCCGGGTTCACGGTCAACGACGTGGTGCTCGCGGTCTGTGCGGGAGCGTTGCGTGCCTACCTGTTGGAGCAGGATGCGCTACCAGACCGGCCGTTGATCGCGATGGTGCCGGTGAGTCTGCGCGCCGAACACGAGGCCGACGCCGGCGGCAATATGGTCGGTACGGTCCTGTGTAATTTGGGCACCGATCTGGAAGATCCAGCGGACCGGCTCAATGCGATCGGCGAGTCGATGCGGGACAACAAGAAGGTGTTCTCCGAGCTGCCCCGGGTTCAGGCCCTGGCACTGTCGGCGTTGATGATCGCCCCGCTGGGCCTGGCCGCGGTGCCGGGGTTCGTCAGGGCCACTGCGCCGCCGTTCAACCTCGTCATCTCCAACGTGCCCGGGCCGCGACATCCGTTGTACTGGAAGGGCGCTCGTCTGGACGGCAACTATCCGCTGTCGATCGCGCTGGACGGGCAGGCGATGAACATCACCCTGGCCAACAATGCCGACAACCTGGACTTCGGTCTGGTCGGCTGCCGGCGCAGTGTGCCGCATCTGCAGCGGATGCTCAGCCATCTGGAGGACTCGCTCAAGGCGCTGGAGGTCGTGTCCGGAGTCTGACACCAAAAGGCGTAATGGGTAGACCAAATAGCGTTCGTCGCGCAAAATGGTCGGCGTGACGGACGACGGCGGTGCCTACCTCGGCAGGATGCGGATCCTCGACGCGAAGCCGGTGAACCTCGACGGGTTCAGCGTGACCAATCCGGATCTGGGTCTGGTCGCGATGCGTAGCCCGCACGATCCGGAACCGTCGCTGGTCATCAGCGATGGGTGCGTCACCGAGATGGACGGCAAGGCCGCCGCCGACTTCGATGTCATCGACGAATTCATCGCGCACTACGGCTTGGACCTCGATGTCGCGGCCGAGGCCATGGCGTGCTCCGACGTCGAACTGGCCCGCAAGACCGTGGATCCCAACGTGCCCCGCGCCGAGGTGGTCCGGCTGATCGGCGGCACCACCCCGGCCAAACTCGCACGGGTCATCGCGGTGTTGACGCCGGTCGAGATGCAGATGGCGATGGCGAAGATGCGCGCCCGGCGCACCCCGAGCAATCAGGCCCACGTCACCAACCAGCTGGACGATCCGATGCTGATCGCCGCCGATGCTGCCAGCGCGGTGGCCTACGGGTTCCGTGAGGTCGAGACGACGGTGCCGGTGCTCGGCGATGCCTCGTCGAATGCCGTTGCGCTGCTGATCGGTTCGCAGGTGGGGACGCCGGGCGCGATGGCGCAGTGCGCGATCGAGGAGGCACTGGAGCTACGCCTCGGTATGCGCGGGCTGACCAGTTACGCCGAGACCATTTCCATCTACGGCACCGAGCAGGTGTTCGTCGACGGCGACGACACCCCGTTCTCCAAGGCGATCCTGACGAGTGCCTACGCGTCGCGCGGGCTCAAGATGCGGGTCACCAGCGGCGGCGGGGCAGAGGTGCTGATGGGTGCGGCCGAGAAATGTTCGATCCTGTACCTGGAATCGCGCTGTGTGTCGCTGGCCCGGGCGCTGGGATCCCAGGGCGTGCAGAACGGCGGTATCGACGGCGTCGGTGTGGTGGCCTCGGTGCCCGAGGGCATGAAGGAGTTGCTCGCCGAGAACCTGATGGTGATGCTGCGCGATCTGGAATCGTGCGCGGGCAATGACAACCTGATCTCCGAGTCCGACATCCGGCGCAGCGCGCACACCCTGCCGGTGCTGCTGGCCGGTGCGGATTTCATCTTCTCCGGGTTCGGCTCGATCCCGCGCTACGACAACGCGTTCGCGCTGTCCAACTTCAATTCCGACGATATGGATGATTTCCTGGTCCTGCAACGGGATTGGGGTGTCGACGGCGGATTGCGCACGGTGTCGCCCGAGCATCTGGCCCAGGTGCGACGACGCGCGGCCACCGCTGTGCAGGCGGTGTACCGCGACCTGGGTCTGGCGGATTACGACGACGGCCATATCGAGGAGGTCGTGATCGCCAACGGGTCGCGCGATCTGCCGCCCGGAGATCCGAAGGCGGTCGCGGAAGCCGCGAACGCGATCGAGGCAAAACAGCTGACGGTGTTCGATGTGATCGCGTCGCTGCACCGCACCGGGTACGACGAGGAGGCCGAGGCCATCATGCGGTTGACGGCCGAACGCCTGCGCGGTGACCAATTGCAGACCTCGGCGATCTTCGACGAGCAATTCCGGGTGCTCTCCAAGATCACCGATCCGAACGATTACTCCGGTCCCGGAACGGGGTACACGCTCACCGAAGCGCGCCGGGCCGAGATCGACAACATCCGCCAGCAGCGCAACGCCGCCGAGCTCACCGCCGACCAGGCCCTGCATGCCGGCCACATCACCGTCACCGACCTCGAACCCGCCCGGCAGGGCAGCGATCCGCGGGAGGTGTGCATCGGGCTGTCACCGGCGTTGGGCCGCAGCGTGTGGCTGAGCCTGTGCGGCCTACCGATCGGCGAGGTGATCCGCCAACTCTGCGCCGGGCTGGAGGAGGAGGGCTGTGTGCCGCGGTTCGTGCGGGTGCGCTCGACCATCGACGTCGGCCTGATCGGGCTGACCGCGGCCAAGCTGTCCGGGTCGGGGATCGGAATCGGCTTGCAGGGCAAGGGCACTGCGCTCATCCACCGACGGGATCTGGCGCCACTGGCCAACCTCGAACTGTTCAGCGTCGCGCCCCTGCTGACCGCCAAGAACTACCGCGAGCTGGGCCGCAACGCCGCCCGTCACGCCAAGGGCATGGCTCCGGTGCCGATTCTCACCGGCGGTACCGACGAGTCGATCTCGGCGCGCTATCACGCCCGCGCGGTGGCGTTGGTCGCGTTGGAGCGTGAGGCCAGCGAACCGGGCCGGCCGCCCGTCACGGTGGAGGTGACACGAGCATGAGCGAGATGTCCGCCCAGAAGTTTTCCGTCGACGCCGCTGTCGACGGCAAGCTGGACCTGTCGGATCTGCGGATGGATCCGGCGACTTTGGCACACCAGGCCGTCGTCGCCGAGGAGAACGGCAACCCCCAGCTGGCCGAGAACTTCCTGCGTGCAGCGGAATTGGCGACCATCGACGATGAAGAGGTGATGGGCCTGTACGAGGCGCTGCGCCCGCACCGCTCCACGGCCGCCGAACTCGATGCGTTGCAGGCGTCGCTGGAAACCCGCGGTGCCGGACGCTGCGCGGAACTGGTGCGGCAGGCCGCCGCGGTCTATGCCCGGCGGGGCCTGTTGCGGTGACGGTGCCTGAACGCATCGTCGCCGGGATTGACGTCGGCAACCACACCACCGAGATCGTCCTGGCCGGCATCCTCGACGGCGCGGTGCAACCGCTGAGCCACGGTCAGGCACCGACCCGGGGCCGCAAGGGATCCCGGGATTCGCTGGAGGGAGCGGCCGCGCTGCTGCAGCGCATCGAGGTCGACGCCAAGGTTCGTGCCGATGAGCTTGTGCTGTCGGCGATCCGGCCGGTCGACACCGAAACCGCCCCGCTGGCCCCGGCGCCGTCGCCGCGCTCACCGGTGCGCAGCCTGCGCCGGGCCGATGCCAGTACCCCGGCAGGTACGGGTTACGCGGTCGGCCGGCACGAGCTGCTGGGGGAACTGGCCGGTGAACCGCAACCCGGCCCGGTGATCGTCTCGGTGGACGCCGATACCGATTTCGAGGTCGCGGCGGCCGCGATCACCGACGCGGTGTCCCGGGGGTGGACCATCGCCGGTGTGCTGGCCGCCCAAGACGATGCGGTGTTGATCCGCAACCGGATTCCGCTCGACGTTCCGGTGGTCGATGAGGTGATCCTCGACGGGTTGGCGACCGGGGCACTGGTTGCGGTGGAGGTGGTGGCCGAGGGCCGCGCCTATCGCGCCCTGGCAGATCCGATCGCGTTGTGTGCGGCACTGGAGCTCGGGCACGACCGGATCCATGATGTCGCCGAATTCACTAGGGAGCTCTCGGATTCGCCTGCTATCGCCGTGACGGCGCGGACCGATCCGCCGGAAACGCCTGCGGTGGACGACGACTACATCGAGTTCCGGATCAATGGGGCGCTCGCAAGATACTCGCCGGCCCAGGCGCACGCCATTCTGCGCCGCGAACCGCCGGGCAGCGTGGTGCGCGTCCGGTTGCGTTCCATCCCGACCGCCGATCACGAGATCGCCGTCGATGACGCCTTTTTCACCGACCTCGCCGCCCTCGACAGCGGAACGTGGCTGCGCCGCGGCGTGGCCGACGCCCGCGGCACGGTCGTGGCGCTACTGGCGGCCGACCACGTCGAAGATGCCGCGACGACACTCACCGAGCTGACCGGGCGTCCGGCCCGCACGATCACCACCGAGCCGGAGGCCGCCGCACGGGGCGCCCGCACCACACCGGGGCTGCCGCCGGATTCGGTGGTGTGCGATATCGGCGGCGGCACCATCGATCTGATCGGCGCCGATCACACGGTCACGGCAGCGGGCGCGGGGGAGACCATCACCGTTGCGGTGGCACGGATGCTCAACATCCCCCGGGCCCTGGCCGAACGGGTCAAGCGCACCCCGGCGATCCGGGTCGAGGGACCGCACGTGGCGCACGAGGAGGACGGGCGGCGGCTGTTCCTCGATGCGCCCGCCCCGGCTGATGCGATCGGAAGGCTGTGCACCCGCGGCGTGGCCGGGTTGGTGCCGTTCTCGACCAAACTGGCGGCCGAGGAATGGCGCAGCCTACGGCTGGCGATCAAACAGGAGACCGTCGCGGCCAACATCGCCCGCTGCCTGGCCGCATTCGAGAAACCCCCGACCGCGCTGGTGCTGGCCGGCGGCGGTGCGCTCGACGACGAACTGTTGCGTACGGTCGGCGAATCCCTGCGCACCGTGGGAGTTGTGGTGGGACGAGCCAACATCGACGGGGTGCACGGCCCCCGCTACGCGGTCGCCTCGGGCCTGGTCCACCTGGCCGCCGAATCCGGCACCGGCTAGAACGGCAGATCCACGCCGCCGCCCGTGGTGTTGGCCTCGTCGTGGTTGGAGTCGACGTAGCCCAAATGGTTGGGGACCGTCGGGTCGGTGCCGAAGGGGACGAGCGGATCGGTCCCGTTGGCGGCCGGCGTGTGCGAAGCCGTCACGGCGCCGGCGACGGGGGCCAATGCGACCGCCCCACCGATCGCTGCGGCGGCGAGTGCGGTGGCGACGAACTTCATCGGGTTCTTCATGATGTTCTCCTAGGTGCTGGTCGCCGGTGCCGGCGATGATTGAATCTTGTCGCTCCAGCACTTCGCAGTCGCCACAGCTGACACCCATCTCGCGGGTGGGGCTAGCTGGTAGACCGCAGGAAATCGCCCGAGATCTTCACCGCGGGGGTCGACGAGTCGCCGCCGACCACCAGCGTCGCGAACGCGATATCGCCGACGATCCCGGCGAACCACCCGTGTGAGTGCGTGTTGTCGCCGAATTCGGCGGTGCCCGTCTTGCCGCCGAGATCGGGGATGTCGCTCAATTGGCTGGCGGTGCCCTCGGTCACGGTCTTGCGCATCATGTCCCGCAGTGCGTTGGTGACGCCGGCCGGAAGCGGTTGGGAGGCGGTATCGGCGGTCACCATCTCGCCGTCCACCAGACTGGGCAGGATGGTCGAGCCGTGCGCCAGACTGGCCTCGGCGACCGCGAGACCGAACGGGCTGACCGTCACGGTGCCCTGGCCGATGCCGTTCTCCACCCGCTGGGCGGCGGTGTCGGCGTTGGGAACCCGGCCGGTTACCGTGGTGAGCCCCGGAATGGTGAAGTCCACGCCGATGCCGAATGCGCGGGCGGTGTTGGTCAGCGCGTCAGCGGGCAGCTTGTCCGACAGCGCCGCCATGCTGGTGTTGCACGAATGGGAGAAGGCTGAGGTCAAGGGCACTGTCCCCAGGTCGAAGTCGTCGTCGTTGGGAATGGTGCGGTTCTCGATGGTCAACCGTCCCGGGCAGGCCACCGGGGTGTCCGGGGTGGCCAGGTTGGCTTCCAGTGCGGCGGCGGTGGTGATGGTCTTGAACGTCGACCCCGGCGGGTAGAGCCCCGAAAACGCAATGGCACCTTGGGAATCCGCAGCCATGTTCTGTGCGGCAGCCAGAATCCCACCCGTCTTGCCGGACATCGCGACCAGCACCGCCGGCCGGGTCTCCTGGGCGACGGCCTGTTGTGCGAGCAGTTGCAGCCGCAGGTCCATGGTGGTGCGCATCGGGTCGGTCGGCGCGGGCGGTTGTGCGGTGAGCCGCTGCGCGGGCGCGCTGTCCCCGTCGACCAGATAGACCGACCACCCGGCAGCTTTGGTGATCCGGTCGTGCCACAGCTGGGCCAGCCCGCCGATGGCCGGCGAGGACAGCTGGCGGTCGGTGGTCAGCAGCTCACCCTGCTCGGCCACGGTGACGCCAGGAATCTGGGTCAGTTGGTCGCGTACCTGAGCGAGGTCGTCTTCGCGCAATTTCATCACCGTCACGCGATCGTCGGTGTTCGACGTGAACTGCGCGCCGATGGATTCCGCGGTCGTGCCGGCATCGAAGCGGGTCAGCAGCGCGGCGAGTGGGCCGGCGGAATCGAGGTGGGCGCGGTCCAGCGAGATGACGCCCACCGTCTGCCACGTCATCAACGGCTGGCCGGTCCGGTCGAGCACCGGGGTCTGCAGGTCGCTGTCGGTGCTGTACTGAAATCGCAAGCCGTCTCGCAGATCTCGGTGCAACAGCGTCGGCGTCCAGGTGATGAGCCAGTCGTCACCGGACTTGGCCGCGGTGCCGGCGGTGTCGTAGCCGAAATCGTGGCCCTCGCCCCAGGACCACTGATATTTCAGGGTCGCGCCGGTCTGATCATCGGGTTCGGCGCTGACCTTGACCGAGGCAGCGTCGCCCATGCCGTTGAACATCGAGGTGATTGCCGGCTCGGCCGCTGCGGGGTCGTTGGTCTGCGTGGCCGCTCCGTGGGCGTCTTTGCGTTGCAGCGCATCGGCGAAGGCGGCGAATCGGTCAGCCGGGTCCGGGGACGACGAGCATCCCACGACGGGGAGAAACAGGCCGAGCAGCAGGAACCAGACGATGGCGGGACGGTGCCGTCGAGTCATGCTCCCAGCATGACATCAGAGCCTAAGCGGCCTTGTCCGTGTCCGACGCCCGTTGCGGCTTGGCCCGGTGTTTGGGCTCGGACTTGGTCCCGGACTTGAACGTATCCCTCACGTTCTTCGCGACGTCCGACATGGCGTTGTGCACGTCATCGCGCCGCTGTGTGGGGGTGCGCGTGACGGGTTTCTTCGGGGCCTCGGCCTCGGCCTCGGCCTCGTCGTTCGTGTCGTTCGTCGCGACGACCTTGGGGGCTTTCGGCTTGGCCGCGATGCGGTCGGTGGTTGCCGGAGTCGTCGAAGGCGATGTCGTAGAAGGCAATCCGCCCGTGAAGTTGTCCGCACCCTGCTGAAGGGCGCCCGGCAGCTGATTCAGGGTCTCGGCAATCCGCTTCGGTGGCGTGATCAACGAGAACCGGGTCGGCGTGGCGGGATCGGAGTAGTCGCGATCGGTGTAGCCCATGTCGACGGCGAGCTTGAGCGTCGGCTCGATGGCGCCGAGCACCGGCTCGGTGAATGCCGTGGTGTGCAGCGCGGTCGAGACGTCGCGGATGGGCTGCAGCAAGGGCAGATGCTCGGTCTTGACCAGGATGTAGGTGTCATTCCCGCCACCCGGTGTGTTGACGTGCTTCACGATGACCGCGTCCGGGTCGGCGAGGTCGGCGGCGTCCGGGGTCGGATCACCGTGCAGATAGACGAACCCGGCCGCGGCGTTGGCCAGAGCCAGCGGGTTGGCGTAGGCCGGGAAGTCGCCGACGGGGTCGTACTCGATGGTGATGAAGGTTTCGTCGTACGGCGACTGTTCGGCCGCGCCGGTGCTGGTGAACCCGAGGAGCCCGAGCGGCCCCAGATTGGGGAAGCGGGCGTAGATACCGCCGTTGGGAACCGTGGGCGCAGCGATGTAGACGAACTTGAGCGTGTCGGTGCCCTGGCCGCCCTGGGCATCGAGTTCGCGTTTGTACTTCTCGGCGACGATGGTTCCCTCGGAGTAACTGACGATGTAGATCGTGCCGTCCTCGCCGATCGTCGTCCGAGCTTCGGCGACTGTGTCGATCAACGGTTGGCGCCCCTCGGCCACGCTCGTATCGATCGGCAACGTGGCCGGATAGTTGACGCCGTAGAAGCGACCGTCAGCCGGTCCGGCGTACCCGCCGTTGTACGGCACGTAGTCGCCGCGGAACTTGTTCTGGATCCGGTCGCTGGTCGGATTCTTCGCCCCGCCCACGCCGACGACGGCATCGTAGCCCGGCAGGGTGGCCGCCAGCGCGTCGGCGACATGTCCGAACGTGAGCACTGCCGCCATGCCCGCGGTAGCGCCGGCCACCACGGCAGCGGATGAACACGCGCGCTTCCGGTGACTGGCCACGTTGCTCCTCAGGGTCGTCCGGGTGAAACGACTGAGAACGGAGCGTGGGCCCGGGATCAGTCCGGGCCCACACTATGCCAGATGTTTGCTAAAAGTGAGTCGATTGCTACGGGCAGGAGACTTCCAGCTCGAAAGCCTTGGTCACCGGGTTCATTCCGTCCACACCCGTTGCCTCACCCTTGATCGTGTACTTGTTGCCATCCTTGGTGGCTTCGGCGCTGCCGCCGGGCACGCCGGGCGTGTAGCCGAGGCTGACGCCGTCGATGTTGCCGAGTGCCACTGCGGTCACCGACGGCTGGTCGCCCTCGCCGAGTGTGGCGCTGACTCCGGACATGCCCTGGCCCACGGTCAGGCTGACATTGCCCGCGACCGTGGCGCACACGACCGTGCCCTCGACCTTGTGGTCCGTTCCGTCGATGGTGACCCGAGCGGTGCCCGCACCTGTTGTGGCCTTGGCATCGCCGGCCTCGACCGAAGCCGATGCTGACGCCGATGCGGTCGCCTTCGTGTCGCTGGAGCTGTCTTTCTTGTCGCTCGACGAACAGCCGGACAGTCCGGCGATGACGATCGCGGCGCCGCCAACGGCTACCAGGAACTCACGCTTCACCACTGCTCTCCTCACGGTTGCGCAGCCCGTCATGAATGGCGGACTGTCAGGCAGAAGTATGGAGTTAGTGCAGGTCGTGGGCGTCCGAATGGCCGAATTGCTCGCAGCGGTCGTGGGGTGGTCGTAAGTTCAGCGTCATGCAGACGTTGCGCACTCCAGACGACCGGTTCGGCAACCTGCCTGAGTTTGCTTATCTACCAGCATATTCCGAGATCGACGACAACGAGGGTGGCCGATTGCGGGTGGCCTGGGTGCAGGCCGGTCCACCTGACGCCGACCCGGTGCTGTTGTTGCACGGGGAACCATCCTGGTCGTTTCTCTACCGGCGCATGATCCCGATCCTGACCGCGGCGGGCCATCGCGTCGTCTGTCCCGACTTGGTCGGCTTCGGCAGATCGGACAAACCCACGCGCCTCGAGGATCACACCTATGCCCGGCACGTCGAGTGGATGCGGACGCTGGTCTGCGATGTCTTGGACTTGCGGCGGGTGACCCTGGTCGGTCAGGACTGGGGCGGTCTGATCGGGCTGCGCCTGGCTGCCGAGAATCCCGACCGATTCGCCAATATCGTCGTCGCCAACACGGGCCTGCCCAGCGGCGACATTCCCATGCCGGAGATCTGGTGGCAGTTCCGCACGGCCATCCAGAATCTGCCGACGATCGATGTCGGCAGGTTTGTCGAGGCCGGGTGCCGCCGCCCGGTCGGTGCCGAGGTCAGGGCGGCTTACGACGCCCCGTTCCCCGACGACACCTTTTGCGCGGGTCCGCGCGCGATGCCCGGGTTGGTTCCCACCACACCCGACGATCCGGCTGCGGCCGCGAACCGGTCAGCTTGGAAAGCGTTGGCGGCCAGTGAAACCCCGATGCTGGTGGCGTTCAGCGACGGCGACCCGATCACCGGAGCCATGGCGCCGATCTTCCAGCGGGACATGCGCGGCGCGCAGGGTATCGAGCACCCGGTGATCGCGAACGCCGGTCACTTCCTGCAGGAAGACGCCGGCGAGGAACTCGCCGGGGCGATCGTGACCTTCCTCAGGAGCAGGTGACGGCGATGTCGAACGGCATGTCCACCGGCGTACCCGGTTCGTTGGGATCGATGCCCATGCCGTTGCCGGTGATGGTGTAGCCCTTGCCGTCGCGCGCGGCCACGACCGGGGCACCCGACAGTCCGGAGAGATAGGTCAGCGAAGCTCCCTCGCCGTTCACGTCGCCGATCTTCACCGACTGCACGACCGGGGCCTCTCCGTCGGTCAGCACCACCGAGGCCGGCATCTTCCCCTCGATGCCGATCGTCGTCAGCCCGTCCTTGGTCTCGCAGTTGACGCTGGTCACCGGACCGGCGTCGTTGGGGCCGAAGGTGACCCGGCCCTGGCCGGTCTTCGTGGAAGAACCCGAATCCTGCGACGAGCATCCGGCGACTGCAGCCAGACAAACAGCAAATCCGGCGGCGATGACAATGGGGCGGCTCAGGACCAAATTCACGTCCGCAGTATGGACGCGTCCGCCCCCGTGACGGAAATCGGACGCGCATCCGGTTGAATACCTGGTGTGGACCAGCCGTATTTCACCGTGGAGGCCGAGTTGCCCGGCCGACTCGGCCGGGTCGGGACCATTCACACTCCACACGGCGATATCCACACTCCGGCGTTCATCGCGGTCGGCACCGCGGCCACCGTGAAATCGGTCCTTCCCGAGACCATGAAACAGCTTGGCGCCCAAGCGGTCCTGGCCAATGCCTATCATCTGTACCTGCAGCCGGGCCCGGACATCGTGGCCGAAGCCGGCGGGCTCGGGGCGTTCATGAACTGGCCCGGGCCGACCTTCACCGACAGCGGCGGCTTCCAGGTGATGTCGCTGGGTGTCGGGTTCAAGAAGGTCCTGGCCATGGACACCGCGCGGCTGAAGAACGACGACATCATCGCCAAGGGCAAGGAACGGCTGGCCGTCGTGGACGACGACGGAGTTACGTTCCGCTCGCATCTGGACGGTTCGAAACACCGGTTCACCCCGGAGGTCTCGATCGGCATCCAGAACAAACTCGGCGCCGACATCATCTTCGCGTTCGACGAGCTGACCACCCTGGTCAACACCCGCGCCTACCAGGAAAGCTCGGTACAGCGCACCCATGACTGGGCGGTCCGGTGTCTGGCCGAGCATCACCGGCTGCAGGCCTCGTCGCCGGAGCGGCCGCGGCAGGCGCTGTTCGGGGTGGTGCAGGGTGCTCAGTACGAGGATCTGCGTCGCCAAGCCGCGCGCGGACTGGCCTCGATCGGCCAGGAGGCGGGGCCGGCCGAGGGGTTGAGCTTCGACGGCTACGGCATCGGCGGCGCGCTGGAGAAGCAGAATCTGGCCACCATCGTCGGCTGGGTCAGCAGTGAGCTGCCCGCCGACAAGCCTCGGCATCTGCTCGGGATCAGTGAACCCGATGACCTGTTCGACGCGGTGGCCGCCGGGGCGGACACCTTCGACTGTGTGTCGCCGTCGCGGGTGGCGCGCAATGCCGCGGTGTACTCGGCGACGGGGCGGTACAACATCACCGGGGCCCGGTACAAGCGGGACTTCACCCCGATCGACGCCGAATGCGATTGCTACACCTGCGCCAACTACTCGCGCGCCTACATTCGGCACCTGTTCAAGGCCAAGGAGATGCTGTCGGCGACGCTGTGCACGATCCACAACGAGCGGTTCGTGATCCGGCTGGTCGATCGGATCCGGGCGTCGATCGTCGCCGGTGAGTTCGATGAGCTCCGGTCCGAGGTGCTGGGCCGGTACTACGGGACTTCCGTGCACTGAGCTGCGCGTCCTTCGACGCCTGCACGGTCGCTGGCGCAGAGCACGAGGGCAACGCCGATCGCCGCCGCGGTGACAGCCGCGGTCGCCGGCCAACCAATCCATCCGACGGCGGCTGCGCCGAATGCGGTGCCCAGGCTGCCGCCCACGAAGTACACCACCATGTAGGCGCTGTTGAACCGCGCGGGTGCGGCGGAGTCGATGGCCAGAACCGTGCTCTGATTGGCCACCTGGGCCGCAAACAGCCCGGCGTCGAACACGGCCAGGCAGACGAGTGTGACCGCCGGACTCGGCAGACTTCCGGCCAGGGCGACCGCACTCAAGGCGGCGACGACCAGTCCGATCAACATGACTCGTCGCGAGCCCACGCGATCGGTCCACACGCCGGCGATCCGCGTCGCGACGATGCCCAGCAGGCCGGCCAGGGCGTACAGGCCGATCCGTTGGGCTGAGTACGAGTACGGCGGCTGCGCCAGGGCGACCGCGAGCCCGGCCCACACCGCGCAGAATGCGAAGAACCAGAGCGCACCGCGTACCGCCGCGATGCGCAGTATCGGGAATCGTGCGTAGAGGCCGGGAAGGGCACGAAGCGTCGTCAGGATGCCGCTCGTGACCGACCCGGTTGTGGCAGGCAACGTCCGTAATGCGACAAGTGCGGTGACGGCGGACGCGAGCGCGAACATGAGCAGGGCACCCCGCCAGCCCGACACGTCTGTCAGCCAGCCACCGGCGATTCGGCCACCGATGATTCCGGCCGAAATGCCTGCTGTGACAATGCCAAGTGCGGTTGCCCGACGGCGTTGCGGGACGAAGCGCGCGGTGATCGAACTCAATTGCGCGCCAACCGTGGAACAGGCACCGATCAGCGTGACGGTGAGCGCCAGCAGCCACATCGTGCCGGCGGCGGCGTTGGCCGTCAAGGCTGCGGCCAGGCCGCCGAACTGCGCGGCGAGTACGTATTTCGGTGGAAACCGGTCGACGAGCGGCACCAGCAGCGCGAGGCCCAATAGATAACCGATGGGGCCGAACGCCAGTGCGACGCCGACCTGAGCAACCGAAACGTCAAGACTGTCAGCGACATCGGATACCGCAGGTTGGAGTGGATAGATCGCCGCGGTACCGAGAGCTGCGGCAATCGCCATGAACCACACGGTGATTCGGTGCATTTCTGGCTGCGATGTCATGCCGGTGACGTTATGAGCGCCGACGCCGAGGTGCTGGCGGAAATCGGACCATGCGGTGTGGAAGAGTGACGCCATGCCGGAAGAGCTGACCGCCGAACAGGCCGCCACGCGCCTGGCGACCGCCGACACGCTCGGTATCCCGCTGGGGCCCGGCCAGCCGCCGGCGTTCCTGCGTGCGCTCGGGGAGCGCACGGATTGGACGGACCTGCGCGTCTACGGCGCACTGCTCGGGGTCGGGACCGAACTGTTCACCCGGCCGGGTGTCCGTTACCTGTCCGGCTTCTTCGGCCCCTTCGAGCGGATGTTGCGGGATATGGGCGCCGACGTGGAATTCGCGCCCGCGGATTTCCGTCGGTTCGCGCCGCTGCTCGAGCGTCAGGCGCCGCGCGTGATGACGACCGTGGCGGCGGCGCCCGACGAGGATGGCTGGTGCTCCCTGTCGCTGCATGCCGGTGCCACGGTCGGTGAATTACGCCGGGCCGGCGCCGATCCGGAGCGGTTGCTCGTCGTCGAGGCATCCGACGCCTATCCGAGAACATTCGGGCTCGACGGGTATCGACATGCGCTGCACGTCGACGAGATCGACGTCCTCGTGCACTCGACCGATGCGCCGCTCGCGCTGCCGTCGGCATCGCCCTCCGACGTCGACCGGGCGATCGCGGGGCACGCCGTCGAGTACATCCCATCCGGCGCGACACTGCAGACGGGCATCGGCTCGATTCCCAGCCAGATCGCCACACTGCTCGCCGAAGGCGAGGGGGGAGATTACGGGCTGCACAGCGAGATGTTCACCGATGGGTGCATGCAGTTGCACCGTGCGGGCAAGGTCACCAATACCGGCAAGGGTCTGTACGACGGAGTGAGCGTGACGACCTTCGCGTTCGGTTCGACCGAGCTCTATGCGTGGCTGGACGGCAACTCCGAGGTCGCGTTCCTCCCGGTCGAGATCGTCAATGCGCCGGAGGTGATCGGCGCCAACAACGACATGGTCACGATCAACGGCGCACTCGGGGTCGACGTCCACGGCCAGGTCGTCGCCGACACCATCGCCGGCGACCAGTTCAGCGGGATCGGCGGCGCCGAGGATTTCGTGGCGGGCGCCGGGCTTGAGCTGTCGGACCGCTCGTTGATCTGCCTGCCCTCGACTTTCGAGAAGGACGGCGTGCTCCAGTCGCGGATCGTGCCGTGGTTCGGTCCCGGCGCCGTGATCACGACGCCACGGCATCAGGTCGACGTGATCGTCACCGAGTACGGCGCAGCCGAATTGGAGGGCCGGACGGTCCGTGAGCGCGGTGAGGCGCTGGCCGCGATCGCACACCCGCAGTTCCGCGGTGCGGTTCTGGCGGCCGCGCAGCGGGCGTCGCAGGGACGCTCGCCGGTCCAATAGCACCCGCGCGCCCCGGCTTCTAACTTACAATCTGTAAGTTACTCGACGGAGGGGCTGGCATGGGTGATCGCTACGTGGTGATCGGTGGCGGGTTGGCGGGACTGGCCGCGGCGGTATGGCTGAGCGAAGCCGGAAAGAACGTCACCCTGCTGGAACGCCGGGGCCAGTTGGGTGGGCGCACGCACGCGATGCGGGCCGAACTCGCCGACGACACACCCGACAACGGCCAGCATGTGGTCGCCAGTGGATACGAGCACCTGTGGCGCTATCTCACCAGCGTGGGCACCCGGCAGTTCATCGAGTTTCCCAAAAGCTCGACGCTGCGCTGGCCCGACGGACGCAAGGTCACCATGCAGACGACCGGTCTCGGTGCCATCCGCGCGCTGTTCGGGGTCCATCCCGACGCCAGTGTCGCCGACCGTCTGCGAGCGGCCCGCGCCACGCTGCGGCTGGGTTGGCAGGCGTTGCATCAACCGGCCTACCTCGCGGATCTGAGCACCGAGCAGTGGTTCGACCGGGTGGGTATGCCCGCCCCGGCTCGGGAAGCGTTGTGGGACTGGCTTGCCCTGGGGATCGCAGCCGAACCGGTGTCCCGTGAATCGGCGAAGGTCTTCGCCAACGTGATGGCCACCGGCTTCCGTCTCGGTGTCAAAACCCGCACCCCGGTCACCATCGGCTACCCCACCGTGGATCTGGACACGCTCTACATCGCCGGGGCGTTGAAAGTATTCGAGGAGCGCGGTGTCGAGGTGCGGTACCGCTCGGTGGCCCGAAAGATCGTGATCGACAACGGCAGGGTTACCGGCATCACCCTGGCCGACGGCACGCAGATCCCTGCCGACGCCGTGGTCTGCGCAGTGCCCAACTCGAATGTCGGCGGGCTGCTCGATGACCTGCCTGAGCATCCCGAAATCTACGCCGCGGCAGACAAACTCGGCTATACACCGATTGTCAGCACCAATCTGTACCTGGATCGGCCACTGGGAACCGAATCCGCGTTCGAGGGTCTGATCGGCGGCACCGGGGTGATCGACGAGGTCTTCGACCGTCAGATCATGCACGGCCGCAGCACCGAATGTGCCTGGCTGTACTGCCTGACCACCAGCGGCGCCTATGAACAGATCCACAAGAGCAACGAGGACATCGTCGATGAGCAGATGGCGCTGCTGCGCCGGTACTACCCGGCGGCACGCGAGGCGCAGGTGGTTCAAGCGCAGGTGGTCAAGATGCCGAAGGCGACGTTCTCGCAGGTGGTCGGGACCGATGCGTTACGCCCACCGCAACGCACCACGGTGCCGTCGCTGGTGCTCGCCGGCGACTGGACGGCCACCGATTGGTCGGCGACCATGGAGAGCGCGGTGCAGAGCGCGGCCAAGGCGGTGGATCTGCTGCTCGGGCGGAAATGACCAAGCGACGCATGTCCGGCGCCGACCGCCGGGCCCAATTGCTCGATATCGCCCGCGATATCGTCGCCGCTGACGGATTCACCGGGCTCACGATCGAGGGCGTCGCAACCCGGGCGCACGTCACCCGCACCGTCGTGTATCAGCAGTTCACCGATCTGGCCGGGCTGACCACCGCACTCCTGGACCGGGAGTCGGCCATCGCATTCGCCGGGATGAGCACCGTGGATCAACCCGACCTCGATCCCGAGCATCTCGGCCGCGGAATCCTGGCCTATCTGCATGCCGCACCGGTCAGTTGGCGCATCATCCTGCGGCCACCCGAAGGTGCGCCGGCCGAGGTGCGGCAGCGCATCGAACTCGGCCGTGCCTATGCCAGAAAGGTGGCGGCCAGAGCGTTGTCCGGCGCCGGCAAGGCTGTCGACCCCGAAGGTGCAGGCATGCGGATTCTGTTGTCCGCCATCGAGGAATTGGCCCGCTTGCATCTGGAGGACCCGGTCGCCCATCCCGACGATATGGTGCTGATCTATCTGCGCTCGCTGGTCGCCTGGGCCGTCGCCATCTCCGCGGTCCCAGATCCGTCGCGCGAAGTCTAGAGCGGGTTGAGGATCCGCTGCAGGAACTGTCGGGTGCGCTCTTCTTTCGGGTCGCCGATCACGGCGGCGGGTGGACCCTGTTCCAGGATCACCCCGTGGTCGGTGAACAGCACCTGATCGGAAACCTGTCGGGCGAACTGGATTTCGTGCGTGACGATCACCAGGGTCCAGCCTTCGACCGCCAGATCCCGGATCACCGCGAGCACCTCGCCGACCAGTTCCGGATCCAGCGCCGAGGTCGGCTCGTCGAACAGCACGACTTTCGGTTTCAATGCGAGTGCCCGGGCGATCCCGACGCGCTGCTGTTGGCCACCGGAGAGCTGGTACGGGTACTTGTCCTGCTGGTCGGACAGCCCGACCTGCCTCAACAGCTCGGCGGCCTCGGTCAGTACCTCGTCACGTGGACGCTTCTGCACCACGAGCGGACCCTCGGTGACGTTCTGCAACACGGTCTTGTGCGGAAACAGGTTGTGGGACTGGAACACAAAGCCGCTCTGCGCCCGATAACGGCGAAGCGTGTCCTTGGGCGCCGGCTTGGAGAAGTCGAGTTCGGTGTCGCCCACGCGGATCACCCCGGAGTCGGCGACATCGAGGGCGTTGAGCGTGCGCAGCAGTGTGGTCTTACCGGAACCCGACGGGCCGATGACGGTGGTCGCGGTGCCCCGCGGCACGGTGAACGACACGCCCTTGAGCACCTGGAAGTCGCCGAAGGCCTTGTGCACATCGGTGGCGACGATGCGGTCTTCACGTTCTGTGGTCATCGCGCAACGTGCCTTTCCAGTCGGCGCTCCAGGCGACTCTGGCCGAACGACAACACCAGGCAGATCACCCAGTAGTAGATCGCGGCCGTGCCGTAGAGCGCGAAGAATTCGAAGGTCGGCGCCGCGATGATCTGGGCTTGGCGCAGCAGTTCGGTCACCAGAATCGTCGACGCCAGGGACGTATCTTTGACCAGCGATATCAGCGTGTTCGACAAGGGTGGCACCGCCACCCGGGCGGCCTGCGGCAGGATGATGCGCTGCAGGGTTCCCGTGTAGTTCAGCCCGATCGTTTCGGCGGCCTCCCACTGTCCCTTCGGGATGCTCTGGATCGCCGAGCGGATGATCTCGGCCGCATAGCCGCCGACGTTGAGGCTGAACGCGATCACGGCGGCCGGGAACGGGTCGATCTTCACCCCGAACTCGGGCAGCGCGAAGAACACGATGAAAAGCTGCACCAGCAGCGGTGTCCCGCGGATGATCGAGATGTAGAACCGGGCGATGTTGCTCAGCACCACATTCGACGACAACCGGGCCAGCGCCACGGCCAGCGCGATGACGAGGCCGATGGCGAAGCTGATGATCGTCAGCGGAATGGTCATCGTCAGAGCCGCTTTGGCCAGCGGCCACAGATTGTCGGCGATGAGCTGCCAGGTAGAACGCGGGGCGGGGGCACCTTCGGCCGGCGCCCCGGAGGCGTTGGCCTTGAGGTAGCGCTGCGAGATGGCGGCCAGCGTGCCGTCGGCCCGCAACTCGTCGAGTGCGGTGTTGAGTTCGGGCAGCAGCCCGCTGTCCTTGCGCGCGGCGAAGCCCTGTTCGCTCTTCTCTCCCACGGTGCCCGCGATCTTCACCGACTTGTCGTTGGTCTCGGCCAGGTATGCGTAGACGGCGATGCTGTCGTTGACCACGACATCGACCCGGCCCTGGTTGAGGAGCTTGATCGCCTGGGTGAACCCTTCGACCGCTTCCACGCGAGCCCCGGCTTTCCGGGCGATCTCCGACCAGTTGCTGGTGGCGTTCTCGGCGGCGACTTTGCCTTTCAGGTCCGCGAGGGTCTTGATCGAGGTGTCGTCGGTGCGGGTGACGATCACGCCCTCGCCGACCGAGTACGGCTGGGAGAGGTCGTACTTGGCCTGCCGCTCCGGCGTGATCGTGACCTCGTTGGCCACCACGTCGAACCGGTCCGCCTCGAGTGCGGCGAAGATCGAATCCCATGGTGTCTCCACGAATTCGGCACGGACACCGAGTTTGTCGGCGACGGCACGGGCCACGTCGACGTCATAACCGACGAGTTGACCTGTGGCGGTGTCGTGATAGCTGAACGGGGAGTACACGCCTTCGGTGCCGATCCGCAGCACGCCGGCCGACTTCAGCGGTTCATCGGTGTTGCCGGCCTTCCCGCCGCAGGCGGCCAGCAGTACCGCGACGATCAGCAGGAGCCCCAGCAGTGGAATTCGTCGGGAGCGCACTGCCGGACGCTAACAGGGGCGCGAGATGTTCTGCAGGTTTCTGCTCAGCCCGGCTGATATATCCACGGCCGGCGCGGCAGGTGTGCCGGATCGAACCGGTCCAGCATTCCGGTGAGATCGAGCGGAGGCCACCCGAGCGACGCACTGATCTGATCCAGCGCCGGCTCGACACCGATCTCGGCCAGGGTGACCGCCCCGTCACGTTTGGCCAGCCGAGCGCCGTCTTCGTTGAGCACCAGCGGCACATGCGCGTAGATCGGCTCCGGATAGTCCAGCAGGCGGGCCAGGTAGGCCTGGCGAGGCGACGAGCTCAACAGGTCGTCGCCACGCACCACCTGGTCGATACCGCCGGCGGCATCGTCGACCACGACGGCCAGGTTGTAGGCGGGTACGCCGTCGCCGCGGCGCACCACGAAGTCGTCGATGATCCCGGTGTAGCTGCCGTGCAGGAGGTCGGTGACGGTGCCGACGAACGTGTCGGTGCGCAGGCGCAGCGCAGGCGGGCGGCCGGTCTCGGCGCGGCGCTGCGCACGTTCGGCCTCGGTCAGGTCTCGGCAGGTGCCCGGGTACGCCCCTTCGGGGGCGTGCGGTGCTTGCGGTGCCTGGGCGATATCTCTTCGGCTGCAATAGCATTCGTACAGTAGTCCGCGCCCGGACAGTTCGTCGATCACCGCGTCGTAGTGGTCCCGATGGCCGGACTGCCATTGCGCCGGCTCATCCCACGTCAGCCCGATCGCGGCCAGATCCTGGACCTGGCGGTGTCCGATCGAGGCGAACGTGCGGTCGTCGAGGTCCTCGACCCGCAGCAGGAATCGCCGCCCGGTGGACCGGGCGAACAGCCACGCCAGCACCGCTGTGCGCAGATTGCCGATGTGCAGATCGGCCGACGGGCTCGGCGCGAACCGCCCGGCGGGGGTGGGGCTCACGCCCGCAATCTAGCCGTAAACGCTAGCGTTGGGTGCGTGCGCGAGCGACACATCACCGGCGGCACGATCCAGGTCGAACATCAAGACGGGCTCATACGCGCGCGGGGTGTGCGCTACGGCACCGCCAAACGATTCGCGGTGTCCGAACCGCCGGCAGCCTGGTCAGGGGTCCGAGACGCGACCCAATCGGGTCCCGCCTGCCCGCAGCGGCCGTCGCGCCTGGGCTGGGTCACCGGTGACGCACTCGCGGGCCTGTCGACGAACGAGAACTGCCTCGTGCTCACCGTCACGGCCCCGGCCGATGCGCAGCGGCTCCCGGTCATGGTGTGGTTTCACGGCGGTGCGTATGTCGCGGGCAGCGGCGAGTCGGCCAAGTACGACGCCGGCTCGCTGGCCCGGGCCGGCAACGTGGTGGTGGTCAATGTGAGCTACCGGCTCGGCATCTTCGGTTACCTGGCGCCGCCAGGAACCGGCGCGGACAACCTGGGGCTGCGCGATCAGATCCTGGCGCTGCGCTGGGTGCGGGACAACATCGCCGCGTTCGGTGGCGACGCGTCCAACGTCACCGCATTCGGCCAGTCGGCGGGTGCTCATTCCGTCTGGTCGCTGATGTTGTCCGACGAGGCCGAGGGCCTGTTCCACCGCGCGATCCTGCAGAGCGCCCCACTGGAGTTGGACGACGGGCGCGACGACATGGCTCAGGCCATGGGCTCGGCAATGGCCACCTCGCTGGCCGGTGCCGATCCGGTCGAGGCGAGTGTCGAACGGCTGCTCGCCGCCGAAGGTGCCGCGGTCGCGGCCGCGCAGGGCTTCGGTCTCCTGGGCGGGCTGGCGTTCGCGCCGCGGCTCGGCCGGGCATCGCTGCCGGCGCCCGCAGATGTACCTGACGCTCTCGCCGCCGCCGCGCGCCGCATCGAGTTGCTCGTCGGCTACACCAAGGACGATGCGGCGCCGTTCGTGGCAATGGATGCTCGGGTGGCCAAGCTCAACCGGATCCCCGTCCTCGGCCGCCTCGCGGTGCGGGCCGGTTCGAAGGTGATCACGAAACAGGCGTTTTCCGGCCCGGCTGAGCGGCTGGCTGATGCCTGGCGGAATCACGGCGGCCGGGTGGGCACCTACCGCTTCGACTGGGCACCGGTCAACGCGCCGTTGGGCGCCTGCCACTGCATGGAGTTGCCGTTCCTGTTCGGCTCACCGCAGACCTGGTCGGATGCCCCGATGCTCGGCCTGCAGCGAGCGATCGACAACCAGCTCTCGGTCGAGATGCGCACTCGCTGGACGCAATTCGCCCACCATGGAGTCGAATCGCTGCCCGCGCCGGCACTGCGGTTCGGCTGAATCAGTAGTCGGCCGGATCGGCCGTTCCCGGTCTCCCTTGATAAGGTTTCGGCAAAATTCGGAGCGGTGGTGTGATGGCGATTATGGGCGCAGTCCCGTCCCTACACGGCCGCGCCAGCGAATGCGCGGCACTTCGAACACTGGTGTCGGGTGGCCGTTCCGGCGGCAGCGCGGTGCTGGTGGTGCGCGGCGAGGCGGGTGTCGGGAAGACGGCGCTGCTCGACTACGTCGTCGAACATGCGCCGGGGTTCCGGGTGGCCCAGGTGGCCGGGGTCGAATCCGACATGGAACTCGCGTTCGCCGGATTGCATCATCTGTGCGCACCGCTGCTGGATCGTCTCGACAAGCTGCCCGAGCCGCAGCGCGACGCGCTTTCGGTGGCCTTCGGTCGTGGCGTCGGTCCGGTACCGGACCGGTTCCTGGTCGGTCTGGCGGTGCTGAGCCTGTTGGCTGCCGCTGCCGACAGGAAGCCATTGCTGTGTGTGATCGACGATGCGCAGTGGCTCGATCAGGTGTCGGTACAGACCCTGGGTTTCGTCGCACGGCGGCTGCTGGCCGAGCCGGTCGTCTTGGTCTTCGCCGTCCGAGACAGTCACGCCGGTGCCGCAGACATGCTGCCCGGCCTGCCCGAGTTGCGGGTCGAGGGGTTATCGGACAGCGACGCCAGGGACCTGCTGGACTCGGTGGTCGTGGGGCGGCTCGACGAGCGGGTCCGTGACCGGCTCATCGCCGAAAGCCGCGGCAATCCGCTGGCGCTGTTGGAAGTGCCGCGTAATGTCTCGGCCGCAGAGCGCGCCGGTGGCTTTTGGATCGCCGGGACGCGGCCATCGGTCGGGCAGGTGGAGGAGGGCTTCGTCCGCCGAATCCAGTCGCTGCCGGACGACACTCGTCAGTTGGCGCTGCTCGCGGCGGCGGATCCAGTCGGTGATCCGGTGGTGTTCTCGCGTGCCGCAGGGTATTTGGGTATCGGCATGGACGCGCTGGCGCCGGCCGAGGCCGCCGGGGTGATCGAGTTCGGCCCCCGCATGCGGTTTCACCACCCGCTGGTCCGGTCGGCGGCCTATCGGGCGGCGGACGTAGCCGACCGCCGGGAAGTGCACCGCGCCTTGGCCGTTGCCACCGATCCCGAACTCGATCCCGACCGCCGGGCCTGGCATGCGGCAAACGCCGCGGCCGGTCCCGATGACGTGGTGGCCGCCGAGTTGGAAGCCTCCGCATGGCGGGCCCAGAGCCGGGGCGGGATCGCCGCCGCTGCGACCTTTCTCGAGCGGGCGGCGATCCTGTCCGCCGATCCGGCCCTGCGCAGCTCCCGGGCGATCGCGGCTGCGGCGGCCAAACGTGAGGCAGCCGCTCCCGAAGCCGCCTACGAGCTGCTGTCCCTTGCCGAACTGAATCCGTTGACCGAGCTGCAGCGGGCCCAGGTGGGCCGGCTGCGGGCGCAGATGGAATTCACCCGCAGCCGGGGCGGCCTGCCCGGTGCGCCGCCGGTCCGCCACGCGGCCGGATTGCTGCTCGATGCCGCCAAGCGGTTGGAGAATCTCGATGACGAGCTGGCCCGGGAGACCTACATCGAGGCGCTGGCCGCCGCGATGTTTGCTTCGCGTAGTCAACCTGAGGCTTTGTTGGTCGCCGCCGAGGCGGCGCGCGCCGCGGTTTCCGGGATCGCCGCTCCGACACGGCCCATCGACTTTCTGCTCATCGGCATGGCGAATCTGATCACCGATGGGCTCCCTGCGGCGGCTGCCCCCCTGCACACCGCGCTGGAGCTGTGGTGTGAGCACTCCCTGCGCCACGATGGCCGGGCGCTGCACTGGTTGGCGTTGGCCTTTCCGATCGTGCACGAGTCCGCTGCCCATGAGATCTGGGACGACGACTTGGTCGACCGGCTGGCCACCGACATGGTGGGCTATGCCCGCGCCACCGGCGCGTTGGCCATCCTGCCGCCGGCGATCGCGTACCAGGCCGGTGTACAGACACACAACGGTGAATTCGTCACGGCCGCAAGGATCATGGAGGAGGCCGACTCGATCTCTGAGGCGATCGGCCATAGTCCGATGAAGTACCACAAGGTTGAACTGGCCGCTTGGCGTGGAGATCTCACCGAGGCGGGCGATCTCATCGAGGCGGGTATGGCCGAGGGCATTGCCAAGGGCGAGGGTCGCCTGCTGGGGGCGGTGGGCTATGCCGCCGCAGTGCTCTACAACGGGTTGGGCCGGTACGAGGAGGCCTTGACCGCTGCCAAACAGACATGCGGATACCACGACATCGGGTTCTACTGCTGGACCCTGCTCGAGCTGATCGAGGCCGCCATGCGCCTCGGCGAGCGGGATGTTGCCGAGGATGCGGTGCGGCGGTTGGAGGTCTGTACGGCTTCCAGTGGAACCGATTGGGGGCTGGGCGTATTGGCCGGCGCCCGGGCTCTTGTGGCCGATGACACCGAGGCCGAGGTGCTGTTCAAGGAGTCTGTGGAGCGGCTCCGCCGCACCCGGATCGGGGTTCAGCTGGCCCGCACCCATCTCCGTTACGGGGAATGGCTGCGCCGCCAGAAACAGCGCACCAGCGCACGCGAGCACCTCAACGCCGCGTACGAAATGTTCACCAAGATGGGCGCCCAGGGGTTCGCCGAGCGGGCCCGCCGCGAGCTGACTGCCACCGGGGAGAAGGTGCGCAAACAGCCGTTGGCCTCGGGCGATCAATTGACCGCGCAGGAGGCGCAGATCGCGCAGTTGGCCCGCGACGGGCTGACCAATCAGGAGATAGGCGCGCAGTTGTTCATCAGCACCCACACCGTCGAATGGCACCTGCGCAAGGTCTTCGTCAAGCTCGGTGTCACGTCGCGCCGACAGCTGCGCTCCGTGTCCTGGACGAGCTGAACCGCACTCACCCAAAGACCACGGGTTTTCAAGGGTCCCGAGCGTCATTGCAGCAACGAGGCTGGATCGCATGGCGACAATCTTGTTGCAGACCACGATCCCGGCGAATCCCGACGACTGGGATGCCAGCCGATTCACGATGCTGGCCGCCGAGTTGCGCGCGGCCGGGCACGAGGTGCTGGCCCGCAATCGGACTGACCATGCCGGGCAGGATCCGGTGCTCAGCCACTTGGACGAGCTCGGATTCGACCAGCTGTGGTTGATGGCCGTCGACGTCGGTAACGGTCTGACCCCCGAGGAATGCGCGGCGATCGGCAGGTTCCGCGGGCTCGGCGGCGGTGTGCTCGCCGCGCGCGACCATCAGGACCTGGGCAGCTGTCTGCGGGGGCTGGGCTCCCTGGGGCAGGTCAACGAATTCCACGACGACAGCCTGGACCCGGAGTCACGGTGCGACGACCAGGACAATCCGGACATCTCGTGGCCCAACTATCACTCGGGCGCCAACGGCGACTACCAGCCGGTGCTGGCCGGACGGCCGGTACATGAGCTGTTGCGCACCAACAGGACCGCCAGCGGCCGCATCGAGTGGTTCCCGGCCCATCCCCATGAGGGTGCGGTCTCGGCCCGGGGGCCGTTCGCGACGGTGATCGCTCAGGGTCGCAGCAGCGCGACCGGCAGACTGTTCAATCTCGCAGTGGCACTCGATGGTGAGCGCACGCCTGACCGCAGGCCGATGGGCCGGGCCGTGGCCGAGTCAACCTTCCACCACTTCGCCGATTACAACTGGGATCTGGACTGCGGGGCACCGTCATTCGTTACAGATCGGCCCGGCTGGCACATCAAGGCCGACCCCTCGCGTCTGGCGGTGTTCAAGGATTACGTCCGCAATATCGCCACCTGGTTGCAGCCGCCGGATCACTGCTAGTCGGGAAGCAGGCCCGGAACGATGTCGTTGAGCCGGAAGGTGACCGGCTGGTCCAGCTGGGCGTACGTGCACGAGGACGGGTCCCGGTCGGGCCGCCACCGGTTGAACTGGGCGGTGTGCCGGAATCGCCTGCCTTCCATGTGGTCGTAGCGGACCTCGACGACGCGTTCGGGTCGTAGCGGCACGAAGGACAGGTCCTTGCCGGCGTTCCAGCGCGAGCCGCCGCCGTATCGGCGCGCGAGGTCCGGATCGGCGGCCACCTGTGCGGCCCAGTTCCACGGGTGATTTTCGAAACCGGTGACCAGGGGCTGCAATTCGGTGAACAGGGCCCGGCGTCGTTCCATCGGAAAGGCGCCGATGACGCCGACGGACGCCAGCTCACCGTCATCGGTGTAGAGCCCGAGCAGCAGTGAGCCGATTGCATCGGGGCCCGACTTGTGGAGCCGATAGCCGGCGACCACGCAGTCGGCGGTCCGCTGGTGCTTGATCTTCACCATGACCCGTTTGTCGGGCTGGTAGGTGAGCGTGAGCGGTTTGGCGATCAGTCCGTCGAGCCCCGCTCCCTCGAATTCGTCGAACCAGCGCCGCGCGGTCGGCAGATCGGTGGTGGCCGGGGTGACATGGAACGACGGACCTGAACCCAGCGCGTCGACCAGAGCGGCGCGACGTTCACTGAACGGGCGCCCCGTCAGGTCGTCGTCGCCCAGCGCGAGCAGGTCGAAGGCGATGAAGCAGGCCGGTGTCTGTTCAGCCAGCAGGCGCACCCGGGACGCCGCCGGGTGCAGACGCAGTTGCAGCGCCTCGAAATCCAGGCCACGGTCGGTGGGTAGGACGATCTCGCCGTCGATGACGCACCGCGGCGGGAGCTCGGTCGTGGCTGCCGCGACGAGTTCCGGGAAGTACCGGGTCATCGGTCGCTCGTTGCGGCTGCCCAACTCGACTTCGTCACCGTCGCGGAACACCAACGCCCGGAAGCCGTCCCACTTCGGTTCGTAGGACGCGTCCGGTGGAATCACCGTCGCCGGCTTGGCCAGCATCGGCGAGACGGGCGGCATCACGGGTAGCAGCATGGATCCGAATCTGGGTGTGGATTGGGCAGTTTGTGGCTACTCAGTATGCGCGACACAGTCCGGCCGAGCCGCGAGACAAGAGCGGGATTACTGGGTTTCAGGCGGCCCATCGGGTATGCGTCAAGCAGAGCACGGCTGGTCCCACCCGCCGCCGGGTGTCCGCGCGATGAGTTCGTCGCGGCGCGGCGGTCTAGATCCGTGACGCCCCCATGAACCAGGATGGAGCCCGTGGACCTACCCGTAGTGCCGCCGATCGAACCGATGCTGGCCAAAGCCCAGGTGAAAGTGCCCGACGAGGCCGGGGTGTGGTCCTACGAGCCGAAATGGGACGGCTTCCGCGCGCTGGCCTTCCGTGACGGCGACGAAGTGGTGCTGCAGTCGCGCAGCGGAAAGGAACTCGGCCGCTACTTCCCCGAACTGCTCGACGCGCTGCGCGACGAACTCGCCGACCGCTGCGTCCTCGATGGCGAAGTGGTGGTGCCACGCGAGATCGACGGCCGGGTACGCCTGGACTGGGAATCGTTGTCGCAGCGCATCCATCCCGCCGAGTCGAGGGTGCGGATGCTGGCCGAACAGACCCCGGCACACTTCATCGGATTCGACGCACTGTCCACCGGTGACCGGTCATTGGTCGCCGAGCCCTTCCGCGTGCGTCGTGAGGCGCTGATCGAGGCAGTGCGTGCCAAACAGTGGTGTCATGTCACGCGGACCACCACCGATCCTGAACTCGGTGCGCAGTGGTTGCAGACGTTCGAGGGTGCCGGCCTGGACGGGGTGATCGCCAAGAAGCTCGACGGGCCCTACCTGCCGGGCAAGCGGGAGATGGTCAAGGTCAAACACCACCGCGACGCCGACTGCGTGGCCATCGGCTACCGCATCCACAAGAGCGGTGAAGGCATCGGCTCGATCCTGCTGGGCCTCTACCGCGCCGACGGTGAGCTGCAGATGGTCGGCGGCGCAGCCTCGTTCAGCGTCAAGGACCGGCTCAAGCTGCTGGCCGATCTGGAGCCGCTTCGTGAGGGCGACGAAGTCCGCGAGGGTGACCCGAGCCGCTGGAACTCCGCCGCCGACAAGCGCTGGATCCCGGTGCGCCCGGAGCGGGTGTGTGAGGTGGCCTATGACCAGATGGAAGGCAACACCGCTCACGGTCAGCGCTTCCGGCACGCGGTGAAGTTCATGCGGTGGCGCCCGGACCGGGAACCGTCGAGCTGCACCTTCGGCCAGCTCGACGTGCCGCTGAACTACGACCTGTACGACGTCCTCGCGAGGGAGAGCTGAGATGGCAACACCGGCAACCGAACTCGACGTCGACGGGATCAAGGTCCGCTTCACCAACCCGGACAAGGTGTACTACCCGAAGCTCGGCTCGGCCGGGACCAAGGGCAAGTTGATGGAGTACTACCTCAGCGTCGCCGACCGCATGGTGACGCTGTTGAAAGACCGGCCAACGCACCTGCAGCGCTTCCCCGACGGCATCGAGGGTGAGGAGATCTACCAGAAGCGGGTGCCGCAGAAGCATCCCGACTACCTGGAGACCTGCGTCGTCACCTTCCCGTCCGGCCGAACCGCCGACGCGCTCAAGGTGACCCATCCGGCGGCGATCGCGTGGGCCGCGCAGATGGGCACGATCACGTTGCATCCCTGGCAGGTTCGCTGCCCCGACACCGAACATCCCGATGAGCTGCGCATCGACCTGGACCCGCAACCGGGCACCGGTTTCGCCGAGGCCGCCGCAGTGGCCTGCGACGTGCTCAAGCCGCTGCTCGACGAGCTCGGCCTGGTCGGCTATCCCAAAACTTCGGGCGGTCGCGGCGTGCACATCTTCCTGCCGATCTTGACCGACTGGGATTTCATCGCGGTGCGCCGGGCCGGGATCGCCTTGGCCCGGGAGGTTGAACGTCGTGCCCCCGATGCGGTGACGACGTCCTGGTGGAAAGAGGAGCGCGGCGAACGGCTGTTCATCGACTACAACCAGAACGCCCGCGATCGCACGTTCGCCTCGGCCTATTCGGCCCGCAAGACTCCGATCGCCACGGTGTCGACGCCGTTGTCCTGGGATGAACTGCGCACCGCCAACCCCGACGACTACACGATCGCCACGGTCCCGGATTTCCTTGCCGGACGCGAAGATCCGTGGGCCGGCATCGACTCGAAGACGCAATCCCTGGAGCCACTGCTGGACCTGGTGGCCGCCGATGAGGAACGCGGCCTCGGAGATCTGCCCTACCCACCGAGCTACCCCAAGATGCCGGGTGAGCCGCCGCGAGTACAGCCGAGCAAGAAGGTCGCCGAGAACTGGGACGAGGACGGCAACCGGAAGTAGTGGACCTCAGCTCCCCAGCATCAGGTCCAGGAATCGTTCGTACCGGTCCGCAGTGGTCAGGGCGTCGGCCGAGTCCATCAGGTGCAGCACCCCGATACCCGTCGCGAAGGTGGCCTGGCCGCGCAGCGCTGCGTCCTCGGGGCTGAACCCGTAGTCGGCATACGCCTTGGTGACCGCGACCAGAACGCGATGGTCGGCTGCGCGCACATTGGCCGCGGCGATGTCGTCGGATCTGGCCCACTCCCGCATCGCGCGTTCCAGGGTCCAGTGCCGGGGGGAGAGCAGATCCTTCATCATCCCCGACAGGCGCTCGCGCGGCGGGAGGTGTTCGAGTTCGGCCAGTGAGCGGCGGTCCTGCTCCAGGAACGCATTCCACGACGCGACCAGGGCAGCCCGATAGCCCTTCATGTCGGTGAAGTGCCAGTAGAAGCTGCCCCGGGTGGCGCCGATCTGCTCGCAGAGGCGTTCGATCTTCAGTGCCCGCATTCCCTCGGAGGCCAGCAGGGCGTACCCGGCCTGCACCCAGTCATCGGCGGTCAGGCTGCCGGGCATGCCCTTGCGTTCGGCCATCCCCTCAGGTTAAGGCGCGCACATCCTGCATCCCGAACGGCACCGCGCTGATCAGGGTGACCGGCACGGCGTCCCCGCTGGGTACCGGGTAGTGGCGCTGCTCGCCGGGACGCGCGCCGACGATGGCCTCGCCCAACGGCGAGTTCACCGAATAGACCTCCAGATCGCCGTATTCGGCGCCGCGGATGCCGAGCAGGAACGTCTCGATCTCGCCGGTCTGGTCGTAGCGCACGGTCAGCACCATGCCCGGTTCGGCCACCCCGTCGTCCGGCGGATCCTCACCCACGACGGCGTTGAGCAGCAGGTCGTGGATCTGCTGGATGCGGGTCTGGCGAGCCCGCTGGATGGCCACCTGGTTCTCGTCGGAGTCGGAAGCTGCTTCTCCTGCGAGCAGGTCGCGCAGCATCGACAGCTCGACCTGCAGGCGTTCGTAGGCCTGTGGCGATAACCAAACACGTTGGCTGACAGTCATTGTGGGTTTCCTTCCGATGATGCAGAGCTGCCGCCAGGGGCGGGTTGCGCGCCGCCCCTGACGGCTCGTGGGCCCGTCAGGGCAAAGTCGTGAATCGTCAGCGCAGGGGATCGAATTCCCGCAGTGCCTCGGGTTGTTTTCCGGTGGTCATGTATTCGGCCAGCAGTCGGCCGGTGACCGGGCCGTGCGCCAGCCCCCACATTCCGTGACCGCCGGCCACATAGATGCCTTGTGCCACTTCGCCTATCAGTGGGCGCCCGTCGGAGCTGACCGGGCGCGGGCCCACCCACACATCGGTGCGGGCTTCCCAGTCCACCCCGTCGAGCAGCGGGGCGGCCGCGGCGATGATCGCGTCGACGCGCGGCGGTTGCACCGGATCGTCGGGGGAGCGGAACTCCATGGTTCCGGCCACCCGCAGCCGGCCTTGATACGGCGTGCAGGCGACACGCGCGTCGGGCAGGTAGATGGGCCCGAGAATCGGGCGGTCCACCGGCACGGTGAACGAGTAACCGCGTCCGGCCTGCACAGGTGTGCGGACCCAGGGTTTAGCGAGCTTCGACAGCCACGCCCCGGTGGCGATCACGGCCGTCTCGGCGCTCAACGATCGGTCCGCCAGGTCCACGTTCACACCGGCACCCATGGCGCGCACGTCGGTGACCTCACCGATGACCAGCTCCGCGCCCCTGGAGATGACGGCGTCGCCGAGTGCCTGGACGAACCGGCCCGGGTCCACGAAGCGCTGGCCTTCCACACTGATGCCCGCGGTGATCGCCGACGACGCCAGCGGGACATGGTCGCGCAGCGTCGCACCGGACAGGCCGGTGACCGTGACAGACTGTCCGACGGCGGCCATCCGGCGCAGTTCGGTCATCAGGTGCTCGGCCTGACGGGAGGTTTCGAACAGTGCGGTGATCGGCCCGTCGGTGGTGGGCACCGCCACGCCGTTGGCGGTCAGTACGTCGTACGCCTCGAGGCACTCCTCGTTGAGCGGCACGTTGGCCTTGGCGACCCTGGTCCAGGTCGAGAGCCGGCAGCTCATGGCAAACCGGGCCAGGAACGCCAGCAACCGGGGGCCCGATGTCAGCGGGATGTGCAGGGGCGCGGCCGGGTTGAAAAGTGACCGCAGGCCGTAACGCAGCACCGCCGGATCGTTGAGCGGGATGGTCAGCGTCGGCGAAACCCAGCCGGCATTGCCCCACGACGCACCTGCGGCGACTCCGGTGCGGTCGACCACGGTGACCTTGACCCCGTGCTCCTGGAGAAACCATGCGGTGGACAGGCCGACGATGCCTGCACCCACGACAACCGCTGACCGCGGTGCACCGTCAATGCGCTCGACCCCATTCATGCTTCCCATGGTGAGGGCGACCACCCGTTCCGTGTTTGCATGATCTCGACAAACGGAGGGGGTGTGATTGTCGGATTACGACAGATCTTCGGTCGCCGCCAGCTCGATCATCATCGCCAGCCGCTTGCGTGCATCGGCCAGGTCCAGCTGGGTCAGTTCGGCCATCTTGCGCAGCCGGTAGCGCACGGTGTTCTCGTGCACACCGAGCGCCCGCCCGGCCCCGGCCAGATCGCCCTGGGCTTCCAACCAGGCGCGCAGCGTGGCCGCGTACTGCGTGCCATTGGCCTGGTCGTGGGCCCGTAGCTCGGCGACGGGTCCGCGCTGCGGAGCACGGCCGGCGCGGGCGGCGATCCGCAGGCGCTGCAGCAGGATCTCGTCCCAGGCCTCGTCGTAGACCGGCACGCTGTCGTAGAGGCCGACCGCATCCCCGTGCCCCACTTCATGCAGGACTTCGTGCAGGGCCAGGCACTCGTCGGCCTCACTGCGGGCCAGCGCCAGCTCAGCGGCGGTGGCCGGGCCGCTGATGCCGGCCAGCACGGTCACCGGCTCGGGCAACGCGGCGCGCAGCCCCGCCACCCACCGGCTCGCGGCCTCGGCCTCGGCGCCGGGCAGCACGGTGTAGACGGTGTTGCCGGCCAGGGCGCTGCGCCCGGGACGTGACCAGCCGAAGCCCGCGGTCGCCCGCTCGAACGCCAGCAGCAGCGCGGCGTGCCGCTCGTCCCCGGTCCGGGCGCGCAACGCGATCACCCGCAGCGGCGTCTGCGGTAACCCGAGCCGGCTGGCTGCCGTCGTGGCATCGGCGGCGCCCTCGAGGAGACGGATGACGAGCTCCGACTCCACCTGGCGTTCCAGGTCGGCGCTGGCGCGCGAGCGCAGTAGATGCAGGGCGACCATACGGGCGCCGTCGGCCAGCGCGGCCCGGCGCGCGTCGGGCAATGGCGCGACACATGTCACCCAGATCGAACCGAGCAGTTCGCGGCCGGCCCGGGCGGCCACCACCATCCGCCCGGTCAGGCCGAGCTCGTCATCGCCGTCGACGAACATCGGCTCGTCCGATTCGGCCAGATGCCGGAACACCCCACGGGCCTCGAACAGGGCGCGCAGCCGTTCGGGTGCGCCACGGCTCAGGATCGTCTCGGCGCGGGCCGGATCTGCGTGCTGCTGCAGCCGCGAGTACGCCAGCACCGCGCTACGCCGATCCTCGATGGTGACCGCGCCACCCACGGCATCGGCGAGGCTGTCGGCCAGGGCGAACAAATCGGTTGGGCCGCGCCCGGATTCGGTCTCCCGGCCTTCCAGCACGACGCCGTAGACCACGGCCGCCAGCTCGCTCCAGGAGACTTCGGGCTCGACTGTCATCACCGCAATGCGGTTGTCGGCCGGCAGTTCATCGTCATCGGTGGGGCTGTGCGAGCCGCGGACCAGGACCACCACGGCGCGCGCTGCCTTCGCCCACTGCATCGCCTCGGCCACCGACTCGGCCCCGACCGCCAGCAGGACATCGCCGACGATCTGGCCGGGTTCGTGCATCACCACGCTGCGCAGCTCGGTCGAGCGTGGCGCCGGACAGGGTCCATGTGGGGCGCGGAGCCGCACCCCGTAGCCGCCCAGGACGTTGATCAGGCGGTCCAGCGTGACCACGGATTTACGGCCCGGCAGCCAGCGTGGCCTTGCCGGTGCGCTGCTGGCCGCCCTGGTCCAGCCAGGTCAGGCCGATCACGTCGCCCGGGTAGTGCCGATCGAGGACCAGCGTGAGGGTGCGCGCCGAATCCAGCGGGGTGCTGTCGATGTTGGTGAGCACATCGCCCGGGATCAGCCCGGCCGCGTCCGCCGGGCCGCCGGCAATGACGTCCTGGACGATCACGCCGCCGCTCTGGCGCTGCGCGGTACGGACGCCGACGCCGAGCAGGGTCGGCGGCCCGATGTGCACCGAGCCCGACGGAGTGCGGGCGCGGATCTGTCCGGCGATGGCCATCGCGTCATTGATCGGGATCGCGAACCCCTTGCCGCCGGGGCCCATACGGAAGTTCACCGACGCGGCGGTCGTCATACCCACGACCTGCCCGGCGTCGTTGACCACGGGACCGCCGGAGTCACCGGCACGCACCGGTGCGGCGAACTCGAACAGGCCGTTGATCTCATCACTGGTTCCGGTCAGCTCGTCTTCGGCGTTGACGGTGCGGTTGAACGCGCTGACGGTGCCCACCTCGTGGGTCAGGGGCGAGCCGGTGCCCCCGGCATTGCCGAGTGCGACGACGGGGTGGCCCGGTGCCAGCGCGGCCGAATCGCCGATCGGTGCCGGTGGCAGGCCGGCCGCACCGTGCAGTTGCAGTACCGCGATGTCGTTCTGACGGTCGTAGCCGACCAGGTCCGCGGGGAATCGCTGGCCGCCGACCGTGGCGCTGATCGAGTTGGCTCCCTGGACGACGTGGTAGTTGGTCAGCACCTCACCGTTCGGCGACAGCACGATGCCGGTGCCGATGCCGTAGGCCTGTTGGTAATCCACGACGGTGTCGATGCGGGCCACCGACGGTTCGACCTGGGCGGCCACCGTCTCCGGGTCACCGGGTGCGGCGCCGGCGGGTGCAATCGGGGCGATAACGAGCGCCGCGGCGGCCACTGCCGCCGCGACGATCGTTCTGAACGGATGTGAGCTCACTTTGCTCATATACCCATCTTGGCTGGATAAGTACCCGATGTCGACGCGATTGGCGTGCGTCAGTCCTCGGCTGTGACTTCGCCGCGCGAGCGCCGGCCGCGCTGTTTGGTACCGCTCTTGCTGGACGGCCGCCGGTTGCGCAGGGACGTGCCTTCGATCGGCTCGGCTTCCTCGGCCGTCGACTGCGGCTCCTCGGCGCCGGACTCTTCGGCCTGGTCCTCGGCCTCTTTCGCGTCGGCCTCGGCCTCGGCTTCGGTGGCGTCTTCGGTCTCGTCGGCCCCGTCGACCTCGTCAGTCTCTTCGGTCTCGGCTGACTCAGGAGCTTCCTCAGCCTCGGCGGTAGCGGTCTTGCGACCGCGGCGCTCGGCCTTCTCCCGGGTCTTGACCGGCTTCGGCGGCGGTGGCGGCAGTTCGGCGACGAATGCCAGATAGAAGGCGAAGATGCCGAGCAGCGCGATCGCGGCGGCGGCGCCGTAGATCCCGAACAGCCACGGCCCGAAGCTGTCCAGTGACAGCCAGATCTCGGCGACGGCGGTGCCGACGATCAGTACCGCTGCCAGTACGTGCAGGGCGATCGAGACGGTCCGCAACCGTAGTGCCAACTCGGGGGTGGCCAGCTCGGGACGCTTGGTCCGCTGCAGAGTGAACACCACCGGCAGGGCGGCCAGACCGATGAGGACGGCCGTGACGATGCGCAGGATCAGCCCGAGTGTCGTTGAGGTCTCGCCCATGAGTTCGGGCCAGCGCGGCAGAACGAAAAAGAAATAGAGGCCGGCGGCCACGATCGAAAACGACACGTGCCAGATCACCGCGACGGTGCGGCCCATACTCCTCCTCGGGGTACTTAATTGGGCCGGGGTGCGAACCGCTGATCAGGGTTGATTCAGCAGGTCGCACCCCGGACCCGAGCGCGGAGGATAGGGGATTTGAACCCCTGAGGGCTATTAACCCAACCCGCGTTCCAGGCGAGCGCCATAGGCCACTAGGCGAATCCTCCGTCGGCAATCGTAGCGGACGCCCGAACCGGTCCCGTAAACGCCGGGGAAGGGGCGGGTATTACACTCGCCTTGGACCCCGCGCGGCGTCCATCCTGTGAACTCCCCCAGGGCCGGAAGGCAGCAAGGGTCAACGGGCTCTGGCGGGTGCGCGGGGTCCCCTTATGTCCAGCTCATTCGGCTTCTGTGAAAGGCGCGCGGTGTCGTTCCAGTCTCTTGGCCGCGACGATCTGCTCGCGCAGCATGAAGTCCAACAGCGCAACTATGCCGAGCTTCAGGCGAAGAAGCTGAGCCTGGACCTGACCCGCGGTAAGCCGGCCCCCGAGCAGTTGGATCTGTCCAACGCGCTGCTGTCGCTTCCCGGCTCGGAAAAAGATTCCTTCCGCGACCGCACGGGCACCGATACCCGCAACTACGGCGGCCTGCACGGGCTGCCCGAGTTGCGGGAGATCTTCGGGGAGCTGCTCGGAATCCCGGTGCAGAACCTGATCGCGGGCAACAACGCGAGCCTGGAGATGATGCACGACGTCATCGTGTTCTCGCTGTTGCAGGGCGGCGTGGATTCGGTGCGGCCCTGGGTCCAAGAACCCGTCGTGAAGTTCCTGTGCCCCGCGCCAGGCTACGACCGCCACTTCGCGATCACCGAGTCTTTCGGGATCGAGATGATCGCGGTTCCCATGCGCGAGGACGGCCCCGACGTCGACCTGATCGAGGAGTTGGTCGCGGCCGATCCGGCGATCAAGGGCATGTGGTGCGTTCCGGTGTACGGCAACCCGACCGGGGTCACCTACTCCTGGGAGGTTGTGCGACGGCTCGTCCAGATGCGGACGGCGGCAAACGATTTCCGGCTGATGTGGGACAACGCCTACGCGGTCCACACCCTCACCGACGAGTTCATCCGTCAGGTCGACGTGCTGGGGCTGGCCGAGGCGGCGGGCAACCCGAACCGTCCGCTGGTGTTCGCCTCGACCTCCAAGATCACCTTCGCCGGGGCAGGGGTGAGCTTCCTCGGCGGCTCGCTGGGCAACATCGCCTGGTACCTGCAGCACGCGGGTAAGAAGTCGATCGGACCGGACAAGATCAACCAGTTGCGTCACCAGATCTTCTTCGGCGACGCCGACGGCGTGAAGTTGCAGATGCAGCGTCACCGCGAGCTGATCGCGCCCAAGTTCGCCTTGGTCGCCGAGATCCTCGAGGACCGGTTGGGTGAGTCCAAGATCGCGTCGTGGACGGATCCCAAGGGCGGCTATTTCGTCAGCCTCGACGTGTGGCCCGGCACTGCCAAGCGCACCGTCGCATTGGCCAAGGACGCCGGGATCGCAGTGACCGAGGCGGGTGCGTCGTTCCCGTATCGCAAGGACCCCGAGGACAAGAACATCCGCATCGCGCCGACGTTCCCGTCGCTGTCCGATGTGCGTGAGGCGATCGACGGCCTGGCCACCTGCGCGCTGCTGGCGGCGACCGAGCAGCTTTTGCGTTGACTTAGAACTGACGCTGCATTTGTGCGGGTAGCGGTGTGCGTGGTTTCAAAGTCAACAGCCGAGTTCCAGTGGGGGACCGGCGAGGGGCGCCCGGCGCGGCGTGATCCCGAGCTCTGGCCGCCAAATTCGATCCCATTCGGACTCCACCCGGGCGATGATGCCGGGCCGTCGGTGTCCCGCGGCCACTCTCACGTGGGTCCAGCCGTCTTGCGTGATGTAGTCGGCACGCGCGATGTCATAGCCGAGCTGATCGGCGTGCTGCACACCCTCGTATTCGACCGCCAGCATCAGTTCCTCCCAACCCATGTCGAGGAAGTACCTCGGGTAGCCGTCGGGCCCGAGCACCGGTATCTGTGTCTGCGGCCGCGGAAACCCTGCGTCGATGAGCATCAGCCGCAGCCAGGTTTCTTTCGGGGACTGGCCGCCGGAGTCGAATAGATCCAGCGCCCGTTCGAGTTGCCGCAGGCCACGGGCGTGGCGGTGGTGTGCGGCGAGCGTCAGCACGTCGTCCGCCTTAAATCCGGTGGCTCTGGCAAGTGCGTCGAGTCGCGCGACGGCCTCACCGATCAACCCGCGGCGCCCAAGGTCAAAAGCAGTGCGCTCGACGCTCGTGACCAACAGACCGTCGATGCGCGTGACCTCCCCGTCGCAGGTCAGGTCCTGTCGCGTGATCACCTTCTCGGGTGGCTTGGTCTTGGCGCTGATCAACTCGATCGGAACGTCGTCGGCCACCCACTTCGCGCCATGGAGCGCCGATGCGGCGGCTCCCGCGATCACCGCGGTACGACCCGACCACAACCACGCCGCCGTACCGCGTTGCCGCAGCGACACAGCAGTTCGCTTGTCCACGTAGATGTTCGGCAGGATCGTGCGGTGGTAGCGGTTGAGCTGGTAGCGGTTGACGACGCCGGCCGCCAGGGCTTCGCTGCCGATGAAGGGCTTACTCATTCGGCGAGAGTCGCCGGTGGCAGGGACAAAGACCGGTGTGTGCCGGTCTCGGCGTCGCCACCTGTGGATGAATCGCGCTCTGTGCAGAACTATGTGTTGACCTTGAGCTGACGCTGCATTTGTGCGGGTAGCGGTGTGCGTGGTTTCAAAGTCAACGGGCACCGGCGCGGCGTCATACGCAGTCGGTAGCCTTCTCCCGTGGCTCTTTACCGCAAATACCGGCCGGCAAGCTTCGCGGAAGTCGTTGGCCAGGAACATGTCACCGAGCCGCTATCTACCGCGCTGACCGCGGGCCGGATCAACCACGCGTATTTGTTCTCCGGGCCGCGCGGCTGTGGCAAGACATCGTCGGCGCGCATCCTGGCCCGCTCGCTCAACTGTGAGCAAGGGCCGACGCCGACACCGTGCGGGGTGTGCGATTCGTGCGTCGCCCTGGCCCCCAACGGCCCGGGCAACCTTGACGTCACCGAACTGGACGCGGCCAGCCACGGTGGCGTCGACGACACCCGTGAACTGCGCGACCGCGCGTTTTTCACCCCCGCGCAATCCCGCTATCGCATCTTCATCATCGATGAAGCGCACATGGTCACCACAGCCGGTTTCAATGCGCTCCTCAAGATCGTCGAGGAGCCGCCCGAGCACCTGATCTTCGTGTTCGCCACCACCGAACCGGAGAAGGTGCTGCCGACCATCCGGTCGCGTACCCACCACTATCCGTTCCGGCTGTTGGCCCCGCGCACCATGCGCCCGCTGCTCGAGCGCATCTGCGCCGAGGAGAACGTCAACGTCGACGACGCGGTGTACCCGTTGGTCATCCGGGCGGGCGGCGGTTCACCCCGCGACACCCTCTCGGTGCTCGATCAGCTGCTGGCGGGATCCGAGCAGGGTGCCAACGGCAACCACATCACGTATCAGCGGGCGCTGGCCCTGCTCGGCGCCACCGACATGGCGCTCATCGACGACGCGGTCGAGGCGCTGGCCGCCGGGGACGCGGCCGCGCTGTTCGGTGCCGTCGAGGCCGTGATCGACGCCGGTCATGATCCACGGCGGTTCGCCACCGATCTGCTGGAGCGCTTCCGCGATCTGATCGTGCTGCAGGCCGTGCCCGACGCGGTCACCCGCGGTGTCGTGGATGCCCCGACCGACGTGCTGGAACGGATGCGGGAGCAGGCCGCCCATACGGGCGCGGCGACGCTGGCCCGGTATGCCGAGGTGGTGCACGCCGGCCTCGGCGAGATGCGGGGCGCGACCGCGCCGCGACTGCTGCTGGAAGTGGTGTGCGCCCGGCTGCTGCTGCCCTCGGCGCACGACACCGAATCGGCGCTGCTGCAGCGCATCGAACGCATCGAGACCCGGCTGGACATGTCGATCCCGGCAGGCGAGGCGTCGTCATCGGCGGCTCGGTCTGTCGAGTCCGCCGCCGAGCCGTCCAAGACCTTCACCCGCCGCAGCCAGGCTGCCCCGGCCCCCGCCGTCCCCGAAGCCCCCGCCGCTGAGGCACCTACGCCGCCCCCGCCCCCGGCCGCTCCTGAACCTGAGGCTGCGCCGCAACCGGTGGCCGACCCGGAACCGGTCTCCGCGCCGCCCCCGCCGCCCCCGCCGACCCCTGCTCCCGAACCCGAACCCGAGCCCGAGCCACCACTGCCGCCGGAGCCGGACTTCGAGCCCGAGCCGGCCCCGGAACCTGAGCCGGAACCCCAGCCGGCGCAAGCGTCGGCGGTTCCCGGTGGCGAGCCCAACGCCGCTGCGGTGCGCTCGATGTGGACGACGGTGCGGGAGAAGGTGCGCGAGCGCAGCCGTACCACCGAGGTCATGCTGTCGGGTGCCATCGTGCGGGCCGTCGAGGATAAAACCCTTGTGCTGTCCCATGACTCACCCCCGCTGGCCAAGCGGCTGACGGAGTCGCGCAATGCCGACGTGATCCGCGAGGCGTTGAAGGATGCGCTCGGGGTGGACTGGCAGATCCGGTGTGAGGTCGGCACTGCGGAGGCGGCCCCGCCGCCCCCGCCGAAAGCTGCGAAGCCTCCGCCGCGGGTGCCGACCCGGCCGGGCCGCGCCATTCCCGAACCTGAGCCGGTGCCGGATCCGGAACCGCCGTCGTCCCCCGAGGACGAGGAGGAAGAGATGCTCGCCGAGGCTTCACAGGGTGAGGCCGGGCCGCGTCGTGACCCCGAAGAAGTGGCGCTGGAACTGCTCCAGAACGAACTGGGTGCGCGGAAGATCGAGAGCTGACGCTGTTCAGTCCCCGCTGCCGCGGGCATATTCGCGTGGGGAGTGTCCGGTCACCCGGGTGAACGCGGTGGTGAACGCACTGGCTGACTGGTAGCCGGTCCTGGCCGCTATCTCGCCTATCGACAGTTGTTCGGATTGCAGCATGTCCTTGGCCACCGCTACCCGCCACTCCAGCACGTACTGCATGGGTGGCATCCCGATCGTGTTCGCGAAACGTTCCGCGAACACGGCGCGGGACATGGTCGCGGTGCGGGCGAGCTTCTCGACCGTCCAGCGCTCGGCGACGCCGTCGTGAATCTCTCGCAGGACACCGGCGAGCTGCGGATCGGAAAGCCCGGCGATAAGGCCGTGTTCGCCGGCGGTGGGACGTTCGGTTCGGAACCGGCAGGCCTCGATCAGCAGCACCTCGACGAGCCGCTCGAGAATCGGTTCGCGGCACGGACGTTGCGTGATCGCCTCGTCGGTGATGAGTTCGACGATCCGGTTCAGGCGGTCCGAGCCGGATTCGTCGTGGCGGATGAGAATCGTTGGTGGAAGAAGCTTTACCAGCAGCCTGGCGTTGGCCCGATCGAAGCGGAAGTATCCGCCGAGCATCCGCATCGGCTCGGGCCCATCGGCCGGCCCGTAGTGGGAATCGGCGGTCGGATGGAGCTCGACATCGGTCGGTGCCAACGCGGGGTCGCTGGCCATCACGAAACTCGGCGTCTCAGGCAGTAGCAGGAAGTCGCCCGCGAAGAGTTCGACGGGATCGATACCGTCCGGGCTGAGCCAGCAGTTGCCCGCCAACATCAAACAGAACGACGGGTCGGCATACCGCGGCTTGCGGATGCTCCAGTCGCCCGCTCCGCTGACGACCTTCGACAGCACGACCTGGGGGCGCAGCAACGGAATGACCGATTCGAGCGGATCAGCGACGCGGGCGATGTCTGCCGGCATGCCGCCAAGATATCGCCCGCGCCACGCTGATCGCCTAGCTTGCCGTGCTGGCGGCCAGCGCCACCGCGTCCGCGCCGGCCGGGAACCGCAGCCGGCCAGAGGTGTCGGTCGCGGCCTGGTAGACGGTCTCGGCGACATCGGACTCGGCGGTGAAGACGGTGGCCTGGCCGAACGCCGCCAGGATCGGCGCGGCGAACGCCCGATACGGCTCGGGAATCAGTCCGTCCATCCGCGTTGCACCGTTACTGGTGAAGCTCGTCGTCGGCCCGTAGCCCGGCTCGACAAGCTTGGCTGTCACGTTCACCGCGTCGAGCTCGAGTGCGAGGGATGCGGTGAACCCTTCGATCGCCATCTTGCTGGCGGTGTACACCGCGGCCAGCGGCATCGCCGTCAAGGTCACGCTCGATGTCACGTTGACCACCACCCCCGATCCGCGCGCCCGCATCTGCGGCAGCACGGCCTGTGTCATGGCCATCACACCGAATGTGTTGGTCTCGAACACTTCTCGAATCGTATCCATCGGCATGGGCTCGAAGGCGCCGACAACGCCGATGCCCGCATTGTTGACCAGCACGTCGATCGGGCCACTGGCCTCGATCGCCGCCGAGATGCTGTCGGGGTCGGTGACGTCCAATGCCACCAACTGGATTCGGTCCGAATCCGGCAGCAGCCCGGTGCGCGGTGTGCGCATCGTGGCGATGACGTTCCAACCGTTGGCGTGGAAGTGGCGGGCGCTTTCGAGTCCGTACCCTGATGAACAACCCGTGATGAGAACCGTTTTCATGGCTCAACGGTATGAGGCTCGGCGAAGACGATCAATAACGAATAGTCCGAAAAACATTACCAATCGTCTTGCCTGAGCTTACCCTCCTAGGGTGTCCACCACGGCCGCAGCGGCAGGCCGCCATCGTTCCCGCGGTCATCGAGCTTGACCGCCAGGACCTGGTGCAGCTGAACCACATTCGTCTCGAAGCCGAGCCGGGACCCGGCCATGTACAGGCCCCACACCTTGGCGGTGGGCAGCCCGACCTCGGCGACGGCGGAGTCCCAATGCTCGACGAGGTTGGCGCACCAGTCGCGCAGCGTCATCGCGTAGTGGTTGCGGAGGTTCTCCTCGTGCATGACCTCAAGGCCGGCATCCTGCACCTCGGCGATGATCCGCCCGGAGCCGGTCAGCTCCCCGTCCGGGAACACGTAGCGGTCGATGAACCCGCCGGCAACCGCGTTCGTTCGGTTGTCGTGGCGGGTGATGCAGTGGTTCAGCAACAGCGCGCCGGGCCGCATCTTCGACTTCAGGAAACCGAAGTACGACGGGTAGTTGTGTACACCGATGTGCTCGGTCAGGCCGATCGAGGACACCGCGTCGAACCCGGTCTCGGCGATGTCGCGGTAGTCGCCGTGGCGCACCTCCGCCAGGTCCTCGAGCCCCTCTTTGACGATGGCCTCCTGCGCCCAGCGGGCCTGTTCCCGCGACAGCGTCACCCCGAGCGCGTTGACCCCGTGGCGCGCCGCGTAACGCACCATGCCGCCCCAGCCGCATCCGACATCGAGCAGCCGGTCGCCGGGCTGCAGGCGCAGCTTCTCGAACACCAGCCGGTACTTGTTGTCCTGGGCCTCCTCCAGGCCGGCGTCGGCATCCGGGTAGCACGCGCACGTGTAGGTCATCGACGGCCCGAGCACCCATTCGTAGAAGGTGTTCGACACGTCGTAGTGATGGTGGATCGCCTCGGCGTCACGGGTCTTGCTGTGCCGCAATCCTTCTACCGCACGCCGCCACCGCGGCAGCGCTTCTTGCGGCGGAGGCGCGATCGGCTTGAGGTGTTCGATGCCGATGGATCGGACGATATTGGCCAGCACGCGGGCGGGCGGGCGCTTGAACGCCATCTTCTCGGCCAGTGCACACAGCAGCGGGTACGGGTCACCCGGATGTACCCCGTACATGTCCAGGTCGCCGGACACATATGCGCGGGCCAGGCCGAGATCCCCGGGGGCGGTGGCCAGATACGTGGTGCCGCGCGGGGTCTTGAGGTCCAGTCCGAGGGTGGCATCGCTGGGGCCGGAGGTGCTGCCGTCGTAGGCGGTGAATTTCAGGGGTTGGGACCCTGACGCGAAGATCTCCAGGATCTCGGCCAGGTTGAGCTTGTGGTCGGTACTGTGCGTCGAGTGGTCCTTGAAGGTGGTCATCGCTGTTCTCCATTCATCGGCGCAAGACGGCTTTCGAATACAGGTCAAACAGGCGTGAATCGGGGTCGTAGGACTTCTTGACGGTCTTGTAGGCCTCGCCGCCGTAGAGCTCGTCGAAATCCTCACGCGGATAATAAGAATCCGAATACAGGGACTTGTGCCCGTCGAGCTCGCTGACCTTGGTCTCGATCAGCTTGTTGGTGTGGCCTTCGACCGGGCCGACCGGCACCGAAGACCAGAATCCGACGTTGACGTACGTGTGGTGGGGCCGCAGGGGGTACAGGGGCCAGCCTGCGCCCTTGCGGTCGTCGTCGCGTAACCGCAGCGGGCACAGCCAGATCGGTTCGATCGGGACGTTCTCCAAGAACCAGTTCAAGAATGCCGCGCAGTTCTCCAGCGGCACCTCGATGTCCTGCACCACCCGCTCCCGCGGTGGGCGGCCGTGCCGTTTCTCGATCCGGTCGGCGATGTTGAACCGCTGGTCGTAGCCGACGAGCTTCCAGTAGAAGCTGCTGCGGCGCAGCTTGCGCGGCCAGAACCGCCGGATCGTCGGGTTCTGCGCTCCGAATGCCCGTGAACACCAGAACCAGTCGGTGTCCCATCGCCACAGGTAGTCGTGGATGGTCAGCCGGTCGTGCTTTTCACCCTGCGCGTGTTGGATCGAGCGGTAGTAGATGTCCTGGCCGGTGTAGTCGCTGACCGGGCCCGGTGTCGTCGTCTTGAAGCCGACGCACAGATAGCTTTCGTCGGCGCTGAACACGACGCCGTCGAGGTAATCGACCGGCTCGCCGTCGAGCCCGCCGGTCTCGATGATCCTATCCATCGCGGAGACAAGCTCGGTCAGTGAGTGAAAGCGCAGGTGGCGTAGTGCGACAAACGGTGTGACGGGCTCAAGTTCGATCCGCAATCGGGTCGAATAGCCCAGCGTGCCATAGGAATTGGGGAACGTCCGAAACAGTTCGGAGTGTTGGTCCGGTGTTGCGGTGACGATTTCGCCCGCCCCGGTGAGGATGTCCATCTCCAGCACCGATTCGTGCGGCAGACCGTTGCGGAATGACGTCGACTCGATGCCGAGTCCGGTGACCGCACCGCCCAGCGTGATGGTCTTGAGTTGCGGCACGACCAGTGGGGCCAGACCGTGCGGCAGCGTCGCAGCCACCAGGTCCTCGTAGGTGCACATGCCCGCCACGTCGGCGGTGCGGGCTTCGGCGTCGACCGCAATCACGTTGGTCAGACCCGTTACGTCCAAACCTGTGACATCGCTGCGATCGCGCGCGCGGAAGAGGTTCGACGTGGGCTTGGCAAGCCGCACCGTCGAATTGGGCGGTATGGCGCGGTAACTGTCCAGGAGGCGCTGCACGCCCAGGGCATGGGCAGCTTGTGCGTCAGTCGTAACAACAGACACACATATACGCTAGTCGGAGGTTGCCGACGATGCGACCGGAGACACGAGTTAAAGGAGTTTCAGTCATGGGACAGGTCAGTGCGGTCAGCACGGTTCTGATCAACGCCGAGCCGGCCGCTGTGTTCGCCGCGATCGCGGACTACCAGACCGTGCGCCCGAAGATCCTTTCCTCGCACTACCGCGATTACCAGGTGCTCGAAGGCGGTCAGGGCGCGGGCACCGTGGCCAGCTGGAAGCTGCAGGCCACCGAGTCGCGGGTGCGTGACATCAAGGCCTCGGTGGACGTGGCCGGCCACACGGTGATCGAGAAGGACGCCAACTCCAGCCTGGTGACCAACTGGACCGTCGCCCCGGCGGGCAGCGGATCGTCGGTCAACCTCAAGACCAGCTGGACCGGTGCCGGTGGGGTCAAGGGCTTCTTCGAGAAGACGTTCGCACCGCTGGGCCTGCGGAAGATCCAGGACGAGGTGCTGGCGAACCTGAAGAAGGAAGTCGAGAGCTAGCGCGCCGGACTTCCGGCCTGGGTGCCGAGATAGGCCACGACGCCCCGGGCGATGGCCTCGGCGTACTTCTGCTGGCCGTCCGGGGTCTTCATCAGGCTGGAGTCGACCGGGTTCTTCATGTTGCCGCACTCGACGAGGATCGACGGGAACTGCGCCAGGTTCAGCCCGGCGATGTCCGAGCGGGCGTCCAGGCCACCCGAACCGATGTAGGTGGCGGGCGGGATGCCCGACGCGGACAGCTGATCGCGCATGGTCTTGGCGAACTGCACCGACGGTCCGGCCTGCACGTTGTTCAGCGGCGGCGACGAGTAGAGCACGTGGAAGCCGCGACCGTTGGCCGGGCCGCCGTCGGCGTGGATGGAGACGATGGCGTTGGGGCGCAGTGCGTTGGCCATCGATGCGCGTTCGTCGACGCAGGGTCCCAGCGCGTTGTCGTTGCCGCGTGACATCGCGGTGCGCACGCCCATCTGGGTCAGGATGGCGCGGACCCGCAGGGTGGTGTCCCAGGTGAAGGTGTGCTCGGGGAATCCGTCCTCGGTGGACGTGCCGCTGGCCTGGCAGTCCTTGGTGCCGCCGCGGCCGGTCGGTACCTGACGGCTGATCGACCCGTCGTTGGCGCCGTTGTGGCCGGGATCGAGGAAGACGATCATGCCGGCGACGTTCGAGGGGGCGGCGGTGGCGTGGGGGGCGTCGACGGTCGCGGAGGCGGTCGCAGCGATGACCACGCTACTGACAACTGAGGCGCCGACACGCACGCAGACTGGAAGTCGCACGGGCGTCACGCTAGCCCGCGCGACGACTAGGCTGAAAGCTCAAATCGCCGCCGACAGGCGAGAGCAACCAAGTCGAGACCAAGACGCAATCAACACGGCAAGGGGATCCAGTCGATGCAACCCGGAGGCACGCCCGACATGTCGGCCCTGCTGGCGCAGGCGCAGCAGGTGCAGCAGCAGCTCATGGAGGCGCAGGAGGCGCTGGCCAATTCCGAGGTGCACGGCCAGGCCGGCGGCGGACTGGTGCAGGTCACGGTCAAGGGCAGCGGTGAGGTGGTCGCGGTGGCCATCGATCCCAAGGTGATCGATCCGTCCGACCCCGAGACCCTGCAGGACCTCATCGTCGGCGCCCTCGCCGATGCCTCCAATCAGGTGAACACCCTGGCCCAGAGCCGGCTGGGCCCGCTGGCCGGCGGTTTGGGCGGGCTCGGACTTCCGGGGCTGTAAGTGTTTGAAGGCCCGGTCCAGGATCTGATCGACGAGCTCGGCAAGCTGCCGGGTATCGGGCCCAAGAGCGCGCAGCGGATCGCTTTCCACCTGCTGAGCGTCGAACCGCCCGACATCGATCGGCTGACCGCGGTGTTGGGCCGCGTCCGTGACGGCGTCACCTTCTGCGCGGTGTGCGGCAATGTCTCGGATGAGGAACGCTGCCGGATCTGCAAGGACTCGCGCCGCGACGCCTCACTGGTGTGTGTGGTCGAGGAGCCCAAGGACGTGCAGGCCGTTGAGCGCACCCGCGAATTCCGGGGCCGCTATCACGTGCTGGGCGGGGCACTGGACCCGTTGTCGGGCGTCGGGCCCGATCAATTGCGCATCCGTGAACTGCTCAACCGGATCGGTGAACGCGTCGACGGCGTCGACGTGGCCGAGGTGATCATCGCCACCGACCCCAACACCGAGGGTGAGGCCACCGCCACCTACCTGGTGCGGATGCTGCGCGATATCCCCGGCCTCACCGTCACCCGCATCGCCTCGGGCCTGCCGATGGGCGGTGACCTGGAGTTCGCCGACGAGCTCACCCTGGGCCGCGCGTTGGCCGGCCGCCGCGCCATGGCCTGATTCGCGGCTCGCCGCGCCATGGCTTGATTCGCGGCTCGCCGCGGTGGCCTAGCGTTTCGCACCTTTGCGCCGTGAGCGAAGTCGGGACCTGTACGGGCTGCGGCGCCACTAGCGTCGAGTCATGCCCGACCTACTCCAGATCGCGGATTCGCTGTACCGGCTGCGGATTCCCGGCGGCCAGGCGCACCTGCTCAACAGCTATCTGTTTACCGAACCTGACGGCGTGACGCTGATCGACACCGGGTGGCCGGACAGCGCCGAGCTGATCGCCGAGGCGCTCACCGACCTGGGCCTGCGGCGTATTCACGTCAAGCGCATCGTGCTCACCCACTTTCACGAGGACCACTGCGGCGCGGCCGCCGAAATCGCGGACTGGTCCGATGTGGAGGTCATCGCCGGTGCGGGCGACGCCGACTTCGTCCGCGGCACACCGGGTCCGCTGCCGGTGTTGACCGCGGGGGAGCGCACGCTTCGCCCCGATATCGACGAGCCGCCGAACGGGCCGCCGTGTTCGGTGGACCGCGTGGTCGGTGACGGCGATGTCCTCGAATTCGCCGGCGGTGCCCGGGTTGTCGCCGTGCCCGGGCACACTCCGGGTAGCATCGCGCTCTACCTGCCGGCCGCCGATACCGTGCTCACCGGTGATGCGATAGCCGAGTTCAACGGACAGCTGATCCTCGGCGTTTTCAACACCGACCGGGCGGCCGCCTCGCGTGCGGTGGAGATTCTCGCCGCCACGGGCGCGCAGCGCGCCGGGTTCGGCCATGGCGAGCCGATTCTCGCCGACGCCGCAGCACAAATCGGCGCGGCGGTCGACGCTTTCGCGTCCTGACTCCTACACCCGGCGCGGGGCGGCCAGGCGTTCGCGGCGAAGCACATCAACCTCGGGCAGTTCCAGCGGCGGCAGGTCACCGACGACCTGCGAGAGCAGATGGTCGGCCAGCTCCGGATTGCGCGCCAGGCATGGTCCATGGAGGTAGGTGGCCATCACGCTGCCCTGCACGGCCCCGTCGAATCCATCGCCCAAGCGGTTGCCCGCACCCTTGGTCACCGCGGCCAGCGGCCTGGCATCGGGGCCGAGAACCGTTCCGCCACGGTGGTTTTCGAAGCCCGTCAACGGCTGCGAAAGCCCATCCAGGAGAGGCTTCGAGGCCACCTCGCCGATGGTGCGGGTCTCCTGTGGTGAGGTGGTGACGTCGAGCAGCCCGACACCCTCCACCCGTTCACCGGCCGAGGTCTCGTACCAGTGGCCGAGCACCTGGATCGCCGCGCAGATGGCCAGCACCGGCGCCCCCCGCGAAACCGCCTGTTGCAGACCGGGATACCGGATCAGATGCTTGGTCGCCAGCCGCTGCGCATAATCCTCGGCTCCGCCGAGGGTGTACAGATCCAGGGAGTCCGGCACGGGATCGTCCAGCGTGATCTCCACGATCTCGGCGTCGATGCCGCGCAGCCGCAACCGTTGTCGCAGCACCACCGCATTGCCGCTGTCGCCGTAGGTGCCCATCACGTCGGGCAGCACCAGCCCGATCCTCACCGTCATGAGATCCGTCGATTCAGTTGCAGGAATGCGGTGTAGTTGGCGATCACCTCGACGTGCCCGGGAGGGCAGGAGTCGATCGCGGCGACGGTGTCGTGCACCAGTGAGTGTTCGACGCCGGCGTACCCGAGCCGTACGGCCAGGTCGGTGCCGCGCTCACCGGCGGCGACGACGACCGTGTCGTCGAAGTGCTCGAAGCGAACGTCCCACAGCCACGAGAGGTCTTCACCGTCGGGTACCTGCCCGTTGACCGAGATGACAACACCGGCCCCGCGCTTGTCCACCATCGACAGCGCTTCCTGCCAGCCGGCGGGGTTCTTGGCCAGCAGGATCCGGGCGGTGTGCGAGCCGATCTGCACCGTGCGGTAGCGACCGGCGACTTCGTCGACGGTGGACACCGCGGCGACGGCGGCAGCCGGGTCCGCGCCGAGTGCCACCGCGGCGGCGACGGCCTGGGTGGCGTTGCCGCGGTTGACGGCCCCGGGCAGGGCCAGCGTCATCGGCAGCGTGAGACCGTCGGGCCCGTAGATGTGGGTGTCGTCGAACCACCACTGCGGGCTCGGACGCTTGAAGTCGGTGCCCGTCGAGTGCCAGTCCCGCCCGTCGCGCACGATGATCTCGCCGGACCGCGGGCAGCTCACCGAGTCGCCCGACCAACTGCCGCCGGCGGCCACCCACACCACGTTGGGGCTGTCGTAGGCGGCCGAGGTCATCAGCACGTCGTCGCAGTTGGCCACGATCACCGCGTCGCGGTGGCGGGCCAGCCCGCCGCGCAGGGTGCGTTCGATGTGGTTGATCTCACCAACCCGGTCGAGCTGGTCGCGGGACAGATTCAGCAGAACGATCACCGACGGGTCCACGGCGTCGGATACATGCGGGACATGCATCTCGTCGACTTCCAGGGCGGCCAGCTCGGCGTCGCGCGCCGAGGCCAGTGCCGCCACCAGCCCGGCGTCCATGTTGGCGCCCTCGGAATTACTGGCCACCGGGCCGAGTGTCGCCAGGGCGGCCGCGGTCATGCGGGTGGTGGTCGATTTGCCGTTTGTGCCGGTCACGACGACGCTGCGGCGGCCCTGGCCCAGCTGGCCCAGGATCGAGCGGTCCAGCGTCATGGCGACCAGTCCGCCGATCATCGCGCCCGCTCCGCGACCGGTGACCCGCGACGCCCAGCGTGCGGTTGCTCCGGCGGCCAGTGCGGCGCGCCCACGGATGGTCAGCATTCCGGCGATTTTAGGGGCACGACACGCAGGCGCGCCGGGCGACTCTGTCGGGCCTGCGTGCCATCCTGACGAATATGAGCAGCGCGTGGGGCAGGCCGGCGGAGGAGCCGGGAGCGGGCTGGGCGGTCGTCGACGTGGAGACCACGGGGTTCCGGCCCGGACAGGCACGCATCGTCAGCGTCGCCGCACTGGCGGTCGGGGACGACGGCAATGTCGAGCGCAGCGTCGCCTCCCTGTTGAACCCCGGCGTGGATCCCGGGCCCACCCATGTGCACGGGCTGACCACCGAGATGCTGGAAGGCCAGCCGACCTTTGGCGACGTCGTCGGGGAGCTGAGCGACATCCTGCGCGGACGCACGCTGGTCGCGCACAACGTGGGCTTCGACTACAGCTTCCTGGCCGCCGAGGCTGAACTGGTCGGTGCCGAGCTGCCGATCGACAGCGTGATGTGCACCGTCGAGTTGGCGCGTCGGCTGGCGCTGGGTACCGACAATCTGCGGCTGGAGACTTTGGCGGCGCACTGGGGCGTGAGCCAGATGCGGCCACACGATGCGCTCGACGACGCATTGGTGCTGGCACAGATCCTGAAGCCGACCCTGGCGAGGGCGCGTGACCGCAAGGTCTGGCTGCCGCTGCGGGAAGTGAGCCGGCGCCGCTGGCCCAACGGCCACATCACCCACGAAGAACTGCGCCCGTTGAAGGTGCTCGCCTCGCGGCTGCCGTGCGAATACGCGAACCCTGGCATCTTCGTGCCGGGGCGGCCGCTGGTGCAGGGCATGCGGGTGGCGCTGTCGGCAGAGGTGGTGCGTACCCACGAGGAACTCGTCGAGCGCATCCTGCACGCCGGGCTGTCCTACACCGACCTGGTGGACCAGCAGACCTCACTGGTGATCTGCAACGAGACCGCACCCAGTCAGGGCAAGGGCTACCAGGCAGCCGAGATGGGGGTGCCGCTACTCGACGACGAGACGTTCATGGGACTACTGACCCACGTCGTCGGTGGCGCCGATATCGAGGATTTCTGCGACACCCCCGCAGAGAGCGATCAGTACACGCTGTTCTGACTCAGCTCCGATTTCAGCCCAGTGCCTTTGCCTTCAGCCCGTCGAACTCTGCCTGGGTGATCGTGCCGGCATCCAGCAGAGACTTGGCGTCGGCGATCTCCTGAGCCGGGGATCGGCCTGCCGCCTGCTTGATGTAGTCGTCGGTCTCCTTCTTGGCCGCCAGCGCTGCCGCCTGGGCGCGTTCGGACATGCCCTTGCCCCGGGCGATCAGGTACACCAGCGCGGTGAGCCACGGAATCAGGATCAGGAAGATCACCCACACGGCTTTGACGAAGCCCGAGGTCTTGTGGTCACGCCAGAACAGGTCCGTGAGGATCTGGAACAGGACCAGCAGGTAGGCGATCCAGGCGAAGATGATCAGGAAATGCCAGAGGAAATCCCAAGTTGAGCCCCAGTCCATCACTGCTCCTTGCAGTCGAGGGTCACGTAGTGATCTACGTCAGCGTCAGCTAATCACGCCCAACGCCGTCGACAGCAGACACGAGTGCCCGAAGTGATGCACTTGTGATCTACCGCAGGCAGTGCCGAATCGGCGCAGGGTTCAGCGCTGCGCCGCTCGGTTCACCGCGGACACGACGGCCCGCAGTGACGCGGTGGTGATCGACGTCGCGATGCCGACGCCCCAGACGGTCTTGCCGCCGATGGACGCCTCGACGTAGGCCGCGGCCTGGGCTTCCTCACCCGAAGACATGGCGTGCTCGGAGTAGTCCAGCACGTTGATGTCGTAGCCGATCGCGCCCAGGGCGTCGACGAACGCCGCCAGCGGGCCGTTGCCGGCGCCGACGATCTCGCGCTCGACGCCGTCGATCTTCACGATCGCGGTGATGGTGTCGGTGCCACCGTCGACCTCGGAGGCCACCACCTTCTGGCGGATGCGCTCCAATGGGGTGATCGGGGCCAGGTACTCCTCGGAGAACGCGTCCCAGATCTCCTTGGGCGACACTTCGCCGCCCTCTCCATCGGTAATTTGTTGAATCGCCTGGCTGAACTCGATCTGCAGCCGACGCGGCAGCACCAGGCCGTGGTCGGCCTTCATGATGTAGGTGACGCCGCCCTTGCCGGACTGCGAGTTCACCCGGATCACGGCCTCATAGGTGCGGCCGACATCCTTGGGATCGATCGGCAGGTACGGGACCTGCCACAGGATGTCATCCATGTCGGCGTCCGCCTCGTCGGCATCCACCTTCATCTGGTCCAGGCCCTTGTTGATGGCGTCCTGGTGGCTGCCGGAGAACGCGGTGTAGACCAGGTCACCGCCGTAGGGGTGACGTTCGTGCACGGGCAGCTGGTTGCAGTACTCGACCGTGCGGCGAATTTCGTCGATGTTGGAGAAGTCGATCTGCGGATCGACCCCACGGCTGAACATGTTCAGCCCCAGCGTCACCAGGCAGACATTGCCGGTGCGCTCGCCGTTGCCGAACAGGCAGCCCTCGATCCGGTCGGCGCCGGCCTGGTAGCCCAATTCGGCTGCGGCAACACCGGTTCCGCGATCGTTGTGCGGGTGCAGGCTCAGGATGATCGAGTCGCGAGGGGCCAGATGCCGGCTCATCCACTCGATCGAGTCGGCGTAGACGTTCGGGGTGGCCATCTCGACGGTGGCAGGCAGGTTGACGATCAGCGGCCACTCGGGGGTGGGCTTGACGATGTCGGCGACGGCGTTGCACACCTCGACGGCGTACTCCAGCTCGGTGCCCGTGTAGGACTCGGGGGAGTATTCGAAGCGCCAGCGGGTCTGGGGGTACTTCTCGGCCTCCTCGACGCACATCTGGGCGCCGTCGGTGGCGATCTTCTTGACGGCATCGCGGTCGGCGCGGAACACGACGCGGCGCTGCAGGATGGACGTCGAGTTGTAGAAGTGCACGATGGCCTGAGGAGCTCCCGCGCAGGCCTCGAAGGTGCGCTCGATCAGCTCGGGCCGGCACTGGGTCAGCACCTGGATGGTCACGTCGTCGGGGATGGCGCCGTCCTCGATGATCTCGCGGACGAAGTCGTAGTCGGTCTGGCTGGCCGAGGGGAACCCGACCTCGATCTCCTTGTAGCCCATCCGTACCAGCAGGTCGAACATGCGGCGCTTGCGCGCCGGGCTCATGGGATCGATCAGGGCCTGGTTACCGTCGCGCAGGTCGACCGCACACCACATGGGGGCTTTGTCGATGACGCGGTCCGGCCAGGTGCGGTCGAACGGAACCCCGGTGCCGAAGGCCGGGCTGCCGCCCGGGACCTCGTCGGCGAAGCTGCGATAGCGGCTGACGGGCATGGACGATCCGCGCTGGGTGTTCCAGACGGGCTGACCAGGGTTGGGGGTGCCGGCCGGCGTATTGATCGCGCGCACCGAACTGTAGGCATCTGCCGAGATGTCGGGGGTGGTCATGAGTGTTTGCTCCGGGAGTTTGAGTGGGGACTCGACCGGCGCATCGCAAAAACCCGCGACGGGAAGCCGGTCTGGTCAGACCCCGTCGCGGCGTCCGAGAAGGAGCACCCGCTGCACGCGGTCAACTGTACTCCGCGTCAAACGCAGGCCAAAACCCACGGCTGACGTGCACTTCCCCCGATCGGGGGAACGCATCTTCACCCGCCTAGCGGCCCGATCGCCCGACAGACCGCCGGCGGTTTTGGCGGCACTCTTGTCTCAGTGGCCGAACAAGCCGCCAAGGAAATCGAAAAGCCAACTGAGACAGAAGGATTCACGATCATGACGAAGTTCACCAAGGCTCTGGCGCTGCCCATCCTGTCTGCGGGCGCCTTCGGCGCCGTCGCGCTCGGCCTGGCCGGCACGGCCGCCGCGCAGGAGCCGCATGGCTCGGGCAACCTCTACAGCCCCGACACCTACGCCACCCCGGCCCCCGGCATGAAGCCCGGCTGGCACAACCACCATGGCCCGCAGCGGGTGATGGGCATCTACGAGTAGTGACCGAAGAGGTGCCTTACACCTGCGAATCGGGGAAGGCGATCACCGACAGGAACCGGATCGGCAGTTCGATCAGGTCAACCGGTCCGTGAGCGCCTTCCCCGTCGATCTGCAGCGAGTCGCCCGGCTGCAGCCGGTACACCGAGCGGCTGTGGCTGTAGTCCATGACGCCGGAGAGCATGTAGATGAACTCGGTCCCGGGATGCTGGAACAGCGGGTAGGTCTGGCTCTTCTCGGTCAGAGTGACGTGCAGGCATTCGAGCCGCTTGTGTTCGCCGCGCAGGGAGCTGAGCAGCTGGTACTCGTGGCCCTGCTTGGTGCCGTTGCGCACGATCTCCGGACCGGTGCCCGCCTTGACGAACGCCGCCGGGCGTTCGACGTCGGCGCCGCGGAACAGGCTGGTCACCGGGACGTCGAGCCCCTTGGCCAGCAGCGCCAGGGTGGACAGGCTGCAGGAGGTCTGGGCGTTCTCGATCTTGGACAGCATCGCCTTGGAGATGCCCACCCGGTCCGCCATGTCGGCGACGGTGAGCCCGTGCTGCTGACGCAGTTGACGCACATTGCGCCCGATCGCCGCCTCGAACTCCAGTTCCTCGACCGGTGCGTGCGGATCGCGGTCGCGGGCTGTGCCGGCATTGCGGAGCAGCGGCAGGTCGCTCACAGCACTCCCCTCTAACGCATCTCCCCGGCACCGACGTACGGATACCGGCTCTTGAGCAAATTGTCCTCCGCGAACCGGGCCAGCCGGAAATCCGTCTCGGGTATCCGCGGGTCGGAACTGCGGCCCTCGGTGACCAGATCGGCGACGAGTTTCCCGACCGCCGGAGCGAGCTTGAAGCCGTGCCCGCTGAATCCGGCCGCCACGAGCAGGCCGTCGATACCGGTGGCGGAGATGACCGGGTTCCAGTCCGGCGTGACGTCGTAGCAGCCGGCATAGCTGCCCGTGATCGCCGCGTCAGAGAATCCGGGAAAGCGGGTACCCACCTTGTCGACGGTCAGGTCGATGAAGCCGTCGGTGGCCCGGTTCAGGTAGTCGTCCGGGTCGGCCTCCTCGCAGTGCGCCAGGTCGCTGTTGCCGAACAGGATCTCCCCGCCCAGCTCGGGGCGCACGTACTGCAGTGACACCAGGTCGGAGAACACCGGGACCGTTCCGATCGGCACTCCGGGGGCGATCGTGACGATCTGTTCGCGCACTACGCGGATCGGCACATCGACGCCGTAGGGGGCCAGGAACGGCCGGGTCCACGCGCCGGTGGCGACGACGACGGTGCCTGCCGAGATTTCCGTGCCGTCCGCCAGCCGGACGCCGGTGATCCGATCGCCGTCGAGCATCAGCCCGGTCACGTTGGCACCCTGGCGGATTCGCACTCCTGCGGCCCTCGCCGACACCGCGAACGCCTGCGCGGTCTGGTAGGCGTCGCCGTATCCGCCGCGAGACTCCCAGCCGAAGGCCGCGAACGGTTCCAGGTCCGCCCAGGGCCACAGCTCGGCCACCTCGGAGGCATCGATCTCCTCGGTCTGCACGCCGACCTCACGTTGGGCGGCCAGGCTCCTGCGGAGATTCCCGACGTTGTGTTCGCCGACGCCGACGACGTACCCGGTCTGCCGGAACCCGATATCGGTCCCGAAAATCTGCTCGGCTTTCTCGAACACCTCGAGTCCGACGGCGGCCATGGCGGCCAGCGAGCTGACCCCGTAGTGGCAGCGCACAATCCCGCTGGACTTGCCGGTCATGCCGGAACCGACGGTATTGCGCTCCAGGACAGTCACATTGGTGACACCGCGTTGGCTCAGCGCCCAGGCCGCCGCGGCCCCTTCCAGCCCACCGCCGATGATGACGACGTCCGCGGTCGCGCTCACTGGCCAGGGATCCAGTTCGTGCCGGCCAGCGGGACCCGGGCCATCGCGGCGGCCTCGATGGTGACCGCCACCAGGTCTTCGGGCTCCAGATGGCACACATGCGCCTTGCCGCAGGCCCGGGCGATGGTCTGGGCTTCCATGGTGAGCACCCGCAGGTAGTTGGCCAACCGCCGGCCGCCCTCGACCGGGTCGAACCGGGCCGCCAATTCGGGGTCCTGGGTGGTGATGCCGGCCGGGTCGCGTCCGTCCTGGAAATCGTCGTAGAAACCGGCCGCGCTGCCGAGCTTCTCGTATTCGGCGGCGTAACGGGGATGGTTGTCGCCGAGTGCGATGAGTGCGGCGGTGCCGATCGCGACCGCGTCGGCGCCCAGGGCCAGCGCCTTGGCCACGTCGGCCCCGGAACGGACACCACCGGACACGATCAACTGAACTTGTCTGTGAACGCCCAGTTCCTGCAGCGCCTGCACCGCCTGCGGCACGGCAGCCAGCGTCGGGATGCCGACGTGTTCGATGAACACCTCCTGGGTGGCAGCCGTACCGCCCTGCATCCCGTCGACCACCACCACGTCCGCGCCGGCGTGTACGGCCAGCTTCACGTCGTAGTACGTGCGGGTGGCCCCGACCTTGACGTAGATGGGTTTTTCCCAGTCGGTGATCTCCCGCAGTTCGTTGATCTTGATGGTGAGATCGTCGGGGCCGGTCCAGTCCGGGTGCCGGCATGCGCTGCGTTGGTCGATGCCCTCGGGCAGCGTGCGCATCTGGGCCACCCGCGGGGAGATCTTCTGCCCCAGCAGCATTCCGCCGCCGCCGGGTTTGGCGCCTTGCCCGAGCACCACCTCGATGGCGTCGGCCTTGCGCAGGTCGTCGGGGTTCATCCCGTAGCGCGAGGGCAGGTACTGATACACCAGGTTCTTGCTCTGCCCGCGTTCCTCGGGCGTCATGCCGCCGTCGCCGGTGGTGGTCGAGGTGCCCGCCTCGCTGGCCCCGCGGCCCAGTGCTTCTTTGGCCGGCCCGGACAGCGCTCCGAAGCTCATGCCGGCGATGGTGACCGGAATATCCAGGTGTAGTGGATATTTGGCGTTGCGGTCTCCGAGCACGACATCGGTGCCGCAACGCTCCCGGTAGCCCTCAAGCGGGTAACGCGACATCGACGCACCCAAGAACAGCAGGTCGTCGAAGTGCGGAAGCCGTCTCTTTGCCCCCCAACCGCGGATGTCGTAGATCCCGGTTTCGGCGGCCCGTTGGATGTCGGCGATCGTGGATCGATCGAAAGTGGCGGATTCGCGCATCAGTAGGCCCCCGCATGGTCGACGTGGAAGTGGTAGAGGTCTCGGGCCGAGCCGTAGCGGGTGTAGGCGGAGGTGTCGTCGTCAAATCCGCTGGCTGCCAACAGCTCAGCGAGTTCGGCGTGGTGCTCGGGGCGCATGGGCTTGGCGATGCAGTCCGCGCCGAGCGAGGCCACCTCGCCGCGCACGTAGAGGCGTGCCTCGTAGATCGAGTCGCCCAGTGCCTCCCCGGCGTCGCCGCGGACCACCAGGCGGCCGGCTTGAGCCATGAACGCGCTCATGTGACCGATGTTGCCGCCCACGACGATGTCCACGCCCTTCATCGAGATGCCGCAGCGCGCGGCCGCGTCTCCCTCGATGACCAGTAGCCCGCCGTGGGCGGTGGCGCCCGCGGACTGCGAGGCGTTGCCGGTGACGCGCACGGTGCCGCTCATCATGTTCTCGGCCAAGCCGGTTCCGGCATTGCCGTTGATCGTGACCTCGGCGAGTTGGTTCATTCCCGCGGCGTAGTAGCCGACGTGACCTTCAACGGTCACGCGTACCTGTGCGTTGAGCCCGACGGCCACATTGTGGGCGCCGTCGGGGTGGGCGATGACGTAGTCGCTCTCCACACCCGGCTGATGCAATGCCGCGTTGACCTCACGCAATGGTGTTGTGCGCAGGTCAAACCCAACTAACGTGGCTGTTATCTGGTCCATGCGTAAACCACCTCCGGTTCCGGTTCCCAAATGCGTGCCTGCTCGACCCCGGGTAGCCCGGCCAGGGCCCGGTACTCACTGGCCATCGCCACCCAGTCGGCGGTTTCGGCGATCACCGCGGGCTTGCAGGCGATGGCGTCGCGCACCACCGCGAACGAGTCGTGATCGGAGACCAGCAGTGTGTAGAAGCCGTCGAAGGTGGCGCACAGTTCCTTGAGCGCGGTCGCCACATCGCGGCCCGCGGCCAGTTGTTCGGCCACGAACCGGGCGCCCACCTCGGTGTCGTTCTCGCTGTCGAACGCCACACCGGCCCGGCGTAGCTCGCGGCGGATGGTGGCGTGGTTGGCGAAGGATCCGTTGTGCACCAGGCACTGTCCGGGGCCGACGGTGTAGGGGTGGCAGCCCGACGGGGTCACGGCCGACTCGGTGGCCATCCTGGTATGCCCGACGCCCTGCCAGCCCTGGGCCTTGGCCAGTCCCCAGGCCTCGGTGAGCGAGCGGGGATGGCCGACCCCCTTGAGCACGGCCAGATCGGCGCCGAACCCGGAGATCAGTGCGGTCGGATAGGCGGCCCGCGCCAGGCTCAGCAGTTCTTCGGAATCCATGTCGGCCGACAGCAGATAGGTCGAATCAACCTGCACCACATCCACATCCGGACCGATAGCGGATGCTTCCACCCCGAATTCGACGTCCGTCACCGACACGCAGCCCTGCCCGTACGGCGACCACTCCGGGTCCCCGTAGATCGCGATCCCCGCCGAGTCGGCGCCGCGGTCGGACATCTCGCCGAGCATGGCGGCGAGCAGTTCGCCGAGGCGCGGATACAGCTCCGGTGTGCGCAGGTGTAGCCCCACGATTCCGCACATGTTGTTCTCCTTTCCGTGAAAGCCGTTCGGCTAGAACGCCGTCAGGTATTGGTCGATTTCCCACGGCGTGACGGTGCCGTGGTAGGCGAAGAACTCCTCACGTTTGACGTCGGCGAAGTAGGAGGCGACGCCGTCGCCCGCGACGTCGAGTACGCCGGTGACGACGGGATCGGCCTCCAGCGATTCGACCGCGTGCAGCAGGGTGGGCGGCAGCGCGGCCGGGCCCTGGGCGCCCACTGCTCCCGGATCGAGGCTGCGCTTGACGCCGTCGAGTCCGGCGCCCAGCGACGCCGCGATGGCGAGATACGGATTGGCCGAGCCGTCGCCGCCGCGCAACTCGATACGCTGGCTGTCGGGTACCCGGATGTAGTGGGTGCGGTCGTTGCCGCCGTAGCTGGGCTTGCGCGGAGCCCACGAGGCCCCGGATGCGGTCGAGGTGGCGCCGGTTCGCTTGTAGGAGTTGACGGTTGGTGCGACGACGGACTGCAGTGCGCAGGCGTGGTCGAGGATGCCGCCGATGAATGCGTACGCCGTCTCGGACAGGCCGAGGCCCCGATCGTCGGCTTCGGCGGGGAAGACCGGCGTCCCGGCACTGGTCAGCGACATGTGCAGGTGTAGGCCGCTGCCGGTGCGATCGGCGAACGGTTTGGGCATGAAGGTGGCCACCATGTCGCGTTCGGCGGCGATCATCGACAGCAGGTAGCGCAGGGTGATCACCCGGTCGGCGGTGGTCAGTGCGTCGGCGAACTCGAAGTTCTGCTCGAACTGGCCGTTGCCGTCCTCGTGGTCGTTGGCGTAGTTGGACCATCCGAGCGTGTTCATCGCGGTGGAGATCGCGGTGAGGTGCTCATACATCCGGGTGACGCCGCGCGCGTCGTAACAGGGCTGGGCGGCGGTGTCTGCTGCGTCGGCGGTGACGAGAGCGCCATCGGCGTTGCGGCGCAACAGGAAGTACTCGACCTCGGCACCGATCCAGGGTTCGAATCCCGCGTCGGCGGCGCGCTGGATCAGACCCTTGAGGATGACCCGCGGTGCGTACGGCCACGGCGCACCCTGCACGTGGGGGTCGCAGTGCACAAGGGCGAGCCCCTCCTTGATGAACGGGATCGGGGTGAACGAGGCCGGGTCGGGAATGGCGACCAGATCCGGATCCTTGGGTTCCTGGCCCATCGCGCCGACGGCGTAGCCGGCGAAACCGACGCCCTCGGTGGCCAGCTGCTCGACGGATTGGACGGGAACCAGTTTGGCGCAGGGCTTTCCGCGCAGGTCTACGAACAGCGCGAGGATGAACTTGGTGCCGGATTGTTCGGCGAGGGTGGCGAGATCGGAGGGCATAGCACCAGCTCTTTCGTCTCTTGTTATGAATCACTGTATCACGATAGGAAACTTCGAAGGGCTGAAGAAACCCCGGTGACCGGCTGCCGCGAAATCGCTCCGCGGCGGCCGGGCCGGGGAATCATCGTCTCTGTCAGGCGAATTCGAGCTCGTAGGCCGAATCTCGGTGGAATGCGGTGTCGATACCCTTCTCCTCTTCCTCCGGCGAGATCCGGATACCCATGGTCTTCTTGATCACGTAGGCGATGGCGAACGCGACCGCGAACGAGTAGCCGGCCACCGCGCCCGCGGCGATCGCCTGCTTCCACAACTGGTCGAGACCTCCGCCGTAGAACAGGCCACTGACCTTGCTGGGCATGGCGTCGCTGGCCAGGAAGCCGATCAGCAGAGTGCCGATCACGCCGCCGACCAGGTGCACACCCACCACGTCCAGGGAGTCGTCGTAGCCGAGCTTCTCCTTGAGGCCGACAGCCAGGATGCACACGGCACCGGCGATGGCGCCCAGGGCGATCGCGCCGACGGGGGTGACCGCGCCGCAGGCCGGGGTGATGGCGACCAGGCCGGCAATGGCGCCCGACGCGGCGCCCACACCGGTGACGTGGCCGGTCTTGAGCTTCTCGACCGCGATCCAGGCCAGAGTGGCGGCGCAGGTGGCGACAAACGTGGTCACCATGACGATGGCCGCGGAATTGCCTGCGGCCAGGGCGGATCCGCCGTTGAAGGCGTACCAGCCGGCCCACAACATGCCCGCGCCCAGCAGGGTCAGCGGAACGTTGTGCGGTTTGCGCAACTGGCCGAACAGCGCCGACTTGCCGAGCACGATGGCCAGCGCCAGGGCTGCCGCACCTGCGTTGATGTGCACCGCGGTGCCACCGGCGAAGTCGATGGCGTGAAGTTTGTTGGCGACCCAGCCGCCGACGGAGTCCTCCGAGAACGTCTTGTCAAAGGCGAACACCCAGTGTGCGACAGGGAAATACACCAGCACCGCCCACACCCCGGCGAAGACCATCCAGGCGCCGAACTTCATCCGGTCGGCGACCGCACCCGAGATCAGCGCCACGGTGATGGCCGCGAACAACGCCTGGAACAGGGAGAACAGACTGACGGGCAGGCCGTTCACCGAGGTCATCGGCTCGACCAGATTCTTCATGCCGGCGAACTCGGTGATGCTGCCGAGCAGTCCGAGGTCGCCGTAGGAAGTCCCGAACGCCATCGAGAAGCCGAACAGCACCCACAGCACGCCTACCAGGGCGACTGCGCCGAACGTCATCATCATCATGTTGGTCGAGCTCTTCACCGAGACCATGCCGCCGTAGAACAGGGCGAGACCCGGGATCATCAGCGTGAGGCCGATGATGCAACACAGCATGAACGCCGTGGTTCCTGTATCCATCAACATCTCCTGGGGGTGGCGGCCCGGACGGGCCGATCACTGGGAGTTGACGATGTTTCTGTTACGTGGATTCGGTCGTTGTGTTGCGGCGCTGTAAACCTCGCTGCCGCTGAGCGGTGAGCACCCCGTTACGACATGTTCACGGACAGAAATGCCCGGGAAATTCGTATACCGCACGGTATACAGCCATGGATACAGTGCTCGCCGAACAGCATTCGGCGCTTGGTGAGGAGTACGAGAACCAGCCCGTCCCACTGTCCGCGCGCAAGTCACTGTTCTCGGTGTCGGCGGTGTGGGTCGGCTTCCCGATGATCATGACCTCGGCGGTGTTCGCGGGCATCGTGGTCTACAACCTCGGCTTCGTCATGGGCCTGGTCGCGATCGGAGTCGGTGACCTGATCCTGATGGGCTATGTGGGCACGCTGAGCTACCTGGCCGGACGATCGGGCAAGAACTTTGCGCTGACCGCGGCGGATACCTTCGGTACCAGGGGTTTCCGCATCGTCTCGGTCTTTCTCTCGGCACTGGTCATCGGCTGGTTCGCCTTCCAGACCGGCATGGTCGGATCCACACTCAACCTCTCGATGGGATGGAGCGCGCCGTGGCTAACCCTGCTTGCCGGGGTGCTGTTCGTCGCGCTGACCTTCGTCGGGATACGGGCGATCTCCTGGATCGGGGTAGTCGCTTCGGCGCTGTTCATCCCGCTCGGTGTGGTGGCGGTGATCCTGGCCGCCGGTAACGCCGGTGGGATCGGATCAGCCTTCAGCTACGGCGGCGGTGCCGGAGCAGGCGCCTTCGGCTTCGGTGTCGCGGTCACCATGGTGTTCGCCTGCTTCGCCGATTCGGGCACCATGACTGCCGACTTCACCCGGTGGGCCCGCAACGGCAGGGAAGGGGCACTGGCGGCGTTTGCCGCTTTCCCGGTCGCCTACCTGATCGCCCAACTGGCGGGTGCGTTCGTGGTCGCGCTCGGCGCCGCCGCGGCACCCGGCACGGCCGGCGGAGATTTCCTGCACGTCCTGGTGGGCGGCGGTGGCATCCTGGTGCCGCTGGCGATCGTCTTCGTCTTCGTCAACCTCGGCAGCGTGTGCGCACACTGCCTCTACAACGGGGCAGTCGGGTTCGGCAACATCACCGGAAAGACCATGCGTCAGTTGACGATCGTGTTGGGTGTCGTCGGAACCGTTGCCGCCGTCGCCGGGATCTGGTCGTACTTCGCGACGTGGTTGAACATCCTCGGGGTGCTGGTTCCCCCGATCGGCGTCGTGCTGATCCTCGACCAGCTGGTGTTCGCCGGTAGGCGGGCGCCCTCGGCAACGGGCTTGTATTGGAAACCGTTCGCCGCGTGGGGAATCGGGGCCGGGGGAGCGCTGCTGACCCACTTCTACGCCCCGCAACTGTCCGACGCGGTGGTGGCGATGGTGGTGGGCGGCCTGGCGTTCACCGCGCTGACCTATCTGCCGGTGCGCGTGGCGCAGCCCGCCCTGGCCGGTGAGACCGCATGATCACGATTGCGGCCGAGCCTTATGTCTGGCCGTATGACGGCGATATCCCGACCAGTCGAACCGCACTGATCAACATCGACTGGCAGGTGGACTTCTGCGGTGCCGGTGGATACGTCGACACCATGGGCTATGACCTGTCGCTGGTCCGGACTCCACTGCGCCCTGCGCAGGAGGTACTGGCCGCGGCCCGCGCGGCCGGGTTGCTCGTCATCCACACCCGCGAGGGCCACCGCCCGGACCTGTCCGATCTTCCGGCCAACAAACGGTGGCGCTCGGCCCAGATCGGTGCCGAGATTGGATCAACCGGTCCGTGCGGGCGGATCCTGACCCGCGGCGAACCGGGTTGGGAACTCGTGCCCGAGATGGCTGCGCTGCCCGGCGAACCCATCATCGACAAACCCGGAAAGGGCAGCTTCTACGCCACCGACCTGGAACTGGTGTTGCGTCGCAACGACATCAGCCACATCATCTTCACCGGGATCACCACCGACGTGTGCGTGCACACCACCATGCGCGACGCCAATGACCGTGGATATGAGTGCCTCGTCGTCTCGGATGCCACCGGCGCCACCGACTACGCCAATCACGTTGCGGCACTGAACATGATCACCATGCAGGGCGGTGTCTTCGGGGCGCATGCCCGCAGCGTCGACGTCATCGCGGCGCTCAAGGAGCTGCAGTGACCGGCACTCGTGCCGAGCAGCCCGTCTCCCTGCGCGACCGGGTGTACATCGAGCTCGGGAAAAAGCTGATGGTGGGCGAGATCGATGACCGCACCCGGCTGGTGGAGTCCCAGTTGTGCGAGACGCTGCGGGTCAGCCGGACGCCGCTGCGTGAAGCCCTGGTCCGGCTGCACGCTGACGGAATGCTCGAGCGACGCTCGGATGGGTACTACCCGGTGGCTCTCGACATCGCCGGTGTCCGGGACCTCTACGAGCTGCGCATCACGATCGAACTACGCGGCATCGCCCGCATTCTGGAAACCGACGAGTTGCGCTACGACAAGGACCGGCTGGCGGCACTGCGTGCCGAGTGGGTCGAATTGCAGGCCTGCCCGCCACCGGCAGAGGCCGACATGGTGCTGCTCGACGAGTCGTTCCATATCGCGTTGTGCACCGCGTCCGGCAATGCGGCCATGGTGTCCGCGCTGGACAACGTCAACCGCCGGATCCGGCTGATCCGCATGTATGACTTCGTCACCGAGGAGCGGGTGGCCGCGACCATCACCGAACACCTGCAGATCGTCGACCTGCTACTCGACGACGAGCTCGACGCGGGCCGTGAAGCGCTGCACGAGCATGTCGGGGCCAGCTTCGACGTCGTCGAACGGCGCGCTTTGCGGGCACTGAGTGCCCGCGCTCTCGGTCAGTCGATGACGTCCCTCGAGGCACTCTGGGCGTGAGCTACTTCCCGTCCGCCCCGGGCAGGGCACGCGGTCGCACGCCGGGGGTGCCGAGTGTGCTGGCCAACCAGGGCAGTGCCGCGGCGAATGCCGCTCCTGCCGACTCGAAGCTGTGCACGCCCTTGTAACCCACCACCGAGCATTCGACGTTGTAGCCGCTGAGCAGCGCGCACAGCTTGTTGGCGTTGGCGGCGTGCTCCTCGGAGAACGTATCCCAGTCGGCGATCGCGGTCTCGGACGGCGGAGTTGTGCCGGCATCGTGGTGGACGGTCGGAGTGTTCTCGGCGACGCCGAGCCATGCCGCCATGTCGTCGTACGGACCGTGCCGGGTGACGATCGTCCTGGGGTCGAATGCCTCCCAAGCCGTTTCGTCGCCACCGAACAGCCGGGCGACGGTTTGGTCCTTGGTGCCCGCGTTGGGGCCGAGGGTGCCGTCGAGCCAGACGATCGCGCTGAACATTTCGGGGTTGCGGACCGCGGTGGTCAGGGAGCAGGTGGCACCCGAGGACCAGCCGGCCAGTCCCCAGTTCTCGGCCTTCGGGCTGACGCCGAAGCGGGAGATCATGTACGGCACCACATCTTTGGTCAGATGTGAACCGGCGTTGCCGCGCACCCCGTCGACGCATTCGGTGTCATTGTTGAATTTCCCTGAGGTGTCGGGGAATACGACGATCGGTGCGTTGCCGTGATGCAGTGCGGCGAAGTCGTCCAGTGTCTTCAGCGCCTCGGTCGACTGAAACCAGTCGTTGGGGTGGTTGAATTCGCCGCCCATCATGATCACCGCGGGCAGTTGCGGCGGCGGGCTGCTGGCGAACCAGGCCGGCGGGAGGTAGACGGTCTCGGTCCGATGGGCGAAGCCCGATGCTTCTGCCGGGATGTTCACCCGCACCACGGTGCCGCGGGTCGGTAGTTCGCCCTTCTGTTGCAGTGCGGCGAGTTGGGCTTCGTCGATCCATTGCTCGGGCTCGGTTTGCGTTACCCGGAGCCAGGCCGCTCGGACGGTGGGGAAGTACCCGGTCGCGGTGTTGAGTGCGGCAAGACCGCACACCACCATCAACACCACCGACAGCACGGAGGCCAGCCGGCGCCACCACGCACTGCCATTCCAGCCCGCGATCAGCACCGTCGCGGCGAAGCCGAACATGGCCGTCCAGAACACGGTGCCGAACGAGATGGCCTCGGCGGACCAGCCTTGGTCCCTGACGTACAGCCGTGCCGCCGCGGCGATGCCCACGCCCACGAGCACCGCGGCGAGCAGCCACCGCCGCAGCCACTCGCGGGACCGCCCACGGCCGATCGCGACCACGATCGCGATCAAGGCGAGCAGTTGCAGCGTTATCGGGATCAGACCGTTGGTCAGGGACAAATTCATGTAGGTCGGTTCTCCCCGATGTCCCGCGAAAGCTTGTGCAGCAGGGGGCCCTCCAACTCATCGGCCAACCGCCGTAGCACGGGGCCGTATTCGCGATGGGCCAGCGCGAAGGCGAACTGTGCGACCAGATAGTCGGCCGGGTTGCCGGTGTCATACCAGTGCCCCTGGATCACCTGGCCGTAGACGGCGTGGTCCCTGGCGTAGGCGTTGATCGCGTCGGTCAGGTAGATCTCGCCGGGCTGGGTCTGCTCGTACCAGCGCTTCGTCTGCTCACGGAGCTCGTCGATGATGCCCGGTGTGATGACGTAGCCACCGATCGCGGCGTATTCGGAGCGAGCCTCGTGCGGCTGGGGTTTCTCGACGATGCCGGTGATCCGCAGCAGCCCGCCGTCCAGATCCTCATCGATGATCGGCACGCCGTACCGGCGCGAATTCTCGGGAGCCATCGGCATCAACGCCAGCACCGGCGCCGACGTCTGTTCGTAGGCCCGGATCAGTTGTTGGGCGCGCGGCACCTCGGCGACGAAGACGTCGTCGGGCCATAGCACCAGGACCGGCTCGTCACCGAACGAGCGTGAGGCATTGAGCACCGGGGTGCCGTTGCCGTACGGGCCGTGCTGATGGAGGTAGGTGATGTGGCCGCGGGCCGACAACTCGCCGACCTCCTCGACCGCGTCGGCGTACGCGTCCTTGCCGTCCGCGCGGAGTTGGTCGACAAGTGTCGTGTTCGGGCGAAAGTGCTCCTCTATCAAGGTCTTTCCACCGGAAACCACGATCGTGATGTCGGTGATCCCGGAATTGACCAGCTCGCGCACCGTGTGCTCGATGACAGGCTTGTCGCCGACCGGCAGCATCTCCTTGGGGATGGCCTTGGTCAGCGGCAGGAGGCGCGAACCGATACCGGCAGCGGGGATGACGGCTTTGCGAATGGCCTGTCCTGCCATGTGTTCCTCTCAGGGTGCTCCACCGAAACTAGCTGGTGGGCCCGTCATCCGCGCGGAATTCCCCAGCGCTCCCCAAACGCGATCTGCTCCAGCGGTAACCGTTCCCGGGGCCTGCTGTCGCGTTCGATGATCGCCGGGTCGGCCTCGGAGTAGTCACCAAGCGTGCCGACGGCCACCACCGCGATTGGCCGGACCCCTTCCGGAATACCGAATGTCGCCCCGGCACCGTCGACGTCGAAACCGGCCATCGGATGGACGATCAGTCCGCGGGACACCGCCTCGACGGTCAGCTGGGCGATCGCAGCCCCGGCGTCGACGGCCGCATACCGTGCGGTCCTCTCGTCCTCCCCTTCGTCGGCGCACACCAGGATGAGAGCAGAGGCGGCATGGGCGTAGCTGTTGCCGCGTTTGAGCAGGCCGGCCAATGTAACGAAGGTCTCATCGCCGCGCCGGCCGACCACGAACCGCACTGGCTGACGGTGGCCCCAGCTGGCGGCCCAGCGCGCGGCTTCCAGCAGTGCGGTGAGCTGGTCAGCGGTGATGGCGGCGTCGGGGTCGAAGGCCCGGGGGCTCCAGCGGGCCGCTAGGTCGGGGTGGATCGGCACGCTGGTGCTGGCCAGGCGACCGTTCGGCGTGTCAGGCACGTCAGCCAAGCTACCGGCGGGGAAAACCGCGTGCGCGTCTCCCTTATCCTGTGTGGGACTCAATCCAGCTTTCTGAAGGGTTAGACAGTGGCGCTCGTCGTACAGAAGTACGGCGGATCCTCGGTATCGGATGCCGATCGGATCCGTCGCGTGGCCGAGCGCATCGTCGAGACGAAGAAGGCCGGCAACGATGTCGTCGTCGTGGTCTCGGCGATGGGCGATACCACCGACGACCTCCTCGACCTGGCCCGTCAGGTCTCCCCGGCCCCGCCGGCGCGTGAGATGGACATGCTGCTGACCGCCGGTGAGCGCATCTCCAACGCCCTGGTCGCGATGGCCATCGAGTCGCTCGGTGCGCAGGCCCGCTCGTTCACCGGGTCACAGGCCGGCATCGTCACTACCGGCATCCACGGCAACGCCAAGATCATCGACGTCACCCCCGGCCGCCTGCGCGACGCGCTGGACGAGGGCGTCATCGTGCTGGTCGCCGGATTCCAGGGCGTCAGCCAGGACAGCAAGGACGTCACCACCATGGGCCGCGGCGGCTCGGACACCACCGCCGTCGCGCTGGCCGCAGCCCTCAAAGCCGACGTCTGCGAGATCTACACCGACGTCGACGGAATCTTCACCGCCGACCCGCGCATCGTGCCCAATGCCCGCCACCTCGACACCGTCTCTTTCGAGGAGATGCTCGAGATGGCCGCGTGCGGTGCCAAGGTGCTCATGCTGCGTTGCGTGGAATACGCCCGTCGGTACAACGTTCCGATTCACGTGCGCTCGTCGTACACGGACAAGCCCGGCACCATCGTCAAAGGATCGATCGAGGACATCCCCATGGAAGACGCCCTTCTGACCGGAGTAGCCCACGACCGTGGGGAGGCCAAGGTCACCGTCGTCGGTGTCCCGGACGTACCCGGCTATGCCGCCAGGGTGTTCCGCGCGGTCGCCGACGCCGACGTGAACATCGACATGGTGCTGCAGAACATCTCGAAGGTCGAGGACGGCAAGACCGACATCACCTTCACCTGCCCGATGGACAATGGGCCGGGTGCGGTGCAGAAGCTGACCTCGCTGCAGGACGAAATCGGGTTCAGCCAGGTGCTGTACGACGATCACATCGGCAAGGTGTCGCTGGTCGGCGCGGGCATGCGCAGCCATCCCGGCGTCACCGCGAAGTTCTGTGAGGCGCTGGCCGAGGTCGGCGTCAACATCGACCTGATCTCCACGTCGGAGATCCGCATCTCGGTGCTGGTGAAGGACACGGATCTGGATACCGCTGTCGCCGCACTGCATGACGCTTTCGACCTTGGTGGCGAAGACGAGGCCGTGGTCTACGGCGGGACGGGGCGCTGAGATGGTCAACATCGGTGTCGTAGGCGCCACCGGCCAGGTGGGCCAGGTCATGCGCACCCTGCTGGAGCAGCGGAACTTCCCTGCCAGCTCCGTGCGGTTCTTCGCCTCGGCCCGTTCCGAGGGCAAGAAGCTGACGTACCGCGGCCAGGAGATCGAGGTCGAGAACAGCGAGACCGCCGACCCGTCGGGTCTGGACATCGCACTGTTCTCCGCCGGTGCGACGATGTCGCGCGTGCAGGCCCCGCGGTTCGCCGCGGCCGGCGCCGTCGTCGTCGACAACTCCTCGGCCTGGCGTAAGGACCCCGAGGTCCCGCTGGTGGTGTCCGAGGTCAATTTCGCCCGCGACGCGGGGCTACGTCCTAAAGGCATCATCGCCAACCCCAACTGCACCACCATGGCCGCGATGCCGGTGCTGCGGCCGCTGCACGAGGAGGCCGGGCTGACCCGGTTGATCGTGTCGAGCTATCAGGCGGTGTCGGGCAGTGGACTGGCCGGTGTCGACGAACTCGCCTCGCAGACCCGCGCGGTGATCGACGGGGCCGAGCAGCTGGTGCACGACGGCTCGGCGCTGACGTATCCGGCACCGGTGAAATACGTTGCGCCCATTGCGTTCAACGTGATCCCGCTGGCCGGTTCGCTGGTCGATGACGGCTCCGGCGAGACCGACGAAGATCAGAAGCTGCGCAACGAGAGCCGTAAGATCCTCGGTATCCCCGAGCTCCTGGTCAGCGGTACCTGCGTGCGCGTTCCGGTGTTCACCGGGCACTCGCTGTCGATCAATGCCGAGTTCGCCCAGCCGCTTTCGGTCGAGCGCGCCAAGGAACTGCTGGCCGCTGCGCCGGGCGTGAAGCTGGTCGACGTGCCGACCCCGCTGGCCGCCGCCGGTGTCGACGAGTCCCTGGTCGGACGGATCCGGCAGGATCCGGGTGTGCCCGAAGGGCGTGGCCTTGCTTTGTTCGTGTCCGGCGACAACCTGCGAAAAGGTGCGGCGCTGAACACTATTCAAATCGCCGAGCTGCTGGCCGCCGAGCTCTGATCCGCGGGTGAGCCCAGCCCGCAGGTTCGCCGCTGTCGCGATGCTTGCTGCGGCGGTGTGGCAGGCGCCTGCCGCCCACGCCAACCCGGCCTTCGGCGATCCGGTGGTGCCGCCGCTGGCTCCCGGCCAGGTGCTGCGGATCGGCCCGAGCGCCGGAACCGGCACTCCCACTCGTGATTACGGGATCGGTGCCACCGACCTGTGTGAGTTCATGGAGTTCCCGAGCCGGGTGCTCCAGGTGTGCGGTGACAGCTTCGCGGGACAGGCCGTGGGCTTCGGCGGCTGGCACTCGCCGGTGGCGCTGCATGTCGATGCCGATTCGATCGAGGATGCGGGCGGCGTGCGCTACCGCGGTGTCACCGGGGTGGACAAGCCGCTGCTGGCCGACGCCGCGCCGGCGGGTTCGTCGCAGTTGCCCGCGGGCGTGATCTCCATCAACCGCGAGAACTACATGCTGGTGACCACCACCTACAACCTGAAACCGCAGAGTTCTCGGCTGGTGAAAGCTGATGCGGCCCAGCCGAATTGGCCCACGGTGCCGGGTTCGGTACGCGACGCCGGATATCAGGGTGGCGCCCAGACTCAGATCACCGGTTACTACGACCCGGTCCCGGCTCCGGATTCACCGAGTGGGTGGGTGTACATCCTGGCCAACAACTTCGACCGCAGCGGCTCGCCGTTCCTGTACCGGGCCAACCCGAAGAACTTCACCGACCGGGCGGGCTGGCAGGGCTGGTCGAGCACCGGTGGCTGGGGCAAGCCCCCGACCGCGTTGTTCTCCGACCGGGTGGGGGAGATGAGCATCCGGCAGATCGACGGCAAGCCCGTGCTGTCGTACTTCAACGCCACGAACGGAAACATGGAGATGCGGGTCGCCTACGACCCCACCGGTTTGGGCGCCGCACCCGTGACCACGGTGGTGTTCGCCAGTGCGTGGCCGGACCCGGTCGACTCGTTGCCGCCACCGGAGATCAACCAGTTGGCCCAGCCTTACGGCGGCTACATCTCACCGGGATCCACGCTCGATCAGGTCCGGGTTTTCATCAGCCAGTGGAACACCATGGCCCGCGGCGGCACCCCGTACCGGGTCATCCAGTACGCGGTGAACCCGTTCAAGCCCTGGGAGCAGTAGTTCCGGCGGTGCGGACCCAGCCCGCGTCCCCGGGCCTTTCACAGCTGATTCATAGCCAATTCTTGATCAGCACCTCAGCAGCGCTCGCATGCTCGTGTCATGACTGAAACACCCTCCGATCCAGACCCTGCGACCGAGCCGGTGGCCGCACCGGCAGCGCCGCCCGTGGCACCGCCGCCCGCCGAGAACAAGCCGAGCCGGCTCATGCAGGCGCTCGCGTGGGTGGGCATCGCCGCAGGCAGCGTTTTCATCGTCGCCGTGGTCTTCGGCACCGGCTTCTTCCTCGGCGCACATTCCGGTGGCGACGGCCATCACCATCGTGGCGGCATGATGATGTTCCACCACGGCGGACCCGGAGGTGGTCCGGGCCAGATGGGGCCGCGGCACGGCATGATGCCGCCGTGGGGTCCGGGTGGCCCCGGAGGCCCCAGTGGATTCGGTCCGGGCGGCCAGGGCGGTCCCGGATGGGGCCCCGGTGGCCCCGGCGGTCCGGGCAGTGGCTCTGAGCGTCCTGAGACCCCGCCGACACCGGCACCGCCCGCGCGACCATAATCACAGTCCGCTCTTTTGGACTGACTCCAAAGAGCGCGCATACTGGAGCCGTGACCACGGTGCATGAACACGACCCCAAGGCCCTGCTGCGGGCCGCTGGGCTGCGCGTGACTGCACCGCGGGTCGCGGTTCTCCAGGCGCTGGCCGACCATCCGCATTCCACTGCGGACGATGTGGCCGGCCTGGCCCGCGAGAATCTCGGTTCGGTGTCGACCCAGGCGGTCTACGACGTCCTGCGGGCCTGCGTCAACGCAGGCCTGGTCCGTCGGATCGAACCGGCCGGATCCTCGGCCCGCTACGAGACCCGCGCCGGCGACAACCACCATCACCTGGTCTGCCGGGTGTGTGGTGTGGTCGCCGATGTCGATTGCGCTGTGGGGGAGACCCCCTGCCTGGAACCCTCTGACCTGGCCGGCTTCGCCGTTGCCGAGGCCGAGGTCGTGTTCTGGGGAATCTGTGCCGATTGCCAGAAGGCCACCGTCACCACCTGAGACCACTCTGCAGCCCAACGGACGCCCCGGCCACCGCAAGGTGACCGGGGCGCCTTGGCTTTTCGGCCAAGGCGTGGGCGAGGCACTGCGAATCGTGAGATTCTCGCTAACCATGACGTGCAATCGGCTTCTGGTTGCCGCACTGCTGGCAGTGCCGGTGCTGGCCGCCGGATGCAGTGCGGGCGCCGGACCCGAGCGCGGCGCGGTCATGGTCTTCGCGGTCGGCGATTGCGTGAGCGTTCCGGCCGCTACGCCGGCTGCCCCCGAGGTGACCAGGGCCGGCAAGGTGTCCTGCGACGTCGACCCCAGTTACACCGTCGGGGCCATCGCCGACGGCACCGGGGCCTGTCCGAGCGCCGAGTATCAGCACCTGCCTGCCGAGCTCGCCGATCCGTCGACCGCGCGGCTGTGTCTGGTTCCGAATCTGGTCGCCAATCACTGCTACGAGTTGGGTATGCCCGCGGGCACGGTCGAGCTGGCCGATTGCACCGCGCGCACCGATCGCGGCCCGGGTGTGATGGTCCAGGTGACCCAGCGCCTCGACGTGCGCGACGGGTCCGCCTGTCCAGCCGAAACGGGTCACTACGCCTGGCCCTACCCGTCGCCGGCCCGGACCTATTGCACCCGCACGGTCTACTGACTGGCATGATCGACGGCATGCGTGCCCTGACTGTCGGTTTCGGGCTGGCCGGTCTCGCACTGGCTGTGGCTGCACCTGCCGGTGCGCGCCCCTCGGATCCTGGTGTCGTGTCCTATGCCGTCATGCCCAAAGGTTCGGTGGGCAACATCATCGGTGCCCCGATGACGTGGGAGTCCCAGTTCACGGCCCCGTTCCAGGGCTTCTCGGTCGAGAACCCGGTGTGCAACAACTGGGCTGACATCGGCCTGCCCGAGGTGTACAACGACCCGGACCTCGCCTCGTTCAACGGCGCCACCACCCAGACGGCGGGTGACGACCAGAGTCATTACGTCAAGCAGGCCATCGGGGTGTTCGCCAACCCAGAGGCCGCCGACCGCGCGTTCCATCGGGTGGTGGACCGCACCAACGGGTGCTCGGGCCAGACCACCGCGATGCACCTGGACAACTTCGTCACCCAGGTGTGGACGTTCACCGGTGGCCCGGCGAGCGCCACCGACGCGGATTGGGTGAAGCAGGAGGCCGGCACCGACCGTCGCTGTTTCAACACCACCCGCAAACGGGAAAACGTGCTGCTACAAGCCAAGGTGTGCCAGTCCGGCAACGCCGGTCCCGCGGTCAACGTCCTCGCCGGCGCCATGCAGAACACGCTGGGGCAGTAGAAGATGTCGGTCCTATCTGGATGATGGAACAGAACCGAGCCGATTGACACCGGTGACGACCGGGAGGGGTTGCGATGGCAGTACCCGCCAGGGCTGATGCGGCCCAATTACCTCCCGTCGAGTTCACCAGCGCCGAACAGGCCGCGGACTTCATCGAAGCTCACTGCCTGGACGACGGGCCGGTCGGACAGGTGGGCCTGGAGATCGAGGCGCACTGTTTCGATCTCGACGATCTGCTGCGACGCCCGGACTGGGACGAGCTCTCCGAGGCGATCGCATCGGTGCCTGCGCTGCCCGGCGGCAGCCGGATCAGCGTCGAACCCGGGGGTGCGGTCGAATTGTCCGGCCCGCCGACCGATGGACCGTCCGCTGCGATCGCCGCACTGCTGGCGGACCGGGCCGTGTTGTGCGCGGAGTTCGAACGCCGCGGTCTGGGTCTGGTGTTGCTCGGCACCGATCCGGTCCGGCCCACGCAGCGGGTGAATCCGGGCCCGCGGTATCAGGCGATGGAAACGTTCTTCGCGGCCAGTGGGTCGTCAGAACCCGGTGCGGCGATGATGACGTCGACGGCCTCGGTTCAGGTCAACCTCGACGCGGGACCGCGTCACGGCTGGGCCCAGCGAGTGCGTCTGGCGCATGCCCTCGGTCCGACGATGATCGCGATCACTGCCAATTCGCCGATGCTCGGCGGGCAGTTCACCGGGTGGCAGTCCTCGCGGCAGCGGGTGTGGGGCCAGTTGGATTCCGCGCGGTGCGGCCCGATTCTGGGTGCCGATGGTGACGATCCGGCCAGTGACTGGGCGCGCTACGCGCTGCGGGCGCCGGTGATGCTGGTGAACATGCCCGACGAGGGCCGGGCGGTTCCGGTGACCAACTGGGTACCATTCGCCGACTGGGCCGACGGTCGCGCGGTGCTCGGCGGCCGTCGCCCCACCGAAGCCGATCTTGAATACCACCTGACGACGCTGTTCCCGCCGGTGCGGCCGCGGCGCTGGTTGGAGATCCGCTATCTCGACAGCGTGCCGGACGCCCTGTGGCCCGCGGTGGTGTTCATGCTGACCACGCTGCTCGACGATCCCGAGGCCGCCGCGATCGCCACGGAAGCAACGGCCCCGGTGGCCACGGCATGGGACCGGGCGGCCCGGATCGGACTGGCTGATCGACGACTGCAGGAAGCGGCGGTCGCGTGTGTTTCGGCTGCGGCGGAGCGGGCGCCTGCGGAGCTGACGGAATCGATGGAGCAGTTGACGCGTTCGGTCCAGGAGGGACGCTGCCCGGCCGACGATTTCGCCGACCAGGTGGTGGCCCATGGAATCGCTTCTGCGATGAGCCAACTGGTGAAGGGCGAGCTTTGACCACACGCGAGACGCTGGCGCAGCAGCTCACCCGGGCGCGGGAACGTACCCTGCGCCTGGTCGACTTCGACGATGCCGAACTGCACCGCCAGTACAGCCCGATGATGAGCCCGCTGGTCTGGGACCTCGCCCATATCGGTCAGCAGGAGGAATTGTGGCTGCTGCGGGGCGGCAATCCGGACCGCCCGGGTCTGCTCGCCCCGGATGTGGACCGCCTCTACGACGCGTTCGTTCATTCCCGGGCCACTCGCGTCGACCTGCCGCTGCTACCGCCGACGGACGCGCGAACCTATTGCGCGACGGTGCGATCCAAGGCGCTCGACGCCCTGGACGCGCTTGACACCGATGACTCCGCGTTCAACTTCGGTCTCGTGATCAGCCACGAGAACCAGCATGACGAGACCATGCTGCAGGCACTGAACCTGCGGCCCGGCCCGCCACTGCTCGACACCGGCAGCGCCTTGCCCACCGGTCGGGCCGGGGTGGCCGGCACGTCGGTGCTGATCCCGGGCGGAACGTTCGTGCTCGGCGTAGACGAACTCACCGAACCGCATTCCCTGGACAACGAGCGTCCGGCGCATGAGGTCGATGTGGCGGCCTTCCGCATGGGCCGGGTGCCGGTCACCAATGCCGAATGGCGTGAGTTCATCGACGACGGCGGCTATCAGCAGCCCCGTTGGTGGTCTTCGCGCGGCTGGGCGCATCTCCAGGAGGCAGGTCTGACCGCGCCCGAGTTCTGGGGGCAGGACGGCACCCGCACCAGATTCGGCCACCTCGAGACCATCCCGGCGGATGAGCCTGTCCAACATGTCACCTTCTTCGAAGCCGAGGCCTACGCCGCCTGGGCGGGGGCCCGGCTGCCCACCGAGATCGAGTGGGAGAAGGCCTGCGCCTGGGATCCGGTGGCCGGGGCTCGGCGCCGATTCCCCTGGGGCACTTCCGAACCCACCGAAGCGCTGGCCAACCTCGGCGGCGAGGCGCGTCGGCCCGCGCCGGTGGGTGCCTACCCGGCCGGAGCGTCGGCCTATGGCGTCGAACAGATGTTGGGTGATGTCTGGGAATGGACCACCTCCCCGTTGCGGCCGTGGCCCGGCTTCACCCCGATGGTCTACGACCGCTACACCGAGCCCTTCTTTGAAGGCAGTGGGGCTGGTGACTACCGGGTCCTGCGCGGCGGGTCGTGGGCGGTGTCCGCCGACATCCTGCGGCCGAGCTTCCGTAACTGGGACCATCCGATCCGGCGCCAGATCTTCTCCGGCGTGCGGCTGGCCTGGGATTCCTGATGTGCCGGCACATCGGGTGGTTGGGCGCGCCCCGATCGGTGGCCTCGCTGGTGCTGGATCCGCCGCAGGGCCTGCTGGTGCAGTCCTATGCGCCGCGTCGCCAGAAACACGGGCTGATGAACGCCGATGGCTGGGGCGCAGGGTTTTTCGACGACGGTGTGCCCCGTCGGTGGCGCAGTGACAAGCCGCTGTGGGGCGACGCGTCGTTCGCCTCGGTCGCGCCGGCGTTGAGCAGTGAGTGCGTGGTCGCTGCGGTGCGCTCGGCCACCATCGGCATGCCGATCGAACCCTCGGCCTCGGCGCCGTTCACCGATGGCCAGTGGCTGCTGTCGCACAACGGGGTCGTCGACCGTGCCGTGCTGCCGTCGACGGGGCAGGCCGAATCCGTCGTGGACAGCGCGGTGCTGGCGGCGCTGATCTTCGCCCGGGGTCTGGATGCGCTGGGCGACACCGTCGCCGAGGTAGGCGCCCTGGATCCGAATGCCCGGCTGAACATCCTGGCCGCCAACGGTTCTCGTATGGTGGCCACCACCTGGGGGGACACCTTGTCGGTGCTGCGGCTGCCGGATGGTGTCGTACTCGCCAGTGAACCCTACGACGACGATCCCGGCTGGTCCGACATTCCGGACCGGCATCTGGTGCATGTCCATGACTCGCGTGTCGAGCTCACACCCCTGAAAGGTTCGGTATGACGCTCACCCTGTCCAACTATCTGGCCGCCGACTCGGCTGCCACCGCACTGCGCCGCGATGTGCGCGAAGGGCTGGCGCAATCGCCGAAGATGCTGCCGCCCAAGTGGTTCTACGATTCAGTAGGCAGTGATCTGTTCGACCAGATCACCCGGCTGCCCGAGTACTACCCGACTCGGACCGAGGCACAGATCCTGCGGGACCGCTCGCCGGAGATCACCGCGGCCGCCGGCGCCGACACTCTCGTCGAGCTGGGCAGCGGCACCTCGGAGAAGACACGGATGCTGCTCGACGCCATGCGCGATGGTGGGCAGCTGCGCCGGTTCATCCCGTTCGACGTCGACGCCGGTGTGCTGCGCGCCGCCGGCGATGCGATCGGCCAGGAGTATCCGGGCATTGAAATCGACGCGGTATGTGGTGATTTCGAGGAGCACCTGGGTAAGATCCCGTCGGTGGGTCGCCGTCTGGTGGCGTTCCTCGGTTCGACCATCGGCAATCTCACGCCTGCACCGCGCGCGGATTTCCTGGCGTCCTTGGCCGAGACCCTGCAGCCCGGCGACAGCGTCCTGTTGGGCACCGACCTGGTCAAGGACGCCGATCGGCTGGTCAGCGCCTACGACGACAGTGCCGGTGTCACTGCGGCATTCAACCGGAACGTGTTGTCGGTGGTGAACCGCGAGCTCGACGCCGACTTCGACCTCGACGCCTTCGGGCATGTCGCGAAGTGGAATGCCGACGAGGAGCGGATCGAGATGTGGCTGCGGGCTGATGTGCCGCAGCAGGTGAGGATCGCCGCGCTGGATCTCGACGTCGCATTCGGTGCAGGTGAGGAGATGCTGACCGAGGTGTCCTGCAAGTTCAAGGCGGACGGGGTGGTCGATGAACTGGAGAAAGCCGGTTTACGACAGACTCATTGGTGGACCGATGACGCCGGTGACTTCGGCTTGTCGCTGGCGATGAAATGAGCCTCGCGCAGCAGTGGGCCGAGGCCCGCCCCAAGGTCGCCGGACTCCACCTCGACAGTGGCGCCTGCTCGCGGCAGAGCCTCGCGGTGATCGACGCCGTGGCGGCGCACGCACGTCATGAGGCCGAGGTCGGCGGCTATGTGGCCGCCGAGGCGGCAGCACCCGTGCTCGCGGCGGGCCGGGCCGCGGTGGCAGCGCTGACCGGACTCGACGCCTCCGATGTGGTGTACACGTCGGGATCGAACCATTCTTTGGATCTGGTGCTCAGCAGTTGGGCAGGCGAGCGCACGTTGGCCTGCTTGCCCGGTGAATTCGGGCCGAACCTCGCGGTCATGGCGGCCAACGGTTTTCAGGTGCGTGCGTTGCCGGTTGACGGGGATGGCCGCGTTGATGTCGTCGAGGCCGCCCGGCAGTTCGCCGCCGATCCGCCGGCACTGGTGCACTTCACGGCGCTGGCCAGTCATCGCGGGGTGGCCCAACCACTGGCCGAGATGGTCGCGGTGTGCCGGGACGCCGGGATCCCGATCGTGGTGGATGCTGCGCAGGCGTTCGGGCATCTGGACTGCAACGTCGGCGCGGACGCGATCTACTCGTCGTCACGTAAATGGCTGGCCGGGCCCCGCGGGGCCGGGTTCCTCGCGGTGCGGCCGGAATTGGTCGACCGGTTGCAGCGACGCGTGCCACCCGCGTCGTGGGATGTGCCCGTGACGGTGCTGCAGAGCTTCGAACATGGCGAGCACAATGCGGCGACGCGCATCGGATATTCGGTTGCTCTCGGCGAATACCTGGCTGCGGGACCGGAACTCGTCCGGAGCCGGCTTGCCGAGGTGGGCCGTAGCGCGCGGCAGGTACTGGCCGAAGTCCCGGGATGGCGGGTGGTGGAACCGGTGGATGAGCCCACCGCGATCACCACCCTCGAGCCCACCGACGGTGCCGATCCGACTGCGGTGCGAGCTTGGTTGATCGCCGAGCGTGGCATCGTCACCACCGCATGTGAACTCGCGCGGGCACCGTTCGAGATGGCCAAGCCGGTACTGCGGATCTCGCCGCATATCGACACCACGGCCGAAGATCTGGGGCAGTTCGCGTCGGTGCTGCGAGAGGTGCCTTAGCCGGGCCAGGCGGTGACGGCGGCTTGGATGCTCGCCACCCGTTCCGGTGCAATGCCCCACGGCTCCTCGACGCCCACTTGTTTGTCGAGATCCCATAGGACACAAGGCTCGTCGGGGCCGGCGACCAGCGACCAGGCGATGACGGTCCGGCGCAGCTGCTCGTCCTGGCAGTCGTGGGCGGCTTCGACGCCGGCCGGTGCGGCACCGTCGGGATGGTGATGCAGGAACTGCCCGTAGGCGGCGTCGCAGAACGTCGAATACCGTGCGGTGCAGAGGATCAGGCCGTGCCAGGCCTCGTCGACCGCACGTGACGGCATGCCGATCACCTGCCGGTCCCGAAGGGCCGGTGCGCAACACCGCAACCATTGCCGCAACCCGGTCTCGATGAGCTCCCGAGGCTGCCACGGGCACGTTTTGAACACGGCGTCGGGCAGCTCGAGCACTGAAACCGCGGATGTTGCCCTGTCTAAGGGATTGTTGAGCCGACGACGCATATTTCTCACTGTATTCACGCTGCTGCTCTGCTTGTTCGGCCCGTAGCCTGACGCCATGAGTACGGTTGCTGCGGTGATACCTCCCGCACTGACGATCCTGGTGATCGCCACAGTGTGGCTGCTGGTCTGGAGGGCCAAGAGGCGGCGCTCGGAATCGCCGAAGGCGTCCTACCGGCGCGATGCCTCACGTCTCCGACGAACCGCGGCCGGCGGCACTGCCGCCGCCGTGGGGTTGTGGGCGATCGGTTCCGGATTCGACGGCGGCAGCGGCGGCGACGGGGGATCGAGCTGCGGCTCCAGCTGTGGTGGTGGCTCCAGCTGCGGTGGCGGTGGCGGTGGCGGCTGCGGCGGCGGGGGCTGCTGAATCGCTTGTTTTCCTTCACCTGTCGTACCCATCCACCTGTCGTACCCATCTGCAATACTCGAACACATGTTCGATACCGAGTTCGATCCCGCAGCGCCGGGCAGGCTCGTTGATGCTCTCACCTGCGGCGCCCGTGCCGAGGCGCAGTTGATGGCCGCTCGGATGGCGGCGGTGGCGGACTTGTTGGTGCAACGGACCGCCGAGCTCAATGTCGAGGGTGTTCACCCGAACTACATGATCCTCACCGGGTTTGCCCGCGCCAGTGCTGAGGTAGGTGCGGCGTTGAACCTGACAACGGGTGCCGCCAGTCGGCTCGTCGAGCAGGCCGAGGCATTGCGCGATCGGCTCCCCCACTTGGCCGCACTATTGGCTGAGGGCCAGACAGACTGGCGCACAGTGGAAATCGTGCTCGCGCGCACCAGGTTCGTCACATCGAAGGCGATGGCCCAGATCGATTCGGAGCTGGCTGAGCAAGTCCGTGGGTGGCAATGCTGGTCTGACGGGCGCATCATCAGCGCCGTAGATGCCAAGGTGAAATTGTTGGATCCGGCCGCGATCGCTGAACGTGAACACGCCACTGACCGTCGCCGGGTCAGGGTGAGTCCCCGCGGGGACGGCACCGCCAAGATCGACGCCATCGTCACGACTCGTGCCGGATTGACCTTTGACGCAAAGCTTTCGGAAATGTCGGCCAGGCTGTGCCGGAAAGATCCTCGTAGTAGTGACCAGCGGCGCGCCGATGCCATTGAAGCCCTGGCAGAGGGGCGAGAGCTGTCGTGTGAATGCGGCCGTGCCGAGTGCCCTACCCGCTCGGCGGCCCCGCAGTCAGAACCGTCATCGCCACCAGTGGTGTTCAACGTGGTCGCCGAGCGCGACACGGTGTTGGGCGCCGGGGCGACGCCGGGTTATGTGTGTGGCTACGGAGTGATCGATGCCGAGCTGGTCCGCGAACTCGCCGCTGAGGCCACAATGCGGTTGGTGACCGAGCCAGACGTGGATCCTGCCGCCGCACTGCGCTACCAGCCGGGGGTGTCGGTTCAGCGCTGGGTTCGATGCCGCGATCTGACGTGTCGCTTTCCGGGGTGTGAGCACCCGGCTGAGGCCTGCGATGTTGACCATACGGTGCCGTTCGACCACAACAATCCGGCCCGTGGTGGGCTGACGGTGCCGGCCAATCTGAAATGTCTATGCCGTTTTCATCACCGGCTCAAGACATTTGGTGGATGGCGCGACACCCAGTACCCGGACGGCACCGTCGTATGGACGTCGCCGAGTGGCAAGACCTATCGGACCACGCCGGGCGGGGCGGATCTGTTCAACAGCTTCACCCCGGCCCCGTGCGGTCAGCCCGCCCCGGCTCGGCTTCCCAAGCTGAGCCGGGCGGCGCGCGTCGAGCAGACTCGGGCCAAGAACCGGCGGCTGCGGCCGGTCAACGAGGCCTACCGGTACACCCAATCGGGCCGGCGTAAGGAACTTGACCGGCGCCGCAACCGGAACCGGATGCGGGCCACCTTGAAGCTGTTCAAGGGCAATGAGCCCAGCACCAGTCCGTACTGCACCTGGATCAATGATCCATTCGAACCTGAAGAGCTACCCCCGGATTGGGAGCCGCCCCCACCTCCGCCGCCCGATCCTGAGGAGCCGCCGTTCTGAACTGAACGGTGAATTTGACCTGCGCGGGACGGGGTCGGCAGCGGGCGTGAGTACCTCCCTAGACGTCGGTCGAGCCGAGTGCTACGGTCGTGCCGAATCGTTTCGGCACGACATCGCCCCGGCCGATGAACGTCCAAACGGTTTGCCAATGGACGTGCGAGTGTCTGCTCGCGTTGAGAAAAGTGAGGAAACCATGACTGAAGTGACTGCGGGCTCATTCGACGAGACGATGTGGAGCGGGCTCCTGCATGGAGGCCATGGCGGAACCTTCATGGGTGTGCCGAACATCGAACTCGACCGTGACGTGATCAGGGCGTCTGGAACAAAGGCGGTCGTTTACGGATTTCCGTTCGACGCGACGACGATCAGCCGGAGCGGCGCGAACTACGGCCCTCGGGCGATCCGCGAGACTTCGGTGCAGTTCACGAACTTCCAGGCGACCTACGATTTCGACCTGTTCGCGCATCTTCCGCTCGCGGATGGCGGCGACTGCCAGGTCGCTCTCGGCAACACCGTGAAGACCTTCGAGCGGGTGGAGGCTGATATCGCCGAGATCGTCGCGGGCGGAGCGATTCCCGTGGTCTTCGGTGGCGACCATTCGGTCAGCATCCCGGTCGGTAAGGCCGCCAAGCGACCGGGTACGAGCCCGGGGTGGGTGCAGTTCGACACGCACCTCGACGCCGCACCGCACGTCGGGGGCGAGGAGCTGAATCATTGCTGCACCATCACCCGGGCGGTCGACAATGGCTACGACCCGTCGAAGATGGTGCTCGTCGGCATCAGCGGATGGATGAACCCGAAGACAGAGTTGAAATATTGCCGGGACCACGGCATCCGGGTTATCTGGCTGGAAGATATCTGGGAGCACGGCGCCGCCTGGGTGGTCGACCAGATTCTCGAGCGGATCGGCGATGAGGGGTTCTACCTGACGTTCGACGTCGATTCACTCGACGCCGCCTACGCGCCGGGAACCTGCGCTCCGACACCGGGTGGAATGACCATGCGCGAGGCGCTGGAGATCACTCGCGGCATCGCGCCGGCGGGCCTGATCGGCGTCGATGTCGCGGAGGCGCTTCCGGCACATGATCATTCGACCCGAACCCAGCTGATCGCTGCTCGTGTCGTGCTGGAGGCACTCGCATTCCACGCGGGGTCGCCCCGTACGCCGGTAAGAGTCGGCTGAGGTGATGTGAGCGTGTGCGGGTCCGGGCCGAGCAGGCCCGGGCCCGCACACGCATGTGCGCCGCCGGCTCCTACGATTCGTACAGTTCGGGGCGGCGCTGACCGAGCATGTCGATCACGCCGTCGCTGCGCAAACCGACCTCCACCTCGGCAGTTACGCTGCCGGTCTCAACGGAGTCGAGCGCGGCGAGCACGGAGCCGTCCCGGTCGATGATCCGGCTCGATCCGCAGAAGCTGTGCCCTGACTCGCTTCCGACCCGGTTCGCGTATGCCAGCGGGACGCGGTTCTCCAGCGCGCGAGAAGTGCTGGCGATGACATGATCGCGCTCGTAGGGGTGCATGTTGGCCGACCCTGCCACGAGCAGGGTGGCCCCGCGGAGGACGAGTGTCCGGGATACCTCGGGGAACTCGAGCTCGAAGCAGTTCAGGACGCCAATCCTGGTGTCGCAGAGGGTGACCGGTTCGAGCACATCGCCGCTGAGGAATGCCTCGCGTTCGGTCCCGAACAGGTGTGTTTTGCGAATGGGCTTCTCGATGGTGCCGTCTCGGTCGATGGCCAGATAGGCATCGAAACAGCCACCCGGGGCGCGTTCGACGAATCCCGTCAGCAGGGCTGTTCCTGAGGAACGACAAGCATCCGCCAGCCCGGTGATCCTCGGATCGCCAAGCTGCAATGCGATCTCGTCGAGAGCGGTCGTCTGATACCCCGAAAGGAAGAGCTCAGGGAAGACGACCAGGTCTGTTCCGCGCGCAGCAGCAATGCCCTCTGCGACCCGGGAAATGTTGGCTTCGAGATCCCGTGGCCTGGGTGCTTCCTGAATCACAGTGAGGCGCAGTGTGTTCGGCGACGTCATGATGTTCTCCAGTAAGTCTGAGGGTCGGCGGGAACCGGCGGATCCCGAATCGTTTTGATCAACAATCACTCGCTCACCAGCATTCTAACTTGAGTTGCTAAAACGTTTCGGCGACCGTAGTGTGAGCGCCGTTACATGCCTTCACCTGTGAATCAAGGGAGCCCCATGGCCGAGGCGCCGATGGTGATGAAGAGAGAATTCACCACGTTTTCCGCTCTGTCTGTCGCGTTCGCATTCGTTTCGCCCATCGTCGCGGTCTATAGCGTCCTGGGTGTCGGACTGGCTACGTCAGGCCCTGCCTTCATCTGGGGCGGCCTCATCCTCTATGCCGGCCAATTCGTCGTGGTGCTCACGCTGGGCGTGCTTGCTTCGAAGTGGGCGGATTCGGGCGGTATCTATCAGTGGTCCCGGCGGCTCCTGGGATCTCGTTACGGTTGGTTCGCCTCGTGGACCTATATATGGACGCTACTGATCACGCTTCCCGCGGTCGCCTACGCCGGGGCGGTGCTGATGCCGCCCATCTTCGGGCTTTCAGGGGTCGATCACGGGCTCGTCACGTGGTTGGCGGTCGCGATACTCGCGTTCAGCACGCTGGTGAATCTCGCTGGGCGAGTGTTCATCAAGATTCTCGTGGTGGCAGTGATCGTCGCCGAGGCGGTGGGGTCCGTCGGGGTTGCGATCTGGCTGCTGTTGTTCGAGCGTCACCAGAGCCTCGAGTACATCTCACCGACGGCACTACCCGACCACAACGGAGTGCTTTTCGCGGCTCCGCTCGTGATGGCCATCGCGTTCTCGAGTTACTTCGCGATCGGTTTCGAGAGCGCAAGTTCGATCGCCGAGGAAGTCAAGGGCCCGAAGCGGGCCGTGCCCCGCGCGATGGTGGTCTCGTTCTTTGCCATCATGAGCATCGTGGTGTTCAGCACGCTCGCGTTCACCCTCGCGGTGCCGAGCGAGGACTTCCTGCGAAACCCCGAGACCGCCGCAGATCCGGCCGTCGCCATCATGGCTGCCGCACTTCCCGAGCCGGTATTCCGCGGCATCCTCGCCCTTTTCGTCGTCGCCTTCGCCGCCAGCCTCATGACCATTCAGATCACGGTCTCTCGAATCGTCTGGGCGACAGCGCGCAATGGCGAGCTGCCGTACGCCCGTACGCTCACCAGCCTTTCCGGAGCCACCGGGCTACCGCGGAAGGCGGTGGTCGTCACTGCGATCATCGCGGTGCTGCTCTTCATCCCGTTCCAGAGCGAGGGCATTCAGATGGCCCTGATCTCCTTCTCCTCGGTGGGCTTCTTCATCTCGTTCCTCTTTCCGATCCTCGCCCTGGCCATCGCGCGCGTTCGCGGCCAGTGGAGCGAAGAGCCCGGCCTGTTCCTGGGGCGTGCGGGACGCGTGATCGGGTGGATTGCGCTTGTGTGGCTGGTGTTTCAGATCGTGAACGTGGCGTGGCCGCGGGAGACCGGCGGTGGCTGGGCCAGCGACTGGTCGACCATCATCGGGGCTCTGGCGGTCGGACTACTCGGCGTGGTGGTGGAGAACTGGGTGCATCGAAGGAGGCTGCACGCGGCCTCGACGGGGCAGACGATCGTGATCTTCGAGCGTGACGAGTCGGCCGACGAAGAAACGGACCGCGACCCAGAGCCAGAGCCAGGCTGCGACCCGTTGCGAAACTACAGCGCCAGCCCGGAGACGGTGTGAGAAGCCCGTCGACTCAGTCCGCGAGCGTCGATTCTCGAACGGTCAGCGATGTGTTCACGAGTTCGCGGCGGCGGCCGCTCTCCCCGTCGAGTGCCTCAACCAGCAGTTCGACTGCGACCTCGCCCAGCCGAACGGGGTGCAGATCGAGCGCGGTGATGGGCTTCTGCAGGCCGTAGTCGAGGTAGCGACTGTCCGTGAGGCTGACGACCTGAAGATCGTCGGGGACGGCCAGCCCCAGCATGTGCGCGCTGCGCTCGGTGGCGAATGCCAGGGTGTCGAGAGTGGCCAGCACCGCGTCGAAACGGCGATCTGGAGAGGCGAGCGCGGCCCGGATCACCGGCTCGGCCTCATCCACCCGCGGGCCGGGAGAGCGGATGATGATCGGGTCCAGCGAGACGGTCGAGCACCAATCGAGATACGCGGAGAGCTCGTCTCGCACATAGGAGGAACTCGTCTCGCTGAGGAACAGCGCCGTTCGCGAACTGCGTACCGCGTTCAGATGGGCCAGAGCCGTTGTCGTGCCGGTGGAGAAGTCGTTGTCCACCCAGCTGAACTCACCAGAGTTCCGGCCGATGGTGGCACAGGCCAAGCCGGTGCGGGCGACTTGTGCGAGCAATTCATCGTCATCGCTCGGGTCAACGACGATGAGGCCGTCGGCTGCGGAGAGGTACGCCTCCGAGGACAGATGGGACGGGAGCATGGACAGGAGGAACCCGCGCTTGAAGGCCTCAGCGCTGGCCCCGTTGAGGACCCTGAAGTAGTACTCGATGTCCCATTCGGGCTGCAGATCGGTGGTCGAAGACCCTACAGCCATGGGGGAGACGGTCAGCACGAGCGAGCCGGTCCTACCCGCATTCAGGCTCTTGGCGATTCGATTTGCCGTGTACCCCAGTCGATTTGCGACATCGATCACGTTCTGACGGGTAGCCGCGGCGACGCGTCCCTTGCCATTCAGCGACTCTGACGCCGTGGCGATCGAGACGCCGGCTTCATTGGCGACGTCCTTGATGGTGATGCGGCGGGGTTTCACGGAGCTTCCGACTCGCAATCCGTGGTCGAGAACTGGTCAAGATTGGCCAGGACTGTGTTCACCGCGAGGTCGAGTGTCCGGGGTCGCTTCGCCGGGGGCAGCAACGTCCGGGACTCCTCGACCAGAGTGCCGATTCGCCTCGTCGTGTATTGCAGTGTGCGATCCGAACCTGCTTCGTCGGCCAGGATGTTTTGCAGCAATGGGTCTGAGGCGGAACGTGTTTCGCCCAGATCGACGAGGCGCCGATACGCGCTCCACAGAGGCACTGTCGGAACTCCGTTGCGGAGATCGGCCCCGTGATCTTTGCCGAGGTTCAGGGCGTCGTCCCTGACGTCAAGAAGGTCGTCGGTGAGCTGAAATGCGAGGCCGAGCCGCTCGCCCGACTCCCGGAAACGATCCTGGAACGCCGGGTCGTACGAAGCTGCCATGGCACCTAGCTCGAAGGCCGCTCCGAAGAGGGCGCCGGTCTTGAGCGTCGCGTAGTCCTCGATTTCGGGCCGAGCGTCGTCACCCCATCCGAGCGTTGGTTCGAGAAGTTGGCCCCTGCAGAGCTGTCCGAAGGCGCGGGCGAGGGGGGTGACGGCGCGCTCGCCTAGGGCTGCCACGGTTTCGAACGAGACGGCGATGAGCAGATCTGCGATGAGGATCGCGGTGGCCTCGTCCGCGGCGGAGTGCAGCGATGGCAGCCCCCGGCGAAATTGAGACCCATCGATGATGTCGTCATGGACGAGTGAAGCGGTATGCAGCAGCTCGAGGGCGACGGCGGCATCCGCGGCGAATCGTGGATCTGGCCTGCCAAATGAGTGCGCTATGAGGAAAAGGGTTCGGGCGCGCAGGTGCTTCCCTCCGGAGAGGGCCTCGATGACCGTCGATGGATCATCAACCGGGAGCGTGATATTCGCCAGGCGCTCGGAGATCCGAGTCCTGAGACCGGCGGCCACGGATGACACCTGGGCATCGATCGCCTCCGGGGAGAACGGTTCCGCGTCTTGTGCGAGCGTGATCGGCGTCGTCACTCGGGTCCCTTCTCCGGTGGCTACGAGGAATCCAACCAGGATACGGACACGCGTGACGGGTGCCAAATCGATTCGGCACCCGTGTGGCAACCACCGTTCTGACGCGGCGGCTTACCTCAGCCTGCCTTGTGCGCGGTCAGCAGGAACGCCGGGAACTTGATGCGGCCCTTCTCGTCCCGGTCATGCGGCGGCATCTCGAAGGGAACATCCGCGGGTACCGCCATGGCATTGGCATGGATGAAGGCCGGCCGGATGTCGTCGACCTCCCAGTACTTCGACACGGTCGCCCGCAACTCGTCTTCGGAGACCTCGTTGGGCTTGGTCTCCAACTCGGCGGGGAACGCGCCCTTGGCGAACACCAGAATGTAGAGGCTCGCCCCCGGTGCGGAGGCCCGGCGAACCGCCTGCAGGTATCCGTCACGGCCTTCCACCGGCAGGGAGTGGAACAGGGTCGAATCCACGACGGTGTTGAAGCGGCCGTCGTAGCCCGTGAACGAGGTGATGTCGGCCTGGGCGAAACTGGCCGTCGACAGCCCGCGCACCTGCGCGGCATTGTTGGCCGCGGCGATCGCTGTCGGGCTCAGATCCAGCCCGACGACGGTGTAGCCGTCGGACGCCAGTGCCAGTGACAACTCGGCATGCCCGCAGCCCGCATCGAGTACATCGCTCTCGAACTTTCCGGCCCGGTGCAGCGCCGCAAGCTCGGGTTGTGGCTCACCGATATTCCACGGCGGCTGACCCTCGAAACCTGCTTCCCCCTTGTACGCGCCATCCCAGTCCAAGACCTGTCCAGATGTCATTCCTCCAACGTACGCGTCTCAATCCCACGTATGGACAGGCTCATTGCTGTGCATCCGCTGCACATACCGCCGCAGCATCTCGGCCAGCGCCTCGGGCCTGGTCAATCCCTGCGACTGCAGGCCGTGGACCGTCGCGACCTGCCACGTCGACCCGGTCCGGCCGGTCTTCGCCCGGCCTTCGATGACCCCCAGATAGCGGTCGCACACTTCCCCGGCCACACCCCAGCGGCGCAACCCGTCGTGCGCCATCGGCAGCAGCCTGCGCAGCACCAACTCGTCCGGTGTCACCTCGCCCAGACCGGGCCAGTAGAGCCGCGCGTCCAGACCGTGCTGGGCGCCCTCGACGAAGTTGTGGTGGGCCGCGGCGAAGCTCATCTTGGTCCACAGCGGCCGGTCCTCCTCCGACAGCGTCCGCAGCAGGCCGTAATAGAACGCCGCATTGGCCAGCATGTCCACGACGCTCGGGCCGGCGGGCAGTACGCGGTTCTCGACGCGCAGATGGGGGACACCGTCCACCACGTCGTAGACCGGGCGATTCCACCGGTAGATGGTCCCGTTGTGCAGCCGCAGCTCGGCCAGTTGCGGTGCCCGGCCCGCCGCGAGCTCGGCCACCGGGTCCTCATCGGACAGCTCGGGCAGCAGTGACGGGAAGTACCGCACGTTCTCTTCGAACAGGTCGAAGATCGAGGTGATCCACCGCTCGCCGAACCAGACCCGGGGCCGCACGCCCTGGGCCTTGAGCTCGTCGGGACGGGTGTCGGTGGACTGGGTGAACAGCTCGATGCGGGTCTCGGCCCATAGTTGGTGGCCGAAGAAATACGGCGAGTTGGCGCCCACCGCGAGCTGCGGCCCGGCCAGCACCTGGGCGGCGTTCCAGTTGCGGGCGAAATCGGCCGGGGACACCTGCAGGTGCAGCTGCATGCTCGTGCAGGCGGACTCCGGCGCGATCGACGCCGACTGCAGGCTGAGCCGTTCCGGTCCGGAGATGTCGATGGGCATGTCCTCGCCGCGGGCGGTGAAGATCGAGTCGTTGAGCGCCTGATACCGGGTCGACTCGCTCATCCACGGGCCCGAAAGGTGCTCGGGCATCAGGGTGGGCAAAATCCCCACCATCACGATGTGTGCGCCGTCCTCGTTGGCCTTGATCTCGGCGGCATTGAGGCTGAGCCGCACCTCCTCCTCAAGCTCCAGCGCGGCTCGGCCGGGGAGCGGGCGTGGAGGGACGTTGAATTCGATGTTGTAGGCGCCCAATTCCGTTTGATAGGCCGGATCAGCGATGGAGGCGAGCACCTCCTGGTTTGTCATCGCGGGCTGATAATCGTTGTCGACGAGGTTGCATTCGATCTCCATGCCGGTGAGCGGACGCTCGAACTCGAAACTCGACTGAGCCAGCATGGTCTCGAACACGTCCAGGCACAGCTGCACCTTGCGCCGGTACTCCTGCCGGTGCGCGCGGCTGAACTCGGTATTCCTGACCTCTTCACCCACACCGCGATGCAACAACGCGAATGGGCGTGCGCGCAGCAGAATGGCCAAATGACGACGGAGGCGGGCCGACCAATGACGTCAGCGGCCGACGACGATCAGGGCGGGCTCGAGCAGGTCTCGCATGCGGATCGCGTCGCCGCGCTCACCGGGGTGCGCGCGGTGGCTGCGCTGACCGTCATGGGAACCCACGCGGCGTACGGCACCGGTCTGCTCTCGCAGGGATACCTGGGCCTGATGAGCGCACGGCTCGAGGTCGGCGTGGCGATCTTCTTCGTGCTCTCGGGGCTGCTGCTGTTCCGTCCCTGGGTGCAGGCCGCCGCCACAGCCGCCGATGCGCCGAGCACCCGGCGCTATGCGCGAAATCGGGTCCGCCGCATCATGCCCGCCTACGTCGTCACCGTCCTGCTCGTCTACGGCATCTACGAACTCCGGCCCGTGCAACCGAATCCCGGGCACACCTGGACCGGCCTGTTGCGCAATCTGACGCTGACCCAGATCTACAGCGACAACTACTTCGCGGCCTACCTGCACCAGGGATTGAGCCAGATGTGGAGCCTGGCGGTCGAGGTTGCGTTCTACGCGGTGTTGCCGCTGCTGGCCTATCTGTTGCTGGTGGTGTTGTGTCGCAGGCGTTTTCGGCCGGTGCTGCTGTTGGTCGGGTTGGCCGGCGTGGCCGCGATCAGCCCGCTCTGGCTGGTGCTGCTGCACAACACCCACTGGCTGCCGGTGGGCGGTGGGGCGTGGCTGCCGCACTACCTGGTCTGGTTCGTCGGGGGGATGATGCTGGCGGTACTGGCGACGATGGGCGTGCGCTGTTACGCGCTGGCGGCGTTGCCCCTGGCGCTGGCCTGTTACCTGGTGGTCTCGACCCCGATCGCGGGTACCACCACGGCACTGACCCTCGGTTTGGTCGAGGACGTGGCCAAGACCATGTTCTACGTGCTGATCGCCACGCTGGTGGTGGCCCCACTGGCGCTGGACGGCGACGGACTCTACGCGCGGGTGATGGGCAGCCGGCCCATGGTGTGGTTGGGCGAGATCTCCTACGAGATCTTCCTGCTGCACGTGGTCGCCATGGACCTGGTCATGGAGTTCGTATTGGGCTGGAACGTGTACACCGGTTCGGCGACCGTGTTGTTCATCGTGACCTTGGTGGTCACGGTGCCCTTCGCCTGGCTGCTACATCGGTTGACCCGGCCGCGCTGATTCGTCGGCGCGTTGCGGCACATGCGGGACGGGTGACTGGGCCGGTCCGGCTCCGGCGCGCCCCGGTGGGGCGACGGACCCGGTGGGCTGGGCCGGCGCCGCGGCGGTGGTCCGATCGTAATCCTGTTGCGGCGACAGCAGATCGGCGTAATCGCCGTACTGAGGTGCCTGCTGTGTGGCTCGCGCGGCCCCCGCGCCGGTAGCCGGTGCCTGGGCATGGGACTGGCCATAAGCCTGGCCGTAGGCGCTGCGCTGCCCCGAATCCGGTTGTGCCACAGCGCTCTGCTGGTAGTACTGCTGCACGGCCTGGTTGTAGTAGTCGAGATAGGCCTCGTACCCGCCGGTGACAGTGGCCGCCGCCGGCTCCGGTGTCAGCCACAGGACCGCGGCGGCCGCCGCCACCTGTAATCCGTTGAGTATCACGATCGTGGTCAGCACCCACCCCGACTGATCGGTCACGACGCTGGACAGTGCGTCGAGGAAACCCGCAGCGGCCAGGATAGCGGCAAGCCATGGGCGGCCAGTCTGCTTGGGCAGCAGTCCGATAGCGGCGGTCAGGCCGGCCAGGACGGCGAACCGGACGTGCCAGTCGTTGCCGCCACCGGCGGTCGCCGGTCCGAAGCTCACGCAGTAGCCGGCCAGACCCAGCACCACCACCAGGATGGACAGGTTGCGGGGAAGCGGATTGACCACGATCACTCCTTCACATCAGTCGATGCTGTTCGCGGATGCTCTCAGATAACGCATCTCGTCGTCGGTGGCGACCATCGTGACCACCGCCGAGCCGGCCTGGGTGCTGACTCTGACGGTGTCGTGTTCCAGCGAGATCAGGTCGAGCACCACGTCGGCCTGATCGGATGCCCGGGTGTTCGGCGGGGCGACGACCATGGCGGTGACCCCGATCCGCACCGACTGCTCCGGCACACCGTCGAACACCTCGACGGTGTAGTTGCGCTCCGCACCGGCCTGGATGGCGCGCCGGTTGAAGTCGGCAACCCACAGCAGGTCATGGCGCCCGACCACCTCGACCATGTCGCGCCAGAAGGCCGGTCGCCGGCTGTGCACCAGCACCCGGGCGCCCAGCGCCAGCGAGCGCAGCACCACCTGCTGGGCCAGGTGCAGGGTGCCCACGATCTCCACCCGGCGGATCTGCGGACCGAACAGCGGCAGCGCCACCGCTCGCCCCTCCTGGTCTGCGCCGATCACCTGACCGCAGCCCGAGGCGGGCAGCGCCAGCTCACTCAGCGCGTCGGCACGAAGGCCGGACGCCCAGTGCTCGATCTGGCCCGCCCCGGGAACAGCCGGAATCGGCAGGGTGGCGGCCAGCGCCGAGAACTGCTGGCCGTGCAGCGGCGTGAGACCGCGCAGCTGGGTGGGGACGCGGACGTCACTGTCGAAGCGGACCAGTCCGCGCACCTGGACCACGTCCTCTTCGGTGCCGTGATTGGGGGCCTCACGAAGCGACAGACATACCGTGGTGGAGTAGCTGGGCACCGTCCACAACAGTCCCAGGCCCGCGGTGGTCAGCATGTTCGGCTGCACGGCGAAGCTGGACAGGCGGAACTGGCCTTCGCGGCAGTCCTCCCAGGTTTCCTCGACCGTGCCGAGACTGACCCCGTCGCTGAGCTGGTTGGTCGCAGCCGCGATGCCGCTCGCGGAGAGGAACTGGGGCTGCAGGCCCGCCTCGGCCAGGCGATTGGCGACGCGCCGGGTCGCGGTGGTGGCGGCCCGCAGGATGCCGTCGCGGTCGCCACCACGGCGCCGGACCGCCTCTGCGCAGCGTGACGGGTTGAACCGCACGGCAATCCACACGGTGCGCTGCGCGATCGCGGGCAGCGGCCCCAGCACGGAGTCATAGACCGCGGCGACATCGGTGTGGCCGGCCGAGCGGGCGCCCTGGCTGATGATGTCGATGGATTCCAGTGTGATGTCGAACTGGCGTAGGCAGTCCAGCAGGGCCTGCACCGGGACCATCTCGCCGGAAACGGTGACCCCTGGCTCCAAAACCGTCAGAGCCCTGGGGTTTTCGTCGATCTTGAGCAGTGACAGCAAAGTTGTGCCGTTCCAACGGAAACCGATCTGCAGACCGTCGGGTGTCGGAACGTCGAACGGGTCGACAGGCAGGGAACTCGGCGTCGTCTTACCTGTGGCCTTACCGGTGCGCCGTCGTCGGTTGCGCAGAAACCTCCCGCGCAGCGCCAGCGCCCGAGGCGCTGTCGTGCCCCTGGCTATCGGGGCGACGAGCAGCAACGCGATCACCAAACCCGCGACCGCACCCTGCCAGCCGGGCCGGTCCAGCCCCAGCGCGACGACGATGCCGACGACGACGAATATTTGCAGCGCGATCAGGTCGACCAGGGGGACGACCCGCTGCGGGCCGGTATCACCGGCGGTGGTCAGCTTTGCTGCGAAAGCCAATGGACGCATCGCATTTCAAATAGTTGTCGCTCGGCTTCATGTCGAGGTGGTGCGGACGTGCTATACCCTACGCATGCCAGCGCAAGTTACCACTCGCGCCCAGGTGAACGGCTACCGTTTCCTGATCCGCCGGCTCGAGCACGCACTCATCCGGGGCGATTCGCGGATGATCCACGATCCGATGCGGGGCCAGACCCGGGCACTGATCGTGGGAGCGGTGATCGCTGTCCTGATCACCGGGGCGGCGGCCGTGATGGCGTTCTTCAAGCCCGCACCCAGTCTCGGCGACGCGCAGATCGTGCTGAGCAAGTCCAGCGGTGCGCCGTTCGTGCGGATCGGCGACCAGATCCATCCGGTACTGAATCTGGCGTCGGCCCGCCTGATCGTCGGCAAGAACGACAGCCCCAAGCAGGTCGACGACAAATTTCTCGACGCCGTACCGCGCGGCCCCATGGTCGGCATCGTCGGTGCGCCCGCGAGCATCAACCACGGCGACGACATGGCGACGTCGTCGTGGACCGTCTGCGACAACCTGCTGACCCCGGCCGTCACCGAGACCACCGGCGCGCCCAGCCTGCAGACCACTGTGCTGGCCAACGATCCGGTGCTCGATGACGCAATCCGCCTGGTCGATCCCGCCGAGGCGATCCTGACCGAAACCGGCGGCACCACCTACCTGGTCTACCGCGGCGTGCGGGCCCCGATCGACGTGTCAGATCCGGTTCTGGTCAACGGGCTTCACCTCCAAGGTGCCGCCACCCGGCCGATGTCGTTGTCGCTGCTCAACACCTTCCCCCTGGTCGATCCGATCACCCCGGTTCAGATCCAAGGCTCGGGGGAGCCGGGCCCGCTCGGGCCCGACCATCCCGTCGGCGCCATCGTCGAGTCCGTCGACTCCCGCGGCGAACAGCTCTACGTCGTGTTGCGCGAAGGTCTGCAGCCGGTTTCGCAGGCCACGGCCGACATCATCCGGTACGGCGCGTCCGGCGAGGTGGCCACCGGGCAGGCCGCCGAGATCTCCCCGGCGACGCTGGCCGAGGTGCCGACCGTTCACCGATTGCCGATCGACCACTACCCGCTGGTGTCTCCCCGGATCGTGTCGCCCAATCCCGACCGGGTGGCATGCATGGGCTGGCAGCGGTCCAACGCCGACGCCCAGGCCGAGGTGCGGCTGCTGGTCGGGCACCGGCTGCCCACCGCCGAGGGAGCGCAGACGGTCCGGCTGGCCAGTGCCGACGGCAGCGGGCCCGCGGTGGACTCGGTGTATCTGACCCCGGGGGCCGGGGAGTATGTGCAGGCCACCGGCAACGACCCGGACAGCCGCTCGACGGGACAGCTGTTCTACGTCTCCGACACCGGAGTGCGTTACCACATCAAGGATTTGCCGACGGCCGAGGCGCTCGGCGTCGGCGGGGTCAAGGTTCCCGACGGCCCCACCAATGCCCCGCAGTGGGCGCCGTGGCCGGTGGTGTCGCTGTTACCGCCCGGGCCGGAACTGTCTCAGGAGGCGGCGCTCGTCGCGCACGACGGCATGGCGGCAGACCCGGACAGCGCGAAGGTATCAGCCGGCTGACCAGCCGTCCTACAGGCGCATCTCGCGGAAGAACGCGTAGACCCGGATGATCCAGAAACACAGCGGGAAAAGCGATCCGACCGCGATGTATTCGAGTATCTCGACCTGACGCCGCATCACCGGGGAGAACTCGCGCAACGGTGCGGCCAGACCGCACGCCAGGATCAGCACCATCAGCGCGAGCAGCACGACCACCGCGCGGACCTGCCACCCCTCGACGTTCACCGCGGTCTTGAGGACCACGGCGACGGCGATCGTCAACCCGCTGCCGATGAGCGTCGCCGACTGCACCAGGTCATGATGGCCGCGGCCGCGCAGACACAGCACAGTCGCCACCATGAAGGCGAAAACCGTTCCCTGCCAGTAGAATCCATTGCTGACATCCACCGCCAGATAGCAGCCCAGCACGGCGGCCAGCGCTGCGGCGACCAGGATTCCGGTGAGGTGCTGGTTGGCCCGCCGAACCCGGCTGATCAGATCCTCCTCGGTGGGGATGATCTGCTTGCCGATCGCGTTGACGCCCTCGACGGTGGGACCGCCCTGGGTCTCGATGTCATCGAGCGGTTCGCCCGCCGTCGGGACGCGGGGGATCGGCAGTTTCGACAAGGCGATCGTCACCCGCGGTGCGAGGTAGACGACGATAACGGCCACGGTCGCGAGCAAAGCACCCACCGTGCGGATGGGTGGCTGGCACAGCAACATTGCGGCAGAACTGACGCCGCCGAAAACGCACGCCGCGATGATCGCGGTGTACACGGCGGATCCGGTTCCCGAAACCAGGAGCACCAGCAGGGCGCCGAACGCGGTGAGGGCGAAGGCCATCGGCAGGGAGGTGGCGCCGGAACCGTCGGGTACCACGAACAGCGCGCCCGCGAACACCAGCGGCACCGACACCGCGGTGGTCCACGCCGGCGCCGAGGTGACCGCCGACCGGTGCGCGGCCAGGCAGGCCGACAGCATCCCCATCACGCCGAGGGCCAGTACCGCCGCGGGCACCGCGGGTCGGCCCGCCCAATGCGACAGCACCGAAGCCAGCGTGACGGCGGCGGCCGCGGTGACGCCGAAACCGGCCAACGCGGTCGCGTTGCCGGCGAACCAGCGACGTACGGTCCCCAGCGCGACGTCCTGGGTGTCGTCGACGTCGTCGAACAGCAGTGGACTGACCGGCTGGCCCGCCGCGCAGATCATCAACAGATCGCCGTCGTGGATCCCTGCCTCACCGAGTGACAGATGCGGGGCGATCGGTGCGCCACCCAGCGGGGCCAGGGTCCACTGGCCGTCGGCGGCGTCGAACTCGATGATCGCGTCATTCGCTGAGATCTGTTCATTCGCGATATCGATGACATCGGGAATGTACTGGGCGATGCTGACGTGTGCAGGCAGCCCGACGTCGATGTTCAGCCCGCCGACTACCAGCGTCAGTCGGCTGAGTTCGGGTTCAGCTTCGGATTCGAGATCCGACTCAAGTAGGGTCACAATCCAGTCGGCCTCCTGCGCAATGGGATTGCTCGACACGAACAATACCCAGCATCCGGCTCCGCAGCTTCCGGGGAGGGCAGGTTGAGTACGCAGGGATTCGTCCGCCGACTTCGGGTGGCGCCGCCGAGGATGCCCGGTGGCGAGGTCAGCCTGGCCCCACCGCCAGAGGTTCCGCGGGCCATCCCGGGCAACCTGATGATGCGCCTCATGCCGTTCGTGATGCTGGTCGCGGTCATCGGCATGATCGCGCTGATGATCACGGTCGGCGGCCGGGACATGGCCAGAAGCCCGATGTTCCTGCTCTTCCCGATGATGATGATCATGTCGATGGTCGGCATGTTCATGGGCGGCGGGAAGGGCAATGGCAAAGCCGCCGCCGAGCTCAACGAGGAACGCAAGGACTACTTCAGTTATCTGGCGAATCTTCGCGAGGAGGCAGATACCACCGGGGCCGAACAACGTACGGCGCTGGAGTGGAGTCACCCCGATCCGCGCGCGTTGACCGATGTGGTGGGCACCCGACGGATGTGGGAGCGGCGGCCCAGCGACGCGGATTACTGCCATATCCGGGTCGGTATCGGGACCCACCGGTTGGCGACCCGATTGATGGCCCCCGAGACCGGCCCGCCCGAGGACCTGGAACCGGTGTCGACCGTGGCGCTGCGCCGGTTCGTCAAGACCCATTCCGTGGTGCACGCGCTGCCGACCGCGGTGTCGCTGCGGGCGTTTCCCACCATCACCTTCGAAGGCGAACGCACCCTCGCGCGGCAGTTGGTGCGCTCGATGGTGTTGGAACTGTGCGCCTTTCACGGACCCGACCATGTGCAGGTGGCGATCGTCACGGCCAACCCGGACGGGGAGAACTGGAGCTGGGTCAAATGGCTGCCGCACGCGCAGCATGCGTCGACCCGCGACGGCATGGGTTCGATGCGGCTGCTGTTCCCCACGCTGGAGCTGATGGAGACCGCGCTCTCGGCGGAGCTGGCCGAACGCGGCCGGTTCACCCGCAACTCGCAGCCGACCCAGGGACTCAAACAACTCGTGGTCGTGCTCGACGACGGATTCGTCACCGGTGACGAGCAGTTGATCACCGATGCCGGGTTGGACAGTGTGACGCTGCTCGACCTCAACGGCCTGCGCGCCGGCGCCTCGGCCCGCCGCAGCCTGCAGCTGGTGGTCGAGGGCGATGACGTGGCCGCGCGCACCGCGGTGGGCGTCGAACGATTCGCCACCCCGGACACCATCACGATCCCCGAAGCCGAGACCACGGCCCGGCGGATCGGGCGTTACCGCCCGGCCAACGCCGCGCACATCGTCAGCCTGGAAGCCGATTCGCGGGCGGTCGATCCCGGTCTGATGTCGCTACTGAAGATTCCCGACGCCGCCGGGATCGTGCCCGAACAGGTGTGGCGGCAGCGGTCCCCGCGCGAGCGGCTGCGCGTGCCGATCGGTATCACCCCGAACGGTCAGCCCATCGAACTCGACATCAAGGAGGCCGCCGAGGGCGGGATGGGCCCGCACGGGTTGTGTATCGGCGCCACCGGATCGGGAAAGTCGGAATTTCTTCGCACCCTGGTGCTTTCGATGATCACGTCGCACTCGCCCGAGCAGCTCAACCTGGTGCTGGTCGACTTCAAGGGCGGGGCGACGTTCCTCGGCCTGGACGGGATCGCCCATATCGCGGCCATCATCACCAACCTCGAAGACGAACTGACCATGGTGGACCGCATGCGCGATGCCCTGGCCGGTGAGATGAACCGCCGCCAGGAACTGCTGCGCTCCGCCGGAAACTTCCCTAACGTCACCGAATACGAGCGCGCCCGGGCCGCGGGTGCCGACCTCGACCCACTGCCCGCACTGTTCATCGTGGTCGACGAGTTCTCCGAGCTGCTGTCCCAGAAACCGGATTTCGCCGAGCTGTTCGTGATGATCGGCCGGCTGGGCCGGTCCCTGCACATGCACCTGCTGCTGGCATCGCAGCGCCTGGAGGAGGGCAAGCTGCGCGGCCTGGACTCGCACCTGTCCTACCGGATCGGTCTCAAGACGTTCTCGGCCGGTGAATCGCGCAGCGTGCTCGGCGTGCCCGACGCGTACCACCTACCCAGCGTGCCCGGTTCGGCGTTCCTGAAATGCGATGCGTCCGAACCCATCCGGTTCAACGCGTGCTACGTCTCGGGGGACTACGTCAAGCCGCGGGTATCGGCGCGCACCGGGCGGGTGACGCACTTGGGCGCGCTGGCGCCGAAGCTGTTCACCGCGACGCCGGTCAAGAAGGATCCGGTGGCCGCGAGAATGCCGTTGCCGCACGAGATGCCGGAGTCGGAGCCCGAGCGGGCGAGTTCCGGCCCCACCAAGACGACGTTGCTCGACATGGTGGTCAGCCGGTTGCGCGGCCACGGCAGGCCCGCACACGAGGTGTGGCTGCCGCCGCTCGACGACAGCCCCGCGGTGAACGAGCTGCTGCCGGAATCAGATTGGTCGGCGCCGGCGAACGTCAACGGCCGGTTGTGGATGCCGATGGGCGTGGTGGACCGGCCCTACGATCAGCGTCGCGACGTGCTCATGGTGGACCTGTCCGGCGCCCAGGGCAATGTCGCTGTGGTCGGCGGGCCGCAGTCGGGCAAGTCCACGGCACTGCGCACGCTGATGCTGTCGGCGGCCGCTACCCACAGTCCCGAGCAGTTGCAGTTCTACTGCCTGGACTTCGGCGGCGGCACCCTGAGCAGTCTGGCGAAGTTGCCGCACGTCGGCGGGGTGGCCGGCCGGATGGACGCCGACGCGATTCGGCGCACCGTGGCCGAGGTGGCCGGGGTGCTGCGGTCCCGCGAGCAACTGTTCCGTGAACTCGGGATCGAATCCATGCGGGATTTCCGTCAGCGTAAGGCGCGGCTGGCCGCTCTGCCGCCGGCCGAGGCCGCGCAAGATCCGTTGAGCCAGGACAAGTTCGGCGACGTCGTGCTGGTGGTCGACGGGTGGGCGTCGATCAAGAGTGATTTCGAGACACTCGATGCGGTGATCCAATCGCTGGCCATCCAGGGCCTGTCGTACGGCGTGCACCTGGCGATCACGGCGTCGCGCTGGATGGAGATCCGGCCTGCGGTCAAGGACATGCTCGGCACCCGGGTCGAGCTCCGTCTGGGCGACCCGATCGACAGCGAGGTGGCGCGGCGGTCCGCTGAGCTGGTGCCGATCGGGCGGCCCGGACGCGGTATCAACTCCGAGCGGCTGCACATCCTGATGGGGTTGCCCCGACTCGACTCCAGCTCGGCGGTCGAGGATCTGCCCGCCGGAGTGGCCGGCGCCGTCGAGGCGGTGCGCGCGCGCTACCAGGACCGCGAGGCGCCGAAGGTGCGGATGCTGCCGCACGACGTGAACCGCGACGACGTCGTACGGGCGGCCCGCGATACCGGGCAGCTGAGCAAGGCCCGAATTGCGATCGGGATCAACGAAGAAGAACTGGCCCCCGTCGTTCTCGACTTCGATTCCCAGCCACACCTGGTGGCCTTTGCCGACACCGAATGCGGGAAGACCGGTCTGCTGCGCAACATCGCGGCGGGCGTGATGGAGAACGCCGGCCCGGTGGAGGCCAAGATCATCCTGGTCGACTTCCGTCGCTCGATGCTGGGCGTCGTCCCCGACGAATACCTCGGCGGCTATGCCACGGCCCCGCAGTCCTGCAACGATCTGATGACCGCACTCGCCGGTGCGCTCAAAGATCGCCTGCCGCCCAACGACATCACCCAGCAGCAACTCAAGGAACGCTCCTGGTGGTCGGGGCCGGATCTGTTCGTGATGATCGACGACTACGACCTGATCCCCGGCGGATCGCTGAGCCATCCGCTCGGCCCGCTGGTGGAGTATCTGCCGCAGGCCCGTGACATCGGTCTGCGCGTCGTGGTCGCCCGGCGCAGCGGCGGTGCCGGGCGGGCGATGATGGATCCGATCATCGGGCGTCTGAAGGACCTGTCCTGCAACGGTTTGGTGATGAGCGGTAGCAGAGACGAGGGCGGGCTGTTCGGCGGATACAAGGCCACCGCGATGCCTCCCGGCCGCGGCATGCTGGTTTCCCGGACCACCCGTAGCGGCGTGGTCCAACTGTCCCGGATGCCCGACCTGTGACCGGGGTCGAGGAGCTTCGCGAGGTCCACGTGGTGTCCGCGGCGCCCGAGGCGATCCGGGTGTCGGTGGTGGGCGGCCGCACCCAACTCGATGTCGCGCTGCCGGCCGATGTCCCGGTGGCGGCGTTCCTGCCGGAGTTGGCCCGGTTGATCAAGTCCCGCGACGCCGAACGCAACGACGACCTGGCCGACCGCGACGAGCGACGGACGTTCTGGGTGCTCAGCCGTGCCGGTGGGACCGGCGTGCTCGAGCCTGATCTGACCCTGCGGGCCGCCGGTGTGGAAAACGGTGAGCTGCTGCATCTCTCGGCCCGCCGGGCGTTGTCCCCGCCCACTCTGTACGACGATGTGGTGGATGCGGCCGCCCGGCTGAACCGCGCCTCATATGCGGCCTGGAGTGCCACCGCGGCGGCGACGATGGCCTTCACCGGGTTGTGGCTGTGCTCGGCGGTGTGGGTGGTGCTTCTGCTGGCACCCGCGTTGTCGGCGTACCGGTCGGTGATCATGGGCGCGGCGGCGCTGACGATCGCGGCGCTGGTCGTCGGCGGCGCACTCGTGCGCCGGACGCTGACGCGGGCCGACATTGCCGCAGCGGTGGGGCCACCGGTGATCGCCATCGGCACCGCGGCAGGCTGGGTGCTGGCCGCGCCGCGCGGGGCGATCGGCCTGGCCTGCGGATGCGCAGTGTTGTTGGGGCTCACCGCGATCTGCTACCGCGTGATCGGTGCGGGCCACTGGTCGTACGTCACGGCGGCGGTCGTGCTGGGTTTCGGGACGGTGGCGTTCGCGAGCCGCGCGTTGGGCGCGCCCGTCGCGGTGGTGGCCACGGTCGTCGCGGTGGTTGCGGTATTCGGGTGTCTGGCCGTGCCGGGGCTGACGGCACGGCTCGACCAGTACCCGGTGTCCTCGGCCGACACATCGCATACCGACGACCCATTCACGACGTCGGCAGGACAGGCCCCGTCGGGCACCCCGATGCCCAGCGCCGAGCAGGTGTGGGCCAGGGTGCATTCAGCCGTGCTGACCCGCTCGGGCCTGCTGGCGGGTGCGGCAGCGGTGGCCCTGATCGCCGCGACCGCGCTGATGCGGGTCGAGACAGGTTGGGCGGCATTTGCTTTCGCTCTGATCTGCGCCGCGGTGTTGGCGTTGCATGCCCGCCGGGCGGCCACCTGGCCGGAGCGCGTTGCGCTTGCGGTGCCCGCCCTTGGGCTCGTGCTGATCACCTGCGTGCAGGCCCAGTCCGGGGTATGGCTATTGCAACTCACCGGGGTCGTCGTACTCGCCGCGGTGGCTGTTGGCGGCGTGGGCCGCGTGGCTGTCCGTGACAGCCGTAGGCTGCGCGCGGCCATGGTGTACCTCGAGTACGTGGCCGTGGCGGCGGTGATACCGCTGGCGCTGTGGCCGCTCGGACTGTACGAACGGCTGGGCCGGTAGTGAGCACCCGACGGTGCGCGGCGGTCGTGACCGTCGTTCTGACGGTGGCGCTGGCCGGCTTCGGAGCACCCCCGGCCGGTGCCGTGACACCGCCCGTCGTCGAACCCGGTCCGCCGCCGAGCGGGCCCGTCGCACCGGCGCAGCCCACCGAACTGAAGGCGATCTGCGGTATCCCCACCGGCGTGCTGCCGGGCACCGACTTCACCAAACAGACCAGCGCCGAGGCGATGCTCGAATACCGCAGGGCCTGGCGCTTTTCCCGCGGTGCCGGACAGAAGGTGGCGGTGATCGACACGGGCGTCAACCGTCATCCGCGGCTTCCCGCGCTCGAGCCCGGCGGCGACTATGTGTCGAGCGGCGACGGCCTGGTCGACTGCGATGCGCACGGCACCCTGGTCGCCGGGATCATCGCCGCGACGCCCGCCGACGGGGACAGTTTCGCCGGGGTTGCCCCCGAGGCCTCGATCCTGTCCATCCGCCAGAACAGCGGCGCCTACAGCGTCGCAGGCACGAGCAGCAGCCAGAACGACGATCCCAATGCGACGTCGATCGGCTACGGCAACACGCACACCCTGGCGCTCGCGATCACCCGGGCGGTGGATCTCGGTGCCACGGTGATCAACCTGTCCGAGGTGGCCTGCGCACCCGTTTCGGCCGGACTCGACGACCGTGAACTCGGGCGGGCGGTGCGCTACGCCTACGAACGCAATGTCGTGGTGGTGGCCGCGGCGGGCAATTTCAACAGCCAGAGCATGTGCAACGCGCAGAACAACATGAACGATCCGAACCAGCCGCTGCACAACGGGTGGAACAGCGTCAGCACGATCGCCAGCCCGGCCTGGTTCGCCGACTATGTCCTGACGGTCGGCGCGGTGACGACATCGGCCACCCCGGCTGACTTCAGCCTGCACGGGCCGTGGGTGGCGGTGGCTGCCCCCGGTGAGCGGGTCACCTCGTTGGACCCGGGCGGCCCCGGACTGAGCAATGGACAGCTCGGCCAGCAGGGGCTCGCTCCGCTGAACGGCACGAGCTTCGCGGCGCCGTTCGTCTCGGGCGTGGTGGCGCTGATCCGGTCGCGGTATCCCGGCCTGACCGCCGGCGAGGTCAAGGATCTCGTCGAACGCACCGCCCGCACCCCCGGGAATGGACCCAACCAGGCCACGGGTTATGGAGTCGTGGACCCAGTCGCGGCACTGACCTACCAGCTCCCGCCTGCGGCCGCCGGTCGCGATGTCGCTGCCTCTTCACCGATCAGCGGGCCACCGCAACCTGATCCGGGTAATGTGCGGGCCCGCAGGATCGTCTTCACCGTCACCGCGGCGTGTCTTGCGTTGATGGTGGCGGCGGTAGCGGTGGCTGCTGCCCGGCGACGGACCAGGTGAGTGAGGGGAAAGATGCCGGACGAGAATCGGCCGATCGGCGAGCCCACATCGCTCGACGACATGGCTCCTGGTGAATTGGACGAGGTGGAGGCCCGGGCCGCCGCGTTGCTGGAACAGATTGCGGCGCAACGATCGGCCCGGCAGATCCATACCGCCACGTCGCCCGCCGATGACGTGACCGATGCCTTCACGAAGCCGGCTCCCGATCCCGAGCCGGCTCCTGAGCCGCCGGCCGCTGCGCCGGTCCGGAGGCTGGCCCCGCCGCCGTGGCAGATGCACAGCTCGATCGGATCCAGGGAATTCGCTGAGCGGTTCGACCTCGACGAGCCGCGCAGCCCCGAGCCGCAACCTGAGCCTGCCGCGCAGCAGCGCCCGGTGCCTGAGCGACCGGAACCGCGGGTACCCATTCCGCCGCTGCCGGAGGCGGCAAGACATGCACTGCCGGAGGCGGCAAGACATGTACTGCCGCCGGAGGCCGCGAGGCCGCCGGTGCCGCCACCGCCGCTGCCGCTGCCGCCATTGCCGCTGCCACCGCCGGGTTTCATGCCGCCGCTGCCTCCGCTGCTGCCACAGCCGCCGGGCGCGGTCCAGCCACCGCAGTACTCGCCGCCACCGCCGTCGCTCGATGACGCCGGGATCCTCAACCGTTCCCGCACCGCACCGCATTCCGGATGGCGCCGTGCCGTACACCTCGCGAGTGCCGGACGGGTCAGCCCTGGTGAATCGCGCAAAGAGCGGGAGCACGAAGACCTCCTGGCCCAGATCCGTCAGCCGATCGCCGGCGACTTCCGGATCGCCGTGCTGTCGATCAAGGGCGGCGTCGGAAAGACCACCACCACCTTGGGATTGGGTTCCGCGCTGTCGATGATGCGCCACGACCGGGTGATCGCGGTGGACGCCAACCCGGACCGCGGAACGCTCGCCGAACGGGTGCGGGATGTGTCGAGCGAGTCCACGGTGCGCGATCTGCTGTCGGATCCCAACATCGAGCGCTACGCCGACGTGCGCAGCCACACCCGGATGGCGGGCAGCCGGCTGGAAGTCCTGGCCAGCGAGCAGGAACCCGCAGTTTCGGAAGTGTTCGGCGAATCCGACTACCGACGCACCGTCAGCATCCTGCGTCGCTACTACAACATCATCCTCACCGACTGCGGCACCGGCATCATGCATTCGGCCATGGCGGGCGTGCTCGATCTGGCGCATGCGATCGTGCTGGTCAGCTCGCCGGCGATCGACGCGGCGCGCAGTGCGTCGGCAACGTTGGATTGGCTCATGCAGCACGGACACTCGGCGTTGGTCCGCGAAGCCCATGTGGTGCTCAGTGCGTCCCGCCCCGGCTCGGCCAAGCTCAAGCTGGACAAGGTCTACGAACACTTCGAAGCCCGATGCCGCTCGGTGCACATGATCCCGTTCGATCCGCACCTGGCCGAGGGCGCCGACGTCGACTTCGACCTGCTGGACCCGTCCACCCTCCAGGCCTATCTGGAACTTGCCGCGGCGGTTGCGGAGAAGTTTCCCCGACTGCGTGGTGGACCCCAGTACCGCTGACCGACCTGTTTCATGTCCGAGGCAAAGAAGGCTTGGATCGGCCAAGGGTATGGGAGCTATCGGCGAGCGGCACGGATTGTCGAGTTGATCTCGGTTATCTACGCGCCGGTGGCAAATTACGGTGTGAGTGGCATTGCGAGGATGGCAATTTCGCAAGCGTAATTGTTCGGGCGCTCAAATATGGTCGGCCGTAATTGAATTCGGCTAAGGGCGTGGCAGCGCCTGTGTGAATCTGGAAGACTTGCCCGAATGAGCAACGATGCCCTCCGGCATCAGATGACCGAGGTGCTGGCCTTGGTCTCCGAGCAGATGGCCGATATCGCCGCGGTGCAGCGGGAGCAAGAGCAGCTCACCGCGACCGCTGACGCGGCCGCTGGTTTGGTCGAGGTGACGGTCAACGCGCGAGGTCATGTGATCGAGACCGTGATCGACGAGTCGTACCTTGATGAGTACGAACTGGAGGAGCTCGGGGGCCATGTCACGGCGGCCGCGCAGTCCGCGGCGCAGGTCGTAGCGCAGCGGGCGGCCGCGCTGATGGTCCCGATCAGCGAACGCCGCAAGATGTTGCCGTCACTGTCGGACATCGTCGACGGTGCGCCCGATCTACGAGACCTCACCGACGCAGTATTCGGCCGCGAAGATGCGGCCGCCCAAGCGCACGCGCCGGAGCACGACGACCGGGACGAATCCGCTTTCCCCACCGTGAGGAGCTGAATCGATGGCCGAGGAGTTGGGTGTCGGACCGTCTGACCTGCGGGCGACTTCGAGGAACCTCAATGATGTCAGCGTGAGGATGAAGAACGTGCTGTCGTCCCTGCAGTCGAATCTGGCGGCCGAAGGTGTCGCGTGGGGTGACGACAAGATGGGTGACGGGTTCGCGAAAGGCGGCGGAGGTTATCTGGCGCAAAAGGATTGGGTCGACGGCTCCGTGGTCGTCAAGACCGATCTGCTCGACTACTACTCGGACGGCTTGAAGGGCTCTGCGGACTCCTTCGAGCAGAACGATCAGGCGTAACGCCGACATCACGGGGTGGTGCGCCGGATAGGCCACCTGCCACACCGATTCGCTTATGGACATTGAGATCCCGCCCTCGATCCAATGGGTGTCATATCTCGCGGGCGGTGAGTGGCCCCAAGGTAGCGAGTCCCGCACCCGCCGAATAGGCGAGCACTATCAGTCCGCGGCCGAAGCGCTGCAGGACCTCGTCCCTGAATTGAACAGGGTCCGCGGTGAGACGATGTCGGTCCTGTTCGGCGACACGGCTGAGGCCGCGGAGCAGCAGTTCGCGATGCTGTTCGACGGTGACTACGCGGTCGACAGACTCGCCGAGGGCATTTCGGCGATGGGCGAGGGTGCCACCAATTTCGCAACCGAGATCGAATACAGCAAGCTGTCGATCATCGTCGGGCTGATCCTGGCCGCCGCCGAGATTTCGTATTCCCTTTCGATGTCAGGTCCCACGATGGGCGCGTCGACAGCGGCAATTCCGGTGATCGAGATGACGACGATGCAAGCGATCCGCCGGATCGTCATGGCGGCGTTGCAACGCGTTGTGGCCAGGATGCGCGAGCTGCTGACCAAGACGATGGTCGACCGACTGTTCCGTAGGCAGTTGATGACCCAGATCCTGAAGGAGACCATTCAGGAAACCTTTGAGGAGCTGGGGCAGGGACTGCTTCAAGAGGGCATCGTCCAGGGCATCCAGGCGAACAATGGACACTCCGGGTTCCGGTGGGACCGGTTCAAGCAGACGGCGATCTCCTCGGCAGTCGGTGGTGGAGCGGGCGGCGCCTCCGCCGTGCCCATGGGCCGCGCATTGGGGCCCGGCCGGAACCGGATCATGCGCGCCGCCAAGGGTGGGACTGTCATGTTCACCGCCGGGCTGGTCGGAAACGTGGCGGGCACGCTGTCGGTCGGCGGAGAGTTCGATACCGTGTCGATCCTCGCCGGCTCGACCACCACCAGTATCGGTGGGCTCAGGGGTGCGGGCCTGGGCCATCACCCCACCACGAACACCACGAGTCCGACTGCCAGAACACAGCTTGAGCCACCCAACGTCGGACTGCGCGGCGAGAACCCGGACGGCGAATTCGACACCGGCAAGCAGGACAGCGACGACGACGGTGAGACCGACACCGGTCAGAAGAAGCAGGACGATGCCGCCAGTCCCGCCGCGCTGCCACCCAAGGCGGGTCTGGGGCGCGGAAATAGTGCGCAGACGAACAACGTCACTCCACAGGCTGATTCGAAGTCCGCGCCCCGAAACGGCGAATCGAAAGACCCCGTTCATCATTCGGCGGACCAGGAAACCTCTGAGGCGCCAGAGAAATCCGACAAAGCCGATGCCGAAACCGACACCAACACCGACGTCGACACCAACGACGACACCACCACCAACGACGACGTCGACCCCAACAACGACGTCGTTGCCAGTACCGATACCGACCCCGAAACCGACACACAGCGTGGCGACCCCGAACAGGATGCTGCGCAGCCCGCTCACACGGCCACGCTCAGCTCAGATCAGGACGTCGCAGGGCCGGCGGCGGATGTGTCGGTTGCAGACGCCCCGATTGCGGACGTTTCGAGTACCGAGGTTTCAAGCCCCGAGGTTTCAACTGATGCTGTAGCGGCCTCGGTTGATGCCGGGCCGGTCACGGACGTCGCGCCGGTCGCAGACGTCGCGCAGGCGTCCGATGTGGCTGCCGAACCCGTGCAGCAGGACCCCGTGCAGCAGGGACCGGTGGTCGTCGGTACCCAGGCATCTCCGATGAGTACAGCGACTCCGAGTACGACGCCGACTGTGCCCGCCTCGGTCAACACCACCACTGCAACCACACCTGAGCAAGCCAAACCGACTGCCACGAAACCTGATCCGAAGTCTGCCGAGCCCAAGGATGCACCTTCGACAGCGCGGCCCAGCGGGCCGGAATCCCAGGTGGCGGGAGTGCCCACGGCCCGCGCCCAGAACACCACCCAGCCCGTCGCCCAGGGCACCGACGAGGACGTCACACCGACGAAGGTGACATCCGAGGTCACCGAAACCGGCGGTCCGACCCGTGGCGACCAGAATTGTGTGCTCGTCGCGGCCCAGGATCTGTCGCAGCATTTCAAAAAGGCCTACCGGGTCGACGGAGAGGCGTCGCCCACCGGAATGCCGGCGCGGGCCTTGTTCGAGGCCACCGGTTCGCGGGCCGACTTCGCCACCGACTATGACGACATCGAGGCCACGCTCAAGGGCATGAAACCCGGCTCGGCCGCGATCATCGCGTCTGCGTGGACCGGAGACGGACAACGCCAGGGCGGGCATGCCTATGTGGCGGTCTACGACGGCACGGACGTCTATCTGCTGCACCGCGGGAAACGCTTGGGCTGGCCACCGTTCTGGGGGCAGAGCGCCGTGTCTGTCACCGCCGTCGGTTACCTTGACGCACAGGGAAATCCGGTGGACAAGCTCGGGGCCCGCCCCGATGATCTCGACGCCGCGATCGCGGTGGGCGACGTGCAGGGCACGCAAGACCAGGCGCCGGGTGAGCAGTGGCGAGATGTCACACGGCAGAGCCAGGTCGCTGATCAGGCGCTCGCGAAACGCGTACCTCCGGTCGACGTCGGTGACGTGCGAAACCCACTGGGGCTGATGGAATCAGCCGATGCGCGGGCGCGTGCCAATGCGACCTGGTGGGCCGGATTGTCCGGGCCGGAACAGCGTGCCTTGATCGACGTGCACCCGCAGCACATCGGCAACGCAGAGGGCATCCCACCGTCCGCCCGCCATGAGGCGAACACTCAACTACTGGAGACGCAACGTCGGCAGTTGGAGTCCTGGCGGGACAGCGGGCATCGGCTCAGCCGCAGCCAGAGCAAGATGCTGGCCCGGCTGGACCGGATCCACAGCGCGTTCACCGACGCACAAGCCCGTGCGCAGGAGGTCGGGGTCGACGCACCGATGCTGTTGGCCTTCGACGCGTCGGAATTCGGTGGTCAGGGTCGCGCGATCGTCAGCTTCGGTGCCGATCCGTATCTGGCGGATTCGGTGTCGTGGCACGTGCCCGGGCAGGGCACGACGATCGACCGGATCGGCGCCTGTATGGACGGTGCGCTCAACCAGCTGCAGTCCACGCTTCAGCAGAATCCGACGCAGTCGGCTGCCTCGATCGCATGGCTGGGCTATAACGCACCCAGCGGCTGGAGTGGTTGGCGCGCCGCCGGGCATGGGCTCGCTCGCGAGGGCGGCGCGATCCTCTACAGCGACATTCGGGCATTCAACGCGGCCCGCGATACCCGGGCCGCGGACGGCAGTCACTTCACCAACAACCACATCTACGCCCATTCCTACGGTACGACCGCCGTTGGCTACGCCGGGCGAGACAGTCGGCTGGCCAACGATATTCGCAGCGTCACTCTCACCGACTCGCGGGGAACCGGGCCGGTGAATCGTGCCACCGATTTCGGCATCGGGGCGGACAACGTCCACGTCGTCTCCTCTGCGCGAGACCTGCCCACGGGATTGGCCGGGCGAACTCCGATCGTCGACGTGAGCCTCGGTGCCGACCCCTGGACGGAAGCATTCGGGGCCAATCGGGGCACCCCTGGCACCCAACTCGACTCGTCGTCTGAGACCGACGTTCCGGCCCTGCACCCCGCACCCGCCGCCGTCCAGAGCGCTCGCGAGATCGCCGATGAGGCGCTGGCGCAGCGGGATCCACCCGCAGGCGCTCAGGATGTGGCCAACCCGTTGGGTGTCGCCGAGGACGCCAGAACGCGGGCCGAGGCAAACGTGCGTTGGTGGGCGGGTCTGTCCGAGGCGCAACGCGATGCCCTCGTCAAGACCTATCCCGCCCAGATCGGAAACTCCGAGGGCATACCGCCGGCCACCCGCGACCTGGCGAACCGCACCGCGTTGCAGATGGCCAGGGATCATGTGCAGCAGAAGCTCGGCCGCGGCGAAAAGCTGACGAAGCCGGAAAAGAAGTTCCTGCTGCGGATGAACCGGCTGAACGCCGCATTGCAGCAGATGGGACGCGAGGCGTCGGAGGCCGGCCTTGACGCGCCGCTGGTCCTGGCGTTCGATCCGCCGGCGTTCGGTGGCGACGGCCGGGCAGTGGTGAGCTTCGGCGCGGATCCGTATCAGGCGGATTCGGTGTCGTGGCTGGTGCCGGGATTGGCCACGACGATCGACAAGCTCGAAGGGAACATGCGCAATGCGCTGAACCACCTGCAGTCGACGCTGCGGGAGAATCCGACACTGGCGGCGACGTCGATTGCCTGGATCGGCTATGACGCACCGAATGATTCGGCGACTGGCCGAGTTGTCAGCCCCAAACTCGCCCGCCAGGGCGCTGAGATTCTGTACAGCGACATCCGAGCGTTCAACGCGGCACGTGACACCGTGGCCGGCGACGGCAGTCATTTCCGTGACAACCACATCTTCGCGCACTCGTACGGCTCGACCACGGCGAGCTACGCCGGTCGGAACCAGCGGCTGGCCAACGACATCCGCACGGTGACATTGCTCGGGTCACCGGGCGCCGGTCCGATGCGCAATGCCAGCGAGTTCGGTCTCGGAAGAAACAACGTCTTCGTCGCATCCTCGTCGCTGGACCCGGTCACCGGATTGGGCGGCTGCGAGCCCGGTGAGAATGGCAGGTTCTACGGTCGGGGCCTCGGCCTGGATCCCGCGATGGATACCTTTGAGGCGGTACGGATCACCGCCCAGTTCCCGGCGTCGATGAACGACGGTGGCAGCGTCGGAACCCACCGAAGTTACTACCGGTACATGGACGGCGACGCCGATCCCCGGGTGCGTACGGAATCGTTGGCCAACTTCGGGCGGATCGCTGCGGGTCGCACCGAGGAAGTGCACCGCGAAAGGTATCGCAGGGTTGTCGACGGGCGCACCGTCGAGCCGGCCGAGGGGCGGGCCCTGCGACTGGACGGCGACGCCGACACCAACCAGCCCGGAGAGCGGCGCCGATGGAATCCGCGGTGGCATCCGGGCGAAGTCGAGCCGTCGGCGGCGCAGGTGGCGGCGGACCAGGCACTGGGGCAACGGATCCCGCCGGTGGGCATCAACGATCTGGTCACCCCGCTGGGGAACGAGCCGCAGGCGGTGGCCCGGGCCCAGGCCAATGCCGCCTGGTGGTCGGGGCTGACCCAGGATCAGCAGCAGGCGCTCATTGCGGCGTACCCCTACCAGATCGGCAACGCCGAAGGCATCCCCGCCGCCGCTCGCGATACCGCCAATCGTCGTGTACTGCAACGCTATCTGGACCGTGCCGCCGACATCCAGGCTCAGATCGATGCCGGTACCCGCCCCAACGACACACAGCTCGACTTCCTGCTGCGGGTGAATCGACTCGAGAGTGCACTGCAACGCGCGGACGCTGCCGCTCAGCAGGCCGGCGTGGGGGACCCGTTGATCCTGGCGTTCGATCCGCCGGCATTCGGCGGCGACGGTCGTGTGCTGGTGAGCTTCGGTGCCGACCCGTACGTGGCGGACTCGGTGTCGTGGTACGTGCCCGGCATGGGCGCACAGATCAACAAACTCGACTACCTGATGCACTGCGCGGTGAACATCCTGCAGTCGACGCGTACCGAGAACCCGTCCATCTCGGCCGCCTCGATCGCCTGGCTGGGTTATGACGCACCGAATGACTCGGGGACGGTGCGGGTCGGTAGTTCGACTCTCGCGGAGGCCGGCGGCGACATCCTGCACGCCGACATCAGTGCGTTCAACGCGGCGCGGGACGCATTCGCCGGTGACGGTAGCCATTTCACCGGCAATCACATCTTCGGGCATTCGTACGGGTCGACAACCACCTGTTATGCCGGACGCGGTGGGCGACTCGGAGAGCATGTCAGCACGATCACGTTGCTCGGTTCGCCCGGAGCGGGTCCGTTGCAGCGCGCCAGCGATTTCGGGATCGACCCTCGCAACGTGTTCGTCGCCTCGTCGTCACGCGACTTCGTAACGGGTCTTGGTGGGCGGACCTCGGATTCGAAGGGCCGGTTGGGGAGGGGGCTGGGCACCGATCCGGCGATGGACTCCTTCGGCGCGCAGCGGGTGCGCGCGGAATTCCCGGCGTCGATGGACCGCAAGGACACCACCGCCACCCACAACGCGTATTTCGACTTCCAGGAGACCGACGGCCCGGGCACTCGGCAGTGGCTGGTCACTCCGGCGCACGCGGTCCGATCCGAATCGCTGGCGAACCTGGGCAGAATCGCTTCAGGGCACACAGAACGACTCGACCTCGAAACCCACCGCACCATGCAGGAGCGGCCCGGGCGATTGTTCGGAACCCGCAGGGAGACTGTCGAACCCGCAGGGGCCCGGAACAACAGTCAGGGTCGCAACTGGTGGAACCCCCGGTGGCGCGATGCCGACATCGAAGTCGACCCGCAGCACGCCGTCACTGAACCCGACTGGTCCGCGGCCGGTGGCCAGTCACAACACGCGGCGACCCGGGCCGTGGCGGATGCGGCGTTGGCGCAGCGGATTCCGCCCGCCGGGGCCGCCGATCTGGTCAACCCGTTGGGCCGGTCCGGCGATGCGGTGGCGCGGGCCCACGACAACGCGGCGTGGTGGTCGGGCCTGACCGACGCACAGCGTCAAGCGTTGATCGAGTCGTATCCTGCGCGGATCGGCAACGCGGAAGGTATCCCGCCGGCGGCGCGGGATACGGCGAACCGCCTTGCGATCAAGCGTTTCCAGGACCACGTGCAGTCGATGATCGACCGTGGTGTGCGACCGGGGAAGAACGAACTCGCCAATCTGTTGCGGGTGAACCGGCTGGATGCGGCGTTGCAGGCAGCGGCGGCGAATGCGGCGCAGGCGGGGGTCGGCGGGCCCATGGTGCTCGCGCTGGACCCGTTCGAGTTCGGCGGTGACGGTCGGGCAGTCGTGAGCTTCGGGGCGGATCCATACCAGGCGGATTCGGTGTCGTGGTTGGTGCCCGGATTCGCGACTACGGTCGACAAGCTCGAAGGGAACATGCGCAATGCGCTGAACCACGTGCAGTCGACGACACGTGAGGACCCCACGCTGGCGGCCACGGCCATTGCCTGGATCGGCTATGACGCGCCGAACGGTGCGGCCAGTGGCCGGGTGCTGAGCCCGAAACTGGCGCGCGCCGGTGCCGAGATCCTCTACAACGACATCCGGGCCTTCAACGTTGCGCGCAACACCATGGCCGGGGATGGCAGCATGTTCACCGGCAATCACATCTTCGGCCACTCCTACGGGTCGACCACAGTGAGCTACGCGGGCCGCGGTGGCCGGCTGAAGGATGACATCCGCACCGTGACGCTCCTGGGTTCGCCCGGCGCCGGCCCGATGCACCACGCCAGTCAATTCGGGCTCACACCCGGCAACGTGTTCGTCGCGTCCTCCTCGCAGGACCCGGTCACCGGTTTCGGTGGGCGCAGGGCGGAGCAGAACGGCCGCTTCGCCGGGCGTGGTCTGGGCATGGATCCGGCGATGAATGAATTCGGGGCGGTGCGGGTCACCGCCGAGTTCCCGTCCTCGATGAATACCACCAGCACCGTCGGTACCCACAAGAGCTACCACCACCACGTGAATCAGGGCGACGGACCACCGGTACGTTCTGAATCTCTGGCCAACTCCGGGCGGATTGCCGCCGGCCGCACCGACAGACTCGACCTCGAAGGGCACCGCCGGGTTGTCGACGGGCGCACGGTGGATCCGGCCGAGGGGCGGGCGTTGCGGCTGGATGGCGATACCCACGCGGACCGCGACGGCCCGCGCCGCCCGTGGAATCCGCGATGGCGTGCGGGTGATATCGAGCCGTCCGCAGCCAGTGTGGTGGCGGACGAGGCGCTGGATCAACGGATTCCACCGCTGGCCGTCGATGACCTGGTGCATCCCTTGGGCAAGGAACCACAGGCGGTGGCCCGGGCGCGCAACAATGCGGCCTGGTGGTCGGGGCTGTCGGAGGAACAGCAACAAGCGCTGCTCCAGACGTACCCGCAGCAGATCGGCAACGCCGAGGGCATCCCTTCCGCCGTCCGCGATTACGCCAATCGCGAGGCCCTGCGGCAGCACGCCCGAGAGGCCGCCAAGGTGCAGGCCAAGATCGACGCGGGCCAGAAACCCACCTCGAAGGAAGAAGCCTTCCTGGTCCGGATCAACCGGCTCGAAACCGCGATGCAACGGGCCGACGATGCTTCCCAGCAGGCCGGGGAAGGCCGCCCGCTGTTGCTGGCGCTGGACACCGGCGCGTTCGGCGGTGACGGCCGCGCGCTGGTCAGCTTCGGAGCTGACCCGTACACGGCGGACTCGGTGTCGTGGTACGTCCCCGGCCTGGGCTCACAGCTGGACAAGCTCGACTACATCATGCACTGCGCGTTGAACATTCAGCAGTCGGTGCACGCCGAGAACCAGTCGTTGTCATCCGCCTCGATCGCCTGGCTTGGCTACGACGCACCGAACGGATCGGCGTCGGCGCGGGTGGCAGGTACCACTTTGGCGCAACGTGGCGGCGAGATGCTCTTCACCGACATCAGCACTTTCACCGCGGTACGGGATGCCTTCGCCGGGGACGGAAGCCATTTCAAGGGCAACCACGTATTCGGCCACTCGTACGGCTCGACCACCACCAGCTACGCCGGGGTCGACGGACGGCTGGCCCCCCACGTCACCACGGTGACACTGGTCGGCTCACCGGGTACCGGCCCCTTGCAGCATGCCGGCGAGTTCGGCCTCGCCGGCGGCAGGGTATTCGTGGTCTCGTCGTCGCGGGACTTCGTCACGGGCCTGGGCGGCCGGACACCAGGTTCGATGGGGCGCTTCGGGACCGGCCTTGGCACCGACCCGGCGATGGACACGTTCGGCGCGCAGCGCGCCAGCGGCGAGTTCCCGGCATCGATGGACCGCAAAGACACCCTGACGACACACAACGCGTACTTCGATTTCCTGGAAACCGACGGTCCGGGTACCCGGCAGTGGTTGGTCACCCCGTCACATGCGATCCGCACCGAATCGCTGACCAACATCGGCCGCATAGCCGCCGGGAATTACGACGACGTTCACGCCGAACTGCACCGTACCGTCAATGAAAATGGTTCCCGTACCGTCGAACCCGCGGCAAGCCGACCCGTCATGCGCCTCGACGACGCACCCGGTGTCATGCACCCAACCGACACACACAACCGGAATCGCGTCCCGCGCTGGACCCGGGGCAGCGACTGCGCCCAGGTTCTGGCGGCAGAGGTGTCGGCACGGACCGGCCGAGACATCCAGCTCGACGTCGCGCCCTCACGCCGCGGGACGCCGGCGCGGGCAATGTTCCGAGCGTTGGGCTCCAGCGCCCATTTCGCGACGTACGCGGAGATCGAACGGACGCTGCTGGGCAGGCCCTCGGGCTCGATGGCGGTGATGGCGTCGCGCTGGAGCGGGGGACAACCCGTCGGCCACGCGTACATGGCGGTAAATGTAAACGGCCAGGTACAGCTTTTCGACCCGCACACCCGGCAGTATTCGGGGTGGCCCCCGCACTGGGGGCAGGACGCGGTGACCCAGACCGCCGTCGGCTATCTGGACAAAAACGGTAAACCATTCGAAAAGGGGCGGTGGCACAACCAGTTCGCCGCGGCCGCCATCGGCAGGGTGCAAGGGCTTCCCGATGGTCTGGCACACGGAAACGTCGACAACAGGACGGCCGCCGATCGAGACACCGCGAATCGTGCTGCACTGCAGCACTATCGAGACCGGGCCGACAACATCCGGACAAAGCTCGACCAGTTCGGCCGGGCCACCCGCGAAGAACGTGCCTTCCTGGACCGTGTCGACCGCCTCGACCTGGCGGTGCGGAAGGCTGACGCCGACGCTGCCCGGGCCGGCCTCGATGCTCCGCTGGTACTCGCCCTGGACACCACGGCCTTCAACGGCGGCGGTCACGCTGTCATCAGCTTCGGCGCCGACCCGTTCCACGCCACGAGCGTGACGTGGCAAACCGCTCGCGGATCCATTGAGCAGCTGGGTACCGTGACCGTCCGCGCGCTCGACGGGCTGCAAAATACGACCGGGCAGCAGGATTCCGCGGCCATCGCCTGGATCGGTGCCGACACCGGAGCGCTGCACCAGGACCTGGCCGCCTTCCATGCGACGCGCGAATCATTGGGCGAGACCGGCCCGTTCACCGGCAATCACGTCGTCACCCAGGCAGGCTCACGGACCTTCGCGGAGCGTTCCGGAACCCAGGTGGTGGCCCACCGCGGGGCCTCCCACGACTTCCCCGAGCAGACCCGAGCCGCGTACACCGAAGCGTTGCGGCAGGGTGCCGACGCCCTCGAATGCGATGTCCGGCTCACCAAAGACGGCGAACTGGTGCTCATCCACGACAAGACCGTGGACCGCACGTCGAACGGCACCGGCCGGGTCGGCGATATGACGCTGGCCGAGTTGCAGGCTCTCGACTACAACGGCCACGGCATCCTGACCCTGGACGAGTTCGTTCAGTTGGCGCTCGACGCCGACCAGTCGGTGCGGCTGTTCATCGAGACCAAACATCCGGCGCAGCAGGGCTGGAAGCTCGAGCGGCAGGTCGTCGCGGTGCTGGAACGCCACGGGCTGACCAATCCTGGCTCGGACCAACAGGTTCAGGCGGCGGTGATCTCGTTCTTCCCCGATGCGCTGCTGCGGGTCCGCATGGCCGCGCCGAACCTCACCACGGTGCTGTTGGGTCCGTCGGCCCGATATCTGGCCGGCCTGGTCGGCGCCAGTGCGATCGGCCCGTCCATCGACACCTTGCGGAGTAACCCCGAACTCGTCGGTGCGGCGGCGGCGCGGGGACTGGCAACCTACTGCTGGACGGTCAACAACGAAGCCGACGTGCAGTTCGCCCGGGACCTGGGCGTGGACTGGGTCGCCACCGATCATCCGGGCCGAACCGATGCCTTGCTCGGGGATACCACGACACAACAGCATTCCGGAATGGTGCCTGACAGCGTCAGCGGCACGACGGAAACGGTTGATCGCCAGGCGGTTCAGCTGGTGGCCGATGACGCCCTGTCGCGGCGTATTCCGCCGGTGCGGCCCGACGAACTGCGCAACCCGATGGGGCCGGCCGAGGAAGCCTCGACCCGCGCGGCGAACAACGCCCGCTGGTGGTCCGGACTGACGGAGGAACAGCGCAACGCCCTCGTCGAGACGTACCCGCAGCACGTCGGCAACGCCGAAGGAATCGCGGCGGCGGACCGTGACCGCGCGAATCGTCATGTTCTGCAGCAGATGCGCGAGCAAGCGGATGCGATCCAGTCGAAGGCGGATCGCGGGGAGCGGCTGACCGGTAACGAGCGGAAGTTCCTCCGCCGGGTGGACAAACTGGACCTTGCACTGCGTAAGGCGGCCGTCGACGCCGCGCAGGCCGGGGTGGACGGCCCGCTGCTGTTGGCCTTCGACGCAACAGAATTCGGTGGCGATGGCCGCGCAGTGCTCAGCTACGGCGCCGACCCCTACACCGCGGACTCGGTGTCCTGGCACGTGCCGGGAGTTGCCACCACGGTCGACTCGCTGCTCGGCTTCAACTCCACGTCCGCGCTCAACCATCTGCAGGCCGTGCAGCAGGAGAACCCGGACTTGTCGGCGGCCTCGATCGCCTGGGTCGGATACGACGCCCCGAGCGGCGGGAACATCTTGCGTGCCGCCGGGCACGGCATGGCCCGCACCGGTGGCGACATCCTCTACAGCGACATCAGGGCATTCAACGCGGCCCGCGATACGCTCGCCGGCGACGGCAGCCATTTCTCCGGCAACCACGTGTTCGGCTACTCCTACGGATCGACCACCACCGGATATGCCGGTCAGAACGGCAGATTCGCCGGTCAAGTCCGCACCGTGTCCCTGGTCGGCTCGCCCGGGGCAGGTCCGGTGCGTACTGCCGGTGAGTTCGGCATCGGCGCCGACAACGTATTCGTCGCCTCCTCGTCGCGCGATGTGGTCACCGCGTTGGGCGGTCGCAGCGCCGGCTCCAACGGCCGGATCTTGGGTATCGGCCTCGGCACCGACCCGGCGATGGATTCCTTTGGCGCCGTGCGGGTCACCGCTGAACCTCCGGTCGCCATGAACCGTCTGGCCACCGGTGGCACCCATCACGCGTACTTCCTGAACACTGAGGCGACGACCAATTTCGGTCGCATCGCTGCCGGGCGTACAGATGCCGTCACTACCGAGCAGCACCGCACCGAGCTGGGCCGGAGTCGGCACGCGCCGTTGCTGCGCACCGTCGAACCCGCCGGAGATCGGGTTGGCGGCCGCCGTTTCTGGAATGCGCTGTGGCGCCGGCCTCCCAACTGCGCGGTGACGGTCACCCAGGAATTGTCCTCACTGTTCGGCGGCCGGAAGTTCGAGCTGGGCACCTCACCGTCGCGGCGCGGTGTACCGGCCCGGGCGTTGTTCCAGGCGGTCGGCTCCGACGCGCGGTTCGCGACGTACGACGAGATCGAGGCCACGCTGCTGGGTGATCCGTCACTGAGGGTGGCCGTGCTGACGTCGCAGTGGACCGGTGGGCGCCAGGGCGGGCACGCCTACCTGGCCGTCAAGATCGACGGTCAGGTGCAGCTCTACGATCCGCACAACCGGAAGTACTCACCCTGGCCGCCGCACTGGGGTCAGCACGCGGTGTCCCAGACCGCCGTCGGCTATCTGCGCACCAACGGCGATCCGGTCGGGCCGATGACCACCGATGTGCCGCTGCAACTCGATGCCGCCGACGCCGTCGGCCATGTCCAAGGCCCGCAGACTGATTCGGACTTCTCCCGGCGGCAGGCCGAATACCGGGCGCAGGACCCCGCCACGCGGCTGGTGGACACCCGGTACGCAGAGCCGTTGGGTGACGTGGTCGACAACGCCTCCGATCACGCCCGGGTCCGCAGGCTCGCCGAGGACCTGTCCGGCAGGTATGGCCCCTACCGGATCCAGTTGCGCGCCGAAAACCTGACCGACGAGGTCCTGCTGACGGGCGATATCTTCAACGGTGACACCAAGATCGGCACCATCCAGCGGTCGTTCTCCAGGGATGCCGACGGCAACCTCGTCGCCTATCACACAGGCGTGGTCATCAAGGACAAGAATCTGCGCGGTCAGGGATTCTCCAAAGCCCTGACCGCGGAGCTGGAACGCTTCTACGTGCACTCGGGTGTCGACCGCATCGAGCTGACGACCCACGACAAGGGTGCCTTTGCCTGGGCCCGCAGAGGTTACGCGTGGGATCCTGGTTCACGTCAGCTGCAGGAGTCACTCGACCGGGTGAAGATGTCGGCCGCTTCGCTACGGGAAACCGTCAGTGACGAAGCCAAGATTCTGCTGGATCAGGTTGTATCGCAACTCGATCCGAGCAACCCAAGGCTGCCGGAACCCATCGACCTGGCCAACCTGGCGACCACCGCCGAACCCAAGCTCGGCCGCGACCTGCTCGACGGCACCGGGGCGGTGCCGGGCCGCAACGGGGTGCACTACGTCAAGTACCTGGACTCTGCGCCGGTGGCTCCGGCCCGCACCGGATTGAAGGGGTGGATTCAGAATCTGTTCGGCCGCGACTCCGCGCCGAGCCGGGCCGACGACAACTGCGCCTATGGCGTGGCCGGCGAGTTGTCGAGGATCTACCCCGGGCGCTTCGATCTGTCCGTTGCACCCTCGAGCACCGGCGTGCCCGCCTGGGCACTGTTCGACGCGGTGCAGTCCCGCTCCCAGTTCGCGACCTACGACGAGATAGAGGCCGAACTGCTGGGCCGGCCCGCCGGATCATCGGCAGTCGTGGTGTCGCGCTGGGCATCCGATGGTGGCCGCCAGGGTGGGCACGCCTACCTCGCCGTCACCGACGGCCGGCAGGTGCGACTCTACGACCCGAGTACCCGGCAGTACTCGCCGTGGCCACCGCACTGGGGCGAAGGCGCAGTCGATCGCATCGCCGTCGGCTACCTCGATGAAAACGGCGAACCGGTCCACCCGATCGGCGACGAGCCCGTACAGGTTTCGCTGCATGCCGCCGACAGCGTCGGCGACGTCAAGGGCCTCCCATCCGCCGACAGCGATTTCCTGACCCGACAACAGGAGTACCGCGCCCAGGACCCCACCACCCGCCGCGTCGACACTCGCTATGCCCAACCGCTGGGTGAGGTCATCGACAACTTCGACGCCGAACAGGTCCGGCAATTGGCCGCGGATCTCTCCGGTGTCTACGGCCCGTACCGCGTCGAGATGTTCCGGGCGATTGCCGAAGGGCGCTCCGGCGAGGTCATCGTCGGCGGCATGATCCTCAGCGGCGATGAAGAAGTCGGGTTCATGCAGCAGACCTACGTCCGCGACAGCGCGGGCGAACTGGTCGCTCAGCAGAACGTGATCGACATTCCCGACAAGGGCTTCCGCGGCAAGGGTTTCTCGAAGGCGTTGCGTGCCCAGTTGGAGGGCTACTACGCGATCTCCGGCGTCGACCGGGTCGAGCTGCGTACCGAACAGGACGGTGGGTACGCGTGGGCCCGCCAGGGTTTCACCTGGAACCCCGATCCCGCGAAATTGCAGGCGTCGCTCGACGACGTCAGGAAGTCGGCTCTCCGGCTGCGAGATCAGGTCAGTCCCGAGGCGCGGGTCATCCTCGATGATGTTGTGCAGCGCCTTGATCCGAGTCGGCCGGACCTCCCCGAGCCCTTCGACCTGGCAGGCCTGGCCACTGTCGAGGAACCGCATCTGGGTCGCGATCTGCTGACCGGTACCTACTGGAGCGGGGTCAAGTACCTCAGTGCCGCCGATGCGATCGGCGACGTCCAAGGTCATCCGGGGGACAGTGATTTCTCAGCGAGCCTCGGCGAGGCAGTGGACAGCACCGACCTGGTTCAGGCGCGCCGGCTCGCCGCGGATCTGTCCGGTAGGTATGGGCCGTATCAGGTGGAGTTCCAGGCCGCGCAGAATTTCGACGGTGTGGGCTTCGACCTGCACGGCGTGATCCGGAGCGGCGATACCGAAATCGGCAACATCACGCGGCAGTTCTATCGGGACGGCGACGGCCACCTCGTGGTGAGGAACGTCCTCGTCGAGATCGAGAACCCCGTCCACCGCGGAAAAGGCTTCTCGAAAGCGCTGACGTCGAAACTCGACCAGTTCTACGTGAATTCCGGTGTCGATCGCATCGAGTTGATGTCCGACATGCAGGGCAGCAACGCCTGGGCGCGTAGGGGATTCACCTGGGACACCAACCCGGAACTGCTGCAGGAGTCGCTCGACGGCATCAAAGACGCCGCGCGCGAGCTGCGCGACCAGGTGAGTCCCGAGGCGCAGGCCGTTCTCGACGAGATCGTGTCCCGCCTCGAAGTCGGCCACCCGCGGCTGCCCGAGCCGATCGATCTCGCGATCCTCGCGACCGACGCCGAACCGACTCTGGGCCGGCAACTGCTCGACGACACTTCGATCCACTATGTGAAGTATCTGCCCGGCCCACCGATCGTGGAGCCCGGCGGTGATACCCAAATCCCAACGCAGAGTTGCGCACACGATGTCGCCGACCGTTTGTCGGAGCGATATGGGCGCACCTACCGGGTGGACGCCGACGCTACGGGCGCCGGTGTGCCGGCCCGGGTGCTGTTCGACGCCATCGGATCTTCGTCGCGCTTCGCCACCTACGACCAGGTGGCCGAGGCCCTACGGCGATTGGGCGATGGCTCGTCGGCGGTGTTGGCCTCGCGCTGGCGGGGCGGCCGCGGCGGCGGCCATGCGTACCTGGCGGTCAACGACGGCGACGTGATCTACCTGATCGATCGAGCCACCGGGCAGCGTTCAGGATGGCCGCCGCACTGGGGTCAGGGGGCTGTCGACCGCACGGCCGTCGGCTACCTCGACGCCGACGGCGAAGCGGTGACCCCGCTGCACGACGTCCCGCTGCGGCTGGGCACCGCCGCGGATGCCGTCGGTCCCGTCCGGGCGCATCCTGACGGACCGGATTCCGTTGCGCGGCAACTCGGCCTGCCCGACCACGCACCGGGCACCCTGTCGGAAGGACAGGCGATCGGGGTGTTCAGCGACGGCGAACTCCGGATGCGCGCGCTCAACGACCGACTGGCCGAGGCGGGTGTCAGCGCCGAAGACCGGGCCCGGCAGCTCTCGGACCTGCGGAACTCCCTGCGCACGTGGACCTACCAGCTCATGAGCAACCAGGACGCAGCAGAGTTCCTGTCCCGCAACACAACCAACCCGACGTTCGAGGACCTGGTCACCCGCAATGCCGAGCGGGGTCTGACCGGCGATGCGATCTACGAGGCGATCGTCGACACCTCCACCCACAGCCGCCTGGCCCCGGGCAGCCTTTCCGACATCGAAACCGGCGCGGTGTACTCGCAGTTCGAACTCGGACTGCGGGCGCTCAACGAGCAGATGACCCGCGACGGCGTCAGTATCGAGGACCGCGCCAGGACCCTGGCGGGCATGCGCAGCTCGCTGCGGGCCTGGACGCGGGAACTGATGGAGAACCGGCCGGCGGCAGATTGGTTGTCGGCAAACGAGAGCGCCCCGACGTTCGACGATCTCGTCGCCCGCTACGAACGCAAGGGCTTGTCGGGCGATGACGTCTACCAAGCGATCATCGACGGCGCCACCCACAGCCACTACGCGGCCGGGACCCTGACCGACGAGGAGACCCGCACCGTCTACACCACATTCGAGTTGCGGATGCGGGAACTCCGGGATCAACTCCTGCGCGACGGGGTCAGTGCCGAAGAGCGCGCCAGGACCATGTACGGGATGCGTGCGACCATCCGAAGCTGGACCCGCTCACTGATGGAGAACCGGGAAGCGGCCGAATGGCTCAACGCCAACGAACCGAATCCGACCTTCGACCAGCTCGTGGAACGGAACCGCGCCAAGGGGCGCGTCGGAGATGAGATCTACGAGGCCATCGTTGCCAGCTCCACCCGAAGCCGTGGCAGTGTGAACGCAGACCTGGGGATCGATCCGGACAATCCACCCGATCTGCCGCCCATGCGGGGGCCCGACGATGACCGTCCGCAGGATCAGGAAGAGGACACCACATGACCGACCAGGCGAATCCCACGCCGCTGCGCTACGACCAGACCGGCCTGCGTGGCAAGCGTGCGCACGTCCTGGTGGAGGAGCCGACGGACGAGATCGACTGGCCGGCGAACCTCCCGGCCGGGATAAGAAGCGTGATCATCGTCGACGACGCACCGAACCCGCACCACACACTGCGGGTTCACCCGACCGATGACCCCGACCGGGTGGCACTGGTGGTTTTCGACCAGTTGGCGCTGTACGAAGGTGAAGAGGAGTAGTCATGGATCCGCGACGAATCGAGCTCAACCGCAAGCACAGCCGGGAGATGGGTGCGTTGTTCAACCAGTTCCTGGAGATCCATCCAGATGTCGAATCCGAGGTGCAGGGCACTCAGATGACGCCGGAGCAGGACGCGGCCTGGACGGCGTTCAGCGCGGAGCTGCTGGCACGCCACCAAGCCGAGCGCTCGGCACTGGCCGACGAAATCGAAGCCGAACAGCAGAAGCTGGGAAGGTAGGGCAATGGAAGCGGCGCAGGCAATCTCCTTGGTCACCGACTGGATCAGGTCCCGAGGGCTCGACTATCCGACCGTAGGTCTGGCAGCCGATCGTTTCGACCGGGGCTGGAGTGTGTACGCACCGGTGGAGATCGACGACACCGATCCGATGGCGTTCCTCGACATCCCGGTCGGACGGTCGATCTTCCTGGTCGGCGACTCCGGGCGCATCGAAGAGGTGTCGTCGTCGATCCCGCCGCAGCAGGCGCGCGACCAGTTCAGCGCGCAGGAGCCTGTGGCTCAGCCCAACGGCAGAGCGCAGTCGGGCGGCGCGGCCTCCGACGAGGCGGCGTTCATGGCCGAGTTCGAGAAGCAGTTCCGGCTCGCCGCCGCCGACGACCCCTCGGCGATCGCCGACTTCACCATCGTCGACGAGCCACCCGCGCCGGTAGGCGACGCGCCGAGCAGTGCGGATGCCGCGACGGCCGAGGAAGCGTCGCGCCTCATCGACGCGATCGTGCAGCGGCTGGCCCAGCTCGGCCCGGAAGGTTGGGACGAGTTCTCCGCGGTGTTCGCCTTCACCGTCACCTCCCAGATCGCCCAGCTGCAGTTCTGGGCACAGGACCGCACCGGTCTGGTCCCGGTGCCGCAGTCGATCGCCGACCTCGTGCGTGAACAACGAGAGGTCGCGGCCCACATGAGTGCCGGACCGTGGTGGCGGCTGCTGTTGAACGTCACCAATCGCGGTGAGACGACGGTCGACTACGACTACGGTGACGAGCCGTTCCCAGACGATCAGATCGTGGAGGCCGAGCACTACCGCAACGACCTCGACGCCTATCCGCGCACGCAGGTGCCGGTGTGGCTCGCCGGGTACACCGCCGGGCCCGACGCACAGGGACGCGATGCCGCCCGAGCAGCTGCCGCCGCGGCCGCCGACAAGGCCGCAGGCCGCACCGCCGTCGCCACCGACCACATCCCGCCGCTTCCTGACCTGCTGGCGCGCTGGGCGGTGTTGTCGGTCGCCTATGCCGGCACCGGATCGGGCTGGGGTCCACGCATCTACCCCGGCTACGCCTGGTTCGAGAGTGACCGTCGCAGCGGGTCGACGCTGTTCCTGCTGCCGGGGGACCGCGCGGTGCTCTCCGGTGGAAAATGGAACTCCGACTTACTCGACGCTGCCTACAACGGTGGCGGACCGCTGCCAGATCTCTACGGGGGAGCGCCCGCCTGGGTCAACGACTCGGTGCTGAACACTCGAAATCGCAACGGGCTGCTGAGTTTCTGCTTCTGGTGGGCGAACGGCCAGTGGTATCGCGGCGCTGCCGACACGTCCGGTGAACTCGATCTACCGGTGCCGGACATCTGGACGCCGGAGGCCACGGTCGCTGCGATGGCAGACCAGACCGGCGCGGCCACGCTCGATCGGTGCCGGGCCCTGCTGGAGGTCGCCACCGAGCACACCGCCACCGTCGACGACGTGGCGGCGGTGTTCGGCGACCGTGACGACGCACAGGTCGATGCGGCGGCCAACCAGCTGAGCTTGGCGGGACTGTTGGCTCAATAACAGCTGAACTCTCGGCGAACAAGACCGTCTGACATGGCGGTCTGCGGTAACGCGCAATAACGTGAATTGCGATGCTGCATGGAAGTTTTCGTCGATGGGGGATCGCGTGACCCTGCAGATTCCCGGCCCTTTACAGTGGGTGTCCTACCTGGTCGGCTCACAATGGCCGAAAGGCGATGAGGACGCCATGTACCGCATCGGCGGTGAATGGGCTGATCGCGCCGAACAATTGACGGCACTGATACCCGAACTGAACCGGATGCGGGCGAGCACGAGTGCGGTCTTGCAGGGTGTCACGGCCGGCGCAGCTGACGGCGAGTTCGCATTGTTGTTCGACGGGGACGCCTCGGTCGACAAACTCGCCGAGGCGATGGCGGCACTGGGCACTCTTGCCGAAAGTACCGGAAAGAACATCGAATACACCAAGCTGCAGATCTTGACGTCCTTGGCGATCGCCGCGTTCGAGATCTCCTGGGCACTGGCTCAGACCTCGGTGACGTTTGGTGCATCGGCAGCCGAGATACCTCTCATCGAGGGCACGACGGCTGCAGCGATCCGCCAGACAATCTCGGTCCTGCTCAAAGACGTCATGACCGACCTGGGCAAGGCGATGACGAAGACGACCGTGCACCGGATCATCAAGAAATCCGGCGTCGAAGCGGCCGAAGCGCTGGGTCAGGAGCTGTTCATTCAGGAAATTCAACGGTCCGAGGGGCATCAGACGGGCTTCGACTGGGACCGGCTCGGCGTCGTCGCTCTGGCGAACTTGGCCGGCGGTGCAACCCAGGGCACCGTCAGCATTTACGGCCAGCGCGCCCTGGGCAATTCGGCGGTCAAGGGTGCGGCGGTCGGATACGTCGCAGGCATGTCGAAGAAGGTGGCCGGGGCCTTGGCCACGGGCCAGAACATCGACCCCGTCTCAGTCCTCGGATCGGTGCCGACATCCATCACGGGCGGCGTTCGGGGCAGGGCTGCAGCGCGCAGCGCCAAGGCCTCCACGCCGGATGGGGGTGGCGCCGCGGTGGCCAGTGGGGGAGACGGGGACTAGCACGATATGGACAACGACGCTGCGCGGCATGAACTGATCGACGCATTGGCTCTTGTGCAGGAACAGATGGCTGATCTGGCCGCAGTGGAGACCGCGCGAGCGGGGTTGTACTCGGCGGCATCCACCGCTGAAGGGACCGTCACGGTGACCGTCGACGCGTACGGTGTCGTCATCGAGACTGCGGTCAGCGAGTCCTATTTCGACGACCACGATCTGGCCGACCTCGGACACCACATCACCGCTGCGGCCCAGAACGCCACCCGCGACGTCGAGCGGAAAGTCGCCGAACTCCTTGCGCCGCTGGCTCAGCGACGTGAGGAGATGCCCTCTTTGTCGGACATCATCGACGGTGCCCCCGACATCCGGGATCTGTTGTCGACGGTGGTGACGGTGCCGCACGGTGACGGCGAACAAGAGCCGGACGATTACCCCACTGTGAGGAGTGTGCGATGACGATTCCGCTGGGTGTCACGCCGAGTGAGCTGCGGGGTACCGCCCGATACCTCGCCGAGGTCAGCACCGAGATGAAAGCCGTGCAGTCCGGACTGATGCAGATGCTGCACGGTGAAGGCGAAGCCTGGGGGCACGACAAGATCGGCAAGCAGTTCGCTGACGGCGCGAAAGGCTATAAGGCGCAGCTGGACTGGGTCGATGGGTCGATCACCGCGAAGACCGACCTGCTCGACTACTACGCCTTCGGCCTACGGCTCACCGCCGACGCCCTGGAACAACAAGACAAACCCTGACGCCTCACTCCGAGCGACCCGGCGTGAACTGCGGCGCCGGAGTCTGTCGCGCCGGCCCGGGCTGGACAGCCGAGTCGGGTTGCCAGGTGTTGCCGCGCTGCGGAATGCGGCGGCGGAACTCGTTCTGCTCCACCGGTGCGCTCTCCGGCAGCTCGTCTTCCTCATTGGCGCCGACCACGGGTACCGAGGCATCGGCGTCGCCGATGACATCTTTGCCGTTCTTCTTGCGTCGCAATGCCTTGTTGACCTGATGGCCCTTGCCGTTCTGATCACCGCCGCGCTGTCCGGCAGCCGGGGCGCCCGCACCGGGGCTTCCGGCACCGGCGCCCAGGCCCGCTCCCGCTCCGGCCGCCGCGGCAGGTACTTTCGCGGTGGCGGTTGCGGGCGTTCCCGTCGGAAGGGCGCTTGGCAGCCCGCGCAGGGGAACCCCGCCCCCGGCTCCGCCGGCCCCCTTGCCGGCGCCGGCGCCACCGAGCCCTTGCGGTCCGAGGCCGAGAACACCTTCAGGCGGGCCCTTCGGCATGTCGCCCAACGGGTTCTGTGCCGCGTTCTTCATCGCATCCGCGAGCTGGCCGGCCGCATCCTTGGCGGCGCCGGTGGCTGAATCGATCGCGGACTTGACGGGATCGGTCAGGCTGTCGAGCGCGTCCTTGGTGGGATCGGTCGTGGAATCCTTTTGGTCAGTCGGCTTTTGGTCGATGGGCTGGTACTTGTCGAAGTCGGTGGGTTTGTCGGTTTTCAGCTTGTCGAAGGCCGACTTGTCGAACGGCTTGGTGCCTCCACCGCCACCCGGGGTGAACGGCTTGGTGCCGCCGGGCCCGCCGGGACCGGTGGGGTCGCCGCCCGGGCCGGTGGGATCCCCGTACTTCATGTTCGGCGGGGTCGGGAGATGAGGGAAATTCTGGGTGACCGCCTCGACCGCCGGGGTGTAGACGTTTTCAAATAGCTGGACGGCCGTCCGATAGGCCTCGATGGAGTGGTTGATCTCGTCCAACTCTTTGAGAGCGTCGGCGGCGGTCACATAACCCCCGCCATCCCTTTTACGAAGATGACCGCTGCCGTCGATCTCATACCTGTTGTTGTATGAGGTGATGGCGTCATCGAGTTCTTTTTTGTTGAACTTTCCGTCATCGAGCAAATCGGTGTTGGCATACTTGTCGGGGAAGCTGCCCTTGATTTGAGAAAACGCCTCGTGCAGCACATCGAGTCGTTTCGCTACGGCTTCGGCCGCCGATTTGAAGTCGTAGATCGCGCTCTTGGTAACCTGCTCGGACGCGGCTTCGGCCGCCTCGGCGCTTTCGCCGGACCATTTTCCGGCTATTTCCTTGTTGACGCCGTCCTTGAACTTCTCCGAGTTCTTCTTGATGTCATCGCCTCGGTCCCTCCAGTTCTTCGCCAGGTCCCTGATTGCGTCGATATTGAGCGAATTCTTCTCCGCCTGCATGAAGACGAACTCTTTGTCTTCCCAGTTCAATTTCCCTGGGCCATTGAGCTTGTCCTGGACCTCCAGGTACGTGCTGTTGTCCGATATCAAGCCGGGCACCTCGCCGAGCAGATCGCTCTTCGGCTGATACTTCGCGATCTCCTGCTTTTCCTCCCATCCCTTCTCTACCTGGTCGAATTCGCCTTTGCCATCGACCAGCGCAGCGCGTTTGGGATAGTTGGAGTTGGTGACGAACGAGTTGTCATAGACGGCGCCACTTTTGCCCTCTTCGTTGGTGCTGGTGCCCATCGTTGCGCCGAGGTAATTGCCGAAGCCGCTCATGATCTTCTACGCCGTCCGTCCGTGGTGTGACTAGTCGTTCTGGTTCGAACGCATGGCCTCTGCTGCGTCCCGGGCAGTCTTGATGAAGGCCTGCGACTGCGACAACTGCTCCGTGGCGTAATCGGTCAACTCCTTGCCGCGGGCATCAAAGAGTTTCTGAACGAGGACCGCCAGTGGATTCGCCGACGTGCCGAAGTAATCCGTGGTTTCGTCGAGTGAATTTCTGATGAGCGTTTCAAGGGTCTCTTCGTACGGTTCGTAGACCGTGTTGATCGTCGAGATGACCTTGGGATCAAGATAAAGCTGCTTCTTCGTGGTGGCGGCATCCAGGCCGCCCCATGGGTTGGTCATGATTCTCCTCCGTGGTGATCGGTCATTCGAATCTCGGTGTCACGCCGGCATATTGAATGGCAGGGTCACCTCTTTCTCGATACGCAGGAGGACCGCTGCCGAGTTGACGAAATTACCGGCGGCGTACAGCATGACGAGGTCGCCTGCCTTGGCGATCTTGTTGTTCATCAGATAGGCGAGGTTCACGCCGAAATCTGAGACGGTCAGATGTCCGAATTGCGAGGCGAAAGAATGCAGACCCGGTGCGGGCCGCAGGAAGGTCTGCTTCGCGAGCATGTCGGTGACGTAGCTCGGCTCGATGAAGGACGGGGCGAACCAGTCGATGTCTTCTGGCTTCAGGCCCGCGCGTTCATAGCATTCGGTGACGGTTCTGACCGCTACCCGAAAACTCGCTATTGCGTTGTCTCTCACCGTGTCCGGACCACGGCGGTCATAGTTCTCCCACCGTGCAATCCAATCTGCCAAGGTCGGAAAGGCCGGATCGTCGATGGCGCCGTCAGCCCGGCCGTGCATCATGCCGGCCGACGGATTGTGTGACCGCGCCGAGGCCGACACGACCCGGGCGAATCCATCGTCGCGGTTCAGCAGCGCGCAGAAACCACTGTCGCCCAGCAGCGAACCCTCAGTCGCCGGGCTGGCGGCATACTCGTGCCGGTCGAAGTAGAAGATGCTGTCGCCGCCCGTCACCATCGCGTAGTCGCCGGCCCAACCTGCCTGCAGCACCGCGTCGGCGAGCATCACGCCGTACAACCCGCCGGAACAGAACTGCCGGATCTCCGTCGCGGAGCCCGCGGACGTCATGCCGAGCACGGACTGTTGAAGTGAATTCTGTATCGGCCAGAAATGTTCCCCCTGATACAGGGTGCCGCAATGAAACGATGCCGCCATGCTGTCGGCTGCCGCGGACAGCGCAGAACCGTCGATCTGACGCGCTGCGTTCTCCACCATCTCGTGAACTGACTGCATCTCGGAAGCTGCGGTCGCAAGATGCTTCGGGCGGCCACCGCTGTCCGTGCCCTCGGGCACGTAGACGGAAACGGTGTCAAGGTAGGGCATCGAAATCCCGGTCCGCTTGCTCTGCAGTGAGCTTCTCCGTCAACGCCTCTGACTGCCGCTTCTCGATCTTCTTGAATACCTGCATCAGATTGGGCACGGTCGCCGGAATGATCTGGAACGCATTCGTGCCCTCGTTGACCACATATGCGCCGTCATCGGCGATGTTGATCACCGTCAGGTGGGTGGCATCGCGTAGTTGGTAGTCCATGCTGAACTCAGCGGATCCGCTGAGCAGAATCGACCCGGTGATCTCCGCGTCCCGCAGCGCCGAGGTTGGTGTCTGGTCCTCGAGCAGCTCTTCCTTACGGGGCCGGGTGCCGGGCTTGTACGCGGGGAGCGCTTCGAGGACAACCTGCGGAAAATCGATGTTCACACAACCGATGATCTGTACGTCCTCGCCGAAGATGAGTTGCTCACTGGGATCCTGCGTGATGACCGCGCAGTAACCCGTCGTGCCTATCACCCCGAGCAATCGATAGATCTGGCCGCCCTCGATCTGACCGAACCCCTGCAGTAGATAGGCCGGGTACCGCAAAGCCTCAAGAATGCGAACACGATTCGGGTTCAAGCTGGCACGCAACCGGGCCAGTGCCTCCCGGCGATCGGACTCCACCTCCGACATATACGTGCGTCCACGATGACGGTACGACAGCGGGGACGGCAGACGGTCGAGGCCGAGTGCCTCCACGGCACAACGGAACTCGAAGCCGCTCATGAACCACGGCTCGACGGCATGGCGTAGCGGGGCCACTTTATCGGTGATCACGTTGAGCCCCTTTCTCTCTGGCCGACGGACGCGCAAGCGGGCTCGGTTGCGATGGTGCCGCCAACCGAGCCCGCTGACGAGCTGCCGTGCTAGAAGCCGCCGGCAAGATGCTTGTCGAGCGCCGCGGCGTCCTCCTGCGACTGATTTCCCCCGGACCGGGTCTGGGTGATCTCGTTGAGGATCGCGTCCATCTGCTGCAGGATCTGAGTCTGCTTCTGGTGCAGCGTCGCCGCGGCGTCGCCCTCGTACACGCCCTGCAGCGCGGCGAACACCTGGCTGACTTCCTCACGCATCTGCTGCGCGTTGTTGGTAATCCCCTGAATGTCGTCCAGGGACGCGTAGTTGGCGCCGTACTGGTACCGAATGCTATCCGTATCCATTGATCAAAACCTTTCGATGTCTAGTCGGCGTCGTGGCTGACGAGTGCGTTGATGTCGGACTTTCCCTTGTCGACGATGTGCTGCAGGTTGTTGATGACGTAGTTGAAGTCCTCGTGATGCTGCGTCATGATGCCGCGAAACTTCGCCGCCTTGCCGCCCGTCCACGAACTGGCGGTCATCGACTCGGTTTGGTCGAGGATCTGGGAAGCCAGCCGCCTGACATCCATCATCTGTTTGTCGATGTTCTCGATCTTGCTCTGGGCTTCCGCGGGCGTCAGATGGAGCGTCATGCCTTACCTCTCTTTGTCAGAACCGGCATGAATCGCCGGACGGTGGTTGAGAATTCGCTGTTGAACACGGAGCGGATCTAACAGTCCCCCCATCTGTAGCCGGACAGCTCGACAAGCTGGCCGATGGCCTGCTTGACGGTGTGATCCGACCCTGGCTTGAGGGTGGTCCACAACTGCCCGCTGGGTGAGGAGCTCGGGGCGCCGACGATCCGTCCGCGTTTGGTGTAGAAGACGCCGACCGCCCCGGCGGAACGTGAGACGCGGTCCACGTCGCCATCGAGTGCGTAGTAGACGATCTCGGCGAAGGCCAACCGTGCGGCCAGTGCCGAGCCCAGCATCATCGCGGTTCGGGTGTCGGCTCCGAGAGCCCGGATCCGGTCGGACAACTCGGTGGCGTCATGGGTGTCCGACAGTGCCTGGGCGACCTCGGTCAGTGGGGCGCCGACGGGACTGATCTCGGCCGGGACGGACGCCGGGAGCCGACGCAGCAGGGCGCCGGTGGCGCTGGGCAGGTTCGCTCCGTCGTCGATCACATCCAAGGTGATCTCATCGCCGACCCGGCAGGCCGAGACGCACTGTGTGCCATGGCGCACGACCGTGACGCGGGCCAGGCCATCGGGGGTGACCAGGCGCATCGCGAGCTCACGGTCGGGCCGTTGCAGCGATTGCACGACCTCGGCGAGTTCGGTGCCGACCTCCCCGGCCGACAGCAGGCCGCGCTCGGTCAGCCTCCGAGCGGCTTGACCGGCGGCCTCGGCCCGTGCGGTCTGGGTGGGGTGTCGCGGTCGTAGGCCCAGTACCACCGGTAGCGCCTGGACTCCGAGACGCGCAGCCAGAACATGCATTTCGTCATCGGTGAGGACAAACTGTGGAGCAAGCGATGCCGTCATAGGTTGAGCCCCCGGTCGACGCCGATCACCGGGGGAGTGACCCAGCGATTGTCCACCTGTTCGAGGGTGCGCTCCGGTGCGTCGGCGAAGCCCTCGCCGGCGGGCACCTCCGGTGCTGCGAGTTCGTCGAACACCGCGGTGTCGGGACCCCAACTGACGTTCGACACCATGAACGGTGCGTCGTTCTGCTGTGCGGTGGGAAGCCAGGCCTGCCCGGCGTCGGACACCCCGGCACCCGGTTCGCCGGCCCCGTCCAGGGTCGCCGCGGGTTGCACCGATTCGTAGTCGCGACTCTGGTCGTTACGGCCCATGGCGCCCACCGGTGCATAGGGCGCGCCACCCATCCCGCCGGCACCCGAGGAACCGCCGGTGCCGGCGAATCCGGTCTTCTGCAACGCCTTCGGGTCGGTACTCGACTTGATGCCCGGTGCGAACATCGGCGCCAGCGGCGGTGGCGGCAGCGCCGCGGCGCCACCGGCTGCCGCGCCGCCACCACCGGGTGCACCTTCACCGCCCTGTTCGGCCGCCAGCGCATTGCCTTTCGACACCTGCGGAGGTGGGGGCTGCTCCCACGGCTGGGCCAGGGGTGCCGCCGCCTCCTCGTACTGTTGCATGACGGCCGCAGCGTTGGCCGCATCGGCGGTTGCGGCTGCGTCGAACTCGGCGAACGTCCCGGTCAGTACGGCCCCGTTGTAAGCGGCCAGTGAGGCCATCATGTCCTGGGCGGTCTTCGCCTCGATGGCCTCCGACACGCTGGGCATCGCGAGCACCGCCACCGTGTTGGCGACCGCGGCCTCCTCGGCGCGTTGACCGTTGCCGGCCGCGCTGAGGCTGATCGCCTGCAGCCACTTGCCGAATTCTTCCAGGCGCTGCGCCGCCGCACTGGAGGCCTGGCTCTCCCAGGCAGTCCCCAGACGTGCCACGAGCTTGTCGAAATCAACGGAGACATTGGCCAATTCGTTGGCGACCCGCATCCAGGCCGCGCCGGCACCGCCGACCGATGCCGGACCGGGCCCCTCGGTGAGGTCACGCGCCAGTTGCTCGGTGCTGCGTGACTCCCACGCAACGTCGGTGAACCCCACGCCCAGAAACCTCCCCTCGAAGAACAGAACCAGATGTGCGTGTGAAGGTCAGCCGGCGAAGTCCTCCGAGGCGGCGATGTTGGACGAATGACCGCGCAGTGTCGCGGCCACTTCGTGGACCTCGGCCATACCCTGATCGGTGGAGGTGCCGAACGAGGTGTGGACCTCGTTGAGTGTCTGGGCAACCCGTTGCGACACCTCGTCACGGGCCGACGGGGTCACCGTGAGGTTGGGTGCCTCATCGGTCATCACCCGCTGTACCCGGTTGGCGAGTTCATCGAGTTGGCGGCTGATCTCCTGCACCTCTGCGGGCTGGATGGACATTCCGTCGCTGTCGGCCATGACCGTTCTCCTTGGTTGGGGATGACTAGATCCGGAGTTCGACGTCCGGGGGCTGATACGGGTCGGCCTCCCCGAGTACCGGGGGTGCCGCAGTGCCGAGATCGCCGACGATCTCGCTGCCTTGGTCGGTCGTGTGCAGGAACGATGCCGACGTGTGGTTGTTGCTGGACGAGGCGTTCGCGCCCTGGCCGGCGCCCATCGCCCCCATGGGTGCGCCCCCCATCATGCCCGGTGAGCCGACACCGCCCACCCGCGGCGCGGCTGACTGTGCTGGGGCGCTTGCACTTTCGGCCTGAATCATCGTTGACATCGGTAGTGACCGGGGCGCGGGCGTTCCGCCGCCCCCGATTCCACCGCCGACACCGCCGGCACCCATTCCCCCGCCCGCGAGCGCGGAGTCGCCTTCACCTTCTCCCGCAGCGTCGGCGGCCGGGTCCATCGGATCGATGGCGGGATTCGCGGCGTTCTGACTGGCCGCCGAGGCCGCGCCGGTCCCGGCCTGAACCCCTGCCTCGGCGCCTTTGATCGCCATCGGCATCAACGGGGCCAGTCCGGCCAGCGACGAGGCACCCTCGGGTGCGGCGGTGATGCCCACCGGTGCACCGGTGGCAGTGACCTGGGCGGCCTGGGTGGCCAGTGAAGTCTGCAGTTCGGTCATCACCTCGGCAGTGGTGGCAATTGCCTTGTTGGCAGCGGCGATTGCCGCGGCCCATCCCCACGGGAAGATGATCATGGGCCCGATGGCCGCGATCGTCGCGGCGAACTCGGTGATGATGGCGATGAGCCGGACCCTGGACTGGCCGACGTTGGCGGCGGCCGCGGTCAGACTGCTACTCAGGGCATCGGATTGGGCACCGACCTCGGCTCCGTTGGAAATCGCGGTCGTGGTCTTGGCTGCCGCGGCAGTGCCGGACGCGCCCTGCCAGGCATCGCCCGCCGCACTGACCGACTTCGCCATGGGGCCGCCGGTCGACTGGAACATCTTGGCGATGGCCGGCAGCATCGTCGTCGGATCGACCCCGTCGAACATGCCGCTGCCCAGCGTGCTGAGCGCATCGGTGACCGGGCTGATCAACGCGCTCGGGTCCATGGGATTTGCGGGTGGCTGTTGTTCGGGTTGACCTTCGGGCGGCGCCTCTTCTGCCGGCTTTTGATCCGCAATTGGTGGCAAACCCAGACGATCGAGAATTTGTCGGACTGGCAAATTCAGAAAGTCTTGCAGGTTCTGTTCTTGAGCAGCGATAACCGGTGTGGCGTCGTAGCCGGGAACGCGTTGAGCCAACTGTCCAACTGGGGTTACCGGCTGGGGAGGCAAAACAGTAGGCATATGGCGTCCGGCCTAGGCGTCGTCGTTGGACAGGACGGCGGACCGGGCGCCTTCGGTGGCGGCTCCGGTGGCGGCGTGCACTCCGCCGACGAGCAGTGTGCCGGCCAGATTGTTGGCTTGAGCTGGGCCGAATGCCGCCAGGTAGACCGCTCCGATCGGACCGAGCGCAGCTGCCGCGGACATCAGCATCGCCGCTGAGTCGGCCGATCCAGCTGTGGTTATCGCGGATGCGGCCGCCTCGTTCGCAGCGGAAAAGGTAGCCATCCCCGAGGGTTGGGCGGCGAAAATGTTGCTCATCGTGCTAATACCTTTCCAGCTGGAAGCGGGGGCTGTGTGGGCACGAGACCAATAAACTATAGCCGCGCCCACCGTGCGCAGCTAACTGAATTTTCCGCGAATAACGCGTGTAGATCGTTCGTTTTGGTAATTAGCGCAATGGAAAAAATTGCTGGATAAACGATTCTCATGCGCATTCTGCCGACGTGACGGGTGCTGCGTCGCAGTTCAGAGGTCAACCGGTTGGTCGAGCCCGTCTTGGCCGGAGTGGTTTGCCCAGCGACGCAGGCTAACGCTCAGGTTCGAAAGCGCTGCCGTCCCAGCGCGTCAGCGGAGCCTCGTTCAATTCCTGCAGACGCTGCGCGAATTCCCGGGACAGATACTGCTGGCGGGCCGCCGCCACCTGCGCGGCAGCGCCGGCGGTTTCGACAATCAGCTTGGCGAGCCCGTCCGCGCCCAGCTTGTGCGCGGTGGGCCCGAGCCACAGCCCGGTCATCGCACCCATGCCGTCGACCTCGGCGCTGACGTTCCCGTCACGGCTGGTGACACGCGCCGAAATCGATTGGCAGTGCTCATCCATCGCCTGCACCAGGTCACGCTGCTTGCGGATGCGGCCGAGGAGGGAATCGGCGAGCCCGGTCATACCGACCTGCCCCAGGTGGACGGGAGCTCGCCCTCCTCGCCGAGGACCTCGTCCTCGGCGTGAGCCAGCTCGTCCTCGGTCGCCAGCTGCAGCGGATCGATGACCGATGTGCTGTAACCCTTTTCGGCCAGCTCACGCCTGCGCTCGACCTGGGCCCGTGCCGCCGACAAGCGGCACAGCGCCATGATCTCGTCGGCCAGTTGTGTGGACGGCTTCTTCAACTCGACGGGGTCGAGGCGAAGGGCTACCGGCAGACCGCGTTCGGTGGTGTGCACCGAAATCGTTCCGCCAGCTGACTGCACCGGCTGTGCCATTCTGCTCAACTTAGTACACTCGCGGGCGTCCGTCCGGAGCTCAACCGGGACGCACTGGTGAGACAGCGGGCGAGTCGCGGCTGACCGTGCAGTGAGGAGATGTGTCACCTCCGATGAATGGATCCACCGATGCGCAGCGGGTTTTCGATGCCGGAGTGCTGTCGCTCGGCATTCCCATCGACGGATTGGAGACCGAGCGCGACCTGCCGTACGCGGCGCTCGCGTTCCGCCGGGCCACGGAGTACGACCCGGATATGTGCGATGCGTGGTTGGGTCGCGCCGCCACCGGTGACACCAGCTCCGAGGTCATCTATCACCTGTACCGAACCAGCACACTCTCGTTGTTCCGCGAACAGCGCCGACTCGGTCTGCCGCAACGGTCCTTGAGTGGACGCTTCCAGACCGGGCTGTACCTCGACTACCCGTTGAGCACCAAGACCGAGATGTGGCTTGCCTACGCGGCCAGCATGATCGGCGCCAAAGATTTCGACGAGGCTGAGCAGGTGCTCGACAAGCTGGAGCAGGCCACGACCGCGACGGACGGTGACACCGGCGAGATCTGTGCGTATATCCGTGGCGTACTGCACTTCACGACGCAGCGCTGGCCCGACGTGCTGAGTGCGCTGAGCAGGTCGGGATCGTTCACCGACAACTACATCGGCGCCGGCGCCGATCTGATGGTCGGATCGGCGTGCGCGCAGATGGGATTGTTCGGGGAGGGCATCCGCCGACTCGACCGGGCCATCGAGGGCCCGGTTCCGGGAGCGCGGCGTGCCGCGGAGTTCTGCAAGGGGCTGACCCTCCGGGAGATGGGCGAAGAGCAGGACGCCCGGGTGATCTTCGAACGGATCTACAGCGAGGACCCCGGATTCGAGGCGAACGCCGCAGCGCTGGCCGATCCCAAGTACCGGCTGGTGGTCACCTCGAAGGAGATCGTCGACTCGCGCACCGACCGTTGGGACCCGGCCAGCGTGCCGTCGGCGGAGGACCTCCTGGCTGACGATCTGTCGGAGCGGGGCAACGAATACCTGCAGGCGGCACAGCAGGAACTGGATCGCCAGATCGGCTTGTCAGAGGTCAAACTCCAAGTCGCCAAACTGAAGTCGGCGGCGATGCTGGCAAAGGTTCGCGGGGACAAGGGGCTCAGTTCGGCGGCGCGCAGTCTGCATCTGGCGTTCACCGGCCCGCCCGGCACCGGCAAGACCACGATCGCCCGGGTGGTGGCACAGACCTATTGCGGTCTGGGGCTGCTGCGCACGCCCAACATCGTGGAGGCCAAGCGCCACGACTTCGTCGGCCAACATCTCGGCAGTACCGCGATCAAGACCACCGCGCTGATCGACTCGGCGATGGACGGGGTGCTGTTCATCGACGAGGCGTACACGTTGATCCAGACCGGGTTGTCCGGCGGCGACGCCTTCGGCCGTGAGGCCGTCGACACCCTGCTGGCCCGAATGGAGAACGACCGCGACCGCCTCGTCGTGATCATCGCCGGCTACGACGCCGAGATCGATCGCTTCCTGGCCTCCAATGACGGTCTGGCGTCGCGGTTCACCAAACGAATCCGGTTCGGCTCCTACGGTCCGCACGAACTCGGGGACATCGGCAAGCTCGTCGCCCGCACCAGGGATTCCGAATTGTCCGAGGCCGCCTACGAAGAACTCGTCACCGCATGCGTCACGCTGTGTCAGAGCGAGGCACTCGACTCATCGGGACAACTGCGCCCCGGTATCGATCTGGCCGGCAACGGCCGGTTCGTGCGCAACGTGATCGAGGCAGCGGAAGAGGAACGCGAATACCGGCTCAGTGAGATCCACGGCATGAATCTGTCGGATCTCGACGAGACGCAGCTGATGCGGATCGAACCGGTCGACATGCGGGCCGCACTCAAGCAGGTGCTCGGCATGACGGCATCGAGTTGACGGAAGGGAAGTAGCCATGACCGACAGCGACGACGAGCGGTTGAGCCTTGGGCCGCCGGAGCCGACTCCGTTCACGTCCATCAAACCGCGGACCGCAGATGGTCAGCGCCCGTCGGTGGTGCCCAGCAACGGCGAACTCGGCCTGGTCCGTGCCGCGCCCACGCCGAAGTCGGGCTGGCGCAAGGCCGTCTACCGGGCCACCGGCATGAATCCCGGTGTCTCCGAACAAGAGTCCACCCACAAGACGCTCATGGATCGGGTCAACCAGCCGGTGGTGGGCGGGCCGTTCAACATCGCCCTGCTGTCCCAGAAGGGCGGGGTGGGCAAGACCACCACCACCGTCGGGCTGGGGGCCACCCTGGCCGCGACCCGCGGCGATCGCGTGATCGCGGTGGACGCCAATCCGGACTTCGGCACGCTCGCCCAGCGCGGTCCCAACGAATGCCATTCCACCGTGCGCGACGTGCTCCTCGACGACGGCATATCGCGGTACTCCGACATCCGCCGCCACACCTCCCAAAGCACCAGCCGCCTGGAGATTTTGGCCTCCGAGCGCGACCCGGCCACCTCGGAGGCGTTCTCGGAGCACGACTATCGCGGTGTGCTGAGTGTGTTGCAGCGCTTCTACAACATCATCCTGACCGACTGCGGCACCGGGCTGGTGCACTCGGCGATGGCGGGAGTGCTGGATGTGGCGGATGCGATCGTGATCGTCGCATCGCCTGCCATCGACTCGGCACGTAGCGCCCTCGCGACGTTGGATTGGCTTGAGCGCAACGGCTATTCACACCTGGTACCGAAAGCGGTTGTGGTGGTCAGTGCCTCGCGCCCGGGCGCACTCGGGCTCGACATGGGGCAGCTGTCGAACCATTTCCTGCCCAGGGTGCGGGCCCTGCACGTGATTCCGTTCGACGATCACCTCGCCGAAGGTGCCGAGGTGGACCTCGGTTTCCTCGGCCGGCCCACCCGGCAGGCGTTCCTGGAACTGGCCTCCACCGTCGCCGACCTCTTCTCGGTGGCGCCGCAGGTCCAGAGACGCGCCTGACGGGATTCACGGGCCGCGTCTGGCAATGACGACCTGCGGCTGGTTCAGTCCGCTGCGCAGCGTGAGCTCGATCGACGGGTCGGCGTGGCGGGCCAGGCTGCGCAGTGCCGAGGGGCTGTAGCTGCGCAGTGAGCTGATGACCCCGTCGTGCACGAACGGCAGCACCGCGGCCATGGGCAGCATCGTCGCGAGCCGCAACAGGTGCAGCGGGGCGGGCGGTCGCGGCAGGTCGATGATCAGCAGCGTTTCGGCAACCCGGGTGCCCTCGGCGAACACCCGCGCGGCCTGCGCCGGGCGCAGATGGTGGAACGACAAGGCGAACAGGACGAGGTCGTAACTGCCGTCGGCGGCATCGATCTCGGTGGCATCCATCTGGCGGACCTCGGCGCGGGGATGGCTGCCGAGGTCACCCGCGGCGATGCGGGCCACCGATTCCGGATCGAGGTCGGTGACGGTGACCCGCGCGGACGGATGGTCGGCCAGCAGTTGACGCGACACCCCGCCGTGCCCGGCACCCAACTCCAGAATTCGCGGATCGGGCACGTCGGCGAGCAGATCGAGCGCGATCGCGGCGAAGCGCTGATGGTTCTTGAAGAACCGGCCGGTCCAGTCCAGCGCGCCGATCACCTGATTCTTGATCGAGGTATCCACGTCGTCGCGGTCCAGATACTCCTGCCGATCCGTCTCCAGCAGCCGGTCCAGGCACGACGCGCGGAACCCGCCGCGGGGCATCCGGTCGATATCTGAGGGGTCGGGAGCCATGTAAGCCATCATGTACGAATGTCCGCGGACTTCGTAGCTGCAATCGACCAGGGCACCACCAGCACCCGATGCATGATCTTCGATCACGCCGGCGCCGAGGTGGGTCGCCATCAGCTCGAGCACCAGCAGATCTTCCCCAAGGCCGGGTGGGTGGAACACAACCCGGTCGAGATCTGGGAACGCACCTCCGCGGCGATCATGACCGCACTGAACAAGACCAACCTGGTGGCCGGGGACCTTGCCGCGCTGGGCATCACCAATCAGCGGGAAACCACGCTGGTGTGGAATCGTCACACCGGCCGGCCGTACCACAACGCCATCGTCTGGCAGGACACCCGCACCGACCGCATCGCCGCCGCGCTGGACCGGGACGGCCGCGGCGACGTGATCCGCCGTAAAGCCGGGCTGCCGCCCGCGACCTACTTCTCGGGCGGAAAGATCCAGTGGATCCTGGACAACGTCGAAGGAGTCCGGCGCGACGCGGAGAACGGTGACGCGATCTTCGGCACGCCCGACAGCTGGGTGACCTGGAACCTCACCGGTGGCTACCGCGGCGGTGTGCACGTCACCGACGTCACCAACGCCAGCCGCACCATGCTGATGAACCTGGAAACCCTGGACTGGGACGACGAGCTGTTGTCGTTCTTCTCCATTCCGCGGCAGATGCTGCCCGAGATCAAGCCGTCGTCATACCCGGCCTCGTTCGGCAGCACCCGCGACAACGGGCCGCTGGCCGGGCAGGTACCGGTGACCGGAATCCTCGGTGACCAGCAGGCGGCCATGGTGGGTCAGGTGTGCCTGGACCCCGGCGAGGCCAAGAACACCTACGGCACGGGCAACTTCCTCCTGCTCAACACCGGCGAGAAGATCGTGCGCTCGGACAACGGACTGCTCACCACGGTGTGCTACCAGTTCGGTGACTCGAAACCCGTTTACGCTCTTGAAGGTTCGATCGCAGTGACCGGTTCGGCGGTGCAGTGGCTGCGCGATCAGCTGGGCATCATCAGCGGTGCGGCACAGAGTGAGGCGCTGGCCCGGCAGGTGCCCGACAACGGCGGCGTCTACTTCGTACCCGCCTTCTCCGGGCTGTTCGCCCCGTACTGGCGCTCGGACGCCCGGGGCGTCATCGTCGGGCTGTCCCGCTTCAACACCAACGCCCACCTGGCGCGGGCCACCCTGGAGGCGATCTGTTATCAGAGCCGCGACGTGGTGGAGGCCATGGAAGCCGATTCCGGTGTGCACCTTGAGGTTCTGAAGGTCGACGGCGGTATCACCGCCAATGCGCTGTGCATGCAGATCCAGGCCGACGTGCTGGGCGTCGACGTGGTCAAACCCGTGGTGGCCGAGACCACGGCGCTGGGAGCGGCGTATGCGGCCGGGCTCGCGGTGGGATTCTGGGCGGGCCCCGAAGATCTACGGGCCAACTGGCAGGAAGGCCAGCGCTGGGGCCCGCAGTGGGATGACGAGCAGCGCTCCGGGGGTTACGCCGGTTGGCGCAAAGCTGTTTCGCGCACCCTGGACTGGGTCGAGATCGACTGACCTACTACCGCTGGCATTTGGCGATGATCGCGTTGAACTCGTCGGAATACTGTGCGCCGAGGACAGCGTGGGTGGCCTTGTCCTTGTTGCGGACGGCGTCGGTGATCTGTCCGGCCAACTCACCCATCTTGTGGGCGTGCGGGCCGATCTCCCCGTCGGTCACCTGGTCGGCCGCCTCGCGGATGAGTTTCGACCAGTTCTCGAAGTCGCCGATCGTCGGGCCCTTGTTGGCCTCGAACGCAGGCATGATCGCGCCGGAGCTCGCGCGGGTGTAGTCCACCAGTAGTTGGGCCTGCCGGCAGCCCTTGTTCCCGGTGTACGTCAGTGCGGTAATCCCAACGATCACCAGGACCGCACACGCGGCGGCGGTCGTCGCGATCGCGATATTGCGGGGCTCGGCGTCAGGGACGCGCCGCCGCCACATCACATGGGCGACGACGACGGCAGCCACGCCGACCACCGCCATGATGATGGCTTCGCGGAGGTCCCCGGCACCGACACCGGATGCCGAGCCGATGGCCCCCATCGTCGCGGCCGCGGCGAGTAGGACCAGAAGCCACTGCCAGATACCGCGCCGGCGCTCGTACGCGTCGACATCACGGAATTGGATACCGATGATCGCGCCGGCCGCGGTCAAGACTGCGACGACGGCCGGCGCGATGATTGTGACGAGGCTGCTCACAAAGGCAGCCTACGGGCCGCTACTCCTCGCCGAGGACCTGGTAGACCTCGCGGCGGGCATTGTTGACGATGTCGAGGATGCGCTGTTGCTGGTCCTCGCTGGCGGTGAAGCTCGACTGCCCGACGGCGGCCATCAGCTGGCCGAGGGCGCCGCGGAGGTTCATCGCAGCCGGGTCGGCGTCTTCGGTGATCTGGTCCCAGGGCGCGGTCTCGATCGCTGCCGCGGCCTGACGCCCTTCCTCGGTCAGCTCGAAAGTCTTCTTGCTGCCCTCGGTTTCGGCCGGCGTGATCAGGCCTTCGTCGACCAGCAGTTGCAAGGTGGGGTACACCGAGCCCGGGCTGGGCTTCCACAGGTTGTGGCTGCGGGCGGCGATCTCCTGGGTCATCTCGTAGCCGTGCATGGGCCGTTCGGCCAGCAGGGTCAGGATGGCCGCGCGGACGTCGCCGCGTCGTCCGCGTCGTCCGCCGCGTCCGCCCCGGCCCCTGGGGCCGCCCAGGTTGCCGAATCCGAAGCCGAGGCCGCCGCGCGGATCGAAACCGGGTCCGAAGCCGCGTCCGGGTCCGAAGCCTGGGCCACCGAAGCCGGTCTCGCAGGTGGCGTCGGCGCCTTGCTCGCGGGCCGCGTGGGCCTGGGCGCGCATCTGCTGGCGCATGTCGCGGCGTGCGGCGCGGGCCTGGTGGAACATGAGGCGGGCCTCTTCGCGGCCAAGGGGTACGAAGCCGAAGCCGCCGGGTGAATTGAATGGGTTGGTCATTGGAGGTAGTCCTTCGTTGTCGGTGGGGAAGCATTTAACAACGCTTCCGATGCGTCAACGATATATCGCAATCTATCGGTTGTCGATAGTTTTGGTGAGCCAATGCGCCCACTCGGCTTGCATGGCGTTGAAGCGCAGGCCGTACTCCAGGGCCGCGTGCCCGTACCGGTCCTCGTCGGTGTCGGCCCAGGAGATGGATGCCTCCAGTTCCCTGAGCCGCGCAACCTCGGATTCGGAGTGGGCGGCCAGTGCCTCGAGATGGTCGAGCGCCTGGTCGCGGGGCAATTCGCCGAGCAGGAACACCCGCAGTAGCCCGGCGCTGCGCTCAGGCGGATCGTCGGCCGGATTGGTGATCCAGCGCTCCAGTTCGGTGCGGCCGGCGGGGGTGACGCGGTACTCCTTGCGGCCTCGCGGGCCGATTGCGGAGACCTCGATGAGGCCGGTGTCGGCCAGCTTGTTGAGCTCGCCGTAGAGCTGGCTCTGGGTGGCCGGCCAGACGTTCGCCATCGATTTCTCGAACCGTTTGAGCAGGTCGTACCCGCTGCCGGGGTGCTGTGCCAACAGGCCAAGTGCCGCCATTCGCAGACTCATGCCGCGAGTCTACATTCCACTATTGACATGTCAGTTATGGAATGTCACCGTTGGGTGCATGACCTCAGCCCTGCCCATCGGCGAACGCGACTTCTTCCGGCGCGGCAACTACGCCCCTGTCGCCGACGAACTCACCGAATACGACCTGCCCGTCGACGGCGCCATCCCCGCCGAACTCGACGGGTGGTATCTGCGCAACGGCCCCAACCCCCGCCAGGCAGGAGAACACTGGTTCACCGGTGACGGCATGATCCACGGCATCCGCATCGAAAACGGGGCGGCAAAGTGGTACCGCAACCGCTGGGTGCGGACCGACAGCTTCACCAAGGACTTTCCCCTGTACAACCCCGACGGCACCCGCAACCTGCGCTCGGCCGTCGCCAACACCCACGTGGTCAACCACGCGGGCAAAACCCTGGCGCTCGTGGAATCCTCACTGCCCTACGAGATCACCAATGACCTGGAAACCGTGGGCGCCTACGACTTCGGCGGCAAGCTCGTCGACTCGATGACGGCGCACCCCAAGATCTGTCCGACGACCGGCGAGCTGCATTTCTTCGGATACGGCAGCATCTTCGAGCCCTACGTCACCTATCACCGCGCCGACGCCGACGGTGAGCTGACCATTAACCGGCCGGTAGATGTCAAGGCGCACACCATGATGCACGACTTCGCGATGACCGCGGGCCACGTTGTCTTCATGGACCTGCCGGTGGTGTTCGACCTCGACATTGCGGTCAAGGGTGAAGGCGACATGCCCTACCGCTGGAGCGACGACTACGGCGCCCGCTTCGGCGTGCTGCGCCGGGACGATCCCGATTCGCCGATCCGGTGGTTCGACATCGATCCGTGCTACGTGTTCCACGTCGTCAATGCCCACGATGACGGTAGTTCGATTGTGCTGCAGGCAGTTCGCTACCCCGAAATGTGGCGTAGCCACGGGGGGTTCGACGTCGAGGGTGTGTTGTGGGAATGGCGGATCGACCTGAGTACCGGGACCGTGCGCGAACGCCGGCTCGACGACCTCGGGGTGGAGTTCCCGCGCATCGACGATCGGCTGGCCGGTCTGCCCGCCCGGTACTCGGTGTCCGTCGCGGACAACGCCTGGATCCGCTACGACCTGACCACCGGCGCCGGAGTGCGGCACGAACTCGGATCCGGCGGACCGGGGGAAGCCGTGTTCGTCCCCGGCGCGGGTCCGGCCGACGAGAGCAACGGCTGGTACCTGGGCTACGTCTACAACCCCGAGCGGGACGGCAGCGACCTCGTGATCCTCGATGCATCCGACTTCAGCGGAAAGCCCATTGCCACCATCAAACTGCCGCAGCGTGTTCCCTACGGATTTCACGGCAACTGGATCAGCGGGTAAGTAACGTCCCAGCCCATGGCGGGCTTCGGCTTTCACACACTGGCGCTGATCGCGATCATCGGCCTGACCGGCCCGGTCCTGGCCGCAGTGCCGCGGCTGAGGGTGCCGGTGATCATCGGTGAGTTGGTCGCCGGAATCGTATTCGGTAGAACCGGATTCGGGGTCATCGACCACAGCGATCCGACGTTCACGCTGCTGGCCAACATCGGGTTCGCGTTGGTGATGTTCGTCGTCGGCACCCATGTGCCGGTGCGCGACACCACGCTCCGCGCCGCGATTCCCAAGGCCCTCCTGCGCGCGGTGCTGGTGGGTGCGGTGGCCGCGGTGCTCGGGGTGGTCATCGCGCACACGTTCGGGACGGGGCACGCCGCACTGTATGCCGTGCTGATGGCGTCGTCGTCGGCTGCGCTCGCACTGCCGGTGATCGACAGCCTGCATCTGAAGGGACCGCACGTGCTGTCGGTCACCGCCCAGATCGCCATTGCCGATGCGGCATCGATCGTGTTGCTGCCGTTGGTGATCGATATCCAGCGCGCACCGCGGGCAGCGCTCGGGGCACTCGCCATCGCGGGCTGCGCAGCCGTGCTGTTCCTGGTGTTGCGGGCCGGGTATGCGCGGGGCCTGCGCAAACGCGTGCATCACTACTCGGAGAAGCACGAGTTCGCGCTCGAGCTGCGGTTCAGCCTGATCCTGCTGTTCGGGCTCTCGGCGGTCGCGTTGAGCACGCACGTCTCGATCATGCTGGCCGGGTTCGCACTCGGCTTGGTGGTGTCCGCCATCGGTGAGCCGCGCCGGCTGGCCAGGCAATTGTTCGGCATCACCGACGGATTCTTCGGCCCGCTGTTCTTCGTATGGCTCGGCGCTTCGTTACAGGTACGCGAACTGGCCGACCATCCCGAATTCATCGCGCTCGGTATGGCTTTGGGCCTCGGTGCGGTGCTTGCCCACGGCGCCGGCCGGTTGTTGGGTCAGCCGGTGACACTGGCGGTGTTCTCCGCTGCCCAGCTCGGCGTGCCAGTCGCCGCCGCGACCCTGGGCACCGAGCAGCACCTGCTCGCGCCGGGTGAGCCTGCGGCGCTGATGCTCGGTGCGCTGGTCACCATTGCGACCACCTCGATCGCGGGGGCGGTGGCAGCGCGGGTCAACCAGCCTGCTCCCGATGCGCATTCGGGCTGACCCCGTAAGACCGCTTGAACGCGCTGCTCAACGCGAACGGTGTGGAGTAGCCGACCTGTCGGGCGACGGCGGCGATCGTGGCCTCGCTGTCACGCAGCAGGTCCGCCGCAAGCGCCAGACGCCATCCGGTGAGGAACGCGATCGGCGGCTCACCGACCTGATCGGTGAACCGGCGGGCGAACACCGCACGTGAACATCCCACTGCCGTAGCGAGATTGGACACGGTCCAGGGGTGGGCCGGATTGTTGTAGATCAGCTTGAGGGCAGGCCCGACGACGGGATCCTGTTCGGCCTGCCACCAGGGCGGTGCGTTGCCGTCTCGGTCGAACCAGATGCGCAGGACCGCGATCAGCAGCAGGTCGAGCAACCGATCCAGATAGGCCTCCTGCCCGGACCCGTCGCGGCCGGCCTCGGCCGACAGCAGATCGATCAGCGGGGTGTCCCACTCTTCGGCGCGAAGGACCAGCACGGCCGGCAGCGCGTCGAGCAGGCGGGCGCTGACCTCGCTGCGGCCTTCGTAGGCGCAGACGATCGACTCCGCGGCCCCGTCGGCGCTGTTGCCCCAGCTGCGTAGCCCGAGCGACATCTCGAACTGCAGATCCTCGCCGGACAGAGTGGTGCACTGCTGTCCGGGGTTGATGACGACGGAGGGCGGCGTAGCCGGATCGTCGGCGAATACGTAGTTCTCGGTGCCGCGGGTCAGCGCCACATCGCCCGGGCCCAGATGCAATGTGCCGCTGTGCTCACCGACGATGACGGCGTCGCCGCGCGTCTGGCAGATCAGGGCCAGCGGCGCTTCGTCGCGGATGGCCAGTGACCACGGCGGATCCATGCGGAGCCGCAATACGAAGGCGCCCCGTGCGCGTACGCCGTCGAGCAGTCCGACCAGGGCGTCCACCTCGGTAGGGTAACGCTCATCCAGGCTTGCGCGCCTCGATCAGGTGCCGCGATGAGTGCGCGATGAAGGATCCGTCGGCCTCGATCCGCCGGTGCAGTGTGGCGAGTGTGTCGCGACAGGCCGCGACCGTGAAGCCGGGCACGATCCAGATGACCTTGCGCAGGAAATACACCACCGCGCCGATGTCGAAGAACTCCATGCGCAGCCGCTCGGCACGCAGGTCGATGATGTCGAGGCCCGCGTCCCGCGCCGCGGCGCACTCGACGTCGGGATCACGGGCCCGACGGGCCTGCGGCTGCGGGCCGAGGAAGAACTCGGTGAGCTCGAAAACGCTTGCCGGTCCGACATGTTGGGCGAAGTACGTGCCGCCGGGGCACAGCACGCGCGCGATCTCGTCCCACCACACGGTGGCCGGGTGCCGGCTGAGGATCAGCTCGAACGCCGCGTCGGCGAACGGCAGCGGCGGCTCATCGGGATCGGCGACCACGACGACCCCACGTGGTCCCAGCAGGCGGGTTGCGCGGTCGAGGTTGGGCGGCCAGGATTCGGTGGCTGCCATGGCCGGTGGGAACACCGCCGCCCCGGCGAGCACTTCACCGCCACCGGTCTGGATGTCCAGCGCCGACGATGCCGTCGCCAACCGTTCGCTCATCAGGCGTTGAAACCCCCAGGACGGTCGGGCTTCGGTGGCCCGCCCATCCAGCCACGAGAAGTCCCAGCCGTCCACGGATGCCGCGTCCGCTTCAGCCACCAACTCGTCGAATTCGCGGGTCATGTTCTCCATCCTCGCAGTTTCGGCCGGCGAGACGATCACGTATGGAATCAGGATTCTCGACCATGGAACGTCTCGGGCCGGCGCCGTTGACTGAAGCCATGACCATCAGCCCCGTCGTCGCCCTCACCGCAGCCGCCGCCCTCGGCAGTGCCGCGAGCGGTGGAATCTTCTACGTTTTCTCGACATTCGTGATGCGCGGCCTCGACCGCACCGGTCCCGTCGCCGCGATCACCGCCATGCGCGGCATGAACGCCGAGGCCAACACCAACGCACCGTTCCTGCTGTTCCTGCTCGGCTCCGCGCTGCTCTCGTTGGCCGTCGGAGTGGTGGCCCTGACGCAGATCGGCCGGCCGGGCAGTTGGTTCCTGCTGGCCGGCGCGATCTTCGGCGTCCTCGGGGTCCTCATCACGATGCTGTTCAACGTGCCGCTCAACAACCACCTCGACCAGGTCGACCTGGCCGACGCAGCCGCACAATGGCAGGCCTACTTCACCACCTGGACCGCGTGGAACCACGTGCGCACCGTCTCGGGATTCATCAGTGCGGTCCTGTTGCTGATCGGGCTGCGTTACCGCTGAGCATGCTTGCGGAACGCAGCCGCGACGATCCCGGCCGCGGCCAGCGCGAGCGTGGCCGCGATGATCGCCGTCGGTGCGATCCCGGAATCGAAGGCGGTGCGGGCGGAATCGAGCAACTGTGCCGCGGTGCTCGCCGGCAGATCGGCGGCCACCGAGGCGGCGCCGCCGATGCTCTCACCGGCGTCGGCCGCCTGCGCCGGGCTCAAGCCCGCCGGCAGCGCAATGTTGTTGCGGTAGAACGCGGTGAAGATGGTGCCGAGCGTGGCGGTGCCGATCACCGCGCCCAGCTCGTAGGCGGTCTCCGAGACTGCCGACGCCGCACCGGCTTTGGCGGCCGGCACCGAGGCGACAATGGTGTCGTTCGATACCGTCTGGGAAATGCCGACGCCGAGTTCGAGCACGATGAACGACACGATCACCGCGACGACCGACAGATCGTGGCGGAACAGCAGGATCAGGCTGAACCCCGCTGCCACCAGCACCAGCCCGGCGACCATCAGCGTCTGCGGGGCAAAGCGTTTCGCCAGCTGGACCACGCTGATGCCGGCGGCCATCGACACCACCGCACCCGGCAGCGTCACCAGACCCGCCGCCAGCGGCGACAGGCCGAGCACCAACTGCAGGTGTTGCGAGATGAAGAAGATGAACCCGATCAACCCCACGATGGACAGGAAGTTCGCCAGGATCGATGAGCTGAACGGGGCGTAGGAGAACAGGCCGATGTCGAGCATCGGGGTGGCACTGCGCTTCTGCCGACGCACGAACAGCACTGCCGAGCCGATACCGGCGACGAACGCCAACGCGACGACGATCGACAGCCCATCGTGGGCCGCGGTCTTGATGGCCCATACGAACGGCAGCATCGCGGTGAAGGACAACACCACGCTGGTCAGATCCAGCGGGCCCGGATTGGGGTCGCGGGATTCCGGCACCAGACGGGGCCCCAGCACCAACAGCGGCAGCAGGATCGGCACGGCCACCAGAAACACCGAGCCCCAGTGGAAGTGCTGCAGCAGGGCGCCGCCGACGATCGGGCCGAGCGTCGAGCCGGCAGTGAAACATGAGGCCCAGATCGCGATCGCGAGCCGGCGGGCTGACGCGTCGGCGAAGATGTTGCGGATCAACGAGAGCGTCGACGGCATCAACATCGCGCCGAATACACCGAGGGCGGCGCGGGCGATCACCAGGTACTGAGCGCTGGGGGCGAACGCGGCCGCGACGGACACCACCGCGAAACCGGTGGCGCCGACGAGCAGCAACCGCCGCCGGCCGATCCGGTCACCGAGGCCGCCCATGGCGACCAGCAACGCGGCCAGCACCAGTGAGTAGACGTCGACGATCCACAGCTGGGTGGAGGCCGCGGGCCGGAAATCTTCGGCGATCGCCGGCAGCGCGAAGGCCAGCACGGTGTTGTCGATGGCGATGAGAAGAACCGGCAGCATCAGTACGGCCAGTGCAACCCAGGCGCGTTTGGGGGTCGGCGTCACCGACGTGCTGCCGTCGAGGCAGGTGGACATGAGAATGGCTCCAAGAGAGTTTTGGGGTCAGCCGCGCGGGAGATTGATGGTGCCCGCGGTCAGGCTGGTCATGATGGCGTCGACGATTTGATGGCGGGGGGTGCCGTCCTGCTTGGCGGCTTCGTAGCCGGCCTGCAGTAGCGCCCAGAACACCCGCCGGGCCCATCCTGGGGGATATTCGGGCCTGTCGACAGAGGCCCGGTTGAGCACCTCGACGATTGCCTCGTCCCCGGTGTCCAGGTAGGCCGCCAGTTCGGGATCGGCCAGGATCGTCGGCTCGCTGTAGACGAACAGCACGATCGGGCCCAGGTCGAGTTGGCTTTCCACGACGCGGCGCAGTGCCGCATCGGCCGGACCGTGAGTGGGATCCGCGCGGTCGATCTCGGCGTTGCTGAGTTCGTGGACGTGGCGGGCCAGGGCGCACAGCAGATCGGAGCGTTCCGGGTAGTACCGGTGAACGGTGCTGCGGCCGACGTCGGCCGCAGCCGCGATATCGCTGAGCGAGGCGGACGGTTGGTCGGCCAGGACCGTCATGGCGGCATCGAGGATCGCCTTGCGGGTGCGCTCACGCGGCCCGCTGTGCGTCGCTGCCGAACTGGTCATGAATCAAAATGTAGCACGATCGGACCAAAATGGGACAGTGATGTCCCATACATTAGCTGGGTGGCGTGAACCCGCTGGTCGGAGCCGGTGGGGGAGAGCTCGGATACGACGCCGGATACGCCACTGCGTGGGCTTGCGGCATGAGGCGGGCCAGCGCACGACGGTGCCGTTCGGCCAGCACCGCGGCCAGCACGTACTCGACCGGCGCGCCCGGCGGCGGAGGGGGTGAGATACGCGAGGCCACCTCGGCGAAGATCCGGTGCCCCATCTCCTGACGTATCCGCGGATCGAGTTGGGCCGAGCGGGACAGGAACTGTCTGGCCAGTTCGGCCTGCTCGGGGCCGAGCCCGGACATTTCCAGCGAGCCGGCCCACCAGGCCAGCGCCGGCGGCATGACCGGCGGCGGGTTCAGCCTGGGCCCGCGCTCGCTGATCACCACGGTCCCGGCGAAGATGTCGCCGAGGCGTTTGCCCTTCGCCGACACCAGGCTGCAGATCACCGCGGGCCCACCGGTGAGCATCCAGATCTCGATGAACCCGGCCAGCCCGCGAAACAGGGCCTGGCGGAAACGTTCCGGGCCGCCGTCCTCGGCCACCACCCGAAGGCCCAACGCCATCTTGCCCAGTGACCGGCCACGGGTCGCGGTCTCCATCACCACCGGATAACCCACCAGGGTCAGCACCGTGAAGATGATCAGGATGGCCGCCGACAGCGCCTCGTCGAGCTGGCTCAGCGTGATCGACCACAACACGACACCCACCACGTATCCGACGGCGATCACCAGAATGTCGATCAACGCGGCCAGCGTGCGCACCGGCAACTGGGCGATCGCCACGTCGAGGACGACGGCGTCCCCGGTCACCACCGGCGCGGGCTGCCAAACCATACCGACACACGCTACCGACTACGCTTTGCCACGTGGATGTCGATGCGTTCGTCGTGGCTCATCGCCCCACCTGGGACCGGTTGGAGCAGTTGGTAAAACGACGCCGACGGTTGACCGGTGCTGAGGTCGACGAGCTCGTCGACCTCTATCAACGGGTCTCCACGCACCTGTCGATGGTGCGGTCGGCCTCGCAGGATTCGCTTCTGGTGGGGCGACTGTCGGGGCTCGTGGCCCGGGCACGTGCCGCGGTGACCGGTGCGCACGCCCCGCTCTGGCGCGAATTCGTCCGCTTCTGGACCGTGTCTTTCCCGGTGGTGGCCTACCGGGCCTGGCGCTGGTGGCTGGGATCGGCAGTTGCGTTCTTCATCGTGACCGTGGCCCTGGCGCTGTGGGTGTCGGGCAACTCGGATGTGCACGCGGCCATCGGAACCCCCAGCGAGATCGACGAATTGGTCAACCACGACTTCGCGTCCTACTACAGCGAGCACCCCGCCGCGTCATTTGCCCTGCAGGTGTGGGTGAACAACTCCTGGGTGGCCGCGCAGTGCATCGCCTTCGCGATCCTGCTCGGACTGCCCATTCCGTACGTACTGTTCCAGAACGCGGCCAACCTGGGCGTGATCGCCGGGCTGATGTTCAGCGCGGGCAAAGGCGATCTCTTCCTGGGCCTCATCACCCCGCACGGACTGCTGGAGATGACCGCCGTGTTCCTCGCCGCCGCGGTGGGGATGCGGCTGGGCTGGACGGTGATCGCGCCCGGCGACCGACCGCGGTCCCAGGTGCTCGCCGAACAGGGCCGGGCGGTGGTGGCGGCCGCGATCGGGCTTGCCGTGGTCCTGCTGATATCCGGTCTGATCGAGGCCCTGGTGACCCCGTCGCCATTGCCGACCTGGATGCGGATCGGCATCGGTGTGGCCGCCGAACTCGCCTTCCTGGGCTATGTGTTCCACTTCGGGCGCAAGGCCGCGCGTGCGGGGGAGACCGGCGACCTCGAGGACGCGCCCGACGTGGTGCCGACGGGTTAGAGCTTGCCCGCGGCCTTCATCGCCAGGTAGTGGTCGGCCAGGGCCGGCGCCAGGTCTTCGGGCCGGGCATCGACCACGTCGACGCCGTGGCCACGAAGCCGCGACGCGATGGCGCGACGATCATTGCGGGCCCGTTCGGCAGCGGCGGCGTCATAGACCTGCGCGGCATCGGAACGACCCGCCGCCAACTGGTCCACCCGCGGATCGGACACCGCGGCCAGCAGGACCTGATGGCGCGCCGACAGTAGCGGCAGCACCGTCATCAACCCCTCGTCGAGCGCCGAGGCGTTCAGATCGGTCAGCAGAACCACCAGCGCCCGGCCCCGCACCCGGCGTGAGACCGCCGAAACCATCGCGGTCGCATCGGATTCCACCAGCGCAGGCTGCAACGGCGCCATCGCCGCGACCAGCGCGGACAGCAGCTCGGTGCGCGAAGCGCCCCACACCCCGGCGCGAGTCACCCGGTCGATGGCCAGGAAGTCGACGTGATCCCCGGCGCGGGCGGCCAGCGCCGCGAGCAGCAGGGCCGCGTCCATCGACCAGTCCAGTCGCGGCCATCCGCCCGGATCCAGCGCGGTCGGATCCACCCCGACCCGGCCCGCCGAGGTGCGTCCGGTGTCGAGCACGATCACCACCCGCCGGTCGCGTTCCGGGCGCCAGGTGCGCACCACCACGTCGGCCCGCCGGGCGGTGGCGCGCCAGTCGATCGAACGGACGTCGTCGCCGACGACATATTCACGCAACGAGTCGAATTCGGTGCCCTGGCCGCGGATCAGCACCGGGATCGCGCCGTCCAACTGCCGCAGCCTGGCCAGTCGGGACGGCAGGTGCTTGCGGGACAGGAACGGTGGCAGTACCCGCACCTGGCCGGGCAGCCGTTGGGAGCGTTGGCGTCCGGCCAGTCCGAGCGGCCCGATCGAGCGCACCGTGACCAGCTCGCAGCGCTGATCGCCGCGGCGCACCGGGTGCAATCGGGTGGCCAGGGAAACCTTTTGCCCCGCATCGATATTCACCCGGTGGGCCCGAGGTTGCGCCGATGCGCTGGGCGGCCAGGCGTCGCGAACCGCACCACGCACTGCCCGTCGTCCGGTATTGGTCACGGTGAGCTCGGCGTCGACGGTCTGGCCCAGGCGGGCGGTGGACTCGCCGCCGCGGACGATCTCCAACCCGCCGATGCGGCCGGCGAGGGCCACATCCGACGCCGCCGCGACGGCAAGCAGCGCCGCCAACACCGCGAAAGCCGTTGCCGGCCATGGGGCCAACGCGATCGGCAGCACACACACCAGTGCCACCAGACCCGCGCGGCCGGTGAGAACCATCAGCGCGGCACCGGGACGGCGGCCAGGATGCCGTCCAGCACTCCGTCGGGGGTGGCACCTTCGAGTTCGGCCTCCGGCCGCAGCGCCACCCGGTGGCGCAGCGTGGACCGGGCCATCGCCTTGACGTCGTCGGGGGTGACGTAGTTACGGCCGGACAGCCAGGCCCAGGACCGTGCCGTGGCCAGCAGGGCAGTCGCACCGCGCGGTGACACACCGAGCTGCAGCGACGGGGAATGCCGGGTGGCCCCAACGATGTCGACGATGTAGCCCAGCACCTCGTCGCCGGCCAGCACCTGGCGCACCGCCTCGCGCCCGGCTGCCAGCTCGGCGGCCCCGGCCACCGGTCGCACGGCCGACAGGTCACGCGGATCGAAGCCCTGCGCGTGCCGGCTCAGGATCGCGATCTCCTGATCCCGCGGCGGCAACGGCACCGTGAGCTTGAGCAGGAAGCGGTCCAGCTGGGCCTCGGGAAGCTGATACGTGCCCTCGTATTCGATCGGGTTCTGGGTGGCGGCCACGATGAACGGGTCGGGCAGCGGCCGGGGCAAGCCGTCGACGCTGACCTGGCGCTCCTCCATGGCTTCCAGAAGTGCCGCCTGGGTTTTCGGCGGTGTCCGGTTGATCTCGTCGGCCAGCAGCAGGTTGGTGAACACCGGGCCGGCGCGGAACTCGAACTCGGCGGTGCGTGCGTCGTACACCAGGGAGCCGGTGACGTCGCCGGGCATCAGATCCGGCGTGAACTGCACGCGTTTGAACTCCAGCTGAAGGGCCGCCGCGAGGGTGCGCACCAGCAGGGTCTTGGCCACCCCGGGTACACCCTCCAGCAGCACGTGCCCGCGGCACAGCAGCGCGACCACCAGGCCGCTGATCACCGCATCCTGACCGACCACCACCTTGGCGATCTCATTACGCAGGGCCAGTAAGGCTTCACGGGCGGAATCGGAACCGGCATGGTCTGGGTGGGGCTGAGTCACGACTGCGCGACCTGCCTTTCGATGTCGTCGAGTTGGTGTGCGAGGTGGACGAGTTCGGCGTCGGTGGCAGGCGGTGGGCCGAACAGGATGTGGCCGGCCGTGTTCGAGGCGGTGCCGCAGCGGGCGGCGACGGCGGCGGCGACGGCCTGCGGTGGCGCCGCGGAGGTCAAGCCGAGCCTCGGCAGCAGGCGGCCCAGCGCCGCGGTGCGTAATGCGCCGGCGGCCCGGTCACGCGCACGACGGGAGCGGTACAACCGTCCACGCCCCTCGACGGTCTCCGAGGCGCGGACCACCACTGGTAGGGATTCGGCGACCAGCGGGCCGAGGCGGCGTGCCTGCGCCACCGCGAGCAGTGCCACCACCAGGCACAGCTGCAGAACGATCCACCGGACCTGGGGCGGCATCAGATCCGACAGCGTGCCGCCTCCGGTGGACTCGGCCTCGAAATGCTGTGGCGCATACCAGATCACCCGCGGTGCGGCCCCGGCAAGATTCATCGCCAGTGCCGCGTTGCCTTCCTTGAGCAGGCGGGCGTTGGTCATGAAGGAGCCGGTGCCGACGACCGTGACGGTGCGCGACCCGTCGTGATAGCGGACCAGCGCGCCGTCATAACACGACGTCAGCGGCGTGCTTTCGGTCACGGTGTAGGTATCGGTGGTGCCCAGCTGAATGATTCCGGCCCGGTTCGCCTCGGGCAGTTCACAATCCGGGTCGCCGCCGCCGAACTCTGTCGGCCTGTCGAGCCGGATCTGCGGGGCCAGCTTCTCGCGGACGAGTCCGGACGGCGCGATCAGCAGCAGGTCGCCGGGCGTATCGGTGAGCTGGTCGACCGTCTTGTCGCTGGACAGAAACATCGTCTGCGCCACCACCAGCAGGGTGCCGGGCCGGGCGGCCTGCCGCACCTCGTCGACATTGGCCGCGGTGATCACCTCGACACCGTGATCTCGCAACAGACTGACCAACGCGTGCGTGCCGTCCGGCGACGTCGACTCGGGATCCATCGCGCCTCCGGGGCGCGGTGCGGTCAGATACACCGTCACGACGGCCACCGCGACGATGACGGCGAACGCCAGCAGCACCCAGCGTGCCGTGCGGAAACGGTGTTTCATCGCACCCCAGCCTGGTCGAGGGCCGCGATCTCCCGGTAGGCCGATTCGGTACCCGGCTGCTCGCCGTAGGTGACGTCGTTGAATGTCGTTGCCGCGCTGAACAGTCCGGCCGACAGGCCCGGCAGCGCCGCCGCGGCGTCGCGGGCGAGTTCGGTGGCAGTACGGCCCGGTACCGCGTCGAGAACCCCGGCTTCCTCAAAGTGGCGGGCCAGTGCGCGGACCCGGTGGCGAATCGCGGACGACCAATCGCCTTGTGCAGCGTATTGTTCGGCGATCGAGCGGTGCTGCGCGGCGCTGAGCTCCTCGCAGCCGAACAGGGCACGGTCCGCACCGCGCGCAGTACGCATGGTGCGCCGCGCGATCCGCACCGCCACCACGACGGCCACCACGAGCAGGATGGCCAGCACCGAGATGGTGAACCAACCCCCGGGGACCGTGGATCCTGCGGCGGTGATCCGGTACAGCAGATCCTTGAGCCAGTCACCGATCTGATCGGTCGGTGAAGCCCGTGGGTAGATCGGTTTGGTCAGCTCGTTCTGCGCGGCGTCGTGCGCGGCGTCACGGTCGATGTCGATGCTGGTCACCTCAGACGTACCGCGGCAGCCATAGTTGGTCGGCAGTTTCCACCGGTGCACCCGCACCCGTCTGCAACATCAGGTCGAACGCCTCGGCCCGGAACCGCCGGTCGGCGTAGAGCAGAACGACCACGCCAGCGCTGAACGGTGCGGTGACGATCTGCCCGATCGCGGCGCCGACGGCGCTGAGGATCAGCGCCGGCACCGTGGGGCCCTCGGCGACCATCGACATGATCTCCCCGGCCACGTTGAACGGCGCACCCACACCCCAGGCGATCACCGAGGCCACGATCGTGGCCAGCACCCAGATGCCGAACACGCGCCAGAAGCCCTTGTTCACCAACGTGAATGACCGCTTGACCGCATCGACGATGCCGCGGTGTTCCAGCACGATCACCGCGGGGGCGAACAGTAGAACCGTCGACGCGTAGAGCACACCGACCAGCGCGAGCAGCACCAGCGGTGCCCCGACAGCGAACGCCGCCAGCCCGCCGCCGAGCGCGCCTGCGCCGACAACCACGGCCGCGACGCCCCCGGCGACCACGACCATGGCCAGGGCCTGCAACGCCGTCAACCCGATCAGCGCCGGTAACCGGCCGCGCACCCGCCGCCAGGCCTCACCGACGGTGATGCTCCCGCCGAACACCGAGCGCCCGATCACCACTGTGAGCATGCCGCTGAGCAGAAGCGAGGCAAGCGTCGTGACGACGATGCCGACGAACGCACCGGTGGCGAACACCGCGAGCGTCCCGGCCGACGGCGACTCACCCTGCAGCGTCGAGTCGAATTCGCCGAGTGCCGACAGCGGCCCGACTTGCAGTGCGAGCGTGATGATCTGCGACGCGAGAACGACCACGGTGGCCAGACCCAGCGTCGCTTTCGGGTTGATGCGGATGTAGGCGACCGCGCCGTTGAAGATGTCGGTCAGGCTCAGCGGGCGAAGCGGGATGACACTCCCCATATCTGGCCGACCGCTCGTCATCCTTTCACCGTAGTTCCCGTCAGCAACTACGGTGGACCGCATGCCGACCGAGATCATCGTGCGTGGGTCTTTTTCCGCTTTTCAGCCACCCGAACGCGCGACGGTCCACGCGACGCTCGGCTATGAGGGGCCGGCGATCGAACCGGCGTACGAGCGGGTGGTCCGTGATCTGGACACGGTGAAATCCACGATCACCCCGCTGCACCGGCCCGACGCGGGCCCGGTCACGTGGTGGTCCACCGGCCAGGTCCGCACCTGGGCCAACCGGCCCTGGAACAACGAGGGCAAGCAGTTGCCGCTCGTGCACCATGCCAGTGTCGACATCAAGGTCAAGTTCAGCGATTTCACCGCGCTGTCGCGATGGGTCGGCGGCCATGTCACCGATACCAGCGGCTTCTCGTTGTCGCGGATCGAATGGGCGCTGACCGCCGAGCATCGCGATGAGCTCGCCGCCCAGGTACACACCCGCGCCGTGCAGGACGCCGTCACCCGGGCCCAGCGCTACTCCGATGCACTGGCCCTCGGTCCGGTGCGGCCGGTGGCGATCGGCGACGCCGGCATGGTGTGCCGGCCACCCGAGGATTCGTCGTCCCCGCGGATGATGCGCGCCATGGCGACCCGCAGCGGCGGTGGAGCGCCCGAAATCGAGTTCGCACCCGCCGATATCGAGGTCTCGGTGTCGGTCGACGCGAAATTCGTGGCGGGCGAGAACTGATCGCAGCTAGGTTGGCGCTATGGCCGACCTCAAGGACAAGCTGCGCGCGGATCTGACCGGCGCGATGAAGTCGCAGGACAAACTGCGCACCGCCACCCTGCGCATGGTGCTGGCCGCGATCCAGAGCGAAGAGGTCTCGGGTAAACAGGCCCGGGAACTGTCCGACGCCGAGGTGATCGCGGTCCTGGCCCGTGAATCCAAGAAGCGGGGCGAGGCGGCCGAGATCTACACCCAGAACGGCCGGGGCGAATTGGCGGCAAACGAGCACGCCGAGGCCAGGGTCATCGACGAGTACCTGCCCACCCCGCTGACCGATGCCGAGTTGGCCGACGTCGCCGACACCGCCATCGCACAGGTCGCCGAGCAGATCGGGGAACGGCCCGGCATGCGTCAGATGGGTCAGGTGATGAAAGCCGCCACGGCCATCGCCGCGGGCAAGGCCGACGGTGCACGGTTGTCTGCGGCGGTCAAGGCGCGGCTGTAGTCGTGCTACTCAGCCGAGCGTCCGGCCCGGCTGCTGCGGTACGCGGCGCGACGCATGTCGGCCAGCCAACCGGGCACCAGGCGGACGCCGTCGGCCTGATGCAGGGTGGGATCGAAGGAGACATCGCGGCTGTGCGGCAGCTTCTCGCGCAGTGACAGCCGGGCTACCGGTTCGAACTCGCCGGAGACGGGGGATTGTTCGATGTCGAACTGGAATCCACCGCGTTCCAATTGACTGTTCACACTTCTCAGGGCGAGACCGGCGCCGTCGAACCCAGTGTCGAGGCGGGCCCGCAGCCACCACAGCGTCCCCTCGAACCGCATCGGCATCACGCTCGAGAACGTGATCCCTGCCCAGGAATTGGCCGGCCACAACACAAATCGATTGCCGGCCAGTGTGGAGGCCAGCAGCACATCCCACGGTGGGCCGGACAATCGCGGCGGCATCCGCCAGGCCATGCCGGCGATGTCCGGGACGGAATCCGGTGTCCCGATTCCTTTCGACAACCTCCCCACCACATCGCACGAGTAGAGCGGCAGACCCCTGCCGGTGGGCGCGGTCCGCTCGAGGCTGCCGCGTGCCAGCACGCCGTTGGGATGGAACAGACGCCGGTGCCGTACCGCGGCACCGAGCTCGACCGGCCAGGACGCGACATCGGAGATCTTCATGCCACCGACTGCCCGCTGGGCGGTGGTGACAAACGCGCCGGGCTAGATCGGGATTCGCCAGAGCGCTTCCTGGCTGACGCTGGCGATCAGCGTGCCTGCGGCGTCATAGAGCGAGCCGCGGGCGAGCCCGCGGGAATCGTTGTGATTCGCCGACTGCAACTCATAGCGGTGCCAGATGCGGGGCACAAACGGTCGATGGAACCAGATCGAGTGGTCCAGGCTGGCGGCGAAGCCCAGATCGGCGCGGAGCGGGACGGTCGGCGGAAGCGCCGATGGGACCGGCCCGAGGTCGGACATGAACGTCAGGGTGCAGGCCCGGATCAGCGGATCGTCCTCGATCTCGACCTGGCTGCGGATCCAGAACGGCGAGATCGCGAACTCCGAGTGGTCATCGGGCATGGTGCGCAGGTCGAACTTGTCGCCGAAATCCATGACGTCGTGTTTGGGCGCGGCCGCATCGAACTCCAGGGCGGGCGGGGCGTCGGGGGACCACTCCAGGCCGGGCTCCGGTTGATGGAACGAGGCCATCATCTCCAGGATCACCTTGCCGTCCTGGCTGGCGGTGACGTGCCGGGTGGCGAACGCCCGGCCGTCGCGGGTGCGGTCGACGTGGAACTCGACATCGGCGTCGTAGCGGCCACCGCGGACGAAGTAGGTGTGCAGCGACTGCGGGAGCTTGCCGTCATCCACGGTGGCCCCGGCCACCCCCAGCGATTGGGCGGCGATCAGGCCGCCGAACAGCCGCTCGGTCGCCCCTCTGCGCGGTTCCCTGATGCAGAAGTCATCACCGTGACGATCGAACTGCAGTAGTTCGGCGATCCAGCTCAGCGCGGCCATCGGCCGACGCTATCAACTGCTTGGTTGGGACCGCGCTCACACCTGCTTGGCGAAGTAGCGCTGGCCGTCCGACGCCAGTCGCCCGAACGCCGCCTTGACCACCGGCGCCAGCCCCTTGAACGGGATCGCGAACAACGGCTTCGGTTCGATCGCGACGATCCAGGTGAACTGCGTCTGCCCGTCGCCGACGGGTTCGACCAGGTAGTCCTCGGCGAACCGGCGCAGCGACGGAATGTTGGCGTGGTCGACCGTGAACGAATACCGGCGCCCCTCCTCCCAACGGAAGAACGTCTCGTGCACCCGGACCACGCCGGGTGCCAGAGTCACCTCACGGGACGAGCCGATCCCGAGCGGCCGCGGCGTCAACCAGTTCACGTTCGTGACCGACGGTCCCCAGGCGGCCAGGGACTCATCGGATACCAGCGACTCCCACACCTTTTCCGGCGGTGCCGCGAAGCGCTTGTTATAGGTGAAGATGTGCGGCGCCGTGGTGAAGAAATCGGCGTCGGCGGATTCCAGCGTGAACCGGGGCATGGTCCCAGCATGCCGCAGAACGGCACTCCGGGATACTTGGATCCAAGCGCACGGCGGAGGGGAGATTTATGACGGCGGCGCTCGCCGACCGCTACGAGCTACGCGGCGTGCTCGGCCGCGGCGGCATGGCCGAGGTACGCGACGGCTGGGATACCAGGCTGTCGCGTCCGGTCGCGATCAAACTGCTCTATCCGGCCCTGGCCGCCGACGAGTTCACGCGTCGGCGATTCGAGGACGAAGCGCGGGCCGCTGCCGCACTCAACCACCCCAACATCGTCGCGGTCCACGACAGCGGTGAAGACCACGGGACGCCGTACATCGTGATGGAACGGCTGCCCGGGCCCACCCTGGCCGAGGAGATTGCGGCCGGACCACTTTCGGCCGACCGGGTGCGCTGGGTACTGGCCGATCTCCTCGGCGCGCTGACGGCCGCCCACGGTGCAGGCATCCTGCACCGCGACATCAAGCCCGGCAACGTCCTCATCACCGCGTCCGGCACCGCCAAGCTCGCCGACTTCGGTATCGCCAAGACCGCCGGAACCGCCCACACCCATGCCGGAACGGTGTTCGGCACACCGGATTACCTGAGCCCGCAACGGATTACCGGGCAACCGGCATCGGCTTCGGACGATATCTATTCCGTCGGCGTGCTCGGCTACGAGGCGCTGACCGGGCGGCGGCCCTTCGCGCGGGACCACCCGATCGCCACCATGCGCGCGGTCGTCGACGAAGCCCCGATGCCGATCGCCATGCTGCGCCCCGATGTGGATCCTGCTCTGGTTCAGGTGCTGGAGCGCGCGATGGCACGGGACCCGGCCTACCGCTTCGCCGACGCCGCGGCGATGCGGGCCGCACTGCACGCCGCGCCGCCGGCCCCTCCCGCGACCCTGATGCTGCCGGCTCCGCTGCCGCCCCGTCGCTCGCGGGTCCGGTTGATGCTGGCGGCCGCGGGTGTCGCCGCCGCCGTCATCCTCGGGGCCATCCTGCTGATCGCCGACCCGCCGCCGCAGCGCGCGCCGGCCGTGACGCCGGTGACCACCACTGTCGAGCCGACCTTCCCTGCCACGACGAGCATCCCGACGTTCACACCCACGCTGCCCGCCGACCAAGGGGATTGGGGCGACTGGAACGGGAACGGCCAAGACCGTGGGAATGGGAAGGGTCACGGCAAGAAGGGCCATCAACATGAGTGACAGCGCCTGACCCGCACAAAAAGCAAGGCCCAGACCGGATTTCTCTGGTCTGGGCCTTGCTTGCACTGTCGGGGTGGCGGGATTCGAACCCACGACCTCTTCGTCCCGAACGAAGCACGCTACCAAGCTGCGCCACACCCCGCGTGAAGCTCCGACAGCCTATCGCACCGGGTACCTCGAAAGCCAAACGGCCACCTCTGCGCCGGCTTCCACCTGAGGGTCGTGCGCCGTCGCGGATTACAGCCCTGGCGTAGAAACCGGCGTCGGGAAGCAATGAGGGTGTCGGTGGTGTTCTACACACTGACGACATCCGAATCGACTGGAGAAATCATGACCGTCCTGGGCGCCACCATCTACCTGGGGTTCTTCGCCCTGGCAGCGTTTTGGCTGTTCCTGACGGCCGAGACGGATCAGGACCAGCTGCCCGAGCGCTCGAACTCCGAGAGCACCTCCGCGGACTCCGAGGTGTCCAGCCCCTGGGCGCTGAGCCAGTCCGCATCGAAGTAGGTATCCGCGTAGCGGTCACCGCTGTCGGCCAGCAGGGTCACCACCGACCCGCTGCGGCCGTGCGCGATCATCTCGGCCAGCAGGCCGAACGCACCCCACAGATTGGTACCGGTCGACGGCCCGACCCGACGGCCCAGGACCAGGCTGGCGTGATGCGCCGCGGCCACCGACCCGCAGTCGGGGACGGCAATCATCCGGTCGACCACGCCGGCCAGGAACGACGGCTCCACGCGCGGCCTGCCGATGCCCTCGATGCGTGAGGATGCGCCCGTGACGACGTCATCGCGGCCCTGCGCGTAGCCGGGGAAGAACGCCGAATTCTCCGGGTCGACGACACACAACTGCGTGGCATGCCTGCGGTAGCGGATGTAGCGACCGATCGTCGCACTGGTACCGCCGGTGCCCGCGCCCACCACGATCCACTCCGGAATCGGATGCGGTTCCAGGCCCATCTGCTGGTAGATCGACTCGGCGATGTTGTTGTTGCCGCGCCAGTCGGTGGCCCGTTCGGCGTTGGTGAACTGGTCCAGATAGTGCCCGCCGGTCTCCTCGGCCAACCGTTGGGCCTCTGCGTACACCTGCGAGGACTGGGCGACGAAATGGCAACTGCCGCCTTGGGCTTCGATCAACGCGATCTTGGAGCCGCTGGTCGAGGCCGGCACCACCGCGATGAACGGCAGCCCCAGCAGCGCCGCGAAGTAGGCCTCGGACACCGCCGTCGACCCCGAGGACGCCTCGATGATCGTGGTGTTCTCGCCGATCCAGCCGTTGCACAACCCGTACAGGAAAAGGGAACGGGCCAGCCGGTGCTTGAGGCTGCCGGTGATGTGGGTGGACTCGTCCTTGAGATACAACGCGACGTCGATCTCGTCGTGCCAGGCAGCCGGCAGCGGGTAGCGCAGCAGATGGGTGTCGGCGCTGCGCTTGGAATCGGCCTCGATCAGCCGCACCGCATTGTCGACCCACCGGCGTGGCCGTGGACGCGACGCGGTGCAGCCCGGTCGGCTCACCGGGCCGAGACGGCCGGGCTGGATTTCCCGGCCCTGATCCCGACGTTGCCGCCACCGGTCGGCGCTGCGACGAGCGTCAACAGGGTGGCCTCGGGACGGCAGCAGAACCGCACCGGCGCGAACGGCGATGTGCCGATGCCCGCCGACACGTGCAGCTGCATGTGCGATCCCCACTTCGAGGCGCCCTTGGCCCGCGACCGGTCCAGCTCGCAGTTGGTCACGATGGCCCCGTAGAACGGCAGGCACAGCTGCCCGCCGTGGGTGTGCCCGGCCAGCACCAGCTGATAGCCGTCGGCTGCGAAGCGGTCCAACACCCGAGGTTCGGGAGAGTGCGTGAGCCCCAACGTCAGGTTCGCCGCGCCGTTGGCCCGGCCGGCGATGGTGTCGTAGCGGTCGCGCTTGAGGTGCGGATCGTCGACGCCGGCCACCGCGATGTGCTGCCCGGCCACCTCGACGTCGCGCCGGATGTGGGTCATGTCGAGCCAGCCGCGCTCGGTGAACGCCGCGCGCAGGTCCTGCCACGGCAGCGGCTCACCATGCGTCCGGTGCTGCGGGTTGGTGACGTAGTTCAGCGGGTTCTTCAGGCGCGGCGCGAAATAGTCATTGCTGCCGAACACGAACAGGCCGGGCGCCGAAAGCAGATCGCTCAGTGACTGCACCACGGCGGGCACGGCCTTCGGATGGGCCAGGTTGTCGCCGGTGTTGACGACCAGATCGGGCTCAAGGCGCGCCAGATCACGCAGCCAGGCCTGCTTGCGGCGCTGATTGGGACGCATGTGCAGATCGGACAGATGCAGCACCCGCAGGGGCGATGAGCCAGGGGCCAGTACCGGCATGGTCGCTTCCCGCAGCACGAACGCATTGCGCTCGATCAGGGACGCGTAGCCGATCCCGGCAACCAGCGAACCGGCGGCGATGGCAGCTGCCTTCTTAACTGACATGCCGGCAAGCCTACTGCGAACCGGTCCTCACGGGGGCGGTGGAGGCCCGAGCACCGGAACGGTGATCGGAGGCAGCCCCGGGATCTCGACCACCGTCTGGCCGATCTCAGGCGGCGGACCGCCCGGCAGCGGGAACGGGAACTCGGGCGGCGGCGGGGCCGGTGGGATGCCGTTGCTGATCTGGATCGTGATGATCGAGCCCGGAATCGTCTGCCCGCTGGGCGCCGTGCCGACCACGGTCCCGTAGCGCGAGCTGCTGTTGACCGAGGCGGCGCCGTCGGCCACCTGGAATCCGGACTCCTTGAGCCGCTGACGCGCGGCCGTCTCATCCAGTCCGGTCACCGTCGGCACCACCGAGCCGGGGCCGCCGTCGACGTAGCGCGGATCCGTCGGTGGCATGACCACCGGGCCGAAGCTGTTCGCGATCGGTTTCAGCGCGGTGAACCAGGTGCGGGCCGGCTCGTTACCGCCGAACAGATTGCCGTCCCCGCACTGGCGCAGCGGGAACGAGCACAGCTCGCCGGGAGTGGTGGAATCGTCGTAAATGTAATTGGCCGCCGCGTACTGGTTGGTGAAGCCCAGGAAGCCCGACGAGCGGTGTGCCTCGGTGGTGCCGGTCTTGCCCGACATCGGTAGATCCCAGCCCACCGAACCGGCCGAACCGGAGGCCGTACCGCCGGCCTGGTCGTCCTTGCTCATCGCATTGGCCAGCGTGTTGGCCAGACCCTCGGGAACCGCCTGATCGCAGGTCTCGGTGGTCACCGACACCTCCTGACCGCGGCGATCGAGCACCTGGGCGATCGGATTGGGCGGGCACCAAGTCCCGCCTGAGGCCAAGGTGGCGGCCACATTCGACAACTCGAGTGCGTTGACCTCGATGGGGCCCAGCGTGAACGAGCCGATGTTCTGGCGCTTGACGAAGTCGGCCAGGCTCTCGTTGCTCTCCGGGTCGTAATCGCGGGCGGTGCCGGGCAACGCGTAGGACCGCAGCCCCAGCTTCACCGCCATGTCGACCGACCGTTGCACGCCGATCTGCGAGATCAGCTTGGCGAACGCGGTATTCGGCGAGGTGGCCAGGGCATCGGTGACACTCATCGAACCCCGGTAGCCGCCGGCGTTCTTCACACACCAGGTTTCCTTCGGGCAACCCGGGGTGTCGCTGCTGCCCAGCCCCTTGGCCTGGAAGAACCCGGGCACCGCCAGTTGGGTGTTGATGCCCATCCCCATATCCATGGCCGCGGCCGTCGTGAAGATCTTGAAGATCGACCCGGCGCCGTCGCCGACGAGCGAGAAGGGCTGCGGCTGCATGGTCTCGCCGGCGTCGGTGTTCAGACCGTAGGTGCGGTTGCTGCCCATCGCCAGGACCGGATGGGATTCTTTGCCCGGCTTGATCACGCTCATCACGCTGGCGATGCCCGGCGCGTCCGGGCGGGCGATGCTGTCGATCGACGACTTCACCGAGCCCTGCACATCGGGATCCAGCGTGGTCTTGATCAGGTAACCGCCCTTGGCCACCTGCTCCTTGGACAGCCCGGCACGGGCCAGGTACTCCAGCGCGTAATCGCAGAAGAACGCCCGGTCACCGGCCGCGATGCAGCCACGGGGCAACTCGTTGGGCTGCGGCAGGATGCCCAGCGGCTGCTGCTTGGCGGCCCGCAGTGCCTCGGCCTCCTGCGGGATGTTGTCGATCATGGTGTCCAGCACCAGGTTCCGGCGGGCCAGGGCGCCGTCGGGATTGCTGTAGGGGTTGAGCGCGCTGGTGGACTGCACCATGCCGGCCAGCAGGGCGGACTGCTGCCAGTTCAGCTCCGAGGCGTTGACCCCGAAATAGGTCTGTGCGGCGTCCTGGACGCCGAACGCGCCGTTGCCGAACGAGACCAGGTTGAGATAGCGGGTCAGGATCTCGGGCTTGGTGAAGGTCTTGTCCAACGTGAGGGCCATCCGGATCTCACGTAGTTTGCGCGCCGGTGTGGTCTCGATGGCGGCGCGGCGCTCGGCCTCGGTCTGCGCGATCACCAGCAGCTGGTAGTTCTTCACATACTGCTGCTCGATCGTCGAACCACCGCGGGTGTCGCTGTCGCCCCGCATGTATCCGGTCAGGCCGGTCAGCGTGCCCTGCCAGTCCACGCCGTTGTGTTCGGCGAAGCGCTTGTCCTCGATGGAGACCAGGGCGAGCTTCATCGTGTTGGCGATCTGGTCGCTCGGCACCTCGAAGCGGCGCTGCGAATACAGCCACGCAATGGTGTTGCCCTTGGCGTCGACCATGGTCGAGACCTGCGGAACTTCACCGTCGACCAGAGCGGCCGAGCCATTGGCGACCACGTCGGACGCCCGGTTGGACATCAGGCCGAATCCACCCACCAAAGGGAACATGAACGTGGCCACCAGGACGCTCGCCAGCAGGCAGCACCAGGCAAGCTTGATGATGGTGACCGCTTGGGGTGGCTGCGCGGGCGGTCGTGTCGGCTGCTCCGGCATGGGTACAGAGTAGCTATCTTGCTGAGGCGGGTTTCCTGCGAGCGGGGCCTACCGCCATATCGCACTTGCCTGCAGAAATACCGCAAAGCGCCCAAATGCCGGTCAGACGGCACGGCCGTCCCAAAAAAGTGGTTCGCAAACTGTTGCGTTAATACCCTCTGACCACCTAGCTTGGACACACAGTGCGATCCAGGTAACACAGGCTGGCGCAATGTGGCGTAGATCGCAACGGCGTTCTACACCGGAAGGTTCAACGCCCGCCATCTGGGGAGATGGCTGGAACGAAGGGATCGCTGGTGTCAGGTACACGAACTGTCGCAGACAATATGAACGCTTCCTCCCCCGCCGCCAACCTGATCCACCGAGGCGAGGGCGAAGCCCGGATCGCCTGGGTTTCGCAGGCGAGGTGCCGCCAGGCCGATCCGGACGAGCTGTTCGTCCGCGGTGCAGCGCAACGCAAAGCCGCAGTGATCTGCAGGCACTGCCCGGTGATCCTCGAATGCGGAGCCGACGCGCTGGACAACCGCGTGGAGTTCGGAGTCTGGGGCGGAATGACCGAACGTCAGCGTCGCGCCCTGCTCAAGCAGCATCCCGAAGTCAATTCCTGGGCCGAGTTCTTCGCCGCCCAGCGCAAGCACCACCGCAGCGCGGTCTAACCGCCGAGCCGGCAACCCCGCAGCTGAGCCCGCCTGATTATCAGGCGGGCTCGCTACATGTCAGATGTCAGGCGGGCTCGGCGACGCCGGTGATCTGATCGGCGATCGCGCGCAGCGCATCGAGATCGGACACGTCGAACGGCAGTGACGGCACCCCGACGATCGCCACATGCGGATTGGCCCCGGTGAACCGGGACAGCAGTCGCACCTCACGCTTGGCGGTGTGTGCCCGATCGGCGTGAATACGCAGCACTGCCGCGGTCAGCGATTCCGGATCCTCGGCCACCAACTCGTCGGCGGCTTCCTCGGCCTTGTCGGCGTGAAGTTCGCACAGCGTGGGATGGGTGCGGTTGAGGATCAGACCGGCCAGCGGCATGTGCTCGTTCGAGAGCCGGTCGACGAAGAACGACGCCTCGCGCAGCGCGTCGGGCTCGGCCGCCGACACCACGACGAACTGGGTGCCGCGCCGCTTGAGCAATTCGTAGGTACGGTCCGCCTTCTCGCGGAACCCACCGAAGGTGGCATCCAGTGATTGCACGAAACCTGCTGCATCGGAAAGCATTTGCGAGCCCAGCACGGTTGACAGGGCCTTCATTGCCAGCCCGACGGCGCCGGTGACCAAGCGGCCGATCCCGCGTCCGGGCGCCAGCAGCATCCGCCACAGCCGGCTGTCCATGAAGCTGCCCAACCGCTTTGGCGCATCGAGGAAGTCCAGGGCGTTGCGTGACGGCGGCGTGTCCACCACCACCAGATCCCACTTGTCCTCGGCCAGCAGCTGGCCGAGCTTCTCCATTGCCATGTACTCCTGCGTGCCGGCCAGCGAGGTCGCCACCGTTTGGTAGAACTGGTTCTCCAGGATGGCGTCGGCCCGGTCTTCCCCGGAGTACTGCGTCACCATCTCGTCGAACGTGCGGCGCATGTCCAGCATCATCGCGTGCAGCTCGCCGGTGACCTCCGGGGCCAGCGGCACCCGCTGCGGGGTATTGCCCAGATCCTTGATGCCGAGCGCCTGGGCCAGTCGCTTGGCCGGGTCGATCGTCAGCACCACGACGGTGCGGCCGTATTCGGCCGCCCGCAGCGCCATCGCGGCAGCGGTGGTGGTCTTGCCGACTCCGCCTGCGCCGCAACAGACTACGACGCGGTTGGCGGTGTCGGACAGGATCGCGTGCATGTCAAGGGCGGGCGGTTTGGCGCTCACTATCGGACCCCCTGCTGTTCGAGTGCTTCGGCGAGTTCATACAGGCTGCCCAGGTCGACACCGTCGGCCAGCGCGGGCAACTCCAGGCGGGGTACGTCGATGGCATCGAGCAGCTCGGCGCTCTCGGCGCGCGCCGAGATCCGCGTGGCGTGCTGGATGGACTCGGTGAGCAGACCGGCGAAATCGTTGTCCGACAACGTGATTCCAGACTTCTTCAGGCCCGCGTGGACGGCGTCGGCATCAATGTCGCCCTCGGCCGCCTTGGCCAGATCCTCGGCGGGCAGGTAGGCCGGGATGTTGCGGTTGACGATGACGCTGCCGATCGGCAGCCCCATCTCGGTGAGCTCGTCGATCGCCTCCAGCGTCTCCTGGATCGGCAGCGCTTCCAGCAGCGTCACCAGGTGGATCGCGGTCTGCTCGGAATGCAGCAGCTTGACCACACCATCGGCCTGGGAGTGCACGGGCCCGCCCTTGGCCAGGTCGGAGACCGCCTTGGTGACGTCCAGGAACCGCGAGATACGGCCGGTGGGAGGGGAATCCACCACGACGGCGTCATAGACGCCACGCTTGCCCTTGGCGTCCTTCGCGGTGCGCGTCACGATTTCTTTGATCTTGCCGGTGAGCAGCACGTCACGCAGGCCGGGCGCGATCGTGGTCGCGAATTCGATCGCGCCGATGCGGCGCATCGCCCGGCCGGCCAGGCCCAAGTTGTAGAACATGTCGAGGTACTCCAGGAACGCGGCCTCGATGTCGATCGCGAGCGCGTTGACCTGTCCACCGCCATCGGCCGTGGCCACCTTGACTTCCTCGTACGGCAGCGGCGGCACGTCGAACAACTGCGCGATGCCCTGACGTTCCTCGACCTCGACCAGCAGCACCTTGCGGCCGCCGGCCGCCAGGGCCAGGGCCAATGCCGCCGCGACGGTGGATTTGCCGGTTCCGCCCTTGCCGGATACGAAATGCAGACGGGCCTTCGTCAGCCTTGACGGCCAGCCGACGTGTTTGGCGCCGCTCTCTGTGGTTGCCACCAGTGCATGCTAACCAAGCCTGAGTGTCCGACCGATAAGCTCGGGTCATGAGCGAACCAACCCGCTGGGAGTACGCCACGGTCCCGTTGTTGACCCACGCCACCAAACAGATTCTCGATCAGTGGGGGCACGACGGCTGGGAGCTGGTCTCAGTGCTGCCGGGCCCGACCGGCGAGCAGCACGTCGCCTACTTGAAGCGGCCGAAATGACGGTCACCGCGAGGCTGGCCGAACTGGGCATCGAACTGCCCGACGTGGTCGCGCCGCTGGCCGCCTATGTGCCCGCGGTGCGGACCGGCAACCTGGTCTACACCGCCGGCCAACTGCCGATCCAGGCCGGTGAGCTGCTGGCGACCGGCAAGGTCGGTGCGGAGATCAGCCCCGAGCAGGGCAACGAGCTGGCCCGGGTCTGTGGCCTCAACGCGTTGGCCGCCGTGCATGCACTGGTGGGCATCGACTCCGTCGTCCGAATCGTCAAGGTGACCGGGTTCGTCGCCTCCGCACCCGGATTCAGCGGACAGCCCGGCGTCGTCAACGGCGCCTCCGAGCTGTTCGGCGAGATCTTCGGCGAGGCGGGCGCGCACGCGCGTTCGGCCGTCGGCGTGTCGGAACTGCCGCGCAACGCGCCGGTCGAAGTCGAGATCATCGTCGAAACAGCGTGACGGCGGCCGCGCACCCGGCCTACGGGCTGCTGCGGCCGGTCACTGCATCGGCCTCCGTACTGCTCTGCGACAACCCGGGGCTGATGACCCTGGAGGGCACCAACACCTGGGTCCTCCGTGGCCCGGGAAGCGACGAGATCGTCATCGTCGACCCCGGTCCCGACGATGCGGCGCACATCGCCCGTATCGCCGAACTGGGCACCGTCGCGTTGGTATTGATCAGTCACAAGCACGAGGACCACACCGGCGGCATCGACAAGCTCGTGGACCTGACGGGCGCCACCGTCCGCTCGGTCGGCAGTGGCTTCCTGCGGGGCCTCGGCGGTCCGCTGACCGACGGCGAGGTGATCGACGCCGCCGGCCTGCGGATCAAGGTGATGGCCACGCCCGGCCACACCGTCGATTCACTCAGCTTCGTGCTCGACGACGACAACGGGCAAGGGGCGGTGCTGACCGCCGACACCGTGCTGGGCCGCGGCACCACCGTCATCGACACCGAGGACGGCAGCCTGCGTGACTATCTGGAATCCCTGCAGCGACTGCAGGGCCTGGGTGCCCGGACGGTGCTTCCCGGGCACGGGCCCGATCTGCCGAACCTCCACGAAGTGACCACGATGTACCTGGCGCACCGCCAGGAGCGGTTGGACCAGATCCGCGCAGCACTACGGGAACTGGGCGACGACGCCTCGGCCCGTCAGGTCGTCGAGCACGTCTACACCGATGTCGACCAGAAACTCTGGGACGCCGCCGAGAAGTCGGTGCAGGCCCAGTTGGACTACCTGAGGGACTGACCCCCGAAACGCCGAAACTGCATTCCAGCAGGAGAAGTCCGGGTACGGACCTGCCGGAATGCAGTTTCGCGGAAAACTAGCGGGCGCTACCGTGCGCGGCGCGCCAACCTTTCGCTGTCGCTGATCAGCACGCTCTTGCCCTCCAGCCGGATCCAGCCGCGGTGGGCGAAATCGGCCAGTGCCTTGTTGACGGTCTCGCGGGACGCGCCGACGAGCTGGGCGATCTCTTCCTGCGTGAGGTCGTGCGTGACGCGCAGCGCCCCGCCCTCCTGGGTCCCGAACCGCTGGGCCAGCTGCAGCAGCTGCTTGGCCACCCGGCCGGGGACGTCCGTGAAGATCAGGTCCGCCAGGTTGTTGTTGGTGCGGCGCAGACGACGCGCGAGCACCCGCAGCAGCTGCTCGGCGATCTCAGGACGGTCGGCGATCCACGCACGCAGCGCGTCGCGGTCCATCGACACCGCGCGCACCTCGGTGATGGTGGTGGCGCTCGACGTGCGAGGCCCCGGGTCGAAGATCGACAGTTCACCGAACATGTCCGACGGACCCATGATGGTCAGCAGGTTCTCGCGGCCGTCCGGTGAACGGCGGCCGATTTTCACCTTGCCGGAAATGATGATGTACAGGCGGTCGCCGGGCTCGCCTTCGGCGAAGACGGTATGCCCGCGCGGGAAGTCGACGGGCTGCAACTGCTTCGTCAGCGCCGAAACGGCGGTCGGTTCGACGCCCTGGAAGATTCCGGCCCTGGCCAGGATCTCGTCCACGTTGCCCCTTAAGCTATTGGGTGTGTTGTTCTCTTACTGATATTTCCTGCTCAGTCTAGAGGTGCGCGGTTTCGCGACTAGCCCACGCTACACACGATTGACAGGTCGAGACGCAGGAAACCCGGTATTTATGGCCTGCGGTTCGTAGTAGCGCGTCGGCAAACGCTCACTCTCGAGGTCGAGGAGCACCGGCTTGACCCGCGGCACGGCCGCCACCGGGCCGGGCTTTCGGTCCAAACCCGATTCCAGCCGCTCGAGCCCGAACGCCGCCAGCATGAGCAACCCCGGGATGAGCGCTACCAGCAACCACGACACAAGGCAGTAGTTAACACGGCGTAGGTCTCAGCGGGGTCACGAATCATCACCGGTCCGCGCAGGAGAATGTCCGGCGAGGTCAGTACGCTGTTTGACGTGACTGAGGCTGCTGCCCCAACAGGGAAAACGCGCCGGTCCAAGAAGTGGGACACCGAAACCCACCTGGGCCTGGTTCGACGGGCTCGACGGATGAATCGTGAACTCGCCCGGGCGTTTCCACATGTCTATTGCGAGCTGGACTTCACCAATCCACTGGAGCTGGCGGTGGCGACCATCTTGTCGGCGCAGAGCACCGACAAGCGGGTGAACCTGACGACGCCGGCGCTGTTCCTCAAATACCGCACGGCACTGGACTATGCGCAGGCCGATCGCACCGAGATGGAGGAGCTGATCCGGCCGACCGGGTTCTACCGGAACAAGACCAACTCGCTGATCCGGCTGGGCCAGGAGCTGGTGGCCCGGTTCGACGGCGAGGTGCCCGACAACATCGAGGACCTGGTGACCCTGCCCGGGGTGGGGCGCAAGACCGCCAACGTCATCCTGGGCAACGCCTTCGACATCCCCGGGATCACCGTCGACACCCACTTCGGGCGGCTGGTGCGACGCTGGCACTGGACCACTGAGGAAGACCCGGTCAAGGTCGAGTTCGCAATCGGTGAGCTCATCGAACGCAAGGAATGGACCCTGCTCAGCCACCGGGTGATCTTCCACGGCCGCCGCGTCTGCCACGCCAGGAAACCGGCGTGCGGGGTGTGCGTGCTGGCCAAGGACTGCCCGTCGTTCGGGCTGGGGCCCACCGATCCGCCGACGGCTGCCGCGCTCGTCAAAGGTCCCGAGACCGAGCATCTGCTGGCGCTGGCCGGGCTGTGAACGCGGCGATGAGCAGACTGTGAGCCGTTCGGCCCGCTGGACCGTGGTGGTGCTGGTGATCCTGGTGGCGCTGGGCGCCGCGTTCTGGATGGAATTGCGCGACGAGCCCGCACCGCAGGCCGGGCCGGGGCAGTCCACGTCCCGTGACCACCGAGATGCCGATACGCCCGAGGCCCTGGCCGGCCCGCGGGCCCGTGCGGACCTGCCGCCGTGCCCCGGACCGGGCAACGGCCAGGGGCCGGAAGCGCTGCGCGGCATCACCCTCGAGTGCGCCGGTGACGGGAAGCCGGTGGATGTGGCCCGCGTGCTGGCCGGCCGGACCGTGGTGCTCAACCTCTGGGCGTACTGGTGCGGGCCATGTGCCGACGAGCTTCCGGCGATGGCCGAATACCAGCGCCGCGTCGGCGACGACGTGCTGGTCGTGACCGTGCACCAGGACGAGAACGAGACCGCGGCGTTGGTCCGGCTGGCCGAACTCGGAGTGCGTCTGCCGACGCTGCAGGACGGCAGACGACTGATCGCGGCTGCGCTCAGGGTGCCCAACGTCATGCCTGCGACGGTGGTGCTGCGCTCGGACGGTAGCGTGGCCGGGACCCTGCCCCGCTCCTTCGTCAGCGCCGACGAGATCGCGGCGGCGGTCGACGAGAAGATCCGCTCTAGCCGATAGGAGCACCCGGGGTGAGATCGACGCGCGACGGGCTGTTCCCGGATGCCGCCCCGGACTGGCTCAAACCGCTGGTGGACAACCTCGACCAGGTGCCCGATGCCTATCGCCGACGGGTACCGGCGGAGGTGCTGGCCGGGATCCTCGAAGCCAACAATCAGGCTGCGCAGGTGGGCGCACGCCGAGACGCCGCCGTGCTGGTGTTGTTCTCCGGCCCGGCCGACGGCAAGCCCCCACTCCTTCCCGAAGACGCCGACCTGCTGGTGACGGTCCGTGCCTCGACGCTGCGTCACCACGCCGGTCAGGCCGCGTTCCCGGGCGGCGCCACCGATCCCGGTGACCAGGGACCGATCGGCACGGCTTTCCGCGAGGCGTGGGAGGAAACCGGCATCGACACGAGCCGGCTCCACCCGCTGGCCACGCTGGAGAAGATGTTCATCCCGCCGTCCGGGTTCCACGTCGTCCCCGTGCTGGCCTATTCGCCCGACCCGGGGCCCGTGGCCGTCGTCAACGAATCCGAGACCGCCATCGTGGCGCGGGTTCCGGTGCGCGCCTTCACCAATCCGGAAAACCGGCTCATGGTGTACCGGGATGCCAACGCGAGCCGGTTCGCCGGGCCCGCGTTCCTGCTCAACGAGATGCTGGTGTGGGGTTTCACCGGCCAGGTCATCTCGGCAATCCTCGACGTCGCCGGCTGGGCCAAGCCGTGGAACACCGATGACATCCGCGGACTCGACGAGGCAATGGCCCTCGTCAGGCATGACAACGGTTACGGTGAAGCCCAATGTTGAAGTGGATATAGATGACACCTTCGGTCTGGCTCGATTTCGCCATCCTCGGCATCGGGTTCGTCGCAGCCATCTCCGGCTGGCGTTCCGGCGCGCTCGGCTCCCTGCTGTCCTTCATCGGCGTGGTGCTCGGTGCGGTGGCAGGCGTGCTGTTGGCGCCGCACGTGATTCCGCACGTCAGCGGGGACCGCACCAAGCTGTTCGCCACGTTGTTCCTGATCCTCGCGCTCGTGGTGATCGGTGAGATCGCCGGTGTGGTGCTGGGCCGTGCCGTGCGCGGCACGATCCGAAACCCCATGTTCCGGGTGTTGGACTCGGCGGTCGGGGTGAGCCTGATGCTGGTCGCCGTCCTTGTTGCCTCCTGGCTGCTGGGTAGCCTGCTGACGTCCTCGGACCAGCCGAATCTGGCTGCGGCCGTGAAGAATTCGCGAGTGCTCACCGAGGTCGACAAGTTCGCGCCGGACTGGCTGCGCTCGGTGCCGAACCGGTTGTCGGCGCTGTTGGACACCTCCGGGCTGCCCGATGTGCTCGAACCGTTCGGCCGGACCCCGATCGTCAACGTCGACGCCCCGGACGCCTCGCTGGCCACCGACCCTGTGGTGACGACCTCGCGGGCCAGCGTGGTCAAGATCCGCGGTGTCGCGCCGAGTTGCCAGAAAGTGCTTGAGGGCAGCGGGTTCGTGGTCGCCCCCAACCGGGTGATGTCCAACGCCCACGTGGTCGCCGGCGCCGACAGCGTCACCATCGAGGCCGACGGCAAGACCTACGACGCGGGCGTGGTGTCGTACGACCCCAACGCCGACATCTCCATCCTCGACGTCCCGGACCTCCCGATCACTCCGCTGCAGTTCGCCGAACAACCGGCCCCCAAGGGCACGGACGCCGTGGTGATGGGCTACCCGGGCGGCGGCGACTTCCTGGCCACCCCGGCCCGCGTGCGCGAGATCATCGAGCTCAACGGGCCCGACATCTACCGCTCCACCACCGTCACCCGTGAGGTCTACACGGTCAGGGGCACGGTGCGGCAAGGCAATTCGGGCGGGCCGATGATCAACCGGGCAGGCAAGGTGCTGGGCGTGGTGTTCGGTGCGGCAGTCGACGACGCCGACACCGGGTTCGTGCTGACCGCCAAGGAAGTCGAGCGCCAGATGGCCAAGATCGGCAACACCCAGCGCGTCGCGACCGGAACCTGCATCAACTCCTGATCAGGTGGCGTGCAGCTGGGCCAGGAACCGGCTCAGCTGCTCGTTGACCGCCTCCGGCTGTTCTTCGTGGCCGAAATGCCCTGCACCCGTGATCGATACGTACCGTCCATGTGGCGCATAGTGCTGGGTCCGGTGCACGGGGTCGGCCAGCACATATGGGTCGGTGTCACCGCGCATGTGCAGCACCGGCACGTTGATCGGACGTTTCATCGAGCGCATGAACCGCCGACCCTCACCGCGCAGTTGGCTGCGCACCGCCCACCGTTGGTACTCCAGTGCGCAGTGCGCGGCGCCCGGGATCTGGATGGCCTGACGCATATGTTCCATGGTGAGGGAGAAGTCTTGGCTGGTCTGCCATTTGGTTCCGGCCCGGCTGCGGACCAGGCGCTCCAGCTCCGCGGCGCCGTGACGGGTCAGCGTGTGCTCGGGCCAGGCCGGCAGCTGATAGCTCAGCATCGACGGCAACAGGGCACGGCCCTGGTCGCGGCGCGTCAGTGTGGACGCCCGCAGCGCCACCGGGTGCGGTGAGCTGACGAGTGCGATCGCATTGACCGCACGCGGATGCAGCACCGCGGTCGCCCAGCACACCAGGCCACCGTCGGCGTGCCCGACCAGCGTCGCGGTCTTGTGTCCCAGCGCGCGCACCAACCCGGCGGTGTCCCCGGCCAGGGTCCAGCCGTCGTAGCCGCGGGGCGGTTTGTCGCTGTCGCCGTAGCCGCGCAGGTCGACTGCCACCACACGTGCGTCGGTCAGTCCGGTGAGTTGGTGACGCCACGACCACCAGAACGAGCCGAACCCGTGCAGGAGGATGACCAGCGGGCGATCCGCCGGAGGCTTCGAGCTCTCGCCCGCGTTCACATGGTCGGGCTGCGAGCTCTCGCCCTCCACCACATGGAACCGAATACCGTTGGCGTGCACCTGCAGATGCCGCCATGGCCCCTCGATCCTGGCGATCGACGGGGCGGGTGGAGGCATTACCAGCCTGACGGGTCGGTGGCCGACTTGGTCTGGATAGCGGGCAGCGCGGCCTTGTCGTGGCCGGGCGTCAGTGCCTCGCGCGTCTCCTTGACCGATTCGATGGTCTGCTGCGGACCCTTGATCCGTCGCACCTTCAGGAAGCCGAACACCGCGAGCGCACCGGTGGTCAGCACCATCAGGCCGAACACGATCAGGAAGGCCACCCAGCGCCAGAGCCAGGTGTCGAGCAGCTCGGCCAGGAAGAAGAAGAAAAAGAAGGTCGAGTAGAACAGGACCACCAGCGCGGCGATGAAGAACACGCTGCCGGTGAGGCCCTTCTTCACATCCCGGGTGATCTCGGCCTTGGCCAGCTCCACCTCGGCGCGCAGCAGGGTGGAGACCTGCGCGGTGGCGTCCTTGACCAGGTCGCCGATCGAGGGGTCCGGCTTGGGGGCATGCGGGTCGACGAGCGGAATCGAGGTCACCGTCGTCGGAACGCCGTCCCTGCGGTCGCCTGTGCTCATGGCGTTCATGTTGCCATGCGGCGAAGCCGTTAACGATCCCGGCCGACATCCGGGTCTTAGTAGACTGACCCCATTCTTGAGTTGCGCGGGTCGGGCGCGTCGATCGGAGGACACTTGACGAGCAGGCACCGCTGGCAGTTGCACATTGGTGCGCCGATCATCGCCATCGTTGCGATGTTGACGCCGGCCCCGGCACATGCAGATCCGCCGGTGGTGCTGGGTGGCGGCTCGGGGATCGTGGTGAACGGCGACGCGTTCTGCACGCTCACCACGATCGGGCACGACAACGCCGGCCGGCTCATCGGTTTCACGTCGGCACACTGCGGCGGGCCGGGTGCCACAGTGTCGGCTGAGGGCGCCAACAGTGCCGGAGTGGTGGGCACGATGGTGGCCGGCAACGATGGGCTGGACTACGCCGTCATCCAGTTCGATCCGGCCAAGGTGACTCCGACCAACAACGTCAACGGTTTCCAGATCGACGGCCTCGGGCCGGATCCGGCGTTCGGTGACGTGGCCTGCAAGCTCGGCCGCACCACGGGCTATTCGTGCGGCGTCACCTGGGGGCCGGGCAAGGATCCGGGCACCATCGTGAACCAGGTGTGCGGGCAGCCCGGCGACTCGGGCGCGCCGGTGACCGTCAACAACCGGCTGGTCGGCATGATCCACGGCGCCTACTCCGAAGACCTACCGACCTGCGTGGTGCAGTTCGTGCCCCTGCACACGCCGGCGGTGACGATGTCGTTCAACACGCAGCTGGCCGACATCACCGCCAAGAACCGACCGGGAACGGGTTTCGTCCCGATCGGTTAGGCGGCCTCCTACCTACTTGCTTGCCCGGATCGCCTCGAACACGCTCGGGTCGACCAGGGTTGAGGTGTCACCGAGTTCGCGGCCCTCGGCCACGTCGCGCAACAACCGGCGCATGATCTTGCCGCTGCGGGTCTTGGGCAGCTCGGGCACGACGTGGATCTCGCGAGGCTTGGCGATCGGGGAGATCTCGGTGGCCACCTGCGCGCGCAGTTCCTCGATCATGGTGTCGGCCCCACCGTGCGCAGACGCCTTGAGGATGACGAAGGCGCAGATCGCCTGACCGGTCGTGTCGTCGGATGCGCCGACCACGGCGGCCTCGGCCACCCCGGAGTGTCCGACCAGCGCCGACTCCACCTCGGCGGTCGAGATGCGGTGCCCGGAGATGTTCATGACGTCGTCGATGCGGCCCAAAACCCAGATGTTGCCGTCGGAGTCGTAGCGGGCGCCGTCACCGGCGAAGTACCAGCCCTGCTCGGCGAAGCGCGACCAGTAGGTCTCGGTGAACCGCTGCGGGTCGCCCCAGATGCCGCGCAGCATCGCCGGCCACGGCTGGTCGAGCACCAGGTAGCCGGTGACGTGCTCGGCTTCGTCGGCGCCGGGCACCAGCTCATTGCCGGAGTCGTCGACGATCTTGGCCGAGATGCCGGGCAGCGGGGTCATCGCCGAGCCGGGCTTGGCCGCGGTGACACCGGGCAGCGGGGAGATCATGATCGCCCCGGTCTCGGTCTGCCACCAGGTGTCGACGATCGGAGTTGCGTTGGCGCCGATGACTTCCCGGTACCAGCGCCAGGCCTCGGGGTTGATCGGCTCGCCCACCGAACCCAGCAGCCGCAGGCTGGACAGGTTGTGTGCGGCTGGGATCTGGCGGCCCAGCTTCATGAACGTGCGGATCAGGGTGGGTGCGGTGTAATAGATTGTGACGCCGTACTTTTCGATGATCTCGAAGTGGCGGTGCTCGGTCGGTGAGGTGGGCGTGCCCTCGTAGACCACCTGGGTGGCGCCGTTGGCCAGCGGACCGTAGGTGATGTAGGTGTGCCCGGTCACCCAGCCGATATCGGCGGTGCACCAGTACACGTCGGTCTCGGGCTTGAGGTCGAAGACGTTGTAATGCGTGTACGCCGCCTGGGTGAGGTAACCGCCCGAGGTGTGCACGATGCCCTTGGGCTTGCCGGTGGTGCCCGAGGTGTACAGCAGGAACAGTGGCTGTTCGGAGTCGAAGGCTTCCGGGGTGTGTTCCGGTGAGGCCACGTCGACGGTCTCGTGCCACCACAGATCGCGACCCTGCGTCCAGTTCACGTCGATGCCGGTGCGCCGCACCACCAGAACGTGCTCGACCGACGGCTGATCGGAGACAGCCTCGTCGACGGCGTCCTTGAGCGAGGCGGCCTTGCCGCGCCGGTACTGGCCATCGGTGGTGATGACGAGCTTGGCCTCGGCGTCCTCGACGCGCGCCCGCAGCGCCGACGCGGAGAAGCCCGCGAAGACAACACTGTGCATGGCGCCCAGACGCGCGCACGCCAGCATCGCCACGATCGCCTCGGGCACCATCGGCATGTAGATGGCGACGCGGTCGCCGGCGGTCAAGCCGAGTGCGGTCAGCGCGTTGGCGGCCTTGCTGACCTCGTCCTTGAGCTGGGCGTAGGTGATGTCGCGCGCATCCCCGACGGGCTCACCCTCCCAATGGATCGCGACCCGGTCGCTGTTGCCGGCCTCGACGTGACGGTCCACGCAGTTGTAGGCGACGTTGAGCTTGCCGCCGACGAACCACTTCGCGAACGGGGCGTCCGACCAGTCCAGTACCTCATTGAACGGGGTCTGCCAGCTCAGCCGGTCGGCCTGGGCGGCCCAGAACGCCAGCCGGTCCTTCTCGGCCTCGGCGTACAACTCGCCCGTCGCGTTGGCATTGGCCGCGAAATCGGCAGGCGGCGGATAGGCTGACGGAACTTCGGTAGACGTCGCTGGCGCGTTTGACATGGATGTGAGCCTAGTCACCAAACGTTGCACCGGCGTTGGGACGTCACAAGACGGTTGCCGGGCGGCGGTCCTGCTGCGCCCAACGGTCGGCGAGACGGAGTTCAGCGGTCGGCTAGCGTTTCGCGTATGACCGATCCACTCGCACCGCTGGTCGACCTGCCCGGTGTTTCTGCGGCCAGCGACGAGGCGCGTGAGGCCCTGGGCCGGGCGCATCGACACAAGTTCAATCTGCGCGGCTGGCCGCAGACGGCGGCCGAGGCCGCCCTGCGTGCGGCGCGGGCCTCCGCCGTGCTCGACGGCGGGGCCATCCAGTTGTCCGCCGAAGGTGAACCCGATCCGGTGACCGCGGGCGCCATCCGCGTCGCCGAGGCGCTGGAAGGCGGCGCCACGGCCCTCGTCGGGGTGTGGCAGCGGGCACCGATGCAGGCCCTGGCCCGGTTGCACGCGCTGGCCGCGGCCGACCTCACCGACGACGAACACCTGGGCCGGCCACGGACCGCCCCCGACGTCGGACGCCGCCTCGAGCTGCTGACCGAGATCGTGTCCGGCGGCTCCAAGGTTCCCGCTCCCGTGCTGGCAGCGGTGGCCCACGGCGAACTCCTCAGCCTGGCTCCATTCGGGACTGCCGACGGGGTGGTGGCACGCGCGGTGTCGCGCCTGGTGACGATCGCCAGCGGGCTGGATCCGCACGGGCTGGGCGTTCCCGAGGTGCACTGGATGCGGAAGTCGGGGGAGTACCGGGCTGCTGCACGGGGATTCGCCTCCGGCACCGCCGACGGGCTGACCGCATGGCTGCTGCTCAGTAGTGAGGCCCTGAAGGGCGGTGCGCGCGAAGCGCTGCAGATCGCCCAGTCGGCGGCAGGCTGAACCCGCCGCTCGGGGTACTCCCAGCAAACGAAAGCGGGCGACGGTCCGAAACGATGTTTCGGCTCGTCGCCCGCTAGCACGGATACCGGTTACCAAGCGTGCCAACGTGGGTTGCGTGGGTGGCCTCGGCGTCCTTGCAATGCGCTTCGGCTGCAACCCTACCCAAAGGGCCGTCGTCGCCGTCCGCTCTTCGCAATCACGCAGGCCCGCAACACTTTTGCCTATTCCGCGGCATGTGCTCCGCGTGGGTGCCGGAACCCGTGCTGGGGAGCCCGGTTCGGGAGATCTAGCCTTCTCTTCCGGCTACATCTTGGCCTCATCCAAGCTTCCGTGGTTCCTTTGTACTACGTGACCACGGTCACAGCAAGGGTGAAATGCGCCCGAGTTCCGATCGTTACGCCTGGGTTTCAGCTACTACGTCCGGTAGCTCAGGAAGTGAAGCGGCGCAACAGCGAGTACGTCAGCGCGCCGGCGGCCAGGGCGCTGATCCCGACAGCCGCGGTGGTGGCGACGGCGGCCCCCGACGGCGCCGGAATCCGGTCGCGCAGCGACACCGGTCGGGTGAAGGTCAACACCGGCCAGCCGCGCGAGGCGGCCTCCTTGCGCAGTCCCCGGTCGGGATTGACCGCGGTGGGGTGGCCCACCGATTCGAGCATCGGAACGTCGGTGATCGAATCCGAATAGGCGTAGCAGTGGTCCAGGGAGTAGCCCTCGCGTGCGGCCAGGGCGCGGATCGCTTCGACCTTGCCCTCACCGAAGCAGTAGAACGCGATCTCGCCGGTGTAGCGCCCCTCTTCGACCACCATGCGGGTGGCCATCGCATGGGTGGCGCCCAACGCCCTGGCGATCGGCGCGACGATCTCCTCGCCCGATGCCGACACCACCACGACGTCGCGGCCGCACAGCTTGTGGTCGGCGATCAGCTCGGCGGCTTCGGCGAACACCAGGGGGTCGACGATGTCGTGCAGGGTCTCGCCGACGATCGACTTGACCTGCTCCACATCCCAACCGGTGCACATGTTGGTGATGTAGCTGCGCATCCGGTCCATCTGTTCGTGGTCGGCACCCGACATCAGGAACAGAAACTGGGCGTACGTCGACTTGAGAACGGTGCGCCGGTTCAGCAGACCCTGATTGAAGAAAGGTTTGCTGAAAGCGAGCGTGCTGGACTTGGCGATGACGGTCTTGTCGAGGTCGAAGAAGGCTGCCGTACGTACCGGCCGACCATCGTGCGGCCCGGATTGCTGTGCGATCAATTCCCCGGCAGCCCGATCGGATGCGGTCACAAGCGCCAGCATAGAGGCACGTGCGACCCGTTATCCGGTCGGCAGTGCAAAATGGCAGTTCACGACACATTCTTTCGGACGGGGATTCCGGGATCGCCTCGGTAGCCCGCAGCGGTGTCTCTTGCATGTTTTGGCAGTTCCGTGTGTATAGTGAGCATTACTCGGCTTATGCCGAGGGTGTATCAGCCCGACCCCCCGGGGCTGATACACGACGACCTCCGCCTCCTCCCCCCCCTGGCGGGGGTCGTCCCTTTTCTGGGGTGAAAATTCTTGTCGGCCCAGCCTTGGTGGTTGCGGAACCGTATTTTCAGCGTGTCGCCCGGCGTGTTCTCCGCGCACGCTCTGCCCGGGATTGATCCACAGGGCGTAGTTCATCCACAATCCGCAAATTGGTGATGGTGCCGGCCCCGTCGTTGCCCGCAGGGTGGGCACATGGCCATTCCGAGCATGTCGATCACCCCGTCCGGCACCGTGCTGGCTCTGATCGGCGACCTGCAGCTGCGTGAGGACGTGTCCCGGGTGGCCGCGGCAGCCGGCGTCGGACTCGTCCTCGTCGACGACCCCTCCGGGCGCAAGGCCTGGACCGCTGCCGCCGCCGTGCTGCTCGATGCCGCGGCCGCACTTCGGTGCTCCGCCCGCGGGCTGCCCCGTCGCACCCGGGTGGTCCTCGTCGGTCGCGCCGACCCGCGACCGGAGGACTGGCAGGCCGCGATTTCGGTCGGCGCGCAACACGTGGTGACACTGCCCGCCCAGGACGCCGACCTGGTGGCGGCCCTGTCCGAGGCAGCTTGCTGCGACGACGGCGGTCGCGGCCCCGCGGTGGCGGTGGTGAGTGCCAGAGGGGGTGCCGGTGCCTCGGTGTTCGCGGTGGCGCTGGCTCAATCGGCGTCGGCGGCGCTGCTGATCGAGGCCGACCCGTGGAGCGGGGGGATCGACCTGGTGGCGGGAAGTGAGAACCTGGCCGGCCTGCGCTGGCCCGACCTGGCCCTGCAGGGTGGCCGGTTGGGCTATCCGGCGCTGCGCGATGCGCTGCCCTGCCGCGACGGGGTCAGCGTGCTCTCCAGCGGGCGCTCGGGTGCCGATATCGAGGCCGGGCCGGTGGCGGCGGTCATCGAGGCGGGTTGCCGGGGCGGTGTCACGGTGGTGTGCGACGTGCCCCGGCGCGCCACCGAGGCGGCCGAAACCGCTTTGAACGCAGCCGATCTGGTGGTTCTGGTGACCCCGGCCGACGTGCGGTCGTGTACCGCCGCTTCTGCCGCACGGCCGTGGGTGCTGGCCTGCAACCCGAATGCCGGTGTGGTGGTGCGGGGCCCATCACCGGGTGGGCTGCGGGCGGCCGAGGTGGCCCGCATCGTGGACCTGCCGCTGCTCGCGGCGATGCGACCACAGGCCGGCATCGCCGAGGTGTTGGAGCGCGGCGGCCTACGGGTGCGGCCACGATCGCCGCTGGGCTCGGCCGCGCGGCGGGTGCTGTCCGTCCTGGCCGGTCACCCCGTGCAGGAGCCGGCATGAGCGCCTCGCTGATCGACCGGGTACGCGAACGGCTGGTGGCCGAAGCCTCTCCGCTCAGCCCCGGGGTGGTGGCCGCGGCGATTCGGGCGGAGTCCGGCGGACTGCTCGGAGACACCGAGGTGCTGAGCAACCTGCGGCTGCTGGAGACCGAACTGACCGGCGCCGGCGTCCTGGAACCGCTGCTGTGCGCGCCGACCACCACCGATGTGCTCGTCACCGCCCCCGATGCGGTGTGGGTGGATGACGGCAACGGGTTGCACCGCAGCGCAGTGTGTTTCCCCGACGAGAGCGCGGTCCGGAGGCTGGCCCAGCGGTTGGCGCTGCTGGCCGGGCGCCGTCTCGACGAGGCGCAGCCGTGGGTGGACGGTCAACTCGGCGGCATCGGCCCGTTCACGGTGCGGCTGCACGCGGTGCTGCCGCCGGTCGCTGCCGCGGGCACCTGCCTGTCACTGCGGGTGTTGCGCCCGGCCACCCAGAATCTCGACACCCTCACCCGGTCCGGGGCGATCCCGCCGCAGGCCGCCGAGCTCGTGCGTGCCGTCATCCGGGCCCGGTTGGCATTCCTGATCTCGGGCGGCACCGGCTGCGGCAAGACCACGCTTCTGGCCGCCGCGCTCGGTGCCGTGCCGGCCCATGAACGCATCGTGTGTGTCGAGGATGCCGCCGAACTGGCCCCGCCGCATCCACATCTGGTCAAGCTGGTGGCCCGGGGTGCCAACGTCGAGGGCGTCGGTGAGGTCACGGTGCGGGACCTGGTCAGGCAGGCGTTGCGGATGCGTCCGGACCGCATCGTCGTCGGTGAGGTTCGTGGAGCCGAGGTGGTGGATCTGCTGGCTGCGCTCAACACCGGGCATGACGGCGGGGCAGGCACGGTGCATGCCAACAACCCGGCAGAAGTGCCGGCCCGGCTGGAGGCCCTCGGTGCGCTCGGTGGTCTGGACCGTGCCGCGCTGATCAGTCAGCTGGCCGCGGCCGTACAGGTGCTGCTTCACGTCGGGCGTGACGGCGCCGGGCGACGCAGGCTCGCCGAGATCGCGGTACTACGCCGACCGGCCCGGGGCGATCTGGAGGTGGTGACTGCCTGGCACGCCGACACCGGGTTGGGCTGTGGCGCAGAAACTCTCCATGCACTCGTCGAACAGCGGGTGTCGCCGTGACAGCGAGTGCACTGGCGTTGGCTGCCGCACTTATGCTGTGGCCCGCCACACCCCGGCGGGCGGCCGCGCTACGGCGGGCGGATGCACCGGGCCGGCGTCGAATGCGCGCAGCCCCCGTTGTCGTGGCGCTGGGAATCGTTCTGGCCTGGCTGGTTTCACTGCCGGTCGCCGTGGCCACGGCCCTCGTGTCCGGGACGGTCGTGGTACGCCGCAGGCGTCGCGCTGCGCGGCGGCACCGGCAACAGGAATCCGCGGCGCTGCAGGCCGCCTTGGACGTGTTGGTGGGGGAACTACGCACCGGTGTCCATCCGGTCAACGCCTTCGGCACCGCGGCCGGCGAGGTGGCCGGACCGATACGCCAGGGCATGGGAGCCGTTGCCGCGCGGGCCCGCCTGGGCGCCGATGTCGCGGCAGGCCTGGAAGATGTTGCGGCAGCTTCGCAATTGCCGATGCACTGGGAACGGCTCGCGGTCTGCTGGCGGCTGGCCCACGCATACGGACTTTCGATCGCCACCCTGATGCGCACCGCGCAGCGCGACATCGTTGAGCGCGAACGGTTTTCCTCCCATGTCGAAGCGGCGATGGCGGGCCCGCGGGCGACGGCCGCGGTGCTGGCCGGGCTGCCCGTGGCCGGGATTGCACTGGGTCAGTTGATCGGCGCACAGCCCCTGGCGTTCCTCTGCGGCCCGGGCGTGGGTGGTTGGCTGCTGGTGATCGGAGTCCTGCTGGCCTGCGCCGGACTGATGTGGTCGGACCGGATCACCGAGATGGCACTGAGATGAGTTGGGCAGCACTGTTTCTCGCTGCGGCACTGCTGATCGGTGCAGATCCGGTGCGAGTGCGGTCCCGCGCCGCACCCGCACCGGCGACGAGGGCCGGCCGCCGACGCGTGCACACCGATGATCCGCTCGCCGCGGCCTCGACGTTCGACTTGTTCTCCGCTTGTCTGGCCGCCGGGATGGCGGTATCGACCGCGGCTGCGGCCGCCACGTCATCGGCCCCACCGTCACTGGCGCCGATGCTGCGCCGCGCAGCGGAGCTCCTCGCGCTCGGGGCGGACCCGGCCCTGGCCTGGAATGCCGCTGATGAGGGGAATGCCGCTGTACCGCAGGACAAGAACGCCGAGGCCCTGTTGCGGCTGGCCCGTCGGTCGGCCGCCTCGGGCAGTGCCCTGGCGGACGGGGTGGCCGAGCTGGCCGCTCAGGCTCGACACGATGCCACCGCCGCGGCCGATGCGGTGGCAGAACGTGCCTCGGTACTGGTCGCCGGGCCGTTGGGGCTGTGCTATCTGCCGGCGTTCCTGTGCCTGGGCGTCATTCCCGTGGTCGCCGGTCTGGCCGGTGACGTACTGGGTTCAGGTCTGTTGTGAGAACACATCGCAGAGGAAGGAAATATCATGGCAGGAAACATGATTCAGCGGGTGAACGCCAGGGCGGCGCTGTTGATGCTCGACGAATCAGGGATGAGCACCGTCGAATACGCAATCGGCACGATTGCTGCCGCGGCGTTCGGGGCGATCCTGTACACCGTGGTCACGGGGGATTCGATCGTCAGCGCGCTGACCAACATCATCAGCCGGGCGCTGAACACCAACGTTTAGATGACCGGCTGGATGACCGGGGTGCGGTCACCGTCGAGGCGGCCTTTGCCATCGCATCTCTGGTGGCTGTCCTGGTGTTGTGTGTCGGCGGCCTCGGTGCGGTGGGCATGCAGATCCGCTGTATCGACGCGGCGCGCGAGGCCGCCCGCTTGGCCGCCCGTGGTGAGGGCGAGGCGGCTACGGTGGCCGCCCGCCGCGTCGCCCCGTCCGGTGCGGTGGTGCATGTCGGTCGTGATGGCGGTCTGGTGGTGGCCCGGGTCAGCGCCGCCACGGCGCTGCCGGGGTTCACTGTGTCCGCCGAGGCGGCAGCGGTCCCCGAACCCGGCACGGGGTGAGCGTGGCTCGGCCACACTGCTGGCCGCGGCGATGATCGCGATGGTGATCGCGTTTGCGGCCGGTGGCGCCTACCTCGGTGCCGCCGTCACGGCCCGGCACCGGGCCCAGGCCGCGGCGGATCTGGCCGCTCTGAGCGCGGCCGGTGCGGTGGTGTCCGGACCGGATGCGGCGTGCGCGCAGGCCACCCGGATCGCGCTGCGGATGCGTTCGGCCCTCGGCGCCTGCCGGATCGACGGTCTCGACGTGGTGGTCGAGGTGTCGGTTCCGGTCCGCCTCGGCCGGTGGGGCGCCGGTCCGGCCCGGGCAATCGCTCGCGCGGGACCGGTCGACGTCGTGGCCTAGTCGAGCTGGTCGAGGTCCGCGGCGGCGACCTCGGCGTCGGTCGGCAGCCGCAGCGCGATCAGGCCCGCGAAGGTGTCCTCGGCGAGTTCGATCCGGTTGATCGTCATGTGCACCGGCCGCCAGCCGCCGTCCTCGGCGCGCATCCGCAATACGGCGGTGGTGACGCCGTCGGAGAAATCCGTGGTCATTCGCGCCATGTGCCGGGCATCGGCCGGGTGGATGCGGGCCGCCCCGCCGTCGCGGTTACGCCAGTCGAAGAACGGTGCCGGCTCGTCCAGCCATTTCAACAACTTCCAGTCGTCGAGGCCGACCAGGGCCCGGTGCACGCCGCGACGGGCCAGCCCGTCGAGGATGCGTTGGGCCAGGTTGTCGACGGGCGTCACCGGGTTCTCCCGCTCGCTGCGCCAGTTCATCGCCCGGCAGATCAGCCGGTCGGAGCCGTCGTCGTGGGGTTCCAGGGTCACCCGGGCCACGAATCCCACCGTGATGGGCTCGCCGCGATGGTCGGTGACATCCCAGGTGGTGCACATGGTGTTGCCGACGACGGGCTTGACGGTCATGGCCAGTACCTTGGCCTCGCTGCCGTTGAGATCCCGGGCCGGCAGGTCGTCGGCGAACGTCCGGTCGTGGGTGACTTCGGTTTCGGGGTTCATCCCGCTGTTGTGCAGTGATTCGGCGGTGTCGGTGGCCACGCCTGCGGTCAGGTCCCAGACCAGCGGGCCGGGAATGGGCCGCTGGGGCGCGTCGACGTCGGTCGGCCCGATCCAGACGTGCACGCCGTGGATCCGTCCGTCGGACATCCGCACCACTTCGGTGCGGATTACGCGGTCGTTCTTGGGTGTGATGCTGCTGAGGCCCTGGCCGGCCTGGACGGTTTCCCTGATGGCGCTCTGAATTGCCATCAGGTGCGGATTTCGTCGCAGAAACACACTGATCGGGACGAGGTTCTTCGTTTGCAGACCTCGTGCGACCACAACGGGCTCGCTACCCAGTGTCTCCACGAGCAGCCAGTCGTGGGTCATGCGCGGCATTTTACCGGGGGTACGTGTAGCTGCATTCACTCGCAGCGGCGACGTAATCCGCAGCAGAAAACTGCGGATTACGGTCGCGGATATCTAAACTTGGGTCTGTCGGGTTGCAAACATGAGTGAGTTCACGTAATTTGCCACTGCGCCCGGCCTCCGGGATTGGGAACGGATCGCGTTGTCCGACCGTTCGTCGCACCGTCTGTGTGTTCGGCGTGGCCGAATGCAGCCACGCAGTTGTAGATCCGCGTAGTCGGCCGTCGAGGGGTCGGTCGTCAACGCGGTCGGGGGTCCGCTGAGGACGTACTCAGCGCGCCGAGCACCAGGCGGAGTACTTGTACTGCACCAGATTTGTCCAGTGGGTCGTTGCCGTTGCCGCATTTCGGTGACTGCACGCACGAGGGGCAACCGTGCGGGCACTCACAAGCCTCGATCGCGTCGGCCGTCGCGGCCCACCAGGTACTGAGATTGCGGAATCCGCGGTCGGCGAAACCCGCACCGCCGGGATAGCCGTCGTAGACGAAGATCGACGGCAGGCCGTCCACCGGTCCGACGGCCGTCGAGACCCCGCCGATGTCACCCCGGTCGCAACTGGCCACCAGGGGCAGCAGGCCGATGGCCGCGTGTTCGGCGGCATGCAGACTTCCTGGCATTGCTAGCGGGTCGATACCGTTGTCCTGCAATGCTTCCGGGGTAATCGTGCACATCACGGCCATGGTGTCCAGGGTGCTGGGTGGCATGTCCAGCTCTACGAAATCGATGACCTCACCGTCGATCCGGCGGCGCAGGTAGCCGACCACGGTGTTGGTCACCGACACCGGGACGAGGCCCACGGTGACCGCGCCGAAGGTGCTGCGCTCGCCGGGACCGGTGACCGCGATGTCGGTGAGTTCCCTGGCGAACGTGCTGTAGCCCGGATCGGCGGCATGCACGAACGCGACGCCATCCTCGAAGGACAATGAGTCGACCAGATAGGTCTCGCCCTGGTGCAGATAGACCGCGCCGGGATGCAGCGAGGCCGCTGCCTGCCCGGCGCCGGTGCTGCCCAGCATCCTGCCGGTGTCGACCTCCAGGATCGCGATCTGACCGCCGCTGGAGCCGCGGATGTCCACGGCCGGGTGCGGATCCACCCCGGGCGCGGGGAAATAGCCGCTGGGACGCTTCCGTAGCAGTCCGTCGTCAACCAGGGTCTCGGCCACCGCCTCTGCGTTCCACAACCGGACCTCGGCCGCGGTGAGCGGCAGTTCGGCCGCCGCGCAGAGTAATTGCGGGCCCAGCACGTACGGATTCGTCGGGTCGATGACCACTCGCTCGATCGGCTTGTCCAACAGCGCCGCGGGATGGTGCACCAGATAGGTGTCCAGGGGATCGTCGCGGGCGATCAACACGATCAGCGCGCCCTGCCCACGCCGGCCGGACCGGCCGGCCTGCTGCCAGAACGAGGTGACGGTGCCGGGAAACCCCGCCATCACCACCGCATCCAGCCCGGCGATGTCGATGCCGAGCTCCAGCGCGTTGGTGGTGGCCAGCCCGCGCAGGCGGCCGTCGGTCAGCGCGTGTTCCAGCTCGCGGCGGTCCTCGGCGAGAAAACCGGCCCGGTAGGACGCCACCTGATCGGCCAGCTCGGGTGCGATGTCCTCCAGCCGGGTCCGGGTTCCCAGGGCGGTGAGTTCCGCGCCGCGCCGGGACCGGACGAAGGTCAAGGTGCGTGCGCCCTCGGACATCAGGTCGGCCATCACCCGGGCGGCCTCGGCGCCGGCCGAACGCCGCACCGGCGCGCCGTTCTCGCCGGTGAGGTCGTCCAGCAGGGCCGGCTCCCACAACGCGATCGTGCGCGCGCCCTGCGGTGAGCCGTCCTCGGTCACCTCGGCGACGGTCTGCCCGATCAATTCGGCGGCGGTCTCGCCCGGTGACGCCGTCGTCGCGCTGGCGAAGATGACCGTCGGCATAGAAGGACCAGCGTCGTCGGCGGAATATCTCTCGCACAATCGCAACAGCCGGCGCAGCACCATGGCCACGTTGGAACCGAAAATGCCACGGTAGTAATGGCATTCGTCGACAACGACGTACTTGAGGTGGCGCAGGAACACCGCCCAGCGGGCATGGTTGCGCAGTAGCGACAGATGGATCATGTCCGGGTTGGAGAAAATCCACCGTGACCGTTCCCGGGCGAAGCGACGCACTTCGGTGGCACTGTCACCGTCATACGGTGCCGGTGCGACGTCACGCAGCGCGGCGACGGTCTCCGTGAGGTTCTGTGCCGTGCGCAGCTGGTCGTGTCCGAGCGCCTTCGTCGGCGACAGGTACAGCACCCGTGTCCGCCGGTCTTCGGCCAGCGCCGACAGGATCGGTAGTTGGTAGGCCAGGGACTTGCCGGACGCGGTTCCGGTGGACACCACGACATGCCGTCCGTCCCGGGCCAACTCGGCGGCGGCGAGCTGATGCGACCAGGGGGCGGCGATGCCGCGGTCCTGCAGGGCCGAAACGACCTCCGGATGGGCCCATTCCGGCCATCGATCTGGTTTGCCGTGTCGCGGCGGGATATCCGCAACATGGCGTAGCGGATCTTCCCCGGACGGGGTGCCTTCGACAGCGCAAGCCAGCAGCTCACGGCCGAAATCCGACCCCTGATCCAGCACTGCACTTCCTCCTGCGATCTACCCCGCCGACATCGGCCCGGATTTGTAAACGAATTGTTCACCACGCGCCGCATGCCGAGACTGTTGCAGCCGCCCCGAACATGATTGACTGATCACGGTCGCAGCTTCTGTGTTTGTACTCGCACTCGCAGGATCGTCGTTGCGATCGCGGTTCCTGCGAGGGTTGTAGGTCGGGTCAGTTCCGGGCGACTCGCGCGTTGGTATGGCGGTCGGAACGGGCCCGGTGCACCGGAAGTCGGTGGACCGCACCCGGTTGAAAGAGAAGGAAAGAACAAAAGATGCCACAGGGAACTGTGAAGTGGTTCAACGCGGAGAAGGGCTTCGGCTTCATTGCTCCGGAGGACGGCTCTGCCGACGTGTTTGTCCACTACACGGAAATCCAGGGCAGCGGATTCCGCACCCTGGAGGAGAACCAGAAGGTTGAGTTCGAGGTTGGCCAGAGCCCCAAGGGGCCGCAGGCCACGGGTGTTCGGGCCGTCTGAGACAAAAACCCAACACAGACACCCCCGCTGAGTCCGTGCCGGACACCGCGGGGGTGTTCTCGTTTTTACGGCCTGCGCTGGCCTAGTGTCGATTTGTGAGCCAGCTGTCGTTCTTCTCGGCTGAGTCGGTGCCGCCCGCGGTCGCCGACCTGACCGGGGTGCTTGCCGGGCCGGGACAGGTCGTTCTCGCGGGCAACGGTGGCCGGCAGGCGGCCCGGATCTCGGTGGTCGTCGACGAGCTGTGGCGTGCCCAGGGCCTCGCCGAGATGATCAGCGACGCCGGTCTGGTGTCGGAGATTTCCCGGACCGACGAGAACAACCCGCTGGTGCGCACCGCGCTGGATCCGCAGTTGATGCTGATCGCAGGGGAGTGGACCAGGGGCGCGGTCAAGACGGTGCCGCCTGGATGGCTGCCCGGTGCCCGTGAGTTGCGGGCCTGGACGCTGGCGGCGGGCACGCCCGAGGCCGATGATCGTTACCTGCTGGGGTTGGACCCGCATGCGCCCGATACCCACGCAGCGCTGGCCGCAGCCATGATGCGGGTGGGAATCGCTCCGACTCTGATCGGGACCAGAGGCTCCCGTCCGGCCCTGCGGATCAGTGGGCGTCGACGCCTGTCACGCCTGGTAGAGAATGTGGGGGAACCCCCCGGGGAGGCGGCGGCGTTGGCGCAGTGGCCACGTATTTAATGGTGGACACACGGAGAGCCGGTTTGCGTAGGCTCTCGCGTAATGCGAAATTGTCAGTTGCCGGGCGTGGCGCGGCAACTATAGGAGTGGAGCGTAAGCACAGTTGGCTGGCGATAGCGGCAGCGGTAGCAAGGGCACTGTCCGGCGACTCGTGATTGTCGAGTCGCCCACCAAGGCGCGCAAGATAGCCGGCTACCTGGGCTCCAATTACGTGGTCGAATCCTCCCGCGGGCACATTCGTGACCTGCCGCGCAATGCCGCTGACGTGCCGGCCAAGTACAAATCCGAGCCGTGGGCGCGCCTCGGGGTCAATGTCGACGACAACTTCGAACCGCTCTACATCGTCAGCCCCGAGAAGAAGAGCACCGTCACGGAGCTCAAAGACCTGCTCAAGGGTGTCGACGAGCTCTACCTCGCGACGGACGGTGACCGCGAGGGTGAAGCGATCGCCTGGCATCTCCTGGAGACGCTGAAGCCCAAGGTGCCGGTCCGGCGGATGGTGTTCCACGAGATCACCGAACCCGCCATCCGGGCCGCCGCGGAAAACCCCCGTGACCTGGACATCGCCCTGGTCGACGCGCAGGAAACCCGGCGCATCCTCGACCGCCTCTACGGCTACGAAGTCTCACCCGTGCTGTGGAAGAAGGTCGCGCCGAAGCTGTCCGCCGGTCGGGTGCAGTCGGTGGCCACGCGCATCATCGTGCAGCGTGAGCGGGAGCGCATGGCGTTCCGCAGCGCCGGGTACTGGGACGTCAGTGCTGAGTTGGACGCGTCGGTCTCCGACCCGCAGGCCACTCCGCCCAAGTTCACCGCCAAGCTCAACACCGTCGACGGCCGCCGGGTCGCCGCCGGTCGTGACTTCGACTCGCTGGGCCAGCTGAAGAAGCCCGACGAGGTGCTCGTGCTCGACGAGGCCAGCGCCGGGGCCCTGGCCGCCGGCCTGCGCGGCGCCCAGTTGGCTGTCAGCTCCGTCGAGCAGAAGCCGTACACCCGCAAGCCCTACGCGCCGTTCATGACCTCCACGCTGCAGCAGGAGGCCGCCCGCAAGCTGCGGTTCTCCTCGGAGCGCACGATGAGCATCGCGCAGCGGCTGTACGAGAACGGCTACATCACCTACATGCGTACCGACTCCACGACGCTGTCGGAGTCGGCCATCAACGCTGCGCGCAACCAGGCGCGGCAGCTCTACGGCGACGAGTACGTGCATCCGTCGCCGCGGCAGTACACCCGCAAGGTCAAGAACGCCCAGGAGGCGCACGAGGCGATCCGCCCCTCCGGTGACGTGTTCCAGACCCCGGGTCAGCTGCATGCGCAACTCGACACCGACGAGTTCCGGCTCTACGAGCTGATCTGGCAGCGCACCGTGGCCTCGCAGATGGCCGACGCGCGCGGCACGACGCTGTCGCTGCGGATCGCCGGAGCCGCTGCAGGCGGCGAGCAGGTCGTCTTCAACGCCTCCGGTCGCACCATCACGTTCTCGGGCTTCCTCAAGGCCTACGTCGAGAGCCTCGACGAGCAGCAGGGCGGCGAGGCCGACGATGCCGAGAGCCGTCTGCCGAACCTGACCCAGGGCCAGCGCGTCGATGCCGCTGATCTGACCGCCGACGGACACACCACCAGCCCGCCGGCCCGCTACACCGAGGCCTCGCTGATCAAGTCCCTCGAAGAACTCGGCATCGGCCGCCCGTCGACCTACAGCTCGATCATCAAGACCATCCAGGACCGCGGCTACGTGGTCAAAAAGGGCAGTGCGCTGGTCCCGTCGTGGGTCGCCTTCGCCGTCATCGGCCTGCTCGAGCAGCACTTCGGCCGGCTGGTGGATTACGACTTCACCGCGGCCATGGAGGACGAGCTCGACGAGATCGCCAACGGCCAGGAGCAGCGCACCAACTGGCTGTCGAACTTCTACTTCGGCGGCGATCACGGCGTCGAGGGCTCGATCGCCCGGGCCGGTGGGCTCAAGCACCTCGTCGGCGGGAACCTCGAAGGTATCGACGCACGAGAAGTCAACTCCATCAAGCTCTTCGACGATGCCGAGGGCCGCGCGATCGTGGTCCGCGTGGGTCGCAACGGGCCGTACCTGGAGCGCATGATCGCCGACCCGGACAATCCGGGCGAGCTCAAACCGCAGCGCGCCAACCTCAAGGATGAGCTGACCCCCGACGAGCTGACGCTCGAGTTGGCCGAAAAGCTTTTCGCCACACCGCAAGAGGGACGGGTGCTGGGTGTCGATCCGGTGTCCGGGCACGAAATCGTAGCCAAGGACGGACGATTCGGCCCCTACGTCACCGAGATCCTCCCGGAACCGCCGGAAGATCCGGATGCGGGGACGACGGCCAAGAAGGGCAAGAAGCCGACCGGACCCAAGCCGCGCACCGGATCTCTGTTGCGCTCAATGGATCTGGAGACGGTGACGCTGGACGACGCGCTCAAGCTGCTGTCGTTGCCGCGCGTCGTCGGCGTGGACCCGTCGAACAACGAGGAGATCACCGCGCAGAACGGCCGCTACGGTCCATATCTCAAGCGCGGCACCGACTCTCGTTCGCTGGCCACCGAGGAACAGATGTTCACCATCACCCTCGACGAGGCGCTCAAGATCTACGCCGAGCCGAAACGCCGTGGGCGCCAGGCCGCTGCGGCCCCGCCGCTGCGTGAGCTGGGCACCGACCAGGCCTCGGGCAAGCCGATGGTGATCAAGGACGGGCGATTCGGCCCGTACGTCACCGACGGTGAGACCAACGCCAGCCTGCGCAAGGGCGATGACGTCGCCTCGATCACCGACGAGCGCGCCTCGGAGCTGTTGGCCGATCGCCGGGCCCGCGGGCCGGTGAAGAAGGCCGCGAAGAAGGCTCCGGCCAAGAAGGCTGCCGCCAAAAAAACCGCTGCCAAGAAGGCCCCGGCGAAGAAGGCTGCGGCCAAGAAGGCCTGACGTGCTCTAGCCTGTCAGGTCGCGCTCGGCGGCATTGCGCTCCAGATCCCGTGGCAGGACCAGGTTCATGGGACGGGCCAGCTGGGTGGGCACGGTGCGCCCGCGCAGTTCGACGATCTCGCCGACGTCCCAGCTCAGTGCCTCGGCGTCGAGTGCGCTGCTGACCGCGATCGCCGAGGCCAGCACGTGGCCTTCCTCCAGCTTGGCGAGCTCGGTGAGGCGGGCGGCCTCGTTCACCGGGTCGCCGATCACGGTGTACTCGAACCGGGCCTGAGCACCGATATGGCCGGCGATCGCGCGGCCGGCCGAGACCCCGATACCGAACTCGGTATCGGTACCCAGCACGCTGAGCAGCTCGTCGTGTAGTTCACGGGATGCCGCCAGCGCGCCGCCGGAGGCGTCGGGATGCTCGATCGGGGCACCGAAGATGGCCAGGGCCGCGTCACCCTGGAACTTGTTGACGAACCCGCCGTGACGGTTGACGGTGTCGACGATGACGCGGAAGAACTCGTTGAGCAGGTTCACCACGTCGCCGGCCGGGATCGTCGACGCCAGATGCGTCGAACCCACCAGGTCCACGAACAGCACCGCCACGTCCCGCTCCTGGCCGCCCAACTCGGTGCCGCGTTCCAGGGCGCGACGGGCCACGTCCTCACCTACATAGCGGCCGAACAGGTCACGCAGTCGTTGCCGCTCGGCCAGCTCGCGCACCATGTCGTTGAACCCGGCCTGCAGCAGGCCCAGCTCGCTGGCGTCGTAGATCTGCATGTGCGCGTTGTAGTTACCGCGCTGCACCTCGCCCAGCGCCCAGCGCAGCTGGCGCAGCGGATCGGCGATCGACATCGCCACCAGTACGGTGCCGGACAGCCCGATCACCAGCGCGGCGATGGCCAGCAGCAACAGCGGGGTGATCAGCCGGTCGGCAGATGCGGTCAGGATCGAGAACTTGCTGGCCACCAGGGCCAGGACGATGGCCAGGACCGGCACGCCCGTCGAGAGCACCCAGGTGAGCACCTGGCGCAGGATCACCCCGGGGGCGCGGAAGTTCTCCGGAACCCCGCCGCGCAGCGCGGCCACCGCGACCGGTCGTAGCACCCGCTCGGACTGCAGGTAGCCGATGATCGCCGTGGCGGTCGCCCCCAGTGCGGTAGCGACGAGAACCACGGGAGCGGACTTACTGGCGACGGGCCAGCTGGCCACGATGAACACGATCGAGCCCAGCAGCCAGTTCGTGACGCTGATCAGGGTGCGGTAGAAGGGCATCTTCAGCGCCCGTACGCGGGCCAACTCGGTGATACCGGGGTCCGACTTGGACAGCAGGGTGTCGCGGCGCTGCCACCGGATCACCGGGATCAGCAGCCGCAGCGCGAGGTAGGCGCCGACGGTGAACGACACGAACAGATACCCCAGGAAGATCGCCAGGTTGAGCACCGGCAGATCCTGGAGTTGGATGCGGTCCTCGGGCGGCAGACCGAAGCGCAGGAATCCCAGCACGAAAAGCGCGCCGATGATGTCGGCCTGCAGCATGCCCAGGGTGAACACCGGCCACGGCGTGCGCGCCACCCATCGAGCGAATGCACCGATTCGCGCGATAGGTATCGGCTCCGTGGTCATCCGTTCACCGTATCGGGCCGCAGGGACGTTGACCGCCTGCTGTGACGCGGTTGTGTCGGCTTGACCACTACTGTTGGGGACGATGAGCGGGGTCTTTTCGCGGCTGGTGGGCCAGCACGCGGTGGAACAGGAGCTGGTGGCGGCCGCATCGGCGGCCCGGGGTGATACGCCACACAGTGGCACCACCGTGGGGACCATGACACATGCCTGGCTGATCACCGGCCCACCCGGATCGGGGCGTTCGGTGGCGGCGCTGTGCTTCGCGGCGGCGTTGCAATGCACGTCGGACGGTGTTCCAGGGTGCGGGCAGTGCCGAGCGTGCACGACGACGATGGCCGGCACGCACGCCGACGTGCGCCGCATCGTGCCCGAGGGGCTGTCGATCGCGGTCAAGGAGATGCGCGAGATCGTCCAGATCGCATCGCGGCGGCCCGGGACCGGGCGCTGGCAGGTCGTGGTGATCGAGGATGCCGACCGGCTCACCGAGGGCGCGGCCAATGCGCTGCTCAAAGTGGTGGAGGAGCCGCCGGCATCGACCGTGTTCCTGCTCTGCGCGCCGTCGGTGGACCCCGAGGACATCGCCATCACGCTGCGCTCCCGCTGCCGGCACGTGGCGTTGACCACGCCGTCGGTGGACGCCATCGCCGACGTGCTGATCTCCGGTGACGGGCTTCCGGAAGGGGACGCTCGCTGGGCTGCCTCGGTCAGCGGCGGCCATGTCGGCCGGGCCCGACGGTTGGCGACCGATCCCGAGGCCAGGGAGCGTCGCAAACGGGCGCTCGGGCTGGCCCGGGACGCCGCCACTCCGACGCGGGCGTTCGCGGCCGCCGAGGAGATGGTCGCCGTCGCCGAGGCCGAGGCGCTGGCGTTGACCGCCGGGCGCAACGAGACCGAGACCGAGGAGCTCAAGACCGCCCTGGGGGCCGGTGGGACGGGTAAAGGCACCGCGGCCACCACCCGCGGCACCGCTGGTGTGCTCAAGCAGCTGGAAAATCGGCAGAAGTCACGACGGACGCGGGCTAACCGCGATGCGCTGGACCGGGCCCTGATCGACCTGGCCACCTACTTCCGCGATGCGCTGCTGGTGTCGTCAGGAGCCACGGCGGTGACCGCCAACCACCCGGACATGGCCGAGAAAGTGGAGGCCATGGCCGCCCACGTGCCACCGGACCGGCTGCTGCGTTGCATCGAGGCGGTGCTGGAATGCCGCGAAGCATTGGCCGTCAACGTCAAGCCGAAGTTCGCCGTCGATGCCATGGTGGCGACGGTCGGGCAGGCGCTGCGCGGGTGAGTTGGGTCCTGGCTGGCCTCTGCCGTAGACTCGTGCCGCCCGTAACGGCAAGCCGCCTTAGCTCAGTCGGTAGAGCGTCTCACTCGTAATGAGAAGGTCAGGGGTTCGATTCCCCTAGGCGGCTCCATATTTTTCGCGTCGCTGACGCACTCGGGCAATCGCAGTGCGCAGGTGTCGGCGGCGATAGGCTCACCGCTATGGCACGGATCGTGGTGGGAGCGGTTCTCGTGGTAGCGGTTTCACTGGCATCTCCGGTGGCGCAGGCTGACCCGGGGCAAATCCCTGATCTGAGTGGTTACACCGCGGTGGATGTCCACGACTACAACACGTATTACAACTACCCGACGACGAATGGCGCGCAGTTCGTCACCCCGGGCGGGTACCGATGCCGGATCACCTACACCGGCCGTGCCAATCCACCCATGAAGCAAGCCACCTGCTGGGGTGCGCTGCCCGGTACATCGAGCAACTTCGTCAGCGTTTTCGCGGCCATGCAACTCGATCCGGCGAAATTTTCCACCGGGGATCTGGCCGACATGGAGAAGTACACGGACTACAAAGAGCCGCGCGACCGCACGGTTGACCCCGCCAACTACAAGCTGCTTCCCGCCGGCAGCAAGCTCGTCTATCCCGACACCGGGACGTGCGCCGTCACCGACGTGAGCACGGTGTGCGTGATCGGTGACCACGGCTTCGAGCTGTCGAAGCGGGGCAGCCGCGTCTTCTAGTCCTTGGCCAGCGCTTCCCGCGCCACGTTGCGGGCTGTATTCGCAGCAGGGAAACCCGCGTAACCGCTGGCGTGGTAGATGACTTCGGCGATCTCGTCCTCGGTGAGGCCGTTCCGGAGGCCGATCCTGACGTGCGACTCGAACTCATCGGTGGCCCGCAGGGCGATCAAGATGCCCATGGTGACCAGGCTGCGGTCACGGCGGCTCAGGCCCTCGCGGCTCCATAACCGGCCGAAGACATTGTCGACGCCGATCGCCAGCAGCTCATCGCCGAAGCTGCCGTCGGGTTCGACGACGTCGGCCGGCAGGTGCGGCACCATCTCTTGCAGGACTCGCAGACCCTGTTCACGTACGTCAGTCATGCCCGCCAGCTTGGCACGCGCGCGCTACGACTCGGGCCAGCCGGGGTCGGGCGGCAGCGCCGGCAGCGGATCGGGTTGGACGAAATACTCATCTGGGGCATCTGGTGGTGTGCCTGGAGCGAGCGTGTTGACGCAGTGGGGCAGATCAATGTTGGCGCCGAGAACCTTGTAATCCGTGAGTACCCATGTGCCAAACACATTGTTGACAGGTGTACGTCGTGAGCCTCGCTGGTTTGAGGGCGGTGAAATCTGCTCGATGCTGGGCAGCGCCTGATCGGGCCCGAATGTGAGCCATCTGGCGCTTCCTGCTGGGAGTTGACGTCCCGAATTTCGGTAGCCGCCGTATACCTTTCCGGCGGTCATTGAACCGTAGCCGCACACCCCTGCCGTAATCAGGTCGCCGTTGCGGCGCGTAGCGACTACTTCCCAGTACATTGTCCCAACCTCGTCCTGGTCTTTCCCTCCGGGGAGTCCGAATGTAACGGGATCTCTCACATTATTGAAGGCGCGGGCAAATCCGGGATAGCCGGCGTCTGCAATTGCTGCGATTCCGGTACCGCGACCGTATCCGACACGGTCGAGTGATTCCACCGCGGCCCGGACAAAGGTTCCTTCCGGTGACATGAGGTCCATGGCTGGATTTTGGATCCAGCGGTTGGAGTATTGCAAGATGTCGTCAGCAGTCGGATCGTTCGAGGTCGTTGGGCTGTTGTTCGATGTGGGCGGTTCTGGCTGCGTACAACCGGTGCTGATCACCGACAGGGCCAACAGGCCCGCAAATGCACGGCGTATCGCTGTCGCTCTGCGCATCAATAACTCCAATTGTCATTAATTGTGCCATCTTGGCGTTGAGCCGTCCAGGTGCCTTGGTTGTAGCCGTAATACGCGCTGTTCATCTCAAACCAATTACTGAGTATGTCATGCGCATTGAGATTCTTGTTGGCGACATTGTAGAGATCGATCCGGCCGTCTTTGATGAAATCTTTCAGAACTGTGTCGTTTGCAATCTCTGGATGCGAATTGATCAAACCCTGCAAGGCGACGGCATAATTCGACGTCGTATTACTAAATCTATTGTCGCTGAGCTGGTTGGTGAAGAAGTCGTCGCCATGCACCGTCGTCGGATCTGTTTCAGGCAGGAGCTGATCCTTGAACATAGGCCCCAGGACAGTTTGAACGGCGGCGGGTACTTGCCCACCTGGAACAAGTCCTTCTACGGCAGTGAGTCCTCCGTAGAAGGTGTCAAACATCACTCCTGCCTTCTGGTTGTCCTCGTGTAGTTGCCAAACGTGGTTTGCGATCCCTGCGTTCTTGGCATCGAGAGCACCGTTTGCCATTGCCTCGCTGAGGCGGGAAGCGACCTCGATGCTATTTCCTGGTACATCGCCGCGTTCGGCGGCGCTGACTTCGAGGAAGAACTTCTGTTGCAAGGCGGCGTTGTTGGCCACTGTGCCCGCAGTATGGTCCTGGTCGAACACGGAGAACAGAGCGTTCATGTCGCTTGCTCTGTTGAATCCGTCGATCCCGGGCGAGTTGAATCCTGATTGAGGACCGGCGCCAGCTAGTTGAGCCAAGTAGGGTGAGGTGCCGTCTGCCATGGCCTGAAGTAATCCGCCATTGACTTCGCCGAAGAAACCTCCCCCAGGCATATGCCGTAGGTGATCATCTGCGCTATCGGAGAGGTAATGCGCAACCGAATTGGCTGTTTCTCCGGCGATTGGATTGTGTGGCTCGGAACCGGTCCAGCGGAATGCATCTCCAACCTGGCTGGAGTGCTCGCCCCATTTCTCGGAGGTTATTCCTTGGAGAAAATTGTCCCTGGTTGAAGGATTGGTAGCTAAATCGTGCACTCCTACGTGATCACGACCTGATGTACCGATCACTTCGGCAAGGGCTTTCGGCAAATCTGAACCGTGGTGATCGGAAGTTAACGTGGGATGTGTTAGAGCATGTCCAAGAGTGTCTCCAGGGATGCCATTATGCTTGGCATCCGCGGCAGCATACTGTGATGATGCATCAAGCATCGTTTTTGTAGCTTCGCTGCCGTTGAAATATGTGCCATCACCGGCCTTCAAGACATCCGAGATATCTTGAATGGCTCCCACTCCGTTGAGCTTGGTGGTTTCTGGCACGTATGCGGGCGGAAGCGTTGTTCCGGTCGGCACGGTCTGTCCGGGTGTCACTACAACTCGGTCGTTGCGGGATAGTTCTTCATGCATCTTGTCGGGAAGGTTGACCAAGCTACCCGCTGCGGGAATAAAACTGTCGCGCGTCGCATCGGTGACTCCTTCGGTGTTGGGAATCCCTGATAAAGCGTGATGGTTGGAAATAATCGCGAGCCCTTGGGCTAACGCCTTCTGTTCTTCTCCTGGCAGAGTCGCGGAAAGTTCCTTTAGGTCCTCGGGGGACATTCCATTGAGGGATTGTGATAGCTGGTATAGATATGCCATCCGGTCAGCGCCAACAACGACATCTTTACCCGATGCTAGATCTGCCAACTGCTGTTCGGAAAGCGTTCCTGCTTCGAGTAGGCGGTCGCGATATTCCGGCGTCATCAGTCGGCCTGCGCCATTTTGAAGTGCTTCACCATCAGCGCGGCCGTTTTCCGAATTAAGTTCGGGGTCCTGCTTATCAGCGGGCTGGCCTCCGGCAGCCTTCAGCACGTCGACAGGTCCGAACTTCTGATTCGTACTCAGCTCGTCGTACTGGTTCTTTATATCGGTGATGCGGAAACCGATCTTGAGCATGTCCCCGTTGGCGGTGCTTACGGTGTTGTTGACCTGGGTGATGCCTTCTCTGGCGATCGGGAGCAGGCTGTTCTCGCGGGCTTGGGAGCTGAGCCCACTGGGCAATGAGTTGGCTGCGCTGTCGACCCAGGACTTCGTGGTGTCCAGTTGAGTGCGTCCGTTGGCGACGATGTTGGCTGCGTTGGTGACTTCGGCGGACATCTTCTTGTCGAGGTCGGCGAGCTTCTGGTACACGGCGGCATGCTCTTTGTTGGCCGCGGCGTAGGCCTCCGCGCCTCTCCCTTGCCAGCCGTCGTGCTTGGCCGCCGATTCGACCATGCCTTTCATCTTCATCAGCTGGGAGCTGCCGTCGTGCTGCGAGCCGTCGACGGGCGTGCCTACTCCGAAGGTTTCACGCGCTTTGTTCCAGGTCGAATAGAAGCCATCCAGCGCGCTCACAGAACGTCCCCCCACCAGGATCCCGACAGTCAACCGTCAGTATCTCAGCCCCCGAACTACTTCGGTGCCAGGAATCCCACAGGTCCGGGGGAGATGCAGACCGACAGCGCGGCGGTGTTGGCCTGCACAGAGATCGATTGTCCGGCCCCGGGCAGTCGGACGAACACCCGGTTGAGCCCGGGCCGCACCGGGACCTTCACCTCAGGCCCCTCGGCCAGGGCCATGGTCAGTGAACCGTCGCTGTTGGCCAGGTAGTTGATCTCCGCGGTCCAATCGGCCGGCAGCAGCGGCCCATCGAGTGGCATGACCACGGGCTCGTCGGGCTGGACCAGGAATCCGCATTTGGGCGCCGGGCCCTCGACAGTGGTGCGCACCCACGTCACTTTGGCGGGGAGCAGCGTCCCGGTCCGGTCGAACATCCGCAGATCGGTTGTGGCCGCGGCGAACTCGGGCCTTGGTGATGCCAGGGCGAACATGTGGCTGGCCAGGTTCTCCGGAGCGGCCACCCGCTGCAGGATGAGCGGATCGACCTCTTGGTCCAGCAGCGGTGCGGCCGATGAGGTGGACGCCAGTGACGCGCGGGCATTGTTCAGATAGGCGGGCACCGGGTTGTCCTGCCACACCTTCAGGAAGGTGAACGTCGAATACAGGCTGCTCGCCACGAACAGCACCGCAACGCCGACACATACGAGAGTGCGGGCACGGGACGCTGACAACAGGCCGGAGAACCGCGAATCCCGGTTCGGCGCACAGAATCCCACCGCCGCCAACAGCGCCAGCACCACCACGAGGTCCGGCAGATAGCGCAGCGTCTGCGCCAACTCCAATGCGGTGAACCGCGACGAGCGCATCAGATAGATCGGGATCTGGCAGGCGACGGCATAGCCCAGGGCCACGACCAAGACCGGCCAGATGCGGGTCTTGCGCACCAGCACCACCGCGACGGCGACAACAAGCACCACCCAGCCCAGCGCCATCGCCGAGACGGGCGGGGTGGCCCACGGCGAAGCGGGTGCCCAGCGTTGCCAGGACCACGGCCCGCCCACGATCCCGGGCACGATGCCGTGCGTGAACGAGCGGCTCAGCAGGTCCCAGGTCATCGCCAGGTCGAAGCTCCACCGCTTCTGATCGACGACGACGAGGTATACGCCGATCCAGGCGACGATCAGGGCCAGGCAACCGACCCACAACCGCAGTCCGCGCCGCCACACCTCGCGCACGCCAAAAGTCCCCGTGACGTACCCCAAAAGAGCCACCACTGCGAACGCGACGAACGGGATCACCGCGGCCTTCTCGAAGAACAGCAGCCCCCCGAAGAACACCAGCACGCCGAAGACCGCGTGCCGGTAAGACCCGGTCCGCACCAGCAGCACGGCCTCGCCGCACACCCACGCCAGGGCGGCCTGCATCGGCAACGTGTTCAGCCCGGCCGCCCACCACGCGAACCCCGGCAACGCCAACGGGGTGAACAAGGCAAAGGTCAGCGGGATCAGCAGCACCGGCCGCCAGCCGAGGATCACCCACAGCGCCCGCAGCAGCGCCAGCGAGGCCAGCAGTTGCATCACCACCAGGCTCACCGCGGCCAGGACCCAGGAGAACGGGGCCACCCGGGTCACCGCGCCGGACACCAGGAACGCCGCGGGCATGACGTGGCCGTCGTGATCGTCGAAAAGGAAGGACGGCGACAGCAGATTCTGGGTCCCGGCCCGGCCGATCAGAATGAGATCGTCCCAGTAGAAATAGCCGCCGAATGCGAGTATCGCCCGGACCACCAGGTGCAGCGCGATCAGCGCGGCGGCAATGCGGGCGACCTTGTTCACTCTTGCCGACTGTACGGACCCAGCGGGCGCCAACCTGCCGTCGGTATGGTGAGGCCGTGCGAACACTGGTGACAGGAGCGGCAGGTTTCATCGGATCGACGCTGGTTGACCGCCTGCTTGCAGACGGGCACAGCGTCGTCGGGCTCGACGACCTGAGTTCGGGGCGGGCAGAGAACCTCAGCAGCGCCGACAACAACGACAACTTCGAGTTCGTCAAGGCCGACATCGTCGACGCGGACCTGCTGGGGCTGTTCAAGGACACCCAGCCTGAGGTGATCTTCCACCTGGGCGCTCAGATCTCGGTGAAGCGCTCGGTGGACGACCCCCAGCTGGACTCCACGGTGAATGTGGTGGGCGTGGTCCGGTTGGCCGAGGCGGCCAGGCAGTCCGGGGTGCGCAAGGTGGTGCACACGTCGTCAGGTGGCTCGGTGTACGGCACCCCGCCGTCATATCCGACGAGCGAGGACACCCCGACGGACCCCGCCTCGCCCTACGCGGCGAGCAAGGTGGCCGGCGAGGTGTACTTCAACATGTTCCGCAATCTGTACAACCTGGATTGCTCGCACATCGCGCCGGCCAACGTCTACGGCCCGCGCCAGGATCCGCACGGTGAGGCCGGCGTGGTGGCGATCTTCGCCCAGGCTCTGCTGGCCGGGCGCCCCACCAAGATTTTCGGTGACGGCAGCGACACCCGCGACTATGTGTACGTCGACGACGTGGTGGACGCCTTTGTGAAGGCGTCGGGATCAGCGGGCGGTGGCCAGCGGTTCAACGTCGGCACCGGCGTGGAGACCTCGACCCGGGAAATGCACACCGCGATCGCCCTGGCCGTCGGTGCGGCTGACGACCCGGAGATGCACCCGCCGCGGCTCGGTGACCTGCGCCGTTCCCGTCTGGACATCACGCGGGCGCGTGAGGTGCTGGGGTGGCGGCCGCAGGTCGACCTGGCCGCGGGCATTCCCAAGACGGTGGACTTTTTTCGGACCGATCCTCGCTAAAAGATTGTGAGTACTCACTTTCTCGTTTAGCGTTGCGTCATGTCCTACGACGTCATCGTTCGCAACGGCTTGTGGTTCGACGGCACCGGCGCCCCGCCGCAGGTCCGTACGCTGGGGATTCGCGACGGGGTAGTGGTCACGGTGTCGGCCACCCCGCTCGACGAGACCGACTGTCCCGACGTCATCAACGCCGGCGGCAAGTGGGTGCTGCCCGGTTTCGTCGACGTGCACACCCACTACGACGCCGAAGTCCTGCTCGATCCGGGCCTGCGGGAATCGGTGCGCCACGGCGTGACCACCGTGCTGCTCGGCATGTGCTCGCTCTCGACGGTCTACGCCGACACCGAGGATGCCGCCGATCTGTTCAGCCGCGTCGAGGCGGTTCCGCGTCAGTTCGTGCTGGGCGCCTTGGAGCAGCACAAGACCTGGTCTGGTCCGGCCGAGTACGTGAAGGTCATCGACGAGCTGCCGCTGGGCCCGAATATCGCGTCGCTGCTGGGGCATTCGGATCTGCGGGCCTCGGTGCTGGGACTGGACCGGGCCACCACCCGAGGTGTCACCCCGACCGACGCCGAACTGGAAACCATGGCGGCCAAGCTCGACGAGGCCCTCGACGCGGGCATGCTCGGCTTGTCCGGGATGGACGCGGCGATCGACAAGCTCGACGGGGACCGGTTCAGGTCCCGCGCATTGCCGTCGACGTTCGCGACCTGGCGTGAGCGCCGGCGTCTGATCAAGGTGCTGCGCAAGCGCGGACGGATGCTGCAGAGCGCGCCGAATGTGGCGAAAATTCATGAGGCACTGAACTTCTTCCTGGAGAGCAGTGGCCAGTTCGGCAGGCGCCGGGATGTGCGGATGAGCCTGCTGGTGTCGGCCGACGCCAAGTCCTCGCCCGGTGCGGTGCGCGTGCTCGGGCCGGGCGTCCGCCTGCTCAACCGGATCCTGGGCTCCAAGGTCCGGTTCCAGCATCTGCCGGTACCGTTCGAATTGTATTCGGACGGAATCGATCTGCCCGTGTTCGAGGAGTTCGGCGCCGGAACGGCCGCGCTGCATCTCAAAGACCAGTTCGAGCGCAACAAGCTGCTCGCCGACCCCGAGTACCGCCGACGGTTCCGCAAGTCCTTCGACCGGCGCGTACTCGGACCGACCTTATGGCACCGCGACTTCCACGACGCCACGATCGTCGAATGCCCCGACAAGACGCTGATCGGCAAGAGCTTCGGGCAGATCGCCGACGAGCGCGGCATCCACCCGCTCGACGCCTTCCTCGATGTGCTGGTGGACAACGGTGAGCGCAACGTTCGCTGGACCACCATCGTGGCCAACAACCGGCCGAAGTTCCTGGACAAGCTGGCCAAGGAACCGTCGGTACACATGGGTTTCTCGGATGCCGGTGCGCACCTGCGCAACATGGCGTTCTACAACTACCCGGTGAAGCTGCTCAAGCGGGTACGCGACGCCCAGCTGACCGGACGGCCGTTCATGACCACCGAACATGCCGTGCACCGGCTGACCGCCGAGGTGGCCGACTGGTTCGGCGTCTCGGCCGGCACCCTGCGGCAAGGCGACCGCGCCGACTTCGTGGTGATCGACCCGGCCGGCCTCAATGACACGGTGGAGGCCTACCACGAGGAGTCGGTCCCGTTCTACGGCGGCCTGAGCCGCATGGTGAACCGCAGCGACGACGCCGTCATCGCCACCGCCGTCAACGGGGCCGTGGTGTTCCGCAACGGTCAGTTCCGGGACGGCTACGGCGAATCGGTGAAGTCGGGACGGTACCTGCGGGCCGGCGCCGAGCAACTGGACCGCACGCCCGTCTAGACATGGCGAGAACCCAGCAGCAGCGCCGCGAGGAAACCGTCGCACGACTACTCGACGCCGGTATCGACACCATCGTCGAGGTCGGGTACGCGCGGGCGTCGGCGGCGGTGATCGCCAAGCGGGCCAAGGTTTCCGACGGTGCGCTGTTCCGGCATTTCCCCACCATGAGCGACTTCATGGCGGCCACCGCGCAAGAGGTGGCGCGCCGTCAGTTGGAGTTGGGAAGCAAGCTGATTGCCGACATCGCCGCCGAGCAGCCGCCGTTACCGGCGGTGCTGACGATCCTGCGGGACATCGCGGGCAGCGATACCAACACCGTGTGGCATGAGCTGCTGATGGCGGCGCGCACCGATGAGAAGCTTCGGGGCCCACTGCAGGTGGTGCTCGCCGAGTACATCGACAACATCTATGAAGTCGCCAAGACCACGCCCGGGGTCGACCAATTCCCCGAGGATTCGTTCAGCGTGGTGCTGGCCGTCCTGCTCAACACATTTGACGGCGCGGCCATGGTGCGCCGCGTGCTGCCACTGCCGGAACTCGAGGACGCCCGGATCGCCATGTTGGCGGCGTTGCTCAGCCGCTAGGTATCTTCGGGAACCCGCACGTTCTGCAGGGCCACGGCCCGGGCCAGCCGGGCGTAGCGCAGCTCGAGATCCTTGATGCGCAGGTACGTCGACAGCGTGACGAATACGAACGCGATGATGAGCATGTACTCCATCAGGTCCGTACCTCGGTCCACCCCAAGCCAATTGGCCACCACGGTGGTGTCGTCGGGGCGCAGGATCGCGTAGATGCCCGCCGCCACGAACAACACGAAACCGACCTTCACCCACGCCTTGGATCGTGCGCTGCGCCGTGACCCGAGCAGGTACGCCAACAGCACCAGCACTGCGACGATCAGCAGTGCCTGAATCCAGTTCATCGGGACATCCTCCTGCGTAACAGCCCGTCGAAGATGATGTTCACCCCGTTGAGCAGTGGTTGCCCCTTGGACTTCGAATAGTCGGTGTAGAGGATCTCGACCGGTTCCTCGACCACGTGCCAACGGTTTTCGTACGCCAGCGAGATGAACTCACCGGCGTGGCTCATGCCGTTCATGGTGAGGTTGAGTTGGTCGGCCACCAACTTGTTGAACACTCGCAGGCCGTTGTGCGCATCCGTGAGCCCGAAGGCGCGGCTCTGCGGGCTCAGGAATGCCGCCGCGCGCAGGATCATCCGCTTCAGCGGCGGGGTATGCGTCACCGCGTGCGCGTCCGGGTTGGCGAACCGGGTACCCACCACCAGATCGGCACCGTCGGTGTCGAGCCGGTCGATCATTCGCACCACGTCCTTGACCTGGTGCTGACCGTCGGCGTCGAAGGTGGCGAAGACGCGGGCGCCGGGCCGGCTGCGTGCGAATTCGACACCGGTCTGGATTGCCGCTCCCTGGCCGAGGTTCACCGGGTGCGGGACGACGTGCGCGCCGGCCCGCAGGGCCAGGTCGGCGGTGCCGTCGCGGCTGCCGTCGTCGACACAGACCACGTTAGGGAAAACCGAGCGTACCTCGGAGATGACGTCGCCGATGATGCTCGCCTCATTGAAGGCGGGGATGATGATCCAAATGTCGTGAAAGCGCATGTCGATGGGCACCAAACTACACGGTCATTTCATTGCCAGTTTGGCGAGCGCGCCCAGGTGAACCGCGATTCCGACGAGCGGTCCGCAAAGCAGCGCGATGACGGTGCGCGTCTCCAGGCCCACCGGCAGCAGCAGCAGCGCCACCGCCGCGACGGTGGCGATGATCCAGCCCAGCGCGTAGGCCCGGTGCAGGGCGGCCGCGACAGTTGCGGCGCCGGTCAGGGTGAGCATGGCGATGGCGACCGCGGCTGCGGTCAGCCAGGCCAGCAGGGCGCCGCCGGCCCGGTATTCGTCGCCGAACCCCACCCGCAGCAGCCAGGGCCCGAGGAATCCGGCTGCGGCCACGCCCACGGCGCCCAGCGCGGCCACCGCAGCGGCGGGGGCCAGCAATGCGCGCAGCCGCTTGTCGCGTTGGTCGACGAAATGCGCGATCAGATTGCCCTGCATCGCGGTGAGCGGAACCAGCAGCGGCGCACGCGTCAGCGTCACGGCCAGGATCACCACACCGCCGGCCGCGCCGAGATCACCCGAGGTGGCCTTGAGCAGCACCGGGAACCCCATCACCAGGATCGCGCTGGCGCCGGCTGCAGCGATCGAGTGCGCGGCCCCGCGCAGGAACGTCGCGGGACTGCCCGCGGTGAGCAGTCCGGCGGCCAGGCGCGCTGCCGGCGCGGCGATCAGCATGATCAGCCAGGCCACTGCGCCGGCCACGGTGGCCCACAGGAACCCGGCCAGCCCCCAGCCGAGCACGAACGTCGCGGCGGCGACAGCCACCCGGATTCCGGCATCGGTGACCATCAGGGCCCCGTACTCGGTCCACCGGTTCACCCCGGCGAGCATGCCGAGCAGAGTGGCGTGCAGACAGAACCCTGCCAGCCCGACGCTGAGGAGCACGACGCTCAGCGCCCGCGACTCAGCGAACACGTGGGTGCTCCACAGCGGTGAGCTGAGCGCGATCACTATGGCGGCGACGATGCCGACCAGTCCCGCGATCCGCATCGGGTGAGTGGTCGGCGCGCCGCTCAGATTCCGATGCCGCGCTGAGCGGACCTCGCGGGTGGCCTCCTGCAAGAGGCCGTTGGCGGCGCCGGTCACCAGGCCGAACGCACCCCAGAACACGCTGAAGACCGAGAATCCGGCCGGCTCGAGGTCGCGGGCGGCCAGGTACAGCACGGCGTAGCCGCACAGCGCGCTGATCGCCGTCGCCAGTCCGACGCGGGCGACGCTACTGCGCGTGATGGGGCCTGTAGCGGGGGCGCCGCCGGCATCGGTCACAGGTCTGGCAGCTCTTTCGAATACAGCCAGGCCTGCCACAGCGGCTGCAGTGGCACGTCGGTGTAGGCGGCGGCCAGCCCGGTGAAATCGTCGGTGAATGCCGTGCTGTGGCGGTAGCGGGCCGTCCAATCCCTCAGCAGCGCAAAGAAATTGCGGTCACCGATCAGGGTGCGCAGCGCATGCAGGGTCAGTGCCCCGCGCTTGTAGACCCGGTCGTCGAACATGTCCTCGGGCCCAGGATCGGACAGCAGCAGGTCCTGGGGCTTGTCGCGCAGCCGCTGGTGATAGTGCTCGGCCCACTCTGCGGCGGTGTGGCCGCCGCTGTGTTCGGACCACAGCCACTCCGCGTAGCAGGCGAATCCCTCGTGCAGCCAGATGTCACGCCAGCGTCGCGCCGTCACCGAGTTGCCGAACCACTGGTGGGCCAGTTCGTGGGCGATCAGCCGTTCGGCGCCGCGGTGTCCGTCGCAGTGGTTGGCGCCGAAGATCGAGATGCCCTGGGCCTCCAGCGGTATCTCAAGGTCGTCTTCGGTGACCACCACGGTGTAGCCGCTGGCCAGCGGATAGGGGCCGAACATCTTGATGAAGAGCTTCATCATCTGCGGCTGATCTTCGAAGTCGTGGTCGAAATTGCGGCGCAACCGGGCGGGCAGCACCGCGTGCATCGGTACCGGTGTCTTGGCGAGCCGCTGGCTCTCGTACTGGCCGATCTGCAGGGTGATCAGGTAGCTCGATGTCGGTTCGGCCTGCTCGTAGGTCCACACGGTGTGTCCGGCGCGGGCTTTTCGGGAGATCAACTCGCCGTTGGCCAGGGCGTAATACGGGCTGTCGGTGCTGATCTGGATCCGGTAGCTGGCCTTCGAGCTGGGATGGTCGTCGCACGGGAACCAGGAGGCCGCCCCGTTGGGTTGGCCGGCCACCAGGGCGCCGTTCGACAGTTCTTCGAAACCGACTTCACCCCAAAAGGTTTCGATGGGGCGCGGGGTTCCGTTGTAGCGGATGACGACGGTCATCGCGGCGCCGGCCGGCAGTGCCGAGGACATGGTGACCGACAACTTCCCGCCCGAACATCGGTACCGGGCCGGACGGCGGCCGTTCACCGAAACCCGCGACACCGTAAGGGCGTCGGACAGGTCGAGGGTGAAGGTGCGCACCGCGGCCAACGTCACCGCGGTGATCGTGGCGGTCCCCGCCAGTCGGTTGATCGCCACCTTGTACTCGAGGTCGAGTTCGTAGCGCGACACCCGGTACCCGAAATTGCCGTTGGTGGGCAGATACGGATCGATGACGGGCGGAGGTACCAACTTCTTTGCGGCTTTCTTCGATCGGGTCACGCGGCGGGGTCTTCTGTCTTCTTCGCAGTCTTGTCGGAGGACTTGTCGGCCGCACGTTTCTTGCCGAACATGTTCCACGGCGCGATCGGGTTGCCCTGCCAGCGCGTCGACGGTGGTACTTCGTCGCCCCGCATCACCAGTGAGCCCGGCCCGACGGTGGCGCCGGCACCCAGGCGTGCCGCGGGCAGTGCCACGCAGTGCGGCCCCAGCGTCGAACCTTCTTCGAGCACAACGCTGTCCAACCGCATGATGCGGTCGTGGAACAGGTGGGTCTGCACCACGCAGCCGCGGTTGACGGTGGACGCGGTCGCGAGCGTCACCAGATCGGCTTCGGGCAGCCAGTAGGTTTCGCACCACACGCCGCGCCCGATCGACGCGCCCAGCCCCCGCAGCCACAGGTTCATCACCGGGGTGCCGCTGGCGGCACGGGCGAACCAGGGTGCGGCGACGGTTTCGACGAAGGTGTCCGACACCTCGTTGCGCCACACGAACGACGACCACAATGGATGTTCGACCGCGCGAATCCGGCCGACCACCAACCACTTTGCGATCACCGCGATGGTCCCGGCCACCGTGCCGGCGACCAGTAGGACCACGCCGGCGGACAGTGCCGCCCACAGGAAGCCGAACCGGATCGTCACGGCCTGCATCGCACCGAGCACCGCGATACCGATCGCGAAGGTGACGATCACCGGGATCAACCGGCAGGTCTCGACGGCCGAACGCATGATCTTGAGCCGGACCGACGGATGGAACGTGCGTAGCGCATCGGCGGCGGTGGCGTTGCGGCGCAACCGGACCGGTGGGCTGCCCAGCCAGGACGAGCCGGCCTTGGCCTTGTGAGGCGTGGCCGACAGCACGGCCACCAGGCCGTCGTTGGGCACCTTGCGGCCCGGCTGCGTGATGCCGGAGTTGCCGAGGAAGGCCCGCTTGCCGATCGTCGCTTTGGCGACATGGATCCAGCCGCCGCCCAGTTCGTAGGAGGCCACCATGGTGTCGTCGGCCAGGAACGCGCCGTCCTGCACCTCGGTGAACTTCGGGGTGAACAGGGCCGTCGAGATCTCGGTGTCCCGGCCGACTTTCGCGCCGAGCACCCGCAGCCACCAGGGCGTGAGCAGGCTGGCGTAGATCGGGAACAGATAATTGCGGGCCGCGTCCATCAGCCGTTCGGTGGTCCACAACTGCCAACCCACCCGGCTGCGCACGGGGTGGTAGCCCTCCGAAAGCCGGACCGAGAGTAGGCGGACCCCGATCACCGTCAGCGCTGCATACGTCAGCATTGAGACCGCGGCCGCGGCCGGCGTCCAGGCCAGCGCGGGCAGTAGCGCCTCGGCCGGCGAGGCAGTGCCGTGCACGCCCCAGACGATCACCGCGAGCCCCGCGGCCAGTGCCAGTAGCGGCAGGCCTGCCAGCAGTAATGAGGACACCCCGTACACCGCGACCCACACCGGCGCGCGCCGCGGCCGGTGATCGGGCCACGGGTGGCGGGCCTTGCCGGACTTCACGGCGGGTGAGCCCTTCCAGAACTGACCGTTCTTGACCTTGCCGGTCACTGCCGATCCGGGCGCCACATCGGCGTTCTTGCCGACGCTGGCCCCGGGCAGCAGCGTGGTGCGGGTGCCGATCGTGGCGTCGTTGCCGATCGACACCGGCCCGACATGGAACAGGTCGCCGTCGATCCAGTGCCCGGTCAGGTCCACCTCGGGTTCGACCGAGGCGCGGTGACCGAGTTTGAGCATGCCGGTCACCGGCGGCGCCGAGTGCATGTCGACGCCCTTGCCGACGCTGTTGCCCAGGGCGCGGGCGTAGTAGACCATCCACGGCGCACCGGCCAGGTTCTCCGCGCCGCTGGCATCGGCCAGCCGCTCGGCGATCCAGACCCGTAGGTGGACCGCGCCGCCGCGGCGATAGGTGCCGGGTTCGAGTCCGGTCAGCAGCATCCGGGCGAACAGCACCGCGATGCCCATGCGGCCCAGCGGCGTGACGAACAGCAGGAAGCCGGCCAGTACCCACCACCAGCTGAGCGGGTGCGCCCACGACACGATTCCCGAGACGGCGGCCAGGTTGTTCAGCAGTGCCAGCCAGACCACCCACTGCATGCCGGTCAGGGTGGCCAACGGGAGCGACAGTGCGACCTGTGCGGCCTGCGTCAGCAGCGGCGTCGGTTTTACCTCGCGGGATTCGATCTTCGGTGGCGGCTTGAGCTCGTCGAGGTAGCCGGCCAGTGAACCGAGCCGGGGGTGGTCGTAGAGGTCGGCGACGGTCACCAGCGGGTAGCGCTGGCGCAGCGCGGCCACCAACTGTGCGGCGGACAGTGAGCCGCCGCCCAGCGCGATGAAATCGGCCTCCGGGCCTTCGACGGGCGTACCGAGCACGTCGCGCCACAATCCGGCCAGCCAGCCCATGGTGCCGTCGAGTTCGGGGGCGGCGTGATCGGCACCTCCGGGCGGCGGCCACGGCAGTGCGTTGCGGTCCACCTTGCCCGACGTGCGGGTCGGGAGTTCGTCGAGCAGCACCAGGCGGGGCACCAGGGCGGCCGGAAGCGACTCGGACAGGGCGGTCCGGGCGGCGGCCAGGTCGAATTCCGGATCGGCACTGGCGATGTAGCCGACCAGCAGCGGGGTGCCGCTCGCGGTCTTGCGCACCGCGGCCGCGCCGCCGCTCACGCCGGGCAGGTGCACGAGTGCGTTGTCGACCTCACCCAGCTCGATGCGCCGTCCGCCGACCTTCACCTGATCGTCGGCGCGGCCCTGGAAGTACAGGCCGTCGGTCTCGAGCCGCACCAGGTCGCCGCTGCGGTAGGCCCGGCTCCAGCCCAGTGTCGGCATCGGGCCGTACTTCTCTGCGTCCTTCTCGGGGTCGAGGTAGCGGGCCAGCCCCACGCCGCCGATCACGAGCTCGCCGACGTCGCCGATCGCTACCGGCAGGCCGTCTTTGTCCACGACCGCCAGATCCCAGCCGGCCAGCGGCAGGCCGATGCTGACCGGGCCCTGGCCGTCCAGTTGTGCCGCGCAGGCCACGACCGTCGCTTCAGTGGGGCCGTAGGTGTTCCACACCTCACGGCCGTCGACCGCGAGCCGGGCCGCCAGCTCGGGTGGGCAGGCCTCGCCCCCGAAGATCAGCAACCGGACCGCTTCGAGCGCCTCGGCCGGCCACAGCGCCGCCAGCGTCGGCACCGTGGACACCACGGTGATGTCGCGGCTCACCAGCCACGGGCCCAGATCCATGCCGCTGCGCACCAACGAGCGTGGGGCGGGCACCAGGCAGGCGCCGTGCCGCCAGGCCAGCCACATCTCCTCGCATGAAGCGTCGAAGGCGACCGACAGCCCGGCCAGCACCCGGTCACCGGGTCCAATCGGGTTGTCCTGTAGGAACATCCGCGCTTCGGCGTCGACGAACGCGGCGGCACTGCGATGGGTGACGGCCACACCTTTCGGGGTGCCGGTCGAGCCCGAGGTGAAGATGATCCACGCGTCGTCGCGCCCCAGCGGCTCGGCGGCCCGCCAGCCGCGCGACGAACCAGGCCCGCGGACCAGGCCGGCCTCGGTGATCACCCCGACCACGTTGGCCTCGCCGAACACCAGCTCGGCCCGCTCGTCGGGGTCGTCGGCATCCACCGGGACGTAGGCCGCGCCGCAGGCCAGCACCGACAGGATCGCCACGTACAGCGCATAGCTGCCCGAGGGCATCCGGATTCCGAGCTTGTCGCCGCGGCCGATCCCGCGCGCTGCCAGCCAGGACACACTGTCGGCGACGTCGGCGATCAGCTCGGAGTAGGTGAGCTGTACGGAGCCGTCGTCGAGGGCCGGTGCATCGGGAAAACGCCGGGCCGTGTCGTGCAGGATGTCGACGAGCGTGCGTGGCTCGGGGGCCAGTGGGGATAGCACGTATTGCGGTGGAATCTCGTGTGCACTGGCGGCAGCTGTCACGACTACAAACTACTAAGCCTGCGGCGCGACGGCTCACCGGTCGGGCGCGGCGTGCCGGTTCGATTTCGATTCGAGGGTCCGGTCAGGCAGACTGGTCGGCGGAGGGGAGTATTCCTTTCGCCGCGATGTCGTCATCACGTCGGTCGTCAATGGATCGATCGGTGTCGCGGGCCGGTGCCGGTCACCGGTGGAAGAGACCTCCGGCGTTTTGACGACCGGAGGATTTCTCGATGCAGGTAACCCAGCTGGAATGGATCATCACCCTGGCGGTGACGATCGCCGTTCTGCTGTTCGACGTCGTCGTGATCGGGCGACGCCCCCACGAACCCAGTACGCGGGAGACCGCGACGTACCTATCGATCTACATCGGCATGGCGGTGGCCTTCGGCGTGTGGGTGTGGTCCTTCCACGGCAGCCAGTTCGGGGTGGAGTTCTTCGCCGGGTGGCTCACCGAATACAGCCTGTCGGTCGACAACCTGTTCATCTTCTTGATCATCATGGCCAGCTTCAAGGTGCCGAGGATCTACCAGCAGCAGGCCCTGCTGGTCGGCATCATCCTGGCGCTGATCTTCCGCGGCATCTTCATCGCGCTCGGCGCGGTCGCGATCAACGAGTTCTCCTGGGTGTTCTACATCTTCGGCGCGTTCCTGGTGTACACCGCGATCAACCTGGTCCGGAACACCGACCACGACGACGACGGCGACAACGGTGTGGTGCGGTTCGCCCGTAAGCACCTGCGCACCACCGACAAGTGGGACGGCCTCAAGCTGTGGGTGCACGAGAACGGCAAGCGGCTGATGACGCCGATGTTCCTGGTCATCGTCGCCCTGGGCACCACCGACCTGCTGTTCGCGCTGGACTCGATCCCGGCGATCTACGGGCTGACCCAGGAGCCCTACCTGGTGTTCACCGCCAACGTGTTCGCCCTGATGGGTCTGCGGCAGCTGTACTTCCTGCTCGGTGACCTGCTCAAGCGGCTCGTCTACCTGTCGCAGGGGCTGGCGTTCATCCTGGCCTTCATCGGCGTGAAGCTGGTGCTGCACGCGCTGCACGAAAACGAGTTGCCGTTCATCAACGGTGGCGAGCCCGTGCATGTCCCCGAGATCCCGACATTGGCCAGCCTGGGCGTGATCATCGTGACGCTGGCCATCACCACCGCAGCGAGCCTGTACAAGACCCGGGTGCGTGACGCGCGGTAATCCCTTGGATTCCGGCTGAGCGCAACTATTCGTCCCGGCGCGACGTATCTCTAACGTGGCCGGGGTGCGGATATTCGTGGCGGATGCCGAGGCGTGGACCGAGCTGACCGACGGTGAGGCGCCGACGGCGCGGATCTCCGCGCCCGACCTGGCTCAGGCGCGCCGGATCCGATCCGGCCTCAAATCCGAGGACGACGACGTCTCGGTGATTCTCGACGTCACCGTCGCGGTCGCCGGGGACTACCGCTCGGCCCGCTGCAGCCTGACCGTGGCCGGGCCCGAGGCGCAGGTGCGCTACATCGGGACGGTTGACGGCCTGGCCGGCCTGATCGCCGACATCGAGGCCGCCGAGGTGGCCGACGGGGTGACCCTGATCCCGGCTACGGCGGGCCAGGACCCGCGCGGGCTCGGGACCGATGTGCTGCGCCGCCTCGAGCTGCGGTCTCAGACCCGGGCTTCCTGGATGGCCTCGTAAAACAGGTTGAGGTAGCGGGCGGTGCGTTCGGATCCCTCGACGCCGGGCCCCATCCTGTTCATCACATAGGCGAACGTGGCGCGGTGATCGGGGTTGCACGTCTCCCACGAGCCACCCCAACCGCCCCAGAAGCAGATCTTGCCGTCCGGGACGTAGGACACGGTCTGCGGCTGCGGCAGACCGAATCCCAGACCCCAGCGCAGCGGGTGGCCGAGCAGCACCAGATCGGGGCCTTCGAGTTGCAGCTCGAAGATCGACTCGACCGTCTCGGGCTTGAGCAGGGTGACGCCGTCCACCGTGCCGCCCATCGAGATCACCGACAGGATCCGGGCCAGCGACCGCGCATTGCCGTGCCCGTTGCCCGCACCGATGTCGGCGGCGCGCCAGGCCGCGGAGTTCGCGATCTCCGGGGACGGCGTCCCCATGAACGTTTTGAGCGCGATCTCGGAGAGCGCCTCGAGTGGAATGTCGAGGGGTTCGTCGGCCGCGATGATGTCGGCAGTGCGGTGGTGGTCTTCGGGTCGGGCGCCGATCTGGAAGTCGGCGCCCAGCGGACCCGAGATCTCGTCGCGGACAAAGTCTTTGAGTGTCTTTCCGGTGACCCGCCGCAGCACCTCCCCGATCAGGTGTCCATGGGTCAGGGCGTGGTAGCCGGATGCGGTGCCCGGCTCCCACCACGGCGCCTGGGCGGCCAGCGCGGCCGTGGACTTCTCCCAGTCGTAGCTGTCTTCGATGGCGAACGGCTGGTCCCAGCCTGACAACCCTGAGCTGTGGGTCAACAGATGCCAAAACTCGATGTCCTGCTTGCCGTTTGCGGCGAAATCGGGCCAGTACTCGGCCACCTTCGTGTCAGCGGTGATCAGGCCGCGGTCGATCAGCATGAGTCCGGCCAGTGCCGTCACCGTCTTGGTGGACGAGAAGACATTCACGATGGTGTCGGCGTCCCACGTGCGGGTCCGCGCCGCATCGGCGTATCCGCCCCACATGTCGACGACGGGCCGGCCGTCGATGTCGATCGCGATGGCCGCGCCGGTTTCCTCCCCGCTGGCGATCGCCTCTGCCAACGCATCGCGGATCGAAGTGAAGCGGGCGTCGCAGTGGCCGTGCACGAGGTCATCCATCGCGACATCATGCGGGACCGACGCCCGCCGCGGGCGCGATTGAGTCGACGGGTGAATCCGCCGCAGCCCGCGGTCCGGCCGCAGGCCAAAGTCGCCTGCGGATGTAGTTGCGGATCATGCAGTTCCGGTGCGCACTGCCACAACATGGGACCGGCTGCAACGTGCGGTAACGCCCCGATTCACCGAACCGGCGTGACCAGCTCGCCGGACTCCAGAAACCGGTCCAGGTTGGCCAGGACCAGCGCTTCCATGGCCGCCCGCGTTTCCACCGTGCCACTGGCGACATGGGGCAGCAGCACCACGTTGTCCAGTTCCGTCAACGCCGCGGGGACGTTCGGTTCGTCGGTGAACACGTCGAGGCCCGCGCCGGCCAGGCGGCCGTGTGTCAGCGCCTCCACCAGGGCGTCCTGGTCGACCACGGTGCCGCGGGCGATGTTGACCAGGTAGCCGTCCGCTCCGAGTGCATCGAGCACCTCCCGGTCCACGAGGTGGCGGGTGCCGGGGCCGCCGGCCGCGGCGACCACGAGTACCTGAACGCGGTGGGCAAGCTCGACCGGTGAGTCGACGTATTGGTATGGGCTGTCGGGGATCTGCCTGCGGTTGTGGTAACTGATCGAGCAGCCGAACGCCGCCAGGCGGGTGGCGATCGCCCCGCCGATCCGGCCGAGCCCGAGAATGCCCACCTGCGACCCTGAAACCTGATGCGTCAGTGGGTAATTCCCGTCAGAAACCCAGCGTCCGGCCCGCAGGTAGCGGTCGGCGGCCGAGAACTGCCGCATGGTGTCGATGAGCAGGCCCACCGCGGTGTCGGCGACGCAGTCGTCGAGCACGTCGGGGGTGTTGCTGACGCCGATACCGCGGGCCGCAGCCGCGTCCACGTCGATGTTGTCGTACCCGACGCCGAAGTTCACCACGGCTTTCAGATTCGGCAGTGCCGTCATCAGATTCGGGTCGACGCGGGTCACACCCGAGACCACGATCGCGGTGATCTCGGCAGCGTGTTCGGCCAGGAACGCGTCACGGGCGTTCCCGTTGGGCAGGGTGTAGGCCTGGTAGTCGGTGCGCAGGGTTGCCGCGAGCGAGGGCTTGAGCGGGCCGATTTGCAGCACGCGGCGGGCGGAAATGGGCATGGCCGTCCTCGGTCGCTGCACGTCAGGCGATGAAATCGATTCTGCTGCACCAGGCTACGCCAGTCTGTGGAACGAGGCGGCTACCAGTTGTAATAGCCGCCCTCGGGCCCGAGCATGCGTTCGAGCCGGGCCCGGTTGATGCGGGCCAGTTCGTTGCGGACCACCTTGCGTTCGGTGTCGCGGTCGTTGTGCAGCCGGTCGATGATCCCGGCCATGGCCCGGTGCGCACAGCAGTCCTCGACGAACATCACGAAGCCGAACCCGAACTGATCGTCGTAATGCCGGACCTCGGAGTTGAGCTGGGCCATCACCGCGGGATCGTCGTCCCACACCGAGCACTGTTCGCACACCGACTTCGGACTGCGGGGGCGCCGCCCGATGTGCGGATAGGCCTGCAGCACGCGGTCGATGGAATCCTCACCGAGACTGAACAGCAAGGCATCGGCCTGCCGGAACAGCGCGGCATGGTCGGTGAACGGACGCCCACCGGCCAGATCGGTCGCGAGCACCACGCTGTAACAGCACTCGTACACGGCGTGCACCGCACGGCGCGTCGGCAATGCGTTGTACGCCTCAAGCCCCATGCCCTGATGCATCAACACCTGGTCAAGCATGAAAGGCATAGAGCACAGGGGGGTTACCCCGTGTTACAGCCAGGGAAATTCAGTGATCTGAGCTCTTGAACCGCTCGACCGAACGCTGCAGCTCGGCTTCGGCCTCTTCGCGGCCCACCCAGTCGGCGGTCTTGACGAACTTGCCCGGCTCCAAGTCCTTGTAGTGCACAAAGAAGTGCTTGATGGCGTCGAGTTCGAACTGCGACACGTCACCGAGGTCCTGGATGTGGTCCCAGCGCGGATCCCCGGCGGGCACGCACAGCAACTTGTCGTCGCCGCCGGCCTCGTCGGTCATCTTGAACATCGCGACCGGGCGGGCTTCGACGGTGCAGCCGGGGAACACCGACTCCGGCAGCAGCACGAGTGCGTCCAGCGGATCGCCGTCCTCGCCGAGAGTGTCCTCGAAGAATCCGTAGTCGGCGGGGTAACCGAACGAGGTGTAGAGGTAGCGGTCGAGCTTGACCCGGCCGGTCTCGTGGTCAACCTCGTACTTGTTGCGCGAACCCTTCGGGATCTCGATGACGACGTCGAACTTCACCGTCGCGGCTCCTTCGCATCTGCGGTCAGGCTTGGGTCGTCGGGCGACGACGCGGGTCAACCCTAATCGAGCGATAGTCTGGCCTAAACGGGTGGCTCGTTCCCACCACCGGCAGAGCAGGAGAAATATGCGGCCCACTCGGTGGCGGCAGTCCACCCATGTGGCGGTTGGCGTCGTGGTCCTGATGCTGGTCGCCGGCGTCGTCGCGCTTGCTGCCGTGCTCACCGGTCACCGCTCCAGCGATGCCGCGGCGGTCACGCCCGCGCCTCCGCCGGCGACCGCCAGCCCGGGGATCGTCCCGGTCGACATGTCGGCGCCGACTCCGACCGTGAGCGGCCTGGCCGCGGCGCTGGCACCGGCGCTGGCGAACCCCGATCTCGGTCAGGTGACCGGCCGGATCACCGACGGCGAGACCGGCGCCGAACTGTGGGAACAGAATTCCGGGGTGCCGATGCAGCCCGCCTCGGTCAACAAGGTGCTGACGACGGCCGCCGCACTGCTCACGCTGGACCGCAATGCACGGCTGGCCACCACGGTTCTGGCCGTCGACTCGCAGCCCGGTCTGGTGGTGCTCAAGGGCGGCGGGGACACCACGCTCTCGGCGGCGCCCGATGACACCGACACCTGGTACAAGGGTGCGGCCCGGATCAGTGACCTGGCTCAGCAGGTGCGCGGCAGCGGTATCACGGTCACCGCGGTGCGGGTGGACACCAGCGAGTACAGCGGCCCCACGATGGCGCCGGGCTGGGATCCCGCCGATATCGAGGGCGGTGACATCGCACCGATGGAACCGGTGATGGTCGACGGCGGACGTATCCAGCCGACGACGGTGGAATCGAGACGGTCGACGACACCGGCGCTCGACGCGGGCCGGGCCCTGGCCACCGCCCTGCGGGTGGACCCGGCGACGGTGACGGTGCTGCCCTCCGAGGTCTCGGGCGGTAGGCAGATCGCCGCGGTTCAGTCCGCCCCCCTGATCGAGCGACTGCGTCAGATGATGAACGAATCCGACAACGTGATGGCCGAGTCGATCGCCCGCGAGGTCGCCGCCCAACTGCACCGGCCGCAGAGTTTCGACGGCGGCGTCGACGCGGTGACGAGCCAACTCGAGGGCATCGGCATCGACATGTCGGCCGCCAAGCTGGTCGATTCCAGCGGCCTGTCGACCGACGACCGGCTGACCGCCCGGATCCTCGACGAGGTGGTCAACATCGCGGCAGGCAACACCGAACCGGACATGCGGCCGCTGGTGGATCTGCTGCCCATCGCCGGTGGCAGCGGCACGCTGTCCAACCGCTACGTCGACACCGACGCCGGGCGTGACGCTGCGGGCTGGCTGCGGGCCAAGACCGGATCGCTGACCGGGACCAATGCGCTGGCCGGCATCGTCACCGACGACAACGGCCGGGTGCTGACGTTTGCGCTGATCTCGAACAACGCCGGCCCGACCGGACGTACCGCGATCGACGATCTGGCCGCGGTGCTGCGGTCGTGCGGATGTGGCACGTGAGCGAGCGGGTAGCGATGACCGCGGGCCGCGCGGTCGACTGGGACTTCGCCGCGACGGTCGGGGCGAAGCTGGCCCGGTCGTCCCCACCGTCCACGGACTACACCCGCAACCAGGTGATCGAGCAGCTCTCGGAGAGTTCGAAGGCCGCCGAGCTGCCGGTACGCGAGGTGACGGGTCTGATCGAGGGGGCGGAGGTGCCCGAGGCCCGCGTGGTGGATCGTCCCGAGTGGATCCGTGCGGCCACCCGTTCCATGCGGGTGATGACCACCGGAGCCCGATCCGGTGACGAAAGTGACGCGCAGAAGCCGGGGTTCATCACCGGACGGGTGACCGGGGCGCAGACCGGCGCTGTGCTGGCATTCATCTCCACGGGCATCCTCGGGCAGTACGACCCGTTCGGCCCCGACGGTGGCGAGCTGCTGCTGGTGTATCCCAACGTCATCGCGGTGGAACGCCAGTTGCGCGTCGCCCCAGCTGATTTCCGGCTGTGGGTGTGCCTGCACGAGGTCACCCACCGGGTGCAGTTCCGGGCCAATCCCTGGCTGGCCGACCACATGTCACAGGCCCTGGCGGTGCTGACCCAGGATGCCGGCGAGGACGTCACCGAGATGGTGGGGCGGCTCGCGGAGTTTGTCCGGAATCAGCGCAATGATCAAGCGCCGGAAGCCAATTCGACCGGTGTGCTCGGCCTGATGCGTGCGGTGCAGGCCGAGCCCCAGCGTCGTGCACTGGATCAGCTGCTGGTGCTGGGCACATTGCTGGAGGGCCACGCCGATCACGTGATGGACGCCGTCGGCCCTGCGGTGGTGCCCACGGTGTCGACGATCCGGCGTCGCTTCGACGACCGCAGACAGCGCAAACAGCCGCCGCTGCAACGGTTGGTACGCGCACTGCTGGGCTTCGACGCCAAGATGAGCCAGTACACCCGGGGCAAGGCGTTCGTCGACCACGTGGTCACGACCGTCGGGATGGCCCGGTTCAACACCGTCTGGTCGAGCCCCGACACCCTGCCGCTGCCCGAAGAGATCGACGAACCGCAACGATGGATCGCACGGGTGCTGTAGCCGCGCTGCGGCAGGCAGTGGTGGCCGCCGGCGAGCGGATCGACGGCGGGAACTGGTGTGTGGCCCTGTCCGGCGGCCCGGACTCCCTGGCGTTGACCGCGGTCGCGGCGGCCCTGCGGCCCACCACTGCGCTGATCGTCGACCACCGGCTGCAAGTCGGGTCGGATGCCGTCGCCGACACTGCGCGCGCCCAGGCGTTGGCACTGGGATGTATTGCAGCTCAAGTTATTTCAGTCGATGTCGGCCGTTCCGGGGGGCCGGAGGCCGCCGCACGTCAGGCGCGCTATGCGGCCCTGAACGCGGCCCGCGACGGCGCACCGGTACTGCTCGGCCACACCCTCGACGATCAGGCCGAGACGGTGCTGCTGGGGCTGGGCCGCGGATCGGGTGCCCGCTCGATCGCCGGCATGCGCCCGCACGACCCGCCGTGGCACCGGCCGCTGCTGGGGGTGCGGCGCACGCTGACCCACGCGGTCTGCGACGAACTCGGCCTCACCCCGTGGCAGGACCCGCACAATGCCGAACCCCGGTTCACCCGGGTCCGGTTGCGGCACGAAGTGCTGCCGCTGCTGGAGGACGTGCTCGGCGGCGGCGTGGCCGAGGCCCTGGCCCGCACCGCGATCGCGCTGCGGGAGGACACCGAGACCCTCGACGCCCTGGCCGGTGAGGCCCTGGCGGGGGCGCGCACCGAGGCCGGAGGTCTGGACACCGCCCGGTTGGCGCAGTTGCCCGCTGCGCTGCGCCGGCGGGTGATCCGGGCCTGGTTGCTGGACGGCGGCGCGTGTGATCTGACCGACATCCAGATCCGCGGGGTCGACCGGCTCGTGACGGCCTGGCGCGGACAGGGCGGCGTGGCTGTCGGGTCCGGGCTGCGCAAACAGCGGTTGTTCGCGGCGCGGCGCGATGGGGTGCTGAGGATGCACACCGAACCGGTCTAGCGATCCGCGTTGGAAAGCGGACCCCTCGCATGGCACGCTGTTGCAGTGGCTGTCGACTCTGCAGAGCTGTATGCGGGAGACATCAAATCGGTGCTGTTGTCCGAGGAGCAGATCCGGACCCGCACCGTCGAACTCGCCGAGATGATCGCCGAGCAATACCGAGACAACCTGGGCAACGACGACCTGCTGTTGGTCACCGTGCTCAAGGGCGCGGTCATGTTCGTCACCGATCTGGCCCGGACCATCCCGCTGCCCACGCAGCTCGAGTTCATGGCGGTCAGCTCCTACGGCTCGTCCACCTCCTCCTCGGGCGTGGTGCGCATCCTCAAAGACCTCGACCGCGACATCAATGACCGTGACGTGCTGATCGTCGAGGACATCATCGACTCGGGGCTCACCCTGTCCTGGTTGCTGCGCAACCTGGCCACCCGTCGTCCGCGCTCGCTGCGGGTGTGCACGCTGCTGCGCAAGCCCGAGGCCGTCAAGACCGAACTGGACGTCGCCTACGTGGGCTTCGACATCCCCAACGAGTTCGTCGTCGGCTATGGCCTGGACTTCGCCGAGCGTTACCGCGACCTGCCCTACATCGGCACCCTCGAACCGAAGGTGTACGAAACGCCCTGACCGGCGCAGAATTCGGGGGATGAGCACAGCCCTGCGGATCTGCCCCTTCTGCGAGGCCACCTGTGGCCTGACGTTGACCATCTCCGACGGCCGCGTGACCGGCGCCCGCGGCGATCGCGACGACGTGTTCAGCGCGGGATTCATCTGTCCGAAGGGCGCCAGTTTCGGTGAGCTCGACAACGACCCGGACCGGCTGACGCGCCCACTGGTCCGCCGCGCCGGCGTGCTGACCGAGACCACCTGGGATGAGGCCTACACCGGCATCACCGAGCGCCTCGGCGCGGTGATCGCCGCGCACGGCGGCGGCTCGGTCGGGATGTATCTCGGCAACCCGAACGCGCACACCATCGCGGGCAGCCTGTATGCGCCGCTGATCATCAAGGGCCTGGGCACCCGGCAGGTGTTCAGCGCCAGCACGCTCGACCAGATGCCCAAGCACGTCGCACTCGGCCTGATGTTCGGCAGCCCGGCCGCGTTCACCGTGCCCGATCTCGACCGCACCGACTATCTCGTCATCATCGGCGCGAATCCGCTGGTGTCCAACGGCAGCCTGGCCACCGCCGCCGATTTCCCCGGCAAGCTGCGGGCGTTGCGCAAACGCGGCGGCAGGCTCGTCGTGATCGATCCGGCCCGCACCCAGACCGCCAAACTCGCCGACCGGCACCTGGCCCCGCGGCCCGGTACCGACGCCGCGCTGCTGTTCGCGATCGTGCACGTGCTGTTCGAGGAGGGTCTCGTCGATGTCGGTGAGCTTGCCGAGCACGTCAACGGCATCGAGCAGGTCCGCACACTGGCCGACGAGTTCTCACCCGAAGCTGTCGCCGCGGCCTGCGGGTTGGACGCTGCGGAGATCCGGGAACTGGCCCGTGAGCTCGCGGCGGCGCCGACGGCGGCCGTCTACGGCCGGATCGGCACGTCCACAGTCGAGTTCGGGACCATCGGCAGCTGGCTCGTCGACGTGATCAACATCCTCACCGGCAACCTCGACCGACCGGGCGGGGCGATGTTCGCGCTCGGCGCGGCGGCCCCCGCGCCGCGTCCGCCGAAACCGGGGCGCGGCTTCAAGACGGGAAGGTGGGCGAGCCGGGTTTCGGGATATCCCGAAGTGCTGTCCGAACTGCCGGCCGCCGCACTCGCCGAGGAGATCGACACCGCCGGCGAAGGTCAGATCAAGGCGATGATCACCATCGCCGGAAACCCGGTGCTGTCCGCACCCGACGGCGACCGGCTCGACAGGGCACTCGACAGCGTCGAATTCATGCTGAGCGTCGACCCCTACCTCAACGAGACCACCCGCCACGCCGATGTCATCCTGCCGCCGCCCCCGCCGGCCTGCAGCGCCCACTTCGATGTCGCCCTGAACAACCTCGCGGTCCACAACAACGTGCGGTACTCGTCGCCGGCGCTCCCGCTCGACGGCCGGCCCGACGAGCCCGAGATCCTGTCCCGGCTCGCCCTCATCCTCTACGGCATCGGCGCCGACGGTGATCCCGCACTCGTCGACGCCCAGGTGATCGCCACGACCTTGGCGAAGGAGACGGGCGACCCCGGTTCGCCGGTGGCCGGGCGTGACGTCGATGAGCTCACCGCGATGCTGTACCCGGGCCCCGGCTATGAACGCCGCCTCGACATGATGCTGCGGCTCGGGCCCTACGGCGACGCGTTCGGCGCCAAGCCGGACGGGCTCACCATGGAGCGGCTGAAGGCCAACCCGCACGGCATCGACCTGGGGCAACTGCGACCGCGGATCCCGGAGATCCTGCGAACCCCAAGTGGGCGGATCGAACTCGCGCCGGAGCCGATCGTCGCCGACGTGGCGCGGCTGCGCGACGCGCTCGGCCGCACGTCCGGCGGGTTCCTGTTGATCGGCCGGCGCCATCTGCGGTCCAACAACAGCTGGATGCACAACCTGCCGGCACTGTCGGGCGGCTCCAACCGGTGCACCCTGCAGATCCACCCCGACGACGCTGCGGATCTGGGACTCACCGACATCGCGGTGATCAAGGGCCCGGGCGGTGAGCTGTCGGCCCCGATCGAGGTGAACGACGGCATGCGGCGCGGCGTGGTCTCGCTACCGCACGGCTGGGGTCATGACCGCGGCGGCACCGGCCAGCAGCTCGCGGCCAGTCGGCCCGGGGCCAACGTCAATCAGCTCAACGACGGCACCCATCTGGATCCGCTGTCGGGCACCGCGGTGCTCAACGGCATTCCCGTCGACATCGCGCCCGCGGGCTGAGCCGGTGAATAGAAACTCCTTGTTGACTTTGAGCTGACGCCGCATTTTTGCGGGTAGTAGTGTGCGTGGTTTCAAAGTGAACGGAAACCGCAGTACAGCTAGGTGAGCTCCCAGATCACCGTCACCGAGAAGTCCACGGTCTGCTGACCGGGTTCCAGCGGAACGGCCTGCATCGCGGCACGCGGCATCGGGGTGGGCGTGGGCGGGGTCGAGCCACCGGACTGTTCGGAAATCGAGATCACCTTGCCCAGGTGCAGTCCGGACAATCCGGCGTACTGCTCGGCGCGGTTCTTGGCGTCGTCGAATGCCCGGGCGCGGGCGTCGCGCACCAGGTCCGAGTCGTCCTCGATCGAATAGTCGACCGAGTTGATGCGGGTGGCGTCCCCTCCGGTGCCGGCGATCAACGCCAGGGTCTGCGAGGCCTTGGCGGTGTCGCGGATCTTGACCTTGATCGCGTTGCTGGCGCGGTAACCCGAGATCGTGTTGTCGTTGAACTGCGGTTGCACGCTGACCTGGGTGGTGCTGATGTCCTTGCGGTCGATGCCCGATCCGACCAGCGCATCGATCACGGCCTGCTGCCGTTGGCTGGACTGGTTGAGGGCGCCGGACACATCCGGGGCGGTGAACTCCACGGCGACATCGGCGGTCAGGGTGTCCGGAACGCCCTGCACCTGACCAGATCCGACGACGGTCACCTGCCGGGCGTCGGCCGGCGATGCCCCGCCGGGTCCCGAGGTCGCATCGCACGCGCTTGCGCTGACGGCGATCAATCCCGCCGCGGCAACGCCCAGCACCCGTAACTTCGCATTCCCAGCGATCGGCATGACCGAACCCTACCGGGACATCACGGCGTCACCAGGACTTTGCAGTGCCGCTCGGGGGAGGCGAGCTCGTCGAACGCGGTGCCCACGCCGTCGAGGCCCACCGTCCCGGTGATCATCGGTGCGACGTCGATCTCACCCTCGGCGATGGAGCGCAACGAGTTCGCGAACTCGGTCGGGTCGTAGCCGAAGACGAACTGGATGTTGACCTGCTTGGTGATCGCGTAGAACGGGTGCACGGTGTCGGGCTGCATGCAGACCCCGGCCACCACCAGTCGGACGCCCACGGGAGCGCGGCGCAGCACGTCGTCGATGAGCCCAGGGGCGCCGACGGCCTCGAACACCACCGCGGGCCGGCACTGGTGGAACGGTGAATCCGCGGCCGGATCCAGCGTGATGTGGGCGCCCATCGTGGCCGCGAGTTCGCGCCGGGTGGGGGAGAAGTCCGACGCCACAATGGTTTCCACGCCCCGTAGTTTCAGTGCGGCGACGATGGCGACGCCGACGGGGCCGCAGCCGATGACGAGTGCCGCCTCGCCGGGTTCGATGCGCGATGCGTTGACCGCGTGCAGGCCGACGGCCATCGGTTCGGTGAGTGCGGCGTGTGCGGCACTCAGACCGTTGGGTACCGGCAGCAGTAGCGGCGCCGACAGCAGCATCTTCTCGGCGTAGCCGCCGACGGTGGTGTTGCTGTACACAATCGGGGCGATCCCGCCGGTCGAGATCAGCACCGGTACGGAGGTCACCAGTGTCCCGGCGGCGGGGGCTTCAGTTCCCGGTCCGGCGTCGAGGATCTCGGCGCTGAACTCGTGGCCCATGAAGACGTCACCGGCCAGGTCGATGTCCATGTCGGGCACACCCTCCAGGTCGGCGCCCGCGGCCAGCATGTCGGCGCCGTGGGTGGCGAAATGCAGGTCGGACCCGCAGATTCCGCAGGCTTTCACCTCGACCAGCACCTGCCCCGGGCCGGGCACCGGGTCGGGCACGTCGTCGCGGACGATCATCCGGCCGTCACGCAGGACCGCGGCCTTCACCGATTCTTCTCCCCATTGCTCTCGGAAGTGTGTTCGGTGATGGCGTTGACGATCGCCTGCCCGGCGCGGCCCAGCAGTTGATCCCGCATGCCCTTGGCCCAGTCGTGCGATGCCCGTGCGGCCGTGAGCTGGCCTTTGAAGTGCGGGATCACCTCACGGGCGAAAAGTTCGTAGGAATGGAAGGTGGCCGCCGGTGGTGCCCAGTCGTGGCCGAGGAGCAGGAGGGTGCCGAACCCGCCGGAGCGGTCCAGCAGGTCCTGGATATAGGTGATCGCGTCGGTGGTGGTGCCGATGCAGCAATTGCCGCCTGCCGCACAGTTTTCCACGAACTCATAGGCGGAAGGGGCTGGACCGGTTTCGTTGGAGAGCGGCACGAAGCCGGCTGCGCCGAAGTAGTTGGCGAAATCCTGCAGGCCGTATGTGCAGTCCTCGATGGCCTGCTCGCGGGTGTCGGCGAGATGGATGATGCCGAGCACCCGCCAGTCGGCCCGGTCCGGTTCGGGCCGGCCTGATTTGGCGGCCTGCTCACGCACGGTGTCCCAGGTGGTCTCGATGGCCGCGTAGCCGCCGGGCACCGACATCGACAAGGACAGCAGGGATGTTCCCAAGGCCCCGGCCAGTCGCGGTCCGGACGGGGAAACCATTGCCGCGGTGGATATTTCGGGGTACGGCCAGGTGTAGGGGCGGATGTGCAGCGCGGCGTCGCGCAGGGTGAACCAGTCGGTCTTGCGGTTGATCCGCTCATCGGGCGCGGCGCGGAACAACGCCAGGATCGCCTCCAGGGATTCCTGCATCATCGGCCGCTGATCCACCGGGTCGATGCCCATCATGTAGGCGTCCGAAGGCAGCGCACCAGGCCCGGTTCCGAACATCACCCGGCCGCGCGTGAGGTGGTCGAGCAACACCCACCGGTCGGCCACCATGAGCGGGTGGTGATACGGCAGCGACACCACGCCGGTGCCCAGCCGGATGTGTCTGGTCCGTTCGGCCGCGGCGGCGATGAACACCTCGGGACAGGCGATGAGTTCGTAACCGCCGGAATGATGTTCGCCGAACCAGGCCTCGTCGTAGCCGAGCCGGTCCAACGCCTCCACCCGGTCCATGTCGTATTGCAGTGCGGTGGTCGGGGATTGGCCGACCGGGTGAAACGGCGTGATGAAAACGCCGAAATTCAACGGACTCACTTCAGATCCTCCAGGAACTCCAACAGCACTTTGTTCACCTCATCGGGACGTTCCTGTTGCAGCCAGTGCCCGGCGCCGTCGACCAGCACCTCGCGGTAGTCACCGGTGGCCACGTCCCGCACCCGGTCGCGCGGGGTGAAGCCCAGCACCGGGTCGCCGGTGCCGGCCACGAACAGCAGCGGGACGTTGATGGTCTGGGCCTTCATTCGACCTGAGCCCGGGTCGGTGAGCTCCCAGTTCCGGTCGAAGTTGCGGTACCAGTTCAGCGGCCCGGTGAAACCGGTCTCGGCGTAGGCCTGCACGTAGTGCTCGAACTCGTCGGCCGTGATCCAGTCCGGCAGGGGCGGCAGCGGTCGCTCCGACAGGCTGTCGGGGGGAGCGCTGATGCCTTCCATCGCGATCATGCGGCGCAGCGACTGACGCACATCGGCGCCCAGTGCGGCGTCGGCGACGCCGGGTTCCTGGAAGTACAGGATGTAGAAGAAGTTGTCCCCGACGATCTTGCGCCAGATCTGCGTCGGCGGCCCGGACGCCCGCGGGACCGGGGGCACGCTCAGCGCGGCCACCGCGGCGACCCGATCGGGGAAGAACAACGGAAAGTTGGTGACGACGGGCGAGCCCCAGTCGTGGCCGATGAGCACCGCCTGCTCGGCGCCGACATCATCGAGCAACCCCGCGATGTCGGCGGTCAGCTCCACGATGTTGTAGGCATCGATGTCCTCGGGCCGTGATGAGCCACCGTAACCGCGCTGGTCAGGGGCCAGGACGTGATAGCCGGCGGCCGCCAGCACGGGGATCTGGTGTCGCCACGAATAGGCCAGCTCGGGGAACCCGTGGGCCAGCACCACCACCGGATTTCCGTGCTCACCCGCCTCGGTCACCTTCAACGTCACGCCATTGGTGTCGACTAACCGCTCGGTCGGTGTGAGCACGATCTCACCCAAGCACAGCGGCCCGCCGTCGGCTAGATACCGTCGGGAACTGCCGGACGTTGGTGTAGCGGTAGCCTAAAACCCTCAACTGCGCACGTTGGAAGGACCGGGCCGAACTCGGCCGAGTGATCGATGAACCGCAAAAATGTGATCCGTACGCTGACCGTGATCGCGGTCGTGCTGTTGCTGGGCTGGTCGTTTTTCTATTTCAGCGACGACACCCGCGGCTACAAACCCGTCGACACCTCGGTGGCGGTGGCCCAGATCGGTGCTGACAACGTCAAGAGCGCCCAGATCGACGACCGCGAGCAACAGCTGCGGCTCGATCTGAAGAGCGGCAAGGACGAGACCGAGAACAGCGACAAGGTCATCACGAAGTACCCGACCGGCTATGCGGTGAAGCTCGTCGACCAGCTCGATGCCAAGCACGTCAAGTTCGGCACCACCGTCAACCAGGGCAGCTTTCTCGGCTCGATGCTGATCTACATGCTGCCGTTGCTGCTGCTGGTCGGCCTGTTCGTGATGTTCTCCCGGATGCAGGGCGGCGGCGGCCGGATGGGCTTCGGCTTCGGCAAGTCGAAGGCCAAGCAACTGGGCAAGGACATGCCCAAGACCACCTTCGCCGACGTCGCAGGCGTCGACGAGGCGGTCGAGGAGCTCTACGAGATCAAGGACTTCCTGCAGAACCCGTCGCGCTATCAGGCGCTTGGCGCCAAGATCCCCAAGGGCGTGCTGCTGTACGGCCCGCCCGGAACCGGCAAGACCCTGCTGGCCCGTGCCGTCGCCGGTGAGGCCGGCGTCCCGTTCTTCACGATCTCCGGTTCGGACTTCGTCGAGATGTTCGTCGGTGTCGGCGCCTCGCGCGTCCGCGACATGTTCGAGCAGGCCAAGGCCAACAGCCCGTGCATCATCTTCGTCGACGAGATCGACGCCGTCGGCCGCCAGCGCGGCGCGGGCATGGGCGGCGGTCACGACGAGCGTGAGCAGACGCTGAACCAGTTGCTGGTCGAGATGGACGGCTTCGGCGACCGTCAGGGCGTCATCCTGATCGCGGCCACCAACCGGCCCGACATCCTCGACCCGGCCCTGCTGCGGCCCGGCCGGTTCGACCGGCAGATCCCGGTGTCCAATCCTGACCTGGCCGGCCGTCGTGCGGTGCTCAAGGTGCACTCGGCGGGCAAGCCGATCGCTCCCGACGCCGACCTTGACGGCCTGGCCAAGCGCACCGTCGGCATGTCCGGCGCTGACCTGGCCAACGTCATCAACGAGTCCGCGCTGCTGACCGCACGCGAGAACGGCACCGTCATCACCGGTGCCGCGCTGGAAGAAGCCGTCGACCGCGTCGTGGGCGGCCCGCGCCGCAAGGGCCGCATCATCAGCGAGCAGGAAAAGAAGATCACCGCCTACCACGAGGGCGGGCACACCCTGGCCGCGTGGGCGATGCCCGACATCGAGCCGATCTACAAGGTCACCATCCTGGCCCGCGGTCGCACCGGCGGCCACGCCGTCGCGGTGCCCGAGGACGACAAGGGTCTGATGACCCGTTCCGAGATGATCGCCCGGCTGGTGTTCGCGATGGGTGGACGCGCCGCCGAGGAACTCGTCTTCCGCGAGCCCACCACCGGTGCCGTCTCCGATATCGAGCAGGCCACCAAGATCGCCCGCGCCATGGTCACCGAGTACGGCATGAGCTCCAAGCTGGGGGCCGTGCGCTACGGCACCGAGCATGGTGATCCGTTCCTGGGCCGCACCATGGGCACCCAGGCCGACTTCGGCCACGAGGTGGCCCGCGACATCGACGACGAGGTGCGCAAGCTCATCGAGGCCGCACACACCGAGGCCTGGGAGATCCTCAGCGAGTACCGCGACGTGCTCGACACGCTGGCCGGCGAGCTCCTGGAGAAGGAGACACTGCACCGCGTCGAGCTCGAGGCCATCTTCGGTGACGTCAAGAAGCGTCCCCGGCTGACCATGTTCGACGACTTCGGTGGGCGCGTGCCGTCCGACAAGCCGCCGATCAAGACCCCGGGCGAGATCGCCATCGAGCGCGGCGAGCCGTGGCCGCCGCCGGTACCCGAGCCGGCGTTCAAGGCAGCGATAGCCGCCGCCAGCCGGGAGGCCGAGCGGGCCAACGAGACCAACGGTGCCGGGGCGAACGGCGCCCCGCCGAACGGCTCTACCCAGCCCGACTACGGCGCGCCGGCCGGCTGGCACGCCCCGGGCTGGCCGCCCGCGCCGTCGCAGCCGGGATACCAGCCGCCGCAGCAACAGCAGGGCTACTGGTATCCGCCGCCGCATCCGTCGGGATGGCAACAGCCCCAGCCGTACCCCTATCAGCCTTATCCTCATCCCGGCCAGCCCCCTGCTCCGAATGAGGAGGCGGGTCAGGACCGTGCTCCTGACCGGTCCGACCGGCCCAACCCACCGGCCCACGGCTGATCCGAGAACGGAGGCTTCGATGTCGCAGTCGTTGCGCGAGCATCACAACAACACCGATGCGGCCACGCGGGTTTTCGACCAACCGCGTGCCGAGGCGGCTGTGCGTGAGCTGCTGATCGCCATCGGTGAGGACCCCGATCGTCAGGGTCTGCTGGATACCCCGGCCCGCGTGGCGCGTGCGTACAAAGAGCTGATGGCCGGCCTCTACACCGACCCGGATGCGGTGCTCAACACCACCTTTGACGAGGAACACGACGAGCTCGTGCTGGTCAAGTCGATCCCGTTGTACTCCACCTGTGAGCACCACCTGGTGTCGTTCCACGGGGTGGCTCACGTCGGATACATCCCCGGGGTGGACGGCCGGGTGACCGGTCTGTCGAAGATCGCCCGCCTGGTCGACCTGTACTCCAAGCGCCCGCAGGTGCAGGAACGCCTCACCGCCCAGATCGCCGACGCAATGATGCGCAAGCTCGACCCGCGCGGGGCCATCGTGGTGATCGAGGCCGAGCACCTCTGCATGGCCATGCGCGGCGTCCGCAAGCCGGGCGCGGTCACCACAACCTCCGCGGTGCGGGGACAGTTCAAGACCGACAAGGCTTCTCGGGCCGAGGCGCTGGAACTGATCCTGCGGAAGTGAACCCAGCCAGGCCGATGGTCCCTCGCGGAACGCGCGTGCAGGTCATGGGGGTGGTGAATGTCACCGACGATTCCTTCTCCGACGGCGGCAAGTTCATCGACCGCGACCGCGCCGTCGAACACGGGCTGGCGCTGGCCGCTGCCGGCGCCGCGATCATCGACGTGGGCGGGGAATCGACCCGGCCCGGCGCGGTGCGCGTCGACCCTGCGGTGGAGGCGGCCCGGGTCGCCCCGGTCATCGAAGCGCTTGCCTCCCAAGGCATCACGGTCAGCATCGACACCATGCACGCCGACGTGGCGAAGGTGGCCCTGGAAAGCGGTGCGCAGATCGTCAACGACGTGTCCGGCGGCCTGGCCGACCCGAACATGGCGCCGCTGCTCGCCGAGGCGAAGGTGCCGTGGATCCTGATGCACTGGCGTTCGGTCGGCGCCGAGCAGCCGCACCGCGCTCCGGGTTACGGCGATGTGGTGGCCGAGGTTCGGGCCGAACTGCTGACCGCGGTCGACGCCGCGGTCGCCGCGGGCGTTGCGCCGGAGCGGCTGATCATTGATCCGGGCCTGGGATTCGCCAAGACCGCACAGGACAATTGGGCCCTGCTGCATGCGCTGCCCGAATTCATCGCGACCGGGATCCCCGTGTTGGTCGGTGCGTCACGCAAGCGCTTCCTCGGAGCCTTGTTGGCCGGGCCGGACGGGACCCCGCGCCCACCGGACGGTCGCGAAACCGCCACCGCGGTGATCTCGACGCTCGCGGCCCAGCACGGGGCCTGGGGCGTTCGGGTGCACGATGTGGTGGCCTCCGTCGACGCGCTGGCCGTACTGGAAGCCTGGGAATCTGGAGGTCGGGTTGGCTGATCGAATTGAGTTGCGCGGCTTACGAGTTCGTGGCAATCACGGTGTTTTCGACCATGAGCGCCGCGACGGGCAGGACTTCGTCGTCGACATCACCGCATGGGTGGACCTGCGCCGGGCGGCAGCCACCGACGATCTCGCCGACACCCTCGACTACGGCGCACTGGCCCAGATGGCAGCAGATATCGTCGCGGGCCCGCCGCGGAACTTGATCGAGACGGTCTCGGCCGAGATCGCCGACGCCATCATGACTGACGAACGCCTGCACGCGGTCGAGGTTGTGGTGCACAAACCGAGCGCCCCGATTCCGCTGACCTTCGACGATGTCGCGGTGGTGGCCCGGCGCTCGAGACGAGGGAACAGTCAGTGACGTCCACAGTCCTCTCGATCGGGTCCAATCTCGGCGACCGGCTGGCCCGGTTGCAGTCGGTGGTCGACGGCCTCGGGAGTGCGGTTCGCGCGGTGTCGCCCGTGTTCGAGACCGACGCTTGGGGCGGAGTCGAGCAGGGTCCGTTCCTGAACGCGGTACTGCTCGCCGACGATCCGGGCCTCGACGGACACGGCTGGCTGCGACGCGGCCAGGAGTTGGAACAGGCCGCGGACCGGGTCCGGGAGCAGAGGTGGGGCCCGCGCACCCTCGACGTCGACCTGGTCGCCTGCCATGACGGTGGCGTCGAGGTGCAGTCGCGCGATGACGACCTGACGCTGCCGCACCCGCTGGCTCACCTGCGCGCATTCGTGCTGATCCCGTGGTTGGCGGTGGATCCGGATGCCACGCTGACGGTCGTCGGCCGGTCCCGCCGGGTCGCGCACCTGCTGGAGGAGATCGACCCGGCCGAACGGGCCGGGGTCAGGCGCACCGATCTGGCGCTGGACTTCCGTACCGAACCGGCGGCCGACTGATGGGCCCGACGCGCAAGCGCGATCTGGCAGGCGCGGTGGCCGTCGTCGCCATCGTCGGCTACGTGCTGGTCGGTGTGCTCTACCGGTGGTTCCCGCCGCTCACGATCTGGACCGGACTCTCACTGCTGGCGGTCGCGATCGCCGAGGCAGGCTGGGCCTTCTATGTGCGGGCCAAGATCAACGACGGGCAGATCGGGGTCGGTGGCGGCCGGCTGCACCCGCTGACGGTGGCCCGGTCGGTCGTCATCGCCAAGGCCTCGGCCTGGGTCGGCGCCATCGTGGCGGGCTGGTGGATCGGCGTGCTGGTGTACCTGCTGCCCCGGCGCGGCGAGCTGAGGGTGGCCGGCGAGGACACTCCCGGCGCGGTGGTGGCTGCGATCAGTGCCCTGGCGCTGATCGTCGCGGCCGTGTGGCTCCAGCATTGCTGCAAGTCCCCCGAGGAACCGCCGGACAACGGCGATACCGCGACCGAGTGAACGATTTCTGCCAGGCAGTTGGCCGAATCGCCGCATCGGTCCCCGGGCTAGATGAGCAGTGCCGGGTACAGTCGGCGCATGACCGTTCTGCCCCGCGGTGGTCGGCCACGGCGCGGCGGCCGAAGGCCAGGCTGGCTGCTCTTAACGGTATTGCTGGTGCTCGCCATTCTGGCCAGTTCCGCATTGGTGTTCACCGATCGCGTCGAGTTGCTGAAGCTCGCTGTCATCCTGGCCCTGTGGGCCGCCGTGGTGGCGGCCTTCGTCTCCGTGATCTATCGGCGCCAGAGTGACCTGGACCAGGCCAAGGCCCGTGATCTGAAGTTCGTCTACGACCTGCAGCTGGATCGCGAGATCTCGGCGCGGCGGGAGTACGAGCTGACCGTCGAAACCCAGTTGCGCCGGGAGCTGGCCTCTGAGCTGCGCGCCCAGGCCGCCGATGAGGTTGCCGCGCTGCGCTCCGAGCTGGCCGCATTGCGGGCGAATCTGGAGATCCTGTTCGACACCGACCTGGTGCACCGCCCGGCCATCGAGACCGACAAGAGCGCGGTGCGTACCGCGGGCCGCGTCACCGCCAGCCGTCTGGATGTGCCGGCGGTCGAGGTCACCGACATTCGCATGTCGCGTACCCAGGAAAGCCCGATCATCGACGTCCCGGCCGAACCCCATCCGCCGGAGAACGACTGGGTGACCTCAGGTGGCGTGCACCGGCTTCCGTCGCGGCCGGCGCCTGCCGGTGAGCAGCCGCGTCGTCGCCGGCGCCCGGAACCGCCTCGCCAGCAGGAAACCCCGCGCCAGCCGGAGCCCAAGGCGCCGCCGCGGCCCGAGCCCCAACCCCGGCCCGAGCCGCAACCCCGGCCCGAGCCGCAACCGATATTCCGGCCGGAGCCGCAACGTCAACCTCAGCCCCGGCCTGAGCCGCAACCTCAGCCTGAGCCGCAACCCCCGCGGCCCGAGCCGCAACCGGCCGCGCGTCGGCAGCCCGAGCCCCCGTCGACCTGGGCGCCGCCCCCGCCGCCGCCGACCATGCCCCCGATGCAGCCGTCACCCACAATCGAAGCCCCAGAACCCGAAGCCCCGGAGCCTGAGGCCCCGAGCACGCCGGCGCCGGCCGCCGAACCCGCGGCCACAGGTTGGCAACCCGCACCCGCCGAGGGGCAGTGGATTCCGGCAGGCGCACCGGGAAGCAACTGGGCTGCGCCGGCAGCCCAGAACGGTGTAGCAAACGAGTACGTCGGCCGGCGTCGCGCCCCAGAATCGACACCCACAGCGGCTCCGGCCCCTGAGCCGGCACCCGAGCCCGAGCCCACGCCGACTCCGGCGCCCGCGATGTCACCGGGTCAGGCTCCTGAGCCGCCGCCCCGTGGTCGTCATTCCGCCGCAGGTGAGGTTGCCGATCCCGGCCGGCCCGAGCAGGCGCAGCCGTCCCCGGCGTTGGCCACCGAATCCTCGCAACCACCCGAACCGCCGCGCCGGGGATCGCGGCACCGCAGCGACGACGAGCCCGAGCCGCCGAACGGGCACCATGCCGATGGGCAGTCGGTGAACGAGCTGTTGGCACGGTTCCAGGCGGGTCCCGCCGAAGGCGGGCGTCGCAGGCGCCGCGAGGAGTGAGCTAGTCTCGTGGCGACCGTCCGGTACCCGCAACGCGGGACTGGAACGTAAAACCATTTCAACCTGTGAGGTCGTCTGCGATGCAGCAGCCCCCTGCAAACGGGTGGTCCCCTCCTGAGGGATTGCGTCCGGCCAGGCTCAGCGTCGGCATCATTTCCGCCGGCCGGGTGGGTACTGCGCTGGGCTATGCCCTGGAACGTGTCGAACACGTGGTGGTGGCGTGCAGCGCGATATCCGAGGCGTCGCGGCTGCGGGCGCAGCGCCGGCTGCCCGATACCGCGATCCTTCCCGTCCCCGACGTGGCGCAGCGGGCCGAACTGTTGCTGTTGACCGTCCCGGACGCCGAGCTGGCATCTCTGGTGTCCGGCCTGGCCGCCACCGGTGCGGTGCGGCCCGGCACGATCGTGGTGCACACCTCCGGCGCGAACGGGGTCGCGGTGCTGGCCCCGCTGACCGAGCTGGGGTGCATTCCGCTCGCGATCCATCCCGCGATGACGTTCACGGGGTCCGACGAGGACATCACGCGGTTGCCCGATGCGTGTTTCGGTGTCACCGCGGCCGACGAAGTCGGCTATGCGATCGGTCAGTCGCTCGTGCTGGAGATCGGCGGTGAGCCGTTCCGGGTGCCCGAGCACGCGCGGACTCAGTACCACGCGGCGTTGGCGCATGCCAGCAACCACCTGGTCACGCTGGTGCTCGACGCAGTCGACGCGCTGCGGGCCTCACTGCGCGGCGAGGAACTGCTCGGTCAGGAGCTCGTCGGCGATGCACCCGGCGGTCTGCCCGAGCGGGTGGTCGGCCCGCTCGCCCGGGCCGCACTGGAGAACGCGCTGCAGCGCGGCCAGGCTGCATTGACCGGGCCGGTCGCACGCGGTGACGCCGCTGCGGTGACCGCGCATCTGAATGCCCTGCACGCATTGGATCCTCAACTGGCCCAGGCATATCGGGCCGACTCACTGCGTACTGCCCAACGTGCGCATGCGCCTGCGGCAGTGCTCGCAGCTCTCTTGGAAACAGGCCCGGAAACCAGCCCCGAAACGAGTCACGGATGACCCCCAGCACCACCCCCAAGTTCGTCGCCGGTGAGCTGAACGTCTATTCGGCACCCGCCGATGTCGGCGCCGTCACCCGGGCCCTACGCGCCAGCGGGCGTCGGGTCACCCTCGTGCCCACCATGGGTGCGCTGCACGAGGGCCATCTGACGCTGATCCGGGCGGCCAAGCGGGTTCCCGGCGCGGTTGTGGTGGTGTCGATCTTCGTCAACCCGCTGCAGTTCGGGGCCGGCGAAGATCTCGACGCCTACCCCCGGACCCTCGATGAGGACCTGGCCGCGCTGCGTGCCGAGGGCGTCGAGATCGCTTTCACCCCAACTGGTTCGGACATGTACCCCAACGGCCACCGCACGAGTGTGCAGCCCGGGACGGCCGGGGCCGAACTGGAAGGTGCCTCGCGCCCCGGACACTTCGCCGGGGTGCTGACGGTCGTGCTCAAGCTGCTCCAGATCGTCCGGCCCGACCGGGCCTTCTTCGGCGAAAAGGACTATCAGCAACTGGCGTTGATCCGGCAGATGGTCACCGACCTCAACGTCGAGGTACAGATCGTGGGGGTGCCCATCGTCCGCGAATCCGACGGACTGGCGATGTCGTCGCGCAATCGCTACCTCGACGCCGATGAGCGAGACCAGGCCGGAGCGTTGTCGGCGGCCCTGCTGGCCGGCAAGTACGCGGCGGCGGGCGGGGCGGCGGCCGCGGTCGACGCGGCCCGGGCGGTGCTCGACGAGGTGCCCGCCATCGACGTCGACTACCTGGAGGTGCGCGACCCGATGTTGGGACCCGCCCCGAGCGAAGGTCAGGCCCGGCTTCTGGTGGCCGCCCGGCTGGGCCGAACCCGGCTGCTGGACAACATATCTGTCGACATCGGAGCGTCGGCGGGAATCGACGGACACCCGCGCGTCGGTGACGGCGACAATCACGAACTGCCCTGGAGGAACTGATGCAGCGCACCATGCTGAAATCGAAGATTCACCGCGCCACGGTGACGCAGGCCGACCTGCACTACGTGGGCTCGGTGACCATTGACGCCGACCTGATGGAGGCGGCCGACCTGCTCGAGGGTGAGCAGGTGACGATCGTCGACATCGACAATGGTGCCCGCCTGGTGACGTACGCCATCACCGGCGAGCGCGGTACCGGGGTGATCGGGATCAACGGCGCCGCAGCGCATCTCATCCACCCGGGCGATCTGGTCATCCTGATCGCCTACGGGGTGATGGAGGATGCCGAGGCCCGTGCCTACCAGCCGCGGATCGTGTTCGTGGATGCCGACAACAAGCAGATCGACCTCGGTGAGCACGGCCACGATCCGGCCTACGTCCCAGAGGACGCGTCCGAACTGATGTCGCCGCGCTGATGCTGCTCGCCATCGACGTCCGCAACACCCACACGATCGTCGGGCTGCTCTCCGGTTCAGGGGATCACGCGAAAGTGGTGCAGCAGTGGCGAATCCGGACCGAATCAGAGGTGACTGCCGATGAGTTGGCGCTCACCATCGACGGCCTGATCGGGGATGACTCCGAGCGTCTGACCGGGGCCGCCGGGCTGTCCACGGTGCCCTCGGTGCTGCATGAGGTGCGCCTCATGCTCGAGCAGTACTGGCCGACGGTGCCGCATGTCCTGATCGAGCCCGGTGTGCGTACCGGTATCCCGCTGCTGGTCGACAACCCCAAGGAAGTCGGCGCGGACCGGATCGTGAATTGCCTTGCCGCCTATCACAAGTACGGCACTGCGGCGATCATCGTCGATTTCGGCTCGTCGATCTGTGTCGACGTGGTGTCGGCAAAGGGGGAGTTCCTGGGTGGGGCGATAGCACCCGGTGTGCAGGTGTCCTCGGATGCCGCCGCGGCCCGCTCGGCCGCCCTGCGCCGGGTCGAGCTGACCCGTCCGCGTTCGGTGATCGGCAAGAACACAGTCGAGTGCATGCAGGCCGGGGCGGTCTTCGGGTTCGCCGGGCTGGTCGACGGACTGGTCAGCCGGATCCGCGAGGACGTCGACGGATTCTCCGGCGACGACGTCGCCGTCGTGGCGACCGGTTACACCGCGCCGCTGGTGTTGCCGGACCTGCGCACGGTCGAGCACTACGACCCCCACCTCACCCTTGACGGCCTGCGGTTGGTGTTCGAGCGCAACCGTGACAGCCAGCGTGGCCGGCTCAAGCCCGCCAAATAGGCAGGAACCAATTCGCCCTTGTTGTGAGGTTGTGCACACCTAGGCTGCACTCGGTCCCCCGTCAGGATGCGGATAGTCCCTTGAACCGCCAGTCCAGCGGCGCGCGGTCCGTGCTCGCCGGCTTGTCGGCGTGCAATTGTGCGCTCGCGTGTTCATTTAAGCTGGCACTTTGTGAGCCCAGCCGATCGCGACGACGCGTCCCAGTCCCAGGTCGACCTTCCCGAGCAGTTCCGGATTCGTCAGGCCAAGCGGGAGCGGCTGCTGGCCGAGGGCCGCGAACCCTATCCGGTGACCGTTCCGCGTACGCATTCTCTGGCTGAACTGCGCAGCGCCTATCCGGACCTGGCCGCCGACACCCAGACCGGCGAGATGGTCGGTGTCTCGGGCCGGGTGGTGTTCGCCCGCAATTCGGGCAAGTTGTGCTTCGCGACGTTGCAGGAGGGCGACGGCACGCACCTGCAGGCGATGATCAGCCTGGCCCAGGTGGGGCAGGAATCGCTCGATGCGTGGAAGGCCGATGTGGACCTCGGCGACATCGTGTTCGTTCACGGCGAAGTGATCAGCTCCAAACGCGGTGAACTTTCCGTGCTGGCCGATTCGTGGCAGATGGCGGCCAAGGCGCTGCGCCCGCTGCCCGTTGCTCACAAAGAAATGAGCGAAGAAACGCGGGTGCGTCAGCGCTACGTGGATCTCATCGTGCGTCCGGAGGCGCGCAGTATTGCGCGTCAGCGGGTGGCGGTGGTGCGGGCGGTGCGTTCGGCACTGGAACGCCGGGACTTCCTCGAGGTCGAGACGCCTATGCTGCAGACTCTGGCCGGCGGAGCGGCGGCCCGGCCGTTCATTACCCACTCGAATGCGCTCGATGTGGATCTGTACCTGCGGATCGCGCCGGAACTGTTCCTCAAGCGCTGCATCGTCGGCGGTTTTGACCGGGTTTTCGAGTTGAATCGGAACTTTCGTAACGAAGGTGTTGATTCCACACACTCGCCGGAATTCTCGATGTTGGAGACATATCAGGCCTACGGCGACTACAACGATTCCGCGGTAGTCACCCGGGAGCTTATTCAAGAGGTCGCCGACGAGGCGATCGGCACCCGGCAAGTGCCATTGCCCGATGGCACTATCTACGATCTCGACGGGCAATGGGACACATTGGAAATGTATCCCTCGTTGTCCGAGGCTCTGGGTGAGGAGATCACGCCGGAGACATCAGTGGACTACTTGTGGGCTATTGCCGATCGGCTTGAGGTCGAGATTCCGCGTGACCGCGGCTATGGGCACGGAAAATTGGTCGAGGAACTCTGGGAACACACGGTGGGCGAGAAGTTGTGGGCCCCGACGTTCGTCCGCGACTTCCCGGTCGAGACCTCGCCGCTGACCCGCGCTCATCGCAGCATTCCCGGGGTGACCGAGAAATGGGACCTCTACATACGGCGTTTCGAGCTCGCCACCGGATATTCCGAACTCATCGACCCGGTAATCCAACGGGAACGATTCGAGGCCCAGGCCCGCGCGGCGGCCGCCGGTGATGACGAAGCAATGGTTCTCGACGACGATTTCCTTGCCGCATTGGAGTATGCGATGCCGCCGACCACCGGCACCGGAATGGGTATCGATCGCTTGTTGATGGCGTTGACGGGGTTGTCTATTAGGGAGACGGTTTTGTTCCCGATTGTTCGCCGTCACAGTAACTGAGTCACAGCAACTGAACTGCCGCGATCCACGCGTTGTTGGAAATGTGCGCGTTTTGTGGCACATTGGGGCGCGGATGCAGGATACTCAGGCGTAAGTCACCAATGCGTATGCAGAAGGGTTCGGTGCGGGGTAATGGCTAAAAAAGTGACCGTCACGCTGGTCGATGATTTCGACGGCGAAGCCACCGCCGACGAGACGGTCGAATTCGGTCTCGACGGTGTCACCTATGAGATCGACCTTTCCTCCAAAAATGCCACGAAGCTCCGTAACGACCTGAAGCAGTGGGTGGAGGCCGGGCGCCGGGTCGGTGGGCGCCGGCGCGGACGGGCAGCAGGCCCGGCCCGTGGCCGCGGCGCCATCGATCGCGAGCAGAGTGCCGCCATCCGCGAATGGGCCCGCCGCAACGGCCACAACGTGTCGACGCGTGGCCGCATCCCCGCTGATGTCATCGACGCTTTCCACGCCGCAACATAGACAACCGCAACGTAACCGATAGTTGCCAGCTCCGGACCGGTGAGAATTCCCGGTCCGGAGTTTTTCGCTAGTGGCGAACCCGAATCGGGGGGTTTTCGGAAACGAATCGTCTACCGGCGGCGTTGCTCATCTGCAGCACTCGATGTGGACAGCTTGTCCTGGGTCCAACCTCCGCACCCAGGGCGGCCGCCCATTAGAGTGGACGGTAGGTACTACGTGCGGGCTACGAGAAAACCGATATAACGAAGCCGTACGCGGGTATCGCTACGCGATGGAGAGCAGGTAACCACCGATGTTTGAGAGATTCACCGACCGTGCCCGCAGGGTCGTCGTCCTGGCGCAAGAAGAAGCCCGGATGCTCAACCACAACTACATCGGGACCGAGCACATCCTGTTGGGTCTTATTCACGAAGGCGAGGGCGTAGCCGCCAAGTCGCTGGAGTCGTTGGGCATCTCGCTGGAAGGCGTGCGCAGCCAGGTCGAGGAGATCATCGGCCAGGGCCAGCAGGCGCCGTCCGGTCACATCCCGTTCACGCCGCGCGCCAAGAAGGTGTTGGAGCTTTCGCTGCGCGAGGCGCTGCAGCTCGGCCACAACTACATCGGCACCGAGCACATTCTGCTCGGCCTGATTCGTGAGGGCGAGGGCGTGGCCGCGCAGGTGCTGGTCAAGCTCGGCGCCGAGCTGACCCGTGTGCGCCAGCAGGTCATCCAGCTGCTGAGCGGCTACCAGGGCAAGGAGGCCGCCGAGGCCGGCACCGGTGGTCGTGGTGGAGAGTCGGGTAACCCGTCCACCTCACTGGTCCTCGACCAGTTCGGCCGCAACCTGACCGCCGCCGCCATGGAGGGCAAGCTCGATCCGGTCATCGGCCGTGAGAAGGAAATCGAGCGGGTCATGCAGGTGCTGAGCCGGCGCACCAAGAACAACCCGGTGCTGATCGGTGAGCCCGGCGTCGGCAAGACCGCCGTCGTCGAGGGTCTGGCCCAGGCCATCGTGCACGGCGAGGTCCCCGAGACGCTCAAGGACAAGCAGCTCTACACCCTGGATCTGGGTTCGCTGGTCGCAGGCAGCCGCTACCGCGGTGACTTCGAGGAGCGCCTCAAGAAGGTGCTCAAGGAGATCAACACCCGCGGTGACATCATCCTGTTCATCGACGAGCTGCACACGCTCGTGGGTGCGGGTGCTGCCGAGGGCGCCATCGACGCCGCCAGCATTCTGAAGCCGAAGCTGGCCCGTGGCGAGCTGCAGACCATCGGTGCCACCACCCTCGACGAGTACCGCAAGTACATCGAGAAGGACGCCGCCCTGGAGCGCCGGTTCCAGCCGGTCCAGGTGGGCGAGCCGACGGTGGAGCACACCATCGAGATCCTCAAGGGTCTGCGCGACCGCTACGAGGCGCACCACCGCGTCTCGATCACCGACGGCGCGCTGGTGGCCGCGGCCACCCTGGCCGACCGCTACATCAACGACCGGTTCCTGCCGGACAAGGCGATCGACCTGATCGACGAGGCCGGCGCCCGGATGCGCATCCGCCGGATGACCGCTCCACCGGACCTGCGCGAGTTCGACGAGAAGATCGCCGACGCGCGCCGGGAGAAGGAGTCCGCGATCGACGCGCAGGACTTCGAGAAGGCGGCGAGCCTGCGCGACAAGGAGAAGACCCTGGTCGCTCAGCGCGGTGAGCGTGAGAAGCAGTGGCGCTCAGGCGATCTCGACGTTGTCGCCGAGGTCGATGACGAGCAGATCGCCGAGGTGCTCGGCAACTGGACCGGCATCCCGGTGTTCAAGCTGACCGAGGCCGAGACCACGCGTCTGCTGCGCATGGAAGATGAGCTGCACAAGCGGATCATCGGCCAGGAGGACGCTGTCAAGGCCGTCTCCAAGGCGATCCGCCGTACCCGCGCCGGTCTGAAGGACCCCAAGCGCCCGTCCGGTTCGTTCATCTTCGCCGGCCCGTCCGGTGTCGGTAAGACCGAGCTGTCCAAGGCGCTGGCCAACTTCCTGTTCGGCGACGACGACGCGCTCATCCAGATCGACATGGGCGAGTTCCACGACCGCTTCACCGCGTCGCGGCTGTTCGGTGCCCCTCCGGGCTACGTCGGCTACGAGGAGGGCGGCCAGCTCACGGAGAAGGTGCGCCGCAAGCCGTTCTCGGTTGTGCTGTTCGATGAGATCGAGAAGGCCCACCAGGAGATCTACAACAGCCTGTTGCAGGTCCTCGAGGACGGCCGTCTGACCGACGGTCAGGGCCGCACGGTCGACTTCAAGAACACGGTGTTGATCTTCACCTCGAACCTCGGTACCTCCGACATCAGCAAGGCAGTTGGCCTCGGCTTCACCCAGGGTGGCGGCGAGAACAACTACGAGCGGATGAAGCAGAAGGTCAACGACGAGCTGAAGAAACACTTCCGTCCGGAGTTCCTGAACCGCATCGACGACATCATCGTGTTCCACCAGCTGACTCAGGACGAGATCGTCCAGATGGTGGAGCTGATGATCGGCCGGGTCGGCAACCAGCTCAAGGCCAAGGACATGGCGATGGAGCTGACCGACAAGGCCAAGTCCCTGTTGGCCAAGCGTGGGTTCGATCCGGTGCTGGGTGCGCGGCCGCTGCGCCGCACCATTCAGCGCGAGATCGAGGACCAGCTCTCGGAGAAGATTCTCTTCGAAGAGATCGGCCCCGGTCAGTTGGTCACGGTCGATGTCGAGGGCTGGGACGGCGAAGGCAGCGGGGAGGACGCGAAGTTCACGTTCTCCGGTGCGCCCAAGGCGGCCGGTTCCGACGGCCCGGATCTGGCCAAGGCCGGAGCCACTGCGGAATAAGGTCCAGACGAAGAATGCCCCCGCCGTTTCGGTGGGGGCATTTTTCATACCTGCCGATGGGGAGATCTCCTGCGGGGTAGTTAGGATGCTGCTGTAATCGACAGGCAAAGGAATCTGGTGAGAATCCAGAACGGCCGCGCCACTGTTAACAGTCAGACCCTTACCTGTCACGACACGGACTGGGACGCGAATTCCCGGAAAGGCACGTAGATGACTTCCACTGACGCACGCAAGGTCCACGCCCGGCCGATCAACCTGTCGGCGACCAAGGCGGTGCTCTGGCTGACCCTGACGGCGTTCGTTGCCCTGCTGGCCCTCTACTTCGTCGGGATGGACCAGGGCGCGACCTCGGTTCTTGGCAACAACACGTACGTGCACGAGTTCGTGCACGACGCACGCCACTTGCTCGGTTTCCCCTGCCACTGATACGCAGGCGAGGCAACCGAATCAATGGAGAGACAACTCATTGGGCGCGGCATTCTGGCCGGCGCCCTGGCCGGCGTGCTCGCCTTCATCTGGGCGAAGCTGCTGATCGAACCAGTCATCGGTCGAGCGATCGACTTCGAGAACGGTGTCGGGGCGGCGCATGAGGCTGCCGAACATGCGCATGGCGCGGGAGGCCATTCCCACGGCGGCGAAGGCGCCGAGGTGTTCACCCGCGGTGTGCAATCCAACATCGGAATGGGCCTTGGCGTCCTGATCTTCAGCGTGGCGATGGGCGCCCTGCTGGCCGTCGTGTTCTGCGTGGTCTACGGCCGGGCCAACCTGTCCGCGCGGGCGGTCGCCGCCCTGACCGCCGGCGGCATGCTCGTCTCGCTGTGGATCGTCCCGGCACTCAAGTACCCGCCCAATCCGCCCGCGGTCAGCCTCGACGAGACCATCCAGCAGCGGACCCTGCTGTACCTGCTGCTGGTCGTACTCTCGGCGGGGCTGTTGGTCGGCTCGGTCCTGCTGGCACGTCGGCTCACGCCGAAGCTGGGGGCATGGAACGCCACCCTCATCGGCGCCGCGGACTACGTGGTGTCGATGGCCGTGGTCTTCCTGATCCTGCCGGGCATCCATGAGACCCCGTCGACGTTCCCGGCCGATGACCTCTACGAGTTCCGGCTGTATTCGTTGGGGACCCAGGTGGTGATCTGGGCGACGATCGGGCTGGTGTTCGGTGCCCTGGCATCGAAGGTGCTTGAAGGTAAGCGTCAGGAGCAACTGAGCGCGTGAGTGAGGTCGTCCGGCTGACGTTGGTGTCTCATGCGATGACCGACGCCACGGCGGCCGGACGATTCCCCACCGACGAGCCGCTGAACCAGCTGGGCCATCGGCAAGCCGACGCGACCGTCGAATTGGGCGTCGTCGACGCTGCGTACTGCGGCCCGGAGAAGCGGGCCCGTCAGACGGCCGAACTGTTGGGCTTGCCGGCGGTGGTCGAACCCCAACTGGCCGATCTGGATTTCGGGAGCTGGCGCGGCGGGGTACTGGGCAGGGTTCAGCCCGCCGATCTGGCGGTCTGGCTGACCGATCCGACCCGGGCGCCGCACGGCGGCGAATCCGTGGTCGATCTCGTCAAGCGGGTCCACGGTTGGATGGACAGCCTGGGCTCGGCGCGGGGACGGCTGGTCGCCGTCACCCACCCCGCGGTGATCCGGGCGGCCATCCTGGTGGCCCTGGATGCCCCGCCGAAGTCGTTCTGGCGCATCGACATCGCACCGATGAGCCGGACCGTGATGAATTTCCGCGGTCAGGCCTGGACGCTGCGCAGCACCACTTCCTGAGGCCCTAGATCTTCACCAGCATCGCGTCGAGGATGTTCTGCCGTTGCGCCAAAAACCCGAGCCCGCGAAGCGACACGTCCACCAGGGTATTACCCTTCACTGCGAATCCGCGTTCGACGACGAACTGCCCCGCCATTCGTGGCCCGTGCGAGTAGCCCTCCGGTTCGGCTCGCCCGACGTAGAGATCCAGCCCTGCTGCCGGGCCCGTTGAGGCGGATCCCATATCCAAATGCCGTTGAGGTCACTGGGGGTCGAAACTGTCGATGAGCCACTGCCCGTCGACTTTCTTCATGCCCACCCGCACCGCGCTCTGACTGTTGGAGGGTTCTGGGTTGTCCGTGCTGGTGGTGACTTGATTGATGAACACCAGAGCTGCTGCTGTGTCGGGGTTGTCGATGGAGATGACGCCGGACTGCACAACAGTTGTCGCGGTCTTGACGTTCTTCTGGCGCGCGGCAGGAAGGACGGTCTGCTGCGTGAAGTCCTTGTAGTAGTCGGCGAAGTCGCCCGTGGTTACCGCGAGCCCCGCGGCTATGTCCCGCTCGATGGTGTCGGAGGAGTAGGTCAGGATCTTCACGGTGCTGGTCGCCGCGGCGTCGGTGACGGCTTGCCGCAGGTCGGCCTGGTCGGCGAGGGCAATTGGTGCCGGGCGAGTCTTCGCGGCCAGCTGGAGGCCGCCGAGCACTGTGAGCGCTGCGATACCAACGGCCAACGCGGCGTTGATGATCCACAGAGCAGTCTGGCGGCCGGTCACGATGCGAACTCAACTTTCGAGGTCTTGAAGGTGCCGTCGACTTTCTCGATGGTCATGATCAGTCGCCAGCTTCGGGGAGCCTGGTCAGCGACGGTGTTGTTCGTTGTCTGTGACGCGGCCGCAACGAGAAGTACAGCGGTTTCGGTGTGATGGTCGAAGGACTTCAGTGCCACAGACCGTGTGGTCGCGGTCGTCGTGACGCCGCTGGCCTTCAACGTCTGGACGAAAGTCTCACGTTGAGAGGCGAAGTCGTCACGGAATGTTCCGGTCGAGTTGTCCAAGATCCAACCAACGTTGCTGTCGCCGTTCTGTGCACTCATCGACATCATGCGTTCGGTGAAAGACGTGGCGAAGTCGGCGTACGGCTGCCACTGCGTCGACGTCGCAGCATGAGGTGTGGGGCGCGACCATTGCCAGGCCGTGAACACGCCCGCACCGGCGAGCAACACGAGAAGGACCAGCATGACGGCCACCGCTGCAGCGATCCCGCGAGGTGATGTGGCCGGAACGGCGAATTGCGTTGGCGCCTGCGCGACTGCCGCCGGCATCGTCATCTGAGGATGGATCGACTGCGGCGCACCGAATACGACACCGGCGAGTGCCTGCGCAAAATCGGAGCACCTGGGGTAGCGGTCGGCGGGGGACTTGGCCAGTGCTCGCGTGAAAACCGGGTCCAGTCGCGCCAGCTCCGGCCGGAACTGAGACAAGGGAGGTGGCGCCGCGCTGAGGTGCTTGCCGATCACGACCGCAGGATTGGTATCGACGAACGGCGGTGTGCCCGCCAAGAGGTGAAACATCGTGGCGGCCAAGGCATATTGATCGGCGCGGCCGTCCAGCTGCGCGCCCAGCAACTGCTCGGGGGCGGCGTACGCCACGGTGCCCACCGTGGTGTTGGTCGCAGTCAATCCGTTGATGTCCCCAGTGCGGCGGGCAATGCCGAAATCGGCGAGGAGGATGCGTTGATCGGCGTGGTCGCTCTCACCGAGCAGAATGTTGGCGGGCTTGACGTCGCGGTGCAACATCCCGTGGCCGTGCGCGTAGTCCAAGGCTGAGGCGATCGCGGTCGCGATCGCCGTGACCTGGACCAGCGGCAGGCTCCCCGGGTACGCCCGCGCCAAGTTCGCGGCGTCCTGGCCGCGAACGTAATCCATTGAGATCCAGAGTTGGCCGTCGGCCTCGCCGCGGTCGTGCAAGGCGACGATGTTGGGATGCCACAAACTCGAGGCCAGTTCGGCTTCTCGGGTGAACCGGTCGCGGTAGTCGGGATCTTGCGAGGCGCTGGACGGCAGAATCTTGACGGCCTCCTGGCGTGGCAGCCGCGGGTGCTGAACCAGATAGACCTCGCCCATCCCGCCGGAGCCCAGCTGCTGCACCACCGTGAATCCGGCGAAATTCGACCCTGTCTGCAGCGGCATGCAGCGGATCGTACATTCCGCCAGTACAGGTCACGGGCCGAAGGCGGCAGCGTTGGCGGTGGAGTACCTGGGCCGAGCTAGCCCACGGGTGCCATGGCGAACGCCCGCTTGGCGATCTGGAGCAACCATCCCGCCGCGGTGGGGCTACGGAACTGCGGCCAGTTCAGCTGAAAACTGAACACCCACGGCTGCCCGGTGTAATCCACCGCGTACCAGCTGAAGGTCAGATCGCCGGGCAGGTTGCCGCCCTTGGCGCCGATGTACTTCCACTTCGCCGGATCCGGGTCGATGCCGGGCAGCGCCGAGAGGATGTCCTTCACCGGCGCGGCGGCGCCGTAGGCCGAGGCCTGCAGCGCGGCATGCACCCGGCAGATGTCGGCCGCACTGGCGAACCACTCGAGGCCGTCATTGGATGCCGGCGTATGGGTGCGGTACGGATCCGGTTCGTAGGGGCGGGAATTGGTCTGCTGGAGCAGCGCCACCCGATCAGCGGGGGAGGCGGTCTTCCACTGGTCGCGGAGGTTCGGTTCACCCCATCCGACCGAGAACACCTCGTGCATGGTCGGGAACGGAGTCATGCTGGCCGGATCGTGGTGTCCTGCGGTCACCAGTGCGCGTTCCACTGCGGCCGGACCCATCCGGCCGATCAGCAGGTCGGTGGCCATGTTGTCGCTGGCCGAGATCATCTGCTGGGCGGCGGTGCGCACCGTGATCTGAGCGCCGGGCGGCAGCTTGTCCAGCCCGGCGGAGCCGAGCTTCTTGCCTTCCTTGGTGATCGTGAGGTGATCGTCCCAACTCAGGGTGCCGGCCTTGACTGCGTCCGAAACTGCAAGCAGTACATAGAGTTTGAAGATCGAAGCCAGCGGCAGTGACATGTCGGTGTTGGTGCCGGCCACCTGCTCGCACTTGCCGTCGACCACTTTGGACGCGCGGTAGGAGTAGCGCGCGCCCGACTTGGTCAGCTCGGTGTCGATGTCCGACCACTTGTCGATCTTCGGCGGCACCAGCGTGACGTCGAAGCGGTCGACCAGCCCGCTGTCGTTGGTCCTCAGTTCGATGTCCTGGGCCACGTTGTAGGACGTGAGCACGTGCAATGTCGCCTGCGCGGCCCCGATGTCCACCGAGGTGACCTTGAACGGTCGATCCCACCAGATCGAGTCCATCTTGGTGCCCACCAGGTCGACCTTTTCGGGGGAGGCCAGGGTGCGCACGCCGATGGGGCCGATCGGCCAGTCGGAGTTGAGCATGTCCATGGTCTGCTTGGCCCGCAGACCGGGTGGGGTGATGGTGTCGATGTGCGCGCCGTAGGACACCTCGGCCGCCGGCGCGACGCTCGGCGCACAGCCACAAGCCAGGGCCGCGGCGACCGCTGCGATGGCCGTCAGGCCCACCGCACGGTGCAGCGTCCGGCCGTGGCTACGCCTGGGCAGCGGGCCCTGCAACGTCCAGCACAACCTCGAACTCCAGCAGCGATGCTCCGGTAGCCACCGGGTTGGCGTGCTGACCCTTGTGGGCCTCGGCGGCGCGCCCCGTAGCCCAGGCCTGGAAGGCCTCTTCGGTTTCCCACTGCGTCACCACGAAGTAGCGGTCCTCGCCCTTGACCGGGCGCAACAGTTGGAAGCCGAGGAACCCGGGCTGGTCATCGACGGAGTGTGCGCGGTTGGCGAACCGCTTCTCCAGTTCCGGGCCTGCGTCGGCCGGTACCTCGATGGCGTTGATCTTCACGACAGGCATGCTGTTCAGGCTACCCGGCGTCCCCGGCAAGATAACGGCATGGTCACAGATCTGCTCACTCACAGAGGAGGGCGCGGCGAGCCCATTGTCCTGGTGCACGGCCTGATGGGCCGCGGCAGCACCTGGTCACGCCAATTGCCGTGGTTGACCGCGTTGGGCGAGGTTTACACCTACGACGCACCGTGGCACCGCGGGCGCGATGTGGTCGATCCCTATCCGATCAGTACTGAGCGTTTCGTGGCGGATCTGGGTGAGGCCGTGGCCGCGCTCGGTCGGCCGGTGATCCTGGTGGGGCATTCCATGGGTGCGCTGCATTCCTGGTGTCTGGCCGCGGCCCGCCCGGAACTGGTCAAAGCGGTGGTGGTGGAGGACATGGCCCCTGACTTCCGGGGACGCACCACTGGGCCCTGGGAGCCGTGGGTGCATGCCCTTCCGGTCGAGTTCGGTTCGGCTCAACAGGTTTACGACGAGTTCGGGCCCGTCGCGGGTCGGTATTTCCTGGAGGCTTTCGACCGGACGGCGACGGGTTGGCGACTGCACGGGTACCCGCAGTGGTGGCTGGACATCGCTGCCCAGTGGGGAACGCGGGACTACTGGCAGCAGTGGCGGGATGTAGGTGTGCCGACCTTGCTCATGGAGGCGGGCAATTCGGTGGCACCCCCCGGGCAGATGCGTCAGATGGCCGAAACCGGTCAGGACACAAGGTATTTGCACGTGCCTGGCGCGGGTCACCTGATCCACGACGACGCGCCCGAGGTGTACCGGGAAGCCGTGACGGGATTTCTAGCGACGCTCGCCTAGAGCCCCTGCGCTCGGCCACGACGGCTGGTGCTCGAAACGGCTTCGTATGGCATCGAGATCGTGGCCCGCGCGGTACGTCTCGTAATCGGGCTGGTTGAGGTCGAACAGATCGAGGCGGAAACGCAGGACGTTGCTGCGCTGTGCCGCCCAGCTCACCGCTGCGGCGACCACGAAGGGCGAGATCAGGATGATCAGGGCGAGTGCAACAGTCATGGCAGTAATTGTTGTGAGGAAAATATACCGCCAACAGTGGCAGCGCTGACACCTTAGGATAAAATGCTGCCATGCTGAGAAGCGTCTCCACCCTGGTGCTGGACGGCCTGGCGGTTTTCGAGTTCGGGGTCATCTGTGAGGTTTTCGGGATCGATCGGTCCGCGGACGGGGTGCCGAACTTCGACTTCAAGGTGTGCGGGCCCGAGGCGGGGCAGCCGCTACGAACATCCGTCGGGGCGACGCTGACCCCTGAATACGGTCTGGATGCACTGCAGGGCGCCGACCTGGTCGCGATCCCCGCGATCGGTGGCACGGACTACCTGCCCGAGGCGCTCGAGGCCGTGCGTGCCGCCGCCGACGCGGGATCGATCATCCTGACCGTGTGCTCGGGTGCGTTCCTGGCCGGCGCCGCGGGCCTGTTGGACGGACGGCCGTGCACCACACATTGGATGCACGCCGACGACCTGGCGCGCAGGTATCCCACCGCGCACGTTGATCGCAACGTGCTGTTCGTCGACGACGGCAACCTGATCACCAGCGCGGGCACCGCGGCGGGCATCGACGCGTGCCTGCACCTGGTTCGCCGTGAACTCGGCAGCGAGGTGACCAACAAGATCGCCCGGCGCATGGTCGTCCCACCGCAGCGCGACGGCGGCCAGCGCCAGTTCATCGACCAGCCCATTCCGGTGAGGTGTTCGGAAGGTTTTGCGCCGCACCTGGATTGGATCATGACCAACCTGGACAAGCCGCACACCGTGACGACCTTGGCCAGGCGGTCTGCGATGTCCACGCGTACCTTCGCCCGCCGGTTCGTCGAGGAGACCGGCACCACGCCGATGCAGTGGATCACTGATCAGCGGGTGCTCTATGCGCGCAGATTGCTCGAAGAGACGGATCTGGATGTCGACCGGATCGCCGGGCAGGCCGGGTTCGGTACCGCGACGCTGCTGCGCCATCACTTCCGCCGGGTCATCGGATTGACGCCTTCGGACTATCGACGCCAATTCGCCTGCGGTACAGACGAAGAGGCCGTCACGGCATGACGTGTCAGCCGTCGGGCTGGCAGGCCACGTTGACGTAGACCGTGGTGTGCTGGGACGGATCGATCCGGTACCCGCTCTCGTCGATGTTGGAGTCGGCAAGACCGTGTACGCCGGTCACCCGACAATTCGACAGGCCCGTGTTGGCGTTGGAGTTGATCTGCACGTGATACCCCCTGCTCTGCAGGTCGCGCACGGTATCGGCGGCCGATCCAGTGCTGGACGGGGCGGCATTGGCCGGGGCCGCGAGTCCCAGTCCCAGTCCCATCGCCGTACACGCAAACGTCGCTAAGATTTTGCTTGACATAGATCCGTTCTATGTGAAGCAGCGCGAAAATGGTGTGCTGCAGCCCGGATTCATGCCGAGCTCATGTAATTTCACCTTCGCCGGCCAGTGCGAACAGACCATCGGCGGTCTGCTCCACCAGGCCGTCCACCAGCAGTGAGTCCAGTGCCCGGTCGCGTTGGGCGGTGTCGGTGAGCCAGGCCACGTCCAGTTGGGCACGGGTGACCGGAGAACTGCTGTCGCGCAAGACATCCAGCAGCTTGCCGCGGACCTGGCGGTCGGTTCCGGCGTAACGCTGCACCCGCTTGGCGATCGTTGCGGCGGGGTAACCCGCGGTGCGCCAACGACACCGGCTCAATGGGCAGCCGCCACACTGCGGCGCGCGGGAAGTACACACCGTTGCACCCAACTCCATCAGGGCGGCCGAGAAGACGGGTGCGGTCGCATCGGGCGGCAGCAGTGCGGCCACGTCGTCCAGGTCGCGCGCCCGTGCGGGCGCGTCCGCCTGGCCGTGCAAGACCCTGGTGACCACGCGGCGCACGTTGGTGTCGACCACCGGAACGCTCGCCGAATATGCGAAGCAGGCCACCGCACGCGCGGTGTACGCGCCGATGCCGGGCAAGGTCAGCAGCGTCTCGACGTCGGTGGGTACCTCATCGCCGTATTCGCCTGCGATCACCACAGCACACTCGTGCAGGCGCTTGGCTCGCCGCGGGTACCCCAGCTTGCCCCAGGCTCGCAGCACCTCGGCCGATCCGGCGGCCGCGGTGGCCGACGGCGTGGGCCACCGCTCGATCCAGGCCAGCCAGATCGGCTCGACCCGGGCAACCGGCGTCTGCTGCAACATGAACTCGCTGACCAGAATCTGCCACGCGGAAACGCCTGGTCGGCGCCAAGGCAGGTCACGCTGGGCGGATTCATACCAACCTACTAATTCGCCCGGGTCGATGCTCATCGGCGCCTCATGCAGAATGGCTGGCATGCCCAATTCGAATCCGGTGTCCGCGTGGAAGGCACTCAAGGACGGTAACGCCCGCTTCGTGGCGGGCGAACCGCAGCATCCAAGCCAGGACATCGCTCGCCGGGCCAAGCTGGCGCACGGCCAGAAGCCCACCGCCGTCGTGTTCGGCTGCGGTGACAGCCGCGTCGCCGCGGAGTTGCTGTTCGACCAGGGCCTGGGCGACATGTTCGTGGTGCGTACCGCAGGCCACGTCCTCGACAACGCGGTTCTGGGCTCCATCGAGTACGCGGTGTCGATCCTGAACGTGCCGCTGATCGTGGTCCTCGGCCATGACAGCTGCGGCGCCGTCAAGGCCGCCATCAACGCCCTCGACGACGGCGAGATGCCCGGCGGCTACGTGCGCGACATCGTCGAGCGGGTGACGCCGTCGATCCTGATGGGACGGCACTCGGGTCTGACCCGGGTCGACGAGTTCGAGGCGTACCACGTCAAGGAAACCGTCAGCCAGCTGCGGATGCGTTCGGCCGCCATCGCCCAGGGTCTGGCCGCGGGCACGCAGGCAATCGTCGGCGCCACCTACCACCTGTCGGACGGTCACGTGGAGTTGCGCAGCCATCTCGGCAACATCGGCGAAGCCTGAGAATTTCGCTGCAGCCTCCGACACGCCGGGGCGCCTCGGGCAACTGGGTATGACCTGGGCTTACCGTGAAAGCCGTGTTGGATCTCGAACCTCATGGGCCACTGCCCTCGCAGATTTACTGGCGGCGCCGGGCGCTGGCCATCGGAATCGCGGTAGTCGTCGTGGGGATCGTCGCCGCGATCGTCGCGGTGATCATGACCAGCAGCTCCGGGGCCGAGACCAAGTCCGCCGACGAACCTTCCGCCGCCGCGCCGCCCCCGCTGCCGGGGGAGAACCCCGAGGTCAAGACCCCGGTGGTGCCGCCGGCTCAGCATGCGCCGCCGCCGACGGCCACGCCGACGGCCGCGGTCACTCCGCCGCCGTTGCTCAAAGAAGGCGATGACTGCCCGGATTCGACCCTGGCGGTCAAGGGCATCACCAGCCAGCCCCAGTACGTGGTGGGTGAGCAGCCGAAGTTCACCATGGTCGTGACCAACATCGGCCTGGTCGCCTGCAAGCGTGACGTGGGTGCCGCGGTGCTGGCCGCCTATGTGTACTCGCTCGACAACAACCGGCTGTGGTCGAATCTGGACTGCGCGCCGTCCAATGAGACCCTGGTCAAGACGTTCAACCCGGGGGAGCAGGTGACCACCGAGGTGACCTGGACCGGCATGAGCTCTGCGCCGCAGTGCCCGATGCCGCGTCAGCCGATCGGGCCTGGCACCTACAACCTGATGGTGCAGCTGGGCAATTTGAGATCGGCGCCGGTGCCGTTCATCCTGGCCCAGCCCAATCCACAGCAGCCCGGGCCGCCGGCCGAGGGCGCACCACCGGCCGAGCCGGTCGCACCGGGTAACTGACGCTCAGGCCAACCGGTCGGCGATGGTCGACTCGGCCAGCAGGGACAACCCTTCGCGGATGTGCCGGGCCCACATCGACCCGATGCCGTCCACCGACTGCAGATCGTCGGCGCTGGCAGCCAGCAGGCCTTGCAGCGAGCCGAACGAGCGGACCAGCAGATCGACGTGGGCGAACTGCAGTCGCGGTATCCCGGCCATCGCGCGGTAACCCCGTGAGCTCATCGCCGAGTCCTGCGCCTCTGACGTCGACGGGTATCCGAAAACTCTTGCCAGCGTGGTGAAGTCGAGCAATTCACTGTCGGTGAGGGCATCCAGCTCATCGAGTGTCGACCCGACCTGTGCGGCGGTCGGCGGATCCGGCAGGGCGTGGTAATCACGCACGATCAGCTCACGCGCGGCCTCGTTGTCGCCGACGAGTTCGTCGAGCTGAAGTTTGAGCTGGCGGCCGTCGGTGCCGAGCTCGACGACGTCGGCGTCGATCTCAAGGCTGATCCGCCGCACCATCTCCAGGCGCTGCACCACGGTCATGACGTCGCGCAGTGTCACGAAGTCCTCGATCTCGGCGGTGGACAGCTGCTTGCTGACCTCGTCCAGCCGGCCCTTGTAGCGCTCCAGTGTGTTGATGGTCTGGTTGGCCCGCGACAGGATGGTCGCCGAATCGGGTACCACGTGCCGCTCCCCGGCGACATAGACCGTCACGATGCTCATCGAGTGGCTCACCGAGATCACCGGATAACCGGTCTGGATCGCGGTGCGCTCGGCGGAGCGGTGGCGGGTACCGGATTCGTCGGTGGGGATCGACGGGTCAGGCACCAACTGGACGTTGGCCCGCACGATGCGGCTGCCGTCGCTGGACAGCACCACCGCGCCGTCCATCTTCGACAGCTCGCGCAGGCGGGTGGGGGCGTAACGCACGTCGAGGGCGAACCCGCCGTCGCAGATGGTTTCCACGCTGTCGTCGTAGCCGAGCACGATCAGCGCGCCCGTCTTTCCGCGCAGGATGCGTTCCAGGCCGTCGCGCAGCGGGGTGCCGGGCGCTAGGCGGCCGAGGGTTTCCCGAAGCGTCGGCCGCGCCAGATGCACGACGGTGCGGCTGGTTCTGGCACCGGAGTTCACGGCCATCAATTCTCCTAGGGTCGGCCGCTATTGTCCGTGATCCTATTGATTGCTGGCAATCGCGATGTCCTTCAGTGCCCGCAATGCCGCCCCGATGTGATCGACGGTGATGACGCGCAGCCCGGCGGGCGCGCTGGTGACTCCGGGCGGCACCACGGCAATCGTGAAACCCAGCCGGGCGGCCTCGGCCAGCCTGCGGTCGATGCCGGTGACCCGGCGCAGATCGCCGACCAGGCCCACCTCACCGATCACCACGGCGTTCATCGGCAGTGCGATGTCGAGATAAGCCGAGGTGATGGCGAGCGCCACGGCCAGGTCCGAGGACGGATCGGTCAGCCGCATGCCGCCGACGGTCGACACGTACAGGTCGTGGCCGCCGATCGGCAGCGCGCAGCGCGTCTGCAGCACCGCGCTGATCATCGCCGCGCGGGCCGAATCGATACCGCTGACCGCACGCCGTGGCGGGCCCACCGGTTGCACGGACAGCGCCTGCACCTCGCCGATCATCGGGCGCTTGCCGTCCAGGGTGACGGTGACTGCGGTGCCGGGAACTGCCGCCGGACGCTGGTCGAGGAACAGCCCGGACGGATCGCTCACACACTCGATCCCGTTGTCGTGCATCTGAAAACAGCCGACCTCGTCGGCGGCGCCGAACCGGTTCTTGACCCCGCGCACCAGGCGCAGGCTCGACGTGGGATCACCCTCGAAGTGCAGCACCACGTCGACCAGATGCTCGAGGGAACGCGGGCCGGCGATGGCGCCGTCCTTCGTCACGTGCCCGACCAGGATCATGGCCACCGCCGGGTCTCCGACAGCGGTTTTCGCGTAGCCGGTCAGCGCCGTGGTCACCGCGCGGACCTGCGTGACCCCGCCGGTTACCCCGTCGGCTTCGGTGGTGGACATGGTCTGCACCGAATCCACCACCACCAGGCTGGGTTTGACCTCGTCGATGTGACCGAGGGCGATCTGAAGATCGGATTCGCCTGCCAGATAGACGTTGTCGTGCGTGCAGGCGGTGCGTTCGGCGCGCAGCCGGATCTGGCCCGCCGATTCCTCGCCGGACAGGTACAGCGCGCGGCGGCCGGTGTGCGCCCAGCGGTTGGCTACCTCGAGCAGCAGAGTGGACTTGCCGACTCCGGGATCCCCGGCCAGCAGCGTGACCGAACCGGCCACCAGGCCGCCGCCGAGAACCCGATCCAGCTCACTGACCCCGGTCGCGTAATGCCGGGTGATACCCGGATCGATCGAGGTGATCGGTACCGCCGGAGACGTCGGGGCCACCGAACGAAACGAGGATCCGCCCGACCTGCCGCCGGAGACCGCGAGAACGGCTACCTCGTCGACGGTGCCCCAGGTACCGCAATTGGCGCACCGGCCCACCCATTTCGGGGTGGCATGCTGACACTCCGAGCAGCGGTATTGCGAACGTACTTTCGAAGCGGCCACGCCGTGACAGTAACGGCTGCCCCCGACATCGGCGGTGTGCACGCGCCGGTCGGGGCCCCGCGGGTCAGCGGTGCGTCAGGTCAGTGATGCCCGCCGGCTTCGCCGCCCTCGGTGGGCTGGTCGCCGCTCTTGTCGCGCCGCGGCGCCTCGCCTGCCGAGATCGGCACGGCGACAGTGGTTTCACCGTTCTCGAACTTGAACGTGAAGTCGTAGAGCAGGCCGTTGGTGACCGGCTTGGTCAGGGTGACCTTGGCGGTCACGGCGTCGGCGGCCTCGGTCTTCTCCAGCGGCTTCAGCTGGCCGTCGGGCTCGCCCACCACGAGGACGCCGCCCGCCGGGATGGTCTGATCCCCGCTCAGTGCCACGTCGCCGACAGTGGTCTTGATCGAGACGAGCTTGTCGGCCTTCTCGGTGGATCCGTTGGCTGCGACGAACAGCAGTTCGGCCTCGGAGCCAGGCTCGACGTAGTCCTTCTCCTGCGGCGCGCGCAGGTGCACGTTGCGCAGCGCGATCGCGCCGGACTGTGCGTTGACGCCGTTGACTGCGGGCTCCTGGGTCGCCGTCTGGGAGACCTGGCCGGCGCTGCAACCGGTGAGAACGGCTGCGGTCAGGCCACATGCGGCGAGACCGGCCGAGGCACGCATTGCGAAGCGGTTCACTCAAGCCTCCTGAGCTGGGTCGGCGTACTTCGACTATGCACAGTAGTAGGTGGCGTCGGCGGGCGGAATGCGAGGGCTTGGCAGACGGGGCTGAAGTGGGCTCGGCCACGGCGGTCCCGGGCCCGCAACGCCTTTGCGGGGGTACCCGTTTCGGGTGCTCGACGGGCCCGGTGGTTGCACGGTTTCGTCACCATGTCAACCCCTGTTCTTCACCTGCAATGCCCCTGACCTGCATAGTTGGTGCGCGTGTGATCTGGGCCCGTGTTAGGATGGACTAGCGAAAGGGGCTCGAATCAGATGATTTTTAAGGTCGGAGACACCGTCGTCTATCCACACCACGGTGCTGCGTTGATCGAGGCGATCGAAACCCGGACTATCAAAGGCGAGCAGAAAGAATATCTCGTCCTGAAAGTTTCTCAAGGGGATCTGACCGTTCGAGTGCCCGCAGACAACGCTGAGTATGTCGGTGTCCGCGACGTCGTGGGCCAGGAAGGTCTCGACAAGGTTTTCCAGGTGTTGCGGGCTCCGCACACCGAAGAGCCGACCAACTGGTCGCGCCGCTACAAGGCCAATCTCGAGAAGCTGGCCTCCGGTGACGTGAACAAGGTTGCCGAGGTTGTCCGGGATCTGTGGCGTCGCGATCAGGAACGCGGTCTGTCCGCGGGTGAGAAGCGAATGCTGGCCAAGGCCCGGCAGATTCTGGTCGGCGAGCTCGCGCTGGCCGAGAACACCGATGACGCCAAGGCGGAGACCATCCTCGACGAGGTTCTGGCCGCCGCGTCCTGACGCGTGGTGGCAACTACTGTCGCGGTCGTCCCGGCCGCCGGCTCAGGTGAGCGGCTAGGCGCGGGTAGACCCAAAGCGTTCGTCAAACTGGGGGACAAACCCCTGCTGGAGCATGCCCTCGACGGGTTGCTCGCCTCAGGGGTGATCGACAAGGTCGTGGTCGCGGTTCCGCCCGCGCTCACCGATGAGGCCACCTTGGTCTTCGGTGGGCGTGCGCAGATCGTGGCCGGGGGAGCCGACCGAACCGAATCGGTGGCGCTGGCCCTTGCGGCGGCCGGCGAACCGGATTTCGTCCTCGTGCACGACGCTGCCCGGGCGTTGACCCCTCCTTCGCTGATCGCCCGGGTGGTCGCGGCACTGGCTGACGGTCACGCTGCCGTCGTTCCCGGCCTCCCGCTGGCCGACACCATCAAGGCCGTCGATGCCAACGGCGCGGTACTGGGGACCCCTGAGCGGGCCGGTCTGCGGGCCGTACAGACCCCGCAGGGCTTCCACACAGACGTGTTGCGCCGCGCCTATCAACGGGCCGGGGCCGGTGTGGTCACCGATGACGCCTCGCTCGTCGAACAGATCGGTACGCCGGTGCAGGTCGTCGAGGGCGATCCGCTGGCCTTCAAGATCACCACTCCGCTGGACCTGCTGCTCGCCGAGGCCGTCATGGCGCGTGCCTCGTGAGAATTCCGAGGGTCGGGCTGGGTACCGACGTCCATCCGATCGAGCCGGGGCGGCCCTGCTGGCTGTTGGGGCTGCTTTTCGACGGCGCAGACGGCTGTGCCGGCCATTCCGACGGCGACGTGGCTGCCCACGCACTGTGTGACGCGCTGCTCAGCGCGGCAGGCCTTGGCGACCTCGGCGGGGTGTTCGGCACCGACCGGCCGGAATGGCGGGGAGTCACCGGCGCCGACATGCTGCGACATGTCCGCGGATTGGTGCAGACCGCGGGCTTCGAGATCGGCAATGCCACGGTGCAGGTGATCGGCAACCGGCCCAAGATCGGGCCTCGCCGGGACGAGGCCCAGGAGCTGCTCTCCGAGCTGATCGGGGCGCCGGTATCGGTGTCGGCCACCACCACCGACGGGCTCGGTCTGACCGGTCGGGGCGAAGGATTGGCCGCGATAGCCAGCGCTTTGGTGGTTCCTGCGGAATAGGCCGGTAAGCTGGCACGTCGTGACCGATCGCGCTCAAGCCGTCGCGTCGGGGTTTGCCTCCGATTTGCGGCTGTACGACACCATGGCGGGTGCCGTACGAGATTTCGTACCGCTGCGGCCGGGGCACGCTTCGATCTACCTGTGCGGTGCGACCGTTCAGGGCTTGCCGCACATCGGTCATGTCCGTAGCGGAGTCGCGTTCGATGTGCTGCGCCGCTGGCTGACCGCCAATGGATACGACGTTGCGTTCATCCGCAACGTCACCGACATCGACGACAAGATCCTCAACAAGGCGGCCGACGCAGGCCGGCCGTGGTGGGAGTGGGCCGCGACCTACGAGCGGGCGTTCAGTGCCGCGTACGACGCGCTCGGCGTGCTTCCGCCGTCGGCTGAGCCGCGGGCCACCGGCCACATCACCCAGATGGTCGAGCTCATCGACCGGCTGATCGAGAAGGGCCACGCGTACGCCGCGGGCGGCGACGTCTACTTCGACGTGCTGAGCCTGCCCGATTACGGCGCGCTGTCCGGCCACCGGATCGACGATGTGCACCAGGGCGAGGGTGCGGCGACGGGTAAGCGCGATCAGCGCGATTTCACGCTGTGGAAGGGCGCCAAGCCGGGCGAGCCGTCGTGGCCGACGCCCTGGGGCCGGGGACGCCCCGGCTGGCACACCGAGTGCGTGGCGATGTGCGAGGCCTATCTGGGCGCGGAATTCGACATCCACGCCGGGGGTATGGACCTGGTCTTCCCGCACCACGAGAACGAGATCGCCCAGGCGCAGGCCGCGGGCGATGGCTTCGCCCGGTACTGGCTGCACAACGGCTGGGTCACCATGGGCGGCGAGAAGATGAGTAAGTCGCTGGGTAACGTGCTCTCGATTCCTGCTGTGCTGCAACGGGTTCGGGCTGCCGAGCTGCGCTACTACCTGGGTAGCGCGCATTATCGGTCCATGCTGGAGTTCTCCGAGAACGCGCTGCAGGATGCGGTGAAGGCCTACAGCGGCATCGAGGATTTCCTGCACCGGGTGCGTAACCGCGTCGGTGCCGTCGCCGTGGGCGAGTGGACACCGAAGTTCGCGGCCGCACTCAATGACGACCTCGCGGTGCCGATCGCGCTGGCCGAGGTGCATGCCGCCCGCGCCGAGGGCAACCGCGCGCTGGACGCCGGCGATCACGACGGCGCGATGGCGCAGGCCACCGCGATCCGGGCGATGATGGGCATCCTGGGCTGCGATCCGCTCGACGAGCGTTGGGAATCGCGGGACGAGACCTCCGCGGCGCTGGCCGCGGTGGACGAACTGGTGCAGTGGGCATTGGCGGGCCGGGCCGAGGCCCGGACCAACCGGGACTGGGCGGCGGCCGACGCCATCCGGGATCGGCTCAAGGCGGCCGGCATCGAGGTAACCGACACCGCTGACGGTCCTCAGTGGGCACTGGTGGACGGGAACGGAGCATAGATGGCCGGGAATTCGCAGCGGCGCGGCGCAGTGCGCAAGGCGGGGACGAAGAAGGGGCCGACGGTCGGGTCCGGCGGCGTGCGTCGCCGTGGGCTGGAGGGCCGTGGGGCCACACCCCGCGCGGATCAGCGCCCGCACCACCCAGCGGCCAAGAAGGCCGCCAAGGCGGCGCGGCAGGCGCAGGGCCGGCACAAGAAGACCGACGACACCGAGTTGGTGCTCGGCCGCAACCCGGTGGTGGAGTGCCTGCGGGCCAAGGTTCCCGCCACCGCGCTGTATGTCGCGCTGGGCACCGAGGCCGACGAGCGTCTCACCGAATCCGTCCAGATCGCCGCTGACCGCGGTATCTCGATCCTTGAGGTGCAGCGCCACGACCTCGACCGGATGAGCTCCAATGCGTTGCACCAGGGCCTGGCTCTGCAGGTGCCGCCCTACAACTACGCCCATCCCGACGATCTGCTGAAGACGGCCCGGAATTCCGGGGAGCCCGCACTGATGGTGGCCCTCGACAACATCTCCGATCCGCGCAACCTCGGTGCCATCGTGCGTTCGGTGGCCGCGTTCGGTGGACACGGCGTGGTGATCCCCCAGCGCCGGTCGGCCTCGGTGACGGCGGTGGCGTGGCGCACCAGCGCCGGGGCTGCAGCTCGTACGCCGGTGGCGCGGGCGACGAATCTGACTCGGACGCTGAAGAGTTACGCCGATGCCGGTCTACAGGTGGTCGGCCTGGACGCCGGTGGCGACACCTCGCTCGACGAGCTTGAGGGCACCGGCCCGATGATCGTGGTGGTCGGCTCCGAGGGCAAGGGCCTTTCACGGCTGGTGCGGGAGAACTGCGATGCGGTGGTGTCGATCCCGATGGCGGGGCCGACGGAGTCGCTGAACGCCTCGGTCGCGGCCGGTGTGGTGCTGGCCGAGATCGCCCGTCAGCGCCGGGGTTAGGCGCATGTCCAAAGGGCGAAGCGCCAACAGCCCCACGGCCTTTCTTGCCTCCCCGCCGTTCACCCGGGAGGAAGTGTTCAGCGATCCCTGCCCGGTCCCCGAGGAGCCCGGCGCCTACGGCTGGTGGTTCCGTACCGTCCCCGCGAACATCGACGTTTCGGGGTGCCAACAGCGGGACGGACTGACGCTTCTCTACGTCGGAATCAGCCCGACCCGCCCGCCGGTGAGTGGGAAACCGCCCAGCACCCAGAATCTGCGCAAGCGGGTCAAGTACCACTACGGAGCGGCCAACGCCACCGCTGACGGCTCGACGCTGCGCAAGACGCTCGGCATCTTGCTCGCTGACGAGCTCGGCTTCAAGTTGCGCCGTATCGGCTCCGGCGACAAGCGGACCTTTGCCGGGGGAGAATCCGTTCTGACGCAGTGGATGGCGGAGAATGTCCTGGTGTCATGGATGGTTCACCCCGAACCGTGGTTCCTGGAGGAAAAACTGATCGCCGCGTTCGATCTGCCGCTCAACGGCCAGGAAGCGAACAAGGGCAACGCCTTCTACCCGGAGCTGAAGCGCCTGCGGCGCGTCGCGATGAACGATGCGAACAAGCTTCGGGTGCTCAAAGAGTGGTGAGCCGCCGGTCAGCCACCGATGAGTCGCAGGCTCAGCCACAATCCGAGTACGGAGGCCAGCAGGGTCCACGGCACGGTGACCAGCCCGATCCGGCTGAACTCGCTGAACCGCGCAGGCAGGCCTTCACGGTGAACCACCGTGCGCCACAGCAGGTTTGACAGCGAGCCGACGTAGGTCAGGTTCGGGCCGACGTTGACCCCGATCAACACGGCCAACACGGCAGCCGGACCGGCGCCGGCCACCAACGGCAGCAGCACCAGCACTGCGGGCAGATTGTTGACCACGTTGGCCAGCACGGCCGCGACAGCCGCCAGACCCAGTAGTGCAGGCAAGGAGTCGCCGACCGGAAGCACTCCCCGCATCACGTCACCGAGGCCGTTGTGGACGACTGCGTCCACCACCACCCCGAGGCACAGCACGAACGCCAGGAACGGCACATTGACCGCGCGTGCGATTCCGCCGATCGTGCTGCGGCGCTGTGCCAGACTGCGCACACCGAGCACCACCGCCCCGGCCAGTGCCGCCCATGCCGGCGACACGTCGAACACTGAGGTGACGACGAATCCCGCCAGCGTCAAACCCAACACCACGAGCACGAACACCGGAATCTCAGGCGGCGGCGGAGTCACCTCGACGGCCGGGCGATTCAACTCGTGGCGGAAAACCCAACGCAGCACGACGAATTCGACGCCGATCGCGGCCAGCCAGGGCAGCGTCATCACCGCGCTGAATTGGGTGAAGGACAGTCCGGCCACGGCGAAGGCCAACAGGTTGGTCAGATTCGACACCGGAAACAGCAGCGACGCGGAGTTGGCCAGATGCGCGCTGGCATAGGCGTGCGGCCGGGGCGGTATCGCCAGTGTGCGGGCGGTGGAGAGCACCACGGGCGTCAGCAGCACCACGGTCGCGTCAAGGCTCAGCACGGCGGTCGTCGTCGCCCCGATCAGGAACACCCGCGTCAGCAGCCGCCGGGAATCACCCCTGCTGGCCCGGGCCATCAGCGTGCCCGCGGCGTGGAACAGGCCCTCGTCGTCGCACAGGTGGGCCAGCACCAGCACGGCCGCCAGGAATCCGACGACCGGGAGCAGACGATCAACCTCGGCCAATGCGTCGTCCGGCGAGATCACGCCGCAGGCGATCAGCAGCCAGGCAGCCGGAATCGCCACGACGGCCTCGGGCCAGCCTTCGGGCCGCGCCAGCGCGAACACCAACACCACGGCCAGCAACACCAGGGCCAGAATCAACGGCGTGGGTCCTTTCGGCCAGTCGAACATTCGGTGACGATTTGCGCGGTCAGGCCATGCGGACCTGACCGTACCCGGCTAGCTCGATAGCGTTGCTGACCATGCGTCCGGCTGTTCCGATGGTCCTGTTGTTCGCTCTGGCTGCCGCGTTCGGATCCTGGCCGCGGGCCGTTGCCGAGCCCACCGGATTCGACTTGCAGTCGCACCGCGGCGGACGCGGAGAGACGACCGAGGAGTCGTTGCGGGCCTTCGCGAAGTCGTTGGAACTCGGGGTCAGCACGCTTGAGCTCGACATCGTGCTCACGAAGGACAAGCAACCTCTGGTGTGGCACGACCCGCGGATCGACGAGACCAAATGCACCGACACCGCCCCGGCGTTCCCGGGCGATCCGATGTACCCGTACGTCGGGCAACTGGTGCACGATCTCACGCTCGAGCAGATCCGCACGCTCGACTGCGGCAAGTTACTGAGCGGGTTTCCCGACGCTGAGGTGGTTCATGGCAACCGGGCCGCCACGCTGCCCGAGGTGTTCGAGCTGACCGATTCCTACCGCGCCGACGTGCGCTTCAACATCGAGACGAAGATCGAGGCGGACAAGCCCGAAACATCAGCTACACCACAGGAGTTCGTCGACGTCATCCTGGATGCCGTCCGGGTGGCCGGCAAGGTCGACAAGGTGGACATCCAGAGTTTCGACTGGCGCACACTGCCGTTGGTGCAGCGGGCCGAGCCGTCGATACCGAGGGTGGCGCTGTGGGATGACACAACCTGGATTCCCGACTCTCCGTGGCTGGGTGGGGTCAATCCGGCAGTGGACGCCGATCCGATCGCCGGCGCGATGTCGGCGGGTGCCACGGTTCTCTCGCCCCAATATCAGCTGGTGAACCGCGGATTCGTGGACCGGGCCCACGCGCTGGGCCTCAAAGTGACTCCGTGGACCGTCAATGATCCCGACGCGATGCGGGCGTTGATCGCAGACGGGGTCGACGGACTGATCACCGACTATCCGACGCGGCTGCGCGGCGTGCTGGCAGAACTGGGCCTACCGCTGCCGCCGCCGTTTCAGCGACTCAGCTGATCCACGGGTCGGATCGTTCCCACACGGTGGGCAGGTGCAGGCTCACATCATCCTGCTCGGCCAGCCGGACCAGGATCCGCATCGACACATCGAGGTCGTCACCGGCGTACGGCAGGGCGCGTAGCGGCTTGTGCAGCGGGCGGAAGAAGTCGTCCCAGTGGATCAGCACCACCCGACGGGCCCCGACCGTGCGCACGGTCTCGGCCCAATAGCTCTCGAAATACTGCTCGGACTGCAGCCCGAGTTGTCCGATCCCGAGGTACACGACCTCGGCGCGTTGCCCTTCCAACGCTCCCGGCACCGCGCCGGCACTACCGACGACCAGCAGGCGGCGGTCGCTCGGCCGGTGGTGCACCAGCGTCGACCAGGCTTCCCCGCACTTGTAGGCCGCGACCTTGACCGGCGGTATGACCGGCGCGGTGATGGTGCCGGGAAACCGGTCCGGCGGGCAGTGCTCGGACTCGAAGAGCGTCACGTCATAGGCGCCGAGCGTCACGGCTTCGCCCGGAGTGACAGTGACGATCCGATCGGTGGCCAGGCCGCCGCCGGTGCCGACCTGGGCGGTCGACGTACCACCCACCAACCGTGCGCCGGTGCGCTCGGCCACGACGGCCGAATCCATGGCGTGGTCGAAGTGGCTGTGCACCGGCAGCACCGCTTCGAGCTTGTCGATGCCGAGGCGGGCCAGACAGCCGTCGATGCGGGGCAGTGACGGCGCCAGCTTGCGGAAGACCACGCTCGGCAGCGGAGGCCGGGAGAAGAACCCGTCGGTGAGCACGGCCGACGTGCCGTCGTTCACCAGCAGGGTGCTGACCCCGGCCCAGGTGACCGTGACAGGGGATTGCGGTGTGGCCGACGGTGCGTCGAAGTACCGCGCATAGGGGGCCAGATCGGGTCTGCCGGGCTTGAGCCGCATGGCCCCACCCTAGAACCAGACCTATCCGTAGCGACGGCGGAACTTCTCCACCTGGCCGGCCGAGTCGAGGTGTCGTGCGGTGCCGGTCCAGAACGGGTGAGAATCGCTGGTGACGTCGACGACGATCAGCGGGTAGGTCTGGATCCCGTCCGGGGTCGGCCACTCGATGGTCCGCTCACTGGTGGCCGTCGATCGGGTCAGGAACTGGGTGCCGGTCGCGGCGTCCTGGAACACCACTGGGTGGTAGTCGGGGTGGATTGCGGGTTTCACTGGGATTCTCCGTCCTGGTGGGCTTCCTGATGGATGGACCCGGCGGGCTCTTCGACCGGTGGCAGACAGGGTTCTTCGTGCCAATCGCCGAACGGGTCGGGGTAATCGGCCCATTGGTCGGGTCGTGCGAGTTCGTCGTCGGTGAGCAGCGCGTCGCGCAGCGCCTCGATGACTTCGCCGGGCCGGGCGCCGCAGACCAGGACGGTCAGCGATACATGACGATCACCGAATTGGTGATGCCAGTCGATCGCCGCGATCGCCACCCGCTCCGGGTCGGTATAGGCCAGCTCGGTGGAATCCATTGCCGCCAACCATTTTCCGGCGTTGCTGAAGTGCATTCCGCCGCCCGCGGATTCGATCCACATGACGTCGGCCGGGCGGTTGGCCAGCCAAGCCCGGCCACGTGTGCGCACCACGCCGTCGAGCAGGTGGTCGACGGCGTCGTGCAGGCGCAGCGGGTGAAACGGCCGGCGCGCGGCGAATTCGACGATGATGACCTCGTCGTCGGGTTCCAGCGGTGGTTCGCCTGCCAGCAGGGGATCGTGCGGGGTGGCGGTGCGCCCGCGCCGGCTGTTCGGTTCCAGATGTGCCAGGCCGAGTTCGACCCGGTCGGGGCCCACGGTGATGCGGGCGCGGGGCGCCAGCCGGCGCAGCACGGCCAGTGTCGTGGCCTCGGGTGCGTCGAGCACCAGCATGTCGGCGAACTCGGCCTGACCGACTACCACCTGGGCGACCGTGCGCCCGTCCGGCAGTTCCTCGTCGCCGACGGACTGTTGCAGCCAGATTGACGCGTCCAGGCAGGCGATCACCGCCTCGACGGTGACGTCGCGGGCGGCAGGCCCGTCGATGTAGCCGGGCCCGACGTGGACCCGGATGGTGTTGATCGCCCAGCACACCGGCTCGGCTTCCAGCCAGGGCATCAGCTGCACGACGATGCGCTCCACGTCGCCCCGCCGGTGCAGGCGCCGCAACAGGATCAGCAGGTCGTCGCGGACCGTGCAGGACACGCAACCGTGGGCGAGCTCGAGGGCGAGCTCGGATGTCCCGCCGCTGTCGGACACGGTCCGCAGGACCACCTGGCCGTCAAAGGTGTGGCGCACCAGCACGGTTCCGGGCTGGCGGCCCAGTTCTTCCGCTACGCCGTCGCTGTCACCTTGACCGGCGATCAGCACCACAGGGGTTCGCACTGCACCTCCCGACGAAGTTGTTGTTGAAAACGATTATCATTATCGTAAGCTACCCCATCCGAAGGAGACCGATGTCTGCCCACTGCCAAGTCACCGGGCGCTCGCCCGGGTTCGGCAACACGGTGTCGCACTCGCACAAGCGCAGTCGACGCCGCTGGAACCCCAATATCCAGACCAAGACCTACTACCTCGCAGGCGAAGGGCGCCGGATCCGACTTCGGGTCAGCGCCAAGGGAATCAAGGTGATCGACCGCGACGGCATCGAGGCCGTCGTGGCCCGGCTGCGTAGCGCAGGGGAGAAGATCTGATGGCCAGCACCGATATTCGGCCGATCGTGAAGCTGAAATCGACCGCGGGGACCGGGTACACCTACGTCACCCGCAAGAACCGCCGCAACGACCCGGACCGGATCGTGTTGCGCAAGTACGACCCGGTCATCCGCCGTCACGTCGACTTCCGCGAGGAGCGCTGATGGCCAAGCGATCCAAGATCGTGAAGAACGAGCAGCGCCGGGAACTGGTCGAGCGCTACGCCGAACGACGGACCGAGCTCAAGGAGGTCATCCGCAATCCGGCCAGCACCCGTGAGCAGAGGGCGGCCGCGGTCTCGGCTCTGCAACGGCTGCCTCGTGATTCGAGCCCGGTGCGGCTGCGCAATCGAGACGCGGTCGACGGCCGCCCGCGTGGGCACCTGCGCAAGTTCGGGCTGTCGCGGGTCCGGGTGCGCGAGATGGCGCACCGCGGTGAACTGCCGGGCGTGCGGAAGTCGAGTTGGTGATGGCGACGAATTCTCGGAAGAACAACAAGAAGCGCCCGCCGGCCCCCGATCTCAAAAAGCCCAGGCGCAATCAGTTGGACGTCCTCGGGGTGACCGAGGTCGACTACAAGGACGTCCACCTGCTGCGCACCTTCATCAGTGAGCGGGGCAAGATCCGCTCCCGGCGTATCACCGGGCTCACTCCGCAGCAGCAGCGTCAGGTCGCCACGGCGATCAAGAACGCCAGGGAGATGGCGCTGCTGCCGGTGGTCGGCCCGGCTTGACCTACCATCGACGGCGATAGGGCGACTGCGGATCGTGGAAGCCGGTGTGAATCCGGCGCGGTCCCGCCACTGTGATCGACGGCCAGCATCCGCTGACCGTCGAGAGCCAGATACGCACCGCAGTCGCCACCTCGCACGTACTGGGGCGGATCTCCCCGGAGAGGATGGGTACGCCCATGGCTGCTCCTCGGCTGATCGCCGGACTGGCGTTAGCGTTACTGATATCGGGGTGCGCCTCGACCGCAGCGCCCGACACCGCAGGAGGCGCGCCACCGGGATTCCCGGTCACCGTGGACAATTGCGGCGTCAGCACCACCTATGACCGGCCGCCGGCCCGCGCGGTGGCGCTCAACCAGCATGCGATCGAAACGCTGCTGGCGCTGGGCCTGCAGCACTCCATGGTCGGCACGTCCTATCTCGACGACCGCATCCTGCCCGAATACCAGGCCGCCTACGACAGCGTCCCGGTACTGGCCAAGGAATACCCGTCGTATGAGTCGCTGCTGGCCGTCGAACCCGATTTCGTCTACGGCGGCTGGGACAGCGCGTTCGACGAGAAGGAGGGCCGCGCCAGGCAGCGGCTGACCGATGCCGGGGTGAACACCTACCTCAACATCGAGGATTGCCGTTCCGGGCCGGTCACCATGTCCACCGTGGATGACGAAATCCGCGGTATCGGAACGATCTTCGGCGTCACCGACCGGGCCGAGCGGCAGATCGACAAGCTGCATCGCGAGCTGGCGCAGTCCGAGGGCAAGCTGCGCGGAGTCCAGCCGGCGCGGGTCGCGGTCTATGACAGCGGCGAGGCGACGGTGTTCACCTCGGGCGGCAAGGGCATCGGCAACCTGATGATCGAGGCGGCGGGGGGCGTCAACGTGTTCGCCGACGTACCCAAGGTGTGGGGTGACGTGTCGTTCGAGCAGTTCGCCGAACGCGCCCCCGAGGTCATCGTGATCTACGACTACGGTGATCAGCCGGTGGCGGACAAGAAACGCTTTCTGACCGAACATCCTCTGCTGCAACATGTTCCGGCGGTCGAACACCAGCGGTTCGCGGTGCTTCCGCTGTCGTCGGTGGTGGTCGGCGTGCGGGTGGGCCGGGCGGTGGAGGCCCTGGCCCGACAGCTGCACCCGGACCGATTTTCGTGATTCCCTACCGGCTGGTCCTCGCCGGGCTCGCGGCGTTGCTGTTGACGGCGATGACCGCCGGTGTGGCCATCGGTTCGGTGTCCATCCCGCCGGGACAGGTGTGGGCCATCGTGCTGCACGCCATCCATCCGGGCCTTGCCGAGCAGAGTTGGCCTGCGGTGCGGGAATCCATCGTGCTCGACGCGCGGCTGCCCCGGGTCGTGCTGGGCGCGGTGGTCGGGGCCGGCCTGGCGGCGTGCGGCATGGCGTTGCAGGCCGTGGTGCGGAATCCGCTCGCCGATCCCATGCTCCTGGGCGTCTCTTCGGGAGCCTCGGTCGGCGCCGTCGCCATGCTGGTGTTCGGTGCCGGCGCGCTGCAGGCACTGACCTTGCCGCCGGCGGCTTTCCTCGGGGCCTTCCTCGCGCTCGTCGCGGTCTACTTTCTGGCTCGCTCGGGTGGGCGGATGACCACTGCGCGGTTGGTTCTGGCCGGCGTGGCGGTGGCCGAGGTGCTGTCGGCGCTGGCGAGCCTGATGATCGTGACCTCTGACGATCCGCACAAGACGCAGTCGGCCGTGCGGTGGATGCTCGGCGGCCTGGGTGGGACAACCTGGCGCATGGTCTGGGTGCCCGCGGCGGCGGTGGTCCTCGGCGTGGTCGTGCTGCTGGCCTTCACCAGATCGCTGAACCTGCTCTACACCGGCGAAGAGGCGGCGGCCTCGCTCGGGCTCGACGTGCACCGTTTCCGGGCGGGAATGTTCGTCGTCGTGGCCCTGATGGTCGGAACCATGGTCGCGGTCAGTGGGACGATCGGGTTTGTGGGGCTGGTCATGCCGCATGTGGTGCGCCTGTTGGTGGGTGCCGACCACCGCCGGGCGCTGCCGGCCGCAGCACTGTTGGGGGCGGCATTCCTGGTGCTGTCCGACATTGTGGCCAGGACCGTGGCCGCACCGGAGGAACTGCCCGTCGGGATTCTCACCGCGCTCGTCGGCGGACCGTTCTTCCTGTGGCTGATGCGACGAAAGACCGCGACGTGACGGCGGGGGTGTCGTTCGGCGCGGTCTCGGTGTCGGTGCGCGGTAGACCGTTGATCGCCGACGTCTCGTTGTCGGTCGCCCCGGGTGAGGTGTTGGCCGTGGTGGGTCCCAACGGTGCGGGCAAGACGACGCTGCTGCGCACGTTGTACCGGGCCCTGCGGCCGAGCGCCGGGCGGGTGCTGGTCGACGGCGCCGACATCTGGAAGCTGCCGGGCAAGCAGGCCGCACGTCGCGTCGCGGCGGTATTGCAGGAAGCAACAGGCGATTTCGAGCTCACCGTGTTCGATATGGTCGCGATGGGTCGCACACCGTACAAGCGCTCCTTCGAGTCCGACAGCCGTGAGGACCGCGAGATCATCGGCAGGGCGTTGGCGGCTCTGGACATTGCGGACCTGAGCGGGGCCGGTTACGGCCAGCTGTCCGGAGGGCAGAAGCAACGGGTGCTCATCGCTCGTGCCCTGGCCCAGCGTACCGACGTCATCGTGCTCGACGAACCCACGAACCACCTGGATCTGCGTCATCAGCACGAGGCCCTGCGCCTGCTACGGGAAACGGGAGCGACGGTGGTCGCCGCACTACACGACCTGAACCTCGCTGCGGCCTATTGCGATCGGATCTGTGTGCTCGACGGCGGAGAACTGGTTACCATCGGAACCCCCGTGGAGGTCCTCACTGTGGATTTGCTTGCCGACGTATACGGAGTCGCAGCCCGGATCACTGTCGATGCCGGCAGACCTCAGGTCACCGTCGTGCCCAAGGCGGTGGCGTCATTGTGAACATCGGTGCCCAGCTCGGCGAAATCGCCTCGTACGGGGGATTCTTCGCCATCACCGTCGGCGGGGATCCGGCCGGCTGGATGCCGGCGCAACGCTGCTATGACGAGGGCTGCGCCGGTCTCGTCGCCAAAACCACCGCCGGGTACCGCACGACGGATCTTCGCATCGGCGCCTCCCTGGTCCAGTTCAGCCACGCCTCGCGGCTGTGGTCACCGTTGCTGGCCTGTGCGCTGCAGTACGGCGTGCTGCCCGATCTGAACGATCTGCAGCGCCGCAGTACCGGTACCGAACTCCGGTTGCCGGTGCCGCTGGGAGGTCCTGTCGACGCCGGAACGGCGATGGTGCGGCAGCTGTATCGGCTGGTGATCACCGACCACCTCGAGCCGCTGGCCGCCGGGCTGCGGGTCAAGATGGCGCCGCGGCTGCTTTACGGCAATGCCGCGGCGGCGTTGGCCGCGGCGGCAGCCGAGCTGGCCCGGGCTCGGCCGGAATTGCAGGAAGACGTCCTTGATGTCACCGAATCACTGTTGGCCACGGGCGAATTGGTTGGGACGGGCAACCTGGCCGGGTTGGCGTTCCGTCGTCGCAGCTGTTGCCTCTACTACCGGGTGCCGGGCGGATCGAACTGCGGTGACTGTTCCCTCACGAGACCACGCGGATAGGTGTCAGTAGGCGTACGGGTGCGGTGGCGGATCGATGCGGGAAACGGTCAGCGCGGTCATCGTCGGAACCGATCCTCGACTCGAATCGCTTTGTCCCGCAGGGATCGTGCCCTCCACCTTGATCCAGGTGTTCTCCGGATAGCCCGCCACTTGGGCGGCGGCCTGGCCGGAGAGGCGAATGCTGGCGAGCTGAGCGTCGGCCGCGCAGCAGATGATCACCACCCGGGCCAGGTCGGTGCGGTCGCCGGCACGCACGGTGAATCCGCTGACCGTGATCCTGCGGTTGTCGAGGGTGCCGGCGGAGTCCTGCGCGACGCGGATCAACACGTCGGGTAGGGACATCTCCGGTGCGCCGCCGTCGGGCAGCGGTGGAAATGGGCGACGCAGCACATCGGTGGACACCTCGGTCACCGTCGCGGCGTCGGGGCGTATCGCCGGTGGCACCACGAAGGCCAGCAGCGCGATAGGGATCAGCAGAAGCCAGGTGACGCCGCGGGAGTGCGGATGATCATGGGCTTCGTCCGTGTCGTGATCGGTGTCGTCGCGGCCGCCGTGCCGGACATCGCGGACGATCGCAGCGAGGGCCAGGGCGATGAGCAGGACCGCGGTGGCAGCCAGGTAGGGCAGCAGTCCCGGCTTGACGTAGCGGGTGAAGGTGCCGGTGATCGCGATGATCGCGGTGCTGACCCCGATCAGCAGCAGCAGTGCGTTCTCGGTCTCGCGGCTCATCGCGGCCCCAGGATCAGCAGGCCGACGCCGGTCGCGACCAGCGTCGCCACCACGAACGTCGCGGGCGCGAAGCGAATCGCGAACGCCCGGCCGAACATTCCGGCCTGCATCGCGAACAGCTTGATATCGACGGCCGGCCCCACCACGAGGAACACCAGCCGGGGCAGCAGCGGCAGCATGGTCAGACTGGCCGCGACGAAGGCGTCCGCCTCCGAGCACAAGGCCAGCACGACCGCGAGCAGCGCCATGGTGATGACCCCGAGCACGACCTGCCCCGCCAGGTGCTCGTACACCCAGGTCGGAACCAGCACGTGCAGCGCAGCCGCGGCGGCCGCGCCGACGACGAGGTAGGACGCCGCCGACAGGAAGTCATGGCGCGCCGCCTCGGTGAAGACGGCCCACCGCGAGCCCGCACCGTGATGAGGCTTGGGCAGGTGGCGGGTGATCCATCCCGGCCTGCCAAACCGCGCCCAGAGTGCGCCCATGATGAGTGCTGTCAGCAGTGATGCCACACACCGGGCCGCCACCATCTGCGGGTGACCGGGGAAGGCGACTGCGGTCGCCACCAACACCACGGGGTTGATCGCCGGTGCCGCGAGCATGAACGTCAGTGCGGCCGCGCCCACTGCGCCACCCTGGGAGCCATCGCCGAAAAGCCGGCGCGCCACCGGTACCGAACCGCATTCGCATCCGGGCAGCGCCGCGCCGCTGACGCCCGCGGCCAGGATTGCCGCGCCGGTGCGTCGTGGCAGCCAACGGGCCAGCCGGTCGGGTGTCGCGAAGACCGCGATCAGCCCGCTGATCACCACGCCGAGGGCGAGGAACGGCAACGCCTGAACGAACACGCCGCAGAACACCGTGGCCGCTGTCGCCACGTCGGGGGTGCCCTCGACGAACGCCCGCAAGGTGTTGCCCGCCAGTGCCAGCGCGATGATCCCGAAGACGAGGATCTGCATGGAACTCGGCCGCCACCGCGTCACCGCCGGGTTCGCCACCACGGGGCCATCATGCCAGGCAAATCTGTCAGCTGAACGCCCTCAGCTCGATCCCCTCGGAGCTCAAGCGTTCGCGCACGGCCGTGGCGATCTCCACCGCGCCCGGTGAATCACCGTGCACGCAAACGGATTCCACTGTCACTCCGATGACGGAACCGTCCACCGCTGTCACCCGGCCGGCAATGGCCATCGAGGCCACCCTCTCGGCGATCTCCGAGGGATCGTGCAGCACCGCCCCAGGTTCGCGCCGCGACACCAGGGTGCCGTCGGGTTGGTAGGCGCGGTCGGCGAACGCCTCGGCGACGGTGCGTAGCCCGCGTTGCTCTGCCTCCTCGAAGAACACCGAACCGGACAGGCCCAGCACCGGCAGGCCGGCGTCGACGGCGTGCACCGCGGCCGCCACCGCGGCGGCCTGTTCCCGGTGACTGACGATTGTGTTGTACAGCGCGCCATGGGGTTTCACGTAGGTCACCGTCGTCCCTGCGGCGCGGGCGATGCCCTGCAGCGCGCCGATCTGGTAGATCACATCGGCGGTCAGGTCTTCAGGCGTGACGTCGATGAAGCGTCTGCCGAATCCGGCCAGGTCCCGATAGCTCACCTGGGCGCCGACGCGCACGCCCCGGGCCGCAGCCGCGCGGCACGTGCGCAACAACAGCGCCGGATCCCCGGCGTGGAAACCGCAGGCCACGTTGGCGCTGGTGACCAGGCCCAGCATGGCCTCGTCGTCACCGAGTTTCCACGCGCCGAAGCTCTCGCCGAGATCGGCGTTGAGGTCGACGGATGCAGCCACGCGATCAGCCTAGGACGACGCGGGGTCCGGCCAGCCGTTCTCCGACACGAATTCGGGCAGCGGCCGCGCTGTGGTCCAGTGCTCGATCTCCAGTACCGGCCGGTCCGGGAAATCGGGCACCGGGCCGAGGCACAGGATCGCCACGGGTTCGGCGCCGGCGGGCATGCCCATCAACCGGGCCAGGGGCAGGGGCTCGAAAATCGACACCCAACCCATGCCGAGGCCTTCGGCGCGGGCGGCCAGCCACATGTTCTGGATCGCGCAGGACACCGAGGCCAGGTCCATCTGGGGCAGGGTGCGGCGGCCGAAGATATGCCGGTCGCGGTTCTCGCCGAGGGCGACCACGAACAGCTCGGCGCAATCGAGGACGCCTTCGACCTTCAGGGCCAGGAATTCATCGCCACGGGCGCCGAGCGCGTCGGCAGTGTGGATGCGTTCCTCGTCGACGAGGGCGTGGATCTTGCCGCGCAGCGCGTCGTCGGTGACGCGGATGAACCGCCACGGCTGCATGAGGCCGACGCTCGGTGCCGCGTGCGCGGCGTGCAGCAACCGGCTGAGGACCTCGGGCGGCACGGTGCTGCCGGAGACGAACCGGCGCATGTCACGGCGTTCTGCGATGGCCCGGTAGACCGCGTGGCGCTCGTCGGGGTTGAAGGCGTGCTCAGACACGGATCGAGCTTAGGTGGGGCGGGAGGGGTGGCCGAACACCCGCCTTATTGAAAATGAATGTCATTAATGATAAGAGTTTGGGGTGTTGAAATCATCGAGGGCTCTCGCGCCGGTCGGCGCCCTGGCGCTGGCGGCGACGCTGGCCGGTTGCGGTGCTGGTGAGACGCAGCAGGCGGCGCGCGAACCGATACCCGATCCGCTGGTGGTCACGTACGACGGAGGGCTGTACGTGCTGGACGGAGGCAGCCTGCAGGTCAGGGTCGAGGTCCCGATGGAGGGATTCCTCCGGGTGAACCCGGCCGGTGATGATGCGCACGTGCTGGTGTCCGCCGACAAGGGCTTTCGATTGCTCGACGCGTCTGCGGGGGAGCTGACCGACACGACCTTCGTGGCCGACGAGCCCGGTCATGTTGTCGCACATGGTGAGCGCACCGTGCTGTTCGCCGATGGCTCGGGTGAGATCACCGTGCTGGACCCGCACACCATCGCCGCGGCTACGCCGCGGATCAGGACCATGAAGGCGCCGCAGGCACATCACGGTGTCGCGGTGGTACTCGATGACGGCAGTTGGGTGCGTAGCGAAGGGGTGGATCACGAAAGCAACGGTGCCGTTGCGTTCGACGCCTCTGATCGTGAGATCGCTCGCAGCCATGAGTGCCCCGGGCTTCATGGCGAGACTTTCGCCGGCATCTCCACCGTGGTCTTCGGTTGTGAGAACGGGGTTTTGGCCTACTCGGGCGGCGCCTTCACCAAGATCGCCGCCCCGGGAGAATACGGCCGGGTGGGAACGCTTCGCGGGCATGAAGATTCACCGTCGGTACTCACCGACTACAAGGTCGATCCCGATGCCGAGCTCGAGCGGCCCAATCAGTTCGCCCTCATCGACACCGCGAGTAAGCAGTTGCGACTGGTGAACCTCCCACAGTCCGTCAGCTATTCGTTCCGGTCGCTGGCCCGCGGCCCGCACGCCGAGGCGCTGATCCTGGGCACCGACGGCAACCTCCATGTCATCGACCCGGCGTCCGGCGCCACTGTAAAGACCATCGCCGTGGTCGAACCGTGGACCGAACCCGAGGACTGGGAGCAGCCCCGCCCGAGTGTGTTCGCCCGCGGTCACGACGTGTACGTCACCGACCCGGCCACGCGGCAGGTTCACGCCGTTGACGTCGAATCCGGCGAGAAAGGCGTGTCGGTGACGCTGGAGAAGGCACCGAACGAACTCAGCGGTGTGATGGGGCATGCGCATTAGTTCTTGAGTCGGCACGCTCGGGCGTCGAGAATGTCGCCATGGCGGTCGATTCCGATGAGGGTGGGCAGTACTTCGCGGCCGATTATGAGTTGGCGCAGGAGCGTGAGCGTCTGCGACTGCTCGAATCGATCGGCGATCCGCGGACCATCCGCGCTTTCGACACCGTCGGGGTGGGGCCGGGCTGGCATTGCCTTGAAGTCGGCGCGGGTGAGGGGTCGATCGCGCGGTGGCTCGGCGGCCGCGTGGGACCCACCGGCCGTGTCGTGGCCGCTGACCTGGATCCCCGGTTTCTCGATGACCTGCCCGCGTTGGGGATCGAGGTGCGTCGCTGCGACATCACGCGCGACGAGATCGAGTCGGCCGCATACGACCTCGTGCATTGTCGGGTACTGCTGGTGCACATGATCGATCCGCTCGCGGTGCTGGGCCGCATGGCGGCCGCGCTGCGGCCCGGTGGGTGGCTGGTCGTCGAGGAGCCCGACTACAGCACGGTGCAGTCACTCACCCCGGACCATCCGGCGACCGCGGGATTTCACTCATACCTGCGGGCACGTGACGAGTTCCTGGTGGCGGCACAGGTGATGGATCTGCACTACGGTGCACGCCTACCGTCCGACGTCGATGTGTTGGGGTTGGAGGCCACGGGCAGTGACATCGGCTCGACAGTGGAGCGGGGCGGAAGCGTGAAATCGGGGTTTCTCGTGCAGAGCTTCGAGCGGCTCGATGACGTCATGATCGCAGCCGGAGTGGTGACCGAAGCGGAATTGGTGGACGCCCGCCGGGCCATGGAAGACCCGGCGTTCGTCTACCAGGCACCGACGATGTACTCGGTGTGGGGCCGAAAACCGCTCAGTGTGAGTGGGTGACGTTCCAGGCAGGTAGGGGATCGCGGTAGCGGAGCCAGGCCTGCTCACCGTCGGCCAGTTCGGCGTCGGTCAGCAGCGCCCCGTCGAGTAGCCGGTGGACCTTGTCCCGGTCGAGCTTGATTCCGATGAACACGATCTCCTGGCCCGGCGCGATCTCGGTGCCCGACCAGTACTGCGCCGGCTCGATCGCCAGGTTCGGGCCGGCCTGCGACCAGATGGCGGCGATCTTCGGGCGGCTGGCGATCCAGCAGAATCCCTTGCTGCGCAACACCCTTGTCACCTGGCCGAGCGCGTCGCCGAGGCGCTGGGGGTGAAACGGCCGATCGGAGCGGAAGGTCATCGAGCTGATGCCGTACTCCTCGGTTTCGGGCGTGTGTCCGTCGGCGATCTCCTCGTCCCAGCCCGGAATCTGGGCGGCGGCCTCCGGATCGAACAGCCCGGTGCCCAGCACCTCGCCGATATCGACGACGCCGTGGTCGGTCCGGATCAGCTTGGCGGTCGGATTGAGCCTGCGCAGCAGCGTTTGGACGGTGTCGAGGGTCGCCGGGCTCACCAGGTCGGTCTTGTTGAGCAGGATCACGTCGGCGAACTCCACCTGATCGGTGAGCAGATCGGCGATGCTGCGGGCATCGCTCTCGCCGGCGGCCAGATCCCGGTCGGCCAGGCCTTCACCGCGAACGACCTCGGTCAGGAACGTGGACGCGTCGACCACCGTCACCAGGGTGTCCAATTTCGCCAGCTCGCCCAGGCTGAAGCCGTCCTCGAATTCCCAGCTGAAGGTGGCCGCGACCGGCATGGGCTCGGAGATGCCCGTCGACTCGATCACCAACTGGTCGAACCGGTTCTGGCGGGCCAGCGCGCCGACAGCCTCCACCAGGTCTTCGCGCAGAGTGCAGCAGATGCAGCCGTTGGTCAGCTCGACGAGCTTCTCCTCGGTTCGGTCGAGGTGGCCCTGTCCGGCGATGAGGGCGGCGTCGATGTTGACCTCGCTCATGTCGTTGACGATCACTGCGACGCGGCGGCCCTCGCGGTTGGCCAGGATGTGGTTGAGCAGCGTGGTCTTCCCGGCGCCGAGAAAGCCGGACAGGACGGTGACGGGCAGCAGGTCGGGCATCGGACTCCTTAATGAAAACGATTTTCAATAAATCATCATCCAGACGTGCATCGGCTAATGCAAACGGTTATCGTTATCGCCGTGCTCCCGCCCCTGAATCTCCGCGCTGTGGCCACCGCGTTGCTGCTGGCCACACCATTCGCCCTAGCCGCCTGCGGCTCCGAAGAGGCCCAACAGCCCGAATCCGCCGGCAACTGCGTGACCACGCCGGTCAACGTGGTCGTCAGCGTCGACCAGTGGGGCGACATCGTGTCCGCCCTGGGCGGTGACTGCGCGAAGGTGACCACGGTGGTCGCCGGCTCGTCGGTCGATCCGCACGACTTCGAGCCCTCGCCAGCGGACGCGGCCAAGTTCCAGGGCGCCCAGCTGGTCGTCATCAACGGCGGGCACTACGACGAGTGGGCGACCAAGCTGGCGCAGAGCACGGCACCCGATGCCATCGTGCTGCGGGCCGTCGGACAAGCCGATGAGCCCTCGGCCAACCCGCACGCCTGGTACAACCCGGCCGCGGTGACCGGCGTCGCCGATGCGGTGACCGAGGAACTGAGCCAGATGGCTCCGCAGGCAAAGGATTACTTTGCGCAGCGTCGCACCGAGTTCACCACCTCGATGCAGCCTTACCAACAGCTGATCACCGACATCAAGACCAAGGCGCCCGGTAAGCGCTACGCGGCCACCGAAACAGTGTTCGACGACATGGCGGCCGCGGTCGGCCTGGTCAATCAGACGCCCGCGGGCTTCCAGGCGGCCTCGTCCAACCACACTGACCCGTCACCGGCCGACCTGGACGCATTCCTGCGTCTGCTCGCCGATCACGGGGTCGATGTGCTGATCTACAACACCCAGACCGAGGGCTCGCTGCCCAAACAGATCCGGACCGCGGCCGAGAGCGCCGGAATTCCGGTCGTCGATGTCACCGAAACGGTGGCGCCCGGAGCGGATTCGTTCGAGGCTTGGCAGGTGAACCAACTGACCGCGCTCGCCAAAGCGCTCGGAATCCAGAGCTAGTGTCGGACACTGCCCAACCGCCTGCCCTCGTCTTCGACGACGTCAGCGCCGTGCGCGGGGGCCGGCTGATCTGGTCGGAGGGCACCTTCGAGATCCCGACCGGTGGGATCGTCGCGCTGATCGGTTCCAACGGATCGGGCAAGTCCACGATGTTGCAGGTCGTGCTCGGCCTGTTGCCGGCCGCCTCGGGGTCGGTGCGGGTGCTCGGCGGCGCGCCGGGTGAACACAACGACCTGATCGGTTACGTCCCTCAGGATTACGCGTCAGGCGCCGGGGAGGCCATCCGGGCCCGCGGTGCGGTGACCCTCGGGCTCACCGGGCGGCGGTGGGGGTTCACCCGCACCTCGGCCGCCGACCGGGCCCGGGTCGACGAGGCCCTGGAGTGGGTCGAGGCGACCGGCTTCGCGACCATGCGGCTGTCGGAGCTGTCCGGTGGTCAACGGCAGCGCATCGCTCTGGCCAATGCCCTTGTCGGACATCCGAAGATGCTCATCCTCGACGAGCCGTTGGCCGCACTCGACCTGCGCAACCAGCATGAGATCGTGCAGTTGCTGGCCAAGCTCAACAGGGACCTGGGCGTGACGATTCTCGTTGTCGCGCATGACCTCAACCCACTGCTGAGCGTGCTCGACAGCGCCATCTATCTGCTCGACGGGCACGCGCACCACGCCGCCATCGACGAGGTGGTGGACGCCGACCTGCTGACCCACCTCTACGGAACCCAGGTGCAGGTGGCCAACACCCCGATGGGGCAGATGTACATGAGGAGCGTCTGATGTCGGCGGGTCTGCTGGCGCAGGGCACATTCGCGATGGGCTATCAGCACAACTGGTGGCAGATCCTGGCTTCGGCGTTCATGCGCAACGCGTTGATCGGCGGCACGTTGGTGGCGCTGGCAGCCGGGTTGATCGGCTATTTCGTCATCGTGCGCAATACCGCGTTCGCCGCCCATGCGTTGGCCCACATCGGTCTGCCCGGTGCCACCGGCGCGGCGCTGCTCGGGCTTCCGGTCGGGCTGGGACTCGGGGCGTTCTGTGTCGGCGGAGCCCTGGTCATCGGGGCGCTGGGCAGCCGGGCCCACGATCGTGAGGTGGCCACCGGCACGGTGCTGGCCCTGGCCACCGGCTTCGGCCTGTTCTTCAACTCGCTGGCCACCAAGAATTCGTCCACGCTGACCAATGTGTTGTTCGGCAACCTGCTGGCCATCACCCACCAGCAGTTGCTGATGTTCACCGCGTTGCTGGTGGTGCTGGCCGCCACGGTCGTATTCGTCTTCCGCCCACTGCTGTTCGCGTCGGTCAACGCGCAGGTGGCCGAGGCCAAAGGGGTGCCGGTCCGGGCGTTGTCGGTGCTGTTCATGGTGCTGTTGGGGATCGCGGTGACCATGGCGGTGCTGGCCGTGGGCACGCTGCTGTTGTTCGCGCTCGTCGTCACCCCGGCCGCGACGGCGATCATGGTGACGGCCCGGCCGATTCTCGCGATGACGATCTCGACCGCGATCAGCGTGGTGTCGGTGTGGGCGGGGCTGGCGGTCTCGGCAATCTTCAACATGCCGCCGAGCTTCGTGATCGTCACGATCGCCTGCGGAATCTGGCTGACGGTGTGGACGGTTGACCGGGTGAGGAATTCGGCCATCGGCTAGCCTCAGACAGCATGCCGAGGAGTCCCCACCCGCCGCGGCGGGCCACCCTGGCTTCGTTGGCGGCCGATCTCAAGGTTTCGCGCACCACGATCTCCAACGCCTACAACCGTCCTGACCAGTTGTCCGCAGAGCTTCGCGACCGGATCTTCGATGCGGCCAAGCGCCTGGGCTATGCCGGACCGGATCCGGTGGCAAGGTCCCTGCGGACCCGTAGGGCCGGCGCGGTGGGCCTGATCATCACCGAGCCGCTCAACTACTCGTTCAGCGATCCCGCCGCACTGGATTTCGTTGCCGGACTTGCCGAATCCTGCGAGGAGGTGGGGCAGGGGCTGCTGCTGGTGGCCATCGGGCCCAACCGCAGTTTCGAGGACGGTTCGGCGGCCGTGCTCGCCGCGGGTGTCGACGGATTCGTGGTGTATTCGGCCTCCGACGACGATCCGTATCTGCAGGTGGTGCGTCAGCGGCAGTTGCCCGTCGTGGTGGTCGATCAGCCGAAGGACGTTCCCGGGGTATCGCGGGTCAGCATCGATGATCGCGGCGGCATGCGGCGACTGGCCGAGCACGTGCTGGAGCTGGGTCATCAAGACATCGGCCTGCTGACCATGCGGCTGGGTCGGGACTGGCCGCACGAGAGCACGAAATCCGCACTGGCAGATCCGGATCGGGTGCAGTCCCCGCATTTCCATGTGCAGCGCGAACGGATTCACGGCGTGTACGACGCGATGACGGCTGCCGGTCTGGCACCGGGCAGGCTGACGGTGGTGGAGAGCTACGACCATCTGCCGACGTCCGGTGGTGCGGCCGCCGAGGTGGCGCTGGACGCCAACCCCCGCATCACCGCGCTGATGTGCACCGCCGATGTACTTGCCTTGTCGGCCATGGATTACCTGCGCTCACGCGGCATCTACGTGCCGGGGGAGATGACGGTGACGGGGTTCGACGGGGTGCCGGAGGCGTTGCGTCGCGGCCTGTCCACGGTGGTGCAGTCCAGTGTGGCCAAGGGGCGGCGGGCCGGTGAGTTGCTGCACAGCCCGCCGCGGGACGGGCTGCCGGTGATCGACGTGCTGGAAACCGAGGTGGTGCGCGGGCGGACGACGGGCCCGCCGGCCTAGGTGGTCGCGCGCGCGTCGAGCAGGTATTTCAGTGCTGCCGCAACATCTTCGGGCTCGTCCACCCGGTAACCGGCCAGGGTCTGGCCGGGCCCGACCTTGACGCCGACATCGCCGTCGTGCAACCGGCGGAACGCCTTCTCGTCGGTGACGTCGTCGCCGAAGTAGATCACCGCGGACGCCTCGTGCTCGTCGCGCAGGATGTCGATCGCCTCGCCCTTGTCGGTGGTGATCACGGCGAACTCGAGGACGGCCTTGCCCTCGGTCAGCTCCGCATCCCAGGTCGTCGACGCCGCACGTGCCTGCACCAGCGCGGAGTCGGCGTCGGCAGGTTCGGCGTTGCGGACGTGCAGGGCCACGCTGGCCGGCTTCAGCTCGACGGTCACGCCGGGCCGGACAGCCGCAATCGCGTGCAGCTCACCGGCGATCGTGTCGAGGAGGGCGCGGTCGATGGGGTGGGCGAATCCGGAGTCGAACTCGGCGCCGTGGCTGCCGACGAGGTGTACCGCCGCGGGCATGCCCGACAGATCCCGCAGCACCTCGAGTGCCCGCCCGGAGATCAGGGCGGTCGCGGTGCCGGGCAGGTCGGCCAGTGCGATGAGCGTCTCGGCAGCGTCGCGCAGCGGACGCGCGTCGGCCGGGTTGTTCACGATCGGGGCGAGGGTGCCGTCGAAATCGGAGGTGATCAGCAGGCGGTCGACGCGGGCCGCAGCCGTCAGCGCTCGGGTCAGGTCGGCGGGCAGCTCGCTCACCCGTCAGATCTTAGGTTTGTCCTCGGCGCCGATCAGCAGCCGCACCGCCAGGTCCAGTCGCTTGCTGACGTCGGTGGCCGAGGCGCGCCGGGTCAGCCAGGCCAGCAGGTTGGACAGCCACACGTCCGAGATGACCCGGGCGATGTGGTACTGGTCCTCGGTCGGCTCGCCGTCGCTCATCGCGCGGGCGAACATCGAGTCCATCAGCTTGCCGACATGATCCACCTCGCCGGCAGCGGAGGCGTCGGCGAAGACGAAGGCCCGCGTCATGGCCTCGGTGAGCAGCGGGTTGCGCTGCATGGCGCGGTTCAGCTTGCCGACCATGAAGCTCAGCCGCTGGTAGGGGGTGCCACCGGCGAGTGCGGCCCGGTCGGTCTTGGCGTCGATGCGCTCGAACTCCCGGCCGAGGGCGGACACCAGCAGGTGGACCTTGGAGGGGAAGTAGCGGTAGAGCGTGCCGACGGCGACATCGGCGCGTTCGGCCACGGCACGCATCTGGACGGCCTCGTAGCCGCCTTTGGAGGCGATGGCCAGGGTTGCATCCAGGATGCGCTTGCGGCGTTCCCGCTGAGCTTCGGAGCCGAGTTCGGATTCGGCGAGGACGGCCACGGTCATGACCTCACGCGGTCGGGTGTCAGACCCGGACGATTCGCTGCCTGCCTGCTGTGGTGCGCTGGACATGCGGTGTGTGGCCCCCTCTCGTCGCGTACCTCGTCGAAAACGATACGCACGGCGATCTCCTTCTACGCACCTCCGCGCCGGTAACCACACGGACGTGTCCTGCTGTGATGCGGGTCGACTTGACGGTCGAACACTGTCACCATTAGAACACGTTCTAGTGGGAAGCACGGACTTCTCGCTTTAGGGGCTAGGAGGTCCACCATGTCCGGCGCATCTGCCACCATCACCGACGAGCAGTTTGCCGCCCGTGACCTGGTGCGTAGCTGGGCGGCCTCTGCCGCTACAGCCACCGCCGTCCGCGACGCCGAACATGATGCCGATGCGTGGCGCCGACCGTTCCAGGGTCTCGCCGAACTAGGGATCTTCAGCGTTGCCGTCCCCGAGGAGCAGGGTGGGGCCGGCGGCACGGTCGAGGACCTGTGCGCGATGGTCGACGAGGCCGCTGCTGCGCTGGTGCCCGGCCCGGTGGCCACCACGGCCCTGGCGACCCTGCTGGTGACCGATGAGGCCGTGCTGGAGGCCCTGGTATCGGGTGAGCGCACGGCCGGTGCGGCCCTGAGTGCGGACCTGTCGCTGTCCGGCGGCCCCGAAACCGGCACGGTGTCGGGCACCGCTGACTACGTCCTGGGCGCGGACGCCGCCGGCGTGCTGTTGCTGCCTGCCGGGGACCGCGTGGTGCTGGTCGACGCGAGTGCCGCAGGCGTGACCGTGGAACTGCTCACCGCCACCGACTTCTCGCTGCCACTGGCCCGGGTCGTGCTCGATTCCGCGCCCGCGCAGGTGCTCGACGTCTCGCGGCAGCGGTTCTCCGACATCACCGCGGCCGTGCTGGCCGCCGAGGCCGCCGGCCTGGCGCGCTGGACCCTGCAGACCGCCACCGAATACGCCAAGGTGCGCGAGCAGTTCGGCAAGCCGATCGGCAGTTTCCAGGCCGTCAAGCACATGTGTGCCGAGATGCTGCTGCGTTCCGAGCAGATCTCGGTGTCGGCCGCCGACGCGGCCCGCGCGGTGTCCGAATCCGATGATTCCCAGTTGTCGATCGCTGCTGCCGTGGCGGCCGCCGCGGGCATGGACGCCGCTGAGGCCAACGCCAAGGACTGCATCCAGGTGCTCGGCGGTATCGGTATCACCTGGGAGCACGAGGCGCATCTGTATCTGCGTCGCGCATACGGGATTTCGCATGCACTCGGTGGCCGGCGCCGGTGGATCCGCCGGGTCTCCGCACTGACCCAGCAGGGTGTGCGTCGTGAACTCCGGATCGATCTGGAGTCGGTGGCAGGTCTGCGTCCGGAGATCAGTGCCGCGGTGGCCGAGGTGGCGGCGCTGCCGACCGACAAGCGGCAGGTGGCCCTGGCCGAGTCCGGTCTGTTGGCCCCGCACTGGCCACGTCCCTACGGCCGCAACGCAACTCCGGCCGAGCAGCTGCTGATCGATCAGGAGCTTGCCGCGGCCGACGTGGAGCGCCCGGATCTGGTGATCGGGTGGTGGGCGGTGCCGACCATCCTGGAGCACGGCAGTGCCGAGCAGATCGACCAGTTTGTGCCCGCCACTCTCCGCGGTGACCTGGCCTGGTGCCAGCTGTTCTCCGAGCCGGGCGCCGGATCCGACCTGGCTGCGCTGCGCATGAAAGCTGTTCGCGCAGAGGGCCCGAACGGTGAGCCGGGCTGGAAGCTGACCGGGCAGAAGGTGTGGACCTCGGCGGCGCAGAAGGCGCACTGGGGTGTGTGCCTGGCACGCACCGACGCCGATGCTCCGAAGCACAAGGGCATCACCTACTTCCTGATCGACATGAAATCGCCCGGCATCCTGATCCGCCCGCTGCGTGAGATCACCGGTGACGAGCTGTTCAACGAGGTGTTCTTCGACGACGTGTTCGTGTCCGACGAGATGGTGGTGGGCACCGTCAACGACGGCTGGCGGTTGGCGCGCACCACGCTGGCCAACGAGCGCGTGGCGATGGCCGGCGGGACGGCGCTGGGCAATCCGATGGAGGAGCTGCTGCGGACCCTCGGCGCGCAGCCTGAGGTGGATCCGGCCGATCTGGACCGCCTCGGCGGGTTGATCCTGACGGCCCAGGTGGGCTCACTGCTGGACCAGCGGATCGCGCAGTTGGCGGTCGGCGGCCAGGACACCGGCGCACAGGCCAGCGCGCGCAAGCTGATCGGCGTGCGTTATCGCCAGACGCTGGCGGAGTTCCGGCTGGAACTGTCCGAGGGCGGGGGTGCGGTGCGCAACCGCGAGGTGCACGACTTCCTCAACACGCGCTGCCTGACGATTGCCGGCGGCACCGAGCAGATCCTGCTGACCGTCGCGGGCGAGCGCTTGCTCGGCCTGCCGCGCTAACCCCGTAGGTAGCCCGCCAGCATCGCGACGATGCCGTCCTCGAGTTGTTCGGCATCGGCGGGCTTTTCACACGCCAACAGTCGGTGTGTCAGCGACTCGACGGTCGCGACCACCATGCGCGCGGCGAATGCGGTGTCGGCCACTGCCACGTCGGAGTGGCTGTCCAGCAAGGCTTTTGCCGCGCTGACGGCGTCCTCTTCGGTGTGGTGCAACCGGTTCAGCAAGGCCTGTGATCGAGGAGCTTCTTCGAACAGCACGCGGTGCAGACGGGTGTCATCGCGGTGGTTGTCGATGGTCGCCCGGACGAACAGCCGAAGCAGGTCTTCGAGTGATTCGGGCAGACCTGCGTCGGTGCGCTCGTGCAGCAGCGCCGCACCGGCGTCGACGTGCGCGTCGGTGAGCGCCGACAGGATCGCGTCTTTGTTCGGGAAGTACTGATACAGCGAGCCGATCGAGAGATCGGCCGCCGCCGCAATGCGGTTGGTGGTGCCCGCGGCATACCCGTATTGGGCGAAAATGCGAGCCGCCGCGTCGAGGATGGCCTGCCGGGTTTCGACGGCACGCTGTTGTCTTGGCTGCTTGCGGGGACGAAATCGGTCGGTCGGGGTCATCGTCACCTCCGCACGAAAAGCGAGTAGTCAGCCGCTGCGCGGCCCTCGAAAATTGGTGACATGCAGCGCATCCACGTTGAAACGATTCTGCCCGCCGACACAGAACGAGTGTGGCAGGCCATGCAGCAGGTCCCGACGTTTCTCTATGTCTGCCGCGGCCTTTTCGGCGTGCCGGCTCTGGCCGGCCGCACCGAACCGTTCGAGGCCGGGGACCAGGGCGCGGGTTGGCTGTTCGCCTTCCATGTGATCCCGGCCTACCGGCACACCATCGAGGTTCTCGATGTCGACGACACCACCCGCACGATCCGCACCCACGAGTACGGCGGAGTGCTGCGGTCCTGGGACCACACCTTGCATGTCGAACCGGTCACCGATCAGTCGTGCCGGTACAGCGACACCGTCGAGATCGACGCCGGCCGACTCACTTCGGTGGTGGTGGCGCTTGCCCGCGGGATCTACGCGTACCGGCACCGCCGGTGGCGCAAGCTCGTTGACATGCATCTGCGCGCGTGAGCGCCGATCAGAACCCGGTCTGCGTGCAGGCGGTTGGCGTGATCAGGTTGACCCCGCCCCACACCACGTGGATGTCCGAGCAGATGATGAACTGATCCTTGGTGTTCGGCTGGCCGGTCCGCCACTCGGTGGGCGTCGACACGCCCTCGATGCTGAAGCGTTCGATCGGCCCGCCGCCGAAGTAGGTCGCCGAGATCTCGACCTTGTTGACCGATCGGTACAACTTCGACAGGACGTTGTCGTGGTTGGAGCCCTTGATCTCCCGCGGCATCCCGGCCGGTGCGCTGTAGGACGCTTCCTGCCAGGTGTCCTTGTTGGTGCTGCGCAGGGTGACGGTCTGACGCGCCCACGCGTCACCCGGGAATCCGGTGGGGCCGTCCGGCGTCAGCAGGTTGGCCGATGTGTTGAACGTGCACTGCGTACCCGCGCAGTCCGCGTTGACGTGCATCTCGATCGTGCCCTGCGGGCTCGGGACCGAGGTGACGGCCGAGTTTGCGGCCGCCGGGGCCGACGCGGGGAACGCCAGCGCAGCCGCGGTCAGCACTGCTGCCGTGCTCGCTGCGGAAAGCCTGTTGATCGTCATCGTCAAGAAAGGTATCCGCTCGTTACTCGTCGTAGGTGACTTCGACTGAATCCGACACCGGCGTGGCCTGGCAACCCAGGATCAGGCCCTCGTCCAGATCGGATGGTTCGAGCACGTCGTTGATCTTCATCTCGACGTCCCCGGACTTCTTGAGCACCGCGCAGGCGCCGCAATGGCCTTCGCGGCAGGAGAACGGCGCGTCCAGGCCCTTGTCCAGCAGGACGTCGAGGAGCGTGGCCGACCGTGGCCAACGGACCTCGTGGGTGGTGCCGTCCAGGGTGACGATCGCGGTGGCCGGCCCCTCGTCGCTGTCGTCTTCTTCGATCACCACGGCGGCGAACGGGTCGGAGTCCAGCGACTTGAACACCTCGATGTGGATGCGCTCGTCGGCGGCGCCGGCCTGCTTCAACGCCTGCTCGGCTGCCGCCATGAACGGTCCGGGCCCGCAGATGAAGGCCTCGCGCGCGGCAAAGGGGGCGACGAGCGCGGCGAGTGCGGCCGGGCTGGGCAGGCCTTGCACGGTCTCCAGCCAGTGCACGACGGTGAACCGGTCGGGGTACTTGGCCGCCAGTTCACGCAGGGTCGTGCCGAAGATGACCGAGTTCTCGTCGCGGTTGGCGTAGACGAGGACGACCTTGCCGGTGCCCTCGGCGAGTGCGGACTTGCAGATCGCCATCATCGGGGTGATGCCGCTGCCCGCGGCCAACAGCAGGAAGTCGGTGTTCAGGTCGCGCGGGACGAATGTGCCCGACGGGGCCAGCACGTGCATCTTCATTCCGGCATGTGCGTTGTCGCACAGCCAGTTCGAGGCGTAGCCGTCGACGGTCCGCTTGACCGTGACGGTCAGCTGATCGTCGGTCACCGGCGAGCTGGACAGCGAATAGCAACGGGCCACGGAGCCGGTGCGATCGCTGGGCACCCGCAGGGTCAGGAACTGGCCCGGGGCGTAGCGCAACCGGTCGGCGGGGATGTCCGAACCTTCGGGAATGCTGAACACCAGGGACCGCGCGTCGGCCGTCTCCTCGATGACCGCGCTCACCTGCAGTTCGAGTACATGGCTGCCCAGTGGCTCATCGGTCACGGCTGGACCCTCTCTTCACTCATAACTAGAACATGTTACAAAAACGTACTTGCCCTGGTCCAGCCCACCATTGCCAGGCGCTGCTCGACACAAATCGTAACGTGTTCTAATCTCAGTCTAGGCGGTCAGCTCGCGCTCATCCGCAGTCCGAATCTTGGGAGGCATTTCCGTGACATCCATTGAACAGCGTGACGTGCAGGCAGTTCTGGCCGGCATCGATGAACTGTTGCCGACGCTGCGTGAGCGCGCTCAGGAGACCGAGGATCTGCGCAAGTTGCCCGACGCGAACGTCAAGGCGCTGGAGGACATCGGTTTCTTCAAGCTGCTGCAGCCCGAGCAGTGGGGCGGCCTGCAGTGCGACCCGACGGTTTTCTACGAGGCGGTACGGCGGCTGGCCAGCGCCTGCGGTTCCACCGGATGGGTGGCCGGCATCATCGGTGTGCACAACTGGCACCTGGCGCTGTTCGACCAGCAGGCTCAGGAAGATGTCTGGGGCGAGGACACCTCGGTCCGGATCTCCTCGTCCTACGCCCCGATGGGTGCCGGTGTGGTGACCGAGACCGGTGACGGCTACCTCGTCAACGGCGCCTGGAACTGGTCCTCGGGTTGCGATCACGCCAGCTGGGCCTTCCTGGGCGGCCCGGTCATCAAGGACGGCCGGCCGGTCGATTTCGGCAGCTTCCTGATCCCGCGCACCGATTACCAGATCGACGACGTCTGGAACGTCGTCGGCCTGCGCGGCACCGGCAGCAACACCGTTGTGGTCAAGGACGTGTTCGTGCCCAAGCACCGCTTCCTGTCCTACAAGGCGATGAACGACGGCACCGCCGGCGGTTATGAGACCAACACCGCTCCGGTGTACAAGATGCCTTGGGGCACAATCCACCCCACCACCATCTCGGCTCCCATCGTCGGTATGGCCTACGGCGCCTACGACGCGCACGTCGAGCACCAGGGCAAGCGTGTCCGCGCGGCCTTCGCCGGTGAGAAGGCCAAGGACGATCCGTTCGCCAAGATCCGGATCGCCGAGGCGGCCAGCGACATCGACGCCGCGTGGCGTCAGCTCTCGGGCAATGTCGCCGACGAGTACGCACTGCTGGTCGCCGGTGAGGAGATCCCGTTCGAGCTGCGGGCCCGCGCCCGTCGCGATCAGGTGCGTGCCACCGGCCGTGCGATCGCCTCGATCGACCGCCTCTTCGAGGCCTCGGGTGCCACCGCGCTGTCCAATGACGCTCCGGTGCAGCGCTTCTGGCGTGACGCGCACGCCGGTCGGGTGCACGCCGCCAACGATCCCGAGCGTGCCTACCTGATCTTCGGCAACAACGAGTTCGGCCTGCCCCCGGCCGACACGATGGTCTGATACATGACTGTGTCTGTTTCAACCACTCCAAGTGCCCCTACCTTCGAATCCACCTCGCGGTACGCCCAGGTCAGAGATGACATGCGGCTGCACTACCACGAGGCCGGTGACCCGAATGCGCAGACCATCGTGCTCTTGCACGGCGGTGGCCCCGGCGCCTCGAGCTGGTCGAACTTCGGCCGCAACATCGCGGTGCTGGCCGAGCACTACCACGTGCTCGCGGTCGATCAGCCCGGTTACGGGCACTCCGACAAGCACACCGAGCACGAGCAGTACAACCGCTACAGCGCCAAGGCGTTGCTCGGGCTGTTCGACCACCTCGGTCTGCAGGGCCGTATCCCGCTGCTGGGCAACTCGCTCGGCGGCGGCACCGCGGTGCGCTTCGCGCTGGATTACCCGGACCGTGCGGGCAAGCTGATCCTGATGGGCCCGGGCGGCCTGAGCGTCAACTTGTTCGCGCCGGACCCGACCGAGGGCGTCAAGGCCCTGGCCAAGTTCAACTTCGAACCGACGCGCGAGAACCTCGAAGCCTTCATCCGGATCATGGTGTTCGACCAGAAGCTGGTCACCCCGGAGCTGGTCGACGAGCGGTTCGCGATCGCCAGCACGCCCGAATCGCTGGCTGCCACCCGCGCGATGGGTAAGTCGTTCGCGGGTGCGGATTTCGAGCTCGGCATGATGTGGCGCGAGGTCTACAAGCTGCGCCAGCCGGTGCTGCTGATCTGGGGCCGTGAGGACCGGGTCAATCCGCTCGACGGCGCACTGGTCGCGCTCAAGCAGATTCCGCGGGTACAGCTGCACGTCTTCGGGCAGTGTGGACACTGGGCTCAGGTCGAGAAGTTCGACGAGTTCAACAAGCTCACTGTGGATTTCCTGTCAGACATTCCTGGAAGGGGCTGACCGATGAGCATCAAGGCACTCGGCTACATGCGCATCGAGGCCACCGATGTGGCTGCATGGCGGCAGTTCGGTGTGAAAGTGCTCGGCATGGTGGAGGGCGAGGGTTCCATCCCTGACGCGCTCTACCTGCGGATGGATGACTTCGCGGCTCGTCTGGTGATCGTGCCCGGCGACCAGGACCGGCTGCTGATCTCCGGCTGGGAGGTCGCCGATGCTCCCGCGCTGCAGGGTGTGCGCGAGAGCCTGTCCAAGGCCGGCGTCGATTTCGTCGAGGGCACCAAGGACGAGATCCGCGAGCGTCGGGTCGAGGGCTTCATCCGGTTCTCCGATCCCGCCGGCAATGTCCTCGAGGCGTTCTACGGTGCGCAGTACCTGGGCCGCCGGTTCGTCAGCCCCTACGGTCACAAGTTCGTGACTGCCGAGCAGGGCCTCGGGCACGTGGTGCTGACCTGCAATGACGATGCCGCAGCGCAGGCGTTCTACCAGGATGTGCTGGGCTTCAAGCTGCGTGACTCGATGCAGCTGCCCCCGCAGCTCGCGGGTCGCCCGGCTGACGGAGATCCGGTGTGGCTGCGCTTCTACGGCTGCAACCCGCGCCACCACGCACTGGCCTTCATGCCGATGCCCAACCCGACCGGCATCGTGCACCTGATGGTCGAGGTGGAGAACTCCGACGACGTCGGCTTGTGCCTGGATCGTGCCAACCGCCGGAACGTGAAGATGTCGGCGACGCTGGGCCGGCACATCAACGACAAGATGCTGTCCTTCTACATGAAGACCCCGGGTGGGTTCGACATGGAATTCGGTTGTGAGGGACTGGAAGTCGAGGACGAGAGCTGGATCGCCCGCGAGAGCGTGGGGATCAGTCTCTGGGGCCACGACTTCTCCGTCGGATTCAAGTGACGCGGGCCTTCTCATGACCCAGGCTCAGCCGCTCGACCCGCGCACATTCCGAAATGTGCTCGGCCAGTTCTGTACTGGCGTCACGGTGATCACCACCCTGCACGATGACGCGCCGGTCGGCTTTGCCTGCCAGTCATTCGCGGCGCTGTCGCTCGACCCGCCGTTGGTGTTGTTCTGCCCCACCAAGCAGTCGCGGGCGTGGCAGGCGATCGAGGCCAGCGGGAAGTTCTGCGTGAACATGCTGCACGAGAATCAGCAGCATGTGTCCGCCCAGTTCGGCTCCAAGGCGCCGGACAAGTTCGCCGGGATCGACTGGTCCCCTTCGGAACTCGGCTCTCCGGTGATCGACGGGAGCCTCGCGCACATCGACTGCAATGTGCATTCCGTGCACGACGGCGGGGACCACTTCGTGGTGTTCGGCTCGGTGCATTCGCTGTCCGAAGTCCCCAAACGCAAGCCTCGGCCGCTGCTGTTCTACCGCGGCGAGTACACCGGGATCGAGCCGGACAAGAACACCCCGGCGCAGTGGCGCGATGATCTGGATGCGTTCCTGACGGCGACCACGCCCGATACCTGGCTCTGACTTTTCGTCGTTGACACAACTGGGCCCCCTCCCACGGGAGGGGGCCCAGTTCGTGTCTCAGCACATATTTACGTGCCAGAAAGTCAGGGTAGGCATACCTATTGATATTTAGGGAAACCTAAGCTAATTTTTGGTCGTTCCTCAGTCAATTATCAGTTTCAGGAGTTTCCGTGCCCCTACCTGCCCTCTCCTCCGGCGACACCCTCGCGGTGAGCCGGAAGGATCGGTTCCTTCTCGCCGGTGTCGCCATGGTGGGCGTCGGCGCCATCGCGGTGACCCCGGTTGCCCAGAACACGACGCTCATTCAGCAGGCGCAGAGCTTCGCCTACGACCTGACGGCGGCGACGATGGACGCCACTGCCTCGCCGGTCGACGTCTACGGGACGCTGGTCGGCAACACGTTCAGCAACCTCGAGCTTCTGGGTAAGGCGCTCGCAGCCAATCCGGCACCGTTGCTGAGTCAGGTGTTGGAGAACCAGCAGGGTTACGCGGGGAAGTTCGGCGCGGCGTTCGAGGCCATCCCCACCAACCTGCAGAACTGGTACAACGGCCCCAACGGGCAGGAGCGGTTGGCCCAGGCGCAGGCCGCACTCGAGGCCGGCGACATCGGCGAGGCGTACCGGTGGTTCAACCACTCCATGCTGTACGCGTTCCAGGGCGCCTTCGGTTCGCTGATCGCTCCCGGGTTCATCCTCTCGGGCGTTCCGCGTGGCGGCACCGAGTACCTGGCCGGGATCCCGGAGCAGATGGCACAGAACTTCACGAATCTGATCGCCGCGACCTTCACCTCGAGCGTCGTCGTGAGTGCCGTGTTCCAGGGTGCCTTCGCGACCGTCAGTGGCCCGGCGTTCGAGCTCGCTCGAGTTGCTGAGGCGATCAGCACCAGCGTGGCCGCCGGAGATGCGCAGGGGGCCTTCAACGCCGTCGTGAACACGCCGGGCATCCTCGTCAACGCTGCGCTCAACGGATTCAAGTACTCCGACCCCGACCCCGAGACGGGTACCGGGGGCTACACCGAGTGGCCGGCCCTCCTCACCTGGGCCGATCCCGGCGAGCAGGGTGGCGCCCGGATTGTCGCGGGTCTTCTGCAGAACCTGCTGGTGAACATCCCCAAGAGCCTGGCCGACGCCATCGACAACACCCCGGAGGCGCCCGCCCCGACGTCGGCGCCGTCGTCGGTGCCCGCGAGCGTCGCTGCTCAGCTGGTTTCCGCGGTTTCGCCCAAGGCGGCGTTGACCGAGTCGGTCGTCGAGTCCACGAAGGAAGCCGCCCCGGCTATCGAGGCTCCGAAGGCCGAGACTGTGGCTGTCGAGACTCCGAAGGCCGTAACCCCGGCTGTCGAGACTCCGAAGGTCGAAACCCCGGCTGTCGAGGCCGTGAAGGTTGAGACGCCGGTTGCCAGTGCCGTTCCGGCGGCGACGGATGAGGCTGCGAGCGAGTCTGCCACCACGCCGGCGACCGGCAAGTCGGTCAGTACCGATGCCAATGCCGATGCCAAGGCCACCGGCAAGACCAAGATCGCGGACCGGATCAAGGCCAAGGTCAACGAGGCCAAGGAAGCCAGGCAGGCCAAGACCAAGGAAGCCAAGGAAGCCAAGGTCAAGGCGAAGGAAACCAAGGCCAAGGCCAAGGAGACCAAGGCTGACAAGTCCAACGACTCCAAGGGGAGTTCGGGCTCCGAGTCCTAGTAAGTAGCACGGTGTGTAGCTGGGCCCCATCCGCCAGGGTGGGGCCCAGTTTCGTCCATGGTCATGACCGAATCTGATCAATCGATCAAGGCAATCCTTGACAGTACTGGTTATGTGATGCCAAGGTTTGATCAATTGATCAAATCGTTGACGAGAGGACACACATGACTGGTCGGGTGGAGGGCAGGGTTGCCCTCGTTACCGGTGCGGCGCGCGGACAGGGGCGCAGCCATGCGCTGCGGCTGGCGCAAGAGGGTGCTGACATCATCGCGGTCGACGTCTGCGCCCCGGTCACCGACACCAGTGCGATTCCGGCGTCCACCCCGGATGACCTGGCCGAAACGGCGGATCTCATCAAGGGTCTCAACCGCCGCATCGTCACCGCGGAACTGGATGTGCGTGACTTCGATGCGCTCAAGGAGGCCGTCGACAGCGGTGTCGAGCAGCTGGGCCGCCTCGACATCGTGGTGGCCAACGCCGGCATCGGCAACGGTGGCGATGTCCTGCACGAGACCAAGCAGTCCGACTGGGACGACATGATCGGCGTCAATCTGTCCGGCGTCTGGAAGACGGTGAAAGCCGCAGTGCCGCACATTCTTTCAGGTGGCCGCGGGGGTTCGATCATCCTGACCAGCTCGGTCGGCGGGCTCAAGGCCTATCCGCATACCGGTCACTACATCGCGGCCAAGCACGGTGTCATCGGTCTGATGCGCAGCTTCGCGGTGGAGTTGGGTCAGCACTCGATCCGGGTGAACTCGGTCTGTCCGACGAACGTGAACACCCCGATGTTCATGAACGAGGGCACGATGAAGCTGTTCCGTCCCGACCTGGAGAACCCGGGTCCCGACGACATGGCCGTGGTCGCCCAGTTGATGCACGTCCTGCCGGTCGGCTGGGTGGAGCCCGTCGACATCAGCAATGCGGTGCTGTTCCTGGCTTCCGACGAGGCCCGCTACATCACCGGTCTGCCGGTCACCGTAGACGCGGGCAGCATGCTCAAGTAGCGGCCGACTCGCTGCCGAACCGGCGCAGAAACCGTTCGACGAAGGCGCGGAACTCGGCGTGGCCCTCGGTCACGCCGACCGCCTCCTCGTTGCACAGGCTGCGGGCGGACTGGGTGAGCAGCATCGACATCACGACGGGCGGGAACTCCTCCATGTCCACGCCGTGAGCGCGTAGTACGCCGGCCATGGCCGCTGCCTCGATGTCGCGGACCCGCTCGGAGTAGGCCTTGAGTTCGACACCGATCTCCTTGCGGTGATTGGCAAGCGCCATGAACTCGGTGTTGAGCCCGGTCACCCGCGAGTCGGAGTTGATCAGCCACAGGGCCCGGAGCGGATCGTCGGTGGTGATGGCCTCGCGCAGCCGGGCCAGTGCAGCGTCGGCACCGCTGCGCAGCACCGAGATGAACAGGTCGTCGAGGGTGTCGAAGTAGTAGTAGACCAGCGCCGACCGGACACCGGCCACGGCCGCGATCCGCCGGGTGGTGGCGGCGGCGTACCCCTCGTCCCGGATGACCTGGGCGGTTGCCTCGATCAGGCGCTTGCGGGTGCCCGCGTCCTTCTCCTTGGCGGCGCGTGCGGCCGGCATCAGCTCAGCCTCCGAAAACCATTGCCCGACAACGGATGTTTCTGGCCATGTGATTTCCTTGACCGCCGAAGGTCGGGGGTGGTAAGCATGAGCCATCCTAACGGTTTGATCGATTGATCAAATTTAGAACTGAGGAAACAGATGCCCGAAGACATGAGCACGACCCAGGTCCGGGTCGATGCCGGCCTGTGCGAGGGCCATGCGCTGTGCATCCAACTTGCCCCTGAGGTGTTCGACCTGTCTGACGACGAGGTGGCCAGCTCCGCCCCGGTGGACGGACGGTGGGATCAAGGTACCTGGGACAACGTCAAATCCGCCGTCGACGCCTGCCCGCGCCAGGCGATCAGCCTGCTCAACACCAGCACGAAAGGCCAGTGAGCCATGACCGATCTCGCGTCAGTCGACTACTTCGCCGACCCGGCCGTCGCCCAGGATCCGTACGAGTACTACGAATACCTGCGCAGCAACGGGCCGGTGTTCGCCGAGCCGCATCACGGCGTGGTGGCGGTGACCGGCTACCAGGAAGTCATGGCGGCCTTCAAAGATCATGCGTCGTTCTCAGCCGTGAACGCCATAGGCGGCCTGTTCCCGCCGTTGCCTTTCGAACCCGAGGGCGACGACATCAGCGAGCAGATCGAGGCGCATCGCCACCTGTTCCCGATCCACGAGCACATGGTGGTCATGGACCCGCCGCAGCATGAGCGCGCCCGGTCGCTGCTGAGCAAGCTGCTCACGCCTCGTCGCCTCAAGGAGAACGAGGACTACATGTGGCAGCTGGTCGATCACCAGCTCGACCAGTTCATGGACCCCTCTGGTGCGGCTGGAAAATGCGAGTTCCTGTCCGAGTACGCCAAACCCTTCGCCACCTCGGCGATCATCGACCTCTTGGGCGTTCCTGAGGAAGACCGACCCGAATTCCTTGCCGCACTTGGTGCCGAGCGGCCGGAGGGCAACCGGGTCGGGGCGCTCGACGGTGAGCCGGTGGGGCTGGACCCGCTGCAGTACCTGGACGGCAAGTTCGCCGGATACCTCGCCGAGCGCCGGCGCGAGCCGCGCGGTGATGTGCTCTCCGGCATGGCCACCGCCACCTATCCCGACGGCTCGACGCCGGAACTGCTGGAGGTCGTCAAGCCGGCCACCTTCCTGTTCGCCGCCGGGCAGGAGACCGTCACCAAGCTGCTTACCGCCGCGGTGCAGACCCTTGGGGACCACCCCGAATACCAGCAGATGCTGCGTGAGAACCCGGACGGTATCCCGACTTTCATCGAGGAAGCGCTGCGGATGCACTCACCTACGAAGATCGACTTCCGCTTGGTCCGTAAGACCACCACGCTCGGCGGCGTCCACCTCAAGGCCGGGACCATCGTGATGCTGTGCCTCGGCGCGGCCAACCGAGATCCCCGCAAGTTCGACGATCCCCAGACGTTCCGTCCGGATCGCAAGAACGTCCGCGAGCACATCGCTTTCGGTCGCGGCATCCACACGTGCGCCGGCGCTCCCTTGGCGCGGGTCGAGGGGCAGATCACCGTCCGCCGCCTGTTGGACCGTATGCGGGACATCAGGATCGATGAATCCGTGCACGGTCCGGTCGGACGACGGAACTACGCCTACGAGCCGACATTCCTGTTGCGTGGTCTCACCGAACTGAACATCGAGTTCACCCCAGCGAAAGGCTGACGGGCCCGCCGTGGTGATCAACCCCGTCGAGAATGCTCGACGGGACCCGGAACACGCGGCCCGGTGAGGCCGGCCACGGCAGCGTCTTGCGGCCGATGACCTTGCCATCCTGGCGCGCAACGACTTTCGGTATACGCACCAGGGTGTCGGTCCACAACAGCAGTCGGTGACGCGCGGGCGCGGGGTCGCCGGGACGCAGCAGGCCGGGCGCGACCCATCGCAGTGGGGCTGCGGCCTCGATGCGGATCGCCTCGTCCGGGATGGCCGCACCATCGAGGTAGCGACGCACCTGGGCTGCCACATGCCGGCCGTCGAGTGCGGCGATGTCGGCGGTGTCCACCGGGTGCAGCAGGTTGCCGATCGCGAAAACGCCGTCCCGGCTGGTCCTCAGTGCGGTGTCGACGACGGGTCCCAGGCTGCTCGGGTCCATGTCGAGACCGGCGGAGCGGACCAGCTCGTGGTCGGGAATCCAGTCGCCGGTGAACACCACGGTGTCGCATGCCACGATGCGGCGCTGCCCGGTCCGCGTATTCTCGATCTCCACGCCTACGACCACGCCCTTGCCGATGATGCGGGTCACGCGGGTGGTGGTGGCCACCTTGACGCCCATGAACGGGGTGCGGCCGGCGAGGTTGAACACTGCGTAGGACTCGGGCGACGGGTATTCGCTTGTCATCAAAGCGGTTTCGCACCCGACATGCTTGAGGGTGAGCACTGCCGAGTAGCTGACCAGTTCGGCTCCGACGATGACGGCGCGCTTGCCCACGCTGCGGTGCTGCAGGTGCACGGTGTTCTGTAGCTGCCCGGTGGTGTAGATGCCAGAGGGCCGGTCGCCGGGGATCATCCGGGCCGGACGGGCCCGTTCGCGGGCGCCGGTGGCCAGGACGATCGCGCGCGCGTCGAGGCATTCGCGGCCGGCGGGCGAGGTGAGTTCCAGGGATTTATCGCCGGCCCAGCCGGTCACCATGGTGGAGGTACGGATCTCGGCTCCGGCCTCCGCTGCCTCGCGGACCAGACGACGTGCGTACGCCGGCCCGCTGATGGAGGTCTTCATATCGCGGATGCCGTAGCCGGGATGGTCGCTGTGGCGTGGAATGCCTCCAGCCTCGGATTCGCGTTCCAGCACAACCACATTGAGGCTTGAGTCGCGGGCCAGCTCGGTGGCGGCGGTCAGGCCGGCGGGCCCGCCGCCGATGATCGCGACGTCGTAGGTGCTCATCGATTCGTCTCCTGAGATTCGCGCTCGAACACCGACTGCACCTCGGCGCCGCAGAAGAATGCTTGGCAGCGGCCATTCATCACGCGGGTGCGTCGTCGCAGGCCTTCCAGGGCCGCGGGTGGGATGACGGAATGGCAGGCATCGCGCAGTTCACCTTCGGTGACCCGTTCGCAGAAGCACACGATCCGGCCGTAGGCAGGGTCGGCGGCGATCTTCTCGGCCTGCTGATAGGGACGGGGGAATGCCTCGCCGAGGTTGGGCATCTGCGGCGGGGCCGGCGGCCGCTCGGCCGGGGTGAGCTCAAGTCCTGCCGAGATCAGTTGATCGCGGGCGTATTCGGCGATCGCCATGCCCCCGGTCAGGCCGGTGGACCGGATCCCGCCGACCAGCAGGTAGTGCTGCGCCGGATCGGCCTCGATCAGGTAGTCGCCGTGGTCGATCGCGGCCCGCAACCCGGCATAGGTCGCGGTGACCTCTTCGGCAAGGAGCCGGGGCATCAGCGCGCGACCCTTTTCCAGGAGGAACTCGAATCCGGTTTCCGAAGTGCCGGTTGCGCTGCGGTCGGTGAGGTCCTCGGAGGTGGGGCCGAGCATGACGTTGCCGTAGATGGTGGGGCTCACCAGAACCCCCTTCCCGCGTGAGGTGGGCACCGGCAGCACGATCTTGTCGACCAACGGCCGTGCCAGCTTGTCGTAGACGATGAGCTCGCCACGGCGCGGCGTCACGTTGAATCGCGAGAAGCCGAAGAGGTTGTCGATGACATCGGCTCCCAGGCCGGCCGCGTTGACCACCCACCGGGTACGAACAGCGCCCGCGGAGGTGTGCAGTGTGGTCACCTCGTCACCGGTCTCGACGCGTTCCACCCGGTGATCGGTCAGCAAGGTGGTGCCCCGGTTGACAGCATCGGTGGCCAGCGCGAGGTTCACCGTCCAGGTGCAGATGATCGATTCGTCGGGCACGGTGAGGCCGCCGAGTGCGCCCGGTCCCAGCGCGGGAACCGCGGCGTAGACGGCGGCGGAATCGACGATCTCGCACCGTTGATACCCGTTTGCCTCGGCCTTCTCCTTCAATCCCGGTAGGGCATCGAGCTGCTCGTCGTCCCACGCCACCAGGATGGCTCCGGTGTGCTCGACCGGGATGCCGGTTCGGCTCGCGTAGTCGGACAGCAGCTCGTAACCGCGGCTGACCATCCTGGATTCCAGCGTTCCGGGTTTGGCGTCGAACCCGGTGTGCAGGATTGCCGTGTTGGCCTTGCTGGTTCCGTCGCCGACATCGTCGCGGGCTTCGAGCAGGGCAACGGACAGTTGGTATCCCGACAGCTCACGCGCTATGGCTGAGCCGACGATTCCGGCTCCGATGACCACGACGTCGAACACGTCGGGCCTACTCGGGGTGTTCATGAAATCTCCTGGTTGTACGTGTTCTCGGCGAGTTCGCGCCAGGCCGAGCGGAATTCGGCGGCGCGTGGCGGACTCCAGCGGGGTTCGTAACTCGCCGACGGGGTCCAGTCGGTGACGACGTCGGCCATCGACTTCTCAGGTGCCAGGCTGAGTCGGGCGAGCGCGGCGGCGCCCAAGGCAGTGGCGTGCGCCGAGGGATACACGTCGACGGGCACCTGCAGGATGTCGGCGCAGGCCTGCATCAGCACCGTGGACTGGGTGAGCCCGCCGTCGGCGCGCAGCCGGGTCAGTGGTGGTGCGTCGGCGTCGATAGCCGACACCAGCTCGGCGACCTGGGCGGCGATACCCTGCAGTACCGCCAGCACGATGTGCCCGCGTCCGGTGGACAGTGTCATGCCCGAGATCGTTGCGGTGGCTTGCGATTTCCACCATGGAGCGGCCAGGCCGGCCAACGCCGGAACGCAGAGCACCCCGGCGTTGTCGGATTCGGCAACGCCGTCCATCTCGGCGGCCCCGTTGATCACGCCGAGTGAGGTGAGCCATTTGACGGCTGAGGCCGCGGTATAGACCTGGCCGTCGATGCAGAACGAGTCGACACCGCCGACGCGCCAGGCCACCGAGGAGGTCAGGCCGGTCGTGGAGCGCACCGGCGTGGTGCCGGTGTTGGACAGCAGGAAGGCGCCGGTTCCGAACGTGCACTTGGCCATACCGGATTCGAGGCAGGCTTCGGCCAGCAGCGCGGCCTGCTGGTCCACCACAATGCCACCGACCGGGATAGCGGAACCGAAAGCCGATGTGGTGCCAATGATCTCGTCGTTGGAGGCGATCCGGGGCAGGCGCTCGCCGTCCAGACCGAACACAGCCAGTAACTCAGGGCTCCAGTCCTGGGTGCCCAGCTCCACGGCTGCCGACCGGCTGGCCGTGGTGGCATCGGTGACGAACTCGCCGGTGAGCTGGTGCAGCAGCCAGGTGTCGGATGTAGTTATGACGCTGCCGGCCACTCCGCCCATGTTGCGCCGTAGCCAGGCCATCTTCGGCGCCGAGAAGTACGGGTCGAGCACCAATCCAGTTCGGGCGGCGAGCATGTCGGCGTGTTCGGCCAGGCCGGCGCACAGCGATTCGGCGCGCCGGTCCTGCCACACGATGGCCTGGGTCAGGGGCTCGCCGGTGGCGGGATCCCAGGCCAGCACGGTCTCACCCTGATTCGCCAGCGACACCGCGTCCACCGGTCGCCCGGCCTGTTCGAGTGCGGCGCGCCCGGCGCCGAGCACGGACTCCAGCAGTTCTGCCGGGTCCTGCTCGACGCCGCCGCCGTCGAGGTAGCGCGGGTGGACAGCGACCTCGGCAATGCCTACAACACCCTCTTCGGGATCGACAACGATCGCCTTGGTGCCCGAGGTGCCTTGGTCGATGGCCAGTACCGTCATTTCACGGCATCCTCGGTATCGCCTGCGACATGGTCCAGTTCGGCGTCGATCGAGGCCATCGCGGGCATCTTCAGCCCATCCTTGCCGCGGGTGATCAGCAGGTAGCCGAGGTACACCGCACCGATGGCCACCATCACCAACACGTACAGCCAGGGGTCCTTGAAGGACGCGTCGCGGAACAGGGAGAGAACGAACACCAGCCACACCACCGCGACAGCCAAAACCGGGATCTCCCAGCGGCCCAGTTTGAAGCCGGCGCTCGGGGGCAGCTTCTTGCGGGTCGCGATGTAGAGGGCGACGGTGATCGCGTAGATGGTGGCGGGGAGCAGCGTCGCCGCGGAGAACAGCTTGAACAGCGCGTCGGTGCTGGTGGAGAAGATTCCGAGGATCACGGCCGAGGTGGCCGCCATGAAGACGGTGGCGTTCGCCGGGGTGCGGAATCGCGGTGAAACCTTGTGCAGTACCTGCCATCCCGGAAAGCGCTGATCGCGCGACATCGCCCAGACCAGACGCACACCGCTCATCAGGATCACCAGCCCGCAGGCGAAGATCGCGATGGCCACCAGGATGAGAAGCGCGGTGCCGACGAAGGAGCCCAGGATGTCGCGGATCACGTCGGCGATCGGGGTACCCGACTGGGCCAGCGTGGTCGGATCGTTGACCGCAGCGGTCACCACCAACAGGAAAAGGAAGCCGAGCACGCCCGAGGCCAGCACGGCCTGCCACATCGCACGTGGCACAACGATTTCGGGGTTCTTGGTCTCTTCGGCGAGGTTGGCGGCCGACTCGAAACCGACGATGGTGAAGGCGCCGAGCAGGAAGCCGAGCATCCACGGGCCCACCGAAGTGGCGGTGCCGAAGCTCCAGTAACCCTCGGCCGGGATATCTCCGCGGGAGAACAGATTGCCGACCGAGAGCTTGTGCGCGATCACGCCGACGATGAACAGCAATACGACCAGGGCGACCATCCCGATCAGCTCGGCGGTGACGGCGAAGTTGTTTACCCGCTCGGTCCACTTGGTCGACAACCCGACCAGCAATGCTTGCAGCAGCAGCACTCCGGCGGTGATCAGGAATGAGGTCGCGGGGGTGCCGGTGAAATCGAACAGTGCGGGTACCACGGTGGCGGCGACGGTGTAGTCCACCGCGACCACCACGATCGCCAAAAAGGTGAAGGAGATCCAGCCGGTGATCCAGCCCAGGATGGGATTGGCCAGCCGTGACACCCACTGGTAGGCGTAGCCGGTCACCGGGATGCGGGCGGCCAGCGAGCCGAGCAGCAGCGCCACCGCGACCTGTCCGACGATGACGAACGGCCAGGTCCAGATGCCCATGGGGCCGGAGCTGTTGAGCACGCTGCCATAGGTGGTGAAGATTCCGGTGGCGATCGAGACGAACGCGAAGGCCACGGCGAACGAGGCGAACTTGCCGGTGCCGCGTTCCAGGGTCTCGGTGTAGCCGTACGCGGAGACGTTTTTCGGTGTGGGCGGTGTGGAAGAATTGGGCATCGATCGGGCTTTCTGACGGAATTTGACTGTTTCGCGAAGGTTGAGCTCGGTCCGCGGGCGACGCTGCAACGTCGCCCGCACCCGTTTCAGGCGCTTGCCGGCCGCGCCGGCATGACCACACCCCCCGTCTCCTCGAAAGCCGCTGCAACGGCTGGGTCGGTGCTCTGGTCGGTGATCAGTCCGTTGACCGCACTCAGATCGCAGACCCGGTAGGGCGCGACCTGCCCGAGCTTGGAGGAGTCGGCCAGGATGTAGCTGCGGGCACTGTTGGCGATGATCGTGCGACGGACATCGATCTCGTCGAGATGGAAGTCAGTGAGCCCGGCCGCCGCGTCCACGCCGCCGGACCCGAGCAGTGCGATGTCGGCGTAGATGTCGTTGAAGAAGGCCTTGGTGTGTGCGTTCGAGCAAGCCAGGTCGCCGGCCCGGACGCGTCCGCCGGCCAGCAGTAGCTGGATTCCGGGCCGGTCGGCCAGTTCCACCGCGACGGGCAGGGATGGGGTGATTACGGTGCCGGTGAAACCCCGGGGGATGGCGTGCGCGACGGCCACGGCCGTCGTCCCGATGTCGATGATCACGGTCTGCCCGTTTTCGAGCAGACCCGCTGCGACCCGGGCCAGCTGGGCCTTGGCCTGGTGGCGGATCATCGTGCGCTCGGTGTAGGACGGCTCGATGGGGCGGTGGTCAGCGACTGCGGCCGCGCCGCCGTGGACGCGGCGCAGCGCACCGCGTTCCTCGAGAAGGGCCAGGTCACGGCGGACCGTCTCGGCCGATACCCCGAGGCGGCGGACCAGTTCGTCCGTGCTGATCGTCTGGGCGGTGTCTACCGCATCGACGATCGCCTCATGACGTTCAACCGGCAGCATGGCTGACCGTCGTTGTGGATTTCTGACCGGACATGACGGTTATTGTGGGGTGTTGCCTGGCTCACGTCAACCGGAACCGGGAAATCAGTCGAGGGGGTATCCGTACTCGCTCATCATGTCGCGCAGGTGGGTATCGCCGACGCGCGCGATAAACCTCAGTACCGCCGGCCCCTTACCGTCATCGATGGTTGGGTCGGCCCCAGCCGCCATCAACACCGCCACGATCTCGGCCCGTTTCCCGGTCGTGTTGCGCACGGCTTGATAGAGCGGTGTGCAGCCGTCTTCGGCGATTGCGTTCACCTCGGCGTGCGCCTCGAGGAGGATCTTCACGATGTCGACGCTGTCGCTCTGGGCGGCGAAGTGCAGCGGCGTCATCCCGACGTTCTCGACCGCGTTGACGTCGGCGCCCAGCGCCAACAGTCGCGTGGTGTTCTCGATCCGAAACTTGTTGCCGATCCGGAAGTTCTCGGCCGCGAGCTGCGGGTCCTTCAGGGCAGCGGTGTAGTTCAAGCCGACCGGATCATTTGTCACGGCGTAATGCAGGGCCGTGCGGCCTGCGCGGTCGGTACCGACCGGATCATCGCGCGGCACGACAGTGCGGTCGTTTCGGCGGCCAGGGGTGAACCTGAACTTCACCGGGAAACCGTATCAACGCACGGCGATCCGGATGTTCTTCACCTGCTGGAACTCGTTGAGGCCTTCCACACCCCCGGTGCGTCCTGAGCCGCTCTGCTTGTAGCCGCCGTAGGGGCCCTGCGGAGAGATGTCGCTGAACTGGTTGATCCACACGGACCCGGACTCCAGCCGACGGGCCACCCGGTGGGCGCGATTGAGATCCGTCGTCTGGACGAACGCGTTCAGACCGTAGGGGGTGTCGTTGGCGATCCGCACGGCCTCGTCCTCGTCGCGGAATCGCATCACCGACACCACCGGCCCGAAGGTCTCCAGTTGCGCGAGTTCCGAGGTGTTGTCCACGCCACCGAACACGGTCGGCTCGACGTAGTAGCCGTCGGCGAGGTCGCCGCCGATTCGCTTGCCGCCCAGCAGCAATTCACCGGTCCCGCTCGAGACCGCGGCGTCGACCACGGCCAGGATCCGGTCGGCGGCGGCCTGGCTGATCACCGGGCCGAACGTGGTCGCCGGATTCATCGGGTCGCCGACGTTGGCCGAACCGACCACACCCAGAAACCTCTCCAGGAATTCGTCGTAGACCGCGTCGTGGACCAGTATCCGGCTCGCGCACGCGCAGCTCTGCCCTGATTGCATGAGCGGGCCCTGATGCGCCGACAGCGTGGCAGCGAGGTCGAGATCGGCATCGGCGAAGATGAGGTTGGCAGACTTGCCGCCCAGCTCGGTCACCACAGGGGTGAGATTCGTTGCGGCGGCCTGCAATACCTTGCGTGCAGTGGCGCCGCCGCCGGTGAAGGCGATCTTGCCGATGCCGGGATGACGCACCAGCGCCTCGCCGCCTTCGGCGTCGGCGGGGACGACGGTGACCAGGCCCTCGGGGAGTCCGGCTTCGAGGCACAGCTCGCCGAAGCGCAGCGCCGCGAAGGGTGCCAGCTCCGAGGGTTTGAGGACGACGGCATTGCCGGCGGCCAGTGCCGGGGCGACGCAGGATCCGGTGACGACGAGCGCGCCGTTCCACGGGGTGATGACGCCGACGACGCCGTAGGGCTCACGCTCGACGAGGTTGATGTCGAACGACCCGTTGACCGGCGTGCTCAACCCGTGCGGTTTATCGGCGTAACCCGCGAAATGCCGCAGGAACCGTTCGAGAAGCATTGCGGTGCCGGCGAACGAGATCGGCACCGCGTAATCGGCCACGTTGAGTTCGGCGAGCTCTCCGAGGTGCTCGTGCACCACGTCGGCCAGGCCGATCAGCACGTCACGGCGCCGGTCGACGGTCAGCGAGACCCATTCCCGCTGCGCTTTGGTCGCTGCCTGGACCGCGTCGTCGATCTCGGCGGCACCGGCCAGGTCCACGGTCCCGTTCGGCCGGCCGGTCGCCGGGTAGATGTGCTCGAATTTCATGCCTCGCTGCGCCATTCTTCGAGCACCCGCTGCTTCTGTTCGCCGATCACTTGGTTGAGGTTCGACGCCTTGGGCCATCCGTAGTATGCCGCGAAATGCAGTGCCAGCTCATCCATTTCCTCGAACGAGACGTCGCGGCTCTTCAGCGCGGCGTAGACGTGGCTCAGGATCGGCAGCGGCGCATCCTGGAATGCCACGCAGGCCACCGTCACCAGACGCCGTTCCTTCATGCCGAGTCCGGGACGCAGCCACATCTCCCCGAACACGAAGTTGAGGATGCCTGCCCCGGAGTACGGGTTGTCGCGGGTCGGGGCGAACGGGATGCGGTTGATGTCCCGGAATGACTGCTCACCGCAGAGCAACCGGTCCTCCGGATCGCTGGGCGTGGTGAGCGGCAGCAGCGGCTCGGGTGCGGGCGGTGTCAGCCCCCGCTCGCGATGAATCCGGTCCCATTGCTCGTCGACCATGATGTTGAACCGCGAGGCCTTGGGCCACCCGGCGTACACCGCGAAATGCAGAACGGTTTCGCGCATTTCGACGATGGACACGTCGCCGCTGTTGAGCGCGGCGTAGACGTGGTCGCGCAGTGGCCCTTCGGCGTCGGCCGCCGCGACGCACGGCAGCGTGACGAACCGTCGGTCCCGGCGGGAGAGCGCGGTGCGGGGCCACACCTCGGCGAACACGAAGTCGATGAGGTTCGACGCGGCCGGGGAACCATCCGCGGGTGCCTCGAACGTCATCACCTCGGCGAACTCGCGCCTGCCGCGCTCGGTCCGGGTATCGGATGCGGTCATCGGATCGTCGCCCCGGCGTCGACCTTGAACTCCAGCCCGGTGACGTGCCGGGCCTCGTCGGAGATCAGGAACAGCACCGCATTGCTGATGTCCAGTGCCTCGGTCATCTGGATCGGCAGCGCATTCTGGAAAATCGACCCCAGGTCTTGACGGGTCTCGTGGATCAGGGTGTGCAGGGTGTCGGGCCGCAGCCCGGTGGCGACTCCGGTGGGATGCACCGTGTTGACCCGAACATTGACCGCGGCAAGCTCATTGGCCAGGGCGCGGCTGAGACCGACCACGCCGTGTTTGGATGCGGTGTAGGGCGTGTGCAGCGGTGAGCCCTTGATCCCCGCCACCGAACTGACATTGATCAGGCTGCCGCCGTGTTCCACCAGATGCGGCAGTGCGGCCGCGCAGGTGTTCCACGTGCCGATCAGGTTCACGTCTACGACGGTGCGCCACTGCTCCGCGGTGGTGGTGTCCCAGGTGCCCGCGGTCAGAACCCCGGCGTTGGCCACCGAGGCCTCCAGACCGCCGAGCTCAGCCACACCCTCGGCGACTGCGGCGCTCAATGCCGCACCGTCGCGCACGTCGACCACGTAGGGCAGGGCCTGACGGCCGAGTTCCCTGACGAGGCGGGCGGTTTCGTCCAGATCGTCGCGGGTGGCCAGGGGATACTCCACCTCCGGCAGCGATTCGCAGATGTCGACGAGGATCAGGTCGGCGCCCTCCTCGGCCAGGCGTACCGCGTGGCTTCGGCCCATACCGCGTGCTGCTCCGGTAATCAGCACGCGCTTGCCGGCGACCCGCCCCATCAGAGTTTGTTCGTGAAGCCGGCGTCGACAGGGAGGGTGACCCCGGTGACGTACTTGGCAGCGTCGGACACCAGATAGCTGATGGCCGCGCTGATGTCTTGAGGCTCCAGTAGCGACACCGGCATCGGGTTCTGCAGGTGCGGACCGCCGTCGGGGTAGTTCTCCAGGAACGCCGTCATCGCCGGGTTGACCGCCATCATGGTGTTGACCGCGGTCGGGTGCACGGAGTTGACCCGGATGCTTTGCGGGGCAAGGGCATTGGACAGGGTACGCATCAGCCCGACGATGCCGTGCTTGGATGCGGCGTAGCCCAGCCCGCCGCCCTGCAGGCCGCCGAAGCCGCGCAGCCCGGCAGTGGAACTGGTGAAGACGATCGACCCACCGCGCCCGCCCTCGATCAGGTGGGGGATCGCGGCCTTGGCGGTGTGGAACGACCCGACGAGGTTGACGTCGAGCACGTCGGTCCACATCTCCAGGTCTTCTTCGATGGTCAGCTCACGGAACGCCATCGTGGCGATGCCGGCGTTGGCGAGCACGATGTCCAGCCGTCCGAACTGCTCGACGCCCGCGTCGAGTGCGGCTTTGAGTGCGTGGAAGTCACGCACATCGGCGACCGAGGCGATCATCTTGCCGCCCGCGGCCTCGACCAGCGCGACGGTCTCGTCGAGCTCCTCGCGGCTGGCCATCGGATAGCCGTTGGATGGGATGTCGGCGCAGATGTCCACACCGATGATGGCGGCGCCTTCACCGGCAAGCGCCACCGCGTGACTGCGGCCCTGACCCCGGGCTACCCCGGTGATGAAGGCGACTTTTCCGTCCAGATTTCCCATTGATCCTCGCTTCGCCGAATGGCTGTAACCGTGTTACAGCGGTACGGTAACGTGGTTACTCTCCGGCGGCAAGGGTGTTCTCGAAGTGGCAGATGAGCGTGATCGGATCCTCGACATCGTCGTGGAGATCCTCGAGACCGAGGGCTATGAGGCCGTGCAACTGCGTGAGGTGGCGCGCCGGGCCAAGACCTCACTGGCCACGATCTACAAGCGCTACTCCACCCGCGATGAGTTGATCCTGGCCGCGCTCGATACCTGGATGGCCGAGAACCGGTATTCGGGAGTGGCCGGACAGGTGCGCGCGCCGGGGGAGTCCCTGTACGAGGCACTGATGCGGATGTTCCGCACCATCTTCGAGCCGTGGGAGAAGCACCCGGACATGCTGCGGGCCTACTCGCGGGCCAGGGCGGCCCCGGGTGGGGACCGTCTGGTGCGCCGCGGCCTCGACGCGGTGGTGCCCGCGGGCCTGTCCATCCTGGCCGGAGTGGATGAAGCATTCGTGCACGATCTCGACAACATCGCGACCAGCCTGGTGTTCGGACTGGTCGGCCGCTTCACCGCGGGCGAGATCGCCATCACCGAGATCCTGCCGAGCCTCGACCGGACTATCTACTGGCTCACGGCGGGCTACGACGCGGGGCGTTAGACGATCTGCGCGTCGATGAACTCAACGATGTCGGCGGCGACCTCGCGGTGCACGGACTCGTTCAGGATGTCGTGGCGGCCGCCGTCAAACTCCTTGAACTGCAAGGGTTCTATCTGTTCGGCATAGGCCTTGACCGCGCCGGCCGGGGCGATGACGTCGGCCGACCCGTGCAGGGCCAGGGTGGGCACGGCGAGCTTGGGCAGTTCCGCGCCGAATCGGTCCCAGGCTCGGTCCAGCTCGCGGGTGAGCGCGGCTCCGTCGGCGTCGACGAAGGCCAGTGGGTCGTTCTCCATGGCATCGAGGTAGAACGGGTCGGACGAGAGCCAGTTCGGATCCAGGTCCAATGAGGTGTCCGGATCGAGCATTTCGGGGATCGGAACCAGCGGGGCACCGGAGATGATGCCGGCCCGGTACCGGCGGGGTTCACCGAGCAGCCGGAACAGGGTCACCACCGAACCGAACGAATGTCCTTGTGCCACCAGAGGTATGCCCGGGGTCGCATGCTCGGCGAGGGCGGTCAGCGCCTCGGCCAGCGATGAACTGTCCTCGATGCTGCCGAAATCCCCTCGGGTGCCCGGGGTCAGACCGTGCCCGAACTGGTCGACCGCCCACAGGTCGAAGCCCGCGGCATTGAGCGCGAATCCGTAGCGGTGGTAGACCCCGGTGTGTTCACCGAACCCGTGCAGGAAGACGACGGCCGCGCGGGGTTCGGGGGCGGCCCAGTGCCGGTAGTAGGCCCGCCCGCGGTCGTGCTCGAGGAATGGCATGCCCCTACTTTGCATCAGCGAATGCCGAGCAGCACGTCGTGTTGGCCGGCCATCCGTTCTTGGATCGCCTCGACCACGGCGGCCACCACCGGGCGGCGCAACGTCTCGGCCCGGGCCACCAGCCAGTAGCTCAACCGAACCGTCATTTCTGCGGGCAGCACCCGCACCAGGTCCTCGTGCCGGTCGGCCATGAAACAGGGCAGCAGTCCCAGGCCCGCCGCGGCGCGGGTGGCCTCGACATGGACGAACACGTTGGTGGACGTGACCGATTCGCGCATGGCGGGCGCAAAGCTGGTGGCCATGTCGAGGTCGTCGACCTGCAGCATGGAGTCGATGAAATAGACCAATGGAAACCGGGACAGGTCCGCGACGTCGGCCGGTGTCCCGTGCTCGGCCAAGTAGTCACGTGCGCCGTACAGGCCGAGGCAGTAGTCGCCGAGTCGGATCGCCTCGGCCCGTCGCACCTGGGGTGCGCCGACGACGATCTCGACGTCCAGGCTCGAACGCTGTTGGGACGCCCGTCGGGTGGCGGTCACGATCTCGACGGTCAGGCGGGGATGGTGACGTTGCACCTTGGCGGCCGCGGGCGCGGCGATGTAGGCGCTGAAACCGTCGGTCGCCGAGATGCGGACCACGCCCGCGAGTTGCCGGGCGCCGGTGGTCCCCAGGGCGGACACCGCGGACTCGACAGCTTCGGCGGCCGCCAGCGCCTCGCGGCCGAGGTCGGTGAGTTCCCATCCGCCGCCCGCGCGGGTCAGCACCCGGCCCCCGATGGCCTGCTCCAACGCGGCGATGCGCCGCGAGATCGTGGTGTGGTTGATGCCCAGCTCATCGGCCGCTGCGGTGTAGCGGCCGGAGCGGCCGACGGCCAGCAGAACGAGCAGATCGTCCGCACTGGGGCGGCCAGGCCTTTGCGCACCGTCCATTTCTGCATTTTTGCAGACTGTTGGTGCGGTTTTACCCATTGCGGCGGGTTCGGCGTGCATGAATACTCACGAAAGCTGTCAGGCACATCACAGTCACGTCATAAGGAGAGCCGCGGATGAGCGCGCCCAATACGACCGGTCTGCGCCGCGTCGTCGCCGCCTCGATGGCGGGCACGGTGGTCGAGTGGTACGAGTTCTTCCTTTTCGGAACCGCTGCCACGCTGGTGTTCAACAAGTTGTTCTTCGACCAGGGGTCGAGCGATTTCGACAACATCCTCAAGGCCTTCCTGATTTACGCCGTCGGTTTCCTCGCACGCCCCATCGGCGGCATCGTGTTCGGCCATTACGGCGACAAGCTCGGCCGCAAGAAACTGCTGCAGTTCAGCCTGATCCTCGTCGGCCTGGCCACCTTCCTGATGGGCTGCCTACCGACCTTCGGGCAGGTCGGCTACCTGGCCCCCATCCTGCTGGTGGCGCTGCGCTTCCTCCAGGGATTCGCGGTCGGCGGCGAGTGGGGTGGCGCGGTGCTGCTGGTGGCCGAGCACAGCCCGAACCGTTCGCGCGGTTTCTGGGCCAGTTGGCCGCAGGCCGGTGTTCCGGTGGGCAACATGCTGGCCACGGTGGTGTTGCTGGTCCTCTACGGCTGGCTGAGCGACGCGGCGTTCCTGTCCTGGGGTTGGCGCGTGGCGTTCTGGCTGTCGGCCGTGGTGGTACTGGTCGGCTACTACATCCGCACCAAGGTCACCGACGCCCCGATCTTCGTTGCGGCCCAACAGGAAGCCGAACAGATCAAGGCCAGCTCGTTCAGCGCGATCGAGGTGCTCAAGCGCTACCCGCGTGGGGTGTTCACCGCGATGGGTCTCCGATTCGGCGAGAACATCATGTACTACCTGGTGGTCACGTTCTCGATCACCTATCTCAAGGAGCACGTGCACTCCGACACCAGCGACATCCTGTGGTGGCTGCTCATCGCGCACACGGTGCACCTCGTAGCCATCCCGATGGTCGGGGCGCTGTCGGACCGGTATGGCCGCCGCCCGGTGTATTTCATCGGCGCCGTCGGCGCCGCCTGCTGGGGCTTCTTCGCCTACCCGATGATGGACAGCGGCCAGTATCTGCCCGTGATCGCGGCCATCACGCTGGGCCTGGTGATCCATGCCCTCATGTACGCGCCACAGCCCGCACTGATGTCCGAGATGTTCCCGACCCGGATGCGCTATTCCGGTGTCTCCCTTGGTTATCAGGTCACCTCGATCGTCGCCGGATCGCTGGCGCCGATCATCGCGGTGTGGCTGTTGAAGACCTATGGCTCCTCGGTGCCCATCGCGGTGTACCTCGCGCTGGCCGCGTTGGTGACGCTGATCGCGTTGGCGTTCACCCGTGAGACCAAGGGGGTCGACCTGGCCGAGATCGACGCCGCCGACTTGCAACGGGTGACGGCATGAGCGATCTGGCCGGCCGCACGGCCCTGGTCACCGGCGCCGCCAGCGGTATCGGTGCGGCCTGTGCCCGTGAGCTCGCGTCTCGCGGGGCCGTGGTGACGGTGGCCGACATCAACGGGCCTGCTGCCGCCTCCGTGGCCCGTGAAATCAGTGGAAAGCCTTGGGCTGTCGATCTTCTCGACGTATCGGCGCTGGAGGCGCTGCAGCTGGACTGCGACATCCTGGTGAACAACGCCGGGGTGCAGAGCATCCACCCGATCCAGGAATTCCCGCCCGAGCGGTTCCGGATGCTGCTGACGTTGATGGTCGAGGTGCCGTTCCTGTTGATCCGCGCCGCGTTGCCGCACATGTACGCACAAGGGTTCGGTCGCGTCGTCAACATCTCGTCGGTGCACGGCTTGCGGGCCTCGGAGTTCAAGTCCGGTTACGTCACCGCCAAGCATGCGCTGGAAGGGTTGTCGAAGGTGACCGCACTGGAGGGCGGCCCGCACGGGGTGACCAGCAACTGCGTCAACCCCGGTTATGTGCGCACACCGTTGGTGACGAAGCAGATCGCCGATCAGGCCCACATCCACGGCATTCCAGAGCAGGACGTGCTGGCCGAGGTGCTGTTGAAGGAAAGCGCGATCAAGCAGCTGGTGGAGCCGGAAGAGGTAGGCGCGTTGGTAGGTTGGCTGGCGTCGCCGAGCGCCCGGATGGTGACCGGGGCGTCGTACACGATGGATGGTGGGTGGAGCGCACGATGACGTCAACAGCTCAATGGGAACCGACACCGGAAGGCATTGAGGCCGCCCGGGTCACCGACTTCGCCCGGTTCGTCGAGTCCCGCACCGGAATCAGCGCGCCGGACTATCAGAGCCTGTGGCAGTGGTCCGTCGATGATCCAGCCGCGTTCTGGGGCGCGCTGTGGGATTACTTCGAGTTGGGTGAGCGGCCGGAGCACGTGCTCGTCGGCGACACGATGCCGGGTGTGAGGTGGTTCCCCGGTGCCCGGCTCAACTACGTCGACCAGGTGGTCCGCCAGGCCCGCACCGACCGTCCGGCCATCCTCAGCGTTGCCGAAGGCGGCGCGGTCACCGAGCTGTCCTGGGCCGAATTGCTGCGCCGTACGGCGGCTTTCGCGCACACCCTGCGATCAATTGGGGTGCAGCCGGAGGACCGGGTCGTCGGCTACCTGCCCAACATCGCCGAGGCCATCATCGCGTTCCTGGCCACCGCGAGCATCGGCGCGATCTGGAGTGCCTGCGGACAGGACTACACCGCCAAGGCGGCCCTGGACCGGCTCGGCCAGTTGGAGCCGACCGTGCTCGTGACCGCCGACGGCTACCAGTTCGGAGGCAAGTCCCACGACAAGAGCGCCGACATCGCCGCGGTGCGCGACGGCCTGCCGACGCTGAAGGCCTCGGTGCTCGTGTCGCGGCTGGGTGCGGCCCGGGAGGATTGGCTGGACTGGGAATCCGCGACTGCCGGCAGGGCCGAATTGGCCACGACACCGGTCGATTTCGATCACCCGCTGTGGGTTCTGTACTCGTCGGGCACCACCGGCCTGCCCAAGGGCATCATGCACGGCCACGGTGGCGTCCTGCTCGAACACCTCAAGGCGGTGGCGCTGCAGTCCGACATCGGTGGTGACGACACGTTCTTCTGGTACACCAGCCCGAGCTGGATGATGTGGAACTTCCAGGTGGCCGGTCTATTGGTCGGGGCCACCATCGTCTGCTACGAGGGCAGCCCCACCTATCCGACGGCCGACGCGCTGTGGCACATCGCCGCCACCGTCCGGGCGACTGTGCTCGGTACGAGCCCCGGTTATGTGCTGGCCTGCGCGAAAGCCGGCGCGGTACCCCGCGAACAGCATGATTTGTCGGCACTGAAAACCGTGGGCATCACCGGATCGTCGCTGCCGCCGTCGTCGGCGCTGTGGCTTCGGGACAACGTCGGCGAGCGGGTGCAGGTGTCGTCGCTCAGCGGGGGCACCGACGTGGTGTCGGCCTTCATCGGCGGCGCACCGACCGTCCCGGTATGGCCGGGCGAACTCTCGACGCGCTACCTCGGGGCCGCGGTGGATTCCTGGGACGAATCCGGCAATCCCGTCCGCGGGGAGGTCGGCGAGCTGGTGATCACCAAGCCGCTGCCCTCGATGCCCATCGCATTCTGGAACGACGCCGACGGATCCCGTTACCGCGACGCCTATTTCGAGATGTTCCCCGGAGTGTGGCGCCACGGCGACTGGATCACCATCACCGACCACGACAGCATCGTCGTGCACGGGCGGTCGGACTCCACGCTGAACCGCAACGGCATCCGGATGGGCAGCGCCGACATCTACCAGTCGGTGGAACGGTTACCCGAGATCGCCGAGGCCCTGGTCATCGGGGCCGAACAACCCGACGGCGGATACTGGATGCCGTTGTTCGTGGTGCTCGCCGAGGGCGTCGATCTCACCGATACATTGCGGGACAAGATCATTCAGACGATCCGCACCGAGGTGTCACCGCGACACGTGCCTGACGACATCCTGCTCGCCCCGGGTATCCCGCACACTCGCACGGGCAAGAAGCTCGAGGTCCCGATCAAGAAGCTGTTCCAGGGAGCCGATGCGGCCAAGGTGGTCGAGCGCAGCGCGGTCGACGATCCGGACCTGCTGGACTGGTACGCCTCGATCAAGCGCTAGGTGGCACGTGCGGCGCGTGCCAAATTCGGCGGACTCACCCATGTGTCCGAGCGTCGTGGCATAATCGAACACGTGTTCGAACTTGATTCCGGCGCGGAGCTGATCGACAGGATCAGTGCTGCGGCGCGGGCGGAGTCGACGGCGATCGCGGGCCGGCTGTCGGCGATCGGGGAGCTGGACACGTTGCGGGAACGGGAGTTGGCCGAGACGATCTTTTGGACCACCGATCCGTTCGAAGCGGTGGCTGCGGAGGTGTCAGCGGCGTTGAACATCAGTCGGGGCCGGGCCGGCACCCAGATCCACCATGCCCGGGTGCTGCGCGACAAGTTGCCGTTGGTGGCCGCCCGGTTCGCTGTCGGGGATATCGACCACCGGGTGGTGCGGATGATCATCGCCCGCACCGGCATCGTGGACCCGGCGGTGTGGGCGGGGTTGGATGAAGAACTGGCCACCCGCGCCCACAAATGGATGCGGCTCTCGGAACGGCAGCTGCGGGATCGGGTGGATCAATGGATCGCCAAACTCGACCCGAACGGGGTGCGGGTCCCGCCCAATGTGGATGAGGAGCGGTTCGTTCAGATCGAACCGAGCAGCCCGGGTATGGCCTCGGTGTGGGCCAATGTCCACGCTGCCGACGGTGTGGCGCTGAGTCAGCGTCTGGATGCGGTGGCCGACACGGTGTGTGAGCACGATCCGCGGACCCGTGAGCAGCGCCGCGCTGATGCGGTCGGGCCGGTGGCTCGGTTGGAATCGCAGTTGCCGTGCCTGTGTGGTCGTGAGGATTGCCCGGCCACACAGAAGCGGGCCGCGGCCGATGCTGCGTTGGTCCATGTGCTGGCAGGCCAAGCCACCGTGGACGGCACCTCCGATGATCCGGGGTATCTGGCCGGCCATGGCATCTTGCCCGCCGAGTCAGTACGCGACCTGGCCGCCACCGCCAAGATCAAACCCGTGCGCATGCCCACCGAGCCTGGCGAGCCCAGCGATCCGACCGAGCCCGCTGAGCCAGAGAACTCTGAGCCGCAGTACCGGCCGTCTGTGGCGTTGAGTGAGTTCATTCGGTGGCGGGATTTGACGTGTCGGTTCCCGGGCTGTGACGCCCCCGCCGAACGTTGCGATATCGACCACACCGCACCCTGGCCTGCAGGCCCGACGCATCCGTCGAACACCAAATTGTATTGCCGGGCACACCATTTGGTGAAAACGTTCTGTCCCGGTTGGACGGATCGCCAATTACCCGATGGCACCGTGGTTTTCACCGCGCCGACCGGGCACACCCACATCACCGAACCCCACGGCGCCGGCATGTTCCCGACGCTGGGCCAATCCACCGGGGACTTGAAGCTCCCCGAACCGCAAGCCCCGCATCCCGACCGCGCCGCGATGATGCCCAAACGCACACGGACCCGGGAACAAGACCGCCAGGACCGCATCGCCGAGGAACGGCGCCTCCGCGCCGAAATCAACAACGACCTAGACGTCGAACGCCAATACCAAGCCTGGCTCAACACCGACGCCGAACCCCCACCCTTCTGAGCGGCAGGGCGTCAGCCCAACCAGGAACCGATGCGGCGCAACGCCTCTTCGATATCGGTGGTCGGGCCGGCGAAGGACAGCCGCACATAGGAGCCGCCCCGCACGGTGTCGAAGTCGATGCCGGGTGCGATGGCGACGCCGGTGTCGGCCAACAGCTTTGAGCACCAGGCCAGAGAGTCGTCGGTGTAATCGCTGACATCGGCGTACACGTAGAAGGCGCCGTCGGTCGGGGCCAGCCGATCGATGCCGATACCGCGCAACCCGTCGAGCAGCAGCCTGCGGTTGTCGCCGTAGTGCGAGAGCAGGCCGTCGGCCTCGGCCAGCGACTCCGACGTGAACGCGGCCACCGCGGCATGCTGTGCCAGCGCAGGCGGGCAGATGGTGAAGTTGCCGGTGAGCCGGTCCACCGCGCGCTGCAGTTGTCCCGGCACCAGCAGCCAGCCCAGTCGCCAGCCGGTCATCGCGAAGTACTTGGAGAAGCTGTTGACCACCACGGCATTCCGCGAGGTCTCCCACGCGCAGCTGGTCTCGGGGGCGCCGGGATAGACCAGGCCGTGGTAGACCTCGTCGCTGATCAACCGAACACCAGTCTGGTCACACCAGCGAGCGATCGCGGCCAATTCGGCGGGCGGGATGACGGTGCCGGTCGGGTTGGCCGGGCTGGCCACGATCACGCCGGCCACCGGGGGATCGAGCGCCTCGAGCATGGCGACGGTCGGCTGGAACCGGGTCTCGGGGCCGCACGGGATATCGACCACTTCGCAGCCCAGCGCGGTCAGGATGTTGCGGTAGCAGGGGTAGCCCGGGCTGGCGATCGCGACCCGATCGCCGGCGTCGAAACAGGCCAGGAAGGTCAGCAGGAATCCGCCCGAGGATCCGGTGGTGAGCACCACCTCGTCAACGCTCACCTCGACGTCGTATTTGCGGTACGACGCGGCGATCTCGGCGCGTAATTCGGGGAGACCCAGCGCGACGGTGTAACCGAGCGAGCCCTGGTTCAGCGCGGCGACGGCGGCGTCGCGCACCGCCGTCGGCGCCCCGGCACTGGGCTGTCCGGCAGACAAGTTGACCAGGTCGCCGTGCGTGCGTTGCCGTTCATCGGCGGCCAGCCACACGTCCATCACGTGGAACGGCGGGATCCCTGCTCTGAGCGAGACGTCCATCCCAGCCAGGCTAGAACACCTTCTGGGAATACTGTCTGGCCGGCTGCCGGCGGCGTGCACAATCAGCGGATGGCACAGGTTGTGGTGGGTGTCGGGCCGGTCAGCGCCGACGATGTTGTGCAGGTGGCCCGGGCCGACGCCCCGGTGGTCATCGCCGACGACGCACTCGAGGCCATCGCAGCAAGCCGGGCCCGGATCGAAGCCCTCGCTGGCGATCCATCTCCGGCATACGGCATCTCGACGGGGTTCGGAGCTCTGGCCACCCGTCACATTCCCCACGAGCTCCGGACCAAACTGCAACGCGGTCTTATTCGTTCGCATGCCGCAGGGTCGGGACCCGAGGTGGAACGCGAGGTCGTCCGGGCGATGATGCTGCTGAGACTGTCGACGCTGGCCACCGGTCGCACCGGGGTGCGCACCGAAGTCGCGCAGTTGTACGCAGGGTTGCTCTGCGCGGGTCTGACTCCGGTGGTGCACGAATACGGCAGCCTGGGCTGTTCCGGTGATCTCGCTCCGCTCGCCCACGTCGCGCTCACGATCATCGGGGAAGGTGCCGTGCGCACCGGCGACGGCGCCCTGGTACCGGCCGCGGAAGCTCTCCGAGCAACTGGACTCACACCGGTCGACCTCGCCGAGAAGGAGGGGCTTGCCCTCATCAACGGCACCGACGGCATGCTCGGGCACCTGGTGCTCGCCCTGTCCGATCTCGACCGCCTGCTGGTGCTCGCCGACATCGCGGCGGCGATGAGCGTGGAAGGGCTGCTCGGCACCGACCGGGTTTTCGCGGCGCATCTGCAAGCCCTGCGTCCCCAGCCGGGCCAGGGGATCGCCGCGGCGAATATGACCCGAATCCTGGCCGGGTCACCGATCGTGGCCAGCCACAGTGGACCGGAATGCCCCCTGGTCCAGGACGCGTACTCGCTGCGGTGTGCCCCGCAGGTCGCCGGCGCGGCCCGCGACACCGTGGCGCACGCCCGTACCGTCGCGACCTGGGAACTGGCCAGCACCATCGACAATCCGGTCGTCACCGACCTCGGCACCGTCGAATCGAACGGAAACTTCCATGGCGCGCCCGTCGCCTATGTGCTGGACTTCCTGGCCATCGTCGTCGCGGATGTCGCGAGTATCAGCGAGCGTCGCACCGACCGCTTCCTCGACGCAGCCCGCAACCATGGCCTCCACCCGTTCCTCGCCGACGACCCCGGCGTCGACAGCGGCCACATGATCGCACAATACACCCAGGCTGCGATCGTGTCGGAGCTCAAGCGCCTGGCCAACCCGGCCAGCGTCGACTCGATCCCGTCCTCGGCGATGCAGGAAGACCACGTGTCGATGGGCTGGTCGGCGGCCCGTAAGCTGCGCCGGGCGATAGACGGGCTGACGCGGGTGCTGGCCATCGAAGTCCTCACCGCGGCAAGGGGAATCGACATGCGGGCACCGCTGGTGCCGGCCCCGGCGACTGGGGCGGTCATCGCGGCAGTTCGCGAGCGGGTCGAGGGGCCCGGACCGGACCGGTTCCTCGCACCCGACATCGAGGCGGTCGTCGGGCTCGCGCGTGACGGATCATTGGTCGGCGCCGCCGAGTCGGTTACCGGGCGTCTCGGCTGAGGTCATCGGTGCCGGGTACCAGCCGGCCGATGTCGTCGAGGAGCAACTGGGCCGCCGCGAGGTCGCCGCGGAGGTCGCGATCCTCGTCGTTCCAGGGCAGGTCCGCGGACAGCGCCATGGCTTCCCCGGCCACACCGGTGAAGCGGTCGTGAAGGCCCCGTTGGCGCAGTAGCCGTACTGCGCCAACCAGTTCGCAGCACAGCAGCACCCGGTAGGCGGCCACTGACCGTTCGAGTTGCAATGCGCTCTGGGAGGCGAAGGTGGCGTCCTCCTCCATGCCTCTCGACAGCACCAATGTCCCGACAGATGCCGGTTGAGCCGCGGCGCGGATCTCGGCGATCGCGCCAGCGGCGACGTACTCGACCATCATCAGTCCGGATGATCCGTCTTCGCTGACCGCGAGAAAAGCATTGCGGCCGTTGGTTTCCGGATCGTTGAGCATCCTGATCCGCGAATGCGTGATGGGCGCGGTCAACGCCATCGCCAGGGTGGCCCCGTCGAGTTCGAGTGACAACGACGCCTGGTAGAAGGCGCCGTGATGGATCACCTGATCGCCCTCGATGTCGAACAGCGGGTTCTCCTGCGCGGTGTTCAATGTCCGCTCCAGTTGCCCTACAAGGGAACCCAGCGATGCGACGGTGCTCGCCTGCGCTACCGGGTATACCCGTAGGCCGTACGGGTCCTGGATGCGTGCGGGGGTGTGGTCGGGCTGTCCGGCGCCCGCGAAAAGGGACCGCAATCGGGTGGCGACGGCCTCCACTTGTGGGGCGGCGGCCGCCCGGGCGGCCGCCGCCGAGAACGCCGACGGATTGCCGTTGAGCGCAAGGAAACTGAGCAGGTAGATGACGCTCGAAGCGCGTTCGAGCCGGGCCAGCTCGGACACCGCGAGGCAGCTGCGACCGACGGTCAGTGCGCTGCTGCTCATGAACGGCAGTGCGCTGTCCGCCCCCCAGGGTGGCATCGCAGCCAACGGCCCAGTGGCGCGCCGCTCGCCGATCAAGGTCAGCGCGGTACCCGCGAGCGCCGCGAGGTCGCCGGTGCCGATCGACGCGTAGTGCAGGAGTTCGGGCAGGGCATCGGTGTTGAGCATGCGTTCCAGGCCGGTCAGGATTTCCGGATCCAGCCCCGCCCCGGGGATGCACAGTTGCACGAGTCGGACCGCGAGCATCGCCCGTACCGTGCGCGGATCGAGTGGGTCACCTGCGTCGGTGGCGTGGCTGCGCAGTAGGCGCATCCCATAGTCGTGGTCGCCGGGAAGCACCGGCGTGCTGCGGTTGGCGCCGACTCCGGTGGTTCGTCCGTAGGTGGCGAAACGGCTGCTGAGGTCGTCTGCCTGCTCGTATGCCCGGCTGACGGCTGCGAACACCTCGGGTGAGATCGCGACCTGTTCGCGCCGGTCGGCAAGCGCCACCACGTCAGCAATCGTGCCCATCCCGTTCAGCACAATCATGTAATTCTCCTCAATCCCTACCGCTGGCGCGTGGCAGAACCTATCATCGCCGAATACGGATAATTCCGCTAGATGGAAATGAAATTCCGTCTAGTAGCAATCGTAGGCCGGGTGAGGGGAGGTTGAGGTGGCAGAAGCGTCCACCAGGACCGTGGAGCGCGCATTGGCCCTGCTCGCGACCATCTGCGAGCGTGGCAGCGCGAATCTTGCTGACAGCGCGAGAGATTGCGACCTTGCGCCGAGCACGGCGCTACGGCTCCTGCGCACGCTGGAAGCCACCGGTTTTGTCGCCAAGGACGAAGTCGGCACCTACCGACCCGGCAGTCGAATCATCCAACTCGGTGCGCAGGCCCTGTCCAGCGAGTCTCTGGTCGACCTCGCCAGGCCGGCGATGGAGAAGTTGGTTGCCCAGACGGGTGAATCCGTCTACCTCTCCGTCGATGGCCACGCCGCCACTGCGCTCTACATCAGCATCGTCGAGGGAACCCATTCCGTCCGGCACGCCAATTGGGTCGGTCGCGCCATTCCCCTCGATATCTCGGCCGCAGGTCATGCGCTGCGCGGCGTAGTGAACACCGATGGATACGTCGTCATCGAACGCGGGGTCGAGGCGGACGTGACTGCCATCGCCTCCCCGCTGTACTCGGAGGCGCGCATCGTCGCTGCGCTGAGCATTGTCGTCCCGAGTTACCGACTCACCGGATCGGATGCTGCTCGGTATGGCGGACTGCTGGTCTCGGCGGCGGCGGAGGTATCCGCCCAGCTGAGCCGTCTCCGGAAATCTGGCCCCGACGAAAGCTCGGAAGAAAGACAGCCATGATCACATTCGACAACGTCTCCAAGGTCTATCCGGACGGCACAGTCGCCGTCGACAACCTGACGATCACCGCACCGAACGGAAAGATCACCACTCTGGTGGGTCCATCGGGATGCGGAAAGACCACCTCGATGCGAATGATCAACCGGCTCATCGAACCCAGTTCGGGCACGATCGAGCTCGACGGGGTCGATACGCAGACCCTGGACCGGGTCGCCCTGCGCCGGCGGATCGGCTACGTCATTCAGAACGCGGGCCTGTTTCCGCACCGGACCGTGGTCGACAACGTGGCGGCGCTGCCCCGCCTGCTCGGCGGAGGCAAGAAGGAAACCCGGGCCAAGGCGATGGACCTTCTGGAGCGAGTCGGCCTCGATGCCAAATTCGCGCGGCGGTATCCGTGGCAGCTGTCCGGCGGCCAGCAGCAGCGCGTGGGGGTGGCCCGCGCACTGGCGACCGATCCGCCTTTCCTGCTCATGGACGAGCCTTTCAGCGCTGTCGACCCGATCGTCCGCAGCCAGTTGCAGGACGAGTTCCTGCGCCTACAGGCCGACATCTCCAAGACCATCGTCATGGTCACCCACGACATCGATGAAGCGCTCAAGCTGGGGGATCAGGTCGTGGTGCTGCGCCAGGGCGGAACCCTGGCCCAGGCTGCGTCGCCGGCCGAATTGCTGGCCGCCCCGCAGGATTCCTTCGTCGCCGACTTCGTCGGCTCGGCCCGCGGCTACCAAGCCCTCGGGTTCCATCACATCGACGGCGAGCTCGCGCTCAGCGAAGAGCCGACAGTCACCGTGGGGCAGCCGGTTTCGTCGATACCAGCGGTCGACGGACGGTGGGTGCTGGCGATCGGGGACGGCCGCGCTCCACGTGGCTGGGTCGACACCTCGAACCTGTCCGGCGACACCGTCGCGGAGCGCGATGTCAACCTCTGCGGCACGACCGCCCGACACGGCGATCCACTGCGCGAGCTGCTCAACTCCGCGCTGTCGAGCCCGAGCGGACGCGCCGTCGTCATCGACGACTCGGGTGCCCTGTTGGGCACCGTGACCGACCAGAACCTCATTGCGGCGATCCGGCGCGCGAAGGAGGGGCGGTCATGAACTGGATCTCGTCCAATCTGGACCGCATTGTGAGCCTCACCGTCAGCCACACCTGGCTGACGGTGCTGCCCACGGTGATCGGATTGCTGCTGGCACTGCCGCTGGGTTGGTGGGCGCACCGGTCGCGGCGGGGGTATGCGGCCATTGTCGGCACCGCGGGCCTGCTCTACACCGTCCCGTCGCTGGCCCTCTTCATCCTGCTGCCGGTGCTGCTCGGCACCAAGATCCTGGATCCGATCAACATCGTGGTGGCGCTTACCCTTTACACCCTGGCGTTGCTGGTGCGGGTTGTCGCTGACGGGTTGAGCTCGGTGCCGCACGACACTGTGGCGGCCGCCGAGGCCATGGGCTACCGGGGCTGGCAGCGGCTGCTCTTGGTGGAACTACCGGTCGCCGTGCCGGTGATTGCCGCCGGACTGCGGGTCGCGGTGGTGTCCAACGTCAGCATCGTGACCATGGCTGCCCTGCTGGGTATTCCGCAACTCGGGTCGCTGTTCACCCAGGGCTTCCAGCTGCGGCTCTTCGTTCCACTCGTCACCGGCGTGGTGATGTGCGTCGTGCTGGCGGTGATCCTGGACGGCTTGATCATCGTGCTCAACAAGGTGCTCACCCCCTGGCGGCAGCGGACGGTGACCTCATGAACATCTTCGGTTGGTTCACCGACCCGGCGCACTGGACCGGTTCGGGCGGTATCCCCATGCAGGTCGGTTACCACCTGCTGTATTCGGCGATCGCCTTGCTGGGCGCGCTGGCGATCGGCGTCCCGCTCGGAATCCTGATCGGCTACACCGGGCGGGGTGAGACCCTGGTCGCCGGCCTCGCCAACGCTCTGCGGGCGCTTCCGAGTCTGGGCCTTCTGGTGCTGCTGTTCCTGATCTTCGCCCCCGTCGTCGCGGGCAAGCTCGTCTACATCCTGCCGACCATCGTGGTGCTGGTGCTGCTGGCGGTGCCGCCGATCCTTACCGGCACCTACGCCGGAATCCAGAACGCGGATCCCGATGCGGTGGGTGCGGCCCGGGGCATGGGATTCACGAAACGTCAGATTCTGCTACGGGTTCAGCTCCCCTGTGCCTTGCCGCTGCTGATCTCCGGGATCCGCAGTTCGACACTGCAGATCGTCTCCACCGCGACCATCGCGGCCTACCTGGGTCTGCAGGGCCTGGGCCGATTCATCCTCGACGGCCGGGCGCAGGCGAACTTCAGCGAAATGGCCGGCGGCGCAATCCTCGTCGCCCTCCTGGCCATCGTCTTGGAACTCGGCTTCGCCTGGCTGGGCCGATTGATCGTGTCGCCCGGCCTGCGCCGGGTGGCCGCCAAAACCAACCCGCTCGAAACCGCCGTCCCGATGGAGCCCGTGAGATGATCAGACGCAAATTGTTGTCCGCCCTGACCGCCACGGTTGCCGCAACACTGACGCTGTCTGCCTGCGGCCTCAACAGCGATCCGCTGTCCTCCGACGGTTCCGGCGGCTCGGAAGGATCCGGGGTCATCATCGGATCCGCCGACTTCACCGAGAGTCAGCTGATCGCCAGCATCTATTCACAGGCGTTGCAGGCCAAGGGAATCAGCGTCAAAGAACAGTTCAACATCGGCAGCCGCGAGGTGTACCTGGCGGCCTTGAAGGACGGCTCGATCGACCTGGTTCCGGAGTACTCCGGCGCGCTGCTCAGTCATCTGGATCCGAAGTCGACCGCCTCCTCCACCGAGGCGGTGATCACCGGCCTGGTCAGCAACATGACGCCGGGAATCACCTTGCTGGCTCCATCGGGCGCCCAGGACAAGGACGTCGTCGCGGTCACCAAGGCCACCGCGGAAAAGTACAACCTGCACAAGATCTCCGACCTCGCGCCGGTCGCCGGTGAACTGGTGCTTGGTGGGCCGCCGGAGTGGAAGTCCCGGGTTCAGGGTGTGGTCGGCTTGCGTGACGTGTACGGGCTGAACTTCAAGGAGTTCGTCAGCCTGGACGCCGGCGGCACCCTGACGATGACGGCGCTGACCAACGGCCAGATCCAGGCTGGCGACCTGTTCAGCACCGATCCGGGGCTCAAGGCCAACAACCTTGTCGCCCTTGAGGATGACAAGGATCTGTTCGCGGCCGAGAACGTGATCCCACTGGTCAAATCGGCCAAGCAGACCGAAACCCTCACCAAGGCACTCAACGCCGTGTCGGCGAAGCTGACCACCGACGACCTGATCGACATGAACGCCGAGGCCGCGACCGGAACCAACCTCTCCGACATCGCCAAGAAATGGCTCGCCGACGCGGGCCTGAGCGGTAACTGAGCACTACACGAAAAGGAACCACCCCATGACCGTGACATCCGGGCCCCGCCCCGTCCGCTCTGCCCGTGGCAGCGAAATCTCCTGCAAGGGTTGGCAACAGGAAGCCGCCCTGCGCATGCTGATGAACAACCTCGACCCCGAGGTCGCCGAGCATCCCGAAGATCTGGTCGTGTACGGCGGCACCGGCAGGGCCGCGCGGAGCTGGGAAGCCTTCGATGCGATCGTCGCGACCCTGCAGTCCCTCGAGGACGACGAGACCATGCTCATCCAGTCCGGCAAGCCGGTCGGCGTGTTCCGTACCAACGTGTGGTCACCGCGCGTACTGCTGGCGAACTCGAACCTCGTGGGCGACTGGGCCACGTGGGAGCAGTTCCGCAAGCTCGAGGCCGAGGGCCTGATGATGTACGGCCAGATGACCGCCGGCTCCTGGATCTACATCGGCACGCAGGGCATCCTGCAGGGCACCTTCGAAACCTTCGGTGCGGTGGCGCGCAAGAAGTTCGGCGGAACGCTGGCCGGCACCATCACCCTGACCGCGGGGATGGGTGGCATGGGCGGGGCGCAACCGCTGGCCGTCACCATGAACGACGGTGTGGCGATCTGCGTCGACTGCGACGAGAGCCGCATCGACCGGCGGATCGCACACCACTATCTGGACACCAAGGCCGCCGACATCGACGAGGCTCTGAAGATGGCGGTCGAGGCGCGAGACGCCAAGCGGCCGTTGTCGATCGGTTTGGTGGGCAACGCCGCCGAGGTGTTCCCCGAACTATTGCGGCGCGAGGCGCCGATCGACATCGTCACCGATCAGACCTCGGCGCACGATCCGCTGGCCTATCTTCCGCTGCACATCGACTTCGAGGACATGAAGAAGATGTCCGAGAAGGATCCGGTCTATTTCACCGAGCAGGCCGAGCTGTCCATGGCCAAACACGTCGAAGCCATGGTCGGTTTCATGGACCGCGGAGCCGAGGTCTTCGACTACGGCAACTCGATCCGTGACGAGGCCCGCAAGGCCGGATACGACCGGGCTTTCGCTTTCCCAGGGTTCGTCCCTGCCTACATCCGGCCGCAGTTCGAGGAGGGACTCGGCCCGTTCCGGTGGGCGGCACTTTCGGGTGATCCCAAGGACATCGCCGCCACCGACCGGGCGATCCTGGAGCTCTTCCCCGACAACACGCATCTGCGCCGCTGGATCACGATGGCCGGGGAGAAGGTCAAGTTCGAGGGCCTGCCGGCCCGCATCTGTTGGCTCGGCTACGGCGAACGACACAAGGCGGGGTTGAAGTTCAACGAGATGGTCGCTTCCGGTGAGCTGTCGGCGCCGATCGTGATCGGCCGCGACCACCTGGATTCCGGGTCGGTCGCCTCGCCCTACCGCGAAACCGAGTCGATGCTCGACGGATCCGATGCGATCGCCGACTGGCCGCTGCTCAACGCGATGGTCAATGTCGCCTCGGGAGCCTCCTGGGTGTCGATCCACCACGGCGGCGGTGTGGGGATGGGGCGCTCGATCCACGCGGGTCAGGTCTGTGTCGCCGACGGCACCGAGTTGGCCGCGCAGAAGCTTGAGCGGGTGCTGACCAACGACCCGGGTATGGGCGTCATCCGGCACGTGGACGCCGGCTACGAGCATGCCGCCTCTGTCGCCCGCGAGCGTGGCGTCCGGATCCCGATGTGGGAGAACGCATGACCGCCTTCGACTCGCTGTGGCCGACGATCCTCGATGTCGGACGCAATTCCGGCACCGGTGGTTACCGCCGGTTCGCGTGGTCCGACGCCGACATGACGCTGAGGGAGTGGTTCGTCGGGGAGGCCGACCGCCGCGGCATGGGCGTCGAAGTCGACCGCAACGGCAACATGTGGGCGTGGTGGATGCCGCGGGGATGGTCCGGCGATCCGCGCGACGCCTTCGTGACGGGTTCGCATCTGGACTCGGTGCCCGACGGTGGTGCGTTCGACGGACCACTCGGTGTGGTGTCCGCGTTTGCGGCGGTCGACATCCTGCGTGAGCGTGGTGTGGTGCCCACCATTCCGGTCGGGGTGGCGGCGTTCTCCGACGAGGAAGGGGCACGCTTCGGCGTGGCATGTGTCGGATCGCAACTGTCGACCGGCGCCCTGAGTCCGGAGCGCGCCAGAGGACTGCGGGACAACGACGGAATCACGTTGGCCGAGGCCCTCACCCGTGTCGGCCGCAATCCGGAACATCTCGGTGCCGACCCAAGCCTGGCCGAACGGGTCGGGGTATTCGTCGAACTGCACGTGGAACAGGGCCGGGCGATGGACCTGGTGGACGCGCCCGTCGCGGTGGCGTCGTCGATCTGGCCGCACGGGCGGTGGGAATTCACGTTCGCCGGTGAGGCCAACCACGCGGGTGCGACGCGGCTGATCGACCGCCGCGACCCCATGCTCGCGTTCGCATCCTCGGTGCACTCCGCGCGGGCCGAGGCGGCCCAGCACGGTGCGGTGGCCACCTTCGGCAAGGTGATCGTCTCCCCGAACGGGGCCAACGCGATCCCGTCGCAGATCCGCGCGTGGCTGGACGCCCGAGCACCCGATGAGGCCACCCTGACCGCGCTGGTCGAGCGGATCACCGCGGAGGCGCACCACCACGCCGCCACCGATTCGATCGATCTCGAGGTGTTCGCCGAATCCGTCACGCCGATCGTCGAATTCCCGGAGGGACCGCGGGCCAGGCTGCTGAAGGCCCTCGCCCATCTGGGGGAGGTACCCGTGTTGCCGACGGCGGCGGGTCACGACGCCGGCATCCTGTCCGAACAGGTGCCAACCGCGATGTTGTTCGTGCGCAACCCAACCGGTGTCTCGCACTCACCTGCCGAGTTCGCCGAACCGGGCGACTGCAATCAGGGCGCGGTCGCCCTCGCCGATGTCATGGCGGACTGGGTGACCGCGTGACGACAGCCGTGGCCGATTGGTGGTGCGAACACGCCTGGCTGGGCGGCGACACCGTCGAATCCGGGGTACTGATCTCGGTCGCGGAGGGGAAGGTCGCGTCGATACGGACCGACATGTCACCCGTTGGAACGGCGAATCGGCTGCGGGGCCTGGTCATACCGGGCCTGGGCAACGCGCATTCGCATGCATTCCACCGCGCGCTGCGGGGACGCACGCAGCGCGACCGTGGTTCGTTCTGGACGTGGCGGGATCTGATGTACCGGGCCGCTGACCGACTCGATCCGGACACCTACCGGGCACTGGCCCGGGCCGTGTACGCCGAGATGACGCTGGCCGGGATCACCTCTGTCGGGGAATTCCACTACCTGCACCACGACGTGGGCGGGCGGCCGTACTCCGACCCGAATGCGATGGGGCACGCGCTGATTGCGGGCGCTGCAGAGGCGGGACTGCGCCTGACGCTGCTCGACACCTGCTATCTCAGTTCGGCTCCGGACGGGGCGCCGCTGAACGAGGGACCCCAGCAGCGCTTCGGTGACGGCAGCGGAGCGGCCTGGGCGGAGCGAGTCGAGACTTTGCGTCGGGAAACGCAGGCATCCCCCGGACTGCTTGTGGGCGCCGCACTGCATTCGGTGCGCGGAGTCCCGGTCGAACACATGCCCGCGGTCGTCGAGTGGGCTGACGCCAACCAGGCGCCGCTGCATGTGCACTCGTCGGAACAGCGGGCCGAGATCGACCAGTGCATCGCTGTGCACCGCCGAACACCCACGGCTGTCCTCAAGGACGCAGGGGTGCTGGGATCCCGGACCACGGCGGTCCACGCCACCCATTTGACCGATCGGGATCTCGCCGACCTGGACGAGACGGCGACGGGTGTGTGTTTCTGCCCAACGACCGAACGGGACCTCGGCGACGGAATCGGCCCCGCGCCGGCGCTTCTCGACCTGAAGGGATTGTTCAGTCTGGGATCGGACAGTCACGCGGTCATCGACCTGTTCGAGGAGGCCAGGGCCGTCGAACTCGACGAGCGGTTGGCCCGGCAGAAACGTGGAATCATCGCGGCGGCAAAGCTGTTGGAGGCGGCGACGATCGGCGGGCAGCATGCACTCGGATGGACCGACGCGGGAGAGTTCCGGGTCGGGGCACGCGCGGATCTCGTCGCGGTGGACCTCGGCTCGGTGCGTACCGCGGGCAGCGGTGCGTCGGTCGAGGCGCTGGTGTTCGCGGCCGCCGCGGGCGATGTCACCGATGTGGTCATCGACGGTCGGGTCGTGGTCTCCGACCGCAGGCACGTAACTGTCGACGCCGCTGCCGAACTCGCCGCGACGATCTCCGATCTGATGGGCGGGTCATGAGCACCGTGTACACCGGTATCGCCGAACTGGTGACCAATGATCCGGCGTTCGGCGACGGCAGCGCACTGGGCGTCATCGCCGATGCGGCCGTGGTCGTCGAGGGGGAATCCATCGCGTGGGCCGGTCGACGCGCCGATGCACCGGATGCCGACGCCCGCGTGGACTGCGGCGGGGTCAGCGTCATTCCAGGCTTCGTCGACAGTCATGCCCATCTGGTGTTCGCGGGCGAACGCTCCGCGGAGTTCGCCGCGAGGATGAGCGGGAAACCTTATGCAGCAGGCGGGATCGCGACGACGGTCGCCGCCACGCGCGCCGCCGACGATGCCACCTTGACCGCTGGGGTCAGCCGCCTGGCCCGCGAACTGCGTACGGCGGGCGTGACCACCTTCGAAACGAAGAGCGGGTATGGCCTCACTGTGGCCGACGAAGCCCGTTGCCTGGCCGTCGCCCGCGAATTCACCGGCGAAACTACCTTTCTCGGTGCGCATGTGGTGCCGGCTGAGTACCGGGACGACCGCGAGGGCTACATCGCTCTGGTCGCCGGCCCGATGCTCGACGCCTGCGCTCCGGCCGCCCGTTGGGTCGATGTGTTCTGCGACCGGGGGGCTTTCGACGTCGACGAGTCCCGGGTCATTCTGCGCGCCGGCATCGAGGCTGGTCTGCTACCCCGCGTACATGCCGGTCAACTCGGTCCCAGTGGCGGAATCCAGATGGCGATCGAGCTCGACGCCGCGTCAGTAGATCACTGCACCTATGCCACCGATGCCGACATCGAAGCGTTGGCCGCGGGGGCAACGGTCGCGACCTTGCTGCCCGGCGCGGAGTTCTCGACGCGGGCGCAATGGCCCGATGCCCGCAGGATGTTCGACGCCGGTGTCACGGTGGCGATCGCGACCGACTGCAACCCGGGCAGTTCCTTCACCACGAGCATGCCGTTCTGTATCGCCGTGGCGGTCAGGGATATGAACTTCACCCCGGCGGAGGCGCTGTGGTCGGCGACAGCCGGCGGTGCGGCCGCGTTACGGCGCACCGATGTCGGCATGCTGTCACCCGGCAAGCGGGCGGACTTCATCTGCCTCGACGCGCCGTCGTACGTCCACTTGGCCTACCGGCCCGGCGTGCCGCTGGTGCGAGACGTCGTGGTCGGCGGCCAGATCGCCTAGAACACTTCGGCTTCGAGGCGCCGCAGATGCTGACGTGGGGGCCCGAGCAGCTGTGCACTGCCGTGCGCCCGCTTGAAGTACAGCTGGATGTCGCTCTCCCAGGTGATGGCGATGCCGCCATGCAGCTGGATGGCTTCGGCCGTTACGGCGGACAGCGCCTCGCTGGCGAAGTAGCGGGCCAGGGAGGCCGTGGTGGGTGACGGGGCGGCGATGGCGTCGTTGACGACGGCGCGGGCCGAAGACACCTTGACGTACAGGTCGGCCATCCGGTGCTTGAGCGCCTGGAAGCTGCCGATGGCGCGGCCGAACTGCACCCGGTCCTTGGTGTAGGCGACGGTGAGATCGAGGCATCGCGTCGCGGCACCGATCTGTTCGGCGGCCATCAGCAGGGCGGCGGTGTCGGCCAGGCCGGGATCGGCGCCGAGGACGACGGTGTCACCGGGGATCACCGCGGACAGCCTGCGGGTCAGATCCATGGTGGATTTGGGGGTCGCGGTGAACGTGGTCCAGCGCGTCAGGTTCTCCCCGTCGGCGGCGATGACGACATCGGCCACGTCACCGTTGATGACGTAGTCGGGGTCGAAGGCGACGGTGCCGATGGAGGCGCCTTCGGCGAGGCCTTCGAGCGGCTCGTGATCTTCGACGGCCAGCAGCGCGAGTTCGGCCAGGGTGGTGCCGAGCAGCGGGGTGGGCACCAGGGCCTTGCCGAGCTCTTCGAGAACCACTGCGGCATCGGCGAGTTCGCCGCCGGCTCCGCCTAGTTCCTCGGGGACCACCAGGGCGGCCGCACCGACCTGCTCGCACAGCAGGCTCCACAGCTTCCCGTCGTAGCCGCGCTCGGACTCCATGGCTGTGCGCACGGCCTCCGGCGAGGCGTGCTTGTCGACCAGGGCGGCGACGGTTTCGCGCAGCATTTGCCGTTCTTCACTCACGAGAGGACCTCCAGCAGTCGACGACGATGCGTAGTGGGATCGCCCCAGGCGCTGCGCAACGCCTGCACACGCAGCAGAGACAGGGACAGGTCGTGTTCCTGGGTGAACCCGATGGCGCCGTGGGTCTGCAGCGCCGACCGGGCGGCCAGCAGCGCGGCGTCGGCAGCCGCGACCTTGGCGGCGCTGATGTCACGTGCGGTGTCGGGCGATCCCTCCGCCAGTGACAGCGCCGCGCCGTAGACCAGCGGCCGGGCCATTTCGACAGCGATGAGCACATCGGCGAGCTTGTGCTTGATGGCCTGGTACGAGCCGATGATCCGGCCGAACTGGGTGCGCTGCTTGGCGTATTCGACGGACTGATCCAGCATGGCCTGGCCGGCGCCGACCAGCTGGGCGGCGGTCGCCAGGACACCGAACTCATAGGCCCGCGCGGTGTCCGCGGCCTGGGTATCACCGGTTGCGGTGACGTCGAACAGCTTTCGGGCCGGGTCGATGGAATCGTGTGCGGCGCCGACCGTGACGGCGCCGACCTGCCCGTCGGCGGCGAGCAGGGTCAGTCCGGCGACGTCGGCGTTGACGGCGCGCGGCACCTGCGGAGGCATGGCGACGGTGGCGATCAGCTCACCGGAGGCCAAAGCAGTGGAGCGCTCGCCCCATTCATCTAGGCCGGCGAGCAGGATCGGTGCGACGGCGATGGATTCGGTCACCGGACCGGGCACCGCCCAGTAGCCCAGCCGCTCCAGCGCGACGACGAGGTCGACGGGGCTGGCTTCGATGCCGTCGTACTTCTCGGGTACCAGCAGCGCGGTCACTCCGAGGTCGGTCAGCTGTGCCCACACCTTGCGGCCGGGCGCGGTGTCGCCGTCGCCCCAGGCGCGCACGGCAGCCGGAACATCGGCGGCCCCCAGTGCGGCGTCGATGCTGGCCGCGAAGTCCCGCTGCTGTTCGTCGATTTCGAAATTCACTTTGGCTCCCGGGGCAGGCCAAGAAGGCGCTCGGCAATGATGTTGCGCTGGATCTCGTTGGTGCCGGCGTAGATCGGGCCGCCCAACGCGAACAGCAGGCCTTCGGTCCAGTGGTCGACGAGCTCGGCGTCCGGACCCTGCATGTCGAGTGCGGTCTGATGCAGGGCGACATCCAGATCGGACCAGAACACCTTGGTCACCGAGGACTCGGCGCCCAGCTCACCACCGTTGGCCAGCCGGGTCACGGTGCCGAAGGTGTGCAGCCGGTAGGCCTGGGCCTTGATCCAGGCATCGGCCACCCGGTCGGTGAACGCCGGATCGGGATTGCTCTTCCACTGTGCGACAAGCCGTTCAGCAGGTGCCATGAAGCGTGCCGGGCTACGCAGCGACATGCCGCGCTCGTTGCTCGACGTACTCATCGCCGCGCGCCAGCCCTCGTGCACGCCGCCGATCACGTCGTGGTCCGGCACGAACACGTCGTCGAGGAAGATCTCGCCGAACCCGGTGTCGCCACCGAGCTGGGCGATCGGGCGCACGGTGATGCCGGGAGCCTTGAGGTCGAACATGAAGTAGGTCAGACCCTTGTGGCGCTGTGCCTCCGGGTCGGAGCGGAACAGACCGAACCCGCGCTCACCGAAGGGCGCGCGGGAGCTCCAGATCTTCTGCCCGTTGAGTTTCCAGCCGCCGTCGACCTTGGTGGCCGTCGAGCGCAGCGAGGCCAGATCGCTACCTGACTCGGGCTCGGACCAGGCCTGGGCCCAGATCTCCTCGCCGCTGGCCATTTTCGGCAGCACCCGCTGGAGCTGTTCCTCGGTGCCGTGGGCGAACAGCGTCGGCGCCAGCATCGCGGTGCCGTTGGCGCTGGCCCGGCCGGGGGCGCCGGCGTGGAAGTACTCCTCCTCGAACACCACCCACTGCAGCAGGGTGGCGTCGCGGCCGCCGTACTCCTTGGGCCAGGCGATCACCGACAGTCCGGCGTCGAAGAGCACCTTGTCCCAGCGGCGGTGCTGTTCGAAACCCTCAAGGGTGTCGTACGACTTCGTCGGGAACGAGTCCCGATTGGCCGTCAGGAAGTCGCGGACCTCGGCCCGGAAGGCCTCGGTCTCGTCGTCGAATGTCAGGTCCATTGCACCCCTTCTCGGGTCCCTCTGCTGCGCAGCACCGGTTTGATCACCTTGCCGCCCGGATTTCGCGGCAGCACATCCAGAAACTCAACTGATCGCGGCGCCTTGAAGTTGGCCAGATGCTCACGGGCGTAAGCGATCACGGCGGCCTGGTCGAGTGTGACGCCGGGCTTGAGCACCACAAAGGCCTTGCCGACCTCGCCGAGTCGCTCGTCGGGAACGCCGATCACCGCTGTCTCGGACACGCCGTCCAACCGGGCCAACACCTGCTCGATCTCGGCCGGGTACACGTTGAACCCGCCGCTGATGTACATGTCCTTGAGGCGATCGGTGATCGTCAGGTTGCCACGCGCGTCGAGCGTTCCGATGTCGCCGGTGTGCAGCCAGCCCTCGGCGTCGATGGTCGCTGCGGTGGCCTCGGGGTCATCGAGGTAGCCGAGCATGACGTTGGGCCCGCGCAGCAGCACTTCACCCGAATCATCCAGGCGCAGTTCGAAATCGGCGATCGGCCGGCCACAGGTGGTGGCCACGGTGACGGCGTCGTCGTCGGCGCTGCACATGGTGCCGAATCCGGCTGCCTCGGTCAGGCCGTAGGCGGTCAGCACGATGTCGATGTCGAGTTCGGACTGCATCCGCTCGATCAGCACCACCGGCACCACGGCCGCGCCGGTCACCGAGAAACGCAGCGAGGACAGGTCGTAGTCGGCGCGGTTGGGATGGTCCAGCAGGGTCTGGAAGATGGTCGGCGGGCCGGGCAGGACGGTGATGCGCTGCTCGGCAATGGTTTTCAGGACCTGTTCGGGTTTGAACGTGAGCACCGGGTACAGCGTCGCGCCGGTCTGCAGGCAGGGCAGGATGCCCGCCTTGTAGCCGAAGTTGTGGAAGAACGGGTTGATGGCGAGGTAGCGGTCGGCGCTGGTGACCTGGCCGCACTCGGCCCAGGCTGCAGACCCGTCGAGCGACTGGCGGTGCGCGCACAGCACGCCCTTGCTGCGCCCGGTGGTGCCGGAGGTGAACAGGATGTCGGAGACGTCGTCGGGCTGCACTGCCGCGGCGCGTGCGTCGACCCGTTCCAAGGCCTCTGATCCAGATCCGCGGGCGACGAACTCGTCCCAGGTCCCGTCCTGTTTATCGATGGGCACCCGCACGATGTGGCGCAGCGCCGGGAGCGCGTCACGGTCCAGTTCGGCGGAGCGGTCCGAGCCCAGGAACTCGCCCGCCGCGATCAGCAGCGGGGCCTCGGTGCGGGCCAGGATGTCGGTGGCCTCGCTGGCGGTGTAGCGGGTGTTCAGCGGCACCATCTGTGCGCCGGCGTAATGCGTGGCCAGGCAGGCCACCACCCAGTGCCAGGTGTTGGGCGACCAGATCGCCACCCGATCGCCGGGTGCGACACCGAGGTCGATCATCGCCGCGGCGGCTTGGCGTACGTGCGCGCGCAGTTCCGAATAGGTGAGCCGCTGATCATCACTGACCAGGGCGTCGTGGTCCGAATACTGCACGGCAACCCGGTCCAGCACCGCTGGAACGGTGCGGCGATCGCTCGTCATCGATGCTCCCTTAACAAAGCAAGTGCTTGGTAGGTTAGCCTACAGGGGTGATAGAGGTCCAGGAGTTCCGGGCCGAGGTCCGGCAGTGGCTCGCAGACAATCTTGTTGGCGAATTCGCAGCGCTCAAGGGCCTGGGCGGACCGGGGCGTGAACACGAAGCCTTCGAAGAACGACGGGCATGGAATCAGCATCTGGCCGCGGCGGGGTTGACCTGCCTCGGCTGGCCGGTGGAGCACGGCGGGCGCGGCCTGTCGGTCGCGCATCGCGTCGCCTTCTATGAGGAGTACGCCCGCGCCAACGCGCCCGACAAGGTCAACCACCTGGGAGAGGAGCTGCTGGGGCCGACGCTCATCGAGTACGGCACCCCCGAACAGCAGAAGCGGTTCCTCCCCAAGATTCTCGACGTCACCGAACTCTGGAGCCAGGGCTACTCCGAGCCCAACGCCGGCAGTGACCTCGCCAATGTGGCGACGACGGCCGAGCTGGTCGGCGACGAATGGGTCATCAATGGCCAGAAGGTGTGGACCTCGCTCGCCCACTGGGCACAGTGGTGCTTCGTGGTGGCGCGCACGGAGAAGGGCTCCAAGCGGCACGCCGGGCTGTCCTATCTGCTGGTGCCGCTGGATCAGCCGGGCGTCGAGATCCGCCCGATCATCCAGCTGACCGGAGACTCCGAGTTCAACGAGGTGTTCTTCGACGACGCCCGCACCGAGGCCTCGCTCGTGGTCGGTCAGCCCGGTGACGGCTGGCGCGTCGCGATGGGCACGCTGACCTTCGAGCGCGGGGTGTCCACGCTGGGACAGCAGATCCGCTACGCACGCGAGCACTCCAACCTCGTCGAGCTGGCCAAGCGCAGCGGCGCGGCCGACGATCCGCTGATCCGCCAGCGCCTCACCGAGTCGTGGACCGGCCTGCAGGCCATGCGTTCCTACTCGCTGGCCACCATGGATGTGGAACAGCCCGGGCAGGACAACGTGTCGAAGCTGCTGTGGGCCAACTGGCATCGCGAGCTCGGCGAGATCGCCATGGACGTGCAGGGCACAGCCGGGCTGACCCTGCCCGAGGGTGAGTTCGACGAGTGGCAGCGGCTCTACCTGTTCTCGCGTTCGGACACCATCTATGGCGGGTCCAACGAAATCCAGCGCAACATCATCGCCGAGCGGGTGCTCGGCCTACCCCGAGAGGCAAAAGGGTGAGTGATCTCTCCGTAGCTCCCAAAGAGGTCGAGGGCCACGGCCTATTGGCGGGCAAGGTGGTCCTGGTGACCGCCGCCGCCGGCACCGGCATCGGCTCGTCCACCGCGCGCCGTGCGCTGCTCGAGGGTGCCGACGTGGTGGTGTCCGACTACCACGAGCGCCGTCTGAACGAGACCCGTGACCAGTTGGCCGAGCTCGGCCTGGGCCGGGTCGAGGCCGTGGTCTGTGACGTCACCTCCACCGAGGCGGTCGACGCACTCATCGCCCGGTCGGTCGAGAAGATGGGCCGCTTGGACGTTCTGGTGAACAACGCCGGCCTGGGCGGCGAGACCCCGCTGGTCGACATGACCGACGACGAGTGGGACCGCGTCCTGAACGTCACCCTGAGCTCGGTGATGCGGGCGACCCGCGCCGCGCTGCGCTACTTCCGCGACGTCGAGCACGGCGGCGTGATCGTCAACAACGCCAGTGTTCTCGGCTGGCGCGCACAGCATTCGCAGTCGCACTACGCCGCGGCCAAGGCCGGCGTCATGGCGCTGACCCGTTGCAGCGCAATCGAAGCCGTCGAATACGGCGTGCGGATCAACGCGGTCTCGCCGAGCATCGCGCGGCACAAGTTCCTCGAAAAGTCGGCCGATGCGGCCCTGCTGGACCGGCTGTCGTCGGACGAGGCGTTCGGCCGTGCGGCCGAGCCTTGGGAGATCGCCACCACCATCGCCTACCTGGCCAGCGATTACTCGAGCTACCTGACCGGCGAGGTCATCTCGGTTTCCAGCCAGCGGGCCTAGCGGTCGTGACCACGCTCGCCGATGTGATGGTCGAGCTGGCCGAACTCGAAGATCTGAAGATCCGCGAGGTCAACGAGAGGCACGGCGACGATCACGGCGTGCACCTCGGCAAGCTGCGCGCATTCGCGAAGCGACTCAAGACGCAGCAGGGGCTGGCGGGAGAAGGCGTTCGAGCGTGACGAGCTGGACACCATGGTGCGTGAAGCGCGCGCACCGAAGGTTCACGACTGGCTGGTGAACTACGTGGTGAAGAAGCACCCGGAGGCCGGAGAGCTGCGCCTGGCCTGGTCCGCAGACCCGGATCCGTAGTCGCCAGTGCCGGCCGGGCACTTACCGCGGATCACGGAGATGGTGCGCCGCCAAGAAGCCTAGGGTTCTTCCATCCCGCGCCGCGCCAGCCCGGTCCGGTCCGCCCAGCCGCGGATGTCGCCCTTGGTGATGGCCAGTGCCAGCAGTTCGGGAAATGCGTCAGGGGTGCAGGCGAACGCCGGGATTTCCATCGCGGCCAGATCGGCGGCGATCTCCCGGTCGAATGACGGTGCGCCCGAATCGGACAGCGCCAACAGCACCACCACCTGAACGCCCGCATCGACGAGTTGCTTGACCCGGGCCAGCATCTCGTCGCGGACGCCGCCCTCATAGAGGTCCGAGATCAGCACGAAGATGCTGTCGGTCGGCCGCGTGACCAAGGTCTGGCAGTAGGCGATAGCCCGGTTGATGTCGGTGCCGCCGCCGAGCTGGGTACCGAACAATACGTCGACGGGATCGTCGAGGAGATCGGTGAGGTCGACGACTTCGGTGTCGAACACCACGAGTGAGGTGCGCAGCGACCGCATCGACGCGATGACCGCCCCGAAAACTGCCGAGTACACGATTGATTCGGCCATCGAACCGGACTGATCTATGGCCAGCACGATGTCCTTGGTCACCGATCGGCCGGCGCGGCGGAACCCGACCAGCCGTTCGGGGATGATCGTCTTCAGGTCCGGCTGAAAAGTTTTCAGGTTGCGGGCGATGGTGCGGTTCCAGTCGATGTCGGAGGCCAGCGGCCGGTTGGTCCGCGCGCTGCGCGACAGCGCGCCGCGCAGCGTGGCCCGGGTGCCGTCGGCGATGCGCCGCTCGATGTCCTCGACCACCTTGCGCACCAGGGCCCGAGCCGAGGCCTTCGACTCGTCGGGAATGGCCTCTCCCAGCGTGATGAGCGTGGTGGCCAACGACAGGTCCGGGACGACGCTGTCCATCATCTCCGGTTCGAGCAGCAGCATGCGCAGGTTGAGCCGTTCGATGGCGTCCTGCTGCATCACCTGAACCACGGTGCTGGGGAAGTACTTTCGGATGTCGCCCAACCAGCGCGCCACCTTGGGCGCCGATCCGCCGAGCCCGCCCTTGCGGTCGTAGAGCGCCGACAATGCCTTGTCCATCTCGACGTCACCGGCTTGCAGGCCCGGCAGCGATTCGGCATCCGACCCCAACACGAGTCGCCACCGGCGGTCGCGTTCGTCCGGGATGGTGTCATCAGCCATGGTTGATACCTCGTGCGAAGATGGCGGCCGCCGCGATCACGGCGGGGCGAGCGCGTTCGGCGTTGATGTCGAATTCGGTGGTCACGGCCGACCCTGCGGTGGCCACCGCATGCCCGATGTTGCGTTTTATGCCGGCGTCGAAGGTGCTGAAGGTGCGACGCACCAGCGGCAGGACATCGGTGAACTCCGTTGCCGTCAAACCGATCAACCATTCGTCGATCACGGAGAGCAGCTCGGTGTCGTGCACCAGCAGCAGTCCGCTGCCGGACAGAAAACCCTCGATCCAGGCGGACTTCTCGTCGGCCGGCGCACCGATGCTCAAGGCGCGGCGCATGCGGCGGGCCGCTTCGGTGGTGGTGAACACCGCTCCGTCGACACCGATTCGGACGAACCGGCCGACCAGGCTGCCGTGCAGATCATCGCGATCAGCCAGCCGCGCGATGGTGGCCAGCCATTCGCCGCGCACGTCCCCCTCCAGCAGATCCACGGTGTCGGTGACTGCGTTGACGTGGGCGAGCATTTCGGCGGCCGCGTCCGGACCCAGTCCGGTCAGCGTCGCCGGGAGCCCGACGTTCACCCGGCGCAGCAGCGACGTGGTGACCGCGCCGAGTGCGCCTGCGTCGGTGCGGCGCACATCGCCGTAGCGCAGAGAGCGGGCCAGCGCGGGCAGAGCCGCCATGAGTTCGGTGAGGTCCCGGTCGACCGCGGCCTTGTTCTCCAGGATGGCCAGCAGTTGCGGGACAGCCTCGTCGACACCGCCGAGCAGGGCCGCCTCGATCGCCGCGGTGACCTGGCCCAGATGCGTTGCGTTCTCGGCGGTGTCGGCCAGTTTCGCTTTGCAGGCGCGATAGACGGTATTACCCCACACCGAGGAGATCACGACCTTGACCGCGAACTCGGGCTGCCACTGCAGGGTCCAGGGTTCCTTGAACGTGCCCTGCCCGCTGGCTGTCTCGGGCTCGCCCCACGGTATGTCGAGTACGGCAAGCCGGTGCAGCAGATGGGATTTGGCCAGGTCGTTGGGCTTGCGCAGGTCGAGGGTGACCGGTTTGGCTCCCGCGTCGGGTTTGAGCCGCAGCGATTTCTGCTGCTTGGCGATGTCGGCGAGCAGCGGCACCATCGGCAGGTGTTCGGGAATGCTGCCGAGCCGTTCGCCGACGACCAGCTCCCGCACGATCAGCCCGAACCGGGTGTCGGAGCCCTCGCACAACACGGCCTCGGTGGCCTCGTTGACCTCACTCAAACCCGGATGTGCCCGGCCCCGCATCGCGGCCAGTGCGTTGGCCAGCCGGACTCCTTCGATGACGTGGGCCGACGACACAAAGATGTCGTGGTCGCGTAATGCCCTGGCGGCCAGCGTGAGCCAGGTTTCCACCGGTCGGTCCCGCTCGAGGAACGCGTGCTGGTACCAGCCGGGTGAGCGGACGCCTGCGCCGTAGCCCGAGGCCGCGGACAGTCGCGAATGCGTCCAGGGCACCCACACCGTCGCGGACTTGACCTTGGGCAGGCCGCGCAGCAGTGCCGAGTCCGCGCTCGCGGCCGGCAGTTTCCCGGCCAGCGCGGGCGCGTGCCAGGCTCCGCACACCACGACGACCGCCGAGAATTCCTTGGCGGCTTTACGGATCACCTGGCGCATGTGTGCTTCGCGCTGATGCTCGATCGGATCGTCATTCTCAGGCAGGGGGTCGGGCTCGAGTTCCCGCACGGTGTGCATGGCCTCGGTGATCGCCTCGAATCCGGTGCCGTCCGTCCGGGATTCGACGACATCATCCCACCAGCGTTCGGGGTCGTCGTAACCCGCGGCGTCGGCAAGGGCCGCGATCGGATCTACCCGCACCCGCGACGTGTTCTCGTGCCGCTGGTCGCGCTGGGCCAGTACGGTGGCCGCGGGCAGATCGCAGAACCGCACCGGAACCTGGCGCCGGGCCGCCCACAACAGCGCCTGCCACTCGGGGGAGAAGGCGCCGAACGGCCAGAACGCCGACACCGCGGGATCGTCGACCGCGTAGGCCATGATCGCCACGGGCGGCACCATGTCCGGGTGGTCGACGTCGGTGGTGAGCCGGTCCGCGTCGGCCGGGCCTTCGATCACCACGATGTCCGGCTGGATTCGGTCCAGCTCGGACAGCACGGCACGGGCAGACCCGGGACCGTGGTGCCGAATACCCAGGACGTGGGTGGTCACGAGTTCAGCACGTCCCGCGATGCCCGGTAGAAGTCGGCCCAGCCGTCGCGTTCGCGCACCACGGCCTCCAGGTACTCCAGCCACACCACCGCGTCGTTGACCGGATCCTTCACGATCGCACCGACGATGCCCGCCGCGGTGTCGGCCGGTCGCAGCACCCCGTCGCCGAAGTGCGCCGACATCGCGATGCCCTGCGTCACCACGGAGATCGCTTCGGCGGTGGACAGGGTGCCGGACGGTTGCTTGAGCTTGTTGCGGCCGTCGGCGGTCAACCCGGAGCGCAGTTCGCGGAAAACGGTGACCACCCGGCGGATTTCGTCGGCGGAGGTCGGCACCTTCGGGAGTTGCAGCGATCCGCTGATGTCGGCCACCCGGCGCGTCACGATCTCCACCTCGTCTTCGAGGCTCGCGGGCAGCGGAAGCACCACGGTGTTGAACCGGCGGCGCAGGGCTGAAGACAGGTCGTTGACGCCGCGGTCGCGGTCGTTGGCCGTCGCGATCACGTTGAAGCCTTGCGTGGCCTGCACCTCGGAGCCGAGTTCCGGTATGGGCAGAGTCTTTTCGGACAACACCGTGATGAGCGCATCCTGTACCTCCGACGGGATACGGGTGAGCTCCTCAAGCCGCGCGATCTTGCCGGTGCGCATCGCGGTCATGATCGGTGACGGAACCAAAGCCTGCTCGGACGGACCTTCGGCGATCAGCCGGGCGTAGTTCCAGCCGTATCGCACGGCTTCCTCGACGGTGCCCGCGGTGCCCTGGACCAGTAGCGTCGAATCCCCGGTCACGGCCGCAGCCAGATGCTCCGACACCCACGTCTTGGCCGTGCCGGGGACCCCGAGCAGCAGCAGCGCCCGGTCGGTGGCCAGCGTCGCCACGGCCACCTCGATGATCCGTCGGGGTCCGATGTACTTCGGGGTGATCTCGACTCCAGCAACGGTTTCCCCACCCAGCAGGTAGCGCACCACCGCGTGCGGCGACATCGACCAGTTCGGTGGCGCCGGCTTGTCGTCGGCGCTGCGCAGCGCGGCGAGTTCGGTGGCGAACAGTTGCTCGGCGTGCGGACGCAGCAGGGTGTTCGGCCCGCTTGTATGGGCAGCAGGAGTCATCGGAGTTCCTTCGCAATGTCGGATCGCAGGGTGAGCAGCTCGAAGATGGTGGCGTAGAACTTGTGCAGCTCTTCGTCGGCGGTGAGGTCGGTGAGGGTGGCGAAGCGTGGCAGCCAGTCCAGCGGGTACCCGGCGGCGAGGTGTGCCGCGGCCTCGCGGCGTTGGCGCGCCGTGCCCCAGCCGGCCCCGGCCAGGGATCCGAACAGGCCTGCGGCAACCTCACGGACGAACGGTTGCGGCAGGCCCGCCACGATGCGCACCAGGGGCGCGGCCTCCGCGGTGTTGGTGAGCGCGCGGATCAACTCGGCCGCGATCGCCGGGTGTGCGGTGGCGGGGTCGAAGTGCGTGGCGTAATCGCTGGGCAGACAACGCTGCAACAGCGGCACCGCCCAGGTGGGGTCGTTGCCTCGCAGCGCACTGCCGGTCAGCGCGGCCAGCACGGGTTGGTAGGTGGTTTCCGAGAGCGTGCGGGCCACCTTCTCCGGTGCGACCGCGCCGAAAACCTCGGCCCAGAACCCGATCGGGGTGCGGGCGACGACGGCTTCCGGCTTGGTGGTGCTCAGCCCGTCACGAACCGCCGCGGCGTCGGGCGAGGGCAGGGGATGCACCGCGATCTTCGCGCCCAGCAGTGACTTCTTGACCGAGAAGATCTGAGCGGCACGGGCTTTCATTCTGTCCAGGTAGCGGCTGCATGACCGGTCGCCCAGCACCGCGATGGCGGCACTGCTGACCGTGACCGCCCGATCGTCGAGCGCGGCCTCCAGGAAGGGTTCGTCGGCGTCATGTTCGGGTGACGCGAACGCCGCCAAGAGGGCCACCCGGGACTCGGCGTCCTCGCTGGCCCAGTGCTCCGCCACCAGATCGCGGGCCCGGTCCGGGTCGAGCGTGCGCGCGGTCGCGAGCCAGCTCAGGCGCTTGGCGGTGTCGCCGTGGGTGTAGTCGGCCTCCTTGGGCCACTCCGTGGCCTCCGTCCGCACCACATTGCGCAGCGCGCGGTGGTTGCGACCGTAGTGTTCGACGGCGTACCACTGGCCGCCGCTGCCGATGGCGTCCCAGAGTGCTTGCGTCACAGCGTCACTCTGCTGCAGGCGCAGCAGTCCGGGGATCAGCCGAGGGGGCAGGCGCAGGCCGGCCGCGGCGATGTCGGCGAGCGCGCCGTCGAGGATGGGACGCACGGTCAGTGCGCGTTCGATGAGGAAGCCGTGCGCGGCGGTGATCAGCGGCCGGATCTCCGGCGGTGCCGAGGGCGCATTCGGTTCGACACGTTCGGGACGCTGCCCGGCGCGCCGTGCGAGCGCGTAAAGGGCCGCCACCCGCAGCACCGACCCGACCGGATCGGCGGCGTCGTGCACCGCAGCGACGCTGCCGTCAACCGGGGCGTCGAATGTGCCGTCCGGGAAGGGTTTCGCGCCATATCCCACCGTGGCGGCGGAGATCATCCGCGCATAGTCGCTCACAGCGCGGTCACCGCCGGTCCGGTCAGGCGCGATGGTGGCTCGTCGCTCAACATGGACAGCGGGTCGATGCCGTCTGTGGTGATCTCGACCAGCAGCGGCTGCAATCGCCCGCCACTTCCGGCCTGCAGGCGCGCCCAGCGGTCGTCGTCGCAGATCGCGGAAAGGGCATTGCCGTCCGCGTCGACCAGATGGCGGCGTTTGGGCCTGCTGTGTTGCACGGCCCGGGCGGTGACGATCGCCGGGAACCGCAGCAGCCAGGGGTCGACCGACAGTGCGCGGGCCCGGGCCGCGAGCGCGTCGTCGATACCGGTGCCGGTCACGCTGAGGTGTTCGATCGGAGTCGTCGGCACGTCGCCGTCGGGGATCGCGACGCGGAAGCTCGACGGGCCGCCGGGATACAGGTGGACGCTGCCGGCGAACTCGCGCCCAGGGGTGAGCCGGTTGTCGAAACTGGCGCCGCTCGGCGCGGTCGACTGCACGTTGACCAGCAGCCCGGTGCCCGTGCCGCTCAACCACATCCGCCGGGTGGTGTACCGGTCCTCCAAGGTTTCCGCGTATCCGAGTACCTGCCAGGTGTCGTTCACCGGATCGGTGGCCAGGACCTCGGCCCGTGACACCGTGAACCCGATGTGCCGGCGCACCGCGGCGGCGGTCTCCTCGGACAGCGCGTCGATGGTGCGGTACGCGTCGGCCAGCAGCCGCATCAACGCGAGATCCTCGATGATCTTCCGCGGCCACTCGTCGTGCGTGAGGTGCCCGGGCAGGCTGCGCAACCAGCGCGCCAGGCCAGGTGCCTTCGCGTCGACCATGCGTTTGGCGATCGGTTCACTCCACCCGGCGTACGGATCGACGCTGATCCCGGCGATGCCGTTGCGGACCTGGTCGTCGATCCACCGCCGGAGTTGCTCCAGGCCCTCGGCGACGCTGTGCTCCCGCGCCGCGACCGCCTTCTCGCTGACCTCACGCGGTGCCTTCGGGGGAGCCGGTGTGACGACGGCGCTCGGCGGGGCTTCCGCCGCGGTGTCGACGCTGCCGCCGCACCAACGCAGCACCAGACCGGCCACATGTTTGCAGGGAAACTGCCGCGACGGGCACGAGCACTTGTACGTCGGACCCACCAGGTTGACCTGCACGCGGTACGGGGTGCGACCGCTGCCCTGGAAGTCTCCCCACAACAGGGTCTGGGTGGCGCCGGTGTTGGACCAACCCGCCGCGCCGGCGAGTTTCTGGCCCGCGGCGTAGGCCTTCCCGGCAAACTGGCGTACCTCGTCGGTGGACCATGCCGTGTTCTGGTCCACCCCGTTGTTCACCGCCGCCCCTTCAAATGCCTGCTGACCCTGAGCCAGCGTAGCCAGATCGGCAGACAGGGTCTCCACAAGATCTTCACAAACGCTGCCCTTGGCCACCACAACCTGCACTTAGAGTCGGATCCGTGAAGCGAATCCTGGTCGTCGACGACGAGCCGACCATCCTGTCCGCGGTGGCCACCAGGCTGCGCGCCGAGGCATTCGAGGTCGAGACCGCCGTTGACGGACCGTCGGCGGTGGCAACCGCCGCGGCTACCCAGCCGGATCTGGTGGTGCTCGATGTCATGCTGCCCGGCTTCGACGGACTGGAGGTGTGCCGGCGCATCCAGGCCGAGCGCGTGGTGCCGGTGCTGATGCTGACCGCCCGCAGCGACGAGACGGACATGTTGATCGGTCTGGGTATCGGCGCCGACGACTACCTGACCAAGCCGTTCAGCATGCGCGAACTGGTGGCCCGGGTACGGGTGCTGTTGCGGCGGGTGGATCGGTCGGCCGGTGACCAACCGCTGTCGGTGGGCGACTATCGCATCGACCTCACCGAGCGCCGGGTGCATCAGGGAGACCAGGAGATCCATCTGACCCGAACCGAATTCGACCTGCTGGCCTTCCTGGCCGGCCGCCCCCGCGCCGCGGTGCCCCGCGAGACGCTTCTGGAGCACGTCTGGGGTTGGGCGTCGGATGTGGAGAGCCGGACGGTGGACAGCCACGTCAAGGCATTGCGGCGGAAGTTGGGGTCGGAGTTGATCCGAACCGTGCACGGCGTCGGCTACGCCCTGGAGGTTCCGCGGTGAGTTTCGCCGGCCGGGTGACCGCACTGTGGGACCGGCTACCGAGGCCGCTGGATCCTTTCGCGTCGTTCAAGGTCAAGACCGGCCTTTTGGTCGGAGGTGCAATCCTGTTGGCCTCGTTCACCTTCTGGGTCGGTGCCAGCTGGCAGTTCCGGTACGCGCTGCTCGCCGCGCTCGCCACGTCGCTGATCCTGACGCAGTTCCTCGCCCACGGAATGACCTCGCCGCTACGGCAGATGACGGCTGCAGCGCGCGCCATGGCACAGGGGGACTACAGCATCCGGGTACGCGCCACCTCGCGCGATGAAATCGGGCAACTGGCAACGGCATTCAACCAGATGGCGGCCGACCTCGGGGCCGCTGACGAGTACCGGCGCGGGTTGATCGGCAACGTGTCCCATGAGCTGCGCACGCCGATCACCGCCCTGCAGGCGGTGCTGGAGAACGTGGTGGACGGGGTCGTCGAACCCGATGCCGAGACCATGCGGATGGCCCTGTCTCAGACCGAACGTCTGGGCGAATTGGTGACCAACCTGCTCGACCTCTCGCGTGTCGAAGGTGGGGCGATTCCGTTGCAGATCAGCCGGTTCGATGTCGACGAGTTCCTGCGCGAGGCCGTCGAACACGTCTCCGTATCGGCCGCCGACGTACCGGTGGCGCTCAGGGTGTCGCCACCGGGCCTGAAGGCCGTGGCGGACCCGGCGCGGCTGCGGCAGGTCGTGGTGAACCTGGTGGACAACGCGATGCGGCACAGTCCGGCCGGTGGCCGCGTAACGGTGCTGGCGGCCCGCGGGGTATCGGGCCTGCGGCTGGAGGTCACCGATCAGGGCCCGGGCATCGCGCCTGCCGAACGTGAGCGGGTCTTCGAGCGGTTCACCCGCGGCGCCACCTCGGACGGCGGAACCGGTCTGGGGCTCGCGATCGCGCGGTGGGCAGTCGAATTGCACGGCGGTGTCATCGAAGTGATGGCCACCGAGTCGGGATGTCGGATCAGGGTCAGCATCCCTGAGTCCGCGATGGGGGAGAGGTCGAGATGACGACAACAGTTCCGGAGACGCCACCGCTGCTGATCGGGCCGGCATTGCCGCGTCAGGGTGAACCGGGTTGGACGGTGTGGTCCCACCGGGTGTGGCCCATCGCCCCGCTGGCCTCAGCGCCCCGCCGGGTGTTGGCGGCCGCGCTGATTGCCGGGCTGGTCGGCACCGGAGTGTGGCGCCTGTCTGTGCTCAGCATCGGCTACCTGGTGGTTGGTCTGCTGGTCTTCGGCGTCGTCTACGGCACCGCGCCGCGCCGCCCGAGCCGGCCCGAATCGTTCGGTATCGGACTGACGCTGGCCCTGCTGGCCGTGCCGGCGTTGCTGGCCGCCGGTTGGATGGGCGCGCTGTGTCTGACGGCCGCCTGGATCATCGGCTGGTGCACGCTGGTCGGTGGCCGGACCTGGACTGCGGTGTTCGCCGGGCCGTTTCTTCCGTGGGTGCTGTTGGGCCGGTTACGGGGTTGGGTGTACCAGGCGGTGCGGTCCGCGTTACCTGCCCGCTCGGGACTGCCCAGCCTCGGACGCGTCGCCGCGGTGACCGGACTGACCGTCGGCCTGGTGGTGGTGTTCGGTGCGCTGTTCGCCGCCGCTGACCCGGCATTCGCGCACCTGGCCGGCAACCTGGTGCCCTCGGTCGTCGGAGTCGATTTTTTCTCGCGGACAGCTGTATTCGGCATCGTGGTGACGTTCGTGCTGGGCGGGGCTTACCTCGTGCGGTTCCCGCCGCGCCTGGACGCGATGGCCCCGGTGCCGATGCAGCCGGTGCCGCGGTGGGAGTGGGCGCTGCCGCTGGGGGTACTCGACACGCTGTTCATCGCGTTCGTCGCGGTGCAGGCCACCGTGTTGTTCGGCGGGCACACCCATGTGCTCGAGACCGAGGGGCTGACCTATGCGGAGTACGCCCGCCAGGGGTTCTGGCAGCTGCTGTGGGTCTCGGCGCTGACGCTGCTGGTGCTCAGTGTGGTGATCAGAGTGGCGGGCCGGGTCAGCGCCGCCGACCGCAGGGTGCTGCGGATATTGGTCGGAATCCTTTGTGTCACATCAATTGTGGTGGTGATATCGGCAATCCATCGGATGTGGCTGTACCAGCAGGCGTACGGCTTCAGCACGGAGCGGCTGATGGTTGTCACCACCGAGGTATGGCTGGGCGCGGTGTTCGTGCTCGTCGCGGTCGCCGGGATCCGGATGACCGGCCGGTGGCTGCCGCGGGCCGTCCTGGTGGCCGGTGTCCTCGCCCTGCTCGGGCTGGGCGTGTTGAATCCGGAACGCTTGATCGCCGACCGCAACATCGACCGCTTCGAGCAGACCGGCGCGCTCGACGCCGAATATCTGTCCGGGCTGTCCTCTGATATCGATCCGGCACTGCACCGGTTGCCTGAGCACATTCGCGCCTGCGTGCGGTCCGATGGTCCGGAATCGGACCCGTGGTACCTGTTCAATCTCTCGCGGTCGCGAGCTGACCGTCCGGCGGTGACCGATCTTCCGGAGTATTGCTCGGCGTACTGGTCGTACGACTACCGGTAGGTCGCCAGAATCGCGCCGATTCAAAGACTGTCAACCTCGCCGCCGTAGGCCGAAGGTATCCCGCATGACCGCACTCGCCGTCGACGGATCAACTCGAACCACTCCACTCGATCCCGTCGCGCTCGACCCGGAGACGCTGGGTTATCCGGCCGACAACCGCGCTGCCATCCCGCCGCTGGCCAAGCAGTGGGAGCGGCTCGATTTTCGCGAGATCCTTTCCCGGCCTGCCGCTTTCCTGTCGATCAGCCAATCCAACTCGCTGTACAGGCCGGGCGGGGTTCAATACGCGGAGGGTCACGCGTTTCGCGGCAGCCTGGACGCGACCGTGAAGGTGGCGAACGCGGCCCGTTCGGCGCCGAACTTCGTTTCGTTCAACTGGATCGGGTTCTCGGTGTTCCGCGACGACTACCCGAAGACGGATTTCGACAAGGTCCAGTACGACGGGTGGACCGGCCACATCGACGCCACCCCCGAGCAGATCGCCTGGGACAACGAACTTGTCGGGGAGCTGCGTGACCTGGTCCAACCCGGTGACAACGAGTTGTACGAGAAGGCGCTCCAGACGGCTTTCGTCGGCACCGACCTTCCCGGTGCGTTGAGCCGGCAACGGGTCGAGGTGTTGGTGCTCACCGGGATACATCTCGACTGGTGCGTGGAAGGCAACGCCCGCGCGGCCCGGGACCACGGCCTGCTGCCCATCGTGATCGGCGACGCGACCGGTGCCGCCCACCCCGACCAGGAGCGGGCCGCGTTCGAACGGATCAACAACTTTTTCGCGCCGGTCATCACCTCGGACCAGTTCGCGGATTGGGTCGGCCGCTGATGGGTAACGTCGGGCTGCTCCTGGTCGGCGTGGCGCTGTTCGTCAACGGCTTGGTTTCGGTCGGAGTTGTCGATGCCCGGGGCGCCGCCCCGATCAACCTGTTCGTCGGAACTGCTCAGGTTGTCCTGCCCACACTGGTGCTCGTCCAAGCGGGAGGCGATCCGGGCATCGTCAACGCGACCTGGCCGAGTTACCTGTTCGGATTCACCTACCTGTGGTTCGGTTTCATCCAGATCTTCGACATCGACACGCGGGGATTCGGTTGGTACAGCACGTTCGTCGCAGCGGTCGCGGCCTACTACGCGATCAAGAGTGTCGGGACCGATCCGGTGTTCGCCGTCATCTGGGCGACGTGGGCGATCATGTGGTCGCTTTTCTTCGTGCTGCTGGGTCTCGGGGTGACGAAAGCCGGCCGGATTGACCTGGGCCACTTCACCGGATGGTTCCTCGTGCTGCTCGGGGTTCCGACCTGCACCCTGCCGGCGATCCTGCTGTTGAACGGGATCTGGCCGACGTCGCCGGTCGCTGGTGTGGCGGCCCTGGTGGTGCTGTTGGCCGCCACCGCGCTGTCCGTGGCGCTGTCTCGTCGGAGTGCACGAGGTGAGGACGTGCTCTCGGTTCCGCCCGGCGGCCTCGCCGAGACGCCGGTCGTCGGGGGTGTGCCACAGCCGGTGTGAACCTGACGCGCAACGGCGGGCCTCCCATCGGGGGGCCCGCTTTCGTGTGTGAGCGGCGTGACGCGGCGGAATGAAAGCCGAACGTGACCTAGCAAGCGCTTGGTTGCTATGCTGTGACGATGGCGGATACGCCCAGCCAACCGGCAAGCAGACGCGACGAGCTTCTGGACCTTGCCGCGACCATGTTTGCCGAACGCGGCCTGAAGGCAACGACAGTCCGCGATATCGCCGACTCCGCAGGAATCCTGTCCGGCAGTCTCTACCACCACTTCAAGTCCAAAGAGCAGATGGTCGAAGAGGTCATGCGGGACTTCCTGGACTGGCTGTTCGCGCGGTACCTGGAGATCCTCGACCAGGAGTCCACTCCGTTGGGCCGCCTCACCGGCTTGTTCATGGCCTCGTTCGAGGCGATCGAGCACCGGCACGCGCAGGTGGTGATCTACCAGGACGAGGCCAAGCGGCTGTCCGACATCCCGCAGTTCGGTTTCGTCGACGAGCGCAACCGGGAACAGCGCAAGATGTGGGTGGACATCTTGCAGCAGGGCATCGCCGACGGCACGTTCCGCCAGGACATCGACGTCGACCTGGTGTACCGGTTCATCCGTGACACCACCTGGGTTTCGGTCCGCTGGTATCAACCGGGCGGACCGCTTTCGGCCGAAGAGGTCGGCCGGCAATACCTCGCCATCGTCCTCGGCGGAATCACCGCCGGGAACGCCACTGTCAAAGGAGACCAGTAATGCCTGAGGCATACATCGTCGACGCCGTGCGCACGCCGGTCGGCAAGAAGAACGGCTCGCTGGCGCAGGTGCACCCGATCGACCTCGGCGTGCACGCATTCCGCGCCATCTTCGACCGGGTCGACGTCGATCCGGGTGCGGTCGACGACGTCATTGTCGGTTGCGTCGACGCCATCGGCGGGCAGGCCGGCAACATCGGCCGCCTGACCTGGCTGGCCGCCGGATACCCCGAGGCCGTCCCCGGCGTCACCGTCGACCGGCAGTGCGGTTCCAGCCAGCAGGCCATTTCCTTCGGTGCCCAGGCCATCATGTCGGGCACGGCCGATCTCATCCTGGCCGGCGGCATGCAGAACATGAGCTGGATCCCGATTTCCTCGGCCATGGTGGTCGGCAAGGAGTTCGGATTCACCTCGCCCACAAACGAATCCAAGAGCTGGCTGCACCGCTACGGCGACCAGGAGATCTCGCAGTTCCGCGGCTCGGAAATGATCGCCGAGAAGTGGGACATCTCCCGCGAGGAGATGGAGGAGTTCGCCTACAACAGCCACCAGCGGGCGTTCGCGGCGATCCGGGCCGGCCACTTCGACAACGAGATCGTCCCGGTCGGTGACTTCGGCATCGACGAGGGGCCGCGTGAGTCGACGCTGGAGAAGCTGGCCTCGCTGAAGCCACTCGTCGAGGGCGGTCGGCTGACTGCCGCGCTGGCCAGCCAGATCTCCGATGGTGCGGCGGCGGTGCTGCTGGCCTCCGAAGAGGCGATCAACAAGTACAACCTGAAGCCCCGCGCCCGCATCCACCACATCAGCGCGCGCGGCGATGATCCGGTGATGATGCTGACCGGCCCGATCCCGGCCACCCAGTACGCGCTGGAGAAGACCGGCCTGTCGATCGACGACATCGATACCGTCGAGATCAACGAGGCCTTCGCCCCGGTGGTGCTGGCCTGGCTGAAGGAGACCAAGGCGGATCCGGCGAAGGTCAACCCGAGCGGCGGCGCCATCGCGCTGGGTCACCCGCTGGGCGCCACCGGTGCCAAGCTCTTCACGACCATGCTCAACACGCTCGAGCGCACCGGGGGCCGCTACGGCCTGCAGACCATGTGCGAGGGTGGCGGCACCGCCAACGTCACCATCATCGAGCGCCTCTGATCTGCCGGATCACTTCCGTCAACAGTGCCCCGCAAGCTCCGGCTTGCGGGGCACTGTTTGCATCAGGGGCGGTGGCCGAGCAGCGCGGAGATCGCCTGCTCGGCCTTGGCGATCTCCAGTGGTTCGCCGGTGATGATGTCGGCGTAGAGGAACGACTCGACGATTCGCACGATGAGGTAGGCCAGGTCATTCGGCGGTAGTGGCGGATCCAGCCGACCTTCGGTGATCTCGTCTTCCAGGAGTTCGGCGATGGCCGCGGTCAGGCGGGACTGCAGTTACCTCGACCGTCTGGACTTGGGTTTCATCGTCGACCGCGAGCTCGTGCCCGATGTGTGGGACCTGGCCGACGGGCATATCGACGAGATCTGCTGAACCGCAACTGGTTCTGCGCTAGTCCGCATCCGTCGCGAATCGCACCTGCTGCGCAGCCTCGACCAGCGCGCGCGCCAACACCGATCCCGGCTCTGTCGCGCTGGTGACCAGTGCGACCGTCGCGGTCACCGACGGGTCGTTCAGCGGCACCACCCGCACCTCGGCCGGCGGGCGCAATGTGCGCAGCCAGTTCCGGCCGACGATGCTGGCCCACCGGCCGGTGCCGACGTGGGCCAGCAATGAGACCACGGAATCGGCTTCCAACTGCGGCGACGGGGCCAGACCGCACTCGGCGAGCGCGTCATCGAGGAGTTGACGACCCCGCATGTCCTTGTTCAGCAGGCACAACGGCAGTTGCAACGCGTCGGCCCAGGTGATCGGATCCGATTGGCTCGCCAGCAAGTCGCCGCTGGCGATCAGCACCTGACGCTCCTCGTAGAGCGGTGTGACCAGCAGGTCCGCGGTGTTCTGCCCGTCCGGGTAGTTGATTCCCGCGTCCAGCTCGAACCGGCGGAGGCGTTCCACGATTCCTGCCGAGCGCTGACTGCTCTCCAATTGCACCCGCACCAGCGGATGCTCGGCGCAGAACGCATCGGTGAGCAGGGCGACGGTGCTCGAGGCAGCGGGGATGACGCCGAGCCGCAGCTCTCCGGTCAGCCCGGTCTGCAGCGCCGTGACCTCGTGGATGAGTGCGTCGTGATCGGCCAGGATCCGACGCGCCCACAACACCAACCGCTCGCCTTCGGGCGTCAGACCTTCAAAGCTCTGCCCCCGCCGCACCAGTGGAACCTTGAGTTCGTTCTCCAGTTTGCGGATGGCTTCCGACAGCGCCGGCTGCGATACGTAGCACGCGCTCGCGGCGCGGGCGAAATGCTTCTCGCGGGCGAGCGCGACGAAGTATTCGAGCTGGCGGAACAGCATGAGCCATTCGACCACGGTCGATAGGCACGACTTATCAGGTCGTCGGAAATTGCCCTTGGACTCCGGTGTTTCCCGGCGCGCAGACTGAACTCATGACAGACCGGGGCACCGAACAGCGCACTGACGCCGAGGGGCATGACCAACCGGCGTTCCATCCCTACCATCACCCCGCGGCCGGATGGGGTGCCGCCAAGAGCGTCACCGAGTTCCTGATCCGCGAGCGCGAGCCCATCGACGGCCCCCGCGCGATCATGAAGATGAACCACGAGGACGGCGGCTTCGACTGTCCGGGCTGCGCCTGGCCCGATGACATGAAAGGCCTCAAACTCGATATCTGCGAGAACGGAATCAAACACGTCACGTGGGAGATGACGCACAAGCGCTGCGGTCCGGGCTTCTTCGCCCAGCACACCGTCTCCGAACTGGCGTCCTGGAGCGATTTCGCGCTCGAAGACCAGGGCCGGCTGACCGACCCGATGGTGTACAACTCCGAGACCGATCACTACGAACCGATCAGCTGGCACGACGCGTTCGAGGTGGTCGGCCGGGCATTGGCAGATCTGGACGACCCGAATCAGGCGTCGTTCTACACCTCTGGCCGTCTCGGCAACGAGGCCACCTTCCTGTACCAGCTGATGGCCCGCGAGCTCGGCACCAACAATCTGCCGGACTGCTCCAACATGTGCCACGAGGCCAGCGGGCGCGCGCTGCAAGCCGCGCTGGGCACCGGCAAGGGCACCGTCGACCTCGAGGACTGGGAGACGGCGGACGCGTTGTTCATCATCGGCGTCAACGCCGCCTCCAACGCGCCGCGCATGCTGACCGCGCTGTCCGAGGCCTACCGCCGGGGCGCGCAGATCGTGCACATCAACCCGCTGGTCGAGGCCGGCGCCACCAAGACCATCATCCCGCACGACTTTCTGCGGATGGCGACCTTCAAATCCACCAGGACGGGCACGCTCAACCTGCAGCCCCGGATCGGCGGAGACATGGCACTCATCCGCGGTATCGCCAAAGCCGTTCTGGAACAAGCGGATACCGATCCCAAGGCGCTCGACGCGGAGTTCATCGACCGCTACACGGTCGGTTTCGACGACTACCGCGCGGTGTGCGAGGCGACGTCGTGGGACGAGATCGAATACAAATCCGGCGTCCGTGAGAAAGACATCCGCAAGGCGGCCACGATCTACTGCGATGCCGACCGCAGCATCATCAGCTGGTGCCTGGGTGTCACCCAGCACGAGCACGGCGTGGACAGCGTGCGGGAGATCGTCAATCTGCTTCTGCTGCGCGGCAATCTGGGGCGCGAAGGCGCCGGCCCGTCGCCGGTGCGCGGCCACAGCAATGTGCAGGGGAACCGCACCTGCGGGATCGACCACCGGCCGGCCGCGGCCTTCCTCGACCGGCTCGCCGACGTGTGCGGAATCGAGCCGCCGCGCGCGCACGGAATGGATACCGTCAACACCATCGAGGCCATGCACCGCGGCGAGCTCAAGGTGTTCGTCGGTATGGGTGGCAATTTCGCCAGTGCCGCCCCTGACACCGCGTACACGTTCGCGGGGCTGCAGAAGTGCGATCTCACCGTGCAGGTGAGCACCAAACTCAACCGCAGCCATGTGATCCATGGCCGCCGGGCACTGATCCTGCCCTGCCTGGGCCGTACCGAGAAGGACCACCACAAGGCCGGGGTGCAGTCCACCTCGGTCGAGGATTCGATGAGCATGGTGCACCTCTCGCTCGGGATGAAGAAGCCCGCCTCGCCACACCTGATGTCGGAACCGGCGATCATCGCGGGGATCGCCCAGGCCGCACTGCCCACCAGTGCCACACCGTGGAGCTGGTACGTCGAGGACTACGACCGGATCCGGGACACAATGGCCAAGGTGCTCAACGGTTTCGAGGACTTCAACCGACGGGTGCGGCTGCCGCTGGGCTTCCGGATCAAGCAGCCCGCGCGGGAACTGATCTTCCTCACCCCGTCCGGCCGCGCCGAGTTCTCGGCGGCCGACCTACCCGACGGCAGCACCGCGCCGGGCACCCTGATCCTGGCCACGCTGCGGTCGCACGACCAATGGAACACCACCATCTACTCCGACAACGACCGCTACCGCGGCGTGAAGAACCTGCGCACACTGGTCTTCATGAATGCGCAGGACATGGCCGACCGCGGCATCAAGGAGTTCGACGACGTCGACATCGTCGCGACCGCGCGCGACGGCAGTACCCGATCGTTGAGGCGCTACAAGGCGATTCCGTACGGCATCCCGCGCGGCTGCGCCGCGGGTTACATGCCCGAGATGAACGTGCTGTGCGCTATCGGGGACTACAGCACCCAGAGCGACCAGCCGATCATGAAGAATGTCAAGGTGACTGTGGAACCCTCGGCCTGATGCACGCGTCCAGACTGCTCTCGGCGCCCGGCAGGCTCGGCGGATCGGTGATCGTCGGGGTCGGCGCCGGTGCCGTCACCGGTGCGTTGACCGATGCTCCGCTCGGTGTACTGGTTGGGATCGCCGCTACGGGAGCTGTTTTCGTTCTCGCAGGCTGGATTCTGCTGTGGCCCATGGACGCCGAGGCCACCCACCGTCACGCACATCAGGAAGCATTCAACCCGGTGGTCGACGAGCTCGTGATCGTGGCGGCCGCGGTCGGTGCGCTGGTCAGCATCGTCTTCATGCTCGTGCACGGTGGTTCGCACAGCGATCCGACTGCGGCAACGGCCGCTCTGGCCGGGGTTTTCATGGCGTGGGCCGGTATGCACCTGATGTACGCGGCGCGATACGCGAAGCTCTACTACACACCGGCGGTGGGCGGCATCGACTTCAACTCCGACGACCCACCGGCATTCCGCGACTTCTTCTACTTCAGCTACAACCTGGGAATGACCTATCAGGTCTCGGACACCAGCGTCACCGACACGACGATTCGCGCGGTGGCACTACGGCATTGCCTGCTGTCGTATCTGTTCGGCACCGTCATCCTGGCGACGACGATCAACCTTGTCGTCGGCATCGTGTCCAGCTGAGGCCGGGTCCGGGCAGCAGCACTGCGACGCCGATGGCCGCGGCGACGCCGATGACGGTGTCGATTCCGCGGTAGGTGAGCAGCGCCAGCGGCTCCGCCGGCTCGGCCAGATCGGTCATCAGCATGATCAGCGGGGTGAAGAACCCCAGGGCGATCGCGTGATGGTGTGCCATGAACAGTTCGGTGGGAAATAACAGCACCATCACGCAGACGGCCAGGATGTACTCGTTGGGATGAGGAACCAGGAGCAGCGCGGCCACCACGAGCCCGATGAGTGTCCCCATCAAGCGGTGCACACCGCGGCGGACCCGGCCACCGGTGTCGGCCGCGGCCATCGGACCGGCGGCAGCGGCGATCGCCCAGTTGGCATGGTCCACCCCGAGAAATAGACCTGCGGTGCCCGCCGTCGCGACGGCGGCCGCATACCGGGCAGCGTGGATCATCACGTTCTGCGCGGGGGTGGCGGCAAGGAGTGGGATGGGGGCAGCACGCGGTGCGTCGAGGGCGCCGAGCAGGATGCACAGTAAAGCCGTTGCGGCGCATATGGAGACGGCCGCCAACGGCGAAACCCGGCCAGCCGGTATCGTGGCGACCGCGCCGAGGGCGAACACCCCGTAGAACGGTCCCTCCGGTTTGAGTGCCAGGCGGTCGGTCACCACCGAACCCACCGTCACGAAGGCGACCGCGGTGACTACCAGCGCCCAGGGATGCGCGTGCACGTTCGCCAGTGTCACGCCGATGGTGACGCCGGCGACCAGGATGGCAGCCGCCTGGGTCTGATGGACGATGCGACGTTGCCGGGCCTCGGCCCGGCCGTACATCCCGGTGACGGCACCGAACACTGCGTAGATCATCAGGTCCGGGCGTCCGGCCACGAGCAGCGCCGCCCCGGGCACCGCCAGGCCGAGGGCGACCCGCAGTGCCGGGCGATGATCGCCCGGTGGAGGCGTCATCGCGATGCGCACCCGCGCGTACACCTCGACGGTGCGCATCTGGATTCTCCGATCGATGAAAACTGTGTTGGTGCAACCTCAATCGAGGTTGCACCACCGCGATGCACTCGTCAAAGCGGAGTTTCCGACGAGCTGATCGGAGCTGCCTATCGGTCACGCGGTCTGCGGATGTGGCGAAGCTGGCGTGCCATCATTTCGGACCGGCCATGCTGCTCTGATCGCTGGTCCAGGAAATGGTGTGCCGGAACGCCAGTCGACGGCGCATCTCGGCTCCAGGCATGACCCTTCCGACAACAGCCCGCAGCTGATCGAAACTCAGTTGCGGGTCGCGAACCGGGAACGGCGGGGGCACCGGCCCTCCGGGCGCCGGCCGCGGATGCTTGATCAGACCTATGAGCGGGTTGGTGACTGCGGAAGCCAAGTCCCACATCGTGTCCCGCGCCGACAGCGGTGCGGCCAGGCCGACGACGAGAAACCGGCCGCCGGGTGCGAGTAGACGTTTGACCTCGGTCAGCGCCTGCTCGACGTCGAGGTGGTGCAGGACCGCCACCATCGTGATCAGGTCGACGGGACCGTCGAGTTTGCCGAGTTGGCCGTCGTCGATGGTGACATTGGTCAGCCCGGCGCACCGCCGGCTCGCTTCGGCGCGCATCCCCGCGTCGAGATCCGTTCCGTGGACGTGCGTGAAACGGGGAGCCAGCTGAGCCACCAACCCGCCTTGACCGCACCCGATATCGATTGCGGTCCCGCGATGCCTGGGCAGGTTCGACAGGATCCAACGGTGGAAATGGTCGTTGTGGCTCCACGGGTGTCTGCTGTTGAAATCATGCAGTCCTTCGGCGGCCCGCCTCACCAGCGGGTGTTCGACGCGACGGATGTCCATCCGTCCACTGTGCCGGGCCGGCCGCGACGATGGCTATCCAGCGGTGGCCAGGCGGCGACGACGCCAGCCCGCGATCGCCCGCGCGGTGGAAGTGGTGGCGGGGACCAGGATCGGGAACAGACCGATGAAGAACAGAGAGAAGAAGCCGAGCACAGACATGCGGAACTCACTTTCGTGGCGGGGATTTTTGGCTGTCGCAACTGGTAGAGGACTTGGTGTTGCGTTCGTGACGTACGTTACAAAGCCGATGTGACTCTGACGATGTCCCGAGCGGCTGAAATATCGGTTGCGATATGTCCCCGGGGGACAAATGGGGTGGTTCCGCGGAATTCGCCACTGCCTGGACCTGGGGAACTACGGTTTAAGCATGCCCGGTGTCCGTCCCTTGGACGAGGCGACGATCGCGTCAGCCAGCCTCGCCGTCACCGGCCGGCTCGCCGACAAGCTGCCCGCCATCACTGCGGCCGTGCAACGATGTCTTATTGCTGAAATATCTGAACTTCGTGGTGAGGAGCAGCTTCAGCAGTTGCTGAGTGATTCCGTCGGCGCCAATATCGAGACTTTCTTCTCGGCGGTGCGGCACGGAATATCGGTGGACACCATTGGGCCGCCGACATCCGCGCTCGAATACGCTCGGCGGCTGGCTCAACGCGATGTGTCGGCAAATGCGTTGACGCGGGCATACCGGCTGGGCCATCGCGCGACGCTCGGGTTCGTCCTCGAAGAGGTGCGCGCTGCAGGCTTGACGCCGGAGCTGGCGCTGGCCGTGTACGAGCAGATGGAGGCGGTCTCCTTCGACTACATCGATGAGATCTCCCAGCAGATTGTTGGCGCGTACCAGGATGAGAGAGAGCGCTGGCTGGAATCGCGCAACAGCGTGCGGATGTCGAAGGTTCGCGAATTGCTCACAGCCGGTACCGATGTCGACGTTGACGCGGCCGCCAACGCAATCCGGTACCCGCTCAATCGAATTCACCTGGCGGGTGTGGCCTGGTGTGATGACTCCGACGCCGGCAACGAGTTGTCGGCGATGGAGCGGTACTTCGCCGGGTTCGCCGAATCGATCGGCTCGAAGGAGAGCCCACTGTTCATCTCCGTCGACCGGGTGACGGCGTGGGTGTGGATCCCGGTGCCCGGCGAGGCTGCTGACGATGTGGTGGACCGGTTACGCGACTTCGGTGACGGGCCATTCATCGCGGTTGGCGACGCGTTGCCCGGCGTCGACGGATTCCGGCACTCACACCGGCAGGCCCAGGACGCGCGGTCGGTGGCCATCGCGGCCGGCTCGCCGGCTCGGCGATTCATTGCCGCCGGCGACGACGGAGTCTCGGTGGCCGCGTTGCTCGGCGGCAATGTCGAATCGGCCGCTCAGTGGGTACGTGACGTACTCGGGCCGCTGGCCGAGAACACCGAGAACGACGAGCGGCTGCGGGAGACCCTGCGCGCCTTCCTCGGTAGTGGTTCCAGCTACAAGGCGGCGGCCGAGTTACTCCACATGCACACCAATTCGGTGAAGTACCGGGTAGCCCGCGCCGTCGAGCGGCGCGGGCGTCCCATCGTCGATGACCGGCTCACCGTTGAGCTGGCGTTGTTGCTGTGCCACCAGCTGGGTGCAGTGCTCCTGCGCTGAGTGCTACTGCACCGGTCCGGCACCGGTAATCCGCGAGCAGACGCAGAATCGCCCCTTTCGCGTCGGAAAAGGGCGATTCTGTGTCTGCTCGGCGAGAAAGTTACTGGATGTAGCCCGAGGCGGACTGCAGATGCGCGACAGCGTCGTCGACGATCTTCTCGACCAGTTCGGCACACGTCGGCAGATCGTTGATGATGCCCGCCACCTGGCCGGAGGCCAGCACGCCGGCGTCGGTATTGCCTTCCACCAGGCCGGCTTTGAGCAGCATCGGGGTGTTGGCCGCCATCACGACCTGCGACCAGGTGAGCTCTTTGCCGTGCCGCATGGCCATGCCGTCCTTGGCCATCGACAACCAGGTCATCCCGGAGAGCTTCTTGAACTTCTGGGCGTTGCCGATCGCTGCGGCGAAACCGCGTGCCCGCGAACCGCTCTCGAGCTTTTCCACCAGACCGGTGCGCAGCACCCGGTGCGGCATGCCGTCCACGCGGGTGGACACCACGGTGCCGTCCAGCGCGGCCTGCAGGTAACGCTCCTTGACGGCGTCGGGCACGGTGGAATCCGCGGTCAGCAGGAAACGAGTGCCCATCGCCACGCCCGCGGCACCGTAGGACAGCGCCGCGGCCAGGCCGCGGCCGTCGAAGAAACCGCCCGCCGCGATCACCGGCATGCCGGTGTCCTTGACAGCGTCGAGCACCGAGGGCAGCAGTAGCGTGGTCGCGACCGGGCCGGTGTGGCCACCGCCCTCACCGCCCTGCACGATCACCGCGTCAGCACCCCAGCCTGCCACCTTCTTGGCGTGCTTCGCCGCGCCGACCGACGGGATCACCACGACGCCTGCGTCTTTCAGCTTGGCGATCAGCTCGGGCTTGGGAGCTAGAGCGAAGGAGGCGACTTTGACTCCTTCGCGGATCAGGAGGTCTACGCGCGCACCGGCATCGCCCGCGTCGGCACGCATGTTGATGCCGAAGGGTTTGTCGGTGGCGGCCTTGACCTTGGTGACGGCGGTCTGCAGTTCCTCGAGCGTCATCGTCGCTGACGCCAGGATGCCGAGCCCGCCGGCATTGGAGGTTGCGGCGACCAGTCGTGCACCGGCCACCCAGCCCATTCCCGTCTGCACGACGGGATGCTCGATGCCGACCAGCTCGGTCAGCGGAGTCTTGAGCTTGCCCATTCTCTAAACCTTGACCTCTTTGTCGCGCAACGACTTTGGATCGATGACCTCACGCAGGAGCTTGAGTTCCTCGTCGGTGGCCAGCCGGGTGGTTTCCGCGGTGTCGAGACCGTGCACCTCGAACGAGGTGTTGTCGGCGACCTGATCGGCCTCGACGCCGGGGTGCAGCGACACTGCCCGCATCTGGTGATCGGGGCCGTTGAAGTCGAACACGCCCAGGTTGGACACCACGCGGTAGATGTTGGCGAACCGGTAGGCCGGGTTCTCCGGATCGACCTTGTCCCAGCCGATTCCGGAGACGATGTCCACCGATTCGGTGAACACGCGCTTGGAGTGGTTACCCACGAAGTAGCTCGTGGCGTGGTTGATCGAGTTGCCGGGGGCGCCGCGGACCCCGAACATCTGCCGGGTCGGCTGCTGGATCGGGCCGAACGCCGACAGGTTCTGGTTGCCGTAGCGGTCGATCTGGTTGGCGCCCATCACCACATGGCGCTTGCCCCAGGCCAGGGTCTCGAAGACCCGGTTGAACGGCATCCAGCCCTCGACGGTGAAGGGGGCGCCGATCGCCGGGGTATCGGCCAGGATCCGGGCCTCACCGTCGGTCAGCACGATGTCGGGGGAGAAGGTCAGCCGGGCCAGACGGGCACCGATCTGGACGACGGTGGTCATCGGGCTGGCCATGATCTCGCCGGCATCGCGGAACAGTTCGGCGCAGGCGACGGCGCACACCTCGGCGCGGGTCACGGCAATCACTTGCTGGCCTCCTTGTTTTCGGTGCTCCTCGCGTCCGCAGCGGCTTCTTTGAACTTCCGCACGGCCGCTTGGTAATCGGCCTCGCTACCGGACAGATACGTCTTGACGAACTCGGCCCAGGTCTCCTCGGAGCCGGCGGCCTCTGCGTAGTGGCGCTGGAACTTCTCGTCGCGCCGGTAGTCGGGCTCATTGGTGGTGAAGTGCGCACCGTTGGGAGCCTCGACCACGGAATCGACCATCATGCGGTTGATCAGCAGGGCCTGCATCGGAACGGCCTTGACCAGTTCCTCGGTGGAGACCACGCGCTCAACGGACAGGAAACGACGCTGCGCCGACATCAGGAACAGATCGTCGAAGTAGGGATCGATGCCCGTGTAGGCGGCATTGCCCTGGGCGTCACCGAGATTCATGTGCACGAAGGCCGCGTCGAGGTTCAGCGCGGGCATCGCGACGAGCTCCTCGTAGGCGCCGTCGGTCGGGTACGGCGACTTCACGGTCTTGAGCTCGTCGCCCCAGAACGTGCGGACATCGCTACCGAGACCGGCGCGGATCGGCAGGAACGGCAACCGCTGGGCGGCAGCCTGCAGGCCGCAGCGCAGCATGCCCTCGTCCATCTCGCGGGCCTCGATCGCACCGGTGGTGCGGGCCTTGGCGAACCACGGGTCGTAGAACGGCGGCGAGTCCAGGGACACGAAGCCGTAGTAGGCGCGCTTGACCTTGCCCGCGGAGCAGAGCAGGCCCAGATCCGGACCGCCGTAGGTGACCACGGTCAGGTCTTTGACGTCGGTGCGCAGCAGTGCGCGCACGAAGGCCATCGGCTTGCGCCGCGAGCCCCAGCCGCCGATGCCGATGGTCATACCGCTTTCGATCGAGGCGACGGCCTCGTCGAGAGTTGTCCTCTTGTCAGTCATTTTTCCCCTTCTCGGTTCCGGCGAAGGCGTCACGGTGCTCGTCGGACACACCGGACAGGTTGAGTTCGAAGGTGAAGCCCTGCTCCATCCGGTAGCGCGCGTTGACGGGCTGCACGTCGATGAAGTTCAGCGCCTCCTTGGCCGCCCGGATCACCCGGGTGTCCTTGCTGGCGATGTCGCGGGCCACGCGCAGCGCGGCCTCGTCGAGCTCGGCGCGCGGGACCACCTCGTGCACCGAACCGAAGTGGTGCAGCGTCTCGGCGGGCACGGTGGCGGCGGTGAAGAACAGGCGACGCATCAGGTGCTGGGGGACCAGGCGGGAGAGGTGCGTGGCGGCACCGAGCGCTCCGCGCTCCACCTCGGGGAGGCCGAACTTGGCGTCGTCGGAGGCGACGATCACGTCCGCGTTGCCGACCAGGCCGATCCCGCCGCCCACGCAGAAGCCGTTGACCGCTGCGACGACCGGGACCTCGCACTCGTAGACGGACTTGAACGCGTGGTAGCAGCCGCGGTTGGCGTCGATGAGCGCGGTGAAGCCTTCGGTGTTCTGCATCTCCTTGATGTCCACACCGGCGTTGAAGCCACGGCCCTCGGCCCGCAGGATCACCACGTGGGTGCTGCGGTCGCGGCCTGCGGCGGTGATCGCATCGCCGAGTTCGAACCAGCCGGCCGACGGGATGGCGTTGACGGGCGGGTAGTTGACGGTGACCGAGACGATGCCCGGCTCGACTGTCTTGGTGGTGATCGTCATCAATCCACTTCCTGAAGGGGTCGCTACCTAAGCAAGCACTTGCTTGGTACGCTAGCACAGTGACCGATACGCCAGAAGCCGGTGCCATCAATTTGGGTTTGACCGGCAAGGTGGTCCTGGTGACCGGCGGAGTGCGAGGGGTTGGCGCTGGAATCAGCGCGGTTTTTGCCGGTCAGGGCGCCACTGTGGTGACCTGCGCACGCCGTCCGATTGAGGGATTGCCCTACGAATTCCACAGCTGCGATGTCCGCGACGACGACTCGGTCGCCGCGCTCATCGAGGCCATCGTGGCCAAGCACGGTCGGCTGGACGCCGTGGTGAACAACGCCGGCGGATCGCCCTACGTGGCTGCAGCCGATGCGTCGGCGAAGTTCAGCGCCAAGATCATCGGGCTCAATCTGCTCGGGCCGCTCTCGGTCTCCCAGCACGCCAACGCGGTCATGCAGAAGCAGGAGACCGGCGGTTCGATCGTCAACATCTCCAGCGTCAGCGCGCACCGGCCCACCCCGGGTACCGCCGCCTACGGCGCGGCCAAAGCCGGCATCGACAATCTGACCACTACGCTGGCTGTCGAATGGGCGCCCAAAGTGCGGGTGAACTCCGTGGTGGTCGGCATGGTTGAGACCGAACAGTCCGAACTGTTCTACGGGGACGCCGAGTCGGTGGCCGCGGTGGCTGCCACCGTCCCGCTGGGCCGGCTGGCCAAGCCCACCGATATCGGCTGGGCCGCAGCATTTTTGACCTCTGACGCGGCGTCCTACATCAGTGGGGCGGCGCTGCAGGTGCATGGCGGTGGTGAACCGCCGACTTACCTCGACGCCTCGAACGCCAACAAATAATTCGGTCAGAAACTAAGTCGGCCAGGAATTAAGGAGAAGAACTATGGGATTGCTCGACGGCCGCGTGGTCATCGTGACGGGTGCCGGTGGCGGTATCGGACGTGAGCACGCGCTCGCCTTCGCCGCCGAAGGTGCCCGCGTCGTGGTCAATGACATCGGGGTCGGCCTGGACGGGTCGCCGGCCGGTGGTGGCAGCGCCGCGCAGAACGTGGTCGACGAGATCGTCGCGGCCGGAGGCGAAGCCGTCACCAGCGGTGCGAACGTCGCCGACTGGGCGCAGGCCGAAGGCCTGATCCAGACCGCCGTTGATGCCTTCGGCGGCCTCGACGTCCTGGTCAACAACGCCGGCATCGTGCGTGACCGGATGTTCGCCAACGCCACCGAAGAGGAATTCGACGCCGTCACCGCCGTGCATCTCAAGGGGCACTTCGCCACCATGAAGCACGCCGCCGCGTACTGGCGGGCCAAGGTGAAGAGCGGAGAAACCGGCCCCGACCAGCTTCAAGCCCGCATCATCAACACCAGCTCGGGTGCCGGCCTGCAGGGCAGTGTCGGGCAGGCCACCTACAGCGCCTCCAAGGCCGGCATCGCCGCGCTGACCCTGGTGGCCGCGGCTGAGATGGGTCGTTACGGCGTCACCGTCAACGGCATTGCGCCCTCCGCCCGCACCCGGATGACCGAGACCGTCTTCGCCGACATGATGGCCACCCAGGACGATGCCTTCGATGCCATGGCCGCGGAGAACATCTCCCCGCTGGTGGTGTGGCTGGGCAGCGTCGAGTCGCGTGACGTCACCGGCAAGGTTTTCGAGATCGAGGGCGGCAAGATCCGCGTCGCCGAGGGCTGGGCGCACGGTCCGCAGATCGACAAGGGTGCCAAGTGGGATCCCGCCGAGCTGGGCCCGGTCGTCAACGACCTGCTGGCCAAGGCTCGCCCCGCGGTTCCCGTCTACGGCGCGTAGTTCTCTCCGTCGATCAGACATAAAACTGCCCCTTTTCAAGCGAAAAGGGGCAGTTTTGTGTCCGGTCGCGCGTTAGGCGGCGTCCTTCTTTTCCGCCTTGTCCTTCGGGTCGCTCGGCGCGGTTTGGCCAGTGGCCTTCTTGACCGCATCCTTCATGTTGCGCACCGACGATGACACCTGATCACGGGCGTCCTCGACAGCGGCCTTGACCTTGTCGCTCGAGCGCTTCAGTTCCTTCGCGACACCCGGCGCGGCCTTGTTGCCATCGCTGAGATCCGTTGCACCAGAACGCGCCTTGAGCTTGGACGGCAATCCGGTCACGGCCGGCTTGGCGACAGAGGCGGCCTGGGCATTGTCCGCCGTGGCCTCGGTGGCCTCGGTGACATCGCGGGTGGTGTTCTGCACGGCCGTTTTGACGCTCTCGACGCCAGCCGTCAGCTTGTCGCGTAATTCGTTCTCGTTCTTGGGGATTGCCTTGTCGATGCGTTGGATGACCTCGGCGTTGATCGCCCGGCTGAACTTGGTCACGGAGAAGCTGGCATCGGCAAGGCCACGGTTGATCGCGGTGGCGATGGCGGCCGGATCACGTGTGGCGAAGGACTGCACAACACCATCTGCGGCCTGCTGCAACTGCCTCGACAGCGTGCGCAGCTGACGGAACGCCTCGACACGGAACGGGGTTTCGGGACCGATCTCGGTTCCGTTCCAGTTGACGACGCGCCAGCCGTCCTCAGGATTGCCCTCGACCACCACGTAACCGGTATTTCGCAGCGGATTGGTCATCAGCCACATCGGGTCCGCATTTTCTGCATTCAGGAAAACCCAGAACATTATTGCGCCGCCGTGCGAGAATGCTGCGGCATTCCGGTCCCCGTTGTCGTACATCGTCTGAATTGCGCCGTCCATGCGGGCATCGAATTCTCGGCCATTGATCGAGCCCGGGATCCGGGCGTCCAGGTCGCCCTGCAACCATTTCAGTGGCGCCTGCAGGTAGCCCTTGACGGCGTCGGATTCGGGAGTGCCCTCGTAGATTCCCGCCTCGATTTCCTGCAGGCCGGGAAGAACCTGGATCGGAAGGCCCAGATACTCCGCCATCGGTGCCGCGGTCAGTTGGGTCCGGACCATCGTCGAGGCGTAGATCGCATCGTAGTTGTTGTCGCCGAGCACTTTTACGATGTCGCGGGCCTGTTGCCGGCCCTTCTCGGTGAGCACCGGACCCGGGACGGAAGAGTCGGCAACGTTCGCCGCATTCGCTGTCGATTCACCGTGGCGGATGAAAGTGATACGCATGACTTCCGCGGCGTGCGCGGCAGGAATGGCCAGGAGAAATGCCAGGAACAGCATTCCCGTGCCTACAATCGTCGCTCGGATACCCGAGCGCCTGAAATAACTCATCTTGCTGCGTTCCTCCAATCGTTGTGTACAGGTGGAGCGAAATGAGCGTATGGCTGAGTTGCTGGGCATTGTTCAGATGTCTCGATGTTTGAGACTGGTTATTGCCACGGATTGCAAAGCAGAGGAATTGGTCCCTTTTGTTGCTTTTGGCGCGAATGCAAAAAGGCGCCCCGGACCAACTGGTCCGGGGCGCCCCTTGAGAATGCCGACTGGTTAGGCGGCATCCTTGTTACCGGCGGTGTCGTTGCCGGCACCGTCGTTGTCGGCGGCAGGCTTGCCGGTCTGGCCGGTGGCCTTCTTGACGGCGTCACCGAACTTCTTGATCGACGACGACACCTGATCCTGGGCTTCCTTGACCGCGGTCTGAACCTTCTCGCCGGTACGGCCGAGCGACTTCGTGACGCCCGGCACGACCTTGTTTCCATCGGACAGATTGGTCGCGCGACGCGGTGTGGCGATGCTGTCCAGGGTCTCCTGAACCTTCGTCTTCACCGCCGGGCCGGTTGAGGTCTCGTCGTCCCGCTGGCTTGCGGCCGTGACGGTCTCGCTGACCGCCTCCGGTGCCGCGGTGAGGTTGCGCGTGACGACGTTGGTGTTCACCGCGGCTTTCACGTTCTCCACCTCGGTGGACACTTTCTGCTGCAGATCTTCGGTGCTGGTCGGGATCGCAGCGGTCGTCCGCTTGATGATCTCGGCGTTGATCGCACGATTGAACTTGAGCACCGAGAAGCCCGCATCAGCGATGCCGCGGTTGATCGCGGTGGCGATGGTGGCGGGATTTCCTGAGGCGAAGGACTGCACAACACTGTTGGCGGCCTGCTGCAGCTGCCGGCTGAGGGTGCGGAACTGGAGCCCCACCTCGTGCTCGAAAGACGGCTCCGGTGCGAACTTCTGACCGTTCCAGTCCACCAGGGTCCAGCCATCTTCCGGATTGCCCTCGACGACCACGTAATCGGTGTTGCCCAACGTGTACTGGCTCAGCAGCATGCCCTTCTGGGCCATGCTGAGGTTGTTCGCGTTCATGATCGTCCAGAACATGATGGTGCCGCCGTGTGAGAACACGATGGCGTTCCGATCGCCCTTGTCGTACATGCCCTTCAGGGCATTGTTCACACCAGCGTTGAAATCATTGCCGTCGAAGTCGGTACCCGGTTGCGTTGCAGTGAGGTCGGCGGGTGCGCCAGGCAGGAGGCCGGCCCATTTGAGCGGCGCGAGGATGTAGGCAGTTCCGTACTGGTCCTGGGACTTGCCCTCCAACGCGCCTGCGGGGATCTCCGAGATGCCGTCTACCACCTGGATCGGCAAGCCGAGGTACTGCGACATCGGGGTCGCGGTCTGCTGCGTGCGCAGCATGGTCGAGGCGTAGATCGCGTCGTAGTTGTTGTCACCGAGCTTGTCTACCAACGCTTGTGCCTGCTGCCGGCCGGTCGGGGTGAGGCCGGGGCCGGGGATGGTGGTATCGATGATGTGGTTCGCATTGGCCTCCGACTCCGCATGGCGGACGAACGTCACACGCATGACCTCGGCGGCATGGGCCACGGGCATCGCCATGAAGAACGCGAGGAATGCCAGGGCGACACCCCCTAGGAGACTTCGGTATCGTGACGTCGGCGCGTCACCTCTGCGGCGGTTCATGTGTTTCCTCCATTGTGGCTGTAGGGATTTCACGTGACCTGCCGGTGACACTGCGCTGGCCGGCCAGTTGAATTGTCTGACCATTGGCTGTGAAGATGCGCAGTTATCCCGTTGTGTGGGAAGGAATTTGACAAGGATTTCGATTCTGCTACCGCCCTGATCCAGGCGGTGCAGATGCGGCTCAGTCCCCCTCCTCGAGCGAGGAGGGGGACCGACCCGGTTGGTATTACATTGCGCTACCGCCTATTTCACGCGGCGTCTTTGGCCTTCGGCTTGGCCGTGTTGTTGTCGGACTTGTCGGACTTCTCCGCCTTGTCGGCACCGGTGAGCTTCTTGACGGTCTCACGCGCCTGCTTGGCCGAGGATTCGATCCCGCTACGCACGTCGTCCGCGGCACGGTTGGCCCGGTCGCGAACCGCGGAGACTGCCTTACCCGGCTCTGCCTTGTTGCCGTCGCTCAGCTTGGTGGCGCCGTTGGTGGTACGGACCGCGGTGGTCTTCTCGACCGACTCGGTGGTCTTCTCGACCGCCGACGTGGCGCCCTCGCTGACCTTCTCAACCACAGCCTTGGTGTCCTCGGTGGCGTTCTCGACGGCGGACTTTGCGTCCTCGGCGAGGTCAGCCACTGTCGGGGCGCTACGTTCGGTGACAGCCTTCTGAGTGCTGAGCTTCGACACCTGCGTTGTCGACTGGCCCAGTGAGCCGGGGATGCCGGTGATCGCGTTGACGGTGTCGGTCACCGAATCCGTCACGAACTTGACCCCGGCCTGTGCGACGTCCTGGAGGCCCTGGGCGCCCGTGGTGACGATGCCCTGCGCGTCCAGCGAGAGAACCGGGATACGCATGTTGTAGATCGCCTTCTGTGGGGCGACGATCAGGTCACGCACATTGACGAACATCTGGGTCGGGTAGTTCGCCGGTCCGACTTCCTGGCCGGCCCATTCCTTGAGGGTCCAGCTACCGTCGTCGTTCTTCTCCACGACCACCGTGTCGGTGTTGTTCAACGGATGCTGCACGATCAGCAACAGGTTGGGGTTGTCGACGTTCATCATCGTCCACATCATGATGGTGGCGCCGTGCGAGAACACCGCGGCGTCGACCTCGCCGTCACCATTGGTGTCGGTGGTGTCGTCCTCGACCTGGGTAAGTGCATTCGTCACGCGCTCGTTGAACTCCAGGCCGTTTTCGCCACCGGGGATCGGGACGAACTGCAGGCCCATGGTCCACGCCAACGGCGCGAGGATGTAGCCGATGCGGCCGATGCCTTCACTTTCGGGCAGGCCCTCGAAGATGCCGGCACTGATTTCCTGTACGCCGGAGTTCTGCTGCGGGTGATCCGGGTCGAACGCGCCCAGGACCGTGACCGGCAACCCGCGCTTGGCGGCGAACGGCGCTGCGGTCTCCTGGGTGCGAATCATGGTCGAGGCGTAGAGCGCGTCGTACTTGGTGCACTCCGCGGTCGGGCACTGAGCATTGGCCCAGTCCAGCGCCTGCTGCTCACCGGTGGCGCCGCCGTTCTGGTTCACCTGATCGTTGGTCAGGTGCGGCCCCGGGGTGCTGGTGTCGATGTATCCGGAGGCGTTGCCCTGAGACTCGGCGTGCCGGATGAACGTCACGGTCATCGCCGCGGCCGGCAGGGTGGCAGCGGCGAACAAAGAACACGCCGTCAGGGTGGTTGCGGCGGCACCGGCAGCCCGGCGTCGATTGGGTCGTTGCATAGGGTCTCCATCGGTTCACGAAAACGTGGGCTGCCGCTCACTTGCCGTTAACTGTGTGCGCGCTCACAGAACATAATCAAAATTCTGTTCACTCGTCAATTCTGCTACGCAGAGTTGCGTAATTGGCCAGCTCCAGGACACCTGGCAACAGAAAGGCGCCCCCGGACAAAGTCCGGGGGCGCTGCGCGTTGTAGGCGGTCAGGCCGGGTCGCAGATCACGATCGGGATCTTGCGGTCGGTGTAGGACCGGTAGTTCACGAAGTCGGCATACATGGCGTCGAGCTTGGGCCAGTACACGTCGCGTTCGGCATCGGTGGCGTCGCGCGCGGTGAGTTCCAGGGTCTCGCGCTTGGTCTGGAACTTCACCTCGGGGTTGGCCACCAGGTTCAGGTACCACATCGGGTTGGTCGCACGGCCGCCCTGCGAGGCGACCAGCACGATGCGCCGGCCCTCCTGCAGGAACAGCAGCGGGCTGTCACGTTCCTCGCCCGACTTGCGCCCGATCGTGGTCAGGATGCCGACTTCGGCGCCACGCAGGAACTTGTCGCCGAACCGCCCGCCCGTCTTCTTGAAGATCCAGGTCTGGGCGCGCGACATCCACTTGATGGCGGCGCCGGTCGAATTCGCGTTGAGGCGTTCGACCTGTTTGGGGCTCAGCGGGCGAGGGGTGTTGGCCATGCGGTGGACCTTAGCGGCTGAGGAACGGGGTCAGGGACGCGCGGATGTGGTGGATCTGTCCGTCGGATTCGGGGATCAGGAACGTCTCGTCGACGTGCGAGCAGACCCGCCATCCGAACAGGCGTGGCTTGGTCAGTACGTCGAACTTGGCGCGGATGTTGTCGCCGTCGACGCTGTATTCCGGTGGCGTCGTCTTCTCGATCAACTTGAACTGCGGGCCGTTGTTCAGGCTGCGCCGCAAGTGATCACCGGAGCGGCCGGTCTTCAGGCCCATCTCGATGCGGATGCAGTCCGCCGTGAACGGCACCGCGTCGGCCTCATGCGTCGCCAGCGCATCGATATAGGCCTGGGCCGCCGCGATGCGGTCCGCTTCAGAGACAGGCACTAGATGCGCTCGATGATCGTGCCGGTGGACAGCGCGCCCCCGGCACACATGGTGATCAGCGCGGTGCTCTTGTCGGTGCGCTCCAACTCGTGCAGCGCCGTGGTGATCAGGCGGGCACCGGTCGATCCGACGGGGTGGCCGAGGGCGATGGCGCCGCCGTTGACGTTGACCTTGTCCATGTCGGCACCGTGCACCTGAGCCCAGGACAGCACCACCGAGGCGAACGCCTCGTTGATCTCGACCAGGTCGATGTCGCCCATCTTCATGCCGGCCTTCTCGAGGACCTTCGCGGTGGACTGCACCGGGCCGTCGAGGTGGTAGTAGGTCTCGGCGCCGACGTTGGCCTGGCTGATGATGCGGGCGCGCGGCTTGAGGCCCAGCGCCTTCGCCTTGTCCTCGTCCATCCACAGCACCGCCGCGGCGCCGTCGGAGATCTGCGAGGACGTACCGGCGGTGTGGATGCCGCCCTCCATCACCGGCTTCAGCCCGGCCAGGCCCTCAGCGGTGGTGTCCCGCAGACCCTGGTCGCGGCTGACGGTGTTCCATTCCGCGGTCGGCTGCTTGTTCTCGTCGATGACCGGTGCCTCGATCGGGGAGATCTCCCGGTCGAAACGACCCTCGGCCCAGGCCTGCTTGGCCTTCAGCTGCGACGCCAGACCCAGCGCATCCACATCGGCGCGGGTGATGCCGCGGCGCTTGGCGATCCGCTCGGCAGCCTCGAACTGGTTGGGCAGGTCGATGTCCCACGACGCGGCGCGGGCGCCGCCGCCGTTGGCCCCCAGGCCGACGCGGCTCATTGCCTCGATGCCGCAGGCGATGCCGATGTCGATGGCGCCGGTGGCGATCAGACCCGCGACCAGATGATTGGCCTGCTGGGCGCTGCCGCACTGGCAGTCGACGGTGGTGGCACCGACATGCTCGGGCAGTCCAGCGACCAGCCAGGACTGCCGGGTGACATTGTTGCCCTGCTCGCCGTACTGCGTGACGCAGCCGCCGATGAGCTGCTCGACGCTGCCGGGGTCGATTCCGGCCTTCTCGATGAGGGCCTTCTGGACGGCTCCGAGAAGCTCGGTGGCGTGCAGGCCGGACAACCAGCCGTTGCGCTTGCCGATGGGGCTGCGGGTGGCTTCGACGATGACAGGGTTACCCATGAAGTCAGGCTAGAACACGTTTCATTACTCTGACAAGCGCGGATGTATCACTGCCTTTGATCTGCGGTCAAGCCGTGTTTCAATGGTCTCAATTGGTACTAGACCACGTTGTTTCAAGCATTGCTGGCTACGCGCACGGCTTGCCGCAGACACTAGGAGTTAGACACATGGGCTGCCCGAACATCCCCAAGGAATTCGACTTCCTCGATTCTGAGCTCAACCTCAAGGGCCTGCCGGTCGAAGAGCTTGCCGAGCTTCGTAAGGCCGAGCCGGTTCGCTGGGTCGACGTGCCCGGTGGCACCGGAGGCTTCGGCGACAAGGGCTACTGGCTCGTCACCCGCCACGAGGACGTCAAGGACGTCTCGCTGCGCAGCGACGTGTTCTCCAGCTCGATGAACGGCGCGATCCCGGTCTGGCCCCAGGAGATGACCCGCGAGGCCGTCGACCTGCAGAAGGCCGTCCTCCTCAACATGGACGCACCGCACCACACCCGCCTGCGCAAGATCATCTCGCGTGGCTTCACCCCCCGCGCACTCTCGCGGCTCGAGGACGAGCTGAACTCGCGTGCCCAGGCGATCGCCAAGAACGCCGCGGCGTCGAACACCGGCGACTTCGTCGAGCAGGTGTCCTGCGAGCTGCCACTGCAGGCCATCGCCGAACTGCTCGGTGTTCCCCAGGACGATCGCGACAAGCTGTTCCGCTGGTCCAACGAGATGACCGCCGGCGATGACCCCGAGTACGCCGATGTCGATCCGGCGATGTCCTCCTTCGAGCTCATCTCGTACGCCATGAAGATGGCCGAGGAGCGGGGTAAGAACCCGACCGACGACATCGTCACCAAGCTGATCGAGGCCGACATCGACGGTGAGAAGCTGTCCGACGACGAGTTCGGCTTCTTCGTCATCATGCTGGCCGTCGCCGGTAACGAGACCAGCCGTAACTCGATCACGCACGGCATGATCGCGTTCTCGCAGAACCCCGATCAGTGGGAGCTGTTCAAGAAGGACCGGCCGAAGACCGCCGTGGACGAGATCATCCGGTGGGCCACGCCGGTGTCGGCCTTCCAGCGCACCGCCAGCGAGGACACCGAGATCTCGGGCGTCAAGATCAAGGCCGGCGAGCGCGTCGTGATGTCCTACCGCTCGGCGAACTTCGACGAGAACGTGTTCGACGATCCGTTCAGCTTCAACATCCTTCGCGATCCCAACCCGCATGTTGGCTTCGGCGGCACCGGGGCGCACTATTGCATCGGCGCCAACCTGGCTCGCCTGACGATCAACCTGATCTTCAACGCGGTGGCCGATCACATGCCCGACCTCAAGCCGGTCGGCGACCCCGAGCGGCTGAAGTCCGGTTGGCTCAACGGCATCAAGCATTGGCCGGTGGACTTCACGGGCACGTGCCCGGTCGCGGGCGAGCCGGCGAAACAAGCTTGAGTCACTGAGGCCCTCGACGAATCAAGGAGGATTCGGGTGGATTTCACACCGAACCCGGAACAGCAGGCCGTCGCCGATGTGGTGACGTCCGTTCTGGAACGCGACAACTCTTGGGATGCCCTGGTTTCCGGTGGTGTCGCGGCGCTGGGAGTGCCCGAACGACTCGGCGGTGACGGTCTGGGTCTGCCCGAGCTGTCCACCGCGCTGACCGAGATCGGTCGGCACGGCACCACCGGTGCGGCGCTGGCCACCATCGGCCTGGGTCTGGTGCCGCTCCTCGACCTGGCCTCCGACGCCCAGCAGGACCGTTACCTCGCCGGTGTGGCGACAGGTGCGGTGCTCTCGGCGGCGCTGAACGAGCCCGGGCAGTCGCTGCCCGAGCGGCCCGCCACCAACTTCGCCGAAGGCAAGCTCAACGGCACCAAAGTCGGTGTGCCCTATGCCGAGACGGCGAAGTGGTTGCTGGTCACCGCCGACAACGCGGTGGTGGTGGTTTCACCCGCGGCCGACGGTGTGACGGTCACCAAGACCCCGACCTCCAACGGTTCCGACGAATACGTGGTCACCTTCGCCGACGTCGCGGTCGACGCCGGCGACGTGCTCGGCGGCGCGACTGCGCACCGGGTCAACCAGCTGGCGCTCGCCGCCACCGGCGCGTTCGCCGCCGGTCTGGTGGCCGGCGCGCTGCGGTTGACCGCCGACTATGTGGCCACCCGCGAGCAGTTCGGCCGTCCGCTGTCGACGTTCCAGACTGTCGCCGCACAGCTGTCCGAGGTCTACATCGCTTCGCGGACAATCTCTCTGGTGTCCACCTCGGCCCTGTGGCGGTTGTCCGAGGGCCTTGACACCGACGAGGACCTGGCCATCCTGGGCTACTGGTTCACCTCGCAGGCCGCGCCGGCCATGCGGCTGTGCCATCACCTGCACGGCGGTATGGGTATGGACATCACCTACCCGATGGACCGCTACTACTCCTCGATCAAGGATCTGACCCGGCTGTTGGGCGGTCCGTCGCATCGCCTCGATTTGGTGGGAGCGTAATGTTCATCGATCTGACCCCGGAGCAGCGCGCGCTGCAAGCCGAACTGCGCGAATACTTCTCGACTCTCATCACGCCCGATGAGGCCAAGGCGATGGAGTCCGACCGGCACAACGAGGCCTACCGCACGGTGATCAAGCGGATGGGCAGCGACGGCAAGCTCGGCGTCGGTTGGCCCAAGGAGTACGGCGGCCTGGGCTTCGGTCCCGTCGAGCAGCAGATCTTCATCAACGAGGCCAACCGCGCCGATATCCCGTTGCCGATGGTCACGTTGCAGACGGTGGGCCCCACCCTGCAGGCCCTCGGCACCGAGGAACAGAAGAAGAAGTTCCTGCCCGGAATTCTCGCCGGTGAAGTGCATTTCGCCATCGGTTACTCCGAGCCCGACGCCGGCACCGATCTGGCGTCCCTGCGTACCACCGCGGTCCGTCACGGTGACGAATTCATCGTCAACGGACAGAAGATGTGGACCACCGGCGCGCACGACGCCGACTACATCTGGCTGGCCTGCCGTACCGACCCGACCGCAGCCAAGCACAAGGGCATCTCGATCCTGATCGTCGACACCAAGGATCCCGGCTACTCCTGGACCCCGATCATCCTGTCCGACGGGGCGCACCACACGAACGCGACGTACTACAACGATGTGCACGTGCCCGCCGACATGCTCGTGGGCGAGGAGAACGGCGGCTGGAAGCTCATCACCACCCAGCTCAACCACGAGCGGGTCGGCCTCGGGCCGGCCGGCCGCATCGCCGGCATCTACGACCAGGTGCACACCTGGGCATCGAAGCCCGGTTCGGACGGTGTCACACCGATCGAGCAGGACGACGTGAAACGCCTTCTGGGGCAGATCAAGTCGATCTGGCGGATCAACGAACTGCTCAACTGGCAGGTCGCGGCCTCCGGCGAGACCATCGCCGTGGCCGATGCCGCTGCCACCAAGGTGTTCTCGACCGAGCGGATCCAGGAAGTCAGCCGGTTGGCCGAAGAGATCGTCGGCAGTTACGGCAACCCGGCCGACTCGGAGACCGCCGAACTGCTGGTCTGGCTGGACAAGATGGCCAAGCGCAACCTGGTGATCACCTTCGGCGGTGGCGTCAACGAGGTCATGCGCGAGATGATCGCGGCGTCGGGCCTCCGGGTGCCGAGAGTGACCCGGTAGAGCGAAGGGTTGACATGAGCGCGAATCTGCAGGCCGGCATCGACGAGATCATCGCGGCTGGTCGAAGCAAGCCGACGGTGGCTCGGGATCTGGTGAATCAGCCGATGATTCACCACTGGACCGATGCGATCGGCGACAAGAACCCGATCTACGTGGACGCGGAGGCAGCAAGAGCTGCAGGGCATCCCGGCATCGTGGCGCCGCCGGCGATGATCCAGGTCTGGACCATGATGGGTCTGGGCCGCACCCGCTCCGACGATGATCCGCTCGGCCGTGCGATGAAGTTGTTCGACGACGCCGGGTATGTCGGCGTCGTGGCCACCAACTGCGACCAGACCTATCACCGTTACCTCGAGCCCGGCGAGCAGGTGGTGATGAGCGCCGAGATCGTCGGCATCGTCGGCCCCAAGCAGACCGCGCTGGGTGAGGGCTACTTCATCAATCAGAAGATTCGCTGGCATGTCGGTGACGAGGAAGTTGCCGACATGGACTGGCGGATCATGAAGTTTCTCCCGGCCGGAAAGCAGGCCGCGGAGGACTCAGCTGAAACAGCTGTCATCCCTGAGGATCTCGATCCGGACAAGCTGATGCGGCCGTCTTCGTCGCGGGACACCAAGTTCTTCTGGGACGGCATCAACGCTCACGAACTTCGGATCCAGCGTCGCCCCGACGGGACGCTGCAGCATCCGCCGGTGCCCGCGGTGTGGAAGGACTACCAGGAGCCGGTCACGCCGGACGACTACGTCGTGGCCTCGGGCAAGGGCACGGTGTTCAGCTACGTCGTGCACCACGCGCCGAAGGTGCCCGGGCGCACCCTGCCGTTCGTGATCGCCCTCGTGGAACTCGAGGAAGGGGTCCGGATGCTGGGCGAGTTGCGGGGTGTCGACGCCGATCAGGTGAAGATCGGAATGCCGGTCACCGCAACCTATATCGACTTCCCGGACAGTGAGATCAGTCCGGCTTGGACGTTGTACGCATGGGAGCCGCAAGCATGAGCCTGACTGTTTCCGATGTTGGCGTGGGCACTAGCCTCCCCGAACTCAAGATCTACGGCGACCCGACGTTCATCGTCTCCACCGCCATCGCGACGCGCGACTACCAGGATGTGCACCACGACCGGGACAAGGCGCAAGCCAAGGGTTCCAAGGACATCTTCGTCAACATCCTCACCGACACCGGGCTGGTCGGCCGCTACGTGACCGACTGGGCGGGACCGAACGCCGTCATCAAATCGATCAAGCTGCGACTCGGAGTGCCGTGGTACGCCTACGACACGATCGCCTTCACCGGTGAGGTCACCGAGATCGAGGGCGACCTGGTGACCTTGAAAGTGGTGGGCAGCAACAGCCTTGGCAACCACGTCATCGCCACGTCCACCCTGGCTCTGGGAGGCGCACAGTGAGCCTGTCCGGTAAAGCCGCCATCGCCGGTATCGGCGCCACCGACTTCTCCAAGAACTCCGGTCGCAGTGAACTGCGTCTGGCCGCCGAGGCGGTGCTCGACGCACTCGACGACGCCGGCCTCAAGGCGTCCGATGTCGACGGCTTGGTGACGTTCACGATGGACTCCAACCTGGAGACCGCCGTGGCCCGCTCGACCGGGATCGGGGATCTGAAGTTCTTCAGCCAGATCGGCTACGGCGGCGGCGCCGCGGCCGCGACGGTGCAGCAGGCGGCTCTGGCCGTCGCGACCGGTGTCGCGGAAGTCGTTGTGGCCTACCGGGCCTTCAATGAGCGCTCGGAATTCCGGTTCGGCCAGGTGATGACCGGCCTGACCGTCAACGCCGACTCGCGTGGCGTCGAGTACAGCTGGTCGTACCCGCACGGGCTGAGTACACCGGCCGCGTCGGTGGCGATGATCGCTCAGCGGTACATGCACGAATACGGCGCCACGAGTGCCGATTTCGGTGCGGTGTCGGTGGCCGACCGCAAGCACGCCGCGACCAACCCGAAGGCGTTCTTCTACGGCAAGCCGATCAGCATCGAGGATCATCAGAATTCGCGGTGGATCGCCGAACCGCTGCGGCTGCTGGACTGCTGCCAGGAGAGCGACGGCGGTGTGGCCATCGTCGTCACCACGCCCGAGCGGGCCAAGGATCTCAAGCACCGGCCGGCGATCATCGAGGCCGCCGCTCAGGGCGCCGGAACCGACCAGTTCACGATGTACTCGTACTACCGCGACGAGCTCGGTCTTCCCGAGATGGGGCTCGTCGGCCGTCAGCTCTGGCAGCAGAGTGGCCTGTCGCCCGACGACATCCAGACGGCGATCCTCTACGACCACTTCACCCCGTACACATTGATCCAGCTCGAGGAGCTCGGCTTCTGCGGTAAGGGCGAGGCCAAGGACTTCATTGCCGGCGGCGCCATCGAGATCGGCGGCCGGCTACCGATCAACACCCACGGTGGTCAGCTCGGTGAGGCCTACATCCACGGGATGAACGGCATCGCCGAGGGCGTACGCCAGTTGCGGGGTACCTCGGTCAACCAGGTCGACGGCGTGGAGCATGTGCTGGTCACCGCGGGCACCGGCGTGCCGACCTCCGGGCTCATCCTCGGATAAAGGTGCATCGCCACCCCCTTCGGGCACGGTAATGTTTGCTCCGGTTGTGCATCACGCATAGAAGGGGGCCGCGGTATGGCGGTGGAGCGCGACAGTAGCCCGTACGGGTCGCAGACGTTGCTCGGTCCGGGTTGGCCGAGTGTCGACGAAGAGCAGCTGACCGCGGCAGCGGCGTCGTATCAGAAGATCGCCGCCAAGATCAGCGGCACCGTCGTCCCACAACAGACCAGCCAGCTGTCGAAGCTGCAGGGTGGCTGGGAAGGCACCGCATCGCTGGCTGCCTCGGGTGAGGCGACCACGATGATCGGCGGGCACGAGGCCAATGGCCTACAGGCGCAGGCCATCTCCACAGCGCTGATGAAAATGGCAGCGACCGTGGCGGAGACCAAGACGATCGTCAATGCCGCCGCTCAGGAAGTGCAGGTCGAGGTCGAGGCGATCCAGAAGCTGGGGGTTCTCGGCGGCGATGTGCAGGCACTGATCGAGAGTCGGGTCAAGGCGGGTTTGGCGCAGAACACCGCGACGGTCTCGGCTGCCTCCGCGGAAATGGCGGACAGCCTGAGCACGGTGGCCAACCTTCCGCAGATCGGTACTCCGCCGACGGCCCAGGCGCAGCAGGCAGCCCAGAAGGGCGCCGATTCGATGATGCAGCTGATCAGTCAGCTGCCGCAGATGCTCGGCCAGATCCCGCAGATGGCCAGCCAGATTCCGCAGCAGCTCTCCCAACCGCTGCAGCAGTTGTCGCAGCCCTTGCAGCAGCTGACCTCGATGTTGGGTTCGGGCGGCAAGGGCACAGGCGGTGGGCCCAGCCCGTTCTCGGCATTCTCGAACCATCCGGCGGCCGGCGGCTCCGGTCCCAGCAGTGGTGCGGGCATGGTCAAGGCCGCGGGTCTACCCGGGGGCTCCGGTGGCGGCAGCCCGCAGACCCCTTTGTTGGCGAAGATGGTGGGCGGTGGCAGCACTTCACCGGTCTCGGTCGACGCCGGTGCCACCGCCGCTGTGGTTGGCGGTGTCGCCCCAGTGGCGGCCGCCAATGCGGCCGGCGGCGGCATGGGTGGTGGCATGGGCATGATGGGCGGCGGCCAGCGGGCCGGTGGCGGTGGGGGCACCGCGACCGGACTGGCGGTCCCGGCTCCTTTGGAACATGACACGGGGGATGGTGACGATGACTATGACGATTGGTGATCGGTGTCGACGAGAAGGGGGCAACCGTGGGTGAGCTAGGCCCGATGAAAATGCCCGGGGCGATCGGCTGGGACGCCGCGTCGTTGAATCTGCCGGAGATGCCGCCGATTCAGGCCGGCGAAGACGCGATGAGCATGACCATCTCCGGCATCCTGCCGGCTCTGGCGGCCTCGCTGACCACCAATGTGACGGCGTTGTCAGCCAAGGAAAACATGTTCAACGCCAAGCTTTCGGATGCCCAGGGCGCCTACGAGAAGGCCGACGAGTCCGGTGGTCAGGGTGTCGGTCAGCTCAGCCAGATGATGGGGCAGATGGGGCAGATGGGCCAGATGGCCAGTGCTCCCGCCCAGATGGCAGGCCAGATGGGTGGGCAGTTCGGCTCCCTGATGGAGCCGTTGATGAAGGCCATGGAAGGCGCCAAGGGCGGCGGTTCGGAGAACGGCGGCGCACCAGGTGCCGGCCAGCCCGGCGGCCCGGGTGGGCCCGGCGGCCCGAATCCGCAACAGCAGCAGGACGAACGCGAAGCCAAGCTCGACGATCGGGACAAGCAGCAGAACGATCGCGAGACAGCGCAGAACGAACGCGACGTTGCGCAGGACCGACGCGACGCCGGTCTGGATGCGCGGGAGACGCAGATGAACGCCCCCACCGGCGGGGCGGCGTCGGCGGCTCCGCATGCGGCGCCTCCGGTCACGCACTCGGCACCGCCCGCGTCCGCACCGCCCGCTGCCGCGCCTGCCCCGAGCCAGCCGGCTCCCGGCCCGGTTCCGGTGGCACCCGAGGCCCCACGTCATTCCGGCGGGGACGATCTCTGGAAGCGGATGTAGATCTGCGTTCGCACGTCGGATGTCAGTGACGTGAGAGCTAAATTTCGGCGCTTCGTTCTTTTTTTCTTCAGGCATTGCTAACTCTGCAGTAATCGGGACATATCCGCCCCTGTGCCGCAGGTCCCGAGCCGCTCTCGCCAGCTCCGCGGCGCCGCGGCGGTGGACTTCTCCTGCCGATATTTGACGCATGCGTCATGAGTACTGAACTGGCAGAATGGCTTTGGTAGCCGGTATCGGACTATGGGTATGAATACCGGTGCGTGTTGGACTGATCGGGGCGCTGGCTAGCGCGCATGCATGGATGTATCGATTTCGATACTTCCAATCGCAAACTTTGCCAGGTGGACCTTTCTGAACCGGTTGACGCGGAAATGGCAAATGCATAACAATCGGCCCACTCTGGAATGTTAGTGCCGGACGAGATCCTGTCAGAATTCTGTCGGAACCCTGTTAGGCCCTGCCAGAGGGGAGGGTTGTTGACTATGAGATGGACGTTGCAAGCGATAGGACGGACCACCACACCGCCGAGGGCAATACGTGCGTTCGCCGCGTGTGATTGAACAAGATCACCGCGATGAACGAGATCTCAGTCGAGCTGGCTACGTCGACGAGTCTGGGCGCCTTGACGAAAACGATAGGCCACCCCGTAGCGGACTCCGCCGCTCACAGGCCTGAGTTGGTATGCGGTCCGCCGCGCAGCAACGGTAGGAGTTCGACAAACCCGCGACTGTATCCGGCGCCGCGCGACCAGTTGCACGATTGGGAGCCTGCACCGCCCCGCGGCGGATGGGCGGACCCATATGGGGCCGATGGGCCTGGTCTACTCCGCGACACCAGAGTGCTCATTGTGGACGACTGCACGCTGTACCGCGATTATCTCGCGACAGTCCTTGTCTCACATGGTGCGGTGGCGCCCGGGGTTGCCTGGGACATGCCCTCCCTGAGGGCAGCTGTTGAGGCAACCCAGCCCTGGGTCGTCTTGCTGAACATGGGGACTCGTGACAGCGCAGCATTGCTGCGGCGGGTGCTGAGTTTGAGCATGCAGGTGCGGGTGATCGTTCTAGGCGTTTCCGAGGACGACGAACCCGAGATCGTCGCGTGCGCCGAGGCCGGCGTGGCGGGATACCACCTGCGTACGGAAACGCTCGAGGATCTGCTCGTGTTGATACACAAAGTTGCTGCAGGCGAATCGATGTGTTCGCCGCGGGTGTCGGCAATCCTGCTTCGACGGTTGTCACTCCTGGCATCTCAGCGACAACCGACCACCAAGGAACTAGTCCTTACGTCCCGGGAGATCCAGATCCTCAGGATGCTGGAACTAGGACTTGCGAATCAGGATATCGCCGACGAGCTGTGCATTGCAGTCCACACTGTCAAGAATCACGTGCACAGCCTGCTGACCAAGCTCGGTGTCAGTACCCGCGGGCAGGCAGCGGTTCTGGCCCGCACCATCCTGCACGCCGACGACCATCTAGGGATCTAGTCCGGGATTCAGTCCGAAAATCGCTCTCTTGGTCCATATACCAACGGCTTTCAGGCCCCGATAGTGAAGTGATGTTTACGGGGGTTAGCTCAGAGCGTAGCGATGGAATCGCTGGCGACCGGGGAATCGGCTGATGTGCGGCATCATTGCCTGCCGGACAGGCCGACCCGCAGTCGATTATCTGCGGGTGGGGTTACGCCGGCTGGAGTACCGCGGGTACGACTCCGTCGGAGTAGCGCTGCAGACCACCTCCGGCGATGTTGTTCGGCTTCGGACGACCGGACGGATCGGTGCTCTGGACGGGATGCTGCAGGAATGGGCTGGGGCTCGGTTCGGCGGGATCGGCATTGGGCACACTCGATGGGCGACCCATGGCGCGGTGAGCGAGGTGAATGCGCACCCGCACGCTGACTGCACCGGGGGAATCTCCTTGGTGCACAACGGAATCATCGAGAACGCCGAAAGCCTGCGGGTGGAGTTGGTCAATGCTGGGCACACATTCGCGACCACAGTTGACAGCGAGGTGCTGTGCCACCTGATCGAGGACGAGCGAAAGAGCCACACCGACCCGGTCGATGCTGTGCGTATTGCCCTCGCCAGGGTTGACGGGTCGTGGGCCCTTGCCGTCCTGGTACAGGGCGTCGGTCGAATCATCCTCGCTGCCAATCATTCCCCTCTGGTGGTGGCCCATACTCCGCATGGTGATTTCGCAGCGAGTGACCTCACAGCGATCGCGGATTGGGCCGAGGAATATCGCATACTCGCCGACGGCGACGTCATCGACTTGTCGAACGTCGGGGACTTCGGACCAGCAGTGGCTCGTGACGTCGAGTTGGACGGCTACGCAGACCATATGGCCAAGGAGATCGACGAACAGCCGCACGCGATCGCCAGACTCCTCGATGAGCTGGGGGATGGGATCGCAACCGGGGAGGTCTGGTCCGGCCTCTGTCTGCCGCCCTTCGACCGCTTGCGGGTCATTGGCTGTGGCACCTCGCTGAATGCCGGCAACGTGATCGGCAACCTGGCTCGCGGGTTGGGCGGGATACCGGTGGCGTCCGTCGTTGGCAGCGAAGCGGCTGCGGAGGTGGCGGATACGTCGCAGCTGTGCCTGGCTCTGAGCGAGTCCGGTGAGACCGCCGACGTGCTGCGCGCGGTGGAGTCGTCGGCAGTTGGGGCGTCGCCCTTACTCGTGCTCACCAACAATTCGCATTCCACGCTGGCCCGGTTGGGAGATGCCGTCATCGGATGCTCGTCCGGTCCTGAGGTCAATGTGGCGGCAATCAAAACCTTCGTGTGCCAGATCATCTCAGGGACAGCGGTAATGGTGTCGGCGTTGATTGCGATGCGGAGAATATCCGCACGGTCGGGGCGGCGACTCGTCGACGATCTGCGGCGGGTCCCCGACCAACTCGCCGTGGCCGCAACCGTGGCCAAGTGTGTGATACCACCGATAGTCGAGAATCTCACCGCTGATCCGGGATTCATCTTCATCGCTCGTGGCAACGGCCTGCCGTATGCCGCCGAGGGAGCGTTGAAGCTCACGGTACTCGCCCGTCGGTGGGCCGAGCACCATCCGGCTGGTGAGCTCAAACACGGACCCTTGGCGCTTGTCGCTTCGGGTACTCCCGTCGTTGTCGTCGACAATGGTGATCCCCAGTTGCCCGGCAATCTCGCCGAGGTCGAACGGGCCGGCGGCCGGATCGTCACCATCGGTTCCGTAGGTAGCTCGGTGCCGGTCGTCGACAGCGTCTGCGCTCCTTGGGGTCCGATCGTAGCGATCCCACCGCTGCAGATTTTCGCCCGCACCCTGGCTGTGGCATTGGGCTTGGACGTTGACAAGACCCGAAATCTTGTCAGATCGGTGACAGTCGAATGAGCCGAAACTGCCAGTACAACTTGGCCATTTCCATCCCTATCCATCGCGAGCCGCGCTGAACGAATGGAAAGCTATGTCTCACAATGTTTTTCTCGATCCGAGTATCGCCTATCCCGACGCTGACGCCGGCGCCGATCTGGTCACGGACTTCGCTGCCGCGGTTCGTGACTGGCCGGATCACGCTGCCGTCGTACACAACGGGATCGCCACCACCTACCGTGACTTCGCTGAACGGGTCAGACTTGCCGCATTCCGCTATCGCGCGGGTGAATTCGGGGTCGACAGGTTGTCAGGTCTCATCGGGGTGTTGGTCTCGCACACTCCCGAGGTGGCCGAGCACCTACTGGGAATTCTGCAGGCCGGTGCCACCTACTGTCCGATCGACGCTGCGCTCCCGGTTGCTCGAAGAAAGGAGCTCGTCGCGGTGCTGGGTGTTGGTGAGCCATGGAGTCTGCGGATCGACACCCTCGACGGTAAGTCGACAGCATCGGAAACCGCTCTGCCGCAGACTATGTGGGAATCGGATGACCCAGCCTACGTCCTGTGCACCTCGGGGTCCACCGGAGTGCCGAAACCGGTGATGGTCTCCAGGCGCGCCCTGGCCGTGACGGTTCGCGCGCTACGCGAACTGTTCGGGCTCACCCCCGACGATCGCGTGCTTCAGTTTGCCTCGCTCGGTTGGGACACCTGCTTGGAGGAGATCTTGCCGGCGTTGACTTCCGGCGCGACACTGGTTTTCGACGATGAGGCGCATACGAGCTCGTTCCAGGCCTTCCTACGCATGCTGGCCGAGCGTGAGATCACCGTACTCGATTTGCCTACCGCCTTCTGGCACGAACTTGTGTTGTTCCTGCACGAAGAGCAGACGGCACTACCGGACAGCGTCCGGCTGATGGTGATCGGCGGCGAGCGGGTCGATCCAACCCGGCTGCGGCAGTGGCGTGATCTCGATATGGGGCGGGTGGGGTTGCTCAACACCTACGGGTGCACCGAGACCACGATGATCACCCATGCGGTGCAGTTGAGTGGTCCCGGTACCGAACCGGGTGTCGCGGCCCGCGGCGCCGAGGCGCCACTCGGGCGTCCGCTGCCTCACGTCCGCGATCACGTCACCGATGAAGGTGAGTTGTTGGTGTCCGGCCCGGGCCTGGCCACCGGGTACCTCGGACTGCCGGAGCTCACGGCGACCGCATTTCCCGTTGCCGACCACGGATTCGGACGGGCCAGATGGTTTCACTCCGGAGATCTGGTGATTCGAGGCGAACGAGGTCTGCTCTATTCGCGTGGCCGCACCGATGAACAGGTGAAAGTCCTTGGTGTGCGGGTGCATCCGGCCGAGGTGGAAGCGCAGCTGAACACCCACCCCGCGGTCGGCGGAGCTGTGGTGGTCGGCGAGCGGGCACTCGGCCGCACTTCGTTGATCGCGTACGTCGTCCCAGTTGCGGCGACCACTCCGGGTGAGCTGAAACGTCACCTTGGGTTGCGCCTGCCCAGTCAATTCGTGCCCAGCAAGGTCAAATTCGTTACCGCACTGCGGTATACGTCCAGTGGAAAAATCGACAGAGCGGCAACACAGCGGGCCGCAGCGGACTGCGACAGTAAGGGAGCGGGCCGATGAGCGTCGGTCATATCATCCAGATCTTCCGTAGGGTCCTCCAAACCGTCGAGGTGAATGCACACTCCGATTTCTTCGAACTCGGCGGTGATTCGCTCTTGGCCACTCGGGTGCTCAGTGCGATTGCACGAGATTTCGGTACGGAGTTGTCGTGGGAGGAATTTATCGAAAACCCGTCGGCGGACGGGTTGTTCGCCAAAGTTGCCGCCGCAGTGCCATGAACGCGGGAGACATGCGTGTCATCGTCGTCGGTGCAGGCCTGGCCGGGCTGACGGCTGCGCTCGACCTGGCAGCGGCAGGTGCGGCGGTCACTGTGCTGGAGGCCCGAGAGAGGGTAGGCGGCCGGATGCACGGCGTCCCGATATCCGAGGGTGTCGTCGCAGACGGAGGTGCTGCCTATCTGGGTGTGCGGCACACCGAGTTGATCTCGTTGCTGAAGGAGCACGGACTCGATGTGGCTTCCACTGCGATGGACGGGGACAGCACGTTCCTGTTGTCGGATCGTCGGACGACAACCGCGAGTCGGGTCCCTCCACTGGATGCGGTCGCGCTCGGTGGACTGTTCGATCGGCTTGAGGACCTCGTTGCACAGGTGGGCCCGGAGGCACCGTGGCGGAACCCACTAGCGAGACACCTCGACCGGCGGACCGCGGCCCGCTGGATTGCCGATGAGGTCACGCATCCGGATGCGAAGACCTTCTTCCCGCTGTTCCTCGGCGAGATGATGGCGGCCGACCCGACCGCGATCTCGGTGCTGCACATGGCGTTCTATCTGAGCTCTGGCGGAGGGATCCGCTATCTCAACGCCTTCGAGGGCGGCGCCCAGCAGTGGAGGATCGACGGCGGCGCGCACCTGCTGGCCGAGGCGCTCGCCGAACGACTTGGTGATCGTGTGCGGCTGGGAATTGCGGTAAAGGCGATCCATCAAACCGTTGACGAGGTTGTTGTGCACGCGATTTCAGACATCGATGGCACGCGGACGGAGTATCGGGCTGACCAGGTGGTCGTGGCGGTGCCACCGCTGTTGGCGCAGCGGATCGAATTCCGGCCCACGCTGCGCACGCCTCGGGCGACCGTAGCCACGGGCCGCGGCTGCGCGGTCAAGGTACACATGAGCTACCCGGCTCCGATCTGGCGTGAGCATGGCCTGTCCGGGTGGTCGGTGAGCTCGGACGGACCCTTGCTCTCGACCGTCGACGATTCTCCGCCGGATGAATCCGCCGGTGTGCTGACCGGGTTCGTCACCGGATCGGCCGCATCGGCGTTCAGCGTGCTGTCGCCGGCAAGACAATGCGAGGCGGCCCTGGCTCACACTCGTCGGCTCTTTCCGCAACTACCGCCGCCGACGGGATGCACGGTGACCGACTGGCTTGCCGAGAAATACAGCAGGGGGTGCTACGCCGCCCTGTTCGGCCCGGGCGACTGGCTGCGGCTCGGACCGGCGTTGACCACTCCCCATGGCCGCGTTCACTGGGCGGGCACCGAAACCAGCCTGGAGTTCTTCGGGTTGATGGAGGGTGCGATCAGGTCAGGCCGACGCGTCGCGACCGAATTGATCCGTGGCTCCGAAACGGCGAACTCATTTCGAAAGGTTCTGTCGCTATGACGACACTCAGCGAATCCAGGCAGACGGTCTTCACCGCGGTTTCCGATCAGCCGTATACGTACGTGCGTAAGGAACTGTCCGAACCGGATTGGCGGCGCTACCCAGGCTGGGCAATGGTCACCGAGTCCGAATGGGGAGATCCGCAGTGGCAGCGTGCACACTCCATCAAGAACATCCGGCAGCTGCGCGCGGTGGTGGGGGACCTGCTCGACGAGCGGTTCTATGCCGATCTGACCGCCGACCAGGTGCAGCGGGCGACCATGTCGATGTTGCTCCCGCCGCAGATGCTCAACACCATGGCTCCCCACTGCGCGCCTGAACGTCGCTGGTTCACCGAAGCGTTCTATGCCGATCCAATCCGGCGATACATGCTGCCGGTGTTCAGCGATCGCGATCCGGAATGGTGCTCACACCCTTATGCCGAGCGAGATTCGTTGCACGAGAGCGACATGTGGGTGGTGGAGGGGCTCACACATAGATACCCGACCAAGGTGCTCGCCGAACTTCTCTCGACGTGCCCGCAGTACTGCGGGCATTGCACGCGGATGGATCTGATCGGAAACTCCACACCGACGATCAGCAAAGCCAGACTGACCCTCCAGCCGGTCGAGCGGTGGGACCGAATGCTGGATTACCTGCGAGCCACACCGACCGTGCGCGATGTCGTGGTGTCCGGCGGTGATGTCGCCAACATCCCATGGCCACGGCTGGAATCGTTTGTCATGCAGTTGCTCGCGATCGACTCCATCCGCGACATACGCCTGGCCACAAAGGCATTGGCCGCACTGCCGCAGCATTGGTTGCAGGCGAAGGTGGTCGACGGAGTCGATCGCGTGGCGCACATTGCCGCCTCCCGAGGGGTCAACCTGGCCTTACACACCCACATCAACCACGTGCAGTCGGTGACGCCGCTGGTCGCCGCGGCGACACGGGCACTGCTCGACGCGGGACTGCGGGATGTCCGGAACCAGGGGGTGTTGATGCGGGGGGTGAACGCCACCACAGAGGACCTCCTCGACCTCTGTTTCGCACTACAGGGCGAAGCAAACATCCTTCCGTACTACTTCTACATGTGCGACATGATTCCCAACGCCGAACACTGGCGGACATCGCTGTGGGAAGCACAGGAACTGCAGCTGGCAATCATGGGTTATCTGCCCGGCTTCGCGACGCCGCGAATCGTCTGTGATGTTCCCTTGGTCGGCAAGCGATGGGTCCATCAAGTGATGCGCTACGACCGGACCCGGGGCATCTCCTACTGGAGCAAGAACTACCTGACCGGCTTGGACGGATCGGACGTGGACGCCCTGAACCGCGTCTACGAGTTCTACGACCCGATCGACAGTCTGCCTGCAGCCGGGCAGGCATGGTGGCGAAAAGTCCGCGGCTGTGCCAGTGGCGCAACGGCTTCGGGGGAGCAGCAGTGATGTGGGTATGGAAAACGAGTCGGGGCACGTCGTCGGGGACCGCGATCGCCGCGACGGAATCCCGATAGCAGAGTTCGTCGAGTTGGGGTAAAACAATGCAACAAAACGCAATCCGGACGATACCGGTCGATCGTCCTTCCCAGACCGGGAATGTTCGTGCTACGGAGGCCGACGGTGCAAGCCCGGTCCTGCTGAAACCGGACGCAGCCAAGGGTGGTGATGGAGCCGGCCCGCGACGCCTCATACCGAGCGAGGTGTTCGAACGCACCATTTGGCAACGGCGATACGCAGCCGAGCTCCGGCTGACGGACACCCTGGCCGTGTGTGCAGCAGTAATCCTGGCGCAGTACATCCGATTCGGAACGACCGAATCAGCAGCAGGCACCTACAAGTACTTCGTGCCGGGCTTCTCCGCCGCATTCGTCCTCGTGTGGCTGACCGCTCTGGCCGGATTTCACACCCGATCCCCGCGGGTCATCGGCTCCGGTATCGAGGAGTATCGGCGTGTGATCACCGCTTCCTTCTGGACATTTGGAGCGATTGCGATTGTCACGCTGCTCCTCAAGGTCGACGTCGTGCGCGGCTATCTGGCGGTTGCGCTTCCTCTGGGGATCGTGGGTCTCGTGCTGAGCAGATTGTTCTGGCGGGGCCGGCTGGCACGGAAGCGCTCAGAGGGTGGCTACCAGACGGCCGTGCTGGCCATTGGGGAACCCGAGGCAGTACAGAACCTGGCCAATGAGTTGACCCGAGATGCGGTAGACGGCTTCCGCATTGTGGGAGTCGGCGTGCCGGGATACGGCCCGTCGCGTGGCGAGCGGATGGTCGTGAACGGTGGAGAGGTCCCGATCATCGGTGGGGAGACCCAGGTGCTGGAATCGATCCGTACCTGTGGTGCGGACACCGTCGCCATTGCCGGGACCGAACACTTCGGAGTTCGCGGGATCCGAAGGCTCATCTGGGATCTCGAACCCCTGCAAGTCGATCTGATCGTCTCGACCGGAGTGATGGATGTCGCCCTCTCCAGGTTGGTGATGCGACCGATCGCCGGGCTTCCGCTGCTGCACATCGAGAAACCCCAGTATCTCGGTGCGAAGCGATTCCAGAAACGCGCCTTCGATGTCGGCTTCGCATCGGCGGCACTGATCGTGACTCTGCCAATACTGGCCGCCACCGCGATTGCGATCAAGGCGAGCAGCCGCGGGCCGGTGTTCTATTGCTCTGAACGCATCGGCATCGACGGCATGCCCTTCTCGATGATGAAGTTCCGCACCATGGTCCGGGACGCCGACAAACAGTTGGCAAGGCTGTTGACGACGAACGAAAGTGATGGATTGCTGTTCAAGCTCCATGACGATCCGCGCATCACTCGCGTCGGTCGGTTGTTGCGGCGATTCAGCATCGATGAGCTACCGCAGTTCCTCAACGTATTACGAGGGGAGATGAGCGTCGTAGGACCGAGGCCACCGCTGCGGCGGGAGGTGGAGGCATATGACTGCGACGTGTTGCGTCGGCTGTTGGTGAAGCCAGGCGTAACAGGATTGTGGCAGGTGAGCGGCCGCTCCGACCTGTCGTGGGAGCGCTCCGTCCGTCTGGATCTCTCGTATGTCGACAACTGGTCGATGATTCAGGACGCTCTGATCATCGCCAAGACTTTGCGGGCTGTATTCCGGCACACCGGGGCCTACTGAGGTCTGTCATGAGCGATCAGATCACCGTCACCGTTCTGGGCATCAACTACGCTCCGGAACCCTTTGGCATTGCGCCATATACGACGGCATTGTGCCGCGGCCTGACGTGCCGGGGCTACCGGGTCAACGTCGTGACAGGAATGCCTCACTACCCGCAGTGGCGGGTGCCGGCGGAGTATCGCTGGAGATGGACGTCGTTCGAGACGGTGGACGGCGTGTCCCTGAAACGGGTGCGGCACACGGTGCCAACGCGAACATCGAACGCTCGCCGGCTTCTGATGGAGGCAACTTTCGGGGCTCGCGCGGCTGCATCGCGCTGGAAGCAGCCGGATGTGGTGATCTGCACAACCCCGGCACTGATATCGACGGCAGCTCAATGTGTGCGGCAACGGGTATCCGGCCGGCACCGACCAGCTTTCGGTATCTGGGTTCAGGACCTGTACGCGGTCGGCCTGAACGAAATCCAGAATCCGGGATCGGCGGCGACCAGACTCGCCGGCATTGTGGAGAGCTGGGTGATGCGGGAGGCCGATGGCATCGTCGTGGCGCACGACCAGTTCCGCAGGCAGCTCGTGCGGAATCTGAACGTAGATGCCGGCAAGATCACGACGATCAGGAACTGGACTCATGTTCAGTCGACCGGCACAGGTGACCGAACCGCAGCCCGTGGCCGCCTGGGTTGGGCCGATGACGAAACAGTGGTGCTGCACGCCGGGAACATGGGCGTCAAACAGGGCCTCGAGAACGTTGTCCGTGCGGCCCAGATCGCAGACCAGAACAAACTGAAGCTGCGCTTTGTTCTCATGGGCGACGGGAACCAACGACGCATGCTCGAGGTGATGGCTGATCAGACAACTCGGCTGGAAATCCGGGACCCGGCCCCGCAAAGTGAATTCGCCGATACTCTGCGTGCCGCCGACGTCCTGCTCGTGAACGAGCGGCCGGGTGTGGCCGAGATGTCGATACCGAGCAAGCTCACTTCGTACTTCCAGAGCGGGACGCCGGTGTTGGGTGCTACGAGTCCTGAAAGTAACGCCGCACAGGAGATTCGGGGTTCGAGAGCCGGGATTGTGGTCGCTGCAGGAGACCCGGGACAACTGCTCGATGCCGCCATGTCGCTCGGCAGCGACGCAAATCGACGGTGCGAGTTGGGAAGCAATGGAATTGCCTACGCTGCAGCCGAACTCAGTGAGGCGGCATCGATCGAAAAGTTCGACAACTGGATCAAGTGCGTACTGGCGACACGACAAAATTCGAGTGGCGGGAATGCCGGCACCGACGAACCAGTCATTCACGCAGCCGGATCATGGGGGCAGTGATGAGCAAGGTGGCACTGATAACCGGGATCACGGGGCAAGACGGCTCATATCTGGCCGAGCTGCTACTGGCCAAGGGCTACGAGGTGCACGGCCTGATCAGGCGCGCGTCGACGTTCAACACGGTACGCGTCGAACATCTTTACCAAGACCCGCACCTCCCAGGTGCCAGGTTGTTTCTCCACTACGGCGACATGTCTGATGGTGCGCGGCTGTCGATGTTGTTGAGCAAGATCCATCCCGGCGAGGTCTACAACCTTGCGGCGCAATCCCACGTGCGGGTGTCGTTCGATGAGCCGGAGCACACCGGCAGCGTCACGGGTGTTGGCTCGGTGCGCCTGCTGGAAGCGGTGCGACAGGCGGGACTGTCGTGCCGGTACTACCAGGCGTCGAGTTCCGAGATGTTCGGTGCCTCTCCACCGCCGCAAAGTGAGATCACACCGTTCTATCCAAGGTCTCCCTATGGAGCCGCAAAGGTGTACTCCTATTGGGTCACAAAGAATTACCGCGAAGCCTATGGGATGTTCGCAGTGAACGGGATCCTGTTCAATCATGAGTCGCCCCGGCGTGGTGAGACCTTTGTGACCCGGAAGATCACCCGTGCGGTCGCTCGGATCAAGGCCGGCAGCCAAGATGAGCTGTTCTTGGGCAACCTTGATGCCGTGCGTGACTGGGGGTATGCGCCGGAGTTCGTGGAGGGTATGTGGCGGATGCTGCAGGCCGACGAGCCCGACGATTACGTGCTGGCGACTGGGCAGGGGCACACCGTGCGGCAGTTCGTCCGAATCGCATTCGAGCGCGTTGGGCTGAACTGGCAGGACTACGTGCGATTCGACGCGAATTATGTGCGCCCCACCGAGGTGGATGCGCTTATCGGAGATGCCTCCAAGGCTGCCCGAGTGCTCGATTGGAAGGCGGAGGTGTCAGCGCCCGACCTCGCAGCGCTCATGGTGGACGCGGATATCTCGGCCCTCCGGTGTGCGGGAACCCCATGGGTGGACAAACCGGCTTTGGCCGGCTGGGAATAGCAGAGGCTGATGAAGGGGCGACGGGATGAGCACAGTGGCTGAACAGAATTCACCGCAGCTTCCGGGCAACAGCTCTGGACTGGGCAACCGCTTCGCCCTGGATGGGTTCACCGGCCACGGATACAGCCGCGGCCGCGGGGTGGCATTGCAGATCCTGTGGCTGGCATCGCGCGGATTGTTGATGAAGTGGTGGTGCCCCAATGCAGTTCGGGTTGGGGCGCTCCGGTTGTTCGGCGCCAGAATCGGAGCAGGGGTCATAGTTCGGCACCAGGTGAAGATCCATTGGCCGTGGAAGCTGACGATCGGGCGCAATTCCTGGATCGGTGAGGAGGCCTGGATCCTCAACCTCGAACCGGTACATATCGGATCAAACACGTGTATCTCGCAGGGAGCCTTCTTGTGCACGGGCAGCCACGGGCGACTGAGTCCCACTTTCGAATACGACAATGCACCGGTTGTCATCGGGGATTCGGTGTGGGTGGCGGCGCGAGCGACTGTGCTGCGCGGTGTCCGTATCGGTGATGGCGCGACGGTCGGGGCGACGGCGATCGTGACCGATGACGTGCCGGCCGGCGCAACAGTGCTGGCAGCTCAGTCGCGCGTCCACCGGACGACGCGGTTCGGGTGATCGGAGACACTCATGCAGACGGATTCCCCCATCTACGTCGCCGGCCACCGCGGCATGGTCGGTTCCGCGATTGCGCGCCGACTTCACGACGCGGGATACCGAAACATCTTGACTCGCACGCACGCTCAGCTTCCCTTGGATGAAGCCGTCGCGGTGGAGGAGTTCTTCGCCGCTGAGCGGCCCGAGTGCGTGGTCCTGGCGGCAGCGAAAGTGGGTGGAATCATTGCGAACTCGACTCAGGGCGCCGATTTCATCCGCGAGAATCTCAAGATTCAAACCAATGTCATCGACGCTGCCTACCGTTACGGCACAACGAAATTCATGTTCTTGGGGTCGAGCTGCATCTATCCCAAGTTTGCGAAGCAGCCGATCGCGGAGGAGGCGCTGCTCTCCGGTCCGCTGGAAGAGACCAATCTGCCCTATGCGATCGCGAAGATCGCCGGCATCACGATGTGCGATGCGTATGCAAAGCAATACAGTTTCAATGCGTTCTCGGTCATGCCCTGCAACGTGTACGGGGTGGGTGACAACTTTCATCCGGAGCATTCTCATGTGGTCGCTGGGTTGATGCGCCGATTCCATGACGCGAAGTTGTCGAATCTTCCCGAGGTGGTGGTGTGGGGATCGGGATCACCGCTGCGGGAACTCATCGACGCCGACGACCTGGCCGACGCTTGTGTCTTTCTACTCAGGGATTACCACGCCGGAGGAATCGTCAATGTGGGTTCGGGGCAAGAGATCTCGATCCATGATCTTGCTCTGTTGCTGAGAACAATCGTCGGCTTCGAGGGTGAGGTGAGGTTCGACGAGACTCGGCCGGACGGAACTCCGCGCAAGATCATGGACAGTGGCAAACTGAGGAATCTCGGCTGGCGTCCCACGCTCACTCTCGAAGCCGGCCTGAAGAAGATGTACATGTGGTTCGCCGAGTCTCAGGCCGGCGACCAGCCAGTGGGGCGACGTTCATGAAGAAGATCGAGCTTCTGGTTTGGCTGCTGCCGGGCAGCCCCCTGAAGAACAAGATGCTGCGGAGGTTCGGCCACGACGTTTCCCCGGCAGCCCGCATTGGCCCGGTACTGGTGTTGAATGTCGGTCGCGCCGTTATCGGCAGGGACGCGAAGATTGCTGCGCTGAACATCTTCCGATCTCTGCGGTTGTTGCAGATGGGAGAGGGCGCCACGCTGGGTTCTTTCAACATGATCTCTGCGCATCCCGCCTATCAGGCGTTGGACCCTGAGGTGGGAAGTCTGATCATGGGCGACGGTGCCGCCGTCACGAGTCGGCACAATGTCGATTGCTCCGGGATCGTGCGGATCGGCGATATGTCTGCCGTCGCTGGTCAGCGGACCACGATTTTGAGCCACGAGATCGACATCATGCGCAACATCCAATCAGCCGGGCAGGTTGTCATCGGTGAGCGTTCGGCGGTCCTGACCAACTGCCTGGTGTTGAAAGGCGCTGTACTTCCTCCATATTCGCTGTTGATCGCGAGCTCGACTTTGATCAGGAGCAGAGAGTTGAATCCGGCTCCAGGGATCTACGGAGGATCTCCGGCCCAGTTCATCCGGCCCAACCCTACCGACGCCGAGAGTTGGTTCGAGCGTGGCGAGATCGCGACGACCGAACTGAGGATCGACCTTCCTCGCCGCACAAGCCGTCGAGCCTCCGGTCCTCGCCAGAGTCACATTTCGACATTCCAGCAGTAGTTCGATGGGGGGCGGCGATGACGAGGAGAGCACCCATGAAGGTCTTGCAGGTGCTGACGCTGATGTCCCCCGATGGTGCGTACGGTGGTCCTGCCCGGGTCGCGCTCAATCAATGTGCTGCTCTGGCCGAGGCAGGTCATCAGCCGATCTTGCTGGCCGGAACGCATGGTTATTCTGTCCCACCACAACAGATCGACGGCACGCCCGTCCGATTGTTCCGGGCTCGGCGAGTACTTCCGAGGGTCGGCTATGCCGCCACCTGGGCCCCCGCGATGGTCGGCTGGCTCAGGCGCCACGGATCCGAGTTCGATGTGGTGCATGTGCACCTGGCGCGTGACCTGGTGACCATTCCGGCGGCTCGCACCGCGCTGCGACTCGGGTTGCCCGTAGTCGTGCAGACGCACGGGATGATCGTCTCCGGCACGCACCCGCTGGCGGCGCCCATTGATGCGTTGTGGACAAAGAAACTCCTCGGATCCGCCGGTGCCGTCTTCTACCTCAACGATGCGGAGCGTGCAGAACTCAGCGTCATCGGCGGTCCGGGGCTGAGGTTGGAACCGCTCGCAAATGGTGTGCCGCTGGAATCAGACGTCCGCTCACACCAGCGGACACAACCCCCTGAGGTGTTGTTCCTTGCGCGCCTGCACAAGAGGAAGCGCCCGGACGTTTTCGCCGCGGCGGCGCTCGAACTGCTGCGCCGGGGCACAGACGCACAGTTTGCCCTCGTGGGCCCGCCGGAGGGAGCGGAAGCGGCAGTCGACCGCATCATCGCCGAGGCACGCGCCGACGGCTTCGGCGAATCACGTCTGCGCCGGGAACCTGCGGTAGCTCCGGGGCACGCCGGCGAAAGGATGAGGACGGCCTCCGTGTACGCACTTCCCGCGGTCCGAGAACCGTTCGGGATGTCCATCATCGAGGCCCTCGCCGAGTCGGTTCCGGTGGTGATCAACGCCGACGGCGGCCTCGCCGACTTCGTGGAGCGGAGCCGTTGCGGTGCAGTCGTCGCTGGCGGCCCGCACGACTACGCGGGCGCGATCGCGCGGTTGCTCGCTGACCCGGTGACCGCTCGCACCCAGGGCGCGGCCGGCCGGGCGGCGGTTCGCGCGACTTATGGCATGGAGCCGGTACGCCAGAAACTCGAAGACGTGTACGGCGGGATCACGCTGCGAATGTCGAAATGAACAGCCGAATCACGCACCGACCATTCTGGCTGGGCTTGCAGATCGCATTCGCAGTGCTCCTCGCCGTTACGGTGACGGGTGCGCTGTGGATGGGGTTCGTCCGAGGGCGCGCTCCCGTTGCGGCACAGGGGATCAGCGTCGAAGCCACCTTCACCGGCATGCCCAACGGGCCCGCGCCGGATCGGTTCGACGGTGGCGAGCCGGCCCGGGTCGCCGGTACCCCGGAGGATCCGGGCGCCCGTCCCAGGCTCCTGGGCGGTCGGCTCACGTATCAGCCCACCGGCGAGGAGCTTGCGGCCGGATTCTTCAGCACACCGGATCTGGGTGCGCCGGTGCGGTCGCTCGGGACACGATTTGTGTTCCAGCCGGGCAGCGGCACCAAGGGTGCTGTCGCGTTGGTGGTATCCCGTGATATCGGCTCGGAGTTCCCGCCGACGATCCGTCCGCTGCCGGTGCATTTTGTACTGACGCCGGTGAATTGGAACGTCAGCGTGACGCATTCCACCGGGGACCCTCTGACTGTCATTGCAGCGGGCGACTTTCCGCTGCCCTTGGCCGAAGACGGATCGACGGTGTACGAGGCGGGGCTCACCATCAGCGGTTCGGAACTCACCCTGGATCTACCGCAGGGCGTGCATCGGATCATCTCTGATCCGCGGATATCGGAGTGGCAGGGAAGTTATGCAAGCTTCGAACTGTTCGCCAACCACGGGTTGACGGATTCACTTCCCGCCTTGGAGAAGGTATGGGCATCGGCGGCCGGGGAGTAGGCGACATGGCGGGGCCGTCGAGGTTCAGCAGGGCGCGGGCGCTCGTCGGCGGGATCGATCAGGCCTTCTCCAGCGTGAGCAATGGTCTGATCGTCTATGCGATCGCGGTCGTGACCTCGGTTGCCGACTTCGGGCGGATCGGCCTGGTGATGACGCTGCTGGCCGCAGCCATCGGCGTCCAACGCGGTGCGCTGGGTACGCCGCTTCTCCTCAGTTCGGCGAAGGCTGTCACCGATCTCCGTCGGGAGGGCGGATATGCGATGACGACGGCGTTGATCATTGCGCCGGTCGTCGGAATCGCGATGGTGGCTGTCGCCGGTTCGGCGGTGCGCACCCAGGCCGTGCTGCTGATGGTGGCCACTCCGGTGATCCTCGTCCAGGATGTCTTGCGCTACATCGCTGTTGCCGAAGGCCGGTCGCACATCGCAGCCATCTGGGACGGCGTGTGGTTCGCCGGCTCGGTCATTCTGCTGGTGGGTACCTGGTTCGAGTTACCGCATTTCACCGCCACTTTCCTGGTGTGCGCCTGGGGTTTGCTCCCACTTGTCGCGCTCGTCGGCATGCTCGTCAACATCCGGGTGGCACCGAGGCTCGCGGGTTTCGGCGAATGGATGGCCGACGGTTGGAGGCACCGCGTCCGCTATGGCACGGAGGCCGGCCTGGAGCAGGTCACAGTGTTCGCGGTGTTGCTGTTCGTGACGTTGCTGCTCGGTCCGGTCGTCACCGCCGCGGTTCGTGGTGCAACGGCGGTCTTGGCGCCGGTAGCGATCCTGGCCAGTGCCGTGCCGCTGATTGTGATCTCCGAGGGTGCACGCCTGACGATGCGGCCGATGCACGTGTGGCGAATTCTGGTCCGCGTCGCGTCGGTGCTGTCGCTGGCTGCCGTTACGTTGGGTAGCGCCCTGTACTTCCTGCCGCTGAAATGGGGTGAGCGTCTCCTCGGTGCGACATTCGCTGCGACACAACAGATCGTGCCGATCATCGCATGCGAGTACGCCATCGGCGCCTGGGTTGTTGTGGTGTCCATCTATCTTCGTACCTTCAATCGCAGTCGCGATGCCCTCAGGTTGAAGATCGGCTACGTGGCGGTGATGCTGCTGACCTCACTCGGCGCCACCGTCGCGTTTCGCACGGCATCCGGTGTGGCCCTCGGCATGGTCGCCGGGACAGCGTTCATCGCGACGATGGCATTGGCGTGGTTCCGGCCGTGGGCCGACGGCAACGAAGTGACACCCCGATTGCCGCAAGCGCACTCGCCGGCCGACCCGAAGCGACGGGTGTCGATGCCCCTCACCGGTTCGGTCGCTCGAGCCGAGCTGCCGAACACCGTCGCCGCCCGCCTGGCATCGCGCGCACATGCCTCCGACGGCCTCCGTACCTTGTGGGTCGGGGCGGTCCTTGTCGTCTTCGGTCCCGTGGCCATCATCAGGTACACGGGAGTGCCGGAGAACCTGCTGTGGCTGTGGTCTGTGCCGATGATCGTCCTGGCGGGCTTCCGATTTGCCTGGTTGGTCGGCAGCGGTGAGCGTCGCCTCTTCGAAATGATGTACTGGGCGTTCGCCTATGCGTTCCTGGGCCTCGCCCCGTTGGCGCAACTCCGCATGGACGCATTTCCGAACACCGTCGCGCGCATGGATATGAGCTTGATCGCGGTGGGATCCCTGATTGCGATCGTCGGTAGCTTCGCCTTTCTGCTCGGGGTACTGGCGGACAACGCCACGCTTCGACGCGGAAACGCTGGGCGCGCCTCGCCGGTCAGAAACACGTCGCGTGTGTTGACGATCGACCGCACGCGCGTGTTGTTGCTGGCCGGCTTCGCGGTCATGTTCAACATCTACTACCTGTCAAAGGTCGGCTGGATCCAGTTCACCCAGAGTCGTGACGAGGCTTTCGCGGTGTACAACGCGATCTGGCCGCCCGGTTCCCTGGGCGTGATGGTTCGTAGTTGTACCTTCATGTCTCTGCTCGTCGCTTTCGTCGCGCTGGTTCGGTACCGCCGCGAGATGAAGCGCGCCGGCGAGCTTGGATTCCCCGTCGCGGCCGGTGCGCTCAGGCTGAATTCCGTACTTGCCGTGCTGGTCGGGCTGTTGATGGCCAACAGCATGAACCCGATATCGAATGCGCGGTACCTTTCGGGTACGGCGATCCTGGGTGCGGCGACGGCATTGGGCCTGTTTGCGACCCGAACCAGATTCCGGGTAACCGCGGTGTCTTTCTTGTTGGGCCTCCTCGTTGTCTTCCCGTTGGCCGACGCATTTCGGTACGGGCGCGAGGCCAACTTCAAGGCGACCAATCCTGTGGAGGCGCTGATATCGCCTGATTACGATTCGTTTGGGCAGCTCGTGAATGGATATCTGGTCGCGGAGCGGGATGGCATCGTACCCGGCCGGCAGCTACTGGGTGTTTTCTTGTTTGCCATTCCGAGGAAAATCTGGGATGACAAGCCTGTCGATTCAGGGATTCTCATCGCAAATGTGCGGGGATATCGATTCACGAACCTCTCGGCGCCGCTCTGGACAGAGTTCTATTTGAACGGCGGATGGCTCCTGCTCATACTCGGTATGTTCGGTCTGGGGTGGTGGCTGCATCGCATTGATTCAGGAATCGAACGACAGTTCACTACGGCCGGTATGCCCGCCCTGCTCAATTGCGTCATACCGTTCTACATGATGATCCTGTTGCGCGGATCGCTCCTACAGGCTGCTTCGTTTCTGTTTTTCATTCTGCTGTTCGCCGCATTCGTGCGAAGACGCTCGGTAATTCCAGGGATTCCGGACGGTGTTCCCCGATCTCCGGACGATCCCCACGTGTTCGACCCGCCAGAACGACCCAAGGGCAACTATGTCCGGGTCTGACAGGAAGTCGCCAGGCGCGAGGCGCGGGCTTTTGGTGCTGTTCAGCATCGTTCTCCTGGTGCTGACGGCGGGTGTCGGATATGCACAATGGCGCCGAAGCAATGTGTCTACGCATGTGCAAGGACTTGGCGCCTCGGCGCCATCGATCGGGTCGATGTTCGATTACCGGCCGACATTGCTGATCGTCGGCGATTCCTTCGCCGGCGGCACTGGCGATGTGACCTTCCGCCCGTATCCGTATCTTCTCGGCGATCGACTCGGTTGGAACCTCACGGTGGATGCCCAGGGTGGGACCGGGTTTATCAATGCGGGGGATGTCAAAAAGCGCGGTACGCCTTTCGCAGTCCGTCTTGACCGAGATGAGCATCTGTACAACGCGGACTACGTTCTGATCGACGGGGGCCGAAACGATCTGGATCTGGTGCCGGTCGAGGTCATCACTGCTGCCGATGAATACATCAAGAGGGTACGTGCCGCTTGGCGACAGGCGATAATCATTGTGATCCTTCCGTCTTTTGTGTCGGCAGAGGAGGCGTCGAACTATCCCACGATTTCTGCGGGGATGAGGCGTAGCGCCGAAGAAGTAGCCGCTCACGTCATCGATCCAGTGGCGGAAGGATGGTATCGCGAGAGGGATCTCGCTCCACTTTTCTGGCACGACGGCATTCATTTGAATGCTGTGGGCAACGAATATTACGCGAGCAGGATATTCGATGATATGAGGTTGATGGGGTTGGTGAAATGAAAAGCATCGGCACCGTATTCGCGATTGCCCGGCGTAATTTCCTGACGCTGCTGTGCTGGGCATTGTTTGGGGGTGCCGCCGCGAGCTCCATGACGTTCTTCCTTCCGGTGGAGTACCAGGCCAGTGCCCGCGTGATGATCGTGGCGCCCTACTGGAACGATTCGACGGCTCTTGCCGATCCGAATTTCGGTGCGGCGGTACTGGCTTATGGCGACGAGTTCACCCAGCAGCGGATGGCGAGCTATGCGCGGCTGGTCGAGACGCCTTTTGTCACAGGGCCGGTGGGAGAACGTCTGGGCCTGGCGATTTCGGCGCAGGATCTGAGCCGGAAGGTATCCACGCATGTCATCCCGGATACGGTCATCATGGAGATACAGGCGAGCGACCGGTCTCCCACGACAGCTGCCTTGATAGCCGACGAGACGGCACGACAGCTGATAGCCACTGTGAAAGAGGTCGAGCGACCGCCGTTCTCCAGGGTGTCTCCGGTCCAGCCGTTGTTGGTGGAACCGGCTGCTGTTCCCACCCATCCGGTTTCACCACAGACAGTGCTCTATATCGGATCGGGTCTGCTCCTCGGGTTCCTGACCGGATTGACATATGTGTCGATGCGGGAAGGCAGGACGCTTGCCGAACTCGTGGGCTCCGGCGACGACGCCGACGACGTACTCGGGATTCTGTCGCCGGGTGAATCGGCGCCTGATCTGGTCGACGCCGACGCGGGTTTCACCGAGCTCCGGATCAACCAACTGCGCGGCGATGCCTGGGCACTTTTGTTTTTCGTCGCGCCCCGGGCCACACCGGCCGTGCTGATGGCGACTCGGCGACTCGCAGCAGTCCGGGCAAATGTCCGGAGCCGAAGGCCGGTCGTCGTCATCGCCGATCCGGCGGTGGACACCGGTGGTACGGGCCGACCGGGACTTCGAGACGTGGCCGCAGGCCGGGCTGCACTCGACGCTGCGGTCGTGTTCGACGAAGACGGGGGATTCGATTGGCTGCCGTTCGGGGGTGTGGCTGAGTCTGATCCGAATCAGCGCTGCGATGAACTGAGCGCTGTGCTCGATCAACTGGCGGTCACCCACGACGTGCTCGTCGTCGCGCCGGCGGTGCTGGAGTCGGTCGACGCGTTCGATCTGGCTGGGGTGGACAGCGTGACGGTCTTGGTGACCGAGGTCCCTGAATCCTCGAGTTCCGAAGTGCGAGAGGCTGAGCGACTCGTGCGGATGGGACAGGGGCGTTACCTCGGGCGCATCGTCGTGGCGGCGCCCGCATTCGCACACAACGGCGTCGCCGACCGCTGGTAGTCGGCAGTACGAATCGATGATCCGGAGGGACCATGGAACTTTTCAAGCGATGGTGGATCGTCCTACGGCGACACTGGTTGTGTGTCGCCGTCTGCCTGGTAGCGGCAGTGGTCGGGGCGAGTGCCTATAACGTCACCGCCCACCCGCAGTACACGGCGTCGACCCAGCTGTTCCTGCGGGCGCCCGATGTCAAGACTTCGGCCGGCGCTTACCAGGGCGACCTGTTCTCGCGGCAGCGTGTTCAGACCTACTCGAAGATGTTCAAGAGCGACGATCTCGCCCAGCTCGTCATCGACCGGCTCGGGTTGAAGCTGACTTCCCAGGAGATGGTCGGCAAGGTGTCTGCATCGACGGTCAAAGATACTGTCCTGATGATTGTTTCGGTAACCGATCCGAATGCGGATCGGGCGGCCAACATCGCCAACGCCTACGGTGACGTGCTCAATACCTATGTGGCGAAGATCGAGTATGTCGACAACAACCCCGATATTCCGCCGTTGGTTCAGGTGGTGACCCGGGCGAGTCCCGCCACCACGGTGTCGACTGGATATCCGTTGTGGCTGACCTGCACCGCCGCGGTCATCGGTGCCCTGGCCGCAGCGCTGGCCCTGATCTGGCTGCTCGAACGCTTCGACACGAGGGTGCGGTCTCGCCGCTCCGTGGAGGCAATCACGGGAAGCGCGGTGATCGGCCAGTTCGCGCGTAACAAGGTGTTGGCCCGAAAAGCCGATGTGGACCACGCTTTCGATGCGGACGAGAGTTTCCGGCAAGCTGCCTTACGCCTGAGCGTCAATGTCGATTCGGGTCTGTATCGCCTGTCCGGGATAAGCAAGCCGCCCGTGTTGGCGGTGATCGCCCCGCATCATGGTGATGGCGCGAGTATGGTGTCGCGAACGCTCTGCCGAGCGTTCGCCGAACGTGGAAGATCCGTTGTCGAGCTGCAATTCGGTTCGGAGAGCGCAGAGTCGGAGCCGATGCGCGAGTATGCCAGTTCCATCGCGGTAACGACGGTCGGTCTGATGTCGGTGCTCACCGCCGAATGCTTCGACCGTCGCCTGGATGTCGCGAAGGAAGGCGCCGACATCGTCATCCTCGACTGTCCGCCCTTCATCGAATCCGTCGAGGCTCATGCTCTGATGGGTGCCGCCGATGTTGTCGTTCAGGTGGTCGACGCCGGTGAGACGACTCGTTCGCTCACTGAGATGGCCGACGGGACAAAGATAATCGGCACCCCCGTCCTCGGGGTGGTCGTCAACTTCGCTCGCGCCTCCTCGACTGTGGACGGCCGCTATCTGTAGGGGTGGCGTTGCCGGACGGATCGCCGCGGTCCTCGCGCTCGTGGCGGTTTTCGTCTCCCTCGGCCTCGATTTCAGCCCTTCGAATTTTCAGGAGGGAGAGGCCCACCCCGAACGCGCCGTCACCGCGTACCTGCCTTTCGATCTACCCACCGGCCCGACACGTCATAAGGTATTCGCACACTATGTACCGAATTTCCCCATATCAATTGACAACATGGATGGGGGCAGTGATTATTACCAACTCCAGTATCTCTCCCCGGAGGGTGAAGAAGGAATTCACGCCGGCTACGGCGGGTTGCTCCGAGACCGTCCGCTGCCACGCCAGCGGATGGATCGGCCGGATTGGCAGATCGAGGACTTCGAGACTGAGATAGGCCAAGCCAAATCGGTGGGTATAGATGGATTCGCAATAGATGTCATCAAACCCCGAGCGGAGTCTGATGTAGTGGCCAATCTCCTCACGGCCGCCGCTCGAAATGGCAACTTCGACATTCTCGTCACCGCCGACATCTCTGGGCCGCTGTCCGGACTTTCTGCTGAAGAGTTCGTCGCAGACATGTCCACATATCTGGATGCGCCGGCGGCGTATCGGCTTCCCGACGGTCGTCCGGTGCTCGGCGCGTTCGCCGCCGAACGCCGAGATCCGGGGTGGTGGGCTGCGGTGTTGGAAGCCCTGGCCGTGAAAATGCATACCAGTATTGCGTTCGTCCCCATCTTCGTCGACGTCGCGGACAACATCGCCGGATACGCTTCGATCTCCTACGGGTTCTCCGCGTGGGGCGGCAGAAGTCCTCGCGGAATGTCCCCATCGGATCGTGCTCGGGGATCGCCGCGTGATCTGATCAACCAAGCGCATCTCCACGGAAAGATCTGGATGCAGTCCGTCCCCTTCCAGGACAACAGGCCACGCATAGGCACCTTCGAAGAGTCGTTGAATGGGATGACGAATAGAATGGCCTGGCAGCTTGCGATCGAGGCGGGGGCCGAATGGGTTCAGCTGATCACCTGGAACGACTACGCGGAATCGACGGCGATGGCTCCGTCGGTTGCCCATGGATGGCGCATGCTCGACCTCAACGCATACGACATCGCCACGTTCAAATGGCGTGAGCGGCCTAGGATTACGCGCGATGCGGTTTTCGCCTCATACCGGATCCAGCCTGTCGCCGCGCTTCCGGAGTATCCGGAAACGATGCTGATGCGCCCGGTCCCGGATGCCTCCGAACCGCGCGATGCCATCGAGGTGGTCAGTTTTGCCACCGCTCCCGCCCGAGTGGAGATCGACGCAGGCGATCAACAGACGTCATGTTTCGCCGCCCCCGGTCGCGGAACATGCGTGGCACCGCTGCGCCCGGGATCCTTCACGGTGACGATGGCCCGCGGCGGCGCCGTGGTGGCATCGGCGCAAGCGGCCGTCCCCGTGAGCAACCACCCATTCGTCCAGGACCTGCAATACCGGTTGGTGGGAGGGCTGCGGTAGTCCAATTCTTGGCGCTCGGTGTGGCCGTGTTCCGGTCTGGCTCAACTAGATGTCGGTGAGCCTGGACGTCGCACGCCACCGTTGTATCTCCACCCGCCTATCCGTGTCGGCGCTACCGTAGAACTGCTCGGCCGCCACATATGGGGCATTTATCTCGCTGATCGCAGGGTGTGAGTAGGGGCCGTAAATCGTACCGGTGGGGGCCAGCACCCAGGCCTTGCCGAGGTCTTTCCGGACGTAGACGGCGACGTGCTGAGTATCGGTCGTGAAAGGTCTTCCGTACGCAACATTGGCGATAACGGTGAGAGTGTCATTCTTCCACACACCATATTCGAAGTGATCAGCCAAAAACGTGACGTGCGCTGGACTGTCCGGCACCGCGGTAATGCCCAGAAGTCCGGACGGCAGCGGGTTCGCGAACAAGCACAAGACCAATTGACCGCCGTCTGTTGTCCCTGATGCACTGAAATTCCAGTCGGCCGCGATGTAGGCGGCGGTGGCACTGAGCTGGCCGGACGCGTATCCCGCCCCCTTCCCGACGCCGCTGAAGGCGATGATGGACCTGCCTCCGGAAACGGTCGGCATGGCGGTGTCGTTCGGGGTGTACGTGAGAGTTGCCGTCTGGCCGGAGTCGAACGTCGGAGGATGCTGGCCGTTCGGCATGGTGGTGTAGTCCTGGTACAGATCGATGTGCTCGACCATCGGTGCTGATCGCGCGCATCCGGTCGTCAGCAGACTGAGCAACAACGCCCCGGACACGATGCCGCGCAGCAGTTTTGATGCGATGGCCGCCCTCACACCATTACGGAGGACCTTCCTCGCCGGCCGAACCGGGGGCACCCTGCCGACGCGGCTGGGCGTCTGGACACCAGTCGGGAGCCAGGGTTTGGATGTCGTCAAATGAACCATCGAGCCCTTCCGGTGGACCGAAAGCCTTACCGGATTATGGCCGACGCTGCGCTGGTTCGGAGGGACATTGCGAGGCTGCTGCGCTCAAAGGTCCTGCGGTGCGTCAGATCCGGACGTTCGTTCTCCGCATCGACGGCGTATTCAGCGCCTGGCCAATAGGGCGAAGTGCAACCCGGCGGGCCTTCCGCCAGCACGGACGATCTGCCTGCCGGCCTCGTTTTCACGACCGATCTTGCCGTGAAAACGAGGCCGCCAAAGCGGCTCGATCGGATTGGCCCTAGGCCGCGACGAGCTCCACACCGGACAGTACGACGGCGTTGTCCCGCGACGGTGCGGTGAGCACGCCGATGAACTTGCCGTCTTCCTTGGCGCGCAGGAGTGCGACGGGCGCAACCCGGATCAGGTGCAGAGCCGGGTGAACCGGTACCGCGCGATCACCAAACTGCTGGGGGTCGACCCCGGCGGCAACCTGTCCTGCTGACGCAACGCTCGCCCGGGGCCCATTTGAGCAAACACTGACACGGTCTTCCGGGAGTGTCTACCGTCAGTGCAGGTGGGTTGTGCCGTCAAGAAACGCCGGATTCCTCGCGGGAGGATTGATGATCACGCATTTGGACATCAGCAGTGGAGGGGCACGGTGAAGATCTTGTGTGTCGGCGGGGGGCCGGCCGGGCTGTCGTTTGCCACCCTGATGAAGGGGCGGGACAAGGCGCACGAGATCACCGTCCTGGAGCGGAATCCCGCAGGATCGACATACGGCTGGGGGATTACCTACTGGCAGCCACTGCTGGACAAGCTTGCTGACATCGACCTGGGGTTGGCCGATGAGATTCGTGATAGCTCGTTCCGTTGGTCCGACACCGTGATTGACCTCCAAGGTGCTCAGGCGGAGATCAGCGGGCACTCTGGATTGAGCATCAATCGTCGGGCGCTCATCGACATATTCTCTAGGCGTGCAACAGAACTCGGAATCAACATTCAGTTTGAGCGCGATGTGGCGGACCCTTCTCGCCTACCGGAAGCTGACTTGATAATCGCGTGTGACGGCGCAAACAGTCGGCTGAGGAAACTCCACTCGGACATATTCGGGACGAATGTCGTCATGGGCAGAAACAAGTTCGTCTGGCTGGGCACAGGCAGGGTTTTCGATGCGTTCAACTTCGCCTTCGCTGAGACTGCTGCCGGATGGATCTGGTTCTACGCCTATGGTTCTGATGAACGGACAAGTACCGTCATCGTCGAGTGCTCACCGGAGACCTGGACCGGGCTCGGCTTCGACACCCTGGCAGAAGAGGATGCCACGGCACTTCTGAGCCGGATCTTCGAGCGGCAGTTGGATGGTCATCCATTGCTGAGCGCCGCGCCCAATCGTACTGGCGCAGTCTGGACAAATTTTGCGACGGTGACCAACAAGAGCTGGCACCACGACAACATCGTTCTCATGGGCGACGCGGCTCACACCACGCACTACAGCATCGGATCAGGGACGATCTTGGCACTCGAAGATGCCATCGGGCTCGCTGAGAAGCTTTGCAGGCACCAGGATCTGGAGTCCGCGCTCGATTCGTACCAAGCTGAGCGGTCGCGGGCCATCGTGCCTCACCAGGCCTGGGCGCGAAACAGTGCGCAGTGGTACGAGGACCTTCAGCGCTACATTCGTCTGCGCCCGGCAGAGTTCTCGGTAGCGCTCCGGGCGCGCCGCTCTCCGATGCTCCCGCATGTCCCCCCGTCGATCTACTGTCGGCTGTACCGGGTGACGGAGGGGCTGTACCGCGTGACACAGGAATCCGCGGCACTGCAGAAGCTTCGGGAGCGGCTGGGGCCCAAGGCTGTTCGGCCCAGTGGGTAGGGCAGTGCGGTTTACGCCTAAGCCGGGACGAGCTCCACACCGGACAGTACGACGGCGTTGTCCCGCGACGGTGCGGTGAGCACGCCGATGAACTTGCCGTCTTCCTTCCAGATGTTGGCCTGCAGCGTCTCTCCGGGGATCACCACGCCGGCGAACCGGGCGCCGTAGGAAGCCACCTGGGACACGTCGCCGTCGAGCAGGTTGTCGACGATGGCCTTGCAACCGATGCCGTAAGTGCACAGTCCGTGCAGGATCGGCCGATCGAAGCCCGCCGCCGCGGCAAAGGCCGGGTCGGAGTGCAGAGGGTTGCGGTCACCGCACAGCCGGTACAGCAGCGCCTGCTGCGGCAGCGTCGGCAGCGAGATCTCGACATCGGGTGCGCGATCAGGCAGTTCGGCCGAGGTCGCCGGTCCGCGCTCGCCGCCGAAACCACCCTCACCGCGGGCGAAGATCGACCGCTTGGTGGTCCACAGCACCTTGCCGGATTCATCGGTCACCGTGGATTCGCTGACGATGACGGCGGCCTTGCCCTTGTCCCAGATCTCGGTGAAGCGCTGCACCGACTTCGCGGTGCCGCTGGTCGGGATCGGGCCCGGCACGCTCACGGCCTCGCTGGCGTGCAGCACCTTCGACAGCTCGATGTCGATACCGGGGAACTGCACCTTGGGCGCCTCGGTCATGTGGAAGCTGACCGCGACGTTGCCGAACGTCGGCAGCACCTGTGGGGTGTCGTCGACGAGGTAGCTCAGCTCACGCGCGCTCATCGGGTCGGCACCGGCGCCGAGGCCCAGGTGGTACAGCTGGATGTCGCTGCTGGTCCAGGAGAACTCGATGGGCTCCAGCTCGGCGCCCAGCGCCTTGTCGAGATCGATCGGCATGTCAGCCCCTTGTGTTCGATGTGGCGGGAACCGCCGCGGCGATGTCGAGCGCCGCGAGGTATCCAAACGTCATGGCGGGACCAATGGTGCCGCCGGGGCCGGGGTAGGTGTGACCCATCACCGGTGAGCTGACGTTACCTGCGGCGTAGAGGCCGTCGATCACGGAGTCGTCGTCGCGTAGCACGCGGCCGACGAGGTCGGTGCGGACACCGCCCTTCGTGCCCAGGTCGCCCGGCACCATCTTGGCCGCGTAGTACGGGCCGTGTTTGATTTCGCCGAGGTTGGGGTTGGGCTTGTTGGTGGGATCGCCGTAGTAGCGGTCGTATGCGCTCTCGCCGCGGTGGAAGTCCTCGTCCACCCCGGAACGGGCGAAGCCGTTGAACCGGTCGATGGTCGCGCCGAACGCGTCGGCGGGCAGACCGGTCTTGGCGGCCAGCTCCTCGAGGGTGTCGGCCTTGACGATGACGCCGGATTCCAGCCACTTCTTCGGAATTCGTTGTCCGGGCTGCAGACCCGCGAAGATGAAGCGGTCACGGTACTGCTGGTCGAAGATCAGCCAGGCCGGGATGTTCTCGCCCGGGCCCGCGCCCTGGCCGTACTCGCCGCCGTACATGTGGTGGCAGGCCTCGACGTACGGCATCGATTCGTTCATGAACCGCTTGCCGGCCATGTTGACGATGATCGAGCCGGGGGAGTTGCGCTCGGACAGGGCGAACCACGGCGAGTCGGTCAGCGGGACCGTCGGGCCCCACCACGAGTCCTCCATGAATTCGAGTGCAGCACCCTGCTTTTCGGCGGCCAGGATGCCGTCGCCCGTATTCGCCACCGCGCCCACCGTCCACTCGGTGGTGATGGGGGCGCGCTGGTACTTCACCCGCATCTGCTCGTTGTGCTCGAATCCGCCTGAGCCCAGGATCACTGCGCGGCGCGCGCGGATCAGTTGCGGTTCAGCGGTTTCGCCCTTGGTGGTGTCGCGGACATAAACGCCGCGGACGACGCCGTCCTCGACGTAGAGATCGGTCAGCGCGGTGTTCAGCTGGACCGGGACGCCGGCCTGCTGCAGGCCGATGCGCAGCGGCGCGATCAGCGCTCGGCCCATGCCGACCAGGTTCTTGCCGGTGGCGTTGGCCCACACGGAACGGACACCCACCTTGATGCTGCGCAGCACGCCGCGGGGATGACGCTTGAGCTGGTTGAGCCGCACGTAGTCCTGCTGCATCACCACCATGTTCATCGGCACCTTGCCGTACGGCGGCTCCAGGCCCTTCTCGTCAACTCCGAGCTTCTTGGCGTTGAACGGCTTGGGCTCCACCGAGCGGCCGGTGGGCTTGCCGCCGGGCGTCTCGGGGTAGTAGTCCGAGTACCCGGGCACCCAGCACAGCTTGAGCGGGGAGTTCTTCAGGACGAACGACAGCATCTCCGGCGAGCGGTCGAGGTAGGTGTCGATCTTCTCCGCGGGCACCACGTCACCGATGATTTTGTGCAGGTAGGTGCGGGCGGCCTCGGGGGTGTCTTTCACGCCGTCGCGCTTGAGAATCTCGTTGTTCGGGATCCACACCCCACCACCTGACCGCGCAGTGGAACCTCCATAGTGCGGTGCCTTCTCTACGACTACTGTCGAGAGGCCCTGATGGGCCGCGGTGAGGGCGGCGACCATGCCGGCAGCGCCGCTGCCGACCACGACAACGTCGTACTCCTGTCCAGTCATGTAGAACACGTTATAGAATTGCCGGGCCTGTGGACAACTGCGCCGGTCAAAGAAGCGAGGGGAATTCACCAAAATGCTTAGTGTCGAGGTGCGCGATGAGCTCGCTGCCGATCTCGCTCAGGCCGAGCGGAGCCGGGTTCCGATGACGCCGCTGACGGATCGGTACGGCGATATCGATGTGGTGGATGCCTACGAGATCCAGCTGATCAACATCCGGCAGCGGGTCGCCGAGGGTGCACGCATCATCGGTCACAAGGTCGGGCTGTCCAGCAAGGCGATGCAGGACATGATGGGTGTCGACGAGCCGGACTACGGCCATCTCCTCGATGAGATGGAGGTGTTCGAGAACGTTCCGGTGCCGTCGTCGAAGTTCCTGTACCCGCGCGTCGAGGTCGAGGTCGGGTTCATCCTGGCCGACGATCTGCCCGGGGCCGGCTGCACCGAGGAGGACGTGCTGGCCGCGACGGCCGCATTCGCCCCGGCGATCGAGCTGATCGACACCCGCATCACCAACTGGCAGATCAAGTTGTGCGACACCATCGCGGACAACGCCAGCAGCGCCGGTTGGGTGCTCGGGGAAGCGCGGGTGTCGCCCAAAGACATCGACATCTGCAATATCGACGCTGTCCTGACCAACCACGGCAAGGTCGTGGCCGAGGGACGCAGCGATGCGGTGTTGGGAAATCCGGTCACCGCGGTGGCCTGGTTGGCACGCAAGGTGGAGAGCTTCGGCGTGCGTCTGAAGGCCGGTGACATCGTGTTGCCGGGCTCGTGCACGCGTGCGATAGATGCACCTCCGGGCAGCGATTTCGTCGCTGACTTCGCCGGGTTAGGTTCTGTACATCTTTCTTTCGAATGATGTTTCGAGGATAGGGAGCCGATATGGCTGAAAAGGCATCAGTTGCCATCGTCGGGTCGGGCAACATCAGCACCGACCTGCTTTACAAGTTGCTGCGTTCGGAATGGCTCGAGCCGCGTTGGATGATCGGCATCGATCCGGCGTCCGAAGGTCTGGCCCGGGCCCGCAAGCTTGGTCTGGAAACCAGCCACGAGGGTGTGGACTGGCTGCTCGCCCAGAACGAGAAGCCGGACATGGTGTTCGAGGCCACCAGCGCCTACGTGCACCGGGACGCTGCTCCGCGCTACGCCGAGGCCGGCATCCGCGCGATCGACCTGACCCCGGCGGCCGTCGGCCCCGGCGTCATCCCGCCGGCGAACCTGCGCGCGCACCTCGATGCGCCGAACGTCAACATGGTCACCTGCGGTGGCCAGGCCACCATTCCGATGGTGTACGCGGTGAGCCGAGTGGTGGGCGTTCCTTACGCCGAGATCGTGGCGTCGGTGTCCTCGGCGTCGGCCGGTCCGGGCACCCGGGCGAACATCGACGAGTTCACCAAGACCACCAGCGCAGGTGTGCGCGACATCGGTGGGGCTCGCGACGGCAAGGCGATCATCATCCTGAACCCGGCCGAGCCGCCGATGATCATGCGCGACACCATTTTCTGCGCGATCCCCGAGGATGCTGATCACGCCGCGATCACGCAGTCCATCAAGGACGTGGTGGCCGAGGTGCAGACGTATGTGCCGGGCTACCGGCTGCTCAACGAACCGCAGTTCGACGAACCGTCGGTGGTCAACGGTGGAAACCACCTGGTCACCGTGTTCGTGGAAGTGGAGGGTGCCGGTGACTACCTGCCGCCCTACGCTGGAAATCTGGACATCATGACCGCGGCGGCGACGAAGGTCGGCGAGGAGATCGCGAAAGAGTCGCTGGCGGTTACTGGAGGTGCGCAAGCATGAGTGACATTTTCTTCAACCCGGCGTGGGACGTCCGGATGACCGACACGTCGCTGCGCGACGGGTCCCATCACAAGCGCCATCAGTTCACCAAGGACGAGGTCGGCGCCATCGTGGCCGCTCTGGATGCTGCCGGGGTTCCGGTCATCGAGGTGACCCACGGTGACGGCCTGGGCGGGTCGAGCTTCAACTACGGGTTCTCCAAGACCCCGGAGCAGGAGCTGATCAAGCTGGCCGCCGAGACGGCCAAGGAAGCCAAGATCGCCTTCTTGATGCTGCCGGGTGTGGGCACCAAGGAAGACATCAAGGAAGCCCAGAGCAACGGTGGCTCGATCTGTCGCATCGCGACCCACTGCACCGAGGCCGACGTCTCGATCCAGCACTTCGGGCTCGCCCGTGAGCTGGGCCTGGAGACCGTCGGGTTCCTGATGATGAGCCACACCATCTCTCCGGAGAAGCTGGCCAAGCAGGCCCGCATCATGGCCGACGCGGGATGCCAGTGCGTCTACGTCGTCGATTCGGCGGGCGCGCTCGTACTCGAAGGTGTCGCCGACCGGGTGGCGGCGCTGGTTGCCGAACTCGGTAACGATGCTCAAGTTGGATTTCACGGCCACGAGAATCTCGGCCTGGGCGTGGCCAACTCGGTCGAGGCTGTGCGCGCGGGTGCCAAGCAGATCGACGGCTCCTGCCGCCGGTTCGGCGCGGGTGCGGGCAACGCACCGGTCGAGGCGCTGGTCGGGGTGTTCGACAAGATCGGCGTCAAGACCGGCATCGACTTCTTCGACATCGCCGATGCCGCTGAAGAGGTCGTCGCCCCGGCGATGCCGACCGAGTGCCTGCTGGACCGCAACGCGCTCGTGATGGGCTACGCGGGGGTGTACTCCAGCTTCCTCAAGCACGCGGTGCGCCAGGGCGAACGCTACGGGGTGCCCGCCCACGAGCTGTTGCTCCGCGTCGGCCAGCGGAAGCTGATCGGTGGTCAGGAAGACCAGCTCATCGACATCGCGCTGGAGATCAAGCGCGAGCAGGAAGCAGAGAAGGCCAAGGCCTAACCTCGCCAGACGTATTTCCTCGCTGGGCCTTCCGTGACCGGAGGGCCCAGCGTGCTTTTCGCCTCACATTCGGGGCTGTCCCAGGCGGCCGCCCGCACGATACGAGCGGTGAAATAACCACCGCTGCAGCGCATTACACACTCGAAGTTGACTGACCGGGTCCGGAAGGTGGGACTGTCGGGCGCACCCGGCATCATTGGGGTCATGGCAACCCGCGAGCAGGCCCAGGCGATCCTCGAACAACTGGCCGGGCCGGGGGCGGTGCTGCGCGATGACCAGTGGGCTGCGATCGAGGCTCTGGTGGTGCAGCGGCGCCGCGCACTGGTCGTGCAACGCACCGGGTGGGGCAAATCGGCGGTCTACTTCATCGCGGCCAAGCTGCTGCGCGCCTCCGGTCGTGGGGCGACGGTCATCGTGTCCCCGCTCCTGGCATTGATGCGCAACCAGGTGGCGGCCGCCGAGCGGGCCGGGGTGCGGGCCGCCACGATCAACTCCGGCAATGTCACCGAATGGGACGCGATTCACCGGCAGGTGGCCGACGGAGAACTCGACGTACTACTCGTCAGCCCCGAGCGCCTCAACAATCCCGACTTTCGTGACAACGTGCTGCCGGCACTGGCCGCCGATGCGGGTCTGGTGGTGGTCGACGAGGCGCACTGCGTGTCCGACTGGGGACACGACTTCCGGCCGGACTACCGCCGGATTCGTACCCTGATCGCCGAATTGGGTTCCGAGGTACCGGTTCTCGCGACCACTGCGACTGCCAACGACCGGGTGGTCAGTGATGTCGCGGCGCAGTTGGGGGTGGGCGGATCGGATACCTTGGTGCTGCGTGGTGGGCTGGACCGCGAGTCGTTGCGGCTGTCGGTGGTGCAGGTGGGCACCCCCGCGCAGCGGGCCGCGTGGATCGCGGCGCAACTGGACTCCCTGCCCGGCTCGGGCATCATCTACACCCTCACGGTCGCCCAGGCCCACGACGTGGCCGCACTGCTGGCCGAGCGTGGCCACAAGGTGGCCGCCTACACCGGGTCCACCGACACCACAGAACGCGAACAATTGGAAGCCGACTTGCTCGGCAACCGCGTCAAGGCCCTGGTGGCCACGTCCGCGCTGGGCATGGGCTTCGACAAACCCGACCTGGGATTCGTCGTGCACCTGGGGGCGCCGTCGTCGCCGATCGCTTATTACCAGCAGGTGGGGCGCGCCGGGCGCGCGACCGACAGCGCCGAGGTGATCCTGCTTCCCGGCACCGAGGATCAGGACGTCTGGCGGTATTTCGCATCGGTGGCATTCCCGTCTGAATCCATGGTGCGCCATGTCATCGGCGCCTTGGAGTCCGACCGCGCGCAGTCCACCCAGGCGCTGGAACCCCTGGTGGATCTCAACCGGTCCCGCCTGGAGATGGTGCTCAAGGTGCTCGACGTCGACGGCGCGGTCCGCCGCGTGAAGGGCGGCTGGATCGGCACAGGAGTGCCGTGGAGCTACGACGAGGCGCGCTACCAGGCACTGGACCAGGCGCGTCGCCGGGAGCAACAGGCGATGCTGGACTATCAGACCACCGACGGCTGCCGCATGGCCTTCCTGCGTGGCCAACTCGACGATCCCGAGCTGACCGCCGGTGCGCAATGCGGACGCTGTGACAACTGCGCCGGTCGGCAGTACCAGGCCACGGTGGCGGAGGACATCCTCACCGACACCGCGCAACGCCTCTCGAGACCCGGTGTCTTGGTGGCCCCGCGCAAGCAGTGGCCGTCCGGGTTGGCTGCCCTGGGGGTGCCGCTGTCGGGTCGGATCACCGAGGGTGCAGCACCCGGCCGGGCGATCGGCAGACTCACCGATCTCGGCTGGGGAGCGCGGCTACGGCGACTGCTGGCCGAGCCTGACGGCGAGGTACCCGACAACGTGATCGCTGCGGCCGTCGACGTCCTCAAGGCCTGGGACTGGGATCAGCGGCCGGTGGCGGTGATGGGGCTGGATTCTCATACGCACCCGATGCTGATCTCCTCGACTGTGGGGCGTCTGGCCGAGATTGGGCGGCTGACGAATCTCGGCATCCTGAGCTACACCCCTCAACACCGGCCTGTCACCGCTGCGAATTCGGCCTACCGAGTGGCGGCGCTGGACGGTGCCTGGGAACGACCACAACTGGATCCGAAGGGGCCGGTGCTGTTGGTCGACGACATGTCGGACACGGGCTGGACACTGACCATGGCCGCCCGGCTGCTGCGTGATGCCGGTGTGCCCGCGGTCCTGCCGTTGGTGTTGGCAAGCGTCAGCTGAGTCATCTGGCGAAGCTTGACCGGTGTCCCCGGCGAGCGAACTTTTCGGCGTCCGGTTCGGGCGGCAGATATCCGGCGCAAAATAACGCTGCCAGCAATTAAGCTCCGGGTTTATTTCACTAGTCAACGAATTATGTTTACTGTCTCTGCAAGTCCGTGCGCGTATCGCGCCAATAGGCTCGGGTTTCAAGCTGGCTGTAGGCCGCACAAGAGGCGACGATGAAGATCAAGTCGGTGCGGCTACGGTGCGGCGGATTCCGCACCAATTGTTCGCCAGTTTTTGCGTTCGGAAACTTTGAAAACAATGATCTTGATAATGGAACTATCCATTACGTGGCTAACTGTCGGTCGTCGATTCCGATCGTGAATCACGATGAGTTGCGGTTGGCGGATGATTCGCTCGGATTTTGCTGGAACCTCGATGGCGGGAGGTCGGGCTACCCATTGGTGGGGTTGGGGGCTTGTTGGCGTCCCGGTTCTCTTGTGCTCCGCTTCGCTAGATAGAACTACACGCGTGTTCTTGATATGGGCCGCGACCGACGAGCGGCCCTCGAAGCCGGATGTGGCACGGGTGGAATCGGCGTTTCCCGCGTCACTTTTACCCGCGGCCTTGCCGCCGATCGGACGGATCCCAAACGCAGCGGTCGCCGAGTGTTTCACCTGGGAAATGCCTGTGTGAACGGCTAGCGGGGCCGTCCCGACCGCGGGCCTCGACGCTCCCTGGGGGCGACGCTGACCCCGCGGTGTACCCATGCGTTCGCCGAGCAGCGTCCACGTCCTATTTGTGTATTACATGCCAATTGTGTGGGAAGAATTTGGCCACCCGTCCGGGCCGGCCCGGCATCGAGCGGTCGGTGTCGGGGTCGGTGAGTCCAACCTCCGGGGTTACTGAAGGTCGCGAGTGGCGCACGTCAGTGGGGTCTTCGCGGTGAATCTCAACGGCATTTGCTCGCCCCGGGTCGGCCAGTTGATTGAGAAGGTGAATACCCTCAGTACAGCAACAGGAAATGCTTGGATTGCTAATTCTGCACCTCCGTCAAGAAGATGTGGATATGCTGGCGCTCTGCAACAAGACACGTCAAAGCTGGAGTGGGCCACAAGAAACAGACATCGTGGAGATCAGGTGCGGGGCCGATGCCGTGTGTCCGGATTCTCGAACGATATTTACTGGTCGACTCGACGATGGGGGGGACCAGGTGAGCATCAACCCGTTTGACGACGACAACGGCCGTTTTCTCGTCTTGATCAACGACGAGGAGCAACACAGTCTGTGGCCGACCTTCGCCGATGTTCCTGCCGGTTGGAAGGTGGTGTACGGCGAATCGGATCGCGCTGCGTGCCTGGACTACATCGAACAGAACTGGCCGGATATCCGGCCGAAGAGCCTGCGCGACAGATTGGCGCAGACCCAGGGGTCTGACAACTAAATCTGAGAACCAATGGGCCGGGGGGCTGGCAAGAGATTTCGCGGTGGGAGAGTCTGATGCAGCACGTTGAACAGGCGCTGCCGATAACACGCGCACAGCTCGATATATGGCTTGCGCAAGACGTCGCTCGTTCCGGTACGGAGTGGCAACTCGGCTTGTTCGTCAAGATCGTGGGTGAGGTAGACCGCGACGCCCTCGAATGGGCGATCTGTCGTGTGATCCGCGAGGCCGAACCGATGCGGGCCACGTTCTTCGAGTCGGACGGGCAGGTCTTCCAGCGGACGGTCGACTACCCGAGCGTTGAGCTGGCGTTCCACGACCTGACCGGCACCGCCGATCCCGAGCTGAAAGCCCGGGAGCTGGCGGCGGAAATCGAACGTACGCCCTTACCCCTGACGGGTCCGCTGTTCAAATGCGCACTCTTTCAGACCCGTGCCGACGAGCATTTTCTGCTCGCGTGCTGTCACCACATCGTTCTGGATGGAACCGGTATCGCGCTCGTCGGCGCTCGGCTTGCGTCGGTTTACTCGGCACTTGTCACCGGTGCACCCATTCCGCCTGCGATCTTCGGATCGCTGTCGGATCTGATCGCCTGCGAGGCGGACTACGAAGCGTCCGGTGACTACCTCGACGACCAGGAGTACTGGAACCGGCACCTTCCACCGGAAAGTGACCGGCAGCAGTGGTCTGTCGAGACCGACGACAACCATGAGGTTCATTGGCCTACGGCCCCGGTGCAGTTGGATTCCGACCTGCTCCACAGGGTCGACGCGCTGGCCCGGTCGAAGAACGTCCCCCGCTCATCGGTCGTCACCGCGGCGTGTGCACTCCTCGTGCGCGGGTGGTGTGCCGACGGCTCAGACGTCGTGCTCGACTTCCCCGTCAGCCGTCGTGTGCGCCCCGAGTCGCGGACGCTTCCAGGGATGGTGGCGGGGGTTGTGCCGCTGGTGTTGACGGCCCCCCCGGCGTTGTCGATTTCCGATTTCATCGACCATGTCGAGGCGCGCATCCAAGAAGCCGTGCAGCATCAACGGTTTCCGGTGCATGCATTCGAGCGCAAGGTCAACCCGCGCGCAGTGGGGCAGATGGCCAATCGGGTGAGCGTGAACTTCCTTCCGTCGACGTTCAATTTGGACTTTGGTGGTGCGGCGGCGTCGGCGTCGTTGACCAACGCCGGCGTCGTGGGGGGCTTTGGACTGATCTTCTCCAGCGCAGGAGATCAATTGCTTCTCAGCACCATGGGGACCGGCCAGCCGTTCTCCAATTTTGAGGTATCTGAACTTGCGGCCCGGTTGCAGCGGGTGTTGGTGGCGATGACGGCTGATCCGGCTCAGTTGTTGTCGTCGGTGGATGTGCTCGATGTTGCCGAGCGGGCGCGTCTGGATGAGGTTGGTCATCGGGCGGTGCTGACCGAGTCGGTGGTGGAGTCTTCGATTCCGGCATTGTTCGCGGCGCAGGTGGAGCGGGCTCCGGGGGCGGTGGCGGTCAGTTTCGAGGGTCGGTCGATGACATACCGGGACCTGGATGAGGCGTCGAACCGGTTGGCGCGCTTGCTGGTTGCCGAGGGGGCAGGTCCGGGTGGGTGTGTCGGTCTGTTGACGGGGCGTTCGGCCGATGCGGTCGTCGCGATCTTGGGGGTTTTGAAGTCGGGGGCGGCGTATCTGCCGATTGATCCGGTGGTGCCGGATGCGCGCATCGAGTTCATGGTGGCTGATGCGGCGCCGGTGGCGGTGATCACGACCACCGAGCTGAGAGATCGACTCGGCGAGTGTGGCGCAGCGGTCATTGATATCGATGATCCGCGTATCGACGCTCAATCCAGCTCGGCACTGCCGGTCCCGGCACCGGATGATGTTGCGCACGTCATCTACACGTCGGGGACGACGGGTGTGCCGAAAGGCGTTGCGGTTACGCATCAGAACGTGACGCGGTTGTTTGATCGCCTGGATGTGGGTGTGGAGTTGGGTCCGCAGCAGGTGTGGGCTGCGTGTTCGTCGTTGGCTTTCGATTACTCGGTGTGGGAGATCTGGGGGGCGCTGCTGTTCGGCGGCCGTCTGGTGGTGGTGCCCGAGTCGGTGACGCGGTCACCGCAGGACCTGCAGTCGTTGCTGGTTGACCAAGAGGTGACAGTGTTGAGCCAGACTCCTTCGGCGGTAGGGGTTTTGGATCCACAGGTGTTGGGTACGGTGACGTCGTTGATGGTGGCTGCCGAGCCCTGCCCGCCCGATGTGGTGGACAGCTGGGCGCCGGGTCGGGTGTTGATCAATGGTTACGGTCCAACCGAGACGACGGTGTATGCCACGATCAGTGCTCCGCTGGCCCCCGGTTCCAATACCGTCCCGATTGGCGTGCCGGTGCCGGGGGCGGCGTTGTTCGTCCTTGATCGGTGGCTGCGAGAAGTTCCGGTCGGTGTGGTGGGTGAGTTGTATGTGGCCGGCCGCGGTGTGGGCGTCGGGTATCTGGGCCGGGCGGGGTTGACCGGATCTCGGTTTGTTCCTTGCCCGTTCGGCGCACCTGGCGCCCGGATGTATCGGACGGGAGATCTGGTCTCGTGGGGCCCGGACGGGCAGCTGCGGTACGCCGGGCGTGCTGACGAACAGGTCAAGATCCGCGGCTACCGCATCGAACTCGGCGAAATCCAGACAGCGTTGGCCGATCTGGATGGCGTGCAGCAGGCGGTGGCCGTTGTCCGTGAAGACCGCCCAGGTGATAAGCGCCTGGTCGGCTACATCACCGGAACGGCAGATCCGGTGTCGGTACGGTCTGCGTTGGGACAGCGGCTACCGGATTACATGGTGCCTGCGGCGATTGTGATGCTTGAGTCGTTGCCGCTGACCGTCAACGGAAAGCTCGACAAGCGAGCCCTGCCCGCACCCGAATACACGGGCGACCGGTATCGGGCACCGTCGACTGCCACCGAAGAAATCCTGGCCGGCATCTACGCCCAGGTGCTCGGCCTGGAGCGAGTCGGCGTTGACGACTCCTTCTTCGAGCTCGGCGGCGACAGCATCATGGCGATGCGGGTGGCCGCCGCCGTCAACACGAGTTTGTCTGCCGGGCTTGCGGTGCGGACATTGTTCGATGCACCGACTGTCGCGCAGTTGGCCCCGCGCCTCGGCGAGGGATCTGACGGACGTGCGCCGCTCACCGCGGGCGAGCGTCCCGCGGTAGTGCCGCTGTCCTACGCACAGAACCGCATGTGGTTCCTCAACCGGTTCGAGGATGGCGCGGCGACCTACAACATGCCGATCGCATTCCGGATCAACGGCGCATTGGATGTGGGTGCGCTCGATGCGGCGCTTGATGACGTGATCGCCCGGCATGAGTCGCTGCGCACGGTGTTTCCCGATGTCGACGGTGTGCCGTCGCAGAAGGTACTGCCCGCGCAGCCCGGACTGTGGCGCCGCGGCGGGCCGGCGGTGGTGTCGGCAGCGGAAGCCGATGTGGTCGGCGAGTTGATCTCCCTGGCCGAGTACCGATTTGACCTATCGAGTGAGATCCCGATCCGGGTGCAGATCTATGAAGTCGGTCGGCAGCAGTACGTCCTCGGGATCGTATTGCATCACATCGCCTTTGACGGCTGGTCGATGGCCCCGATGGCGCGTGATGTGGGAGAGGCGTATCGGGCGCGGGTACAGGAGCAGGCTCCGGAGCGGGTGCCGCTACCGGTGCAGTACGCCGATTACACTCTGTGGCAGCAAGATTGGCTGGGTTCCGAGTCTGATCGAGACAGTGTGACAGCCCGCCAGCTGGCCTATTGGCGGCAGGAGTTGGCCGACCTTCCTGAGGTGGTGTCACTGCCGGCCGATCGGCCGCGCCCGCCGGTACCGAGTTATCGCGGTGATGCGGTTGATCTGTACATCGGACCGGAGTCGTGGGCGGGAATCAAGGCGGTGGCCGCGGCTCACAACGCGACGGTGTCGATGGTGCTGCAGGCGGCGATGGCAGTGGCGCTGCACCGGGCCGGGGTCGGCGAGGACATCGCGTTGGGCACCCCGATCGCTGGACGCATGGACCAAGCGCTTGACGAGTTGGTCGGGTTCTTTGTCAACTCCTGGGTCCTGCGGGTGGGGGTTGCCCCCGCGCTGCGGTTCAGCGAAGTGCTGGAGCGGGTACGGCAAAAAGCGCTGGATGCCTATGCCAATCAAGACGTGCCTTTCGAGTTGTTGGTGGAGCGGCTCAACCCGACGCGGTCCACGTCGCATCATCCGCTGTTCCAGGTGGCGTTGGCTTTCCAGAACAATGTCCGTCCCACGATCGAACTCGACGAACTCGACGTCGAACCGGTGGCTGCCGATATCCGCACCGCCCGATTCGACTTGGAATTCGATCTGAGGGAGCTGCCCAGCGGGGACACGAGCGTGCTGTTCGACATGAACGCGGCGCCGACTGGTCGCCCCGGTTCGCTGATGGCGGCAGGCACGGTCGCCTATGCCACCGATCTGTATGACCGTTCCAGTGTCGAGCGGCTGGTGGGTTGGTTCGGCCGGGTGGTCGATGCCCTGGTGGCTGATCCGTCGGTGGTGGTGGGCGACGTAGGACTGCTGGATCAGGATGAGCGGGATCTGGTGCTGCACAAGTGGTCTGGTGCCGATATATCCGGACCCGAGGGTTTGGCCCCGGAGTTGCTGGCGGCGGCGGTCACTGCAGATCCGGACGCTGTTGCGGTTGTGGACGGGTCGCGTGAGCTGTCGTACCGGGAATTGGATGAGGTCTCAAATCGGTTGGCACGGGCCTTGATCGAGGTGGGGGTGGGTCCTGAGCGCGCCGTCGGTGTGGCGATGGGCCGCTGCGCCGAGTTGGTGGTCGCGTGGTGGGCGGTGCTCAAGGCCGGTGGGGTGTATGTGCCGGTTGATCCGGCGCATCCGGCCGAGCGGATCTCCACGGTGTTGGACACCGTCGACGCGATTTGCGTGCTCACCTGCGGTGTCGGTGGGGTCGATGGGGCTGGTGGCCGTCTCGTGGTCCCGCTCGATGTGGTGGATCTGTCCGAGCACCGTGCGGATCCCCTTACCGATTCGGATCGGTTGGCGTCATTGAGTATTGACGATGCGGCCTATGTGATCTTCACGTCGGGTTCCACCGGTACGCCGAAGGGCGTGGCGGTCAGCCACGCCGGGATCTTGGGGGTGGCTGCGGCGCATCGTGAATTGTTCGACGTGGGTGCGGGTGCGCGGGTGCTGATGGTGGCGGCACCGACGTTCGACGCCTCGGTGTTCGAATGGTTGTGGGCGGCGGCCTCGGGGGCGGCGTTGGTGGTGGCCCCGCCGGAGTCTTATGCCGGTGAGGCGTTGACCGCGGTCCTTGAAAGCCAGAATGTCACTGCCGGGTTGATCACCCCGACGGTGCTGGCGACGCTGGATCCAGCCCGGATTGATGGACTGGACACGTTGGTCACCGGTGGTGAAGCTTGCCCGGCGGAGTTGGTGGCCGCGTGGGCGCCGGGTCGGCGGATGTTCAACGCGTACGGTCCAACCGAAGTGACCATCTGGGCTACCTGGAGTGCGTTGTCGGCCGGGGAGCCGGTGCGGATCGGTGCCCCGGTCCCGGGTACCTGCGCGCTGGTGCTGGATTCACGGCTGAACCCGGCCCCGGTCGGGGTGGTGGGCGAGCTGTATCTGGCCGGTCCTGTGGTTGCGCGCGGCTACGTGGGCCGGGCGGAACTGACCGCAGACCGATTCGTGGCCAACCCCTTTGGTGCTCCGGGTACCCGCTTGTACCGCACCGGCGACCTGGTGCGGTGGACCTCGGCAGGCAGCCTGCAATACCTGGGTCGTGCCGATGCACAGATCAAACTGCGTGGGCAGCGTTTGGAACTGGGCGAGATCGAGAACACTCTGCTGGCCTGCCCCCAGGTCACACGGGCGGCCGCCGCGGTACATCGGGGTAGCACCGGTGTCGATCATCTGGTCGGCTACATCGCGCTCGAGCACGGCCGTACCGCCGACCACGACGCCGACGTGGTGGACCAGTGGCAAAACATGTACGACGACCTCTATGACGCCGACCTCGAAGAGGTGGAGTTCGGCAATGACTTCCGGGGATGGAACAGCAGTTACACCGACGACGCGATTCCGCTGCACGAGATGGCGGAGTGGCGCGCGGCAACCGTCGACCGGATTCTGGCACTGGGGCCACAGCGGGTCCTGGAACTCGGCGTGGGCTCGGGGCTCTTGCTTTCACAGATTGCCCCGAACTGCGTGGAGTATTGGGGGACAGACTTTTCCGCGCCGACCATCGCGACCTTGCAGACTGCGGTTGCCGGACAGCCATGGGGAGATCGGGTTCATCTGCTGACCCGGCCGGCGCATGTCACCGAAGGGCTGCCGCAGAACCAGTTCGACATGGTGGTGATCAACTCGGTGGTCCAGTACTTCCCGAGCGCGGGGTATCTGGCCGAGGTCATCGACAAGGCAGTGGAGCTGTTAGCTCCGGGCGGAACGTTGTTCGTCGGCGATGTGCGCAACCACAGCCTGCAGGGCGCGTTCCAGACCGGCATCGCGTTGGCACGCAGCAGCTCTGGCACCGACACCGACGACCTTCGTCAACGGGTGCAACGCGCGATCTTGGGTGAGCACGAATTGCTTCTGTCCCCGGAGTTCTTCACGGGCTGGGCGGCCGATCACCCGTCGGTGGGCGGGATAGGTATCCAGGTCAAACGGGGTGAGGCCGACAACGAGCTGACCCGGTACCGCTATGACGTCATCGTCCGCAAGTCGCCCATCCAGGTGTGCTCGCTGGCGGGTGCTCCGACCTGGGCGTGGACGGACTGTGCGGGTCTGAGCGGCCTGCATGCCGAGTTGACGGCCCAGCGCCCGGCCACGGTGCGGGTCAGCGCGATTCCTCGTGCCGGGGTCTTCGCCGATGTGGTGACTGAACAGGCCCTCGCCGCGGGGCTCACACTTGCCGAGGCGCTCGTGCATGCGGACTCGACCATTGCCGCCGAGGATGTCGTCACTCCTGAGCTGCTGTACGGGCTCGGCGAGGCGGCCGGGTACCACGTCGCGGTCACATGGGGTGCGCAACCCGGCACATTGGATGCTGCCTTCATCGCGATCTCCGACGGCGAGGCGATGCCGGCCCTCACCGATCTCTACCAGGCCGCCACCGACTCGCGTCATCGCGGCAGTTACGCCAACGACCCACACACCAACGCAAAGGTCGGCGAGGTGCGCCAGTGGTTGGCCGAACAGTTGCCCGAATACATGGTGCCGACCCAGATCGTGGTGCTCGACGAGTTCCCGTTGACCTCTTCGGGCAAGATCGACCGCAAGGCCCTGCCCGAACCGACATTCGCCGCAACCTCCTTCCGTGCCCCGCAGACAGACACCGAGAAGATCGTTGCCGAGGTGTTCACGGAGGTGCTGGGACTCGGCAGGGCCGGCCTTGATGACGATTTCTTCGCCCTGGGCGGGGATTCGTTGATCGCCATCCGGGTCACAGCGCGCCTGCAGTCGGCGCTCGGTCGGGATGTTCCGGTGCGGTACCTGTTCGACGCACCCACGGTCGGGGGATTCGCCGACTATCTGGACCGGCATCAAGATGGAATAGCCCGCCCATCGCTGACTGTGCAGAAGCGTCCCGAGTCCGTGCCGTTGTCGTATGCCCAGCAACGGTTGTGGTTCTTGGAGCAACTGCAGGGCCCGTCGCCGATCTACAACATGGCGATTGCGTTGCGGCTTCAGGGCCGACTGGATACGGACGCATTGGGCGCGGCGCTGGCCGATGTGGTCGGCCGGCAGGAGAGCTTGCGCACCGTCTTCGGATCGGCTGACGGGGTGCCGCACCAAATTGTTGTCGACGTTGAACAGACTGACTTGAATTGGCGGATCGTTGATGCCGGCGGTTGGTCAGACCGTCAGCTCGATGATGCCATCGATGCGACCGCGGGCCATAGCTTCGACTTGTCGAGTGAGATCCCGATCAAGGCCACCCTGTTCCGCGTTGCCGAGGACGAGCATGTGTTGGCGGCGGTGGTTCACCATATCGCGGCCGATGGTTGGTCGATTGCGCCGCTGGTGCGTGATCTCGGCGCGGCCTATGCGAGCCGGTGTGCCGGTGATGTCCCTGACTGGTCGCCGTTGCCGGTGCAGTACGCCGATTACACGTTGTGGCAGCAGGATTGGTTGGGATCGGTATCTGATCCCGATAGCGTGATCTCGGATCAGTTGGCCTACTGGAGAGATGCGCTGGCCGGGTTGCCGGAGCGGCTGGAGTTGCCCACGGACCGGCCGTATCCGCCGGTGGCCGATTATCAGGGTTCCAGTGTGGTGGTGGACTGGCCTGCTGAGTTGCAGCAGCAGGTGGCGAGGGTGGCGCGTGAGCACAACGCAACCAGTTTCATGGTGGTTCAGGCCGCACTGGCGGCGTTGCTGGCACAGTTGAGCGCCAGTTCCGATGTGGCGGTCGGTATCGCGTCGGCCGGCCGCGGTGAGCCCGCACTGGACGAGTTGGTCGGGTTCTTCGTCAACACGTTGGTGTTGCGGGTGGATGTGGGTGGGGACCCAACGGTCGCCGAACTCTTGGAGCAGGTACGCCAGCGTGCTTTGGCGGCGTTCGAACATCAGGATGTGCCGTTCGAGGTACTGGTGGAGCGGCTCAACCCGGCTCGCAGCCTCACCCATCATCCACTCGTGCAGGCCATGGTGACCTGGCAGAACCTGCCATGGCAGCATGGCGATCCGGTCGCCGGGCTGGCGCTGGGTGATGTGCAGGTCACCCCGTTGGAGGCGGAAACCCGCTCTGCCCGTATGGATCTGGTGTTCTCTCTGGCCGAACGCTTCAGCGACACCGGTACGCCGGCCGGGATCGACGGGGTGGTCGAGTTCCGTACCGACGTGTTCGACGCGGCAAGCATCGAAACGCTGATCGAGCGGTTGCAGCGGGTATTGGTGGAGATGACGGCCGACACGACTCAGCGCTTGTCGGCAGTGGGCATGCTCGAGGTTGCCGAGCAGGCACGGCTGGATGAGATCGGTCATCGGGCGGTGCTGGACCGGCCGGTGGTGGAGTCCTCGATTCCGGAGGTGTTCACCGCGCGGGTGGCGCAGGCTCCGGACGCGGTGGCGCTACGTTTCGACGGTCGGTCGATGACCTACCGCGAGTTGGATGAGGCGTCGAACCGGTTGGCGCGCGTGTTGATCAGCGAGGGCGCCGGTCCGGGTGCGTGCGTCGGCCTGTTGACGGGTCGTTCAGCCGATGCGGTCGTCGCGATATTGGCTGTGCTCAAGACGGGGGCAGCGTATCTGCCGATCGATCCGGCTGTGCCAGATGCCCGCGTCGAGTTCATGTTGGCCGATGCGAAGCCGGCGGCGGTGGTGACCACCACGGAGTTGGCCGAGCGGATTCATGGGCGTGGCGTGCCGGTCGTCGAGGTCGACGATCCCCGTATCGATGTGCAGCCGGCCACCGCACTGCCCGTCCCTGCGCCGGACGATATCGCTCACATCATCTACACCTCCGGTACGACAGGTGTACCGAAAGGCGTTGCGGTTACGCATCAGAACGTGACGCGACTTTTTGACGGCCTTGATGTGGGTGTGGAGTTGGGCCCGGGCCAGGTGTGGGCCCAATGTTCGTCGCTGGCGTTCGATTACTCGGTGTGGGAGATCTGGGGAGCGCTGCTGTTCGGCGGCCGGCTGGTGGTGGTGCCCGAGCAGACCACACACTCGCCGCAAGATCTACAGGCACTTCTGGTCGGCGAGCATGTCAGTGTGTTGAGCCAAACCCCCTCGGCGGTAGGGATGTTGGCATCGGAAGGGCTGGAGTCAGCCGCGTTGATGGTGGCTGCTGAGCCTTGTCCTGCCGAGGTGGTGGATCGTTGGGCGCCGGGCCGGGTGATGATCAACGGGTACGGGCCGACCGAAACCACGGTGTATGCCACGATCAGCGCCCCCTTGCAGGCGGGTGCGGGTGTGGTGCCGATCGGCGTGCCGGTACCGGGGGCAGCGTTGTTCGTCCTTGATCGGTGGCTGCGAGAAGTCCCTGCCGGCGTGGTCGGTGAGCTATATGTGGCCGGCCGCGGTGTCGGTGTCGGATATCTGGGCCGGGCGGGCCTGAGCGGCTCCCGGTTTGTGGCGTGTCCCTTTGCATCCGGTGTGCGGATGTATCGGACCGGCGATCTGGTCTCGTGGGGCCCGGACGGGCAGCTGCGGTACGCCGGGCGTGCTGATGAACAGGTCAAGATCCATGGCTACCGCATCGAACTCGGCGAAATCCAAACAGCGCTGGCCGATCTAGATGGTGTCGAGCAGGCGGTTGTGATCGCGCGCGAGGACCACCCCGGGGACAAGCGCCTGGTCGGCTACGTCACCGGCACCGCGGATCCGGCGCACGTACGGACGGCGCTGGCCGAGCGGCTTCCCGCCTACATGGTGCCTGCCGCGGTCGTGGTCCTCGATGCGCTGCCGCTGACCGTCAACGGCAAGCTCGACAAACGAGCTTTGCCGGAGCCGGAGTACGTCGATACGGATCATTACCGTGCTCCTACGACTCCCACCGAAGAAATCCTGGCCGGCATCTACGCACAGGTGCTCGGGCTGGAACGCGTCGGAATAGAGGACTCGTTCTTCGACCTCGGCGGTGATTCCCTGTCGGCGATGCGACTGATCGCCGCGGTCAACACCAGCCTGGACGCCGACGTGGGCGTCCGTACCCTGTTCGACTCTCCCACGATTGCTCAACTGGCACCGCAGATCAAGGCGGGCACGGGCGGACGTCAGCGGCTGACCCCTCGACAGCGTCCAGCTGTCATCCCGTTGTCCTACGCCCAACAGCGGTTGTGGTTCCTGGAGCAGTTGCAGGGGCCGTCGGCGATTTACCACATGCCGGTCGCATTGCGGTTGAGCGGTCGGCTGGATGCCGATGCGCTGGGGCGGTCACTGGCGGACGTAGTGGGGCGACACGAGACTTTGCGCACTGTATTCGGCGCGGTCGACGGTATTCCGCAGCAACTGGTGATGCCGGCCGGGCAGGCAGAACTGGCCTGGCAGATCGTTGACGCCACCGGATGGTCGACAGATCGATTGGAAGAGGCAGCCGGAGCGGTGGCGCGTCGCCCATTTGATCTCAGTGGCGAGATCCCATTGCGTGCAACCCTGTTCCGGGTCGATGAGGACGAACATGTGCTGGTGGCGGTGGTTCACCATATCGCTGCCGATGGTTGGTCGATCACGCCGTTCGTGGCCGATCTGGATGCGGCCTACGCGAGCCGGTGCGCGGGTCGCGCCCCCGATTGGTCACCGTTGCCGGTGCAGTATGCCGATTACACGTTGTGGCAGCAGGACTGGCTGGGCTCGGAGTCTGATCCGGACAGTGTGATCGCCACGCAGTTGGCCTACTGGGAGCAGGCATTGGCGGGGTTGCCGGACCGATTGGAGTTGCCGACGGACCGGCCGTATCCGCCGGTGGCCGATTATCAGGGTTCCAGTGTGGTGGTGGACTGGCCTGCTGAGTTGCAGCAGCAGGTGGCGAGGGTGGCGCGTGAGCACAACGCAACCAGTTTCATGGTGGTTCAGGCCGCACTGGCGGCGTTGCTCGCGCAGTTGAGCGCCAGTTCCGATGTGGCGGTGGGAATTGCGACCGCTGGACGCAGTGATCCGGGACTTGACGAACTGGTGGGATTCTTCGTCAACACCCTGGTTCTGCGGCTGGATCTGGCCGGCGATCCCACCGTTTCTGACCTGCTGGGGCAGGTGCGTCAGCGCGGCCTGGCGGCGTTCGAACATCAGGATGTGCCGTTTGAGTTGCTGGTGGAGCGGCTCAACCCGGCTCGCAGCCTGACGCATCATCCGCTCGTACAGGTGATGGTGTCGTGGCAGAACTTTGCCGCGGATCAGGCTTCCAGTTTGGTGCTCGGCAATGTCCAGGCCACGCCCTTGGATGCGGAAACCCGAACCGCACGTATGGATCTGGTGTTCTCCCTGGCTGAACGCTTCACGGAGACCGGTGCCCCGGCCGGGATCGGCGGCGTAGTCGAGTTCCGTACCGATGTATTCGACGCTCCCGGCATTCACACCCTGCTGGTGCGGTTGCAACGGGTATTGGTGGCCATGACGGCCGACACGACGATGCGGTTGTCGTCCGTGGATGTGCTCGACGCCGCTGACTGTGCGCGCCTGGATGAGGTTGGTCATCGGGCGGTGCTGGACCGGCCGGTGGTGGAGTCCTCGATTCCGGAGGTTTTCGCCGCGCAGGTGGCGCAGGCTCCGGATGCCGTAGCGGTACGTTTCGACGGTCGGTCGATGACCTACCGCGAGCTTGATGAGGCGTCGAACCGCCTGGCGCGCACGTTGATAGACCAGGGTGCCGGCTCCGGCGAGTGCGTGGCGCTGCTGCTCGAGCGCTCGGCGCAGGCTGTTGTGGCGATCTTGGCAGTGCTCAAGACGGGGGCAGCGTATCTGCCGATCGATCCGGGGCATCCCGACGCCCGGGTCGAGTTCATGCTGGCTGATGCGATGCCGGTCGCGGCCATCACCACGGGTGGGTTGGCCGAGCGGTTGGGCGGATGCGGCGTGCCGGTGGTCGAGGTCGACGATCCCCGTATCGATGTGCAGCCCGCCGTCGCTTTGCCGGTGCCAGCGCCGGACGATGTCGCGCACATCATTTACACGTCGGGAACGACGGGGGTGCCGAAAGGCGTTGCAGTTACGCATCAGAACGTGACGCGGCTTTTCGACGGCCTTGATGTGGGCGTGGAGTTGGGGCCGCAGCAGGTGTGGGCGGCGTGTTCGTCGCTGGCGTTCGACTACTCGGTGTGGGAGATCTGGGGGGCCCTGCTGTTCGGCGGGCGTCTGGTGGTGGTGCCGGAACAGGTCACTCGCTCACCGCAGGAGCTGCAGGACTTGGTTGTCACCGAGCGGGTGACCGTGTTGAGTCAGACTCCCTCTGCCGTGGGGGTTTTGGATCCTGCCGTTCTGGGTTCGGTGTCGGCGTTGATGGTGGCGGCTGAGCCGTGCCCGGTCGACGTGGTGGACCGCTGGGCTCCGGGGCGGGTGTTGATCAATGGGTACGGGCCGACGGAGACGACGGTGTATGCCACGATCAGTGCCCCGCTACAGGCCGGGTCGGGTGTGGTGCCGATCGGTGTGCCGGTGCCCGGTGCCGGCTTGTTTGTGTTGGATCGGCGGTTGCGTCCCGTGCCTCTGGGTGTTGTGGGTGAGCTGTATGTGGCCGGCCGCGGCGTCGGTGTCGGATATGTACGGCGGTCCGGTCTGACTGGATCACGTTTTGTTCCTTGTCCGTTCGGCGCACCTGGCGCCCGGATGTATCGGACGGGAGACCTGGTCTCGTGGGGCCAGGATGGCCAGTTGCGGTATGCCGGGCGTGCCGATGAGCAGGTCAAGATCCGCGGCTATCGCATCGAACTCGGTGAAATCCAAACAGCACTCGCCGATCTCGATGGGGTGCAGCAGGCGGTGGTGATCGCCCGTGAGGATCGTCCGGGCGACAAGCGCCTGGTCGGTTACCTGACCGGAACCGCTGACCCATCCGAGGTCCGCGTGCAGCTTTCACGGCGGCTGCCGGCCTATATGGTGCCCGCGGCGGTGGTACCGCTCGACGCGCTGCCACTGACCGTCAACGGCAAGCTCGACAAACGAGCTCTGCCCGCACCGGAGTACAGCGACACCGACCACTACCGTGCCCCGACCACTGCCACCGAAGAAATCCTCGCCGGCATCTACGCCGAGGTTCTCGGGATCGACCGCGTCGGGATCGATGACTCCTTCTTCGACCTCGGCGGAGACTCACTGTCGGCGATGCGACTCATCGCCGCGGTCAACACCAGCCTGGACGTCGATATGGCCGTCCGCGCCCTGTTCGACGCACCCACCGTCAGCCAACTCGCACCCCGCATCGGCACCGGCTCCAGTGGACGCGAACCGCTACTGCCGCAACAGCGGCCGGCCGTCATCCCGTTGTCCTATGCCCAACAGCGGCTGTGGTTCCTCAACCGGTTCGAGGGCGGGGCGGCGACCTACAACATGCCGATCGCGTTCCGGATCAATGGCGCGTTGGACCTGGAGGCGCTCGATGCGGCTCTGGATGATGTGGTCACCCGCCACGAGTCACTGCGCACGGTGTTCCCCGACGTCGATGGTGTGCCGTCACAGAAGGTGCTGCCGACGCAGCCGGGGCTGTGGCGTCGCGGAGGCCAGGCGGTGGTGCCGGTAGCCGAGGACGATGTTGTCGGCGAGTTGATCACTCTGGCGGGGTACCGGTTCGATCTGGCCACGGAAATCCCGATGCGGGCGCAGATCTATGCGGTCGGCCCCGAACAGTACGTGCTCGGAATTGTTCTGCACCATATCGCCTTCGATGGCTGGTCGATGGCGCCGATGGTCCGGGACGTGGGCGTCGCCTATGCCGCCCGGTGCGGCGGGCAGGTCCCTGCCTGGTCACCGTTGCCGGTGCAGTACGCCGATTACACGCTGTGGCAGCGCGAACATCTGGGAGATATCGCCGATCCGGACAGCCGTATTTCTGAGCAGTTGGCCTATTGGCGGCAGGAGTTGGCGGGCCTACCGGAAGTGGTGTCGCTGCCCACGGATCGGCCGCGCCCGCCGGCGCCCAGCTACTGCGGCGACGGAGTGGACCTGCGCATCGATCCCCAGACCTGGGCCGGGCTCAAGGCGGTGGCCGCGGCGCACAACGCAACGGTGTCGATGGTCTTGCAGGCCGTGATGTCGGTGGTGATGCACCGGGCGGGGGTCGGTGACGACATCGCGCTGGGTACCCCGATCGCCGGTCGCAATGATCAGGCGCTCGAGGATCTGGTCGGGTTCTTCGTCAACACCTGGGTGTTGCGGGTGGCGCTGGACTCACAGCAGCGGTTCAGCGATGTGGTCGATCAGGTGCGTCGGAAGGCGCTGGATGGGTACACAAACCAGGATGTGCCGTTCGAGTTGCTGGTGGAGCGGCTCAACCCGACACGGTCCACGTCGCACCATCCGCTGTTCCAGGTGGCCCTGGTCTACCAGAACAACGTGCGCCCCGAGGTGATCCTGGAGGGCGCCGGCATCGAGCCGATGTCGATGGTCACCCGCACTGCCAAGTTCGATCTGGATGTCGACATCAGGGAGGTGCCCGACGAGGAGTCGGGCGCGCCGAGGGCCGCCGGAGTGCTGACCTATGCCACGGATCTGTTCGATCGATCCACGATCGAGCGGTTGGTGGGTTGGTTCGGCCGGGTGGCCGAGGCTGTGGTGGCCGATTCGTCGGTGGTGGTGGGCGAGGTGGGCCTGCTGGATCACGAAGAGCGGGATTTGGTGTCGCACAAGTGGTCTGGTGCTGATGTCATCGCGCCGGTCGGGTTGGGCCCGGAGTTGTTGGCTGCGGCGGTGGCTGCCGGACCGGATGGTTTGGCGGTTGTCGATGGGCCGCGTGAATGGACGTACCGGGAGCTGGATGAGGCTTCCAACCGGCTCGCGCGGGTATTGATCGACGTCGGGGTGGGGCCTGAGCGTGCGGTCGGTGTGGCGCTGGGCCGGTGTGCGGAGTTGGTGATCGCATGGTGGGCGGTGCTGAAGGCCGGTGGGGTGTATGTGCCGGTGGATCGGGCGCACCCGGCCGAGCGGATCGGCACCGTGCTGGACACCGCGGAGGCGGTGTGTGTACTGACCCGTGGCGCCGACCCTGTGGCCGGAGCCGGCACTCGCCCGGTCTTGGACGTCGACGCACTGGACGTGTCGAGAATCTCTGCGGAACCGATCAGCGACGCGGATCGGTTGGCGCCATTGAGTATTGACGATGCTGCCTATGTGATCTTCACATCGGGTTCCACCGGTACGCCGAAGGGTGTGGCGGTCAGCCATGCCGGGGTTCTGGGGGTGGCCGCGGCCCATCGCGAGCTGTTCGGGGTGGGTGCGGGTGCGCGGGTGCTGATGGTGGCAGCGCCGACGTTCGATGCCTCGGTGTTCGAATGGTTATGGGCGGCCGCTTCGGGGGCGGCGTTGGTGGTGGCACCGCCGGATTCCTATGCGGGCGAGGCGCTGACGGCGGTGATCGAGGATCAGCGGGTCGAAGCCGCGTTGATCACCCCGACTGTGGTGGCAACGCTCGACCGCACCCGGTTGGGCGGGTTGCGAACATTGGTCACCGGTGGTGAGGCCTGCCCGGCCGAGTTGGTGGCCGCGTGGGCGCCGGATCGGCGGATGTTCAACGCGTACGGTCCGACCGAGGTCACCATCTGGGCTACCTGGAGTTCGTTGTCGGTCGGGGAGCCGGTGCGGATCGGCGCCCCGGTCCCGGGTACCTGCGCGCTGGTGCTGGACGCGCGGCTGAACCCGACCCCGGTCGGAGTGGTGGGTGAGCTGTATCTGGCCGGTCCTGTGGTTGCGCGCGGCTATGTGGGCCGCGCGGAACTGACCGCAGACCGATTCGTGGCCAACCCCTTTGGTGCCCCCGGCACTCGCCTGTACCGCACCGGAGACCTGGTGCGCTGGACCTCGGCAGGGAGCCTGGACTACCTGGGTCGTGCGGATGCTCAGGTGAAGCTGCGCGGACAGCGGCTGGAATTGGGGGAGATCGAGAACACCCTGCTGGCCTGCCCGCAAGTCAGCCGTGCCGCTGCCGCGGTCTACCACAACGATGCCGCTGATCACCTGGTCGCTTATGTCGCCTTGGAGCGCGCCAGCAGTGCTGATCATGATGCGGAAGTCGTCGATCAGTGGCAACACGTCTACGACGAGCTCTATGACGCCGACCTCGATGTGGTCGAGTTCGGCAGCGATTTCCGGGGCTGGAACAGCAGTTACACCGGGGACCCGATTCCGCTGGATCAGATGCAGGAATGGCGCTCAGGTGCCGTCGATCGGATTCTGGCGCTTCGGCCTGAGCGGGTACTCGAGCTCGGCGTGGGTTCGGGGCTCGTACTCTCGCAGATCGCTCCGAAGTGCGTGGAGTATTGGGGGACAGACTTTTCCGCGCCGACCATCCGGACATTGGAATCGGCGGTGGCCGGGCAACCATGGGGAGACCGGGTCCGGTTGCAGGTGCAGCCGGCCGATGTGGTCGACGGGCTGCCGCAAGGATACTTCGACACGATCATCATCAACTCGGTCATCCAGTACTTCCCCAATGCGGTTTATCTGACCGAAGTCATGGACCACGCTGTGGAGCTGTTGGCCCCGGGCGGAACGTTGTTCGTCGGCGATGTGCGCAACCACAGCCTGCAAGGTGCATTCCAGACGGGTATCGCGTTGGCGCGCAGCGGCTCCGGTACGGACACTGACGATCTCCGCCAGCGTGTGCAGCGCGCGGTCCTCGGTGAACCCGAGCTGCTGCTGTCCCCTGAATTCTTCTCCACCTGGGCGGCCGAGCATCCTGTGGTTGGCGGATTGGGCATCCAGGTCAAGCGTGGGGAGGCCGACAATGAGCTGACCCGGTACCGCTACGACGTCGTCGTCCACAAGTCGCCCACCCAGGTGTGCTCGCTGGCCGACGCACCCATCTGGGCATGGACCGACTGTGCGGGGCTGAGCGGGCTGCATGTCGAGTTGACGACCCAGCGGCCGCGAGCGGTGCGGGTCAGTGCGATTCCCCGTGCCGGGGTGATCGCCGACGTGTTGCTCGAACACGCCCTTACCGCTGGGCATTCGGTGACCGAGGCGTTGGCCCAAGTCGATGCCGACGCCTCGGCAGCTGACGCGGTCACACCCGAACTCTTGTATCAGATAGGTGATGCGGCCGGGTACCACGTCGCAGTCACCTGGGGCGCGCACCCCGGTACCGTCGACGCGGTCTTCGTCGCTGCCACCGGTGAGGGGCGCACGCCGGTGCTGACCGACCTGTACCTATTGGCGGGCGGGTCGCATGAGCGCAGCGCCTACGCCAATGATCCGGACACCAACAGCAAGGTCAGCGAGGTACGGCAGTGGTTGGCCGCTAGATTGCCCGAATACATGGTGCCGAGCCAGATTGTGGTGCTCGAGGAGTTCCCGTTGACGTCCTCGGGCAAGACCGACCGCAAGGCCCTACCCGAGCCGGTGTTCTCGGCCACCACATTCAGGTCGCCACAGACGCCGACGGAGAAGACGGTCGCCGAGGTGTTCGCCGAGGTGCTCGGCCTCGACCAGGTCGGCCTGGATGATGATTTCTTCGCCCTGGGCGGGGATTCATTGATCGCCATCCGGGTCAGCGCGCGCCTGCAGTCGGCGCTCGGTAAGGACGTGCCCGTCCGGTTCCTGTTCGACACACCCACCGTCGGAGGGCTGGCCGGCTGCCTGGACCGCCAACAGAGCGACGCGGTACGCCCGCCGCTGCAGGTGATGCCACGCCCGCAGACCATCCCCTTGTCATACGCCCAGCAGCGGTTGTGGTTCTTCGACCAATTGAACGGCCCATCACCGGTTTACAACCTGGCCGTGGGCTTGCAACTGAGCGGGGATCTCGATCCCGTTGCGCTCGGCCAGGCGCTGGCAGATGTGGTGGGTCGCCACGAAAGCCTGCGCACACTGTTCACCTTGGCCGGCGATGCGCCCCAGCAACTGGTGGTGCCGGCCGAAAGCGCCAACGTGTGCTGGCAGGTGGTCGATGCGGCCGACTGGCCCGCAGACCGGTTGGTCGAGGCCGCCGGTGCAGTCGCGCGTCACCCGTTCGACTTGTCGGCCGAATTGCCCCTGAAGGCCACGCTGTTCCGTGTCGCCGAGGATGAACATGTGCTGGTGGCGGTGGTGCACCACATCGCTGCTGATGGCTGGTCGGTGACCCCGTTGGTGGCGGATCTCGGCGCGGCCTACGCCAGTCGATGCGCGGGCCAGCTCCCCGACTGGTCACCCCTGCCGGCCCAGTACGCGGACTACACGCTGTGGCAACGTTCGTACCTGGGTGATCTCTCCGACACCGACAGTCGCATCTCCGGGCAGTTGGCGTACTGGGAGGAAGCGTTGGCCGGGCTGCCGGAGCGGCTGGAGTTGCCGACGGACCGGCCGTATCCGCCGGTGGCGGACTATCGCGGGGCCGCCCTGGTGGTCGAGTGGCCCGCCGAGCTGCAGCAGCGGATCGCCCGGCTTGCTCGTCAGCAGAATGCGACCAGTTTCATGGTGGTACAGGCCGGGCTGGCGCTGCTGCTGTCGAAGCTGGGCGCGAGCTCCGATGTGGCGGTGGGTATCTCGATCGCCGGCCGCACAGATCCGGCGTTGGACAACCTCGTCGGGTTCTTCGTCAATACCTTGGTGCTACGCGTCGACTTCGCCGGAGATCCGACCATCGGCGAGCTGCTGGACCAGGTGCGGCAGCGCGGCCTGGAAGCCATCGAGCACCAGGATGTGCCGTTCGAAGTTGTGGTGGATCGGCTCAACCCGACCCGCAGCCTGACCCATCATCCGCTGGTACAGGTCATGTTGTCCTGGCAGAACCTGGCCTGGCAGCACAGTGCCGATACCGCAGGTGGCCTGACGCTGGGGAATGCACGGGTGACACCGCTGCCCGCGCAGACCCACACCGCGCGTACGGACCTGACATTCGCGTTGGGGGAGCGGTGGAGTCAGACCGGTGAGCCGGCCGGGATCGGAGGGACAGTGGAGTTTCGTACCGATGTCTATGACGAGGCGACCGTCGAGCGACTGATCGATCGGTTGCGGCGGGTGCTGATGGCTATGACCGCCGAGGCGGAGGCGTCGTCGTGACTGCTGATCTGACCCGGCGTTTGTCATCGATGGATTTCTTGGACGAGGACGAACACTCCCAGTTGTTCGAGTGGGGTAATCGCGCGGTGTTGACTGAGCCGATCGTTGTGTCGGCGTCGATTCCGGGGTTGTTCGCTGCGCAGGTGGCTCGTGCGCCGGAGGCGGTGGCGGTGACCTTCGGCGGTCGCTCGATGTCATATCGCGAGTTGGACGACGAATCAAATCGGTTGGCGCACACGCTCGTTGACCTCGGTGCGAGGCCGGGGCAGTGTGTGGCGGTATTGTTGCCCCGGTCGGCAGAGGCCGTTGTCGCGATTCTGGCGGTGCTCAAGTCGGGGGCGGCATATCTGCCGATCGATGCGATGCATCCTGATGCGCGGATCCGGTTCATGCTCGATGATGCGGCGCCGGTTGTGGCGGTGACCACGAGTGGTTTGGCCGGACGGCTGACGGATTGCGTTGTGACGATTGTCGATATCGACGATCCGGGTATCGTTGCGCACACCGGCCCGTTGCCCGCGACTGTCGCCGACGATGTTGCCTATTTGATTTACACGTCGGGCACGACTGGTGTGCCGAAGGGTGTGGCGATCACTCATCGCAACGTGGCTCGGCTGTTGGGGACGTTGGATGCGGAGTTGGGGCTGGCGGGTCAGGTTTGGACGCAGTGTCATTCGTTGGCGTTCGACTATTCGGTGTGGGAGATATGGGGGGCGTTGCTGTTTGGCGGGCGGTTGGTGGTGGTGCCTGAGGTGGTGACACGAGCGCCCGAAGAGTTGCTCGCCTTGTTGGTCGCTGAGCAGGTGACGGTGTTGAGTCAGACGCCGTCGGCGTTTTTTGCGTTGCAGTCGGCTGATGCGTTGCTTCCTGAGTTGGGCCGTCAGTTGAAGTTGGAGACGGTGGTTTTTGGTGGGGAAGCTCTTGAGCCGCAGCGGCTTCGGGGGTGGTTGGAGGGTCATCAGGGGTCGGCGCGGTTGATCAATATGTATGGGATTACCGAGACGACGGTGCATGCGTCGTTCCGGGAGATCGTCGCGGGTGATGTTGAGGGCAGTGTGA